>JAYZWD010000001.1:0-83666 GCA_036154895.1 Pseudomonadota bacterium
TCAGGATGACGATCAGACAGGCGGGCGGCTCCCACGCCGGACAAGCGGGTTCACAAGGCCCGGGGGCCTGTCGGGATGCCGCCCGCCAGCCCGATGGAACCACATTTCCCTCAGACAGGGGCCTGAAGACGGGCGGCACCTCCGCGTCCGATGACCGGATCAGGCCCGGTCCTAGCGTTCGGTCAGCTTCAGCTCGATGCGCCGGTTGCGGCGTCGGGCCAGTTCGCTGTTGCCGGGCTCGATCGGGTGGTACTCGCCGAAGCCGGTGGGCGCCAGCCGGTCGGCCGGCAGGCCCTGCTCGATCAGGAACTTCGTCACCGCGATGGCGCGGGCCGCCGACAGCTCCCAGTTCGACGGGAACTGCGCGGTGCTGATCGGCACGGCGTCGGTGTGCCCGTCGATGCGCAGGATCCAGTTGATGTCCTTCGGGATGCGGGCGGCGACCTCCAGCAGGGTCTCGGCCAGCTTGGTCATCTGGATGCGGCCCTGGATGCCCAGCGTGGCGCTGCCGGAATCGAACAGCACCTCGGACTGGAAGACGAAGCGGTCGCCGACGATGCGGATGCCCTGCTGGTCGGCCAGCGCCTCGCGCAGCCGGCCGAAGAACTCCGAGCGGTAGCGCTGCAGCTTCTCGACCTGGGCCGCCAGCGCCGCGTTCAGGCGCTTGCCGAGATCGGCGATGGTCGCCTTGCTCTCGATGTCGCGGCGCTCGGATTCGTCGAGCAGGGCTTGGATGTCGGCCAGTTGCTTGCGCAGTGCCGCGATCTGCAGGTTCAGCAGGTGCACCTGGCGGCGCGCGGCCTCCGAGATGCGCTGTTCCTCGGTCAGCGCCGCCTGCGCCTGGCCGGTGTCCGTGCGGGCGCGCTCCAGTTCCTGCTTCGTGTCGCCGAGTTCCTGCAGGGTGGCGTTCAGCCGGGTGCGCGCGCTCTCCAGGTCGGTGCCCAGCTCGGCGACACGGCTTTCGGTCTCGACCGCCGCCTTCTCCAGTTCCGCGATGCGGTCCTGGGCCTGGAAATACAGCGTCTGCAGTTCGCGCGCCTGCCGCTCGCTGTCGGCGCGGGCGCGTTCGGACTGGTCGCGCAGCGAAGCCAGCGCCGCCTCCCGCGCCGCCAGTTCCGCCAGCCTGGCCTCGATCTCGGCCCGGTCGGCCTCGGAAAAGCTCTGCAGCTTGCCGAGTTCGGCCTCGGCGTCGCGGGCACGGCGCTCCAGCTCGGCCACCTGCAACGCCAGGTCGTCGCGCTTCGCGGTGGTCTCGCTCAGTGCCGCGGAGAGCTGCGAGACATTGCGGCGCAGGTCCTCGTTGGCGCGCCGCTCGCTCGACAGCAGTGACTGCAGCTCCGAGATCTGGTCGTTCAGCCGCAACAGGGCCTCGTCACGGTCCGACAGCGCCTGGGTCAGCGTCTGCTGCGCCAGGAAGAACACCACCAGCAGGAAGACAATGGCGAGGAGCAGGGTCGACAGGGCGTCGACGAAGCCCGGCCAGATGTTCGCCTCGGCGCGGTTGCGCTTCCGGGCCAAGATTGCTCCTCCCTGGACGGCCTAGCGGGTCTCGTCGGCGATGGCGGCGATGGTACGGGTCAGCACCTTGATCTCCGAGCGGATCTCGTCGACGGTCCGCTGCCGGCCGGCGGACGCCTCCTCCAGCAGCCGCTGCACGTAGACGTCGAGATTGCGCAGGTGGGTCGAGGCGGCCGAGTCGCCGGAACTCTGCTCGGTCGCGACGGCAATGCGCTGCAGGATCGGCTTCAGCTCCATCTGGCCCTCGGCGAGGCGGACCATCAGGTCGCGCTCGGTGCGCATCTGGTCGGTCAGGCTGGCGAGCCGTTCGGACAGCTGCATCAGGGTCTGGTTGCCGGAGACCCGCGCCTCCTCCGACCGCGCCATGATCCGCTGCAGGTTCTCCAGGCTGTCGGCGGTCTGCTCCAGCAGGGCCTGCACGTAGACCGGGACCGAGGCCTCGCCCTCGGCGATGTTGCCGACGCCGCCGCTGCCGAGCCGGGTGAAGCCCGACAGCCATTCCTCGAGGTCGTTGTAGAAGCGGTTCTGCGCCTGGCTGGCCTGCAGGTCGAGGAAGCCCAGCACCAGCGAACCCGCGAGACCGAACAGCGATGACGAGAAGGCCGTGCCCATGCCGTCCAGCGGCGCCTCGAGCCCGCGCTTCAGGTCCTCGAACATGTCGGTGACCTCGCCGCCGCCGGGCGAGAGCGAGCGGATGGTGTCGCCGATGGACCCGATGGTGCTCAGCAGGCCCCAGAAGGTACCCAGCAGACCGAGGAACACCAGCAGCCCGATCAGGTAGCGCGAGATCTCGCGCGATTCATCGACGCGGGAACTGATGGAATCCAGCAGCGAGCGGAGCGACATGGCCGACAGCGAGACCCGGCCGCGCTTCTCCTGCAACATGGTCGCCAGCGGCGCCAGGATGGACGGGGGCGTCTGCACCGACAGTCCCGGCTCGTTGCGGCGGAAGGTGCCGACCCAGCGCGCGGCCGGCCTGAGCTGCAGGATCTGGCGCAGCACGTACAGGATGCCGATGATCAGCACGCCGACGATCAGGCCGTTCAGCGCCGGGTTGGTCATGAAGGCACTGATCACCGCCTCGTGCAGCGCGCCCAGCACGATCACGACGATGACCAGGAAGATGATGATGCGGGTCAGGTGGGCAGAGGGCTGGCTCATCGGCTCCTCGCGTCCGTGGTGGCCGGGTGCGGCGGCACTGGCCGGCTCCTTCTATCGCTTTTCGATGTCAAGGTCGACGCGGTTGCCGGGGCCGCCGTCCGACGGTGTCCCCAGCGCGCGCACCTGGATGCGGAAGCTCTGCACGCCACCGTCGAGCAGCAGCTGCCGGACATTCATCGCCCGGCGCAACGACACGCGCCGCGCCCAGTCCGTGGTCTCGTCCCCGGCGGCGGCATAGGCGCTGATCTTCAGCCGGTCATCGGTCCTGGCGAGATCGGCGGCTATGGCCCGGATCCGCTCCGCGGCCGCAGCATCGGGTTCTTCCGCCTTGCCGGCGAAGGCAATGCGCAGGTCGCTCGCCGGTGCCGTGGTCGCGGCGGCCCAGTCGGTCGACGGCGCGACCGCGCGCGGGGCTGCGGTGGTCGCGGGCGGTGGCGCGGCGGGCGGTGTCGGCGCGGCCGACGGGGCCTCGACTGTGGCCGGCGCGCTGGGCTTCGCCGCCACCACGGGCAGGTCGATCTTCGGTGCGGTCGTCGCCGGCGTGGTGGCCGGAGCCGGCGGTGCGGGCGTGCGGGTGGACGGTCCGATGACCGGAATGCGCGGCGCGGCTTCCGCGGGGGCGGGATTCGGCGGCGGCGCCGGCCTGACCGTGACGGGCGCCGCCGCGACGGGGGCGGACGTGACCGGTGGCGTCGGGGGCGTCAGCTTCGGTGCGGCCGCGACGGGCGGCGCGGATTTGACGGGCGCGGCGACCTTCCCGGCCGGGGCCGGCGCGGGGGTACGGGGCGAGCCGGGCGGGCGAAGCGTGATACGGTCGTCTGCGGGGCGATTGAACGGCAGGCGATAGCGTTCCGGTCCGGGGGAGATCACCAGCGGTCCGGCCGCGCCACCGGGCGTACCGGCACCGCCACCCAGGAACTCGGGGTTGACCCACACGTCTGCCGACTGCGCGACGGCCGGCGCCACGGCGGTGGCGGCCAGTCCGGCTGCACCAAGTGCGAGGCCGATCCGTCGAAGGCGTTGCACGCGTGTCCTCCCGGCAGTTGCGCCCGAGACCTTAGCGCAGGCCCGCGCGGACGAACAACCGGAAGGTCGGGCAAATGCCTCAGGCAGCGACAGTTTTCGCCGCGTCTTTCAGCAGCTTCAGCAGGGTCGGGTGCACGCCGGTATTGCCGGCGAGGATGTCGCCGCTCTCCAGCATCTTCTTGCCGCCACCCAGGTCGGTGACCAGCCCGCCCGCCTCGCGCACCAGCACGATGCCGGCGGCGATGTCCCACGGCTTCAGGCCACGTTCCCAGAACGCGTCCAGCCGGCCGGCGGCGACATAGGCGAGGTCCAGCGAGGCGACGCCCAGCCGGCGCACGCCCGCGACCTGGTCGGTCAGCGCCTTCAGTTCGGCATGGAACAGCGCGTGGCCGCCACGACCCAGGAAGGGCATGCCGGTGCCGATCAGCGAATCGGCCATCCGCGTGCGGGCCGAGACCCTGATGCGGGTGTCGTTCAGGAAGGCGCCCTTGCCGCGCTCGGCGAAGAACAGCTCGTCGCGGGTCGGCTCCAGCACCATGCCGGCAACGATCTCGCCCTGCTGCTCGACGCCGATGGAGATGGCGAAGTGCGGCACGCCGTGCAGGAAGTTGGTGGTGCCGTCCAGCGGATCGACGATCCAGTAGGACTTGCCGTCCTTCGCCGGTACCTCGCCGCCTTCCTCCAGCCGGAAGCCGAAGTCGGGGCGGGCCTTGGCCAGTTCCTCGCGCAGGATGCGCTCGGCCTGCAGGTCGGCCTGGGAGACGAAGTCCGCCGGCCCCTTGCGGGAGACCTGCAGGTTCTCGACCTCGCCGAAATCGTGCAGCAGCGAGCGCGCCGCCCGGCGGGCGGCACGTTCCATGACGTTGATGAGCGGCGACTTGCGGATCATGCGGCGGTCAGTCGGCGCGCCGCAGGTAGGTGCCCTCGGCGGTGTCGACAACGACACGCTCGCCGGTCTCGATGAACGGCGGCACCATCACGCGCACGCCATTGTCCATGATCGCGGGCTTGTAGCTCGACGCGGCGGTCTGGCCCTTCACGGTCGGCTCGGTCTGGGTGACCTCCAGCACGACCTGCTCGGGAATGACGATGCCGATCGGCTCGTCCTCGTAGGATTCGACCTGCACCTGCATGCCGTCCTGCAGGTAGACCGCCTGCTCGCCGACCAGCTCGGCGTTCACGGTCACCTGCTCGAAGGTCTCGGTGTCCATGAAGGTGATCATGTCGCCGTCGGCAAACAGGAACTGGAAGTCCTTCTGGTCCAGGCGCACCTTCTCGACCGCCTCCGAGGACCGGAACCGTTCGTTCAGCTTGCGGCCGTCGCGCAGGTTCTTCAGCTCGACCTGCAGGTAGGCGCCGCCCTTGCCCGGCTGGGTGTGCTGGATACGCACCGCACGCCAGAGACCTCCCTGGTGCTCGATGACGTTGCCGGGACGAATGGAATTGCCGTTGACTTTCATGGCGGGAACATCCGGATCGTTGATGTCGTGGAATGGTGCCGGAGCGCGCGGAACCTATAGGCTCGGCGTGCCCGTGTCGAGCGTTCAGCGTGTCGGGGGTTCAGCCGTCGCGCGCCGCGGCGATGGCCGCGTCGAAGGCGCGGACCGCAGCGGCCGGGCCATCGGGATGATTCCAGACCGCGCCGATCACGGCCAGGAAGTCGGCACCGGCGGCGACCAGCGGTCCGCAGTTCTCCGGCGTGATGCCGCCGATGGCGACGCAGGGCACCGTGGTCATGACGGACCAGGCCTCCAGGATGTCCGGCGTCACGCTGGTCTTCGGCTGCTTGGTCTGCGTCGGGAAGAAGGCCCCGAAGGCCACGTAGTCGGCACCGGCATCGCCGGCGTCCATGGCACGCTGGCGCGAGTCGTAGCAGGAGACGCCGACGATGGCGTCCGGCCCGACCTCGGCCCGTGCGCGGGCATAGGGCCAGTCCTCGTCGCCGACATGACAGCCGTCGGCGCCGGACACGCGCGCCAGGTCCGGGCGGTCGTTGACGATGAACGCCACGTCGCGCGACTGCGTGAGCGGCATCAGCACGTCGATCGCGCGGCGCACCGTATCGTCGTCCACGTCCTTGAGGCGCAGCTGCACGCAGGCGACGTCGCCGGCGTCCAGCGCGGCGGCGAGATCGTCGGCGAAGGCGCGCGGCTCCAGGGCCGGGGGCGTGATCAGGTACAGGCGGCAGTCGGGCGTGTCGGTCATCGGCCGGCTCATACGCCGCCCGCCCGGCGCCGGCAAGGGGTCGCGACGCTTGACCGGCATGGCATTCCGGCGCTACTCGGCATCCAACCGTGGCCGTGCGATCCCGCGCGCCGGAC
This sequence comes from Pseudomonadota bacterium, assembly GCA_036154895.1. GTDB lineage: Bacteria > Pseudomonadota > Alphaproteobacteria > Minwuiales > Minwuiaceae > Minwuia. The sequence goes on from JAYZWD010000001.1 coordinate 6,027, forward strand.
GGACTGGAAGAGGGGGTGCCAGTTGGGACCGACCACCTACCGGATCTTCGTTCGCGACCTGGTGCTATCGGCCGGCATCGGCATCTACGCCCACGAGCGTGACCGGCGCCAGCGCGTGCGCGTCAACCTGTCGGTGATCGCCGAGCGCGACCCCGACGAGCCCGGCATCGACGGCGTGGTCTCCTACGAGGACCTGATCATCGGCATCAAGGATATCGTCGAGCGCGGCCATATCGACCTGGTCGAGCTGTTCGCCGACGCCATCCTGGACGTGGCGCTGGCCGAGCATCGCGTGGCCGAGGCCACGGTGATGATCGAGAAGCTGGACGTCTTCGGCGATGTCGAGAGTGTCGGCGTCGAGATGACCCGCCGGCGGGTCGACTGAGGCGGCGCGGGTGACGACACTGGCGGGCCACGGTCTTGCCGCGATGCGCGGCGACCGGCTGATCTTCGCGGGCCTGGACCTGCGGGCCGGGCCCGGCGAGCTGCTGGTGCTCACCGGCCGCAACGGTGCCGGCAAGTCGACCCTGCTGCGCATCGTCGCCGGCTTCGTGCGTCCCTTCGCCGGCAGCGTGACCTGGAACGGAATTCCGGTCGCGGAGGACCGGGAGGGCTTCGCCGCCGCCATGGCCTATTCGGGGCATCTCGACGGGCTGAAGTCGGCGCTGACGGCACGGGAGAATGTCGGCCTGCACGCTCGCATGCGCGGCCATGCGGATGCCGACCCGATGGCGGCGCTGGCGCGGCTGGGCATGGCCGAACTCGCCGATCTGCCCGTGGGCTACATGTCCGCCGGACAACGCCGGCGCGTGGCGCTGTCGCGGCTGCTGGCCGTTCCGGCCCGGCTCTGGCTGCTGGACGAGCCACTGACCGCGCTGGACCGCGCCGGCATCGACCGGCTGGGGGAGATCGTCGACGCCCACCGCCGGGACGGCGGCACCGTGCTCGCCGCCACCCACGCCGCCCTGCCCGGCGATCCCGGCCGGACGCTGGAGGTGACACCCCCCGACCGCACCGGTGACTGGGACGATGACGACGACACGGAGGATGCGGACTGATGGTCGCCGTGTTCCTGTCCGTGATGCGCCGCGACCTGCTGCTGGCACGCCGCCAGGGTGGCGCCAGCCTGCTCGCCATCGCTTTCTTCGTGCTGGTGGTCAGCCTGTTCCCGCTCGGCGTCGGGCCGGCCCCCGAAACGCTTGAGCGCATTGCCGCCGGCGTGATCTGGGTCGCCGCGCTGCTGTCGGTGCTGATCAGCCTGGACCGGCTGTTCCAGGCCGACCTGGAGGACGGCAGCCTGGACCAGCTTGCCCTGCTGCCGGTGCCGCTGCCGGTCGTGGTGCTGGGCAAGGTCGCCGCACACTGGCTGACCACGGGCCTGCCGGTGATCCTGACCGCGCCCCTGCTGGGCCTGCTGATGCAGCTCCAGCCCGACGGCTACCTGACCATGCTGCTGGCCATGGCGCTGGGTACGCCGATCCTCAGCCTGATCGGCGCGGTCGGCGCCGCCCTGACCGTGGGCGTCAGGCGCGGCGGCGTCCTGCTGACGCTGATCGCCACACCCTTCTACATTCCTGTACTGATTTTCGGGGTCGGCGCGGTGGAAGCATCCGTCACCGGATTCCCGCCCGACGCGCACCTGCTGCTGCTGGCCGCCATGCTTTGCGGGGCCCTGGTGATGGCGCCCATCGCCGCAGCCGCGGCGCTGAAGCTTGCACTTGACTGACGTTTGCGGGAAACCTGTCGACGGTCGCTGAGATGACGGTCACTTCAAATCCGGCCTTGTCATCCCAAGGTGAAGGAGCGTGATGCACAGGTTCGCCAATCCGACCCGGTTCCTGAAACTCGCCGACGCCGTCCTGCCGTGGGCGGCCGTCACAGCGGCCGTGACGCTCGGCACCGGCCTCGTCTGGGGCCTGGGCTTCGCGCCGCCGGACTACCAGCAGGGCGACACTGTCCGGATCATGTTCATCCACGTGCCGGCCGCGATGATGGCCATGGGCGTCTATGTCGGCATGGCGATCGCCAGCGCCACGGCGCTGATCTGGCGCCACATGGTTGCCGACCTGATCGCCAAGGCCAGCGCGCCGGTCGGTGCCGTGTTCTGCTTCATCTGCCTGCTGACCGGCTCGCTCTGGGGCAAGCCGATGTGGGGCACCTGGTGGGTCTGGGACGCGCGCCTGACCTCGGTGCTGATCCTGTTCTTCATCTACCTGGGCTACATGGCGCTCTGGCAGGCCTTCGAGGACCAGGCGAAGGCGGCGCGCGCCGCCGCCATCCTGGCCCTGGTCGGCGCGGTCAATATCCCGATCATCAAGTTCTCGGTGGAATGGTGGAACACGCTCCACCAGCCGGCGAGCCTGATCACAATGAAGGGACCGACCATTCACAGCTCCATGTTGTGGCCACTTTTGCTGATGATCATCGGCTTCGCCGCCTATTATCTGACGGTCCTGGTCTACCGCGTGCGCGCCGAGATCCACCTGCGCCGCAGCCGCCAGATCCGGCTGGAGGCGGCCGACCGGCACGCCGCGATGCAGGCGGCGGAATAGGCGTCGGGGCTGTGCTGGCAATGGAGGGGATGCGGTGATCGAGTTCCTGCACATGGGCGGCTATGCGCCCTACATCTGGACATCCTACGGCATCGCGCTGCTGCTGATGGCCGGGCTGCTGGTCCAGAGCGTGCGCCAGGCCCGCGCCGCCACCCGCGAATCCGAGGCACTGAAGGCACTGCGCCCGCGCCGGCGGCGCCAGCGCCAGGGGAGTGACGACGAATGAGACCGAAGCGACAGCGCCTCGTCCTTGTCCTGCTGGGCATGCTGTTCGTCGGCGCCGCGCTGGCCTTCTCGCTGGCCGCGCTCGACGAGGAACTCGACGTCTTCCGCAGCCCGACCGAAATCGCCGAGCAGGGCTTCCCCGCCGGCAAGCGCTTCCGCGTCGGCGGCCTGGTCGAGGACGGCTCGGTGGCCAAGGCCGGCATCGTCACCACCTTCCGCGTGACCGATGGCGCCAATGCCCTGACGATCAGCTATGATAAAATTCTCCCGGATCTCTTTCGGCCGGGGCAAGGCGTAGTGGCGCTGGGTGTGATGGCCCCCGACGGCCGCTTCATGGCGCAGGAAGTGCTGGCCAAGCACGACGAGAACTACATGCCGCCCGAGGTCGCCGACGCGCTGAAGAAATCGGGTCATTTCAAGCCGGAAGCCGGCGGACAGGGCAGCTGATGGTTCCCGAACTCGGTCACTACGCACTCGTCCTCGCCATCGTCGTCGCCACGGTCCAGGCGGTGATCCCGCAGATCGGCGCCGCCCGCCGCGACGCCGCCTGGATGGCCATCGCCGCGCCGGCCGCGCGCGCCCAGTTCTGGCTGGTGCTGCTGTCGTTCATCTGCCTGACCATCAGCTACGTCACGTCCGACTTCTCGGTCGAGAATGTCTTCCAGAACAGCCATTCGCTGAAGCCGATGATCTACAAGATCAGCGGCGTCTGGGGGAACCACGAGGGCTCGCTGCTGCTCTGGATCCTGATCCTGACCCTGTTCGGCGCCGCCGTGGCGCAGTTCGGCGACAACCTGCCGCCCAGCCTGAAGGCCCGCGTGCTGTCGGTCCAGGCGATGATCGGCGTCGGCTTCCTGTCGTTCATCCTGTTCACGTCCAATCCCTTCGCCCGCCTCGACCCGGCCCCGCTGGAGGGCAACGGCCTCAACCCGCTGCTGCAGGACCCGGCGCTGGCGATCCACCCGCCGTTCCTCTATCTCGGCTATGTCGGCCTGTCGGTCGCCTTCTCCTTCGCCGTCGCCGCCCTGATCGAGGGGCGCGTCGACCCGGCCTGGGCACGCTGGGTACGCCCCTGGACGCTTGCCGCCTGGGGCTGCCTGACCGCCGGCATCTCGCTGGGCAGCTACTGGGCCTATTACGAGCTTGGCTGGGGCGGCTGGTGGTTCTGGGACCCGGTCGAGAATGCCTCGTTCATGCCCTGGCTGGCGGCGACCGCGCTGCTGCACTCGGCCATCGTGGTCGAGAAGCGCGACGCGCTGAAGAGCTGGACGATCCTGCTGGCGATCCTCGCCTTCTCGCTCTCGCTGCTCGGCACCTTCCTGGTCCGCTCGGGCGTGCTGAACTCCGTCCACGCCTTCGCCACCGATCCGGAACGCGGCGTGTTCATCCTGGCCTTCCTGATCGCCGTCGTCGGCGGCTCGCTGACCCTCTTCGCCATCCGCGCACCGTCGTTGAAGGGCGGCGGGCTGTTCCAGCCGGTCAGCCGCGAGGGCACGCTGGTGCTGAACAACCTGCTGCTGTCGACCGCCTGCGCCACGGTCCTGCTGGGCACGCTCTATCCGCTGTTCCTGGATGCCGTCACCGGCGAGAAGGTCTCGGTCGGCGCGCCCTATTTCAACGCGATCTTCGTGCCGCTGATGACGCCGCTGATCGCGGCGCTGGGCGTCGGCCCGATGATGGCGTGGAAGCGCGGCGACCTGCTGGGCGTGCTCGGCCGGCTGAAGCTGGTGGTGTTCGTCACGCTGGTCGCGGCCGGCTTCATGTTCTGGGCGGTCTATGACGGGATGCTCCTGGCGGTCCTTGGCATGGCCCTGGTGGTCTGGCTGGTGCTGTCGGTCGTCTGGGAATGGGGCGAGCGGGTGAAGCTGTTCCGCGTCGGCATCGGCGAGACCTGGGCCCGCGCGCGCGGGCTGCCGCGATCGGCCTATGGCATGTCGCTGGCCCATCTCGGCGTCGCGCTGATGGTGCTCGGCATCACCGCCTCCGAGGCGTGGCAGGAAGAGATCCAGACCATCATGCGTCCCGGCGACGTGCAGCAGGTCGGTGGCTTCGACCTGACCTTCGTCGGTGCGCAGACGCTGCCCGGACCGAACTACAGCGCCCTGACCGGCAGCTTCGTCGTCACCCGGGACGGCCGTCCGGTGACGGTGCTGCAGCCGGAGAAGCGCACGTTCACCAACCCGCCGGAAGAAACCACCGAGGCCGCGATCCGCACCACGTTCGCGGGCGACCTCTACACCGTGGTGGGCGAGGCCGACGGCGAGGGTGGCTACGCCGTGCGGCTCTACTACAAGCCGCTGGTGGTCTGGATCTGGCTCGGCACCGTGGCGATGATCGGCGGCGGGCTGGCCTCGCTGAGCGACCGGCGCCTGCGTGTCGGCGCGCCGTCCACACGCCGGACCGAGACGCACGCGGCCGGCCTTGCCGCCGCCGGCGCCGGCGACTAGGAGCACATGATGACCGAAGCGACCGAGACCGCGGCAGGGGCCCGCAAGGCGCCCGCCACCCGCTGGCTGGTGGGACTGCTGCCCGTGGTCGTCTTCGCGACCATCGGCTGGTTCCTCTACCAGGGCCTGTCGCTGGATCCGAAGACCATCCCCTCGGCCCTGATCAACAAGCCCGTACCGGAATTCGACCTGCCGCCGCTGCCGGGCCACGAGCGGGGCCTGTCGCGGGCCGACCTGACCGAGCCGGTGCAACTGGTCAACGTCTTCGCCTCCTGGTGCGTCGCCTGCCGGGTCGAACACCCGCTGCTCATGGAGATGCAGCGCAAGGGCGTCGTGCCGATCCATGGCCTGAACTACAAGGACGGGCCGTCGGACGCAGTCGCCTGGCTGAACCAGTACGGCGATCCCTATGACCGCATCGGTGTGGACCTGAACGGCCGCGTCGGCATCGATTTCGGCGTTTACGGTGTGCCGGAAACCTTCATCGTCGATGGCAAGGGCGTCATCGTGGAGAAGATCATCGGGCCGATCACGCCGATGATCCTGCAGGAGAAGCTGTTGCCGCTGATCGCGAAGATGCGCGCCGACGCCGGAGCGGCGAGGCCGTGAGAGGACTTTTCCTGGCCATCGCGCTGACCTTCGCCGCCCTGCCGGCGTTCGCCATCTTCACCGAGAAGCCCCTGGCGGACCCGGAGCAGGAGGCCAGGGCGCGGGAGCTGATGCACGAGCTGCGCTGCCTCGTCTGCCAGAACCAGGCGATCTCCGAGAGCAACGCGCCGCTGGCCCGCGACCTGCGCGAGGTGCTGCGCGAGCGCATCGCCGCCGGCGACAGCGATGCCGAGGCGCTCGACTACATGGTGCAGCGCTTTGGCGACTGGGTGCTGCTGCAGCCGCCGTTCAAGCCGGAGACCTGGCTGCTCTGGCTCGGACCGCTGCTGATCCTGGTGCCCGGTGCCATCATCGCCGCCATCTATCTCCGCCGCCGTCCGACATCCGCCCGGGCCGGCACGCCGCTGACCGAAGCCGAACGGGCGGAAGTCGCCCGCGCCCTGACCGGACAGGAGTGATCCCCAGGTGAGTCTCTGGATCGTCGTCGGCGTACTGACGCTCGCCGTCTCGCTGTACCTGCTGCGCGCCCTGCTGCGCCCTGGCCAGTCCGCCGCCCGCCGCGGCGACTACGACATCCGCGTCTACCGTCGCCAGCTCGACGAGCTGGAGCAGGACCGGGCCCGCGGCGTGATCTCGGAGACCGAGGAACGCGCCGCCCGCATCGAGATCGAGCGCCGCATGCTGCAGGCCGCCCGCGACGCCGAGCCGGCCACGGTGGGCCTCGGCAACAGCCGGATGGCCATCGGGGTGCTGCTTGCCTGCGTCCTGCCCTTTGCCGCCGCCGCGCTGTATCTCGGCCTTGGTCGCCCCGACCTGCCGGCCCAGCCGCTGGCCGACCGGATCGAAGGCATGCCCGGCGCGCGGGTCGCCCGGGGTGGTGCCCCGGCGCCGACGCCACAGCAGCAGCAGGGCCTGGAATCGGTCGACCGCATGGTCACCACGCTTGCGGAGCGACTGGACAAGGACCCCACCGACTACCAGGGCTGGCTGCTGCTCGGCCGCTCCTTCGGTGTGATGGACCGTCACGACAGGGCCGCCGAGGCCTATGCCCGCGCCGCTGCCCTGCCCGAGGCCTTCAACGATCCGGCGCCGCACATGCAGCTCGGCGAGGCGCTGATCTTCTCCAGCCAGGGCATCGTCACCGAGCGGGCCAGGACCGCCTTCGAACGTGCGCGACAGATCGATCCGAAGCATCCGGGTGCGAACTTCTATCTCGCGCTGGCCAAGGGACAGGCCGGCGACCTGCGCGGCGCCTATGACGGCTGGCTGCAGATGGCCAAGGACTCGCCGTCTGACGCGCCGTGGCTGCCGGCGCTCTATGGCCGGCTGCGCGAGGTCGCGCGGGATCTCGGCGCCGACCTCGCCGCCGACTTCCCCGCCGCGCTGCAGGACCCACCGGCCGCACCGCCCGTGGCGCAGGCCGCGCCGCCTGTTGCCCGGGCCGCGCCGCCCATGGCGCAAGCCGCGCCGCCCGTCGCGCCGAATGCTCCGGGACCGACGGCCGAGGATGTCCGCGCCGCCGCGGACATGTCGGCCGAGGACCGCCAGGCGATGATCCGCTCCATGGTCGAGCGGCTCGCCGGCAGGATGGAAGAGAACCCCGAGGACTTCGAGGGCTGGCTGCGTCTCGGTCGTGCCTATGGCGTGCTGGGCAACACGGACGGCGCCGTGAACGCCTATGCCAATGCCGCACGCATCCGTCCCGGCGATGCCGCCGCGCGCCTTGCCTATGGCAATGCGCTGGTCGAGCAGGCGGGGACCGGTGCCGTGCCAGCCCCGGCCGTGGCGGAGTTCCAGGCCGTTCTGGCGACAGAGCCCGGCAATCCCGACGCGCTCTGGTTCCTTGGCCGGGCCGCGGCCGACGCCGGTCGCCCCGATGAGGCCATGGGCCACTGGGAGAAGCTGCTGACCCAGCTGCAGCCGGGCAGCACCGCCTGGACCAACGTGAAGGGCGCCATCGATGCGCTGCGCGGAAAAGGCTGATCCCCGAACAAAAAAAGACGGAGACACCGGTGGGTGCCCCCGTCAATACGGTCGCAGGACGACCGTCAAGGGAATGCTGCGGCGCTGAAACCAGAGTGGTGCCAGGCACCGAACGCCTCAACCCATGCAAGAGTCGCTCCGGAACCGGAAACCGCGGAAATGCCCGGCTTCCGATGCCGCAGTCCCGGCACGGAACAGTGCAGGACGCGAAACCGTCCGGCTGCTGTGCCATTGCGGTGCAGTCTCGCCCGCCGCCCACCTCTCTCCTTGCATCGGGTCGTCGCCTCGCGCCACAGTCGGGGCGAGGATCTCCAGGAGCCTGAATCGTGACCATCCCGAGCTACCTTCCCGGCGCCGAGCGGTTCGTGCGCAAGGTCCCGGACGGCGACAACCGCGAGCGCAATGTCTGCGACGACTGCGGCTGGGTGCATTACGTCAACCCGAAGATCGTCGTCGGTGCCGTCTGCATGCTGGGCGAGAAGATCCTGCTCTGCCGCCGGGCGATCGAGCCCCGACGCGGCTACTGGACCATTCCCGCCGGCTTCATGGAGGAGCGCGAGACCTCCGAGCAGGGTGCGGCGCGCGAGGCGATGGAGGAGGCCAGCGCCGACATCCGCGTCGGCCAGTTGCTCGCCGTCTACAACATCCCGCGCATCAGCCAGGTGCAGCTGATCTACTGCGCCGAGATGAACAGCCCCGACGTTGCCTCCGGCCCGGAATCGCTGGAGGTCCGCTATTTCGACTGGCACGAGATCCCCTGGGATGAACTGGCGTTCCCGAGCGTGCGCTGGGCGCTGGAACAGTATCGCAGCGTGCTGGGCCAGCCGGCCTTTCCGCCCTTCACCAATCCCCCGGGCGACCTCGGCGGCGCCACGCCGGCTTGATCCGGTGGCCCGGATGAATAGATAACGGCGACACCCGCCCGGCGCCGTCGCCCGCGACCGCGCCTGCCGCCCCGTCTCATCCAGTGGAGCCCAGATGGACACCGAGTCCCGACCGACCTGGCACGGCACCACCATCCTGTGCGTGCGCAAGGGCGACCGCGTCGTCATCGCCGGCGACGGACAGGTCTCGCTCGGCCAGACCGTCATCAAGTCGAACGCGCGCAAGGTGCGCCGCATCGGCCGTGGCGACATCCTGGCCGGTTTCGCCGGCGCCACCGCCGACGCCTTCACCCTGTTCGAACGGCTGGAGGCCAAGCTGGAGCAGTATCCCGGCCAGCTGACCCGGGCCGCCGTCGAACTGGCCAAGGACTGGCGCACCGACCGCTACCTCCGCCGGCTGGAGGCCATGATGGCGGTCGCGAGCGCCGACACCTCGCTGGTGCTCACCGGAACCGGCGACGTGCTGGAGCCGGAGGACGGCCTGATCGGCATCGGCTCCGGCGGCAACTACGCGCTGGCCGCCGCCCGCGCGCTGGTCGACCGTGACGACATGGACGCCGAGGCGATCGCCCGGAAGGCCATGAAGATCGCCGCCGACATCTGCGTCTACACCAACGAGAACGTTGTCATCGAAAGCCTGCGCATCGCATGAGTGACTTCAGCCCCCGCGAGATCGTCCACGAGCTGGACCGGCACATCATCGGCCAGCAGGACGCCAAGCGCGCCGTCGCCGTGGCGCTGCGCAACCGCTGGCGCCGCCAGCAGCTGCCCGACGACCTGCGTGACGAGGTCCTGCCCAAGAACATCCTGATGATCGGCCCGACCGGCGTCGGCAAGACCGAGATATCCCGCCGGCTCGCCCGCCTGGCCGAGGCGCCGTTCATCAAGGTCGAGGCCACCAAGTTCACCGAGGTCGGCTATGTCGGCCGCGACGTCGAGCAGATCGTGCGCGACCTGGTCGAGGTGGCGATCCAGCAGGTGCGCGAGCGCAAGCGCCGCGACGTGCAGGCGCGCGCGGCGCTGGCGGCCGAAGAACGGGTGCTGGACGCCCTGGTCGGCCAAGGCTCCAGCAAGGACACGCGCGAGAAGTTCCGCACCAAGCTGCGCAATGGCGAGCTCGACGACAAGGAGATCGAGCTGCAGGTTCAGGACCAGGGCGGCATGTCGCTGCCGACCTTCGACATCCCGGGCGCACCCGGCGCGCAGATGGGCATGATCAACCTCAACGACATGCTGGGGAAGGCCTTCGGCGGCCGCACCAAGACCCGTCGCGTCACCGTCGGTGCCTCGCACGAGATGCTGGTGGCCGAGGAATCCGACAAGCTGGTCGACCAGGAGCAACTGGTCCACGAGGCCATCCGCGCCGTCGAGCAGAACGGCATCGTCTTCCTGGACGAGATCGACAAGATCTGCGCCCGCTCCGAGCGCCAGGGCGCCGATGTCAGTCGCGAAGGCGTGCAGCGCGACCTGCTGCCCCTGATCGAGGGCACGACCGTCTCGACCAAGCACGGCTCGGTGAAGACCGACCACGTGCTGTTCATCGCCTCGGGCGCGTTCCACATTGCCAAGCCGGCCGACCTGCTGCCCGAACTGCAGGGCCGCCTGCCGATCCGAGTCGAGCTGAAGCCGCTGACCCAGGCCGATTTCAAACGCATCCTGACGGAGACCGAGGCCAGCCTGATCCGCCAGTACACGGCGCTGATGGGTACCGAGCAGGTGACGCTGGACTTCGCCGACGACGCCATCGACGAGATCGCGGCGCTGGCCGTGCAGGTCAACGACGCGGTCGAGAACATCGGCGCGCGCCGCCTGCACACCATCCTGGAGAAGGTGCTGGAGGAGGTGAGCTTCACTGCCTCCGACCGGGCCGGCGAGACGGTACGGATCGACGCGGCCTATGTCCGCGAACGCATCGGCGACCTGGCCCGCAACGCGGACCTGTCGAAGTTCATCCTGTAACGACCGGCCGGGGGCCGCTCAGGCGGCGGCCCCGGACAGGTTCGACCGGGTGCCGCTCAGGCCGCGCCCCGCATGGGCTCGACGGGCAGGACCGCGCCACGCGCGCGGCCGCCCCGGACCGTGAACGGCTTGATCTGCGTCCGCGCCGGGTTCTCGTCGGGGATGTACATGGACTGCGCGGAGGCCGGCAGGAAGCCGTACTGGCGGTAGAGCGCCGGGTCGCCGACCAGAACCACGATGTCGATGCCGGCCTTGCGGCAGAGCACCAGGCTCTGCGTCACCAGTGCCCGTGCGGCACCCCGCCCCCGGTAGGCCGGCAACACCGCGACCGGTCCCAGCAGTTCGGCCCGGCAGCCCTGCACCATGCACGGCCAGTACTGGATGGCGCCGATCATCCGCTCGCCGTCATAGGCGGCCAGGGCGAACTGGCGCGAGGGCTCGACCCCGTCGCGGAAGCGATAGGAAATCTTCTTCTTCCGGTCGGGACCGAAACAGATATCAAGGATTTCGGGATAGGCCGCCTCGGCGGCGGCATCCATGGGTTCGATCCGGAACATGGGCGCATCTCAGGCGATATCGGGGCAAAAGTGAAGGCGCGAAAGCAGACGGCTGCCCGGCGCCTCGCAGCCCCGGCCCGTCAGTGGCCTCGTCGTCGTTCGATGCGGATCCTGTCCATGGCGGGGCTGATTATCGCAATCGGCCGGCACGTGCCAGCATTATCATCGGGCCGCCCGCATTGATCGCGGGCCCGCCCGGCCCTAGCTTGCGGCAGATACGTGCAACAGGGAAGAAACCGACGATGTTCTACCGCGCAGACCAGCCCCATGGCATGAAGCACAATCCCTTCAAGGCGCTGGTCTCCCCGCGCCCGGTCGGCTGGATCTCGTCGAAAGGGGCGGACGGGCGGATCAACCTGGCCCCGTTCAGCTATTTCAACGCCATCACCGACCATCCGCAGACCGTGGTCTTCGGCTGCAACGGCGCCAAGCCGACCGGTACCCGGAAGGACACGGCGAGCAACATCCGCGAGACCGGCGAGTTCGTCGTCAACATGGTGACGTTCGACCTGCGCGAGCAGATGAACCTCAGCTCGGCCGCCCTGCCCGCCGACCAGGACGAGTTCACCTTCTCCGGCCTCACCGCCGTGCCGTCGGAGGTGGTGGACGTGCCGCGGGTCAAGGAATCGCCGGTGAACCTGGAATGCCGGCTGGTGCAGATCGTGCAGCTTCGCTCGAACAGCCCGAAGGTGCAGAACAACATGGTGATCGGCGAGGTGGTGGGCATCCACATCGACGAGCGGATCGTGAAGGACGGCATGATCGACATGGCCGCCTATCGCCCGATCGCGCGGCTGGGCTACATGGACTACGCCGTGGTCGACACGATCTTCTCGATGGACCGCCCCGACTGATCCCCGCACGGGCATCCGCCCGGAACGACGAACCCCGCCGCGCATGTGGCGCGACGGGGTCCGTGTCCGCAGAGGCCTGACCGGATCGGTCAGAACTCGTTCCAGTCCTCTTCCTTCGGCTTCAGGGCCAGGTTGCCGGCACTGCGCGGCGCAGCCTTCGCCGTGCTCCTGGCCGGTGCCGTGGCCTTGCCCGGCTTCGGCGCCGAAGCGACCACGGTGGCCTGGCGCGCCGGCTGGCCGCCGTCGATGGTGAAGAAGCGCATCTGGCGATCCAGCTCGGATGCCTGCTCCTCCAGCGACTTCGCCGCCGCCGTGTTCTCCTCGACCATGGCCGAGTTCTGCTGGGTCATCTCGTCCATGTGGGTGACTGCCTGGTTCACCTCGGCGATGCCGCTGGCCTGCTGCTCGCTGGCCGAGGCGATCTCGGCGATCACCTGCGCCACCTGGTCGGTCGACTCCTGGATCTTCTTCAGGGCCTCGCCGGTCTGCTGCACCAGCTTCACGCCGTCCTGCACGTGGGTGTTGGAGGTGGAGATCAGCCCCTTGATGTCCTTCGCCGCCTCGGACGTGCGCTGCGCCAGCGTCCGCACCTCGGAGGCAACGACACCGAAGCCCTTGCCCGCCTCGCCGGCGCGCGCGGCCTCGACAGCGGCATTGAGCGCCAGCAGGTTGGTCTGGAAGGCGATCTCGTCGATGATCCCGATGATGTCGGAGATCTTGCGCGCCGACTCCTCGATCGGGTGCATGGCATCGACCGCCTGGGCGACGACGCGGGCGCCGGCCTGCGACTGCTGGCGGGCGGTACCGGAGAGATCGCGGGCACGGCCGGCATTGGCCGCGTTGGCCTTCACGGTCGCCGCCAGTTCCTCCATCGAGGCCGCGGTCTGTTCCAGGCTCGCGGCCTGCTGCTCGGTCCGCTTGGACAGGTCCATCGATCCGGCCGAGATCTCGGCGGAGGTGTGGCTCAACTCGGTCGAGGCCTGCTGGACCTCGGCCACGATCTGCGACAGCCGCACGGCGGTGGCGTTGGCATCCGTACGCACCTGTTCCAGCACGCCCTGGTAGGTTGCGTCGATGCGGCGGGTGAGGTCGCCGTTGGCCAGCGCCGACAGCATCAGCGAAACGTCGGCCATGGCCTGGCCGATCTGGCCGCACAGGCTGTTCATGCCCTCGCCGATGGTCCGCAGGAAGCCGGTCTTGCCGGCCAGGTCGATGCGGGCGGTGAAGTCACCGGCCGCGGCCTGGGCCACGACGGCCTGCATCTCCGTCTCGATGGCGAGTTCCGCGGTCTTGTCGACCCAGCCGAAGCTGGTGCCGATGCGCTTGCCCTGGGTGTCGAACACCGGCACCACCGACAGCATCACCGTCCGCGCGCCGAACACGACCGAGGTCACCATCGGTTCGCGCAGCCTGTCGAACGCGTCGCGGCGGGCCGCACCGTCGGCGAAGAAGGTGTCGGTCGACTTGCCGATCATGTTCTCCGCCGAGAAGGACGGCACGACCTTGCGGATGTCGCCTTCGATCTGGCCCAGGAACTGCTGCATGTTCCGGTTCAGGTAGACGATCCGGTAGGTGTCATCGGCCAGCAGCAGGCTGGTATCGGCGGACTCGATGGTCTCGCGCAGGCGCTGGTTGACCAGGGCTTCCCTGGCCCGCTCGGCCTCGCGCTGGCGTTCCAGCTCGGCCGCCTCGCGCTGGGCGATGGCGGCCAGGCGGAAGGTTTCCAGCGCACGGCTCACCGCGCCGATCTCGTCGCGACGGGTCAGCGCCGGCACCTCGACGTCCAGGTTGCCGGCCTGGATCGCCTCGACGACCTCGACCTGGCGCTTCACCGGGCGGGTCAGCGAACGGGCCATCCACACGGCCAGCGCGATACCCAGCACCAGGGCCAGGATGGCGACGGCCGGAACGATCCGGTTGGTTTCATCGACCTTGTCCGCGCCGTCGGGACCGAGGCGGTTCTGCAGCATGGTCAGCGCCGCCAGTTCGGTGTCGATGTCCGCCAGCATCGCGTTGACCGCTGGCTCGAAGGTGCTGGCGCGCAAGGCCTGCTGCTCCTGCACCAGCTCGAAATTTGCTTCCACCTTCGCGACATAGGCCTTGGCGTTGGTCTCGGTGAACGCGCGGTTGTCCTCGTATGGTGAGCCATAGAGGTGCAGGGCGAGCACGCTGAGCTCTTCGAAGGCGGCCCTGTAGTGACCCTTGGCGGCTTCGAAGTCGTCGCTGCTGGCGCGGCTGATCGCGCGTTCGGAGGAGAGGGCGCCAAGCAGCAGCGCGGACTGGACCTTGCCGGCGGACAGGGCGCCGTCGAGATTGTTGTCGTTCTCCACGCCCTTCAGCAGGGTGGCGATCTGCTTCAGGACCTCGTTGCCGGCCTGGCCGGCTTCGGTCGCCAGCGTCTCGCGCCGACCCTGCAACTCGGTCATCCTCGCGAACGTGGTCTTCAGCGTGTCGGCGCTGGCGATCAGCTTCTCGGTCCGCGCCAGCACGTCGGGCATGCCGGCGAGGATCTCGCGGGCCTCGACAAGCGCATGCGGGAAGTCCTCGATATGCTCCTGCACGACGGTGGCCTGCTGTGGCGTCGGTGTCTCGAGGTAGTTCTGGACCGACATGCGCACATGGTAGACATGCTCGGCAAGCTCCGCCGCGAAGCGCGAGGCACGGGCGGAATCACGGTAGCCGCTGAAGGCGTTGCCGACTTCACGCACGCCGAGCACGGATGCCGTCGACAGTCCGACGAGCAGGAGCAGCACAAGGCCGAAGCCGGTGTAGATCTTCCCGGCGAGGCTGCGGGACGTGAAGCGGGACAGCGTCCCCCGGCGGGCGGCGCCCTTGCCGGCAACGGATTCAACGGATGACATGGCGTTCCTGCGAATGTTCTTGGCGGTTCCTGGTTCCACCCGGGATGCCGGTCTTCGCCGGCTTCCGGTTGGGGCCAAGCTGGACTAAGAAGCTTTCGCAAATGTAAATGACTGATGGTCACTTAAAAGACCTGCATGCGCAGATTGCATGACCGGGGCGCCTGAAACGACGAACCCCGCCGCGCACGGGGCGCGACGGGGTCCATGTCCGCAGGGGCCTGAGCGGGTCGGTCAGAACTCGTTCCAGTCCTCTTCCTTCGCCTTCAGGGCCAGGTTGCCGGCACTGCGCGGTGCGACGGCCTTCACCGTGGCCCGGGCAGGCGTCGGCGTCCTGCCAGGCGTCGGCGCATGGGCCACGACTGTGGCCTGGCGGTTCGGCTGGCTGCCGTCGACCATGAAGAAGCGCATCTGGCGGTCCAGTGCGGCCGCCTGTTCCTCCAGCGACTTCGCCGCGGCCGTGTTCTGCTCGACCATGGCCGAGTTCTGCTGGGTCATCTCGTCCATGTGCGTGACGGCCTGGTTGACCTCGGCGATGCCCGTGGCCTGCTCGCTGGATGCGGCGGCGATTTCGCGAACGACCGCGGCCGCGGCTTCCGTGGAGGCGAGGATCTGCTTCAGCGCCTCCCCGGTCCGCTGCACCAGCTTCACGCCGTCTCCGACATGGCTGTTGGAGGCCTGGATCAGCGTCTTGATGTCCTTGGCCGCACCGGAGGTGCGCTGGGCGAGGGTGCGAACCTCCGAGGCCACGACGCCGAAACCCTTGCCCGCCTCGCCGGCCCGCGCCGCCTCGACCGCGGCGTTGAGTGCCAGCAGGTTGGTCTGGAAGGCGATCTCGTCGATGATCCCGATGATGTCGGAGATCTTGCGCGCCGACTCCTCGATCGGACGCATGGCCTCGACCGCCTGGGCCACGACGGACCCGCCCTCGGCGGACTGCTGGCGGGCCGAGCCGGCCAGTTCGCTGGCCTTGCTGGCATTTGCCGCGTTGGCCTTGACCGTCGCCGCAAGCTGCTCCATCGAGGCCGCGGTTTCCTCCAGGCTCGCCGCCTGCTGTTCCGTCCGGTGGGACAGGTCGGTCGACGCCGACGAGATCTCCTGCGAGGTGTGGCTCAGTTCCGACGCGGTCCGCTGCACATCGGCCACGATCTGCGCCAGGCGGTCGGCGGTGGCATTGGCATCGGTGCGAACCCGCTCCAGAACCCCCCCGAACGGGGATTCGATGCGCCGCGTCAGGTCGCCGGCGGCCAGCGCCGACAGCATGGACGAGACTTCTTCCAGTGCCTGCCCGGTCTGGCTGGCGAGCCGGTTCATGCCCTCGGCGAGCAGCTTCATGAAGCCCTGCTTGCCGTCGAGAGCGATCCGCGCGTCGAAGTCACCGGCCGCGGCCTGGTCGACCATGCGCTGCACCTCGCCCTCGATTCCCTTCTCGGCGGTCACATCCGACCACTGGACGAAGGTACCGATCCTCTTTCCGTCCGGGCCGGCGACCGGGGCGATCCGGAGGACAAGGCGCAGGCTGTCGATCGCGACATCAATGCTGGTCGGGGTGCTGATGGCCTCGAGCCGGCGCCGCTGGTGCGCGGGATTGCTGTGGAAGATGTCGATGTTGCTGCCGACAACCCTGTCGACGCGGAAGTGGGGCAGGGTCTTGCGCAGGACCGGCTCCGCCGCACGCAGCAGTCCGGTCATCGCCGGATTGACAAAGGTGATCGTGTAGTCGTTGTCGGTCAGCATGATGCAGCTGTCGGCACTCTCGATGGCCGCGCGGATGCGCTGGTTCGAGACCGCTTCCTTCAGCAGTTCGGCATCGCGGGCCCGTTGCGCGGCCTCGACCTCCCGGGTGGCGATGGCCGTCCTGCGGAAATCGTCCAGCGCCCGGCTGACCTCGCCCAGCTCGTCGCCGCGATCCAGATCCGGAACCCGGACCTCCAGGTCGCCGGCCTTGATCGCTTCGATCGTCGCGACCTGGGCCCGGACCGGACGGGTGATCGAGCGGACCATGAACCAGGCAAGCAGAATGGCGAAGGCAACGATGGCCGCGCTGATCGCCCGCTGCATCAGGTGCGCCGCTTCAAGGTCACCCTCGCTGGCCTGCCCCAGTTCGGCCTGGTACTCCACCAGCCCGGCCAGGACGGCGGAAATGTCGCCCTCCAGCCGTTCACCGGTGGCGGCAAGGCGGACCGTCAGGGCCTCGTCCCGTTCCCGCAGTGCCATGGCAAGGGCATCGACCTTGTCGGCAAAGGCGTTCGCATATCCGGTCACTTCGGCCAGCAAGGCGGACCGGCCACCGATCACGCCGGACATGCCGTCAAGCGCTGTCAGCGCGCTGGCCAGATGCTGCCGCGCGGCCTGCAGGTCCGCCGCGTCGGCGGTCAGCAGAAAGCGTTCGGTCGACAGCGCGCCCAGCATCATCGCAGCCTGCGCACGCGAGGCCCGCAGCATGCCCTGCATGTTGGTATCGGCGTGCAGGGCCTCGACCAGCCGGTCCAGTGCCGCCAGTTCCGCACTGGACTCCCGGTGCAGTTCCTCGACGCCGGCGTCGATCTTCGCCTGCACGTCCAGCACGCGCTCGAACGCCATCTGGTAGTCCGAGGATCGGTCGATCAGTGCCAGCACGCGGTCGCGCAGCTCGGGATCGACCGCGAAATGCACGCGTACGTCATCGGTCATCGCCCGCATGGCGGCGGTGCGCGCGGTGAACTGCGCGGCGTTCTCCGCCGACGGGTCCAGGCGGAAGGACAGGACCTGCTCGCGCGAGTGGTCCATGTGCTCCATCAGGCGCTGCAGGACGCTGGATTCCGCCGATGCCGTGCGATAGCTGCGGAACAGGCCGCCGACCTCGTCCAGCGAGCGCTCGGCGAGAAAGGTCATGCCGCCCATCAGGACCAGGACCAGTGCGAAACCGCAAAAGATCTTCGGCCCGAGTTTCAGTGCAAACCGCCGCCGGGCCGCTTCGCCTGTCCCGAGTGTCATGTCTGTCATCGTCCGCAACCCCTGCGTGCTTGAGAACAGCTTGGCGGCTTGGCGGGTACCGACACTCGGCTCCCGTCCCGTGGTCCGCGCTTGTGGGGGGAAGCCTGCGTTCACGCGAGTGAATAATTTATGAATCCGACGCACCAGATCAGCAAAAAGAAAATGCAGAACACAGTGATCCGGTCTGTCCATGCCAACGTAGATGGTCATTCGCATACCAGAGTGGCGTGAATATAAGAATTCGGCTTGTGGAAACCGGCGCTCCAGACCATGAATTCGCGTGAATACAACCGACGCGAAATCATTTCGACCCCGCAATCATCCTTGAATGCGGAGCCGGCGCGAAGCTGGTCCCAACAGATCAGTTGCTGGTTCGCGGAATCTCGGCGTTTCGGTGGATTGACACCGACAGGATCAGGCCGAAGCCGATCAGCAGCGACAGCATGGCGGTGCCGCCATAGGAGATCAGCGGCAGGGGCACGCCGACGACCGGCAGCAGGCCGGTGACCATCCCCACATTGATGAAGACGTAGAGAAAGAAGTTGGACGCCAGCCCCACCGCCAGCAACCGCCCGAACTGGTGGCGGCAGCGCACGCCGATCACGTAGGCATAGGTCAGGATGATCGCGTAGAGCAGCAGCAGGCCGAGCCCGCCGACCATGCCGATCTCCTCCGCCAGCATGGTGAAGATGAAGTCGGTGCGCATCTCGGGCAGGAAGTTCAGGTGGCTCTGGGTGCCCTGCAGGAACCCCTTGCCGGCCAGGCCGCCCGATCCGAGCGCGATCTTCGATTGCAGGATGTGGTAGCCGGCGCCAAGGGGATCGCGCTCCGGGTCCAGGAAGGTGAGGATGCGACCCTTCTGGTAGTCGTGCAGCTGCGACCAGCCGACGGGAAGCGCGGCCAGCGCCGCGACGAAGGCGAACCCGAACTTCCAGAGCCGCACACCGGCCAGGAACAGGATCACCGAGCCGCCGGCAGCGAGCAGCATGGCGGTACCGAGATCGGGCTGCTTCAGCACCAGCAGGGTCGGCATCCCGATCAGGAGCAGCGGTGGCAGCAGCCAGATGAACCGCCGGGTCTCGTCCAGCGAGCGGCCGTGGAAATAGCGCGCCAGCACCAGGATGAGGGCGATCTTCATGATCTCCGACGGCTGCAGGTTGATCGGGCCGAAGGACAGCCAGCGGGTGGCGCCCATGCCCGTCGATCCGACGAACTCCACCGCCACCACCATGGCCAGCGCCACGCCGTAGATCGGCCAGGCCCAGCGCATCCAGAACCGGATGTCGATCAGGGCGATCACCAGCAACAGGCAGATGCCCATGCCGAAGCGCATGATCTGGCGCAGCGCCCAGGGTTCGATGGAACCGCCGGCCGCCGAATAGAGCATGGCGAAACCGACCGAGGCGACCAGCGCGATGACCAGCACCATGCCCCAGTTGAGCGCCATCAGCTTCTGGCCGATGCCCACCGGAACCGCATCGTCGCGCGCGCCCGCCGCCATCTCAGATCTTCCCGCCCGGCGTGTCGGCCAGGCTGACCGGCCGCTGCCGCAACGGGTCGAGCCGCATGGCCTCCATCATGATGCGTCGCGCCACCGGTGCCGCCGCCCCCGAGCCACTGCCGCCATGCTCGATCACCACGGCCACGGCATAGCGTGGCCGGTCCAGCGGCGCATAGGCCACGAACAGCGCGTGGTCGCGGCTGCGCCACTCCAGGTCCTCGTTCTTCTTCACGCCGGCCTCGCGCTCGGCACGGCTGATGCGGCGGACCTGCGCGGTACCGGTCTTGCCCGCCATGTCCCAGTTCTCGTCCCGGATCTGATGCTGGCGGGCCGTGCCACGCTCGCCGTTGACCACCATGTCCATGCCCAGGCGGACATGCTTCAGGTGATCCTCGGGGATACCGAGCGGTTTCGGCTCGGCGATCGCCCGCCCCCGGACGATGCGCGGCATCACGGCAACGCGGCCATTGGCGATCCGCGCCGTCATGGTGGCCAGCTGAAGCGGCGTCGTCAGGATAAAGCCCTGGCCGATGCCGAGGATCAGCGTCTCGCCCTGCTGCCAGGGCTCGCCGATCGCCGCTTCCTTCCAGTCGGCGGTCGGCACCAGGCCGGCGCTCTCGCCGGAGACGTCGGGCAGCAGGGTCTGACCCATGCCCAGCCGTTCCGCCATCGTCGCGATGCGGTTAACCCCCACCCGCTTGGCCACGTCGTAGAACCAGATGTCGCAGCTCTGGGTGATGGCCTCGAGCATGTCCACCCAGCCATGCCCCCAGCGCTTCCAGCAATGGAAGGTGTGGTTGCCGAGCTTGTGTTCGCCATTGCAGAAGATGCGGTGCGACGGACCGGCCACGCCCGCCTCCATTGCCGCCAGCGCCACCACCATCTTGAAGGTGGAGCCCGGCGGATAGCGTCCGGCGATGGACTTGTCGGTCAGCGGCTTGCGGGTGTTGGAGCTCAGCGCCCGCCAGTCGGCGCTGGACAGCCCGACATTGAAGGCATTGGGGTCGAAACTGGGACTGGACACCATGGCCAGCACGTCGCCGGTCTCCACGTCCATGACCACCGCCGAGGCGCTTTCTCCGCCCAGCGCGCTCATGCACTCGTGCTGCAGGCGGGCGTCGATGGTGAGGTGCAGATCCTCGCCCGGATGGCCCTCGGTCCGCGACAGTTCCCGGATCACCCGGCCGAAGGCGTTGACCTCGACCCGCTGGTTGCCGGCGACACCCCGCAGCCGGGCCTCGAAGCTGCGCTCGATGCCGCGCTTGCCGACGCGGAAGCCCGGCAGTTCCAGCAGCGGGTCGCCGTCACCCGCCTTCAGGTCCTCCTCCGATACCGGGGCGACATAGCCGACGGTGTGGGCGAGGTCGTCGCCGAAGGGATAGTCGCGGGTCTCGCCGACATCGAGCTGGATCCCGGGCAGTTCGGGGCTGCGGATGTTGATCCGGGCGAATTCCTCCCAGGTCAGGTTCTCGACCACGGAGATCGGCACGAAGGACCGCTTGCGCGCCGCCTCGCGCAGCACCCGGGCGCGCTCGTGGTCGCTGACGGGCACGATGGCGTTCAGCCGGTCCAGCGTCGCCTCCACCGAGCGGGTCTGCTCGGGCACGATGACGACGCGGAAGTTCTGGCGGTTGGTGGCGACGGCCAGGCCGTGCCGGTCCAGCACCCGTCCGCGCGGCGGCGCCAGCAGGCGCAGGTTGATGCGGTTCTCGTCGGCCTGCATGCGGTACTGGTCGGCCTCGATGACCTGCAGGTAGTACATGCGGCCGGCGAGCGTCGCGAACAGCGCGGCCTTCATGCCGCCCAGCATCAGCGCGCGGCGGGTGAAGACCGGGTGGCGCGCCTTGTCGATGCGCTCCCTCACGGGTTGCCCACCTGTGCCAGGCGATGGCACACGGTCAGCAACGGCGCCGCGACCAGCGGAAACAGCGCCACGGTGATCGCGAACTGCAGCAGCGCCGGCGCCGGCGCCACCAGGGTGAAGTAGTAGACGCAGGCCAGCAGCCAGCCGACCACGCCGGCGGCAAGCGCCACAAGCGCGAAGGCGATCCAGCCGATGGCGAAGGGCCGGCCGACGAGGAAGCGGCGCTGCGCCGAGCAGAGACCCTGAACCCCCAGGCAGATCAGCGCACCGAAGCCGAGCGGGCCGCCCGACAGCAGGTCCTGCAGCAGGCCGACCAGGAAGGCCAGCCAGTGCGGCATCAGGTCGGGCCGCTGCACGGCGAAGACATAGACCGCGATCAGCGCGAAGTCGGGCAGCATGGGCCCGACGAAGGGCACGCCGAGCGGCACGACGCCCAGCATGACCAGCAGGACCGCCAGCAGGCCCGGCACCGCGATCAGCAGGCGGTCGGCGGTGAAGGCGCGGTCGCTCACGGTCCGTCCAGCCCGGCCTCGAGTGTCGGCGCGCGCCAGCGCAGGATATTGACCCGCTCCAGCACTTCCAGCTCGACGAACGGCCGGACCCGGACCTGGCTCTCGCTGACCGACGACAGCACGCCGACCGGCAGGCCCGGCGGCAGGATGCCGCCATGGCCGGAGGTCACGACCCGGTCGCCGACATGGACATCGGCCTCGGCCTCCAGGAACTCCAGCCGCGGGCGGTTGGTGTTGTCGCCCGCCAGGATGGCGCGGCGCCGCGTGCCCTCGATCATCACCGGCACGCGACTGTTCAGGTCGGTGATCAGCAGCACGCGGGCGGCGTCGCGTCCGGTCTCGGTGACACGCCCGACCAGCCCGAGGTCGCTCACGGCAGCCTGGTAGCTCTCGACGCCGTCACGACTTCCGGCGGCCAGCAACAGCGTGCGCACGAACGGCCCACCGGATTCACCGATGACCGGCGCGGTGATGTAGGCGATGTCGGAGCGGGAGCGCACGGCGAGCAGGCGACGGTACTCGGCATTGTCACGTTCGAGCTGGCGGGCCACTTCCTGCCAGTGGCGCAGGCGGGCCACCTCCTCGCGCAGGCGGGCGTTCTCGTCATAGACGCTGGCGAGCTGTTCGACCTCGGCGGCGGCGCGGTTCATGGCGGAAACCGGCCGCGACATCACTTCCAGCACGGGCGACAGCAGGTCCAG
The DNA here is from genome assembly GCA_036154895.1 of Pseudomonadota bacterium. Lineage (GTDB taxonomy): Bacteria > Pseudomonadota > Alphaproteobacteria > Minwuiales > Minwuiaceae > Minwuia. The sequence continues at coordinate 28,509 of JAYZWD010000001.1, forward strand.
CACCGCGACACGCGTCCGCTCGACCGGTCCGATGCCCGAGCGCCCGGCGACGATCAGCGTGAGGCCGAGCGCCAGCAGGAAGGCGAAGGCAAAGCGGTTGACCAGCAGCCCCAGCGGGCTGGCCATACGGGATGCCAAGGGTTTGACCGGACGTCGCACGACTCCTCCGGGCCCGGGACAGGCGAATCGGGATACGGAGCGGATGGGAAATTGATCGCGCGGTTTCTACAGCCGGTCAAGGCGCCGCGGCCAGAGAATTCCCCGCGACGGTCCAACAGGTCGCAGGACTCAGGGCTCCAGTTCGATGTCCCAGTAAAGATAGTCGCGCCAGCTGTCGTGCAGGTGGTTCGGCGGAAAGGAGCGGCCGACCTCGTTCAGCTGCACCATCGTCGGCCGCATCGGCTCGCGGCGCGGATGCATGCCCGCGCGGTGCGGCATGCGCCCGCCCTTGCGGATGTTGCAGGGCGCGCAGGCGGCGACGACGTTCTCCCATGTCGTGCGGCCGCCGGCGCGGCGCGGGATGACATGATCGAAGGTCAGGTCCTCGGTCGAGCCGCAGTACTGGCACTGGAAGCGGTCGCGCAGGAAGACGTTGAAGCGCGTGAACGCGGGGAACGCCGCCGGCCGCACATACTCCTTCAGCGCGATCACGCTGGGCAGGCGGATGGTGCAGGACGGGCTGGAGACCGTACGCTCGTAGAAGGAGACGATGTTGACGCGGTCCAGGAAGGCGGCCTTCACCGCCTCCTGCCAGGGCCAGACCGACAGGGGAAAATAGGAGAGCGGGCGGAAATCGGCGTTGAGGACCAGCGCCGGATATCGTTCAGGCTTCAGGTACACGGATCGTCAATCCTCCGATTCCCTTCAGGCAGCCACGCCACGTGCGGATGTTATCCCTCCGAATCGGGAAAGCGCAACTGGTGGCGAAGCTATATCGGGTAGGATTGAAAGAAATATGACACAAGATTTGTGTGGGGGCGCAAGGCCCTGCCCGGTTCCGCACGGTGCCGCGCCACCGGCTGTCCGAAAGCGCCAAGGCCCCGGCCTGGGCGACCGGGGCCTTGCTGTCACGCGGGCGGCAGGTACCGCCCCGGCAGATCGCGTTCAGAGAACCCGGAGGTTCGCTGCCGCGCTCTTGCCGCGATCCGGGATCACGTCATAGCTGATCTTCTGACCATCCCGCAGGCCCTTCAGGCCGGAGCGCTCGACGGCAGTGACGTGCACGAACACGTCCTTCCCGCCCTCGTCCGGCTGGATGAAGCCATAGCCCTTCGTGGTGTTGAACCACTTTACAGTACCAGTCGCCATCAAAGTCTCCTGGGCGATGCTAGCTTGAGCGGCCACAAGACCCGCCCGGGCAGATGCAACCAAGTCTCCAAGGATTCAGTGGCAAGCCGGAAACCGTAAGACGCTTGCGGCACGCCCGAAAAGGGCGTGGTGGTCGCAGAGTTCACCCTACCTGAAAACAGGCCCCGGGTCGACCGGGATTCGCGCATTTCGGGTGTGACGGCGTGCCGGTCCGACAGCGAATCAGGCGGCTGACGGCGCTTCGATGCGAATGACAGGTTCCATGCCCGCGAGCGTCTGCCTGTCCAGGTGGCAGGCGATCCGGTGCCCCGGGGAAGGCTCCCGCACCGGCGGCGGCTCCCGGTCGCAGGTGCCGGCGATGGCATAGGGACAGCGCGTCGAGAAGGCACAGCCGGACGGCGGATTGGCCGGGTCGGGCATCTCGCCTTCCAGCACGATGCGGCGCTTCTCGACCGAGGTATCGGCGATGGGAACGGCCGACAGCAGCGCCTCGGTATAGGGGTGATAGGGCGGCGCGAAGACCTCCTCGGTCGTGCCCTGCTCGACGATGCGGCCCAGATACATGACGACGATCCGGTCGGCCAGGTAGCGCACGACGGACAGGTCGTGGCTGATGAACAGCAGGGTGGTCCGGTTGCGGGCCTGGATGTCCATAAGCAGTTCGGTGACCGCCGCCTGCACCGAGACGTCCAGCGCCGAGACCGGCTCGTCGGCGATCACCACCTTCGGGTCGCCGGCAAAGGCGCGCGCGATGCCGATGCGCTGCTTCTGCCCGCCCGAGAGCTGGCGCGGGCGCCGTTTCGCGAAGTCGCGCGGCAGCTTCACCACGTCCAGCAGCTGCAGCACCCGCTCCTCCACCGCCGCCGGGTCGCGCTCGACGCCGAACTTGCGGATCACCCGGGCGATCTGCGCGCCGACGGTGTGCGAGGGGTTCAGCGTGTCGAAGGGGTTCTGGAACACCATCTGAAGGCTGGAGACCGTGTCGGCGTCGCGTGCCTGGACCGGCAGCATGGCGAGGTCGGTGCCATCCAGCACCACCTTGCCCGAGGTCGCGTCCTCCAGGCCCATCAGCACCTTGGCGAAGGTGGACTTGCCGCAGCCGCTCTCGCCCACGATGGCGACGGTCTCGGCCTCGCGGGCGCGGAAATCCAGCCCCTCGTTGGCCTTCACCACCTTGCGGTCACCGCCGACCAGGAAGGAGGCGCCACGCTCGATCTCGTAGTGCTTCTTCATGTGGTCAACCACCAGCACCACGTCGCCGGTCTCGATCGGCTCTCGCGTCTCGCTCGTGGCGGCGGCCCGGTCCCAGTCGATCTCCGCGGCGCGGGCGCAGCGCGTGCGGTGTCCCGCTGCCCCGTCGACGTCCAGCATGCGCAGGCCGGGCGTGTCGCAGGTCCCGGCCCTGAAATGCTCGCAGCGCGGCCCGAAATTGCAACCCGCCGGCCGCTCGTGGGGCAGCGGCAGCTGGCCGGGGATCGACGTCAGCGGGCGGGCGGTCTTGTCGGCGCCCGGCAGCGGAATCGAGCCCAGCAGGCCGCGGGTATAGGGGTGGCGCATGTCGTTGAAGACGGTGGCGATGTCGCCGACCTCCACCGCCTCCCCCGAGTACATCACCGTGATCCGGTCGCAGGTCTCCAGGATCAGGCCGAGATTGTGCGAGATGTAGATCATCGAGGTGCCGAAGCGCGCCGAGATCTCCTTGATCAGGTCGACGATGCCGGCCTCCACCGTCACGTCCAGCGCCGTGGTCGGCTCGTCCAGCAGCAGCAGGCGCGGCGAGGACAGCAGCGCCATGGCGATCACCACGCGCTGCTGCTGGCCACCGGAGATCTGGTGCGGATACGCCCTCATGATCCGCTCCGGATCGGGCAGGCGGACGCTCTCCAGCATCTCCGCCGCCTTGCGCCAGGCCTCCGCGCGGCTGGCGCCGTCGTGGTAGATCGGCACCTCGGCCAGCTGCTCGCCGATCCGCATGGAGGGGTTCAGCGACGCCATCGGCTCCTGGTAGACCATCGCGATGCGGGAGCCGCGCAGCGACTGCAGCTCCTGCGCGCTCATGGCGCGCATGTCGCGCCCCTCGAACAGCAGCTCGCCGCCGGTGATGCGGCCGTTCTGCCCGAGATACTGCATGATCGCCAGCGCCACGGTGGATTTGCCGCAGCCGCTCTCGCCGACGATGCCATGCGCCTCGCCGGGCATCAGGCGCAGGTTGAAGTCGACCACCGCCGGGATCTCGCCGGCACGCGTGAAGTAGGAGATGCAGAGGTTCCGGCACTCCAAGATCGGGGTCTGGTCGGTCATGGTGCGGTTCTCCGGGTCAGTCCCTGAGGCTCATCTCGCGCAGGCCGTCGGCCATCAGGTTGAAGCCGAGGATCAGCGTCGATACCGACAGCGCCGGGATGACCAGCATGAAGGCGAAGCGGAAGAGCTGCGCGACCTGCGCCACCTCCTTGATCATCAGGCCCCAGTCCGGGTCCGGCGGCTGCAGGCCAAGGCCCAGGAAGGTCAGCGTGGTGATGGCCACCGTGGTGTAGCCGAGCCGGAGGCAGGCATCGACGATGATCGGCCCGCGCGCGTTGGGCAGCAGCTCGACCACCATGATGTAGAGCGCGCTCTCGCCCCGTGTCTGGGCGGCGTAGACGTAATCGCGTGTCTTGATGTCGAGGGTCAGGCCCCGGACGATGCGCATGATCGCCGGCGCGGAGGCGAAGGTGACGGCGATGATGATGTTGAAGCCCGACGGCCCCAGGTAGTTCAGGATCAGGATGAACAGCACCATCACGGGGAAGGAGAGCAGCACGTTGGCGATGAAGGAGATCGCCTCGTCCCACCAGCCGCCGAGATACCCCGCCAGCAGGCCCAGGATGGAGCCGATGGCATAGGCCACCAGGGTCGCCGTGACGCCCCAGACCAGCACCCGCTGGCAGCCCCAGAGCGTCCGCGCCAGCAGGTCGCGGCCCTTGTGGTCGGCGCCGAGCACGTAGAACGTGTCGCCCTTCTCCGTGAACGGCACCGTGAAGTTCGCGCCGAGGTTCGGCTTGTTGGGGTCCAGCAGGCCGAACAGGTCGAGGAACGGCACCGAGACCGCGACCAGCAGCCAGAAGAACACCAGCGTGGCACCCATCATGGCGATCGGGCTCTCGCGCCAGGACAGCATGGCGACGACGTAGAGCAGCAGCGTCGCCGGGATCGCCGGCAGCAGGATGTTCTCCGCGCCGGCGCCGATGGCATTGCCGAACATGACGTAGGTCACCAGCGGCAGCCACATCACCAGCAGCAGCGCGACCAGCGTGCGCGGCCGGCGCAGGCGGGCCATCAGGTCGGGCGCGGCGGCGGGGGCGAGGGCGGTATCGGTCATCTCCGTGTCTTCCCTCAGCCGAACCGGATGCGCGGGTTCAGCACGGTGTAGCCCACGTCCGAGATGATCTGGGAGAACACGGCGACGAAGACAGCGACCAGGGTCGCGGCCTGGATGACGTAGATGTCGCCGAACAGCGCCGCCTCCAGCAGCAGCTTGCCGAAGCCGTCATACTGGAAGAACACCTCCACCACCACGACACCGGACAGCAGCCAGTTGAGCTGCAGCACGATCACGGTGAACGGCGCGATCAGGGCGTTGCGCAGGGCATGGCGCAGGATCACGCGATGGCGCGGGATGCCCTTCAGGATGGCGGTGCGGATGTACTGCGAGGTCATCACCTCGGCCATCGAGGCCCGGGTCATGCGGGCGACATAGCCGAAGTCATAGATGACGAGGGTCAGCACCGGCAGCACCAGCTCGACCATGTCGAAGCCGCCGATCATCGCCGACTTGGCCGGCAGGTACGGCAGGCCCCATTGCTTGAAGCCCAGCGCGAAGATCACCGTCAGGAAGATTGCCGTCGCCACCTCGGGTATCGAGGTGAACAGCACGGATATGAACGTGACCGACCGGTCCTGCAGCGAGCCCTCGCGCATGCCGGCGATCACGCCGAGCACCAGCGAGATCGGAATCATCAGCGCGAAGACGCAACCGCCCAGGATGGCGGTGTTGAGCACGCGCTCGCCCAGGATCTCGCCCACCGGCCGGTTCTTCTCGAACGACATGCCGAGATCGCCCTGCGCGACGTCGCCGACCCAGTGGACGAAGCGGATGTGGAACGGCACGTCCAGGCCCTTGCGGTGCAGCCACTCCGCATAGTCCTGGTCGGACAGGGTCGCGGCGCCGAAGCCGCCCAGTTCGGCCACCGCGATCTGGCGCTTGAACTTGTCGCTGTCGAAGACGAGGAACAGCACCAGCGAGACGACGACCATGATCAGGACCATCTGCACCAGGCGCCGGCCGATCAGCTTGAGCATTGTCTGTCCTCCGCGGCGGCCCGCGGCCGCGCGTCCTCAAGGCGCAATGATAGCGTGAAAGGCGCGGGGACGCTCCGGCGGACCGGAGCGCCCCCGTCGACCTGCATCAGCTTTCGACCCAGACCTTGTTGAACTGGTGGTGCTGGGTGGGGTGCGCGGGATAGCCGTGCACGCGCTTCGCGGCGATGGTGAAGACCGGCCGGTAGATCGGCTGGATCATCACCGCGGCGTCCTGGAGGATCTTCTCGACCTTCTCCATCTTCGCCTTGCGGGCCGCCACATCCAGGGTGGCCTCCGCATCGTCGAGGGCCGCATCGAACTCCGCGGAGGCGAAGTGCGTCTCGTTCCACGGCACGCCGGAGCGATAGCCCAGCGACAGCACCATGGTGCCCAGCGGTCGATGGGTCCAGGCGGTGGCGCCGAAGGCGGTCTTGTCCCAGATCTCCCAGTATTTCGACGCCGGCATGATGTTGATGTTGAGGCGGATGCCCGCGTCCTTCACCTGGTCGCGCATCACCTCGCAGACCGACTGGTGCCAGGGGCCGTCGGTGTTACCGCAGTCGATGGTGATGTCGATGCCGTCGGGATAGCCGGCCTCGGCCAGCAGCTTCTTCGCCGCCGCCACGTCACGCTTGATCTTCGGCAGCGGGAAGTACTCCGGATGGATCGGCGAGACGTGGTGATGCTCGGCCTCGGTGCCGAGGCCCTGGAAGACCAGCGCGTTGTAGGTCGAGGTATCGACGGCCAGCATGATGGCGCGGCGCACGCGGACATCGTCGAAGGGCTTCTGGTCGACCTGGAAGCGCAGGCAGAGCGTCTGCGCGGTCTTGGCCGCCAGGATGCTGCCCTGCGATTCCAGCGCCTTGGCCAGTTCGAACTGCTCGATGCCGAACTCGTAGATCGCGTCCACCTCGCCGGAGGCAAAGGTGGTGAGCTGGTTGTCCTCGTCGAAGTTGAAGTACTGGATGCCGTCCAGGTAGGTCTTGCCGCCCCAGTAGGTGAAGTCCTTGCCGTCGTCGGTCTTCGTCACCCGTTCCAGGATACAGCGCTGGCCGACCACGTTCTCCCTCAGGCGATAGGCGCCGGTGCCGTTCGGATTGGCGTCCAGCGGCGCCTTGAAGCTGCGGTGCACGATGGCGGTGGGGTAGTTGTAGAGATCCTCCGGCACCGACAGCACGGGCTTGGAGAGGTTGAGGCGGATGGTGTGGTCGTCGACCTTCTCCAGCGCGCCGTCGATCAGCTTCTTGGAGTCGCCCTCGCCCGGCTCCAGCATCGCGGCGATGGCAGAGAGGCCGACATTCGACGAGCCCAGCGCCGGGTCGGTCCAGCGCGTGATGTTGAAGATCACGTCGTCGGCGGTGAATTCATCGCCGCTGTGCCACATCACGCCCTTCCTGAGGTGGAAGGTCCAGGTCTTCAGGTCGTCGGAGGCTTCCCAGCGCTCGGCCAGCATCGGACGGGTGATGTTGTCCGGGCCGGTCATGGTCAGGTGCTCGAGGAAGTGGCGCGCCTGGTTGGACATCTCGGTCCAGGAGAACGTCGCCGGGTCCTCCATCTTCTGCACCTGCATGGCGACGCGCAGCACGCCGCCCGCCTTCGCGTTCGGATCGTCCGGCGGGAAGGGCATGGTGCCGTCCGCGGCCATGGCCGGCGCCGGCAGCCCCGCCATGGCATAGGCGGCGCTGGCGGAGACGCCCAGCAGGGCGGCGATGCGGACGAATTCGCGGCGGTTCATCCGGCCGGCCTGCATCTGGTGCAGGGCTTCCTCGGCCTTCGGATGCAGTCGGGAACGGTTGGTCAGGGACTCGGACATGCTGTCAGGCCTCTTCTCAGCTCTTCTGTTTTGGACATGGCGCTGGATGGCCCCCCGCATGGTCGGGGGATCAGGGTGCGTGGGTGTCGAGGTTCCTCCCCGGGCTTGTCCTTGGCGGCCCTGCCACGGGCCGCTGTCACGCGTGTCGGCGAAACGCCGGTCGGCATACTAGCACGGACCGGGGCCCGACGGGCAACCGCAAGGGGCCGGAACGGGCTATGTGCGGGGTTTCGGTCGCGCAGGAAGCGATTTGCCCCGCGACCTGAACTTGCCACGCGCGGCGCTGCGGCGGCTGTTCTCCGGCTCGACGATCTCGAAGCCCAGCCCGCCCGTGACCGGGGAGGCCTCCTTCAGCCGCACGGTCAGCGACTCGCCCAGGCGGAAGGTCTCCCCCGTGCGCCGGCCGGTCAGGGTCTTCTGCCGTTCGTCGAAGTCGAAATAGTCGCTGGCGAGACTGCGGATCGGCACGATGCCGCTGGCGCCGGTCTCGTCCAGGGCGACGAACAGGCCGAACTTGGTGACGCCGGTGATGCGGGCGGAGAACAGCGCCCCCACCCGGTCCTGCAGGAAGATCGCGGTGAAGCGGTCCATGGCGTCGCGCTCGGCGGTCATGGCGCGGCGTTCGTTGGTCGAGGTCAGCTCCGCCAGCTTCTGGATCTCGCCCTGTTCCATGCCGCCCAGCCCGTCGCGGCCGAGCGACATGGCGTCGATCAGCCCGCGATGCACCAGCAGGTCGGCATAGCGCCGGATCGGCGAGGTGAAATGGGCGTAGCGGCGCAGCGCCAGGCCGAAATGGCCGAGATTGTCGGTGCCGTAATAGGCCTGGGTCTGGGCCCGCAGCACCGCCTCGTTGACCATCGGCTCGGCGTCGGTGCCGCGCACCTTGACCAGCGCGCGGTTGAAGTGCTTGGGCCGGATCACCTCGCCGAGGCTGAGCGGCAGGCTGAGCGTCGCCAGGAAGTCCTTCAGCGCCTTCAGCCGCTCCAGGTCCGGCGGCTCGTGGATGCGGTAGACGCAGGGAACCTTGCGCCGCTCCAGCGTCTCGGCGGCGCAGACATTGGCCAGCACCATGAATTCCTCGATCACCCGGTGGGCGTCGATGCGTTCGCGCGGGCGGATGGCGGCAATGTAGCCGTCGCCGCCGATCTCCACCTTGCGCTCGGCGATGTCGAGTTCCAGCGGCCCGCGCCGGGTGCGGGCGTTGTCGAGGGCCTGCCACGCCTCGAACAGCGGCTTCAGCACCGGTTCCAGCAGGTGTTCCAGTTCCGGCGCCACGTCGCCGTCGATCGCCGCCTGCGCCGCCTCGTAGGCAATGTTGGCGGCCGAGCGCATCAGCGCGCGGGTGAAGCTGTGGCGCAGTTTCCGGCCATTGCGGTCGATGGTGATCTCGACGGCCAGCACCGGGCGGTCGACCCCGGGCATCAGCGAGCAGAGATCGGCCGAGAGCTGCTCGGGCAGCATCGGCGCCACCCGGTCGGGGAAATAGACCGAGACGCCACGGGTCTGCGCGTCACGATCCAGCGCGGTGCCGGGCCGGACATAGTGGGCGACGTCGGCGATGGCGACGACCAGGCGGAAGCCGCCCTCGTTCGCGGGATCGCTGTCGCGCTCGGCAAAGACCGCGTCGTCATGGTCGCGGGCGTCGGCGGGGTCGATGGTGACCAGCGGCAGGTGACGCAGGTCGGTGCGCCGGCCGAGCCCGGTCACGGGCTCCGCCATCGCCGCCTCGCCCAGTGCCTCGGCCGAGAACTCGCGCGGGATGTCGTTGGCCTGCATGGCCAGCAGCGAGATGGCGCGCGGGTTGTCGTAGGAGCCCAGCACCTCGACCACCTTGCAACGGCGCGGCCCCAGCGGGCGGCCGGGCAGCGCCTCCACCATCACCAGGTCGCCGCTTTTCGCACCACCGGCATCGCCGGGCTGCACCGTCATTTCCTGGCGCAGCTTCTTGTCGGTCGGCTGCACCCGGCCCTCGCGACCGGTCTGTTGATAGACGCCCATGATGCGCCGGCCCAGCACCTCCAGGCGCCGGATCGGCCGCGCGGTATAGCCGAAGCGGGTGCGTTCGAGGCGGCACAGGAACTGCTCGCCCTCCTTCGCCGCCGGGCCGCGCACGGCATTTTCGTCCAGCACGATGCGCGGCGCCTCGGCGTCCTCGGCCCAGGTGACGGGGCGGCAGAGCAGCCAGCCCTCGTCATCGACACCGCTGACCAACAACACGGCGACGGGGGGCAGGCGGCCGGGCGCGCGGCCCTTCTCGGCCGTCTCGGTGCGCCGCTCGGCCTCGATCTCCTTCATCACGCGCTTGAGCCAGATGCGGTCCGGCCCCTTGATGTTGAAGGCGCGCGCGACCTCCCGCTTGCCGGCGGTGCCGCCCGACTCGTCGACGAAGCGGCGGATCTCCTGCTTGCTGGGCAGGGAAGAGGGTTCGCTCACGGCATGCTCCTCGCCCGGTACGCAGACAGATGGCAGGACAGCACGGCAGGAGGATTCGGAGAAGCCCGAAGGGGGCGCCGGGCGTTCAGTCCGCTGCCTTCTTCTTCGGCGCGGCGGCCTTCTTCGCCGCCGGCTTCTTTGCCGGAGCCTTTTTCGCCGGGGCCTTCTTCGCGGCCGCCGGGGCGTCCGATGCCGCCTTGGCCTTCGGCTTCGCCTTGCCCTTGGCCGGTTTGGTTCCGGTGCGTGCGGCGCGCTCGGCGATCAGGCGGACGGCCTCTTCCATGCTCAGGCTTTCCGGCGCCACGTCCTTCGGGATCGTCGCGTTGATGGCGCCGTGCTTCACATAGGGGCCGTAGCGGCCCTCGAAGACCTGAACCGGGCCGCCATCGGGATGCTCGCCCAGGTCCTTCAGCGGCGCCGGCGTGCCGCGACCGCCGCGCCGGGCGTTGCTGGCGGCCAGCACCTCCATGGCGCGGTTCATGCCGATCTCGAGGGTGTCGCGCCACTCGGTCAGGCGACCGTACTTGCCGTCATGCTCGACATAGGGGCCATAGCGGCCGAGGCCGGCGCTGATCGGCTTGCCGGTTTCAGGGTGGTCGCCGATCCTGCGCGGCAGGGCCATCAGCCGCTGCGCCAGCTCGACGGTCAGGTCGGCGATCTCCAGCCCCTTGGGCAGGGAGACGCGCTTGGGCTTGGTGCCGCCGCCGCCCTGGCCGAGCTGCAGGTAGGGACCATAGGGACCAACCTTCAGGATGATCGGCTCGCCGCTTTCGGGGTCGATGCAGATCTCCTGGTCGGCCTCCGCCTGCACGGCCTGGTCGGCCTGGTCGCCGCCCAGGCGCCGGGTGAACTTGCACTCGGGATAGTTCGAACAGCCGAGGAAGGCCCCGAACTTGCCCAGGCGCAGCGACAGCGTGCCGACAGCGCATTGCGGGCAGAGACGCGGGTCCTTGCCGTCCTCGCGCGGCGGGAACAGCGACGGCGCCAGGAAGTCGTTCAGCGCCTCCAGCACCTCGCCGATGCGCAGTTCCTTCGTGCCCTCGACGGCGGCCGAGAACTCGCTCCAGAAGCGGCGCAGCAGGTCCTTCCAGTCGACGCGGGCGGCCGTGACCTCGTCCAGCTCGTCCTCGAGCCCGGCGGTGAAGCCGTACTCGACATAGCGTTCGAAGAAGTTGATCAGGAACGCCGTGACCAGCCGGCCCTTGTCCTCCGGCACGAAGCGCTTCTTGTCCAGGCGGACATAGTCGCGGTCCTGCAGCACCGAGATGATCGAGGCATAGGTGGAGGGCCGGCCGATGCCGAGTTCCTCCAGCTTCTTGACCAGGCTGGCCTCGGAATAGCGCGGCGGCGGCTCGGTGAAGTGCTGGCGCGGCTCGACGGCCACGCGTTCCAGCTCCTGGCCGGTGGCGAGCTTCGGCAGGCGACCCTCGTCGTCGTCCGAACCGCGGTCGTCGATGCCTTCCTCGTAGAGCTTCATGAAACCCGGGAACTCGACCACGGTGCCGGAGGCGCGGAAGACGATGCCGCCGTCGCCGGAGCCGATGTCGACGCCGGTCTGGGCCAGGCGCGCGTTCTCCATCTGGCTGGCGACCGCGCGTTTCCAGATCAGGTCATAGAGCGCGAACTGCTCGTCGCTCAGCACCCGGCGCATCCTGTCGGGCGTGCGGGTGACGTCGGTCGGGCGGATCGCCTCGTGGGCTTCCTGCGCGTTCTTGGCCTTGGTCGACCATTCGCGCGGGCTCTTCGGCAGGAATGCCGCGCCGAAGGTCGATCCCACCACGTCGCGGATCGCCGAGACGGCCTCGGCGGCCAGCTGCACGCCGTCGGTCCGCATGTAGGTGATCAGGCCGGCCGTCTCGCCGCCGATGTCGACACCTTCATAGAGGCGCTGGGCCACCTGCATGGTGCGCTTGGCGGAGAAGCCCAGCTTGCGCGAGGCCTCCTGCTGCAGGGTCGAGGTGATGAACGGCGGCTGCGGGCGGCGGCTGACCTGCCGGGTCTCGATCTCGCCGACCGTGAAGGCGCTGGCCAGCGCGCGCTGCACCAGCGCGGTCGCCTCCGCTTCCGTGGCGATGTCCAGCCGGTCCAGCCGGCGACCGTCGACGCGGGCCAGGCGGGCCGTGACCTCCTCGCCGTCCGCGGTGCGGAAGACGCCGCGGATCGACCAGTATTCGCGGGCGACGAACTTCTCGATCTCGATCTCGCGCTCGACGATCAGGCGCAGCGCCACCGACTGCACGCGGCCGGCGGAGCGGGCGCCGGGCAGCTTGCGCCAGAGCACCGGGCTGAGGTTGAAGCCGACCAGGTAGTCCAGCGCACGGCGGGCCTGCTGCGCGTTGACCAGGTCCATGTCGATCTCGCGCGGGTGGCGCATGGCCTCGGTGATGGCGCGCTTGGTGATCTCGTTGAAGACCACGCGGGCGACGGGGAAGTCCTTGCGGATGGCCCGGCGAGCGCGCAGCGCCTCCAGCACGTGCCAGCTGATCGCCTCGCCCTCGCGATCCGGGTCGGTGGCGAGCACCAGCCGGTCGGCGCCCTTGCAGGCATCGGCGATGGCCTTCAGGTGCTTGGCGGACTTCGGATCGGCCTCGTAGGTCATCTCGAAGTCGTCTTCCGGGCGCACCGACCCGTCCTTGGACGGCAGGTCCCGCACATGGCCGAACGAGGCCAGGACGGTGAAACCGGAGCCCAGGTACTTGTTGATGGTCTTCGCCTTGGCCGGCGATTCAACGACGACGACGTCCATGGCCCCTCGATGCGACTGCGCGACCTTGTCCGCGGTACGGTCGGCGGGGCCGGAACATGGTCAAGCGGAGCGGCGCTGTCAACGTCAGCGCAGATTCATCATGAATCGTCCACACCATCAGTGCCCGCTGTCACCGGCGGAAAGCGCATAGCGGTTGCCGGCGTGCCGCTCGACCAGGCCGGCCAGTTCCAGTTCCAGCATGCCCGCCGCAAAGGCCGCGGAATCGAGGCCGGTCGCCCGGATCAGGCTGTCGGCATCGGTCGGCTCCACCGCCAGCGCCTCCAGCAGCAGGTCGCGCGCGCGGTCGGCGTCGTCGAAACTGACCGGCGCCGGGGCAGGCAGCAGGATCGCGGCCGCCTCGGCGGCTCCGCGCGGCCGGGCCAGCGCCGGGGCGAGGTCGTCCAGGATGTCGTCGGCGTCCTCGACCAGCCGCGCGCCTTCCCGGATCAGCCGGTTGGCGCCGCGCGCCCGGGGATCGAGCGGCGAGCCCGGCACCGCGAAGACATCGCGGCCATAGTCGTTGGCCATGCGCGCGGTGATCAGCGAGCCGGAGCGCAGCGCCGCCTCGACCACCAGCACGCCCAGCGACAGGCCGGCGATGACGCGGTTGCGGCGCGGGAAATGCCGCGCCATCGGCTGCGCGCCCATGGCGCTCTCCGCCACCACCGCACCCTGTTCACCGATCAGCCGCTGCAGTTCCGCGTTCTCGGGCGGATAGACCACGTCGACACCGCCGGCGACGACCCCGACCGTCCCGGTGGCGAGGCTGGCGCGATGCGCCTCCGCGTCGATGCCGCGCGCCAGCCCCGAGACGATGGTGAAGCCGGCCGCGCCGACCTGCTGGCAGAGCCGGCGGCAGAGCGTGCGCCCGTTCGAGGAGGCGTTGCGGGCGCCCACCACGGCCAGCGACGGCGCCGACAGCCGTGCCACGTCGCCGATCACCGCGATCACCGGCGGCGCATCCTCGGTCGCGGCCAGTCGCGCGGGATAGTCGGCATCGCCCGCGATCAGCCAGTGCCCGCCCAGCCGGTCCAGCAGAGCCCATTCGCGCTCCGCCTCGGAGGGCGTTGCGATGCGCAGCCGCTTCCGACCGGCCCGTGCCGCCAGGTCGGGCAGCGCATCCAGCGCCGCGCGGGCCGTGCCGAAGCGTCCGAGCAGCCGGCCCCAGGTGGTCGGGCCGACATTCTCGGAGCGGATGAGCCGCAGGCGCGCCAGGCGCTCGGCCGGATCGGTTGCCGCCTCAATCATGGCGCGAGCATGCCAAGCCAACGCAATCCATGCACCCCTTAACCTCGGCCCCGCAAGCAGCCATACTCGCCGCCGACGGGGAGAGACGGACCAACCGGGGAGAAACGCGATGGGTGAACCCTTCGCCTGGGTGCCGACGCAGGACTACATCGACAATGCCGAGCTGACGCGCTTTGCCCGCGCGCTGGGCTGCGCCGACCACCTGGAGCTGGAGCGGAAGTCGGCGGCCGACCCGGACTGGTTCTGGGACGCGGCCTACCGCACGCTCGGCATCCGCTTCGGCCGGCCCTATGGGCGGGTGCGCGACATGTCCGCCGGCAGGCCCTGGGCGAAATGGTGCGTCGGCGGCACCATGAACTGGACCGACAACCTGCTGGACCGCCATCGCGGCACGGCGGTGTGGGACAAGCCGGCGGTGATCTGGACGTCGGAGGATGATCGCGACCGCAGCCTGACCTATGCCGAACTGGACGCCGAGGTCCGGAAACTGGCCGCCGGGCTGGTGGCGCTGGGCGTGCAGCCCGGACAGGCGGTCGGCATCTACATGCCGGTGCTGCCCGAGACCGTGGTGGCCTTCCTCGCCGTGGCGCGGATCGGCGCGATCATCTCGCCGCTGTTCTCCGGCTTCGGCGCCGAGGCCATCGTGAAACGCATGAACGACGCCGAGGCGGTGGCGGTGATCACCGTCGATGCCGCCGTCCGGCGCGGCCAGTCCATCGCCATGAAGCCCGTGATCGACCAGGCGGCGGCCGAGATCCCGACGCTCCGCCATGTCGTCGTGCTGCCGGACCGGGGCATCGGGACCGCCATGCAGGCCGGGCGCGACGTGCTCTGGTCCGACCTCGATACCTCTGCCGCCGACGGCCTGCCGGTCGAGATGGTCGACGCCGACCAGGCGTTGATGATCGCCTATACCTCCGGCACCACCGGCCGGCCCAAGGGCACGGTGCTGACCCATTGCGGCTTCACCATCAAGGGCGCGATGGACTTCGGCGTCTCCTTCGACCTGAAGACCGACGACCGGCTGTTCTGGTTCGCCGATTTCGGCTGGGTCACGGGCCCGTTCTCGATGGGCGGCACCCTGTTCCGCGGCGCGACCTTCATCCTGGCCGAGGGCACGCCCGACTGGCCCGACACGGGCCGCATCTGGCGGCTGGCCGCGCGGCACCGCGCCAGCTTCTTCGGCATCGCGCCGACGGCGGTGCGCAGCCTGATGCGCCACGGCACCGGTCCGGTCGCGGCCCAGGACCTGTCCGCCATCCGCATCCTCGCCTCGACCGGCGAGCCCTGGACTGACGAGGCCTGGCGGTGGTTCTTCGATCATGCCGGCGGCGGACGCTGCCCCGTCATCAATGTGTGCGGCGGCACCGAGATCAGCGGCGGCTTCATCTGCGCCAACGTGCTGACGCCGCAGCGCCCGTCCAGCTTCGCCGGGCCGATGCCGGGCATGGCGACCGACATCGTCGATGCGGACGGCAATTCGGTGGGACCCGGCCAGGTCGGCGAACTGGTGCTGCGCGACGTCTCGCCGGGCCTGAGCCGGGGCATCTGGGGCGATCCCGACCGCTATATCGAGACCTACTGGTCGATGTTCCCCGACATGTGGCGCCATGGCGACTGGGCCAGCCGCGACGCGGACGGGCTGTGGTACGTGCACGGCCGCTCCGACGACACCATCCAGGTGGCGGGAAAGCGCGCCGGACCGGCCGAGATCGAGGGCCTGGTGATGGCCACCGGGAAGATCGCGGAAGCGGCGGCGGTGGCCGTGCCGGACGCCATCAAGGGCGAGGGCGTGCTGATCGCGGCGGTGCCGGGACCGGGCGCAACGCCGGGGCCGGAGCTGGCGGCGGAACTGTCGCGGGCCGTGGTCGACGGCATCGGCAAGGCATTCCAGCCCAAGCGGGTGATCTTCGTCGACGACCTGCCCAAGACACGCTCGCTGAAGATCATGCGCCGGGTGATCCGTGCCCTGGTGCTGGACGAGCCGCCGGGTGACCTGTCGGCGCTGGCCAACCCCGATGCCATCGCGGCGGTGAAGCGGGCCGCGCGTTCCCCGGGATCTGCACCCGATTGAGGATTGCCGGCCGGGGTACAGCGGCATGCCCCCGCGGACGCTCGGCACCGGCGGGAAACAGGCCGGCGCCGGCCCTCCGACCGCCCCGGTCAACCACGGTTGAAGCCGTGCCGGGACCCGGTCACGCGGCCATGCTGGCATCCGTAGCGTTCGGTCCGGTCTGCCCCGGCGCCGGCGGCTCCGCGGTCCAGCCGAGATCGCCGGCGTGGCGATGGTGCGCCTGATTGCGCGGGAGGGGGTGGGCCTGGCGGTCATTCCGCCGATCGTCGTGCGCGACGAACTGGCGAGCGGCGTGCTGGTCCAGGCCGACCGCCTCTCCGGCATCACCGAAACCTTCTATGCAGTGACCGTCCGGCGCCGCTATGCCAGCGCGCTGGTCCGTGAACTGCTTTCGGCGACACGCCGGCCCCTGCCTGATCCGGCCGCGGCCTGATGGCGTAGGTGAAGCGTGCCGTGGCGCATTGGCTGATCGCGCTGCCGCCTCCCGATCCGCCGGTGCCTTCCCGTGTTCCTGACAACCGCTCCTGTTGCCACCGCCATCCTCGTCCCGCCGGTTGCCGCCCCGGCTTCGACAGGCTGCCGGGAATGACCGGGACCGTCGGCACCGTCCCGGAAGCGGATTCATCGCAGATCGCGGTCGTGTTCGGGGCCTCGGGCGGCATCGGATCGGCGCTGGTGCGGCGGCTGCGGGCCGAGGGAACATGGGGTCGCGTGATCGGCCTGGGGCGGGATTCGGACCCGGCGGTCAACCTGCTGGACGAGGACAGCATCGCCGCCGCGGCGGAAGCGGCCGCACGGCTGGGCGAGATCCGGCTTGTCATCATCGCGACCGGCATCCTGCACGGCCGTGGACTGCAGCCGGAGAAGTCCCTTCGCCAGATCGATGCGGCGGCGCTGGCCCATGCCTTCGCCGTCAACGCGACAGGGCCGGCGCTGGTCGCGAAACACCTGTTGCCGCGCCTGCCGCGGGAGGGACGCGCGGTGTTCGCGGCGCTCTCGGCCCGGGTCGGCAGTATCGCCGACAACCGGCTCGGCGGCTGGTACGCCTATCGCGCCTCGAAGGCAGCTTTGAACCAGTTCATGCACTCGGCGGCCATCGAACTGGCCCGAACGCGTCCCGAGGCGATCTGCGTCGCCCTGCACCCCGGGACGGTCGACACCGGCCTGTCGCGGCCGTTCTCGCGGCAGGGGCTGGCGGTGCAGGACGCCGATACGGCCGCAGGGAACCTCCTGCGCGTCATCCACGGCCTGCGGCGCGAACAGTCCGGCGGGTTCCTCGACCACCGCGGCGAACCGGTGCCGTGGTGAGTTCCGACGGCGACCGGCCACACATTCCGGAAGGGCCGCGGGATCGTCGGAGCCAATTGCCGCCATGTTGATCCAGTCGCCCGACTTGCTCGCCAAGGTGCCCTTGGATGCCCCGGTCATGCGGCCGATGCGGCGGAATTCGGGTCCCGTCGTCCTGCCGACCGGCATCAAGAGCTTCATCTGCCGCTACAAGACGCCGGAAGGTCGGGAACGCCGGCGCACCACAGGAGTGGTGTGTCCGATGCATGTCCACAGGATCGTTTCCGAGGAACGCCGCGAGGATCTGGTCATCCGTCGCTACGAGGTGGAGACCCCGTGCTGGTACTTCGACGAGCCATGCTGGTTCGACCGCGAGACCTGGCTTGCGGACCTGCGGCAGGCCGCGGCCGCCGCGGCCGCAAGGGAGACCGAGGGGGACCCATGACCCCTCGCCCGATGACCCGATGAGGTGTCGGACGATACCGGAGGAGCATCACCGGCGCCTGCGATCCATCTACGGTGCTCACCGTGGCCTTCACGGGGCAGTGCAAACAGGCAGTCCGCAAAACTCTGTATTTCCACGATTACTTTTACCGATGGGGAAGACTGCCGGTTCGGCCATTCCGCAGATCACGTTGAAGGGAGTCATGGCCGATGACTCCCCGATGGGGGGTGTCAGGGCCGTTCACGAGCGACATTTCCGTCCGATTTCCGACCGCAGGAGTCCGCCTTCCGGGAAGGTACGAGGTCTGTTCCGGAGGAGTCATGGATGCCCCGCCGGCCGGCATCCCGGAAGGGGCTTCCAGGCGTCTTCACCCCGAGGAAAATCGACCTCAACCCGATGGAAAGATGGAGAAATCGCCCGTCCCGTGCTATGGTTCCGGACCATGGAAACGGGGGTTTGCGACGGTGTTCCACGCCTATGTTTTCAACAGCCTGAACCGGGCCATCGACCTCAATCGCGCGCAGTTCCTGATGGACCGCGATCTCGCGCTCCAGGCCATCGACGACACCGACGGCGCGGTCGCGGAGGCGCCTGCGGGCGCCGCACCGGCACCCGGCGGCGAATGGTCGGCCAGCGACCAGGCCTTCTACAATCGCTACACCGCGCTGCACCGGTCGAAATACGGCAGGCCCTTCCCGCCCGACGTCGATCCCGACTGGTCCTAGGGCGTGTTGCAGGCGACATGTTCCGGAACGCCAGGCACCACTTTGTCTTCGCGGATGGTCGAGGGCAGAGCCGCATGATTTTCAATCCGCAAAAGAATCCGGATCAGGACAAGATCGATGAGATGCTTGCAAGTTCCGAAGTGAATGCTTTGCGAAAGCTGACTGATGAGATCAGTGGTGACATCTGGTGTTGGCCTGCGGAACAGTCAAATTTCGAAGAGGCGATGAATGCGCTTGGGATAGTCTACGCATCATCCCGGATTATTGTCGGCGATTATTGATGGTGTGTCCGTTCCGACGGCCGGCGAATTTTGTGGTATTGCGAGCTGGGTAAGGCCGGCCGGCAACTGACCGGAGGCCGGGTGGCCAAGTACGGCGTTAGTGGTCAAATATTTCGGAGGCTGGCTGTCTTGACCTTCACCCCGCACAGGAATCCCGACGACGCCACGGTCCGGCGCCTGATCGCATCGTCGTCGTTCAGGGCGGCGCGCCGGATCGTGGACCTGACGTCTGGTGACCGTTGGTACTGGCCGGCCGAGCAGGCGACCCATGCCGAGGGTGCCAGGATGCTTGGCATCGACTATCACCTTCCGCCCGGCGCCGGCGACATCGTCACCGACGACTGAGGCGTCCAGACCACCGTCGCGTGCACCCGGTTTCGCTGGCATGCTCTGTTCCGATGGGGCGGGCGGCAGGCCCGGTCATGGCATGGAGGTGGGGCATGCTTCCCGAACGGCTGCAGCATCCTGTCCTGAAGGCGCGGCAACGGGAACTGCGCGACGGCTTCCCGGTCAATCTCGGTCTCCGGGTGCACAGGGGCCTGAGCTGGCTCGATCGCGGCAACCGAGAGACAGGGGACAACGACGCAGCCTTCGTCTTCTACTGGATCGCCTTCAACGCCCTCTATGCCGAGGACATTCCCGACGACCGGCTGGACGGCCGCACCGCCTTCCGCCAGTTCTTCGAGCGGCTGATCGCCCTGGACCGCGACAACCGGATCTACAACGCGATCTGGTTCACCTTCTCCCAGTCGATCCGGGTACTGCTGGACAACCGCTACGTCTTCCAGCCGTTCTGGGACCATCACAACGGCCTGGCGGACAGCGCCGACTGGGCCGCACGGTTCGAGGCCAGCCGGAAGCGCCTCGCCCGCGCGCTGTCGGCGAAGGAGACAGACGTGGTGCTGAGCACGGTGTTCGACCGGCTCTACGTGCTGCGCAACCAGGTCGTCCACGGTGGCGCCACCTGGAACGGCGGCGTGAACCGCGCCCAGGTGCACGACGGCGCCGCGATCCTGCGCCTGCTGGTGCCGCTGTTCATCGACATCATGATGGACCATCCGGACCAGCCCTGGGGCCCGCCGCACTATCCCGTGGTGGATTGAGCGGCGGCGCCTGTCCTGAGCACTGCATCCAGCCGGTCCTTCCCCAGGCCCGCCATTCCCGCACCGTACGCCCGTTTGGAGGACAGATTCGTGGCCGGAAAGGTTCATTGTTCCTCGGGACGGTGTCAGGAGAGACGGACAGCAGCCGCCCGTGCCCTCAATATCGGTCTCGCTGAAGCCTTGGACCAACTCGCCGGCGCCTGTGGTCCGTGTTGTCAGCCCGTCGGCCCGGACATAGCCTGGACGCTGGGGGAAGGGTGCATCCGGGTGCGCGCAGGTCGATGTCTGACGACGGAGTGACAGGTAGCAACTGGAGCGATCGCGAGATCGACCTCATCGTTGCCGACTATTTCGACATGCTCCGGCTGGACCTTGCGGCCGTGCGCTTCGTCAAGTCGCACCGGAACGCGGCTCTGAGAGCCCTGACCGGGCGAACCATCAAGTCGATCGAGTACAAGCATCGGAACATATCCGCGGTTCTCGAAGAGCTTGGTGAACCCTGGCTGCGCGGATACGCGCCGGCACGCAATTTTCAGAAGCGGCTGACAGCCGGTGTCGAGCGGCATCTGGCGACGCTTCACCAGCCGCTTGTTGGTGTCGCAGTCGAACGTCTTCAACTGGCCGAACTGGCCGACCTGTTCATCGGCCCGCCTCCGGCCGCACTTGACACCGGCAAGGCCAATGCGAACAGCGACCTGCAACGGCTGGTGCGCAGGTTCGACCCGGCCGAACGGGACGCGCGCAATCGTGAACTGGGGCGCGCGGGAGAGGAACTGGTACTGGTCCGCGAGCGGCGCCACCTGTCATTCATCGGCCGCGACGACCTGGCCGCGCGTGTTCGCTGGGTCTCCGCCGAGGATGGCGACGGGGCCGGCTATGACGTGCTGTCCTTCGACCCCTCCGGCGAAAAGCGCTTCCTCGAGGTGAAGTCGACGGCGGGGCACGCACGCACGCCGTTCTTCATCAGCCACAACGAGCTGGAGTTCTCCAAGGAAGAACCCGAGCGCTATGCCCTGATCCGGCTGCACGACATCGCGCGCCAACCGCAGGGTTTCGAACTCCGGCCGCCGCTGGACAGCCACGTCGAGCTATTGGCGCAGTCCTGGCGGGCATCCCTGCGCTGATCGGTCGGCGAAGGTCTGAACGAAGGCGGTCAGGCGCCCCTTTCGATCAGGCCGGCGAGGATGCGACGATGGCAGTACGTGCTGTCCTCGCAATTGCACATGACCGTGAGGACCTGGCCGCCCTCGCTCAGCCAGTGCAGCGTCCGGATCAGGGATTTCTGGCCCTTCATTTCCTCCCGGTAGCGGCGCCGAAACTCCCGGTGCTGGATCTGTTCGGACTGGTAGTCGGTCAGCAGCCCCTTCGATGGCGCAAGGTCCGGCAGGTAGAGGTCGACCTGGTCCCTGGTCAACCCGCGGGGCCAGTAGCGCGTTGCCAGGATGCGCAGGCCGTCCTTCCGTGGCTGGCGCGTGTCCCACGCCGACTTCTCGAACATCACCGGCATTCGTCTGCCTCCTGTTCCCCTGTCGACCGGAAGCATGCCGGACAAGCTGCCGGTACTCTACGGCCGTTGCGGTGCAGACGGGCGTTGCCGGGCAGGCCGCGATGAAGCATGATTTCCGGCGAAACGGCGCCTCGCGGCGATGGACGGTCCTTCGGGGCCGGGGTTACGGGAATAGTCCGGTACGGCCTGAGCACCATCGGCGAGGCGCCACCTCTCCATGCAATTCGCCCCTGTTACCCGTTGAACCGGTTGTCATTGTGCCAGGTGAGGGCAGAGGGGTCCGGCTGCAGGCCGGCAGCCCCGGGTGTGCGGACTGCCTGACCATGGAGCGCGTAGTAGTGCCGGCCGTTCTCGAACTCCTCTTTGATCCGGCGACTGACTTCGAACCTCAAGTCGGGCGTCACCGTGACATAGCCTGCATCGAACAGGCTGTGGATATCGCGCCGAAGCAGCAGGCCGTTGCTTGCCTCATGCCGTCCGCCATCCGCATAGGGGCGGATATGGGCGGCCTCGAGAGCCGGAAGCGTCTTCTCGCCCGACACGGCGCAGCGGCGATCGTAGATGTCGGTCACGAGGAGCCGGAAGGCACCCTGTCCGAGCCTGGGCCGGACCAGCTGGGGCGCGCCAAATCGGGGAGCCTCCTCACGAAGGCCTGCCGGCGGCGGGAGTTGCCCTGAAACCCGATCCTGAACTGCGTCCCAGAGTGCCAGGCCGTCCGTGTCGTCGGTCGACCACGTCTTGAAGGAAACGATGTTCCGCGACCAGCTGCCCGGTACGGGTATCCAGTCGGACTCATCGAGAAAGAAAGGCTGGGTCAGGATCCGGCACCCGATCCGGAAGTCGCTCCGATCCGCGGTCTCGGCACGTCTGTACCTGGCGATGCGACGCCGCATCTCGTCCGGCCCGGTTGCGCCATTCGCATGACCGAAGGCCTGCCAGGCCAATGTCCATGGCATGCTGGTCGCGTGCGCGAATACTCCGCCGCCAACGATGGCATTGTACGGAGCGCGCAGTTTGAACAGGAACAGTTCGCCGGGGGTGAGCGCCTTGAAATCCCGGTCGGATGGCGACCAGAAATTGACCTCGTCCAGGTCCGGCCGATGTCGCAGCATCTCGAACCAGTCCGTATCGGTCACCGCCACGACAAGACTGACTGCCATTGTTCAGCCCGCCAATGTCCGTTGCGAGGGCATCAGGAGACTTTCGGCGCCGTCTTTGTCACTTCAGAATGGCTCCTTGTGAGGCGCACCGGGCCCATCAGTCCGGATCCGGTTCGTCGCCGGGATCATCCGGCGCCGGTGTGGCGCGCGCGAGCAGGTCTGTGACCGCGGCAAAGACCGGCAGAGATCCGAGACTGACCGCATTTGCCTTGGGGAAGCGCTCGCCGGCCGTCAGGCCAAGTTCCGAGATGGCGGCGAGGCTGGTACGAAGGCTGGCGATCTCGACACCGGACTCATCCGCCAGCTGGGGCAGGTAGAACTCGAGCTGCCCGTCCGGCATCAGCCCCAGCAGGGTCTTCCGCGTTCCTGAAGGTGATTTCAGGAGGACACCTCCTGTCGGTCGCCTGCCCAACGCGACCGGCCAGCCATGGATCCGCGCCCATTCCAGCAGGTTGTCCATCGCCCGCGCCGCCTCGGGGCCACGGCGCTCGCCCACCGCCTCGAGGAACTCCTGGCGGGTCCAGGCCGGTCCCGCCGTCCGCTCGACACCCTTTCGCTGCGCCGCCCGACCGGTCCGGCCGATCAGCTCGGAGCTCACCATCCGCATGCCGTCGGCAACATGCTGGCGCACCTCGACGGCCAGCACCTCCACCGTCTGCATCTGCTCGTTCAGGAACTCGACGAGGGTCCGCAGTTCCGGCGGGATGACGTTGGCGGCGAAGACCAGGCGGATGTCGCGCGCGTCCAGCTTGTCCTGTACCCGAGACCAGAAGTCGTCCGCCTCCTGCTCAGGCCCGAGGAAATCGTCGAGAACCGCGTCCGGCGCCTCGACCCTCGCCGCGAGGCTGTCGCGCAGGCTGGCGGCGGACATCGAGGCCAGCCCGTTGGCCGCGTAGTCGAGCATCTGGGCCACCACCTCGCGGCGGAGGCGCGGGTCGCCGGCCCGCTTGACCTCCACCATGGTCGGTGTGCCGTCGCGGCCGAGCAGCATGATGTCGAGCGACCAGCGATCCTGGCCCATCGCGCGATCCTGGATCGGGAACTCGGAGCGGACCAGCAGGTACGGCGCCGGCCCGTCGGCGTCCAATGGCGCCCCGGTCAGCATCTCGGGATGACGATCCAGCAGGCCGTGCAACTGCGCCTCGTTCAGCGGCTCCTCCTGGTTGAGCGGGCGCAGCGCGCTGTCTCGATCGATCAGGAAGAAGCCGGGCATGGGTCGCTCTCGATGGGTGGCGGGTGTTGCCTCATGGTTGTCCAGCTTGCGCGCCGCGGCAATCGTCATCAGGCTTGGTTGCAGACGGGCAAGATGCGGGGGAGGCCATGACAGACGCGACGTTCCTGCCTGGCGTGGCTGTTGACCACGTGCTGGCCCGGCTGGCAAAGGCCGGCGGCAACGAGGCCGGGTCCGGCAAGCTGGCCAGTCCCGAAAGCTCGGCGGCGCTGGCGGTAAACTGCTTCGGCTGGTTCATCGGGCGACCGGAGCGGCTGCCGCCCTTGCCGGGACTGGAAGATGCCGGCGTCCCCGAGATAGTCGATGTCGAGTTCTCCGCCCGCTTCCCCTGGCGCGGCGGACGGCATCCCTGGCTCGACGCCGTGGTGCGGACGCCGACCACCCTGATCGGTGTCGAGAGCAAGCGCTTCGAGCCGTTCCGCGACGCGAAAAGCGTGGCGCTCTCGGTCGCCTATGACCGCACTGTCTGGGGCCAGCACATGCGCCGCTTCGAGGCCATGCGCGACAGCCTGCGCGCAGAGCCCGGAACCTTCCGTCACCTCGACGCGGCGCAGTTGCTGAAGCATGCCTTCGGCCTGGTGACCGAGGGGCGGCTGCAGGACCGCGCGCCGGTGCTCTGCTACCTCTACGCGGAACCGGCCATGCGCGGCGACCAGCCGATCCTGCCCGAGGATATCCGGCGCCATCGCGACGAGATCTCCCGCTTCGCCGCGGCGGTGGCGGGCGACGAGGTCCGCTTCATCGCCACCAGCTACCGTGACTGGCTGCGGACCTGGGCCGGCCAGGGCGCCGATGTCGCGGCACATGCGGATGGGATCATCGGGGCGTTCGAGCCCTGACATGGATATCGCCCGGTCCGTCCCCTAAGCCAGGATGTGGTGCGGCCAGAGGCTGAGCTGATGTCGCCCGACCAGACGAACGTCTTCCCGCCGGGCCATATCCATGGCGTCCTGTGTAAAGCTGGCGGCATTGGTGATCACCACAAGCTGCGGGTTTGGCTTGCCCCATTCCGTCCGGCCGCGGATGACCTGCTGAACCGCCGCAATGCCCACGGGCCGGTCGGGACTGGTGGTGTGCTTGGCCTGCGCTAGCGCCCAGCTGTCCTTCCGCACCCGGTGTTCCAGCACCACGTCCGCACCACCCTCGTTGGAGCGGCGGGTCAGGCTGGCTTGCCATTCACCGCTGTCGCGGGCCCTGTCCTGGACCCAGTATTCGAACATCTGCCAGTCGCGGTCGTCGATGTTCGGAAAGTCCACGGGTGACGTGCCGTCGATGCCCGACAGCAGCGCGCTGAGGTCATTGTCGTCCTGGGTCGGTGGCCAGATGATCGCCCGGGCCAGAGAGCGCTTCTTCTTCATCAGCGCATTGAGCACGCAATCGAACGACTGGTGCTGACGTGCCGGATGGACCGCCAGCGGCATGTGCACGGTGACGTCGCGGGTCTGCCCGATGCGATAGATGCGATCGTTGCACTGTTCCTCGACCGCCGGGTTCCACCATCGGCTCAGATGGATGACGTGGGTCGCGGCGGTCAGCGTCAGACCGACGCCCGCGGACTTTGGCCCGAGAACCATCACGTCAAAGCCTTCATCCCGCTGGAGATGACGCTGGAAGGTCTCGACATGCCGCTGGCGCTTCCTGACCGGCGTCTGCCCGTTGATGATGAGGACTTCCCGAAGGCCATACCTGGCGCGTAGCAGTTCGGCGACGAAGTACTGCATCTCGTGATCCTCGATGAAGATCAGTGCGCGCTCACCCGCGTCGCGGATGCTGTCCAGCAGTTCCAGCACTGCCCTCAGGCGCGCGGATTCGCTGACGTAGCCGTCAGGATCGGCGGCTGCGGCGCGGGGCGCGCGTGGATGCAGCGACACCCCGCGAATATGATGCAGCAGCGTCAGCGCGTTGCCCCGTGCACCGTCGCGCAGCTTCTCGCGCGCCTCCTCATAGACCTTGGCCTGGATGTCCGGCATCAGCCCGGGATAAAGGCGATAGTCCTTGCGCGGCAGGTCGCCGAGGCAATCCTCCTTCACCCGCCGCAGTCCGAGCGGCGGATATTCGCGACCGCCCGTTGCATGAACCGGCTTGAACAGACGGGCGTGAAGCTCCGTCATCGCTTCCTCGGTGATGGTCTTGTAGCTCGCGGCGAAATCCTTCATCGAGCCGAGCCGCAACGGGGCCAGTGCGTCGACGATGGCCCAGAGGTCGAGGATGTGGTTCTCGATCGGCGTGCCCGTCAGGCCGATACGGAAATCGGCCTTCACGGCTCTCGCGGCGTTGGCGTTGATGGTCTGGACGTTCTTGATCTTCTGGATCTCGTCGAAGATCACGACCGAGAATGGCACGGCGTGAAAGCTGTGCTGGTAGTTCGCCAGGGTTTCGTAGCTGGTGAGCACCCACCAGCGGTCGCCGTTGCCAAGCCTGATATCGGCCTGGGTCGCCGCGAAGTCGAGCCGGGCCCGCCCGTCCCCGAGGTCGGTTCCGGACATGCCGTCAGCCTTCAACTGCCGCAAGGTGCTGCCATAGGCAGTTACGAGCGTGCCAAGCGTTTCGGGCGCGAGATGATGCTCGACCTCGCGCTCCCAGTTGCGCAACAGGCTGGTCGGCGCGACGACAAGGATCGGGAGTCGTTTCTCGGGTGGGCCCGCGCGCTGCACGGACCGCAGCCAGGCAAGGAAGGCGAGGGTCTGGAACGTCTTCCCGAGGCCCTGGTCGTCGGCGTTCAGGATACCGGGCATGCCCGCCCGCCATGTCGCGATCTGCCAGTCGATTCCCTCGACCTGGTGGGCCATCGCCCGCGTCCGGATCGAATCCGGCAGCGGCATACCCAATGGCGCCTCACGCGGCTGCGTCTTCGGTTCCCAGTCTTCCTCGACGAAGTTCGCATGGACGGTGACGACGATCTTTTCCGGGCCGGCCAATTCCTCCGGTTTCGGGGCGGGTTCCGGTGCGGGCGGAGCCCCCCGTATCCGGACCTGGCGGTCGAAGTCGACGAGTGCCTGGGGCGTCGCCGGAACCGGCTTGCCGTCGATCTCGACGCTCGGCCGTCCTTCGGCGATAGCCGCCTGCAGTTCCTTCCGCGCCGCCGGGGCAGTAGACTCCGAGACGTTGACCCAGGTGCCGTCCAGGTTGACCGCGAAGGTTTCGGGCAGCCATACGTTCGAGACCTTTGGCAGGAACTCCAGCTCCGGCTTCTGCCAGACCCCGGTACCGATGGCCCGATCGGCATATTCCAGTGTCTCCTGGAAGAGGGCTTCCAGGACAGTATCCACGGCCTCCTCGGATGCCATTGCCGCGTCGGGACTATCGATGTCCTGGTCCCGCTTCGCCTCCAGCGCCTGCCGCATCGCCGGCTTCGGATTGGCGAAGAACGCCTTGCGCTCCTCCAGCGGCGCCTGCTGCTTGTCGCGCACGACCTGCAGAACGGTGGCGAGATCGTCATCCAGCAATACGTATTGGCCGCGTCCGACCACGTAGGTCCGCTTCACCCTGTCGAATGCCGCGAAGCCGCGCCCGGGATCGTTCCGGAACGCATCGCCCTGCGCTTGCCCCAGCAATCCGTCGGTCTCGCTGATCTCCAGCCCCGACTCACGCCGTGCTTCGACTGTGGCCTTGTCGAACAGCACCGGATCGAAACGGAACGCACCATCATCATTCCGGAGCGACAGCGAGCAGGCGGCGGCGGTGAATATCTTCGTTTCCTGCAGTGCGGCAGCCATGCGGACGAGGTCGCCGGCGTCCGGCTTGATCCCGAGATCGCCCGCGGTTGCCGGATCGAGCGACGCGCGGAACTTTGCCAGCGCGGCCCAGTGTTCGGGCAGGTCGACCGCGCCTGCCTCGAAGCTGTCGCACAACTCGAGGGCCGAATAGATCGGTTCGGGGATGCGGAAGATTCCTTCGGCCGTTGTCAGGAACGCCCCGGCCCGTTTGGCCGAGACCGGACGGCCGCCGTCCATCCAGTCGCCGACGAGGCGGAAATTCTCCTTGCCGATCGTGCCGCGCGTGTCCGCATGAAAGGCGTAGGGCGCGGTCTCCGGAAGTCCGAGCTGTCGGGCGGCTGCGGAGCCGAGCGCCGCGGCGGCGGCATGGTCGGCGACAATTCGGTCATCCTCGAACCGCACCAAGCCAATGCCTTCCTCGCCGATGCGACGCAGTTCGGCGATTGCTGTGGCCAGTGCATGGTCCTCGCGTGTCCATTCTTCGGTAGAAAGAACGACGTCGGGTGATTTGGCGAACCCGAACCAGCGCTTTGCGCCTTCGGTTTGGGCGGTGAACATGACGTCATCGTCGGATCGATTGGCTCTTACCTGGACCATTCTGCGATCTTCTTTGTGACCTTTCTCTGCCACGGACCGTCGACACCTTTGGGTTGAGTCAAATAAGCCTTGCCCAAATGGGGAATGGCGATAATCCTAGGATCTGTTCTCTCGGAGTATCTAATAGATTCGCAATCATATTGCGAAAGGTATGGCGTTATTTTTCCAGAAGATTCTTTTGAGAAAATCCGTACAGAAAAATTGTGAGTACCTTCCACAACCCATAGTCCATTATCTTTGAATATTAACAATGATTTTTCTCGATCTTGGGCAGCTCCAGAAGTATTTCGCGCGAACTTTAATGTTAATAAGCCGTTCGATTCATTTATCATTTCTCTCGCAACCTTTGCGCCTTCATCGCTTAGGGCGAACCAAGCTTCGGAAATATTTTGTTTTTCGTATCGATCAAGCCAAAATACACCTCTATCCTTCCACATCTCGCTACCGGTGACCCGATCGATAATGTCGAAAAATGTGCGTATGGTTACTTCCGTCAACCATCGCAAAAACACGTCTAGGGCCTCTGGCGCGACTTGGCGGCATCGACCCCAAGCACCCGATTTCGATATTCGCGGATCACCAAAGCCGTTCACCAGCTTGGCTTCCAGAAATCTCCTAAGTTCGTCCGAAGGATCCCTTTTGACCCAAGGCTGCAGCATCGCCGCGATCGCTTCACCTGCACCCGCGACCATCGGGTCCCTGCCGTCGGGCGCGATCCAGTCCAGCAGCTGTCGATAGGCCGCGATATCCCCCTGCTGCAGCCGCCGGTCGAGATGCCGGAGCAGGTCCGCGTGAACGGCCTGCATCAGTCCGGGGCCGTGGGGCGCCAAAAGGCCCAGCGTCCGGATGGCCTCGTAGGGATTGTCGGCGCCGATCAGGACCGCGCGCAGTCGCCCAACGACTTCGTCGGGATTGAACAGGTCGCAGACGGTGGCCAGATGATGGAACCAGTCCGTCTGGACCGTATCCCGCTGCAGCAGTCGATGCGCCAGCTCGACGGTGAGCGCGGTCTTTCTGTCCCAGCTGTCGACATAGGCGCGGGCTGCGGCGGCGACAAAGACCGGTTGCTCGCCACGCCGGATTTCCTGGTAGAGCAGGTCAAGGACCGGGGCGAACTCCGGCTCGCGCCACAATGACTTCCGCGTGTCGCAGATCGCGCGCACCGCATCGCAGAGTTCGCTCCAGTAGCAGTCGGTCCAGTCGTTACCCCGGATCCGCATCAGCAGTTTGCGCACGATGATTTCCGGATTGGTCACGAGCTCGCGGCCGGCGACATCGGGCCAGCGATCATGTATCGCCTTTGCTGCCCGGTTCGTCGCCACAGGTTCGGCGGCGATCCGCGGCAGGGTCACGGTGCGGCGGAGCGGGTCCCGCAGGATGGCCGACAGGTCGATGATCTCAGTCATGAACGACCGTCCCGCCGGCGCTGTCCCGCAGTGCCGACTTGATCTTGTCGATCTCGCCCACGCTGCGGGGCAATTGCAGGATCACCCGCAGGTCGATGCGCCGGTTGCGCCGGTTGTTGTCCTGTTCGCTTGTATCAGGCTGCCGTGGCAACGGCCGCATCTCGCCATACCCGGCGAAGGACAGCACCGGATGGCCGGACAGGTTGCGGAACCGCATGAGCTGGCGGTCGCTGGCTCCAGCCATCACCCGGAACATCTCGGCCGCCCGCCGGGCAGACAGGTCGTAGTTGTCGATCAGTTCGCCACGACCGCTGACCGGTACCACATCCGTATGCCCCTCGATCTGGACCGTTTCGATCAGGGCGCTGTAGCGGTTCTTTTCGATGTCGAAGCGTCCACCCTCACCGATTGTGTAGGGCGGCAGCACCGCGGCCAGGGCATCGGCGATCGCCAGTGCGATGTTGAACGCGGCCCCGTCGGGGTCCGAGACGACACGCCACTGTCCCGAGGCGAACAGCTCGTCCGCCGACAGGCGGATCAGGCCGCTGTCCTGGTCGATGGAGACCTTGATGTCCGTCCGTTCCTCGATCCGCTTCTTGAGCTCGGACAGCAACAGGTTCCGCTGGTCGGTCGCTTGCCGGAGATATTCCGACAGCGGATCGGGCACTTGCAGTTCCCTGATCCTGTCCTCGAGTTCCTTGATTCTCTTCCAGGCGCGCCAGAGCGTTTGTTCCAGATCCGCGATCCGCGCGTCCCGTTGCGCCAGATTCACCCTGAGGTCCGCGATGATCCCGTCGAGCCGTTCGACTTCGGCGAGCGCGGCATCGCGTTCGGCGGTCAACTCGCCGACGATCCGCTTGTGCTCCTCCAGGGGAATGGTCTGGTCGGGGCGGAACTGCGTGGCGAAGAAGGCCAGCAGGATCAGCAGGATGAACAGGAACGATACGGACAGGTCGGTCATCGAGACGAAGACCGACTCGCCTTCCTCTTCCTGCCGCCGTGTCCGTCCGCTCAAGATTGCCATGATGAGCGCTTAGGTCCTGTTCGGTCCGCGATAGGGTTCGATCTGCTCGACCACGGATCGAAGGTCAGTCAGGGCCTTGGCGCTCTGTGTGTTCAGCGTCTCGGCAAAGCCACCGATCTCCTGCACGCTTTGCGAGACGCTGTCGCGGATCTGCTGGAACGCGCGACCGAGCGAGCTGTCGATGTCCTGGTAGCGATTGACGATGTTGGAGAAATCGTCGACCGCCTGCTCGATTGCCTCCAGGGTCTTGAGCATTGCCGCCTGCGGGGTCTGCATGCCCTGCAGTGCCGTTTCGATGGCACCGGCGGTCGCCTCGATCGCCCGGGCGAGTTCGCGGTTGGATGCCTTGATGCTGTCCACCGCCTCAGCCATTGGCGTGGTGGCGCGGGCGAGGCTGTCGGTCGTTCGCGTGATCTCGGTGTTGGCAAGCTCGACGGCGCCCGCGCTGTTGCTGACCGCATCGGCATGGCGCTGGCTCTGGGCGGTCGCCGCCTGGATCGCCTCCCGCCATTGGTTCATGCTCGCGCGCAAATCCTCAAGCGGGGCGAGCAAGTCGCCGCGAAAGGCCTCGGCGAAGCGTCCGGTCTGGTTCTCGATGTCGGACATCGCCCCCGACAGCTTGCCGACCAGCGCGGAAAGACCTTCGCCCATTGCCGTGGTCGCCTCGGTGCCGGCACCGCGCACGGCTGCGCCCGCCGCCTCGGCCGATGCCGTGCCGGCATTGCGGATCGACTCGGCGATCTCCGTCGCGGCCTCGCGCAGCATCCGCCCTGCGCGCTCCAGCGCCTGGCCGCTGTTCTCGGTATTTTGCTGGATTGCCTGCAGCGCCGTGTCCATGCGCGACAGCAGGCGCTCGGTGCCTTCGTTCAGCACCTCTGCGGCCTGCCCCGCCGAGGCGGCCATCTGTGTCCGCAATTCACCGATCTGCGCCGCCAGCGCGGCCACTGCGGCATCGACCTGGCCGGCCATGGTGTTCGACGAACTGTCCATCCGCGCGGCCATGGCGGAGAGCGATGCGCCGACCTCCTCCATGGTCCGGCCCATCTGGCTCAAGGCTTCCTGCATGCCGGCCGTCAGCTGGCCGCTCAGCCCGTCGGCGATGTCCCTGGTGGTGGAACCCAGGTTCTGCTCCAGCCTTTCCATGATCGGGATCATCGAGTCCCGGATGGCCGCCGGCACGCCCTCGTTCAGGCCGCGGAAGCCGTCGGTCAGGCTGGTCTCCATTGCCGCCAGCCGCGCCGTCTGCTGCTCGGCGGCAGACTGCAGGGGACGCCCGAGCTGCGCCACCAGCTCGGGCAGCAGGCCCTTCATCTGTTCGGTCTGCTCCACCTGCTGCGCCAGCATCAGGGCCAGCAGGCTCTCGGGCGTGCGGAACAGCACCCGTTTCTCGATGGCATTGCAGAGCGCCAGCAGCCGGTGATCGATCCGCCCGGTCCCGAACCGCAGGGCGATGGTGAACAGGATCGAACATGCCAGTCCGGTGAGCGACATGATGAACTTGGCGCTGGCGACCGAGAGCAGGTTCTGCAGCGCCCCGGTTACTCCGGAATCCGTGCCTTGCTGCTCGTCGGCTTCATTTGCCGTCGTGGACCCCACCTGCTTTCCGGGGGTCTGATAGCTGCACTTGTCTTCGATCCCCGCGGCAGCCGGCGCAGCCCGTGTTGCGCAATCCAGTGCTGTTGAAGCCTGCTCGAGTGCCGCTACCAGTCCCAGAAATGTCAGGAACAGACCGACCGACACGAACAGCGCCGGCACATGGCGCCAGAACCCGTCCTCGATCCCGAGGTCCTCGCGATTGAAATAGACCGACGGCCGGACGGCGTTGTAGACGCGATTGCCGGACGGCGACGGCTCCAGCGTCTCGGCATATTCGCGCCAGGCCGCGCCAAGCTGGTCGGACGGGCCGCGCTGCCCCTCCAGCGCGTTCAGGTCGCGCGAGAGATCGATATAGTCCCGCTGGAACGCTGAGGCGTCCGGCACCCGCGCGACGATCCCGGTGAAGGAACGGATGGCTCGGAGGGTGCCGCGGATCTGCAGGAAATACCGGATGCAGGCGAGCACCAAAGCAGCGACAAGAACCACGCAGACCAGACCGGGTGCATGTTCCTGCCGCAGCCCGCTGGCGATCCAGAGCACGCCTTGGCCGACCAGCGTTCCGAACTCATGCAGATTTCTGAGCGCGGTTTCCCACATACCGTGCCATCCTCCCTCAATCGGCGCCGCTGTTCCGACGACGACTGCAACCCCCCGTATTGAAACAACTTTGACGGCGCATTACAGTCGCCGCAACATTCAACAGCGGGAGCATCCCGTTCGCGGGACAGGTATTCCGGGATTTCCGGCCATGTTGCCGGGTGGGAGGGTCCGTGGGTCAGACGGGGGCGTCCCGCAGCTGCGGCAGGCGGTCGGATGCGGCCACCGCCCGGTCGACCGTCCGGAGCCGCGTCAGGCTGATGGGCCGCTGGCCATTCTTCTGCATCTTGCCGGTGGCCTGCCACGCGGGCGCGCCCGAGCCGTTGAACACCACGCGGACCGGTCCGCCGGCAGGACGGTGCAACACGATCAGATGCTCCGGCTCGTGCCGGATGGCGATGCCCTTGCCCTGGGTCAGCTTGATCTCCACCTGCCGGCCGTCGGCCGCGATGGCATCGTGGCCGAGCGTCGATGCCGGGTTCAGGCGCAGGCCGAACATGTACGCGGCCACGACCTCGCCGATGCTGCCCACCAGATGGCCGTCGAGCGTGAATTTCCGGTCGGGGAAGATCGCCTCCAGCCCGGTCGACGCGCGATAGAGTTCCTCCAGCAACACCGCTACCCTGGCCCAGTCGGTCGCCTCCCCGGCAAAGGTCATGGCATATCGGTCCCGGCGGTTGCCGCGTCGGCGCCCTCGTCTTCCGGGTCATTGCGCCAGTCGTCGAGATCGAGTTCCTTCACGCGGCTGGCGAAGACCCGATGGAAGCTGTTGAGCCACTTCGCCATCCATTCGTGCTGGCGTGGCCAGTCGGCGCGGTCCTCGGGATCAACATTGCCGAGATAATGCGCGATGCGACAGGCACGGCGGTTGGGCAGCGGTTCCCAGGTGAGCGTGGCGCCGAGTTCGCTTTCGATCTCTGCCCGGTCAGCTTCCAGCGCGCGGAAATAGGCCTCGGCATGGGCGCCGTCGGTGTAAAAGTTGACCCTGATCTGCCTCCGTCGGCGCAGGACATCGCCGCCGAGCCCGAACTCGCTGCGCCCGATTGAATACGACATCCACGATTGCGGTTGCGGAGTGCGATTGCCGGAGACAGGGCCACCGATCCGGTCGAGCGCCGCATGCACGCCCTTCCAGTAATCGCGCTGGAGAAGCCGCCGTTCCGACAGGTTGCCTTCATCGATGTTCCTGACGGTCTTGTGAACCTCGTTCGACCAGTTGTTCGGCTTGGAGACCACGTTGAATTTCGGTGCCATCGGCGAGTCGCCGATCTGCCAGAGTTCGATCTCGATGCCGAAGAAGCGGAAATCCTCGTCGGTGATGCGGTTGAGCCAGTCCAGCGTCGAGCGATGCTGTTCGTCGAATTTTGCCGCTATCCAGATGATGGTCACCGCTTCCAGGCCCGAAGCATAGGTCAGCAACTGACCGAGATGTTTGTGGTCGGTTTTCTCCAGCTGGTTCTCGATCAGCACCCAGGCGTTCGAGCCGGCGTCCTTGCACAGGATGTCGGCGCGGAAGTCTCCGACAGCCTTTTCCTGTGCCTCCAGCTCCAGTTCCAGACCGAGCGTCTCGCTCAGGATGGCCAGGTTCTCCTCCTGCGCCAGCCAGGGCGTGAAGTCGCCGGACTCGCTGGGCCACGGCCCGCGCAGATTGTCGATGCGGACGAGCCGCCCGAGCGGAACCTTTGTCATGACGTGCTCCCCTGGCTTCGGCTACCGGTCATGTACTCTCGCGCCTGCCGAGACGACGGCGGCGACGGGAGAAGAGAATGAAAGAATCCGCACCGGGCAGCATCTCGCGCGGGGTCATGGACTCCAGCAGCAATGGTGCATCGTCCGCGCCCTGCTCGTTGAACCCCTGAACCAGTTGCCAGCGGGTTCCCGTTGCCTCGTCGTTGACACCCTCCTGCCCAAGCTCCGGTCGCCAGACACCTTTCCCGGAGTCGAACAGATAGTCGAACTGCTCCTCCAGATCTCGTTCGATCCGGACCCGGACCTGCTGCATGCCAACGGTCAATGTCGGTCGGAACGGTCGAGGTGCCGGTCTTAGCCTGGGGCTCGCCCGATGATCGATCAGCCAATCGGCTTTCTGCTCTGCCGACCCGGAAGTTGCGTCAATCATTTCGATCTTGCAGAAGTAGGCAGGATTGGAACCTGTTGACGCGTTCAAAGCCTCGCGTGGAGTCGATGGCAGCGTCGGAAGCAGGTGCAGGTGAACCTCCGTTCCGATCCTCCTCACTTCTTCGAGGCGGATGTCGATTTCAAAGTAGATGTGGTCTCCGACTGTTGGCAAAGCTCCGACGGGCGCCTCTGCATAAAGGATCAGGGTGGCAGTTGAGTCGCTGTCGCGAGGCATGTCCGTTGTGACGATGCCGAGCTGGTCCAGATAGTCCTTGTACCACTGTGCATAGGCCGCCTTCAGCGAGCTGTCATAGGGCCGTGCCTGGCGATAGCTCTCGGCGATATGGTTCCGGATGTCCTCGAACACCGGATCCGCGGATGGTCCTTCGAGCAGCACGGCCGCCTCACCATTCAGGCCCCGCAGGGCGAAGCCGGTGAGGTTGTTGGAACCGACGACTGCTGCTGCCTCATCGCCCGGAAGATCGAAGTAGTAGATCTTGCTGTGCAGCATCGGGCGGTATCGGGCGAAGGGATGCTTCCGGGTGCCGGTTGCCCGCGTGAGCCCAAGATGGATACGCGCGGCGGCGGGCGGCAGGCCGCCGGCGATCATCTGGTCCAGCGTCTCGAAAGCCTTGAATGTGCCGGCGCCGAGAACGAAGCGACTGATCCTGGCGGATGCCCTGGTCGCGCGGAGGGCCTCGATCCCGTCTGGCGTGGCGAAGCCCGAGACGATCTGCGCGTCCCGGCACCGGGCCAGCAGGTCGCGGATGATCGGCGCAATCTTCTGCTGCGGCCGGTCGAAGAGCATCCTTGCAGTGACTGTCATTGCGCGGTCTCGCCTCCCCTGTCCATGTACCGGAGAGCGACCGCCTGCAATTCACGCAAGAGCATATCCCTCAGGCCCTCTCGCGAGACCGAGCCGAGCATCTGCGGGTCGT
Source organism: Pseudomonadota bacterium (assembly GCA_036154895.1). GTDB lineage: Bacteria > Pseudomonadota > Alphaproteobacteria > Minwuiales > Minwuiaceae > Minwuia. Next base: position 64,200 of record JAYZWD010000001.1, read on the forward strand.
TTTCCATGTCCGCGTCCCATGACGCGTGGATCGTCAGGAGGACGGCGGTCTCGCGGGGGACGCGGTCGAGCACGTCGTCGAGGACGGGTGTCAGCGTCTGCTCCCATGCGGAGTCAAGCTGGCTGTGGGGACCGTGCCGGACCTCGTGGCAGTACTCGTCCCAGAGCGTTCGAGGTCGCAGATCGTCGGCGAAGATACCGGACGGGCCGATGCGCTGCAGCCGGTAGATGACCTTGCGTCCGAGAGCCTGGAACTCGCGCCGGGCAAAAACCCGGATGGCCGCCTGCGTCTTCTCCAGCGCTTCAATCTGCCTGTGTTCAGGCATGGCGGGACAGACCGTTCACGCCGCCGCGTCCTGCACCGTGGTCGCCGGTTCCAGCGCCTCGTGCAGCAGGGCCTGCAGCAGCCGCGCGCGGGCGGCGTCGACGGCGGACAGGGCAGCCTCCAGCCGGTCGCAGAGGGCCATGAAGGCATCGACCTTGGCCACGAGACGCTGTTGTTCGGCGAGGGGTGGGAGGGGGACGAGTAATGTCTCCACACCGCCTACCCGAAGGTGTTGAACCGTCATTCCGAGCGGCTTGTCTTGAACGCGCTCCATAAGATCCGGATCGCGCAAGGAATAGAGCATGAAGCGCCCATCGATTGTGTCTGGCACGAGGCGCGCGAGCATCATGCGTTGACCGAGGCAGATTCTCTCGCCGTCAGGGATGATACATACCTCGCCCATGGGGGCCTCACGAGTGATTAGGATGTCTCCGGGCTCCGGTTTCGCGCGAAGGCTCCAAGCTTCGTAGGTCGCTTCGGAAACGAACTTCTGGTCGTTCGAGTTGAGCGAGCCGTCTCGGACATTCGTCGTCCGGACAAGCTTGATCCCAGTCGACGAGTAGGGCGCAGTCTTGTTCTTGCAGTCGATCACCATCAATGAGCATTGCTGAAGGGTCGCCCATGACCATCCGAGCGGTAGTTCTGGCAGGGAACTCGGTAGCCGCTGCTGCGCTTGCTTCTTTTTCTGGGTCTTGGCCTCCGATGGGTTCGGATAGTTGGCATCCAAGAACGCCGCGCGCTCAGCGGCAATCCGCTTGAGCAACGCCGAAGCCGGTTCGTCGGTTGGATCCTGCGGCACCAGCTTACCGCGGACGGCGAGGTTGAGGATGGTCTGGCGGAGGGCCTTGACCTGGTCGGGGCGCGCTGTGAGGGCGGGCAGCGCATCAAGGGCGAAGCGGGCGTGATCGGAGAAATCCTCCGCCGGTGTGTCGGGTGCGGTCAGGCGTGCCAGGCTGGCGGCGCCGAGCCGGTCGCGCGTCGCCTCCCGCGCCGTCCGTGCCGCCGCCAGCCTGTCCAGCAGCGCCATCAGCTCGTCCACCCGCGCCACGATGCGGTGTTGCTCGGCGAGGGGTGGTAGGGGGACAACGAACTGCGTCACGTCCGTAAGCCGAAAACTGTTCTTTATTCCCCGCTGGGGTGCGTTGAATTGGTTTTGCGCGAATGGCGAGCGGAACAGCTCGGGCAAGTAACGGCCGTTCATCTCGGGCATAGGCCGAACCATCGCAGTGTGCTGATTGATATATGCTTCGCCAAATCCGTCAGGGATCAGCCCGAGCATTCCGACATCGCCAGTGATAGAAATGAGAATGTCGCCGCCCTCCAAGCGGGTTCGAGTGCCTTCGCCATCGTCAGGCGGATTGATGTACTGAATATTGTCTAGACGGAGCCAGTAGTGATATTTTGACAAATTGCTCATTCGTACAAAAATGGCCCCGTCGGGGGCGTAGAATTTTGCCCAATCGCGCGAGCCGCTCGTAACAATTTTACTTAATATTCCTAGACGTACCCATGTCCAACTGTTTGGCAAACTGAATGAGACTTCCTCGTCAGTGATGGGTAGCAGGGCCTTTGGCTTCCTGATCTCCCCCACCTTCACCAGCCGCGCCTTCTCCGCCGCGATCCGCTTCAACAATTCCGACGCCGGTTCGTCGGTCGGATCCTGCGGCACCAGCTTGCCCCGCACCGCGAGGTCGAGGATGAAGCGGCGCAGGCGCGGCACCGCGTCCGGCGCCTCCGTGATCCGCTCGTACAGCGCCAGCAGCCGTTCGGGGTTCATCGCAGCAGCGCCCCGGCCAGGATCGCCTTCAGCTCGGCGCGGATCGCCGCCACCTCGGCCTCGGCGGCGTCCAGGTCCGCCAGCAGGGTCTCCGGATCGCCATGGTCCTCGGCCACCGCATGCGGGTTCTTGCTGTCCAGGTTCCAGCCACGCGCGCGGACATCATCGATCCCGACCCTCCAGGCACGATCGGTCTCGACCCGGCCTTCACGCGCCGGTCCGCCCCACCAGGCGGCGCAGTCGTCCAGATGCTCCAGCCGGATCGGCCGGGTCATGGAATAGGCCTTCTGGCCCTCGGGCACGCGATGTTCCCAGTACCAGGTCTCCCGCGTCGGGCGGCCCTTCTCGAAGAACAGCAGGTTGGTGCCGATGGAGGCATAGGGGCGGAAGACGGAATTGGGCAGGCGGACGATGGTGTGCAGGTCGCACTCCGTCATCAGGTGCTCCTTCAGCCGGGTCTTCACCCCCTCACCGAACAGGGTGCCGTCGGGCAGCACCACCGCCGCCCGCCCGCCGGGCTTCAGCAGGCGGATGATCAGGGCCAGGAACAGGTCCGCCGTCTCCCGCGTGCGGAACTGCTGCGGGAAGTTGCTCTCGATCCCGTCCTCCTCCTTGCCGCCGAAGGGCGGGTTGGTCAGCACGATGTCGACGCGCTCGTCCCGGCCCCATGAGATGTAGGGGCGGGCCAGGGTGTTGTCGTGGCGCAGGAAGGACGGATCCTCGATGCCGTGCAGCAGCATGTTGGTGGTGGCCAGCATGTGCGGCAGCGGCTTCTTCTCCACCGCGCGCAGGCCGGCCTGCATCAGCGCCGTGTCCTCGGGCCGCTTCAGGTGATGCTCGCGCATGTGGTCGATGGCGCAGGTCAGGAAGCCGCCGGTGCCACAGGCCGGATCCAGCAGCACCTCGCCGGGCCGGGGGTCGATCCGCGCGACCATGAAGGCGGTGACGGCGCGCGGGGTGTAGTACTCGCCGGCATTGCCCGCCGACTGCAGGTCGTTCAGCAACTGCTCGTAGATGTCGCCGAAGTGCTGGCGCTGGGTCAGGTCGTTGAAGTCGATCTCGGCGATGCGGTTGATGACCTGCCGCATCAGCTGGCCGGACTTCATGTAGTTGTAGGCGTCCTCGAAAACGCTGCGGACCACGCGGGCGCGCGGGCCGGCTGCGACGGGCAGGTCCTTCAGGCGCGGAAACAGCTCGTCATTGACGAAGGCGAGCAGCTCGTCGCCGGTGATCCCCTCCGCATCTGCCGCCCAGTTCCGCCACTGCAGGTCGTCGGGCAGGGGGGACTCGTAGGACTCGTCGAGGATCTCCAGCTCCTCGTCCTGGTCGTCGATGATCTTCAGGAACAGCATCCAGCAGAGCTGGCTGACGCGCTGGGCGTCGCCGTCAACGCCCACGTCCTTGCGCATGATGTCCTGGATGGACTTGATGGTGGTGCGGATGGTCATCGGGGCTTTCGTATCAGGGCGCGGCGGCTTCCGGTTCGGGGCTCTCCTGGCTGGTCTTGAGTTCCTGCCAGTCGTGATAGGTCAGCTTTTCTCCGGCGACCTTCCATTCCTGCCGGCCGTTGGAATTGCGGTCGAGAATGACAGCTGCCGCCGCTGACGGGCTTCTGAACGCATAGGTACGTGTGAACCTGTAGAACGGGTCGTTCTCGGTTGCAGTCAGAACGCCGTGGGCGATGAGCTCCTGTTTCAGATCGCCGTACTGGTTCGTCCCCTTGTGGCCCGCGTCCTTCAGCGCCTGACTGCCCTCGAGCACGACAAACTCATCGTTCTCTTCGATTGCAGTCGCCTGCACACCGCTCCTGTGCCGGATCTCGAATCGGGTCTGAGAGGGTTCACCCGTTGCTGTCGGAGCCGTTACTGTTCCGACCGGTCGAGGCTTCAGCAGGTCGACGCCGACCACCGGCAGGATGACCTTCAGGTTTGAAAGGAAGGCTTCCATGTTGGCGCGCCCGGCCTCGGGCAGTCGCCGGCGATCGGATTCCGGTGTCTGGCCGTTGTCGAGCTTCACGCGTCCGGCCTCCCTGGCCAGCGCAATCAGCCGCGCTTCCAGATAGCGGACATCGCCCTTGGTCAGCGCCTCGTCGCTGGTCGTGACGACGACGGCGGTCTCCCAGAAGCCCCTCTCCTTCGCACTCTGGTTGATGCGTTCCCTGACGCAGTCGGCCTCGCCGATATAGGCGCGCATCGAAAGCCCATCATCGGGATCAGGACCGAAGAGGATGTAGACACCGGTGCGATCAGCTTCGGGACGCGCCCGTAACCTGTTGAACGTCGACTGGCTGGCGACAAGGACGGATCCGGTCCAGCCGTGAATGGACGCGATTGTCAGACCGTTGGGCACGCCATCGGCCAGAAACAGCTGGATCGTTCTTCCCAGACCTTCTTGGGACATCTGTCAGGCCCCCTCCCGATACAGCTCGGCCTGCAGGTCGTGCACTGCCTGCGCGAAGCCACTCTTGCCGCCGAATGCCTTCACCAGTTGCACCCGCGTCCCCATGCCGGCAAAGGGTGACAGAAGCAGCACGTTGGCGTCGTCGATGTTCAGCACGCCTTCGTCGGCATATTTGTCCAGCAGGGCATCCAGCACCGCGCGGGCCTGCGCGCCATACCTGGTGAAGACGTCGCGCTTGCGGACATTCTCCGCGCGCTCCCGGCGGGTCAATGGCGGCCGGTCGAAGGCGACGTGGCAGATCAGGTCGAAGGGGTCGATATCCTTGCCGACCTCATCGGCGATGGGATCCAAAGGCAGACCCTCCGCCGCCAGCTCCTCGACGATAGCCTGCTTGCGCTGTTCGGATTTCCAGCGCTTCAGGAAGTCGTCCAGGCTGGCATAGCGCTTCCGCAGTGCCTTGCGCGTGAAGTCGCGCAGGGTTTCGGTCACCAGCTTGCCGTTCTCGTCCATGTACTGGACCCGCTCGGCCACGATCGCGGCGCTGACGCCGTCGACATAGACTTTGCGCCGCTTGCCCGGAATGTCCGATGGCGCCACCGGGTCGATCAGCAGCGTCTCGGTCTCCGGATCGAAGGGATCGGCCGCGTCTTCGTCAAGACCGTCGTCGCCATCGATAGCCGGGTCGGGAGGGACAATCGGGTCGTCCGCGCCCGGTTCGTAGATCTGCACCGGCTCGCCGTCGAAGTCCGGATCGGCGAAATGCCGGCTGGCGCCCCGGAAGTCGATCAGGGTGAAGTAGTACTTCTTCGTGTCCTCGTGCACACGGGTGCCGCGGCCGACGATCTGCTTGAACTCGGTCATCGAGCCGACATCGCGGTCGAGTACGATCAGCCGGCAGGTCTGCGCATCGACACCGGTCGAGAGCAGGCGCGAGGTGGTGACCAGCACGGGGTGCGTCGATTCCGGGTCGATGAAGTTGCCAAGCTCGGCCTGGCCCTCCGTGTCCTCGCCGGTGATGCGCATGACATAGCGATGGTTTGCGGCCACCAGGTCGCCATTCTCGTTGACCAGGGCCTGGCGCATCCGGTCGGCGTGCTCCTGATCGACGCAGAAGACAATGGTCTTCTGGAAGCGGTCGCCGCTCTCCTTGAGGAAATCCGAGACCTTGCGTGCGACCAGCCGTGTCCGTTCCTCCAGCACCAGGGTCCGGTCGAAGTCGGTGGTGTTGTAGATGCGGTCCTCGACCTCGTCGCCATCGCGGTCGCGCTGGCCCTTCTCGGGCCGGTAACCCTCGACGTCGCGGTCGATGTGGACCCGAACCACCTTGTAGGGCGCCAGGAAGCCGTCCTGGATGCCCTGCTTCAACGAATAGGTGAACACCGGCTTGCCGAAATAGGCGATGTTGGAGGCGTATTCGGTTTCGCGTGGCGTGGCAGTGAGGCCGATCTGCGTCGCGGAGGAAAAATACTCCAGGATCTCGCGCCAGGCCGAGTCCTCGGCCGCGCTGCCGCGATGGCACTCGTCGATGACGATCAGGTCGAAGAAGTCCGGCGAGAAGTCGCGGTAGAGCTTCTGGCTGTCGTCGGGCCCGGTGATCGCCTGGTAGAGGCCGAGATAGATCTCGTAGGACTTGTTGATCCTGCGGCCACTGTCGACGGCTGTAGCGATGCCGGTCGGCGTGCCGTCCGCCGAACTGATCGTCCCGGCCCTGGCCGACAGCTTGGCCATCGCGCCGCCGAAGGGGCGGAAATCGTTGACCATCGTCTGGTCGACCAGGATGTTGCGGTCGGCCAGGAACAGGATGCGCTTCTTGCGACCGGCCTTCCACAGTCGCCAGATGATCTGGAAGGCCGTGTAGGTCTTGCCGGTGCCGGTCGCCATGACCAGCAACAGCCGGTCCTGCCCGCGCGCGATGGCCTCGACCGCCGCATTGATCGCATTGCGCTGGTAGTAGCGCGGCTCCTTGCCCGAGCCGTCATCGTGATAGTCCTGCAGGACCATGTCCTGCGCGCCGGATGCGATCCCCTTCCAGGCGCTGTATCGGGCCCAGAGTTCCTCCGGTCCGGGGAAGGCATCCAGAGCCAGGGTGGTCTCGACAGGGCCGGTCGTGGCTGTGCGGTCATGGAACACGAAGCCGTCGCCGTTCGAGGAGAAGACGAAGGGCACCTTCAGGGCCTCGGCGTAGTCGAGGGCCTGCTGCATGCCGGCGCCGATGCCGTGGCTGTTGTCCTTCGCCTCGATGACCGCAAGCGGGATGTTCGGCCGGTAGAACAGGATGTAGTCGGCGCGCTTGCCCTGGCCGCGACTGACCAGCTTGCCGCGAACGATGATGCGGCCCCTGGTGAAATAGACTTGCTCACGAACCTGGCTCATCACATCCCAGCCGGCATCCTTCACCGCCGGGGTGATGAACTTCGTACAGATGTCGGCTTCCGTGAGCTTGGACTTGTCCATCCGGTCAGCAACCGCCCTTCTGGTCCGGCGGCGTGACGGAAAGGTTGGCTGCGACTCTCATGCCTCCACCCCGGGTTCGAGGTCGCGGAGTTCGTCCAGCACTGCCAGGTAGTGCATCGCCGTCGTGTCCAGCCAGTCGGTCAGCCGGTCCCAGTTGGCGCGATCCGAGGTATCGCCCGCCATCCGGCTGGTGAACAGGTAGTCCCTGGCATGCGCCTGCATGGGGACGCCCAGGCGCTTCTCCAGCACCGCCCGATACGGTTCCAGATACTCCTCGGTCTCTGCGGGATCGGTCCCGCGCTCGCCACGCAGGAAGACCCCGACGCGGGTCTTGGAAACGAAGAGGACGACGCAGAGCTCCCACGCCTCGTTCCAGCGCCAGATGCTGCTGGTTCCCGAAGCCTCCCAGTCCGGCCAGTGCTCGGGGTGGCGGGCAATCAGGTGGCCCCAGAACGCACGGCGGAAGGCGCCGGTCTCGCTCAACACCCCCGGCGTTCCCGCGCGGACCTTGCGATCCCAGCGGTTCGGACGGGCCACCACCTCGAACAGCGGCGCCGGCAGCGATCCGTCGATGCGGAGCAACTTCAGACGCACGGCGAAGAAGGCAAACGCGTCGGTTGTATGCTCGTTCAGCCAGTTGATGGCGGACAGGTGCGCGTCCTCGAAGCCGGACGCGACCCAGATCACGGTCTGCGCCTCGGTCCCGGAGAGGTAGGTCAGGATCTGGCCGAGGTGTGTGTGGTCGGAGCGCTCGAGCTGGTTCTCGATCAGGACGACGTCACCGGTCTGGATATCGCGGGCCACGATGTCCGCGGAGAAGCGGTCGACCGCGACCTCGCGCCCGACGAACTCCAGCTGCAGCCCGATCAGATCACCGAGCCGCCCCAGGTTCTCGCCGAGCCAGGGCGTGAAATCATGCGCTTCGTGCCCCCAGGCCTCCCGCAGCGAAACCTCGCGCAATTCACCGAGTCCGGTCATCCGCCCCCGCTTCCTCCCGCCTGATCGGCCGGCAACCACAAAATGTTACCCTTGCAGGAACCAAACGGGGAAGGGGTGTTCATGCGGACCGGTCAGACACCTCCGACAACAGAATGTTGCGGCAACAGAATGTTCACCCGGAAGTGGCCCAGCGCCGATTAACGCCCTGGCCGACCGCAACCGACGTGAGGTCGGGCCCTCTATGAGCGTCAGTTTCATGCTCTCGGTGGGACGCGTTCCGGATGGTAAATAAGAATGTACCTGCAGCGTGACCGTGGCGGGTATCGGGACCCCTCCGACAGTCACGCTGGTGACACTGTGGGCGACATGAGCGGCTGGCGTTCGGGTGCCTCGGTCACGTCTCGGGTACCATGCGTATCTGTCATGTGACCGTGTTCCGGATTTTCCCTGTCGTCGCGCCCGGCTGTTCCCGGCTCTTCCGCCATCGAAGGAACGCACCGCTGTCGCTGTGATCCCTGCCATAGAATGGATCATGAAGACGCCAGAGGCGCGCTTCCCGGGTCTTCAGGTCGAAGCTCGAACTCCGCGCTTCGCTTGCGAAGCCGTGGTCGACGAGTTCATTGAACAGTCGCGACGCAGTATTCTTGCTGACGTTCAGATAGGCGGCTGCCTCACGGCAGGAGTAGGGGATCTCGCCATTGTTGGAGCCGTTGTATCGGTATGCGAGACCGGTATAGAGCGCCTTGGCGCCGGGGCTCAGATCACGCCAGGCTTCGGATTCGATGACATAGTGGTACAGGCGAAGGTGCCTGGCATCTCGCCCGCCGCCACTGCTCTTCGATCGACGTTTTGCGCGTGACACTGCGATGTTTTCCCCGCGAGTTTGTTGCACGGACCGGTGAGAGGCTTGGGGACCTGGTCGCGCGCCTCGTCACTACTCGGCCGTCCGGCGCAGGCAGTCGTGCTCGGTCGTGGTGGCCGCGGACGGTGTCAGCAGGGACTCTGCCCAGGCGTCGAGGTCCGCGATGGCATAGAGCGGGATGCGGCCGGCGCGGCGGAAGCGGGGTCCGCCGCCGACGACGGCGAACTTGGCCAGGGTCGAGGGCTTGCGCTCGATACCGTGGGTCTCGAGCAGGTAGGCCGAAGCCTCGGTGCGGCGGAGTGGGCGGTTGGTGGCCATGATGCGGCGTCCTTGCTGACTACTGACAGAACGCCTGATCAACTACCCCCGATTCCTGGCACTTTCGCCTGACATAAAATGGCAGGCCGGCAGCCGCGCGCCGTTCCTGGCGTCAGAATCGCAGTCGGGGACGATCGACCCTGTGGCGGCTGTCCCGGTAGATTGCCGCATTGCTCTGAAGCTGTTTGGCAAGCGTCTCAGCCAGACGCCGGACTTTCACCGGGTCCGATTTCAACGCTTCTGCATCGCCGGTGAGGCGAGTTTCGGTTTCCGGATAGTCACCCAGCCAGCGGTTCACGGTCCGACCCTGGACGCCGTAGCGCGTTGCGACTGTTCGCATGTGATCGCTGTCGTCGATCACGCCTGCCCGGCAGGCGGCGATGTAGCGGACAGCTATGCCGACAGCGTGCCGCTGGTCCCTCCGAAGTCCAGGGCGTCCCTTCCCGAAACACCACCGTCTGATGACATCGGGCATGGTCCCCGAGAGGATGTCCCCCAGAAGGTCTCTCGCATCCTGGACCGCCGGCCGCGCGATGTTGTGGACCGGAACGTTTCCGTCCCGCCAGTTGGGACTGTCGAGATAGTCTTTGAGCGACACGAGCATCGACCGGTAGCGGCGCATCGCGGTCTCGTCGGCGTCCTTGTCGATCGGTGCCTTTGAGGCGTCCCGGCTCGTCGGCGTGTCGCGGAACTCCAGTTGCCAGATCGACTGGGGGATCGTCCCGTTGAGCACGTCGTGCAGGATCCCGTGCACGGCATTGGCGACATAGCGAGGCAGGAAGACCGACGGCGCGCCGTACATCCGGTTCTCGCCAGCGAGCCATTCATCCAGAAAGCCGAGAAGCGCCTCGTGGAACTGGCGTCCCGCCTCTTCCAGCGTCATTCCGGATTGCGGATTGATGCCGCCGCACTGGCTGGCCGCGTCGAGAGCCTCCCAGGCCGAGACGAAGGCCTCGTAGATTGCCTCGATGCTTTGTCGCGACATGGCTGCCACCTCCGCCTGGCTCGCATCCAAGGCTGAAGGCAGTGCGGGGCCAGTTCAATACCGGCGACCGCCCTTCGCTGCTGAATGATGTCACAGACGGGCGCCGGATCCTGCTGTCGGGCGAGCACTTCTATCCCGAACCAAACGCGGCTGCCGCGCCGACAGGTGTGACATGGAGTGTTACACGTCTCCGTTCCGGCCCTGCGGTCGATGCGGCGAATCGGGAAATTATCCAGCCCTGTCAGAGGGTTGGATGGTGGGCGCGGCTGGGATTGAACCAGCGACCCCTACGATGTCAACGTAGTGCTCTCCCACTGAGCTACGCGCCCGGCCATCGCGCCGGGGACCGGCGCCGAAGGCAAGGCCGGTTCTATAGCGGCGGCGCCAGGGCGCTGCAAGGGGTTTTCGGGGCATTCCGCGGCGGGTCCGGGGCACCGGTCGGGCCACCCGGTCAGGCGCCGGCAGGGCCCTTCAGCTCGACGGTATTGCCGTCCGGATCGGATATGTAGATCGACGGCCCGTCGCCCTCCGCCCCGAAGCGCGTTGCCGTCGCCGCAGCCTCGATGCCGTGCCGTGCCAGCAGGTCACGGATCGCCGCCTCGTCCCAGGGGTCGATGCGGAAGCAGACATGGTCCATGTTCCGACCGTCCGGGCCCGGGGCCGGGGTTCCGGGCACCAGGTCGAGCATGGAGGCGCCGGCGCGGAGCTGCACCAGGCCCAGCCGCTCCACCCGGCGCAGTTCCGCCATGCCGAGCAGCCCGGTGTAGAAGGCCAGGGCGCGGTCGATATCGGTGACGCGCAGCACGACATGGTCGAGGCGCGCGACGGTCAGGGCAGGCAATCCGGTCATGTCCCGATCCTCGCACGGCATGCCCGGCGGTGGAACCTAGTCCTCGTGCAGGGCGGCGCCGCGGCGGCCCCGGCGCGCGGCCAGCAGGCCCGGCAGGGCGTCCACCACCGGCTCGGCGGCGAGCGCGAACTTCCCCGTCTGGTCGATGCCGCGCACCAGCAGGGCCTGGTCGACGGCGATCACCGGGCGAGAATGGGGCGTGATGTAGCGCGCGACGATGCCCGTGACCGCTGTGCCGGCGACAGGCTGCAGCCCGGCCCAGGGCGCGGCGAGCACGAAGCTGCCGGGCGCGAGCCGGACGGTCGTGCCGCCGATGCTGCGAAGGGCAAGTTCCGAGAAGGCGACCCGGCAAAGCACGGTCTCCCCGGCCGGGGACGTCGGCGTCGGCCGGCGCACGCGGGTCGACCAGGTCCCGCCCGGATCAGGGCTCGCCCCGGCGCAGAGCAGGTTGGGCCCGACAAGATCGGCCACCGCGTCGAGAATGCGCGGGTGGCGCACCAGTTCCAGCGCCCAGGTGAAGTGCAGGTGCAGCGACAGGCGTCCGGCGGGATCGGCATCCAGCGCACCGGGCGGCAGGCTGGCCGCCATCTGGCGCGCGAAGGCCGCCGCGGTCTCCGGAGCGAAGGCGCGCAGGGGGACGGTGATGCCGTCCCGCCCAAATGCGGCGATCGCTGACTCGCTCAGGATCCTGCCCAACCCGACGCCCCGAACCCCTGCATGGCCGGACATGCCATGCGCGTCCGGAGTGTAACGGGAGCGTCACCATCCTGTCACCCGCGCGCGGAGGTTCCGGGCCGGTCGTCCTCCCGGCGGCGAGGCCCTGTCGCGCCCGCGTCGATCCGGTCTAGACTCCGGCGAGACAGGATCCGGGGAGGACGGAATGGCATTCGAGCCCGTGCTGACGGCGGCGGAGACCGCCCTGATCGAGGCGGCGGCGGAACTGGCGCGGACCGATATCGGGCCCAATGCGGCGCAGCGGGAAAAGGAGCGCGGCGGTCTTGCGTCATTGCGACGCAAGGCGGGTGCCGCCGGCATCCTGGGCCTGCTGGCGCCGGTCGGCGCCGGTGGCGGCGGCTGCAGCTTCAGCGGGGCCGCGCGGGTGTTCGAGGAGATGGCGCGCAGCGACATGGCCTCCACCTTCGGCATGATCGTGCACGCCAACCTGGTCGCCAACATCGCGCGCACCGGCAACCCGCGCCAGCAGGCGGAGTTCCTGCCCGGCATGCTGGCCGGCGAACGGACGGGCGCCTTCCTGCTGACCGAACCCGGCACCGGCTCCGACGCGCAGGCCATTGCCTGTCGCGCCACGGAGGTGCCGGGCGGCTGGCGCATCGACGGCGAGAAGGCCTGGATCTCCAATGCCGCCGACGCCGACGTGCTGTCGGTCTATGTCCAGTCCGACCCGGCGGGTGGCTGGCGTGGCATCATGGCCTTCCTGGTCGAGGCCGACCGCCCGGGCATCGAGCGGCTGGGACCGTGGGACCTGCACGGCGGCCACGCGCTCGGCACCGGCGGCTTCCGCTTCGACGGCCTGCGGGTCAGCCCCGACGACATCCTGCTGCCGCGCGAGGCGGCCTTCCGCGGCGCCATGGGCGGGATCAACTCGGCCCGCGTCTTCGTCGGCGCCATGTGCACCGGCATGATGCGCGACGCGCTGGACCGCGCGCTGGCCTACACGGCGGAGCGCACGGCATTCGGCCAGCCGCTGGCGGCCTTCCAGGGGCTGGAGTGGATGCTGGCGGATGCGGCGACCGACATCGAGGCGACCCGGCTGCTGACCTGGGCGGCGGCGGCGAGGATGGACGCGGGCGAGGACGCCACGCTGGCCGCGGCCCATGCCAAGAAGTACGCCGCGCGGGCGGCCTGTCGCGCCATCGGCGACTGCATGCAGGTGCTGGGCGCCAACGGCTTCCGCCAGGACCAGCCGGTGGCACGGCACCTCGCCAATGCGCGGATGGCGCACTTCATCGACGGCACGACGGAGATCCAGAACGTCGTCATCGGGCGTGCGCTCCGCTCGCCCGCGCGACGGTGAATGCCGGGGTGCGCGGATGACGCGATTTGAGGCGGCGTTTACGCCCGCTTAAAGAAGAGACAGGCAAGATTGCGCCACAGCCGGCGTTCCGCCGGCGGGTCAATGTCCGGAGCCGACGTGTCCGCCCAACCGAACAGGCACAACGAAGCACCCCAGGCCGCCCGTCAGGGCGGGCTGCTGCGACGCCTGTCGGCCTGGTGGGGCGGCGACGAGGCCGGCGCGGACCAGATCGAACCGCACCTGAAACGGGTGGCCGCCGGCCTGCCGACCGAGGGGCCGTGGCGCCCGGAGCGGGTCGCGCTGCTGCAGCAGCTCTTCGGCGAGGGCATGCTGACGCCCGGCGGCGATGCGGTTCTGAACCGGCTGTTCCGCCCGCTGGAACTGGACGCCGAGGCGCGTGTTGTCGAGCTGGGGGCCGGGCTGGGTGGCGTCGCCGTCCGGCTGGCGCGCAAGACCGGCGCCGCGATCGCCGCGTTCGAGGACCAGGTCGCGCTCGCCGACCAGGCCAGCCTGTGGCTGGACGGCTGCGGTGTCGACGTGAAGCTCGACCGCCGCGACCTGCAGGATACCGGCCTGCGCCGCCACTATGCCGACGCGGTGATCTCCATGGAGGGGCTGACGCCCATCCGCAACAAGCGCGCCATCCTGCGCCACGCCTGCCATGTGCTGAAGCCGGACGGGCGGCTGGTCTTCGTCGACCTGTTCGTGACCGGCGACGATCCGGACTGCCCCGAGGTGGCGGTCTGGTCGGCGCTGGAACATCGCCCGATGTACCTGACCAGCACCGCCGGCATGAGCGACCTGCTGTTCGACATCGGCTTTGAACTGCCCGAGTTCGTCGACGTCACCGACGCCTACCTGGGCAGCATCCGCACCGGCTTCCGCAAGGGGGCCGAACTGCTGGCCGGCGACACCTCGGGCGACATCGGCCTGCGCCGGATGATGCTGGAAGAGGCGGAGTACTGGAACCGTCGCCTGGCCCTGATCGAGAGCGGCGAGGTCAGAGTGCTCTGCGTCAGCACGGCCATCTTCCAGGGCGGCGAGTTCGTCTGATCCGGCCAGCCCGCCGATCCGGCCAGTCCGCCGATCCAGCCGGTCCGCCGGGGCCGCCTGCAAGATCGGCATGGGCATGCACGGACCGCTTCGGCTATCCATGGTCCCTCTCCGGCGCGCTGCGCCGGTCGACCGTCGCAGTCCGGCGCCTTGCGCCGCTTCCCCCATCGCCCAGCCGGAGGCAGATTTCGGACATGCCGAACGCGCTTCCCTTCGAGCCCAGGGCCCTGACCGGCATCCTGTACATGATCGCCGCGGTCTCGCTGTTCCCGCTGATGAACGCGACCGTGAAGTATCTCGGCAATGCCGGCTATCCGGTGGGCGAGGTGATCTGGGCCCGCTATGTCGGCCACTTCGTCTGGGCCGCGCTGTTCTTCATGCCGCGCGGCGGCGTCCGCATCCTGCGCACGGCGCGGCCGGGCCTGCAGCTGCTGCGGTCGGCGCTGCTGTTCTCCTGCACCGCTGTCTACTTCATCGCCATCCAGCACCTCGACCTGACCATGGCGGCCGCGATCAGCTTCACCAGCCCGATCATCGTCACCGCGCTGTCGGTGCCGATGCTGGGCGAGCAGGTGGGCATCCGTCGCTGGATCGCCGTCGTGGTGGGCTTCGCGGGCGCGCTGCTGGTGATCCGGCCGGGGGGCGACAGCTTTCACTGGGCCATGCTGCTGGTGGCGTTCAACGCCTTCGCCTATGCCTTCTACCAGTTGCTGACGCGCAAGGCGGCCAGCGAGCCGCCGGAGACCTCGATGATCTGGTCGGCCATCGTGGGGGCCGTGGTGGCGTCGTTCCTGCTGATCGACGGCTTTGAACTGCCGCGCACGGCCTGGCACTGGGTGCTGTTCCTGTCGATGGGCTTCATCGGCGGCATCGGGCACTATTTCGTGGTGAAGGCCTTCCAGCACGCCACCGTCGCGGTGGTGACGCCGTTCTCCTATTTCCAGCTGGTGGGTGCGACGACGCTCGGCTTCTTCATCTTCGGCGACATCCCCGACCGGTGGACCTGGGTCGGTGCATCCATCATCGTCGGCAGCGGCCTCTACATCACCTGGCGCGAGCAGAAGAAGAAGAAAAAGGCCTGAGGCGCCGCACTCAGCCGGCGACCGGCAGGCGGCAGCCATTCGCGGCCAGCCGGTCGTCCGCCCGGCTCGGCAGCGGGCCCTGCGGGTTCAGGGTCCAGACCAGCGCGTCGTGCTGGACCACCGGGCTGTCGAGGTCGCGGAACAGCATGTGGTAGCCATTGCCGTAGAGCGCCACCACGGGCGGCACGCGGAAACGCTCGACCACCTGGCTGACCGCGGCGCACGGCACCAGGCCGTCGCGGGCGCCATACATCAGCAGCACCGGCAGGTCGATGCCGGGCGCCCCGGAATGGGCCGCGTCCATCAGGTCGACGAGGCCGGCCAGCGCATCCACCCGCGCCGACTTCTGCACCAGCGGGTCGCGCCCCATCCGGCGCAGCATGGCGTCGTTGTCGGAGGCGCGGATCCGGACATTCCCCCCCGACAGGCGCAGGCCCGGCATGGCGGCGTTGACCAGGTCCAGCATGCCCGTCGCCAGCGGGCCGAGGCTGGCCCGGCCGCGCACGGCCGGTGCCCCCAGTACCGCGGTGACCACGCCCTCCGGCGCGCCGCCGCCCAGCATGGCCATGATCACCGCCGACCCCATGCTTTCACCGACCAGGGTCAGCGGCACACCGGGATGGCGGGCATGCACCAGCGCCACCACCTCCCGGGCGTCGGCCACCAGCGTCGGCACCCCGGCCCAGATGCCGGGCCGGGCCGTGGCGCCGAAGCCGCGCTGGTCATAGGCATAGGTGGCGATTCCGGCCTTCGCCCAGCGCTCTGCCGGCTCGTCCCATGCAGCACGGTAGTCGCCATAGCCGTGCAGGGCGACGATCACCGCGACCGGATTGTCGGGGCCGGTCCGGCGATAGGGCAGGCGATAGCCGTCGGCCATGCGGAAACTCTCGGCCTCGACGGCCGGTGCGACGGTGGCGGGTCCCGCCGGTTGCAGTGCCGGCGTGCAGGCGGCCAGCCCGGTGGCGATGGCCAGGGCGGCGAGGCAGACACGGACCTGTCGGGCAAGGCCCCGGGGAACGGCTGGGCAAGTCATGGCGAAAGGTTAGACTGCTTTGCCATGAGCGACGAAGACGAAATCCGGGCCGAACTGCTGGGCGCCAACGAGCGCTTCTATGCCGCCTTCGCCGGCGGCGACCTCCGGTCGATGTCGGCGCTGTGGGCGGCGCACGACCGGCTGGCCTGCACCCATCCCGGCCGCCCGCCCTCGATCGGCCGTGCGCGGGTGCTGTCGGGCTGGTTCGATATCCTGCAGAACCCGCCGCCGGTGCGCTGCATCGCGCCGGTGCCGATGATCATCGGCGCGGCCGGCATGGTGCTCTGCCTGGAGCAGGTCGGGCAATACCACCTGGCCGCCACCAATGTCTTCGAGCGCGAGGGCCGGCACTGGCGCATGGTGCACCATCACGCCGGCCCGGTGGAATTCGCGCCCGATCCGGCACCCGAGGGGCATAGCGGCCAGGTGCACTGAGGTGGCCGTGCACTGAGGCGACCGTGCGGTGCGCGGTCAGGCCGGATCAGGCCCGACGCGGACCATGCGCTTGCCGCGGTTCTCGCCGGCCAGCAGGCCGACCAGCGCGGCCGGTGCGTTCTCCAGCCCGTCGACGATGTCTTCCACGACCTTGATCTGTCCCGACGCCGCGAGGCGGGTGAGTTCGGCCTCCGCCTCCGCGTCCCTGTCGGCGAAGTCCATGACGATGAAGCCCTCCATCCGCAGGCGCTTCACCACCACCAGGCCAGGCAGGTTGCGCGGGCCGGTCGGGCTGGTGGAATTGTACTGGGAGACCGCGCCGCAGCAGACCACGCGGCCCTTCTGGTTCATCTGGAACAGCACGGTCTCCAGCACCTGCCCGCCCACATTGTCGAAGTAGATGTCGACGCCGGTCGGACAGGCCGCCTTCAGCTCGCGGAACAGGTTGCCGCCGCGATAGTCGACGGCGGCATCGAAACCCAGTTCGTCGACCAGCCAGGCGCACTTGTCGGCCCCGCCGGCGATGCCCACGGCACGGCAACCGAGCGCCTTCGCGATCTGGCCCACAAAGATGCCGACCGATCCGGCCGCGGCCGAGACCACCACCGTTTCCCCGGCCTTCGGCAGGCCGACATTGACCAGGCCGTGCCAGGCGGTCTTGCCGGCGATGCCGAGCAGGGAAACCAGGTGGCTGACCGGGCGGTGTGCCGGCAGCAGGTCGGTATCGGCCGCCTTCACCACCAGTTCATCGGCCCAGCGCCCCTCGCCGCCCACGAGATCGCCCGGCTTGCGCGACGGGTCCCGCGACTCGATGACCTCGCCCACGACATAGCCCGGCATGACATCGCCCGCGCGGACAGGCGCGCGATAGGTGGCACCCTGCATCCAGGCGCGGTTGGCGGCGTCGATGGAGATCAGGATGGTCCGCACCCTGACCTCGCCGTCGGCAAGCGGCGCAGATGCCGCACCGTCGCGCAGTTCGAAATGACCGGTGACCAGGTCGCCCTGCGGCAGTTCACGGATGATGACTTCGCGGCCCAAGAATCCCTCCCTCGATTGTCGCCAGAAAGTGTTGCGCGTCGGCGCGGAGGTCAAGCACGCGGATTTTTTAACCCCCGGTTTCAACGACTTGAGGAAATTTGCAGCCTGTGGTGGTTCCGGACTGTTGCGTTCGCCAACAATTGTCAGAAAAATCAATGGAAGAACACGTCGGATCGGGGGATCGCATGGGACGCAGGACACTTTCCGCGATGGCCGTACTGGCGGTGTGCGCAACGGGCGGTGCAGCCTTTGCGGCCGATGCCACGCTGACGATCCAGGCGCCGGACAAGCGCGCCGAGATCACGGTGCCGCCGGACGTGCTGTCGGTCGAAGTCGTGTTCCCCGGCTGGTTCTGCCTGCCGGTTCCGGCGGAGGAAATGATCGACCGGATCGTCGGACAGGCGCGGCGTGACCCCGCGGTGCTCGCCGAATACCGGCGCCAGTCCGGCTCGAGGGACTTCCTGCAGTTCATCACCATCTCGTCGGTCGCGGTCGTGGTCGAGGGCAACGAGACGGTCCGGACCATCCCGAACTGCTACGACAACAACACCGCGCTGCTCGATCTGGTCACGGGAATGCGGGCCCGGATCGACGCGCGGCTGGCGCAGCGTTGAGCGCGCGGGACAGGAGGTGACATGGGACGCAGACTGTTTGCCGCGATGATCGCGGCGGGTGTTGCGGCAGGCGGCGGCGCCCTTGCCGCCGATGCCACGCTGACGATCTCGGCGCCGGCAACCGACGAGACCATCAGCGTCGCGCCGGATGTCCTGGCCGTGGAATACCGCTGGAACGGCTGGCGCTGCCTTCCCGCGCCGTTCGAGCGGACGGCGAGCGACCTGGCGGCGCAGTACCGGGCCGACGCGGCGGCGCTGCGGCGGTTCCGCAGCTATGACCGCCTGCGCGACTTCATCGCCGACATCGAGGTCAAGCCGTTCACGGTGGTGATCGAGGGCGGCTCCGTCACCCGTTCCATCGAGAACTGCTACAGCGATGCCGACATCCGTGTCGTGGCGGAGAAGCTGTTCGTCCGGGTCGACGGCCTGCTGGCGGCAAATCGATGACCGGGCAGTCACGCGTCACCGGGCTTGCACTGGCGGCCGCACTGCTGGCGGCGCCTGCGTTCGCCACTGACGCGCAGATCGAGTTCAATGGAACCGGGACCGGGCTGAGCGCCACGGTGCCCGCCGGGACCACCACGGTCGTACTCGGCCTCGGCAGGTTAGTCTGCTTCGAACAGCCTGTTGAAGACGAGGTCGACGACGTCCTGCGTCTCTTGCGACCGGGCGAGATCGACGCGTCGAAGATCACTTCGGTGAAGCATCCGGTGAAGCGGTGCAGCCCAGCGATCGCCGGCATTTTCGGGTCGGGTACACCCTGACCGCGCATGCGAACCGGGGTCGTCGTAGTTGCCGGGCTGATGGTTGCGGTGGTGGCGATGCCGGCGGTGACGCAGCAGCGTCCCACGGCTGACGCACCGCGTCTGCCGCCGCCGACGACCCTGAGCGGCACGGTGAACCGGGTCACGCCGCCGGTCGAGGACGGCACGCCCTTGCCGCCACCGACGACCCTGAGCGGTACGGTGAACCGGGTCACGCCGCCACCGGTCGATGCCACGCCGCTGCCGCCGTCGACGACACTGACGGGCACGGTGAACCGGGTCACGCCGCCGGTCGAGGACGGCACGCCCTTGCCGCCGCCGACGACACTGAGCGGTACGGTGAACCGGGTCACGCCGCCGGTCGAGGACGGAACACCGCTGCCGCCGCCGACGACCCTGAGCGGTACGGTGAACCGGGTCACGCCGCCGGTCGAGGACGGAACCCCGCTGCCGCCGCCGACGACACTGAGCGGTACGGTGAACCGGGTCACGCCGCCGGTC
>JAYZWD010000002.1:0-123882 GCA_036154895.1 Pseudomonadota bacterium
CACCCGCCTCGGCCTCCTTCAGCACCCCGATAATCTGCTCTTCCGAAAACCTTGCACGCTTCATCGTCTGTCCTTCCTTCAGGCCAGACTCTAATCGTTCCTGGAGGAAAATCAGGGGGTCAGGTCATCTGCAATCCGAACTCGGTCTGTCCTACCTGTTCATCACCCACGATCTAGCCGTCGTCGAGCACATGGCAACCAGGGTCATGGTAATGCGGAACGGCCGGATCGTAGAGGAAGATGAGACCGAGAGGTTGTTCTCGGCACCTCAGAATCCTTACACCTGCGAGCTTTTGGCGGCCGCGTTTCCGGTTCCGGCGTCCAGGGGGAACGACGACGGAGGTCAATTCGCTTCGCAGCCATCGGCGACGAGCGTCGACGACTCCCGATCGCAAACAGGTATATGAACAATGGCCATACGGTTCGATTTCTCGGATCAGGTTGCGGTGGTCTCGGGTGCGGCCAGCGGGATTGGTCGGGCCGTATCGGTCCAGATCGCAGCTTCGGGCGGGATTGTGTTCGAGCTTGACAAGCGCCCTGCCGATGGCGCACCCGCGGGCGGGCCGATCATCCGCTGCCAGGTCGACGTGACGGAGCGCGACCAGGTTGCCGCCGTCCTGGAGCGCGCCTTCGCGCAGTACGGACGAATAGACGTAGTTGTGAACTCGGCGGGGATCAGCGGCAACAGCCCATTCCTCGAAACTACTGACGATCTCTGGACGAGGATCATCGACCTGAACCTGCGGGGCACGTTCGTCCTTTCGCAAGTTGCGGCGCGATACATGAGTCGCCGTCGATATGGCCGGATCGTCAACCTTTCCTCAGTCGCGGCATTCGCGGCGCGGCCCGGAAGGGCGGCCTACGGCGCGTCGAAGGGTGGCGTGATTGCGCTGACAAGGTCTATGGCCATGGAGCTGGCCGAACACGCAATTACCGTGAACGCCGTAGCCCCGGGCGCGACCGACACCGAACTCGTGGCTGCAACCCACGACGCGGCAACCCGCAAGGCGTATTCTGAAAGGATCCCGCTGAAACGTTACGCAACGCCGGACGAGATCGCCTGGACAATCCTGTATCTCGCAAGCAGGGAGGCCGGATATGTCAGCGGGCAGACAATCGCGGTGGATGGCGGCCTGCTGGCTGCAGGAGTGACTGCGTGAAGATGAATGTTCTCCTGCTGCAGGTCGCCCATTGGCACTTCGAGCGCTATTATCTGCCGACAATTGCCGCCAGCGATGTCAATGTCGTCGCCGTATCGGACGGGGATGTCAGGACGCGCTTGCGGATCGCTTCTCGCTGCGGGTGTCGCGCCCATGCCGACTGGCGCGACGCGATTGATACCCCCGGTGCAGATTTCGCGTTCGTGTTCGGCCCCCACGCAGAGATGCCGGCTATCGGCGCTGCACTCGTCGCGCGCGGGATACCCTTCGCGATTGAAAAGCCGGCGGGCACGACGGTGAGAGACGTGTCAGCCCTGCATGCAGCAGCCGAAGCCAAGGGCGTGTTCGCTTCTGTCGCATTTGCTTACCGGACCAGCGAACTGTTGGGGCAGTTGCAGGCGCATTTTGGTCCAGGTTCTCCGCCCGGCTACATTTCGGTGCGCAACCTGGCGGGCCCTCCGTCACGCTACCTCGCGAATGGCAACCCTTGGATGCTGTCCAGGCAACTGGCCGGTGGTGGATGCACCATGAATGTCGGTATCCACTTCATCGACCTGGTGCGCGTCCTCACGGGTCAGGAGATCGTCGGCATTCAGGCCAAGCTTGGACGGATGCTATTTGATACTGAGGTCGAGGACTACTCAACGATGATTCTGACCCTCGCCGACGGGTGCGTGGCAACCATAGAAACCGGCTACACCTTTCCTGCCGCCATTTCAGAGGCGCAGGAATTTTCGCTCTCCGTCGCATCGCGAGACCATCATCTGCGGTCGGTGGACGAAAGCTTCCGTCTCTACCACCGGGCCACAGGAAACTGGACCGACATTCCCATACGTCGCGACGAGCGCATGTACGCCCGGTACATCGAGCGGACGCTCGACGATGTGCGGAACGGACGGCCGCCGATCGCGAGCCTGGCGGATGCCGTGGCCGCGCTCGATGTGGTCGAGCGGGCCTATGCGGCCGATCACGACGCCAGGTTGGCGGTCGAAAGTTGAGAAGAGGAGACGCATGCAATGATCGTCGAAACCCCGTCGCGGCCTGATCAAGTCCTATCAATGGACCTGACCGGGATTCGCCGCGAGTTGCGGAATTCAAGTCACGCTCCCGGAGCAATCTATTCTTCAGACGAGATCTTTGATCTAGAAAAGAAGCGGATATTTTTCAAGGAATGGCTGTGCGTCGCAAGGGCGGAGGAGATCGCAGACCCTGGTGACTATCTGGCAATAACATTGATCGACGAACCTGTTCTCCTGACCCGAAACACGAAAGGCAAGGCGAACTGCTTTGCCAATGTCTGCTTGCACCGGGGGGTAGAGGTCGCTTCCGGGTCAGGCAATGGCAGGCTGTTCAGTTGCCCCTACCACGCCTGGACCTACGACCTGGACGGCAAGCTGGTCGGCGCCGGGTTCATGCGCGAGGCGATCGGGTTCGACGCAAAGTCGTGCAGGCTGCGCCAACTTGCATGTGTGGAATGGGGCGGCTGGTTATTCGTGAACCTGGATCCCGAAGCCGAGAGCTTTGAGTCCCGCGCCCGAGAGTTCATTGACGACCTCGACTTCCTGCGTATGGGGGATTTGAAGATCGCATCGAAGATCGTCCTGGATCTACCGACCAACTGGAAGTTCATGGTCGAGAACCTTCTCGACGTCTATCACGGTCGAACGCTCCATTCGAAGACGTTCGGAAAATTTCGCTCCAGTCCTGAAAAATTTCCTTTCCAGCACAGGCCGAGGGGCGGCACTTTTCGCACCTACGAGGCTGCGCCAATGACGCCGGACGGCAAGTCACGCTTCGGTCGCATGCCGGCCCTGGCGGATCGCCCGGACAGCTTTTCAGTTTCGGCCCATCTCGCGCCCAACCTGCACGTCATCGCCCGAATCGACCAAGTGCATCCATTGATCATGATGCCGACCTCGACGTCCACCAGTCGAACCACGATCTACAGTCTGTTTCCCGAGGTGTTCTTCGAGGACCCCGACTTTGTTTCTAAGGCGAAGGTCTACGAGGAATTCATCCAGGAGGTGCTGGAGGAAGACTCCCTTGTTGTGCGCTCACTGCAGTCTGCCTCGCGGTCCAGGCATTTCATCCCCGGCCGGTTGAGTCCGCTCGAAGACGCCATACACCACGTCCTGAACGACTATTTGGACCGTCTGAGCGGCTGTGCTGTAACCCCCGAACATTCATCCACCTGAAGCCAGAATCTGCTGTCGAGTCTGGCGTTAGTCTGCCGGTGGAGCAACGGGCGGGGGTCAGAGCTGGAGCGGTTGGCGCGGACGCTCGTCCGTTCAGGCAGTTGGGCGGCTTGTGCCTCCCTGTAGGTAGCGTTCAGCAGACTTCGGTCGAGCGCTTCGGTGAACGCACTATTTTGCGCGATCCTGTGCCCGAGTGCGACAGTGTCGCCGAGGCTCAACACCTGTACGACGACCTGCCTTCGCATGACGCGGCACGATTCCAGCCACGGCAGACCGGCCGTGACCAGATCATGCACTGGCTCCCGGTCGGGAATCGGGGAACGCCGGCCATTCTTGCAACCCGCAGGGCCATGCGCCATTCTCCGCCCTGCCGGCAGCCGGCTCCGAAGAACGCCAACGTTCCGCTGCAGGCATGGGTGGCAGCGGCGACACAGGCGACGACATGAGCAAGCGACGCACCGACCTAGCCGTTCCGAAGTTGTCTGACATGTACATTTCTGCAGAAGCTGCGGCCGAGAGCCTGGGCGTCTCGCAGGCGACCTTTTACTCGTATGTGAGTCGCCGGGGGGTGCGTTCGGAACCTGTTCCAGGATCGAAGAAGCGCCTCTACTGGGTCCCGGACGTCGAGACCCTTCGATCCAGCACCACCGCTGGAACAGCGGAACCTGCCAATCGGGAAGACCAGGCCGACGGCAGGACGGCGATCACCCTGAACACAGATGCCGGGCAGTTCTATCGGGGGAAGAGCGCCATCGAGCTGTCCCGGACCGAAACAGTGGAATCCGTCGCGGCCCTGCTGTGGCAGGTGGACGAACTGGCGGTGTTCGACAATAACCAGATGGTCGGCGGGGAGCCAATCTCCGGTCTGCGATCCCGTATCAGCCACCTGCCAGCCGCAGATCGGATATCGATTCTCTACACGCTGATGGAACAGGTTGACCTCAGGGCGTTCGATTTTGCCCCGACCGAGTACGCATCTACTGGCGCGCGCGCATTGAGGCAATTCGCAGCCGAACTCGCCGGTTCAGCCGACCCCTCCCCGGAGCCGTTGCATATTGCCCTGACGCAGAGATTGGGCGCGCCCATGGATTGGGCGGATGTCGTCCGGCGTTTGCTGATCTTGTCCGCCGATCATGGTGTGACCCCCAGTACCTGGGCAGTGAGGGTTCTCGCCAGCACCGGCGTGACAGCCTACCGCGTCGCGATCACTGGTCTGGCGGCGTCTGGGGGGCGGGGACTGCCCTATGGTCAATTGCATGGCCTGTCGCGCATGCTTGAGGAGATGATGAAGGCCAAGGATCCAACCAACGCGCTGATCTCGCGAATGAAGGAGGGCGAAGAATGCCCCGGATTCGGGTCAGGCATCTATCCGAATGGTAACGACCCGCGCGCAGTCGAAATGTTGTCGGTACTGGAGGCGACGTTCAGTGATGATCCCGACGTCAAACGGTTCCTTGAGGTCAAGGAGATTGTTCAGGACAAGCTCGACAAGGCCCCAGACTTCGCCCTGCTCACAGTCTTCGTCTGTCGCATTCTCGGATTGTCGCCCGACGACAGCGTCCTCGCGCGGCTCGGTCGCATGATAGGATGGATCGCGCACGCGATGGAAGCGCTGGATCAGGCGACAATCGGTCCCCGCCGTCAGTTTTATTCTGGGCTTTTGCCAACATTGGCAACTAGATGACTCCATCGGCCTGCATGGCCGCGAATTCTTCCTCGTTCAGTCCAAGTTTCTCAATGTAGACTGATCGGTTGTCTGCGCCCAGCGGTCGGCCGGCGTGGAGGATACGGCCGGGATCTCGCGAGAGCCTGAAAAGCACATTCTGCATCCGAAGCGGCCCCAACTCGTCGTCCGCTACGGTGGTGATTATTTCTCGCGCCTGGAAATGCTGATCCTCGAAAATGTCGGCAATGTCGTAGACTGGCGCCACCGCAGCCTCTGCTGCCTCAATCTTCCGAATGGCGTCGGCGGCGTCGTGACGGCTCATCCATTTCG
This sequence comes from Pseudomonadota bacterium, assembly GCA_036154895.1. Classification (GTDB taxonomy): domain Bacteria; phylum Pseudomonadota; class Alphaproteobacteria; order Minwuiales; family Minwuiaceae; genus Minwuia. The sequence continues at coordinate 5,352 of JAYZWD010000002.1, forward strand.
CGACCTTCGAATCAAGAAGGTCGGCGTATTGAACACGTCCGCGTGCCGACGCGAACCACGGCTCATTGATCAACTCCGGCGCCCCGACCAATGCGATCAGACGCTCGGCGACAGACTGCGACGAGGTCGACACAGCAAGCCATTTTCCGTCCGCTGTCAGATAGGTGTTTCGCGGAGCATTCGCGACCGACCGGTTGCCGACACGCTTCTGCACAAGCCCTAGCTGATCGTAGACAAGTGCCTGGATGCCCAGGACCGTCATGATCGGTTCGATGAGGGCGATATCGACCACCTGGCCGCGGCCGGTGTCGTCGCGGGCTCTAAGCGCCGTCATCGTGGCGAACGCGGCGGCAATTCCCGTTATGCCGTCGGCCAGCCCGAACGGCGGCAGTGTCGGCGGCCCGTCGGCTTGGCCGGTGATCGCGGCGAAGCCGCTCATCGCCTCCGCCAGAGTGCCGAAGCCCGGCCTTCTGGCATATGGGCCGAACTGGCCGAAAGCCGTGACGCGCAGAAGAACCAGACGCGGATTCCTGCGACTCAGTTCATCGTAACCTAGCCCCCATCGTTCGAGGGTTCCCGGTCGAAAGTTCTCGACGACCACGTCGGCTCCCTCTGCAAGGCGAAGGAAAATCTCCCGGCCTTTCGAAGTGCTCAGATTCAGGGTCGTCGCCTTCTTGTTGCGACCGAACATTTTCCACCACAAAGAGACACCGTCCCTGGCCCCGCCATGATGCCGTGCCGGATCACCTCTGGGATGCTCGATCTTGAGGACCTCCGCACCGAAGTCCGCCAGCAGCATGGCGGCCAACGGCGCGGCAAAGAGGGTGGCGACGTCGATGACTTTTAGACCGTGCAATGGCCCGACTGACATGAAAGGCTCCCCGGCGATCATCAGTTTGTATTGATCGCAATCATCACATTTTGATATATATGGTCAATATAAAATAATGAGGCCGACTCCGCACCCGCGCGCCCAGCGTTACGAAAATCTCGAAGGCATGACCTGCAGGGATGGCACCGGCCGTTCGGTCTGTCTGCGGCCTGACAAAGCTGTTCCCCGGTGCGGTTTATGCCGCCTGACGTGAGCCTGGGGATCTGGATCGTTTGAGGCTGGAGTTTTCCGCAGTTGTATCCCTTGGCCGCCAAATCCGGCTGGACTTCCTATCCGGACCGAGCATGCATGCTCGCGGGACTGGCAGTGTGAGGTGATGCGCGCTCGGTCCCGGCCCGGCGCCTGGAGCGGTCCGGGCTTTTGGTGGTGACAGCGCCAGCAGGATGCCGGTGCGGCACACCACGGAGAGCGAAGATGTCCAAAGGCAATCGTGACGAGGTCGTAACTTCGGCCGGGACGGATAGGTCCAGCCAGCCTGATGGCAAGGCAGCCGCCTCGGCCTTCCGGCCAGGGACGCGGCAGGCGCAGGTGCTGGACCTGCTCTGCCGGGAGAGCGGTGCCGATCTCGACGAGATGATGGACCTGACCGGCTGGCAGGCGCACAGCGTGCGCGCGGTGCTCACCGGCTTCCGCAGGCGCGGGATCGAGGTGGTACGGACCGGGGAAGGCAACGGCGTCAGCGTGTATCGGGTTGCCCGCTGATGGCAGGTCGGCACCGGCGGCATGGGCCGGGTGACGACGCCGTGGCGAGCCAGGTTCCGACGGTCGATGCGCGGATCCGGGAGATGGACCGGAGTCGTTGTCGGGGGCGCCGGAAGCGGATGCTGCGGCTGCCGCCAGCGCCGGGACACGCGACGATGGCTGACACCGCACCGGGAAGCCCGGGTATCAACCCGACGCGCGCAGAGGGCAGGGGCAAGTCCGCTGCGCGCGGCTCCGGAACCTCATCCGGTCCCGCCGGCGGGGCAGGGCGCGTGCGCTGCGCCATCTACACCCGCAAGTCGACGGAGGAAGGACTGGAGCAGGCCTTCAACTCCCTCGATGCCCAGCGGGAGGCATGTTCTGCCTATATCCGCAGCCAGCAGCATGAAGGCTGGATCGAACTGCCGGACCACTACGACGATGGTGGCTTCTCCGGTGGGTCGATGGAGCGCCCGGCACTGATCCGGTTGCTCGATGATATCGCCGCCGGCCGCATCGACACCGTGGTGGTCTACAAGGTCGACCGGCTCACCCGCGCCCTGGCCGACTTCGCCCGGATCGTCGACCTGTTCGAGCGTCACGCGGTCTCATTCGTCTCGGTGACGCAGCAGTTCAACACCACCACCTCGATGGGACGGCTGACCCTGAACGTGCTGCTGTCCTTCGCCCAGTTCGAACGCGAGGTGACGGCCGAACGGATTCGCGACAAGTTCGCCGCCTCCCGGCGCAAGGGCATGTGGATGGGTGGCGGTGTGCCGCCGGGCTACCGGGTGGACGACCGGGAACTGGTGGTGGACCCGGAGGGTGCCGACCTCGTCCGCAGGATCTTCAACCTCTATCTCGAACTTGGCAGCGTGCCACGGCTGCATCGTCACCTCTGTGACGCGGGAATGGTCACGCCTGTCCGCACCAGCACCAGCGGACGTGAGCGGGGCGGGCGTGCGCTGAGCCGGGGCAAACTGCACACGATCCTGCGCAATCCCGACTATGTCGGCAAAGCCCGGCACAAGGGACAGGTCCACAAGGGTCGCCATGCGGCGATCATCGACAGGGCCTGCTGGGATACCGTGCAGGCACGGCTGGACCAGGGCGTGCAGCGGACGGCACCGGCCACGCGGGCGACGCCTGTCCATCTGCTGGCCGGACGGCTGTTCGATGCGGAGGGGGAACCGCTCTACGCGACGCAGTCCCACAGCCATCGCCGTCGCTATGGCTACTACACCTCGAAGGCCCTGGTGACTGCGAAGACCGACAGCAAGACGGCAGGCTGGCGGATCGGGGCATCCCGCTTCGACCGCATGATCGCGACGGAACTGGCAAACTTGCTGCGGGACCCTGTCCGGGTGATCGACCTGTTCGGCAGGACCGGCGACATGCCGGACCGAACAGTGGACCTGGTCGACCGTGCAGCCGGAATCGCAGAAGCACTGGAGGCCACGCGACCGGAAGCACGGATGCAGGCCCTGCATCATCTCGTCGAGCGCATCATTCTGCACACCGGCCGGATCGACCTGGTGCTCAGGCGGATCGATCAGCCGGAACCTTCGGCCGTCGAACACAGGGCCGGGGACACGGAGACCATGGCCACGGGAACAGCGGCCCAGGCAACAGTCACCATATCCTTGCCGGTCCGGGTCGCACGGCGCGGTGTCGAGGCGCGGCTGGTCCTGCAGTCGGCGCGGCCGGCACCGGAGGCCCGGGACCCGGCACTCGTCGGCCTGATCGGCCTGGCCTGGCGCTGGCAGCGCATACTGGGGACCGGAGAGGTCACGACCCTGGCCGAACTGGCCGCACGCGAAGGCATCGACCGCAGCGAAATCGGTCGCGTGCTGCACCTGGCCAACCTGGCGCCCGACATCATCGAGGCCATCCTCGACGGTCGACAGCCACCGGACCTGACGGCCAGTCGCCTGAAACGCATGGCCGACCTGCCGCCCGACTGGTCTGCACAACGGAAGATGCCCGGCTTCGTGGCCTGAGGCGTCAGCCGGCAATGATGCTGGGGCCACGCAAATCGGCCATTCGAGACTGCCCCTGAATTTGCCCTCGATTGCGCTGGGACCGGCGTCTCCGGAGCCCCGCCGCAAATGCCGCAACGCCGCGCGCGCCGGGCCCTTGCGGCCCGGCGGTCGACGCGGTGTCAGTCATATGGACTGAATGGTCGGGGAGAGAGGATTCGAACCTCCGGCCCCCGCGTCCCGAACACGGTGCTCTACCAGGCTGAGCTACTCCCCGACCGGTCTTCGGCGTCACTGACGCTGAGGGCGAGCGGGTGTATAGCGGCTCGCCCGCGCCGCCGCAAGGCTCAATAGGCGCGGTCGATGGTAAAGTCGATGGCCTCGACCAGCGCCGCCTTCAGCGTGCTTTCCGGGAATATCGCCAGCGCGTCGCGCGCCCTGTCGCCGTAGTGCCGCGCCCGATCCACCGTGTCGGCCAGCGCGCCGTGCTGTGTCATCAGCCGCTGCGCCTCGGCCAGGTCGCCGGCATTCTGCTCCAGGTCCTCGAGACAGCGGCGCCAGAAGGTCCGCTCCGCATCGGTGCCGCGCCGGAAGGCCAGCACCACCGGCAGGGTGATCTTGCCTTCCTTGAAATCGTCGCCGATGGACTTGCCCAGGGTTGCCTGGCGGGCGGAATAGTCCAGCGCGTCGTCGATCAGCTGGAACGCGATGCCCAGATTGCGGCCATAGCTGTCCAGCGCCTCGATCTCGGCCTTCGCCGCGTCGGCCACCACGCCACCGACGCGGCAGGCGGCGGCGAACAGCGCGGCGGTCTTCGACGAGATCACGTCGAGATAGGCGTCCTCGGTGGTCTCCGTGTCGTTGGTCGTGGCGATCTGCATCACCTCGCCCTCGGCGATCACGGCGGAGGCCTTCGACAGGATCGCCAGCACCTCCAGCGAGCCGTCCTGCACCATGAGCTGGAAGGCGCGGGAGAACAGGAAGTCGCCGACCAGCACGCTGGCCTGGTTGCCGAAGACGGCATTGGCGGTTGCATTGCCACGCCTGAGGCTGCTCTCGTCGACCACGTCGTCGTGCAGCAGGGTGGCGGTGTGGATGAACTCGACACAGGCCGCGAGGCCCAGGTGGCGGTCGCCGCCATAGCCGCAGAGCCGGGCGGCGGCGAGGGTCAGCATCGGCCGCAGGCGCTTGCCGCCGGCCGCGATGATGTGGCTGGCGAGTTGCGGGATCAGCGCCACGTCGGACTGCATCTTGTCCATGATGACGTGGTTGACGCGGTCCATGTCCCGCGCGACCAGCCCCTTCAGGCGCTCGATGCCGGCCGCGGCCGGGTCCTTGACGTCTTTCAGGGGGACGACTTTCAGCACGTCCGCGGCTCCCTCAGGATGGCAGTAGCTTGCGACCGAGAATAGATTTGGTCCCGGATCGGTCAATATACGCAGGGCGGGACGTGATGTCGCTTGCGGCGCGGAAGGGTCAGACATGGTCGAGATATTGCGCAGCAACGATCCGGTGACGTTGTCCTGCGCCGAGGCACTGCTGAAGGCAGAGGGCATTCCGTCTGTCCTGCTGGACCGGCACATGAGCGTGCTGGAAGGCTCGCTGGGCGTTTTGCAGCGCCGCCTGATGGTGGCGGACATGGACGAAGCGGCCGCGCGGGAACTGCTGGACCTGGCCGGTCTGTGCTGAGCACCACCGACGACATGATCCTGGGTGGCCGGGTGCGGCTGCGCCAGCCGGCGAAGGGGTTTCGCAGCGGCTCCGACGCCGTGCTGCTGGCGGCCGCCGCGCATCCGCCGGCCGGCGGCCGGGTGCTGGAACTCGGCTGCGGCACCGGCCTGCCCCTGCTCGCGCTGGCCGCCCGGCGCGCCGATGTCGATGTCACGGGACTGGAACTGCAGCCGGGCATCGCGGCGATGGCCGCGCACAATATCGCGGCCAACGGGCTGACCGGGCGGGGCAGGGTGACCTGCGGCGACGTCCGGTGCCCGCCGTTCCGCGCCGCTGCGTTCGACATGGTGATCGCCAACCCGCCCTATTTCGATCCGGCGAAAAGCCGGCGCTCGACGGATGCCGCCCGCGACCTGGCGCGGGCCGAGACCGGTGCCGGCCTGGCCGACTGGATCGACGCGGCATTCGGGATGCTGGCGCCCGATGGCCATGCCGTGTTCGTGCTGCGGCGGGAACGGCTGGGCGACGTGCGTCGCGCGGTGGCGGGACGGGCCGGCCTGGACGTGCTGCCACTGGCCAGCGTGCCGGGCAAGCCGGTCAAGCGTGTGCTGCTGCGGCTGGTGCCGGGCACGGCAGGTGGCGTGGAACAGCCGGCCCTGGAGATGCACACGGCAGATGGTGGCGAGAGTGCGCTGGCGGCGGCGATCTTCCGCCAGGCGCGGCCGATCCACTGGTCCGCCCCTTGTGGCGCCCCAGACAGTGCCTAGGTTTGACTGATGGACGAGACCCCCGGATTTTTTCAACGTCATCTCGACAAGGTGCAGCGCTGGCGCGCCGCGCCGGTCGTCAGCATCCTGCGCCTGCATGGCGTCATCGCACCCGGGGGCGGTCCGCTGCGCCAGGGATCGCTGAACCTGCCCGGTCTGGAGCGCGCCATCCTGAAGGCGTTCCAGCCCAGGCGGCTGGCAGCGGTGGTGCTGCAGATCAACAGCCCCGGCGGCTCGCCCGTGCAGTCGGCGCTGATTGCACGCGCCATCCGCCGGCAGGCCGAGAAGCGCCAGGTGCCGGTCTATGCCTTCGCCGAGGATGTGGCGGCTTCCGGCGGCTACTGGCTGGCGACGGCCGCGGACGAGATCTACGCCGACCCGTCGTCGATCCTGGGCTCCATCGGCGTCATCCATGCCGGCTTCGGCCTTGCAGGCCTGCTGGAGCGCTTCGGCGTCGAGCGGCGGGTGCACACGGCCGGCGAACGCAAGGCCTTCCTGGACCCCTTCCGGCCGGAGGACGAGGCCGACGTGGCGCGCCTCACCGAATTGCAGGGCACGATCCACACCGCGTTCATGGACCAGGTGAAGGCCCGGCGCGGTGACCGGTTGAATCGCCGCCGCTACAAGGAAATCTTCTCCGGCGACGTCTTCCTGGGCGAGGAGGCGCAGCGGCTGGGCCTGATCGACGGCATCGCGGACCCGGGCCCGTTCCTGCGCGAGAAATTCGGCGACGACGTGAAGGTGCGGCATGTCGGCCGCCGGCGCCCGTCGCTGGTATCGCTGTTCCGCGGCCAGTCCGACCTCGCCATTGCCTCGGCGGTCGACGCGCTGGAGCACCGGCTGATGTGGAACCGCTACGGGCTGTAGCCTCAGGCCGCGACCGGTTCCGGGAACAGCGGCGCGCCCGCCTCGTTCGGGACCTGGAAGGCGTTCACGAAACCCGAGATCATGCGGTAGAAGCCGCAGACCGCCACCGCCTCGATCAGGATCGCATCATCGAACGCGGCGCGCAGGCGGACCCAGAGCGCGTCCCCGACCTGCACAGCGTCGTGCAGGCTGTCGGCCAGGGCGATCAGCAGCATCTCGTCCTCTGACCAGAGCGCCGGATCGGTGTCGGCGTTCGCTGTATCCGTGACCTGTTCGTCGCTGAAGCCCGCCTTTGCCGCAAAGAAGCGGACATGCACGCCCCATTCATGCTCGGCGCGGCAGCGCGCTGTCGTGCGCAGGATCAGGATCTCCCGCTGGCGCAAGGCCAGTGCGCCCCGATCCAGCAGGTTGCCACCCTTCAGCCTGGCCATCACGCGCGGGCTGCGCGCCACCACGCGGAAGAGCGCGATTGGCGGGACACCGGGCGGCATGGTGCCGGCCAGCGCGGCCTCCGTCTCCGGGCTGAAGGGTTCCGTCAGCGGTTCCAGGCGAGGCAGGCGGCGCGATGCGGTGGTCATTGTGTCCTCCGTGGCAGGATGCTACGGAAAACATAGCGCATCGATTCCGGATAAGCTACAGAAAGCGTAGCAAATGACCGACATCCGTCCCGGCCGCCCCGTACGCGGCTCCACCACCGGCCGCCCGGTCATGGCGGCGCTGGACCTGTTCGGCCGGCGCTGGGCGCTGCGGATCATCTGGGAACTGCGCGACGGGCCGCTGACCTTCCGGTCTTTGCGCGACCGCGCCGACGACGCCTCGCCGACGGTGCTGAACACCCGCCTGAAGGAATTGCGGGACGCCGGGCTGGTCGCGCACCAGGCCGGCGACGGCTATGCGCTCACCGGCCTGGGGCAGGATGCGGTCGCCGCCCTGCAGCCGCTCTGCGACTGGGCAGGGCTGTGGGCAGCGCGGCTGGACGACCCGGAAGACGACTGACGCGGCTCAGCGCGGCGCCAGCACCATGATCATCTGGCGGCCCTCGGTCTTCGGGTGCTGCTCGACCTTGGCGGTGGCGTCCATCTCGTCCTGGACGCGCTTCATGACGGCCAGGCCGATATCCTGGTGCGCCATCTCGCGGCCGCGGAAGCGCATGGTCACCTTGACCTTGTCGCCCTCGTCGATGAATTCCACGACCTTCTTCATCTTGGTCTCGTAGTCGTGGTCATCGATGTTCGGACGCAGCTTGATCTCCTTGACCTCCTGCGTCTTCTGCTTCTTGCGGGCGGCATTGGCCTTCTTCTGGGCCTCGTACTTGAACTTGCCGAGGTCCATCAGCTTGCAGACCGGGGGCTTCTCGTTCGGCGAGACCTCGACGAGGTCCATGCCGATGGCGCGTGCGGCGCGCAGCGCGTCGACGGTCGCCACGACGCCGTGATTGTTGCCCTCATGGTCGATCAGCCGGATCTCGCGGCTGTCGATCTGTTCGTTGGCCCTCGGTCCATCGCGGACCGGAGCCTGGTTCATCGGCGGACGAGCTATTGGTATGCCCCTTTGCGTTCGGTTGTCCGGATCTCGATACTGGAAGCGGCACGGCAAAAAGGGGCCGTCGTTCGGACAGCCCCTTGCTGCGTGCCGGCGCGGACGTCAGCCGCCGCCAGGAAACTCCGCTTCCTTTACAAGGATAGCGAGCGCTTCGTCGAGAGCAAGCGTTTGCTGCGCCTTCTGCCCGAGCCGGCGTATCGAGACGGTGCGCTGTTCGGCCTCGCGGGCGCCAACCACCAGCAGGACCGGTATCCTGGCCAGGCTGTGCTCGCGGACCTTGTAGTTGATGGTCTCGTTGCGCAGGTCGATCTCGATGCGCAGGCCCAGGGCCTTCGCCGCCTCGACGACCTCCGCCGCGTAGCCGTCGGCCGCTTCCGTGATGGTCGCGACCATGGCCTGCACCGGTGCCAGCCAGAGCGGGAAGCGCCCGGCGTGGTTCTCGATCAGGATGCCGGTGAAGCGCTCGAACGATCCCAGGATCGCGCGGTGCAGCATGACCGGGCGGTGCCGCCCGCCATCCTCGCCGACATAGCTGGCGTCGAGCCGCTCGGGCAGCACGAAGTCGACCTGCAGCGTGCCGCACTGCCAGTCGCGGCCGATGGCGTCGCGCAGCACGAACTCCAGCTTCGGGCCATAGAACGCGCCCTCGCCGGGGTTCATCTCGTAGGGCAGGCCGACCTTCTCGATCGCCTCGCGCAGCGCGCCTTCCGCGCGGTCCCAGGTCTCGTCGGAGCCGGCGCGCACCGCCGGCCGGTCGGAGAACTTGACCCGCACGTTCTCGAAGCCGAGGTCGCGATAGATCGACAGCAGCAGGTCGCAGAAGATCTCCGTCTCCGCGTTGATCTGGTGCGGCTCGCAGAAGATGTGCGCGTCGTCCTGGGTGAAGTTGCGCACCCGCATGATGCCGTGCATGGCACCCGACGGCTCGTAGCGATGGCAGCAGCCGAACTCGGCCATGCGCAGCGGCAGGTCGCGGTACGACTTCAGGCCCTGGCGGAAGATCTGGATGTGGCCGGGGCAGTTCATCGGCTTCAGCGCGTAGTTCCGCTCGTCCACCTCGGAGATGAACATGTTCTCGCGGAACTTCTCCCAGTGGCCCGAGGCTTCCCAGAGCTTGCGGTCGATCAGCTGCGGGGTCCTGACCTCGCGATAGCCGGCGGCGTCCAGGCGCTTGCGCATGTAGCGCTCCAGCACCAGGTACAGCGACCAGCCCTTCGGGTGCCAGAACACCATGCCCGGCGCCTCGTCCTGGATATGGAACAGGTCCATCTCGCGGCCGATGCGACGGTGATCGCGCTTCTCCGCCTCCTCGATCATGGTGAGGTAGGCCTGCAGCTCCTTCTCGCTCCGCCACGCCGTGCCGTAGACCCGCTGCAGCTGCGCATTGGCGGCATCGCCACGCCAGTAGGCGCCGGCCAGCTTGGTCAGCTTGAAGGCGTGGCCGAGGCGGGACGTGGACGGCAGGTGCGGGCCGAGGCAGAGGTCCTTCCACTCGCCCTGGCGATAGACCGAGATCGGGTCGTCGGCCGGCAGGTCCTCGATGATCTCGGCCTTGTATTCCTCGCCGATGGAGCGGAAGTGGGCGATGGCGTCATCGCGGTCCCAGACCTGGCGCTCGATGGGCAGGTCGCGATCCACGATCTCGTGCATGCGCTGCTCCATCGCCGCGATGTCCTCGGGCGTGAAGGGCTTCGGGCGGGCGAAGTCGTAATAGAAGCCGTGCTCGATCGACGGTCCGATCGTGACCTGGGTGTCGGGGAACAGCTCCTGCGCCGCCTGCGCCAGCACGTGCGCGGCGTCGTGGCGCAGCAATGGCAGCACGACGTCGTCGGGCGATTTCAGCGTGACGATCTCGACCTTCGCGTCGGCCTCGATGGGGCGCAGCAGGTCGCGGAGATCGCCGTCGACCCTTACCGCCAGCGCGGCCTTCGCCAGGCCCGGACCGATCGCCTCTGCGACGTCCAGGCCGGTCGGAGTCCGCTCGAACGTCAGCCCCTTGCCATCCGGCAGGGTAATGACGATTGCGGACTTGGCCTGAACGTTCATGGCTCCCTCTCCCAGGGTTCGGGGTTGAATGCCCGCGGACTTTTAGGGCAGGCCGGCGGACAGTCAAGGAAAGCCCGGTTCCGGCCCGCGCTTCCGTGCCCCGATGTTGCCCGGATCCAGCGCCGCACGGGCCGGCGACAAGCCCCCAGTGCCCGGGCCATGGACAGCCCTGCAGACTTCCGGGGCGCCAGAGCCCGACAGATCTCTGAAAAAAAAGGGCGCGCCCTCCTCGGAGGGGAAGGGAGAAGGTTGGCGCCGTCACTGGAACCGCGGCATCACCTTCTCGGCGAACAGCTCCAGCGACGTCATGATCTGGCCGCGGCTGTGCAGCCCCTGCGGGATCAGCAGGAAGCACTCGTTGACCTTGAAGCGGTTGTTCGCCTCCTCGATGCGGCGGCTGATGGTGTCGGGCGAGCCGACCAGCACCTCGGGCAGGCCCTGGCCGAAGCTCTCGGGCCAGAGGTCCCAGAACCACTTCATGTCGGCGAACCATTCCTTCGCCTGCGCATCGGTCGGCGCGCAGATCATGATGCCACCCCAGCCGGCCTGGTCGCCGTCGGCCACGTCATGGCCGTGCTCGGCCGCCTTCTCGCGATAGACCTTCCACAGCATCTCGCAGAAGTCGAAATGCGAGGACAGCACGATGGGCTTGCCCCGGTACTTCGCCCAGAACACCGCCGAACGCAGCGAATGGGTGAAGCCGCCATAGAGCGGCGGGTGCGGCGTCTGCAGCGGCTTCGGCGCGATGGCGACCTGCTCGATGCTCATGTCCGCCGCCACGCCCTGGCCGAACTGCGTGTAGACCGGGTGCGGGTGCGGGTTCTTCATGCCCTCGGGCGGGAACTGGAAGAACTTGCCGCGGTGGGAGAACATTTCCGACTTCAGTGCGCGGACCACCACGTCCACGAACTCGGTGAAATACTCGCGGTTGTAGTCGTCCTCGGCGGTGTCCTTGTTCCACGGACCGACGGCGGCGAGATCGGGTCGGGTCTTGAAGTTCTCGACCCAGCGCGACTGGTAGCCGCGTACCAGCCCGACGCCGAAGCGCCCGCCCAGCATGTGATCCAAGGTGGCGATGTCCTCCGCCGTGCGCAGCGGGTTGTGGGTGGTGGAGACGAAGCCGCAGGTGATGATCCGCATGCGCTTCGTGTGCTGGCCCAGCCACATGGCCATCAGGCGCGGATCGTTGGAGATCTCGAAGCCCTCGATCTGCAGGTGGTGCTCCGGGTGGCCGAAGCCCGCATAGCCCGCCTCGTCGGCGAAGCGCGCATAGTCCGCGATCTCGTGGATCATGCGCTGGTAGATCTTCGGGTTGCGCCCGGCCATGCCCGCCTCCAGCTCGTGGCGGCGGCCGGCGATGCAGTACATGAAGAGATTGAAATCCATCGGTCCTGTCCTCCCCTGACCGGCATCCTGCCAGCAGAAGGACGGCGCGGGGAAGGTGCCTTGGCGCCGGCCTAGGCCCGGTCCATGCCCAGATGGTCCCTGACGAAGCTGGCGCGGTGCAGGAAGACCAGGATCAGCACATAGGCCAGGTACTCGGCGGCCATGTCGAGCCAGCGGCCGTCATGGACCAGCATGTGGGTGGTCTGCCAGGCGCAGATGCTGCCCATGGCCAGGTAACCGAATCCGAGCGCCAGCGGCATGCGCCGCCAGCGCAGCGCCCAGCCGGCGAGGAACACGGTCGCGGTCGGCAGGATCGCGAACCATTGCGCCCACAGCATCCAGTCGGGGAACAGGGGATTGCTGAGCCGCCCCCACGGCATCGGTCCGGCGAATTCCGCCAGTCCCAGCAACGCCCAGACCGCAAGGCCGGCATGAACCAGCAGCAGGAGCAGGACCAGGGGTATGGAAATGCGCGCCAGCCAGCCAGGTTCCACCGCAATGCCTCCCCGTGTTCGCCGGCCGGACTCTGTGTCGTCACGCCGTGTGTGTCAGCCTGTGCCGGCCATTGCATTGCCGGGCCACCGGATTGTGCCATCATCCGCCCGACCCGGCCACGGGCCGCCACTGGTGCAAGGATCTGGAGATGTCGGCGTATCGCTACCGGGTGATCCCCGTGCTTTGTTTCCTTGCCTGTGTCTTCATCCTCGCCCTGTCTGCGGATTCGGGCGCGGCGGAGTACGAGACCGGACCGAACGGCGGCATCCTCGTGTTCGACGCGGAGGTGTTCGGCGCGATTCCGGACTGGACAACGCTGGAGGCGATGGAGGCCGACAGCGAGATCCGGGCGATCCGGCGCGAGGACACCACCATCCTGCAGTTCGTGCCCAGGGGCACCGACTTCGAGGACTGGGGGACGCTGTTCGGCATTTCCGCCAGCCGGATTCCCGGCATCTCGAAGGACCTGAAGGGATATGCCGAGTACGCGGTCGCCAACTACGAGGCCATTGCCGGCAAGCAGAACTTCACGGCGAAAGTCGTGGCCCGGGGTGCGAACTTCATCGGGTTGCTGCTGTTGCTGGAGCGGACGCCGAACGCGCCGGAGAACCTGACGGTCTATTCCCGCGACATCGGCCAGATTTCGCTCATGCACATTTCCGTGGTCAAGGACACGGTGGTGACCGTCTACCAGTCCTGGCGGGGGCCGGCGTTCGACCGCAACAAGCCCGACACCTGGCCGGTCGGAGCGGTGGAACTGGACGGCATCTTCCCGCGCTTCAACCACGTCCGCAGCGCCGCCGCCGCACCGGCGGCCAGGGCCAAAGAATAGCCGGCTCGACCCCGTCGCCCGGACGCCCCGACCTGTTCAGGCCGCCAGCAGGTACCACGCGCCGAGGCTGAAGCCGGTGGCGATGACGAAGCCCCGGATCAGGCGCTGCGGGATCAGCCGGCCCAGGCTGACGCTGCCCCAGCCGCCGCCGATGCTGGCCAGCGCCAGGACCGCGACCGATGTCCAGTTCACCGCGTCCGAGACGATGAAGACGACGACCGCCAGGCCCTGCATGGCGCAGGCGAGGGCGTTCTTGGCCGCGTTCAGCCGGTGGAAGTCGCGCCCCTCCGTCAGTGACAGGGTGGCCAGCATCATGATGCCCATGCCGGCGCCGAAATAGCCGCCATAGATCGCCACCAGCCCCTGCAGGCCGGCCGGGACGGGGCCAGGGCCGGCGGCCTGGCGCCGCGCCGCGAGCCATGCGCCCAGCCGCGCGACATGCGGTCCGGCGACGAACAGCAGGGTCGCGAACAGGATCAGGTAGGGCACCAGCCCGCGAAAGATCGCCGGGTCGGTGTGCAGCAGCAGGACACCGCCGGCAATACCGCCAGCCGCCGAAACGGCGAGGTAGGGCAGCAGGTACCGCAGCCGCTGCGCGATCTCGTGGCGATAGGCCAACGCCGCCGCGATCTGGCCGGGCAGCACGGAGACGGCGCTGGTGGCGTTCGCGGTGATCGGCGGCAGGCCCACGGCAAGCAGGGCGGAGAAGGAAAAGATGGTGCCGCCGCCGGCAAGCGCGTTGATGGCACCGGCGATGAGGCCGGCGGGTATCAGCAGGGCGAGGTCGTCGAGTGTCATGGTCGGGTCTCCGGGCCGGCCCGGGGCTGGGGACGCGGCGGGGGCTTGTTTGCCTGTCGCGGCGCGTTCAGGCTGTTGTCGGGATGACAGGATTGTTTTCGAGATGACAGGCGGGGGCTTGCGCGCGGTGCGCCACAATGACGGGCGCGGGCTGGTCCGCGGCGCGCACGCCCATGCCGAGGGCCAGTTCATGCTGGGTCTGGAAAGCGACGTCGAGGTGCGGATCGGGCCGCGCCGCATCCACGTGCCGATGGGCGAGGGGCTGTGGCTGCCGCCCGGCGTGCCACACGCCTCCCGTGGCCTGCGCAAAGGCATGGTCAGCCTGTTCGTGCCCGGCCACCGGACGGGGAACCTGCCGCCGGCGATCCGCGCCGTGGCCGTGACCGGACCGCTGCCCGGCCTGATTGCCTGGCTGGCCGACAGCGGCACGGGCGATCCGCGCATCCTCGACGCGGCGCTGGCGCTGCTGGAACATGCGATGGGTGCCAGCTCCGCCACGATGGCAGCGGACGATCCGCTGGATGTCATCGCCTCCGCCGTCACCAGCCGACCCGACGATCCGCGCGGCATCGCGGACTGGGCGGCGGAGTTCGACATTTCCGCGCGCAGCCTGCTGCGCCTGATCAAGGCGAGGCACGGCCTGACCTGGCGGGACTGGCGCCGGGGGCTGTCGCTGGACTGGGCGGCCTCGGCGCTGGGCGCGTCGGCGGCCTCCGTCAGCGATATTGCCGCGACCGCCGGCTATGCGACGCCCTCGGCCTTCTCCGCCGCCTTCCGCCGGCGTTATGGTTGCGAGCCCACCCGCTGGCGCCGCTCACCGGGCGCGGAGAGGAACTGACATGAACGTTCGCGGCCGGTCCCGCGTGGCAATCCTCGCGCTGCTGGGCTTGCTCGTCCTCGTGGCGCCGGCCGCCGCCGCGCGCGCCGCCGGGCCGGACATGCAGGTCGGCATCGCCATCGCCGGCGCCGTCGTGCACGGCGCGCTGCCGGACTGGCTGGAATCCGGCTCGCTGGAGGACGTGCGGACGGTCAGGCGGTTCGATGCGCCGGACCGCAGCGTCATCGCCTGGTTTCCGGACGGGCAGGGACCGGACAACTGGACCAGCGAGTTCGTCCTGCTCAGCCGTCTCGACCCGGCCGAGGCCGCGCCCGACATCGACACCGCGGTGGGCGTCGCGCTCTATCCGTATTTCCGCAACACCTTCGATTCCGACTTCGACTACATGATCGTCGAGGCCACGGCGGATTGGGCCATCATCGTGGTCTATTGCGCCGGTACCGGCAGTGCCGACCAGCCCCCGCCGGGCTATGGCAAGGATGTCGGAACCATTGCCCTGATCCGCGTCGCGGTCGTCAACGGCCGGATTGTCGAGGTCTTCCAGGAATGGCGCGGGCCGCGTTTCATCCAGGCCCTGCCCGACACCTGGCCGGTCAGGAAGGCCACGCTGGAGGCGATGGTCGAGCGCTTCCGCACCATTCGCATCGCGCCGGCGCCGTGAACCGGCAACATTTGGTCACAATCCAGATGAACGGCGGTCACTTGTCATCCGGCCCGGCATGACCAACGTATGCAGCACCGACTGTGCCCGAGCCGGAGCCGCCCCATGCGACGCAACCTGCCTGCCCTGATCGCCTCGGTCGCGGTCGCCGCCCTTGTCACCGGCTGCAGCCTGCTGAACGGCGTGCCCGAGCCCACCACGGTCTCCGGCCGCATCGCGGCCATGCAGACCGCCGGGCTGGACCTGCAACGTCCCGTCGAGATCCGCTGGAACGCCCACATGGTGCCGTGGATCACCGCCGAGACCGATGACGATGCCGCCTATGCGCTGGGTTACGTGCATGGCTGGCTGCGCCTCGGCCAGATGGAGATCGGTCGCCGCGCCGCCTCCGGACG
The DNA here is from genome assembly GCA_036154895.1 of Pseudomonadota bacterium. GTDB lineage: Bacteria > Pseudomonadota > Alphaproteobacteria > Minwuiales > Minwuiaceae > Minwuia. Next base: position 21,202 of record JAYZWD010000002.1, read on the forward strand.
CCTCGCCGAACTGGCCGGTCCGCTCGCCGCCGACATCGACGAGAGCCTGCGCATCCTGGGCTATCGCCGCGATGCGGAGGCGGCCTACACGCGCCTGCCGGAGGCGACGAAGCGCTGGATCGACCGGTTCTCCGCCGGCATCAACGCCGCCATGGCGGCCCTGCCCGAACTGCCGCACGAGTACCGTCTGCTGGGGTTCAGGCCGGAACCCTGGACACCCGTGGACGTGATGGCCTTCGGGCGCCTCGCCGGCTCCGACGTCAACTGGCTGACCGCCGTCGGCATGCTGAAGCTGACGAAGCGCCCGGACTGGCCGGACATCTGGCGGCAGGCGATGGAGTTCAACGGCGGCACCGTGCCGTCCATCGCCGCCGCCGGTGACGACAGCGAGCGCGACGCCGCGACGCGTCTCGCCTGGATGCTCGGGACCATCGCCGGCTTCGCACGCACAGGCTCCAATGCCTGGGCGGTGACCGGCGCGAAGTCCGCCAGCGGCAAGCCGGTGCTGGCTACCGACCCGCATCTCGGCATCCAGGCGCCGAACCTCTGGCTGCTGGTCGGCCTGAAGTCGCCGACCTTCGAGGTGGTGGGCATGATGCCGGCCGGCCTGCCGGTCTTTGGCCTCGGCCGCAACCGGGAACTGGCCTGGGGCGCCACCAACCTGCGCGCCCGCTCCAGCGATTTCGTCGATGTCACCGGCCTGCCCGCCGGCCGCATCGAGACCCAGACCGAGACCGTCGGCATCCGCTTCGGCTTCGACCGCGAGGTGACGCGCCGCATCACCCCGTGGGGACCGGTGATCACCGACGCCCCGCTGGTCGAGGACGCGCGCGGCCGCGAACTCGCCCTGCGCTGGGTCGGCTACCAGCCTTCCGACGAGTTGACCGCCTATCTGGACGGCGCGCGGGCCACCGACGTGCAGGCCTTCCGCGCCGCCTTCCGCGACTATGCCGTGCCGGGCCTCGCCTTCGTGCTGGCCTCGGCCAGCGGCGACATTGCCATCGGCACCGCCGCCCGCCTGCCGGCCCGTCCGCTGGAGGCGCCGCGTGACCTGGTCATGGCGCCGCCCGCCGAGGGCATGGACGCCTGGGGCCGCATGCTGGGTGCGGCGGACCTGCCGTGGATCCTGAACCCGGCCAAGGGCTACGTGGCCTCGGCCAACAACCCGACAGCGCCGACGATCGCACCGCTGACGCTGTTCGACACGCCGCCGGACCGTATCTCGGTGATCGAGCAGCGGCTGGCCGGCGCCGATCAGGTCGATCGCGATTTCATGGGGGCGCTGCAGCGCGACACGCTCTCGCCGTCGGCGCTGGTGCTGCGCGACGCGGTGCTGCAACAGGCGGAGCGGGCCGGCATGGCGACCGATATCCCCGCGCGCCTCCGCGCCTGGGACGGGCGCTACGACGCCGATTCCGAGGGCGCGCTGCTGTTTGAGGGCCTGGTCTCCGCCATGGCCCCGGCGATCTACGCGGCGCTGGGACAGGATGACGTCTACGAGGTGATCCAGCGCTGGTCCTGGTTCCGCGTGAAGGTCGCCGCCGACATGGCGCGGCTGACGCCCGACCAGCTTCGCACCGTCTTCGCCGCCGGCCTGAAGGGTCTGGCCGAAGTCGAGGCGAAGGCAAGGGTCTGGGGCGACCTGCACCGGCTGGAATTGAGCCACCCGTTCTCCAACGCACCCCTGATCGGCTCCCGCTACATCTTCTCCGACCTGCCGACCGGCGGATCGAACGAGACCGTGATGAAGGCGGCGCACAGCCCGTCGACCGAGCGCCACCGCACGGTCTATGGCAGCCAGGCGCGGCAGGTGAACGACATGGCCGACCCCGACGCCAACTGGTTCGTGCTGCTGGGTGGCCAGGATGGCTGGCTCAACGCCGAGGGCTTTTCCAGCCAGATGCCGCTCTGGCAGTCCGGCGACTACATCCGGATGCCGCTGGAGCGCGCGACGGTCGAGGCAGAGTTCACCACCGTGACGATGCTGCGCCCGAAGGGATGAGCCTGTTACCGGCTTCGCCTTGCACCGCGCGTTCCGATGATCAAGCCCCGGACAGCCCTGCGGGCTTCCGGGGAGCACACCAATGAAGCGAGTCCCGGAACCGCGAAGCGGTGTCCGGGACCTGATCGTCGGACATGACAGTGCGGAGACTGAGTTCAGGCTCGCGGTCCTGATCCGTCCATCCACACTTCAGAACAGCGTGAAATATTCCCGCTGCTCCCAGTCGGAGACGGTCGCGAGATAGCGGTTCCACTCGGCGCGCTTGATCCGCACCAGCCAGTCGGTGAAGCCCGGCTGCAGGGCGGACTGGAAGAAGGTGCTGGCGGCGAAGGCGCTGATCGCGGTGCCGAGGTCGCGCGGCAGCAGCGGCGCGGCAACCGCATAGGGCGTGTCGGCGGCGGGCGGCGGTTCCAGTCCGCGCTCCAGTCCGTCCAGCCCGGCCAGGATCTGCCCGGCGATGTGGAAGTACGGGTTGGCCGCCGGCTCAGCCAGGCGGTTTTCCACCCGGCTGGCCGTATCGCCCGGCGCCAGCAGCGTGCGCAGCAGGGCGCCCTTGTTGTCGCGGCCCCAGGCCACGCGGTCGGGGGCGAGCTGGAACGCCTGGTAGCGCTTGTAGCCATTCACCGTCGGCGCGGCGAGCAGGCAGCCCGCCACCGCGTGTTCCAGCAGGCCGGCGATCCATTGCCGGCAGATTTCGGTCGGGGCGCCATCCGGGCCGGGTGTGAAGCGGTTGGCGCCGTCGTCGCGACCGGTGAGCGACTGGTGCAGGTGCCAGCCGCTGGCCATGCCGTGCTCCACCTTCGGGCGTGACATGAAGGTGGCGTGCAGCCCCATGCGGCGGCAGACCTGCTTCACCGCCGCGCGGAACAGCACCATGGCGTCGGCCTGTTCCAGAGGTCCGGCCGGATCAAAGGTGAATTCGAACTGGCTGGCGCCGAATTCCACCTCCATCGAGCGCACCGGCAGGCCGAGGCCGGTCGCGGCCTTGCGGATCGCCTCCATCACCGGCTCCAGCGCGTCGTAGCGATCCTCGGTCAGGTACTGCCCGCCATGGGTCAGCAGTTCGGTGTCCGGCGGGGTGCCGGGCATGCCGCCCTGGGCGTGGCCCAGGTTCGGCGCCGTGATGCGGAAGACGTGGAACTCCAGCTCCAGCCCGCAGACGAAATCGAGGCCGCGGTCCGCCAGCCGTGCCGCCGCCTGCCTGAGCACCTGGCGGCTGCCGAAGGCGAAGGGGCTGCCGTCGGGCATCTCCAGGTCGCAGAGCATCCAGCCGCTGGCAGGCGACCAGGGCAGCACGCGGAAGGTCGCGGGGTCCGGGCGCATGATGATGTCGCCCGCGCCGGTCAGCGCGCCGGCACCGAAGCCGGCATCGGCCTCCCACACCGGGAACACCGTGCGATGCGAGGTGTCCTTCAGCACCAGGGTCGAGGTCATGGCGACGCCGCGCCTGAAGGCGCCCTCCAGCCCCGAAACCGGCAGGGTCTTGCCGCGCAGCACGCCATGCTGGTCGGCGAAGGACAGGCGCACGGTCTCCAGCCCGCGTTTCGTGGCCTCCGCGATGACCGATGCGGCGGCCTTAGTGCTCAAGCCGGGCATCCCACGGGCAGGCGGCGCGGCGGGCGGCGTCGAAGGCGGTCCAGTCCCGCTCCCAGCTTTCCGTGGCGCAGATCGAATCGGCTGCGAGCGGTCCGCGCACCGCGTCCATGTCGTCGCGGAACGGCGGTATCTCGCCGGTCGCCGCCTTCGCCATCGCCTCGCGCAGCATGCGGCGGTAGGTGACGATGCCGATGTCGGACTTGCCCAGGTGCTCCTTCGTGCGGTCCTGGATGGCCCCCATCGACTCGCAGGCCCACTGGTCGTGCACGTTGATGTCGTCGCCCATGCCGGTCCAGGTCCGCCGCTCCTGTTCCTCCGGGTCATAGCCATAGTTGTTGGCCTTGCCGTTCAGCGGCATGTAGTCGGGCAGGCGGTGCTGGCGCAGCCGCTGCTCGCGCATCAGGGCCTTGTCGACCGGCCGCGCGAAGCTGGTGAACATGGCGTACCAGTAGCAGCGGACATCGTCGATCGGCACGTGCCACTGGGTGATGGTCATCTCGTTCGACATCGGGATGGCGATGGCGACGGGAAAGACCTGGTTGGTCACCCGGACATGGGTGCGCCCGTCGGCCATGTGGCGGAGCGCCGTCAGCCGCATGCCATAGCCGGTGCGATCCACCCGGATATCCGGCCTTGGATAGTCGCGCAGCAGCTTCGTCATCGGGATGTTCTCGACCGCGTCGCGGAACTGCTGGCCATAGCCGCCAGCCAGGTCCTCGTCCTCCAGGAAGCGGTGCAGGAAGGAGGCGTGGGCCGGGTCGATGCCGACCTCGAGCGCCTGCAGCCAGTTGCACGACCAGAGCCCCTTGAAGGCGAAGACATGGCTGTCGGGTGCCACGAAACAGTCGAGTGCCGGCAGCGGCGGCGGTTCGCCCGGGCCCATGTAGGCGAAGATGACGCCGTTGCGCTCGATCACCGGATAGCCCTGCGCGCGCACATGGCGGTGCATGCGGCTGCCCTCCGGCTCCGCCGGCTGTTCCAGGCACTGGCCGGTGCAGTCGAACAGCCAGCCATGGAACGGACAGCGCAGCCCGCCATCCTCCAGCCGCCCGAACGACAGGTCGGCGCCGCGGTGCGGGCAATGCCGGTCCAGCAGGGCGAGCCGGCCCTGCGCGTCGCGGAACAGCACCAGTTCCTCGCCCAGCAGTGTCACGGGCACCACAGGCCGGGCGCTGACCAGTTCGTCGGACAGCGCCGCCGGCATCCAGTAGTGTCGCAGCAGCCGCCCCGCGGGCGTGCCGGGGCCGACGCGGGTGATCTCCTCGTTCTGCCTGGCGCTGATCATGGCTCTGCCCCGTCGGAAGATGCTTGCGGGGCCAAGTCTGACCGCCCGCGCCGCCTCAGTCCATGGCGCGGATGGCGAATCCGACGCGCGGGAAGTGCACCACCACGTCGCCCACCGCGGCGTCGTGGCGGCGGATGGCGATCTCGCCGGCATTGTAGCTGACCAGTTCGCCCTTCACCGTGTCGCGGGCATAGTCGGTGGGCGCGATGCCGACCTGGCGGCCGGCGGTCCAGCCCTCGGCATTGGCCTCGACGCCGCGCGGGGTGTCGGGGGTGGCATCGCGCGCGGCGGCCAGCGCATCGTCGGGCTGCATCGGTGTCGGGTCGCCATGCCCGATGTCGGCGATCCGGTCCATGAAGGCCAGCAGCACCGGATGGTCGTCCAGGATTGCGCGCACGGTCCTGCCGCTGCGGGCGATGAACCAGAGCGGGTGGTACAGCGTGAGGTCGGCCAGGCCCGGCCAGTCGCCACGCAGGAACGGCCGGCCGTCGGCGAACAGCGCGTCCATCCAGCCAAGCTGCGGCCTGAGCTGTTCCAGGTGCTGCGGGACGGCGGCCTTCAGCTTCTCGACATTGGCGCCCGGCGCGCCGCGCATCCTGGCCCGGTCCTGGTGGAAGGCATCGGGGAAGCGGTCGACATTGTTGCCGATGATGAAGCCGGCCGCGCTCCAGAAGAAGCTGCTCTCGGCGAAGGCGGAGATGGCATAGGCGAGGCCGACGCCACCGGCCATCAGCGTCGGCTCCGGCACCCGGCGTTCCAGTTCCTCGGCGATCAGCTTGGTGTCGCAGTAGATGTCGGCGCCGACCTGCAGCACCGGCGTCTTCCGGTAGCCGCCGGTCAGCGGCATCAGGTCGGGCTTGGGCATGATGAAGGGGATGTCGACCGAGTGCCAGGGCAGGCCCTTGATTCCGAGCATCAGCCGCGCCTTCTCGGCGAAGGGCGACATGTCGTAGTGGTGCAGGATCAGGTCGGCCATCGGTCACTCCCCTTGTGTGGCGCCATCAAAGCACAAGGCCGTTGGCGCGACAGCGGGATTCGGTGACCGGGCGTTCAGCCGCGCCGGCGCGGCTCCGCCAGCACGCTCTGCACCGCGCGCCCGAACCAGCCCTGCCGGTCGCCCAGCCGTGCCGTCGCGAGACCGCCGCCATCGGCGCCGAGGGTCATCTCGGCGTCGACCATGATCCAGTCGCCGACCGGATCGCGGGCCAGGCTGACGGTCACGTCGGCGTTGATGAAGGTCCAGTCCTCGAAGCTCAGCACCGAGGAGAAGCCGTTGCAGAAGTCGCTGCAGGCGGCGGCGCGCATCGACGGCAGGTTCTGCTGCCCCTCGATCAGGGTACGGTCGTTGCGGCACCAGATGGAGGCGGGGCCGGGCTCGCGGAGCGCGCCACGCACGACGCGGAACGACATGCCCGACACGAAGCCGACGCCGCGACCGAAGGCGGCCGGCGGTGCCTTGCCGTCCTCCGGCGGCGGCAGGTCCATCAGCGCCTCTGAGGCCGGGGCGCGGTCGCCGCCGTCGTCGATCCGCACGCGCAGCGCCGTGCCGCGCGTGACCTCGACGCCGCCGCTTTTCAGCGACAGGCCGAGCAGCTGGATCTTGCGCCCCGCGCGCAACACGGTGGTCTCAAGCTGCATGTCGGCGACGGGGACCGGGCGCATCAGGTCGACGGTCAGCCGCGCCAGCCGCATCGGCGCCGGCGCCGGTGTGGTGGCTGCGGCATGGGCGAACAGCGACGACGGCCCGCCGCCATGCTGCATGTCCGGGCTCCACGGGCCGCCGGCATAGGGCGAGACCACGATACGGTCCGCCTCGATCCTGTAGACACTCTCCACCGCTACCCCCTCAGGCGACTGGACTGCGTGGCCGGATCATGGACCGGACGACCGGGCCGGCACCACTACGTGATCGGCATTCCTCCGTCCTCCACCGCCGATTTGTCAGCGGCGCGATCCGCGCTAGGCTCTGGCGACTTCAGGGGAGGAAGCCATGGGACGTGTGAGTGGAAAGGTGGCGCTGGTCACCGGCGGATCGTCGGGAATCGGGCGCGCGACGGCGGAACTGCTCGCGGCGGAGGGGGCGTCGGTGCTGCTGACCGATGTCGCCGTCGCCGCGGGCGAGGCGGTGGCGGCGGGCATCGTCAAGGCGGGCGGTACGGCGCGCTTCATGCGCCATGACGCATCGAACGAGGCCGACTGGATCGCGGCCGTCGAACTGGCGCAGGGCGCGTATGGCGGCCTGCATATCCTGTTCAACAATGCCGGTGTCCGGCCCAAGACCCAGACACTTGAAGACACCTCGCTGGAGGACTGGCGGGCGCACAACGCCGTCAACATCGACGGCGTGTTCCTGGGCCTGAAGCATGGCATCCGCGCCATGAAGGCGAACGGCGGCGCCATCGTGAACACCTCCTCGATCTACGGCATTGTCGGCGCGGCGCTGATCGGGCCCTATTCGGCGGCCAAGGGCGCGGTGCGCACCATGACCAAGGCCGCAGCCATGGAGTGCTGCAATCTCGGCTACCAGATCCGCGTCAACTCGGTGCATCCGGGCTTCATTCGCACCGGCATGCTGGATGCGGTGGTCGAGGAGTTCGGCGAGGGCTTCATCCAGAAGCGCATGGTGGCCGACACGCCGATGAAGCGGATCGGGGAGCCGCGCGACATCGCCGAGGCCGTGCTCTACCTCGTCGCCGATTCGGGCAAGTTCGTCACCGGCGTGGAACTGCCGGTCGACGGCGGCTACATCGCCCGCTAGGTGCCGCGATGACCGGGGACAGGACCGAAGCGGACCGGGCAACGGCGGAGGCGTTCAACCTCTACCGCCTGACACCGGAATTCCTCGACGACCCGTTCCCGGTCTATCACGCGCTGCGCCGGCACAGCCCGGTGCACAGGCTGCCCGACGGCTCGGTGTTCCTCAGCCGCTATGACGACGTGGTGGCGGTCTATCGCGACCGTCGCATGTCGTCGGACAAGACGCGCGAGTTCCGCCCGAAATTCGGTGACGGACCGCTCTACCTGCACCACACCACCAGCCTGGTGTTCAACGATCCGCCGCTGCACACGCGCGTCCGGCGCCTGCTGGCGGAGGCGTTCACGCCCCGCGCCATGCGCCGGATGGAGCCGGGCATCGTCGCCATGGTCGACGGCTTCCTGGACCGCGCAGCCGAGCGGGGGCGGATGGACCTGATCGGCGACTTCGCCTTCGCCCTGCCGGTCGGCGTGATCTGCGACATGCTGGGCGTGCCGGTGGCCGACCGGGCGCGGCTGCGCGACTGGGCCGCCGTGATCCTCGGCGCGCTGGAGCCGGTGATCACGCCCGAGCACCTGGCGCGCGGCAACCAGGCGGTCGCCGACTTCTCGGCCTATCTCAAGGACCTGATCGACGAGCGCCGCGCCGCGCCGCGCGAGGACGACATCCTGACCGCCCTGATCGTGGGCGAGGTCGAGGGGGAGTCGCTGTCGGAGCAGGAGCTGATCCAGAACTGCATCTTCCTGCTCAACGCCGGCCACGAGACCACCACCAACCTGATCGGCAATGGTGTCGCCGGCCTGCTGGCCTTTCCGGGCGAGCTGGCGCGGCTGCAGGCCGATCCGGGCCTGATCGACAGCGCTGTGGAGGAGTTCCTGCGCTTCGAGAGCTCCAACCAGCTCGGCAACCGCCGTGTCACCGAACATTGCGCCGTCGGCGGGGTCGACCTGGAACCCGGCACCGTGATCCATCTTGGCATCGGCGCGGCCAACCGCGACCCGGCGCAGTTCCCCGACCCCGATCGCCTCGACATCACCCGCAGCCCGAACCGGCATCTCGCCTTCGGCTGGGGCGCGCATGTCTGCCTCGGCAACTCGCTGGCACGGATGGAGGGGCGGATCGCCATCCAGCGGCTGCTGGCGCGTTTCCCCGTGATCGAGCGTGATGGCGACTTCGTGCGCGGCGGGCGCGCCCGGTTCCGTGGCTACCGCGCCTTTCCGGTCCGGGTCGGCACTGCATGAGCCCCAAATGGCGCGCGGTGCTGCTGCTGTGCCTGGCCGAGGTGCTGGCGCTGAGCCTGTGGTTCTCCGGTGCGGCCGTCCTTCCGGCGATCCGCCACGAGACCGAGATCAGCGCCCTGCAGGCCGCGCTGTTCTCCTCCATGCCGTCGGTGGGGTTCGTCGCCGGCACGCTGGTCAGCGCGATCCTGGGGCTGGCCGACCGCCTGCCGCCGCAGCGCTTCTTCGCCATCGCTGCCTTGCTCGCCGCCGCAGCAAACCTCGCGACGGCGTTTCTCGACCCGACCGGGCCCCTCGTGCCGGTGCTGCGCTTCGCCATCGGTGCCTGCATGGCAGGCTGCTATCCCGTCGGCATGAAGATGGTCGCGACCTGGGCGAAGGGCGACATGGGCCTGCTGGTCGGCCTGCTGGTCGGCGCGCTGACGCTGGGGTCCGGCTCGCCGCACCTGGCGCAGGCCCTGTTTTCCGGCCTCGACTGGCGCCTGACCCTCTACGTCACCAGCGGTGCCGCCGTGCTGGCGGCGCTGATCGCCGGTCGCGTGGCGCTCGGCCCGGCGGCGATGCCGCGCGCGGTGTTCCGCCCGGCGGCGGTGCTGGAGGCCTGGCGCAGGCCGGCGCTGCGCCTCGCCAATCTCGGCTATTTCGGCCATATGTGGGAGCTCTACGCGGTCTGGGGCTGGATGGTGGTGTTCCTCAACGCCTCCTTCCGCGCCTGGTATGGCGAGGGCGATCCGTCGGTCGGGCCGCTCGCCTCCGCCGTCACCTTCGGCGTGCTGGCGGCGGGTGCGGTCGGCGCGCTCTCGGCCGGCTTCCTGGCCGACCGGATCGGGCGGACGGCGGTGACCATGATCGCGCTGGCGTCGTCCGCGACCTGCTGCCTGGTCGCCGGCTTCCTGTTCGGCGGCCCGCCGGGTCCGCTGATCGCGCTCTGCCTGGTCTGGGGCGTGGTCATTGTCGCCGACTCGGCGCAGTTCTCGTCCGCCGTGATCGAGCTGTCCGACCCCGAGCGTGTCGGCACCATGGTCACAGCGCAGACTTGCATCGGCTTCCTGCTGACCCTGTTCGCCATCCACATGCTGCCCGAGGTGGTGGCGCTGGTCGGCTGGGACTGGGCCTTCTGGTCCATCGCCATCGGGCCGGTGCTGGGCTTCGTTGCCATGGCGCGGCTGCGCGCGCACCCGGACGCGATCCGGATCGCCGGCGGGAGACGGTAGTTTTGACGGAGCGGCGACGGCCGCCTGTCCCGAGCAGCTTCAGCCCTGCAGCACCCAGTCGCGGTCATTGGCCAGCGACGGCACCGACTGGCGGGACTTCGCCACCTTCGCGAGATCGATTTCCGCGGTGACATAGCCGGGGTCCTCGCCGGCGTCGGCCAGCACCTCGCCCCACGGATCGACGATCAGCGAGTGGCCATAGGTGAAGCGCCCGCCATCATGCGCGCCGGTCTGGGCGGCGGCGATGACAAAACAGCCAGTCTCGATGGCGCGGGCGCGCAGCAGGATGTGCCAGTGCGCCTTGCCGGTCTCGGCGGTGAAGGCCGACGGCATGGTCAGCACGTTGGCGCCGGCCTTGGCCAGCGCGCGGTAGAGATGCGGGAAGCGCATGTCGTAGCAGATCGTCATGCCGAGATGGCAGAACGGCAGTTCGATCACGTTCACGGCGCTGCCGGGCCGGTAGGCGCGGCTCTCAATGAACTTCTGGCCCGACGGCAGTTCCACGTCGAACATGTGGATCTTGTCGTAGCGGTTGGCGATGGCGCCGTCGGGGCCGACCAGGAACGAGCGGTTGACCAGCCGGTCGTCGCCGTCACCCGACTGTAGCGCCAGCGAGCCGATGTTGATCCAGACGCCCAGCCGCGCCGCCAGCTCGCGATAGGCCGCGAGCGAGGGATCCTCGGCCTCCGTCCGCGCATTGGCCATGGTGTCCTCGCGCCGGCGGAAGATGAAGTTGCTGACCTCGGGGGTCTGGATATAGGTCGCGCCATCCCTTGCCGCCGCCTCGATGCGGGGCAGGTTGGCCTCCAGGTTCGCCGCCCAGTCCGTGCCGGTGTTCGGCTGGATGCAGGCGGCGATGAACGTCTCGCTCACGCGGCGCCCTGGAGCAGCGGGTCGAGCCCGCCCTGGGCGTCGAGATGGGCCATGTCGTCGAAGCCGCCGACATGGGTCTCGCCGATGAAGATCTGCGGCACGGTGCGACGACCGGAGCGCGTGATCATCTCGTCGCGCTTGCCCGGCGTCACCATGACGTCGATCTCGTCATAGCTCACGCCCTTGTCGTCCAGCAGCTTCTTGGCGCGGTAGCAATACGGGCAGAAACCCGTGGTGTAGATAACGACCTTGCTCATGGCAGCGTCCATCCGGAGTGCACTTCCTTCAAGATAGTGCGTTCACCCGCTTCGCACAACGCGGGCCACGGTCAGCACGGTGACGTCCGCCGCGCCGGCCCGCACCAGGGTCCGGGCGCAGGCCTCCACGGTGGCGCCGGTGGTCATGACGTCGTCGACGAGGATCACGTGGCGGCCTTTCAGCCCGGCGGCATGGCGCGGGGAGACGGAAAAGGCGCCCTGCACGTTCCTGCGCCGCGCGGTGCCGCTCAGGCCGCCCTGGCTGCGGGTCCGCCGCTGACGGAGCAGCAGGTCGGGCACGGCCGGTACGCCGCAGAGGGCCGACAGTGCGCGGGCCAGCTCGGCCGACTGGTTGTAGCGGCGCCGGAGCAGGCGCGTGCGGTGCAACGGCACGGCCGCGATCATGTCCGCCTGGCCCAGCCAGGGCTGCCCGGCGCGACGCAGCAGCAGCGCCAGCCCGACCGCCATGTCGGTGCGGTCGCCGTGCTTGAAGCGCAGCAGCGCGGTGCGGAGCGGCTCGCCGTAGCGGGCGGCGGCGCGGGCGCGGGTGTAGGGCGGGCGCACGGCGGCACAGGCCGCACAGAGCGTGTCCGGCCCGGTCTCGAAGGTGAAGGGCAGGCCGCAGCAGGCGCAGGCGGGTGCTGCGATGAAGTCGATGGCGGCGAAACAGGTGCCGCACAGCCGGCCCGGATCGGCCACCGCCTCGCCGCAGCTCAGGCAGCGCGGCGGCAGCAGCAGGTCGAGCGTCGCCCGCCCGGCGCGCCGCAGCCGGGGCATGACCGGGGCGATGACGGACACGCTTTGCATATGGCGAACTGTGCTACGGTCCGGGACCCGTCGCAACGCACCGGATGTCCAGGATCATTGCCATGAGCACCGTCCCCGAGGGCGCCCGTGTCTTCGACCGCCGGCAGCACATGCGGAACCGGGCCCGCGCGGTCGACGGCTTCGAACAGCACGATTTCCTGTTCCGCGAGGTGGCGGAGCGCCTGGACGAGCGCCTGCTCGACGTCGACCGCCGCTTTCCGCTGGCGCTTTCCATCGGCGGACGCGGACCGCTGCCCGCGCTGCCGGGCGGCGCAGGCGAGCGGATCGACAGGATGATCACGATGGACCCGGTGGCCGGCTTCGCCCGGCCCGGCCCGGCCGTGGTCGCCGACGAGGAGTGGCTGCCCTTCGCCGAGCAGAGCTTCGATCTGGTGGTCAGCGTGCTGTCGCTGCACTGGGTCAACGACCTGCCCGGTGCCCTGATCCAGATCCGCCGTGCATTGAAACCCGACGGGCTGTTCATCGCGGCGCTGTTCGGCGGCCAGACCCTGACCGAACTGCGCCGGGCGCTGATGGAGGCCGAGATCGCGGTGGAGGGCGGTGTCAGCCCGCGTGTCTCGCCTTTCGCCGACGTGCGCGACGGCGGTGCCCTGCTGCAGCGTGCCGGCTTCGCCCTGCCGGTCGCCGATTCGGACGTGATCACCGTGACCTACGAGACGCCGTTCCGCCTGTTCGCCGACCTGCGCGGCATGGGCGAGCAGAACGCGGTGGCCGAGCGCCGCCGCACGCCGCTGCGGCGGGAGACGCTGATGCGCGCCGCGACCGGCTATGTCGAGGCCGAGGCCGGCGATGACGGCCGCATCCCGGCGACCTTCGAGGTGATCTGGCTGACCGGCTGGGCGCCCGATCCGTCCCAGCAGAAGCCGCTCCGGCCCGGTTCGGCGACGTCGCGCCTGGCCGACGCCCTCGGCACACGCGAACGCCCGGTCTGAACATGGCGGCGCGAACCCAGGCGGGCCAGCGCTGGCGGCTGGTCGGTATCGTTGTCGGTGCATCCGTCCTGTTCGGCATGGTTTTCGGCTTCTTCCAGGTCGACAACCCCGCGGAGGACCGGACGGCGACCCTGCTCGCCATCGGGCGCGGGGCCTGGACCGGGGCGGTGATCGCCGGCCTGCTTTCGATGTTCGAGGCGGGTGCGGTGGCCTTTCCCGCAATCCGGCGCAGCGCCCGGCCGCCATTCCTGGCCCTCCTGCTGTATCGGTCGCTGCTCTACCTGCTGGTGATCGTCGGCGGGCTCTGGTCGGGCGCCGCCATCTTCCATATCACCGAAGCGCCGCCCATCGGCTGGAACAGCACGACCTACTGGCAGGTCGGCGCCTCGGCCACAGCCGGCCTGGCGTTCAATTTCCTGTTCATGATCAACCGCCTGCTCGGGCCGGCGGTGTTCAGGAACTTCCTCACCGGCCGCTATCACCACCCCCGGATCGAGCACCGGGTGCTTCTGTTCGCAGACCTTGTCGGCTCGACCGCCATCGCCGAGCGGATCGGCGACCTGGAGTTCCACCGCTTCCTGAACGCCGTCTACGGCGACCTGACCCGCCCGGTCATCGCCACCGGGGGCGCGATCCACAAGTATGTCGGCGACGAGATGATCGTTTCCTGGCCTGACATGCCCTCGACGCGTATCGCGGCCCTGCGCTGCGGCCTTGACGCCATCCGCACGCTCGCGGAGGCTCGGACGCGGTATCGTGGCGCGTTCGGTGCCGAACCTGCGATCCGTGTCGCCGTTCATGCCGGGCCGGTGGTGGCCGGCGAGATGGGCGACGTGAAGCAGGAGATCGTCTATCTCGGCGATGCCATGAACACCGCCGCGCGACTGGTGGACTGCTGTCGCACGCTGGACCGCCCGCTGATCGCGAGCGGCGAACTGCTGGACGGGCTGGCACTGCCGGCCGGTCTGGATACGGAGCCCATGGGCGAGACAACGATCCGGGGCAAGAGCCGGCCGATGGCGCTGTACGCGCTGACGGGCGGCGGGGGAGGAACGAGAGAATGAGTCAGGCCATGTCGGACGGCATGCCGGCCCGCGCACCCGCGCTGACCACGCGCATCATGCTGTCGGTGTTCCTGCCGTTCGCCGGCGGCTATTTCCTGTCCTACCTCTACCGGGCACTGCCGTCGCTGATCGGCGACCGCATCCGCACCGACCTGGCGCTGGACGCCGAGGTGCTGGGGCTGGTCGGCGCGGCCTATTTCCTGGCCTTCGGCCTGGCGCAGTTGCCGCTCGGCATGATGCTGGACCGCTTCGGCCCGCGCCGTTGCCAGACCGTGCTGCTGCTGATCGCGGCGCTCGGGGCGGTGGTCTTCGGCCTCGGCGAGAACGCGGAGACGCTGATCGCCGGCCGCGCGCTGATCGGGCTTGGCTGTGCCGGCGGGCTGATGGGCAGCCTGAAGGCGATCACCATGTGGTTCCCGCAGGCGCGCTGGCCGCTGGTCAACGGCCTGCTGCTCGGCGTCGGCGGCCTGGGCGCGCTGGTCGCGACCACGCCGGTCGAGTACGCGCTGGGCTTCATCAGCTGGCACGAGCTGTTCTTCTATATCGCCGGCCTCAGCGTGCTGGCCAGCATGGCTGTCTTCCTGGTGGTGCCGGAGAAGGCCGGCACCGCGCAGGTCATGCCGATCCGGGTGCTGTGGCGCAGCCTGGGCAGCATCTACGCCAGCCGCTATTTCTGGCGCATCGCGCCGCTGGCGATCCTGACCATGTCGACGGGCATGGCGATCCACACGCAATGGGCGGGCCTGTGGCTGAAGGACGTGGCGGGTCTCGACCATGCCGGCGTCGCGGTCTACCTGCAGACCATGGGCATCTCGCTGACCGCCGGATTCGTCCTCGGCGGCGTGGTGGCCGACATCCTGACGCGGCGCGGCGTGCCGCTCGGCACCGTGCTGGGCGGCGGCGTGGTGGTGCTGATGTTCGCGCAGCTCTCCATCGCGCTGGAGGTCGACCCGCGCGGCCACTGGCCCTGGATCCTGCTGGGCCTCGCCTCCAACATGTCGGCGCTGGCGTTTCCGCTGCTCTGCGGCCGTTTCGACCTCAGCCTCTCGGGCCGCGTGAACTCGGCGCTCAACGTGTTCGTGTTCCTGGGCGTCTTCGTCGCCGCCTCCGGCATCGGCTGGGTCATCGGCCTCTATCCGCGCACCGCCGCCGGCGGCTATGCGCCCGAGGGCTACGAGGTCGGCCTGCTGGCCATCATCGCCGTCGAGGCGCTCGCATTTTTCTGGTTCCTGATTCCTGACGGGGAGAAGACACGGACATGATCGATCTCAAGGGCAAGGTCGCCATCGTCACCGGCTCGGCAACGGGCGTCGGTGCAGCCACCGCCATCATGCTGGCGAAGGAAGGCTGCAACGTGGTGATCAACTACTCCAAGAGTTCGGCCGAGGCCGAGGAGACCGCGGCGGCCTGCCGGGCCGAGGGCGTGGAGGCCATCCTGGTGCAGGCCAACGTGGCCGAGGATGCCGACTGCCGGAAGCTGGTGGACGCGGCCATCGCGAAATGGGGCCGGCTGGACCACGTGGTCAACAATGCCGGCACCACCAAGTTCGCCGGTCATGGCGACCTGTCGGCGCTGTCGGCCGACGACTTCCACTGGATCTACGGCGTCAACGTCATTGGCCCGTACCAGATGGCGAAGTGGGCCGAACCGCACCTGCGCAAGGCCGGCAAGGCCTCGATCACCAACGTCTCCTCGATCGCCGGTGTCACCGGTGTTGGCTCCTGCGTCGCCTACGCGGCGTCCAAGGGTGCGCTGAACACCATGACCCTGTCGCTGGCCCGCGTTCTGGGCCCGGAGATCCGCGTCAACGCAATCTGCCCGGGCATGATCCAGTCGCGCTGGCTGCAGAACGGCATGGGTGCCGACCAGTACGAGAAGACGCTGGCCGCCCAGCAGAAGGGCCTGCCGCTGCGCCGGGTCTCGACGCCAGAGGACAATGCCGAGGTCATCCTGTGGCTGATCAAGGGGTCCGAACTGGTGACAGGCGAGACCATCATGATCGACGGCGGCATGCACCTGGGCTTCGCGCCGCTGATGGCGCGATAGGGCGAGGGGCCTTCGGGTCTCGCCCCGGACCTGATCCGGGGCCCATGCCTTCTGCCCTGAGCCATGAGCTCCGGCTTTCGCCGGAGCGAGCGCATGACGAGAGGTACCGGATCCCCGGAGGCCCGCAGGGCCGTCCGGGGTCCGAAGCCGCCCTGCGGCTACTCCGCCGCCTCGATCTCGACCAGCAGGTCGCCGGCCGCCACCTGCTTGCCAGCGCTGGCCAGCACCTCGGTAACGGTGCCGTCGATCCCGGCCAGGATCTCGTGCTGCATCTTCATGGCTTCGAGTACCAGCAGCCGCGCGCCGGTGGCCACGGTCTGGCCCGCCTCGACCAGCACCTCGCGCACCAGGCCCGGCATCGGCGCTGTGACCCGGCCGCCGCCGGCCGCCGCCTCCGCCGCCGCGGCGAAGGACACCGCATTGCGCAGCGCGTGGGCGACGCCGTCCTCCTCGATATGTACGTAGCCGGGCGCCGCCGAGTGGAACGCCACCTGGTGGCGGCGTCCGTCGACGGTCAGGCGGGCGTGGATGCCGTCCTTTGACAGCACCGCGACCGACAGTTCGTCCGAACCGGTCGCAACGCGATAGCTTCCCTGGCCGGCGGGGTGCACGAACATGTCGTGGCGAGCCTCGCCCGCCTCGAACACCACGCGCGTCGCCAGGCCCTCGCCATTGGTCCAGCCCAGCAACTCGGCGTTCATGCCCAGGCTCCGGCCGAGCGCGCGGTCCTGCTCGGCCTCGACCAGCAGCACGGCGGCCATGGCCGCGCGGGCCAGCGGCAGCGCCGCCGCCGCGAGGTCGGCATCTGTGAACTGCTCGGCAATGAAGGCGGTGGTCGCCTTGCCCTCGGCGAAGGCATCCCGCGACAGCACGTCGATCAGGAAGCGCTTGTTGGTCACGGTGCCGAACAGGTGCGTCCGCTTCAGCGCCCCGATCAGCCGCTGCCGCGCCTCCTCCCGGTCCGCGCCATATGCGATCACCTTCGCCAGCATCGGGTCGTAGAACGGGGAGACGTCAAGGCCGGTGGCGATGCCGGCGTCGATGCGCACGCCGGGGCCTGTCGCCGGTTCCCACATTTCCACCGGGCCCGTCGCCGGCAGGAAGCCGGTGGCCGGGTCCTCGGCATAGAGGCGCACCTCGATGGCATGGCCGGTGAGGGTCACGTCGTCCTGGCCGAAGCCCAGCGGCCGCCCCTCGGCCACGCGAAGCTGCAGCGCCACCAGGTCCAGCCCTGTGACCAGTTCGGTGACCGGATGCTCCACCTGCAGGCGGGTGTTCATCTCGAGGAAGTAGAATTCACCCGAAACGTCCAGCAGGAACTCGACCGTGCCGGCGCCACGATA
This sequence comes from Pseudomonadota bacterium, assembly GCA_036154895.1. Lineage (GTDB taxonomy): Bacteria > Pseudomonadota > Alphaproteobacteria > Minwuiales > Minwuiaceae > Minwuia. The sequence continues at coordinate 38,636 of JAYZWD010000002.1, forward strand.
GCCGATGGCGCGCGCCGCCTCGACGGCCGCGGCACCCATGGCCGCACGCAGGTCCGGCGTCATCACCGGGCAGGGCGCCTCCTCGACGACCTTCTGGTGGCGGCGCTGCACCGAGCAGTCGCGTTCGCCCAGGTGCACGACGGTACCATGCGCGTCGGCAAAGACCTGGATCTCGACATGGCGCGGCTGCACCACGGCCTTCTCCAGGATCAGCTCGCCCGAACCGAAGGCGTTCTGCGCTTCCGACCGCGCGGTCGCCAGCGCGTTCACCAGGTCGGCGGACTTGTGGACCAGGCGCATGCCGCGCCCGCCACCGCCGGCGGCTGCCTTGACCATGACGGGGAAACCGATCCGCTCGGCCGCCGCCACGAACGACGCGTCTGACTGGTCGGGGTCCTGGTAGCCCGGCACGCAGGGCACGCCGGCCGCGATCATCAGCCGCTTGGCCGCGGCCTTGTTGCCCATGGCGCGGATGGCGCTGGCGGGCGGGCCGACAAAGACGAGGCCGGCGTCGGCGCAGGCGTCGGCAAAGTCCGCATTCTCGGACAGGAAGCCGTAGCCCGGATGCACGGCATCGGCGCCGGCGGCCTTCGCGGCCGCGATGATGCGGTCGGCGCGCAGGTAGGAGTCGCCGACCGGGCCGGGACCGATCAGCACGGCGTCATCGGCCAGCTTCACGTGCGGCGCGGCGGCATCGGCCTCCGAATGCACGGCGACGGTGCGATAGCCCTGGGCCCTGGCGGTGCGGACCACGCGGGCGGCGATCTCGCCGCGGTTGGCGATCAGCAGGGTGCGGAAGGTGCTCATGATTGTCTCCCCGCCTCAGAACCGCGACACGCCGAAGGCGTTCGGCTGGACCTTGCGGTGCCGCGCCTCCCAGCAGGTCGCCAGGGCGAAGCCCAGAACCTTGCGGGTGTCGCGCGGGTCGATCACGCCCTGGTCGAGCAGCCGGCCGGACGTGTAGAACGCGTCCTCCTGCCGGTCGTAATGGGCGACCAGCCGCGCCTCCTGCTTCTTCAGGGTGTCCATGTCGACCTCGGCACCCTTGCGCGCCGCGCCCTGCAGGGCGACCTGGGTCATGGTGGTCGCGGCCTGCTGACCACCCATCACGCCGGTGCGCGCGTTCGGCCAGGCGAACAGGAAGTCGGGTTCGAAGCCCAGGCCGCACATGCCGTAGTTGCCGGCGCCGAAGCTGGCACCGATGTGCACGGCCAGCTTGGGTACGCGGATGTTGGCGACCGCCTGGATCATCTTCGAGCCATGCTTGATCATGCCCGCGTGCTCGTACTCGGTGCCGACCATGTAGCCCGTGATGTTGTGCAGGAAGACCACCGGGATGGCAGCCTGGTCGCAGAGTTGCAGGAACTGCGCGACCTTGGTGGCGCCGCTGGGGTCGATCGGGCCGTTGTTGCCGACGATGCCGCAGGCGTGGCCCATGATGTCGGCCTGCACGCAGACCGTGCTGGAGCCGTAGCGCGGCTTGAAGTCGGAAAAGTCGGAACCGTCGACGATGCGGGCCAGGACCTCGCGCACGTCATAGGGCCGGCGATAGTCGACCGGCACGACGCCGCAGAGTTCGTCGGCGGAGTATTTCGGCGGGCGCACGGCCTTCGGCGCCGGCGCATCGCAGTTCTTGTTCCAGTCGAGCCTTCCGACCAGTTCGCGCATCATCAGCAGGCCGTGGGTGTCGTCCTCGGCCAGGTACTCGACCAGGCCCGACGTGGTGGCATGCATCTCTGAGCCGCTCAGCGTCTCCTCGTCGGCGATCTCGCCGGTCGCGGCGCGGACCAGCGCGGCACTGCCCAGCGCGGCGCGGCCGCGGCCGCGGATGCCGATGACGTAGTCGCTCATGCCCGGCATGTAGGCGCCGCCGGCCGTGGACGGGCCGTGCAGCACGACGAAGGTCGGCACGCCGGCCGCCGACAGCAGGCCCAGGCGGTAGAACAGGCCGCCGCCATGGGCCCAGCCCTCGACGGTGTACTGCATCAGGTTGGCGCCGGCGCTCTCGACCAGGTGGATGTAGGGCAGCTTCTTCTCGCGGGCGATGTCCATGCAGTTCATCGCCTTCGGACCCGACGAACGGGTCATGGCGCCGGCATTGATGCCGCTGTCGTCGACATGGATCATGCAGCGCACGCCGGCCACGAAGCCGATGCCGGTGATCAGGCTGGCGCCCGGCACGGACTTCGGCTCGTCGTCGGTGTCGGCGAGATAGTTGGCGAGGCCGTAGAGCTCCAGGAACGGCATGCCGGGATCAAGCAGGCGGGCCAGCCGCTCGCGCGGGGTAAGCTGCCCGCGCTCCTCGAAGCGGTCGCGGCGGCGCTCGGAAATCCTTGCCGCGCGACCCTTGATCTCGTTGAGGCGCCCGACCAGCGCCATCATGTCCGCGCGGTTGCGCGCGAAGTCGTCCGAACCCGGATTGATCCGGCTTTCGAAAACCGCCACCGATGCCTCCCCTGCAGCCAGGTGCCCCGTCTCCCGCCAGGGCACCAGCGGACCTAGCAGACGGCGCGCCGGGCGGCAACGCGGATAAAACGCCCCGCATGATCGCCGCCCCGGACCCCGCCGCCACACCGGCGACGGGGCGGGCGCGGTGGATGGCGGGCCGTTCAGGCCTCCATCGCCTCCTTCATCAGGCAGACGGCGGCACCCTGCGGGTCGCGGATGGTGGCGATGCGGCCGACACCGGGAATGTCGAAGGGCGGCATCAGGATGGCGCCGCCGGCCTCGGTCGCCCGGGCGCAGGCCTGGTCGACGTCATCGACGCCGATATAGCTCATCCAGCAGGGCGGCATGCCGGCCCCCTGCCCGGGCCCCTGCATGTCGGCCAGTGCCATCAGACCGCCCCGGTTCTGCTCGCCGTCGCGGAAGATGTAGTACGTGCCGCCGTCGGGCATCGGGAATTCCTGCACCTCCCAGCCGACCACCTTGCCGTAGAAGGTCGCCGCCGCCTTCGGGTCGGTGGTGGCCAGTTCGTTCCATACGAAACTGCCGTGCGTGCTCATGTCCGTCTCCTGTCCGGAACTGTCGAAAATCGGGCTGGCCGGCGCGCGGGCGCCTCGGTGCACCGGCCGGGGACATGATGGAACGGAATGCGAACGAAGTCGAGTCAGAGCGCGGAGGCGACGGGCGGGCGGACCGCCCAGCGGCCGGCGAAGACATCGACCAGGAAGCGGCCGGCCAGTTCGATGCCGTCCATGGCGATGCTGTGGCCGGTGCCGGGGCTGACGTGGAACTGCACCGGCAGGCCGGCCCGGCCAAGCGCGCCCGCCGCGTCGTACATAGCCAGCGGTGGCACCAGGTCGTCGGTGTCGCCGTGGATCAGGGTGACGGGCACGGGGTGGCGGACATGCTGGTGGATGGTCTCGCCGCCCAGCAGCGCGCCGGAAAAGCCGACGATGCCGGCGGGCGGTGCCGGACGACGCAGCCCCGTGTGCAGCGACAGCATGGTGCCCTGGCTGAAGCCGACAAGGGCCAGGTCGGCGTCGGTCAGCCCGGCGCGGGCCAGTTCCTCGTCCAGGAACGCGTTGACCAGCGGCAACACCCGGTCGGCGCGCTCCCCCATCCCGGCGAAGCGGCGCACGGCCGCGTGCGGATCACGGCTCATGCGCGAGGGGTCGTCGATGTCGATGGCGAACCACTGCCGGCCCATCGGCGACATGCCGCAGGGCTCCGGCCCGTTCGGTGCCACGAAGGCGGCGTCGGGCAGCACGCGCTGCAGGTAGGGCGCGAGCCCGATCAGGTCATTGCCGTCGGCGCCATAGCCGTGCAGCAGCACCACGAGCTGCTTCGGCTTCGCGCCGCGCCGCTGCGCCTGGCGGGGGCCGGTCAGTCGAGCCATGTCGGATCTCCTTCCGGCCCCGTGGCCGTCACGCGTTCGCCTTGCGCCCGCCCTTGCCGGGCAGGATGTCCATGTGCTTGCAGATGATCGACAGCATCACCTCGTCGGCCCCGCCGCCGATGGAGGAGAGGCGGCCGTCGCGGTACATGCGGCTGATCGGGGTCTCGTTCATGAAGCCCATGCCGCCATAGTACTGCAGGCAGGAATCATAGACCTCGCGCTTCAGCCGGCCGATCTTCAGCTTGCCCATGGAGGCCAGCTTCGTGACGTCCTCGCCGGCGATGTAGCGCTCGATGCAGCGGTCCATCAGGCTGCGCAGCAGCTCGACCTCGGTCTGCAGTTCCGCCATGCGGAAGTGGATGACCTGGTTGTCCAGCAGCGGCTTGCCGAAGACCATGCGCTGGCTGGTGTATTCGATGGTCTGGTCGATGGCCTTCTGCAGCCCGGCGATGCCGGAGGCGACGGCCCACATCCGCTCCTCCTGGAACTGCATCATCTGGTAGGAGAAGCCCTTGTTCTCGTCGCCGATCAGGTGACGCTGCGGCACCCGGACATCCTCGAAGAAGATCAGGCCGGTGTCGGAGCTGTGCATGCCCATCTTGTCGAGCTTCTTCGCCCGGGTGACGCCCGGTGTGTCCATCGGCACGACGATCAGCGACTTGTTGCGATGCACGGCCTGGTCGGGATCGGTGTTGCAGAGCATCACCATGAAGTCGGCCTGGAACGAGTTGGTGATCCACATCTTCTGGCCGTTGATGACGTAGTCGCCGCCGTCCTTGCGCGCCCACGACTTCAGCGAGGCAACGTCGGAGCCCGCGCCGGGCTCGGAGACGCCGATGCAGCTCACCATGTCGCCGGCAATGGCGGGGGCCAGCCAGTCGCGGCGCAGCTCGTCCGAGCCGAAGCGTGCCAGTGCGGGGGTCGCCATGTCGGTCTGCACGCCGATGGCCATCGGCACGCCGCCGCAGTTGATCGAGCCGAGCGCCTCGGCGAAGGCGAGGTTGTAGGAATAGTCGAGGCCCAGGCCGCCATATTCCGCCGGCTTGTGGATGCCGAGAAAGCCCATGTCGCCGAACTTCTTGAACACCTCGTGCGCCGGGAACAGCCCCTCGGCCTCCCACTGGTCCACGTAGGGGTTGATCTCCTCCTCGATCAGCTTCTTCGCCGACCGCTGGATCTCGTGGTGTTCGTGCGTGTAGATGCCCATGGTGCGGCCCTCCCCGGTCCGTCGCTGATCGGCCGGAGAGTATGCGGCCCTTACCTGGAGGGAAAGGGGGCGCGCAGGGGACCGCGTCCGGCGATGACCGCCAGTCGTTGCGACCGGCCAGTCCGCAGGGCCGTCAGTCCGTGTGAAAGGTCATGAACCCGTCGACGGGCTCGCGGTCGGTGCGCAGCGCGTTCTCGGGCACCGAGGTGTCCTCGTAGCCGAGCGCCATGCCGCAGACCAGGGTGTGATCCTCGGGAAAGCCCAGGACCTGGCGGACGACGCGGTGATAGGTCGGCCAGGCCGCCTGCGGGCAGGTATGCAGGCCGTACTGGCGCGCCACGGTCATGATGTTCTGCAGGAACATGCCGTAATCGAGCCAGCTGCCGATCTCCAGGCGCTTGTCGATGGTGAACATCAGGCCGACCGGCGCATCGAAGAAGGTGTAGTTGCGGCCCGACTGGCGCCGCATGCCCTCGGTGTCACCCCGGGCGATGCCGGCCATGTTGTACAGCCCGAAGCCGACCGTGCGGCGGCGGCCCAGATAGGGCTCGAAGAACTGGTCCGGGTAGTACTTGTATTCCTTGGTGTGGCCTTCCGGATGGTTGAAATGCGTATCGCAGACGGCGTCGCAGAGTTCCTTCAGCTTGCCGCCGGTGACCACGTGGCCGACCCAGGGCTGCATGTTGGTGCCGGACGGCGCGCGGGCCGAGACCTCAAGGATATGGCGCACCAGGTCCAGCGGAACGGGATCGGGCAGGAAGCCCCGGATCGAGCGGCGGCTGGTGATGGCCTCCTCGGGTGTCGTGGCGACCTCGGCCGCCGGATGGGCGGCGACGGCGGCGAAGCGACTGGCCGGTGCGTTCATTCCTGGTTCTCCCCGTTGACACTGACGACGCGCGGCGACCCTCCCCCGGTCGAGGCGCGGTAGAGCATGACGACGGCGGCGACCAGCGGCAGCGCGTTGCCGATGGCCAGGCCGGCGAAGGTGGAGACGAACACGCCGACCGTCGACTGCCCGGTACCGCCGGCGGCGAAACCGACCAGCATGCTCGCCATGTAGCAGAGCGCGAATACCGGGAAGACCCGTGTCCGCAGTCCCCGGAAGCGGTCCAGCAGCGTCGCGCGCGCTGCCGTGAAGTCGGTCTGCCAGGCGATGGCGATGACCGGGATGAAGACGAAGCGGCTGGCCCCGGCCGCACCGGCGATGGCGGTACCGGCGAACATGAACAGCAGCAGACCCGGCGAGCTGTAGGCCCGTTCCATCAGGGTCAGCATCTCGTTCACCGCCTCGGCCTGGTCCATGCCGGGTTCGGCGCCGCCGCCCAGCGCCAGCATGAAGACGAAGCCGAAGGGCAGCAGGACCAGGAGGAAGACCGCCATGCCGAACGCGCCCGACACGAACACCGCGCCGAACTGGCTTGCGCGCAGCGACCAGTCGATCCGCGCCGGCGAGAAGGTGCCCGAGCAGTTGTGGGTGGCCATGACGATGGCGAAATAGCCGAACAGCACCATGGTCAGGAAATGACCGAAGACGCTGAGCAGGCTGATCAGCAGGAACTCGGCAAGCGTCGCCACGAGGCAGAGGCCAAGCCAGAGCTGCGGCGCGCGCGCCATCAGCGCCAGCGCGTTGCGGATGTCACCGATGACGTTCACGGGCCCCGTCCGGATGTTCCACTGCGACCCCTGTGGCCGCCCGAGGGACATAGTGCAAATGGACGCCGGCCGGAAGGGGCGGAGGTGCGTTTCAGTCCGACGGACCGGTCTGCGAGTCATTCTTCGCCGCCGGACAGGTGCGCTCGACCAGCGCCATGGCCGTCACGACATGCAGCAGGATCGCCAGCGGAAACAGGATCGACGCGGCCAGTTCCTCGGTGCCGGCCCCGCCCAGCCCGGCGAGGACGACCAGCAGGCCGGCGGGCAGTCCGGCGAGCAGCACGGCGAGGGACAGCCGCATCTGCGGGTTGGCGCCGTCCGGCTCCAGCGCCGTGCGGGCGGTGGCGTAGGTGACGCGATCGCGCACCGCGACGACAGCCACCGGCAGGAACTTGGCGATGGCCGCGAGGCTGGCCAGGATGGCCGCCAGCACCACGAATCCGGCGAAGGCCCCGGTGACGATGCCGGCGCTGTGACCGTTGGCGATCACTGCCTCCAGCGTGCTGGCACCGTCCGGCCAGCTCAGGTGCAGGCCCGGCAACCCGAACAGGAAGGCCACCGGATAGCCGAGACCGGCGGTCAGCACCATCAGCGTCAGGCCGGCCAGCATGGCGCCGTAGAACCAGCCCTGGAGGGTGGCGGTGAACCCGCGCAGCGACAGCGACAGGCGACCGCGCCGGACCGGTGCGGGATTGCGGTGCCGTGCGGCGACCGACAGGCCGAGCCAGAGCACCAGGAACAGCACCGGAAGCCGGACGCCGAGGGGCGCGCCGGCAATGCCGGGCAGGGCCGCGACCAGCAGGATCAGGGCGAAGGACGCGGCGCCCCGGCGCAGGATCGCCAGCCCGGACCTGAGGTCGCGGATCGCGGTGGACAGTCGGTTCATGCTATTGGTCCCTGGGCGGTGGTGGTCCGGCGGCGCGGGATGGTGCGGGCACGGGCCGGATCGCGCAAGGGATGCGGGCCGGGGAGGACGCAGCGGTGACAGGCAAGGCGGGCAGCGGCGGGGACCGCAAGGTATTCTACGACGAGATCGGCACGAAGAACCTGGCCCCGCTGTGGGAGGTGCTGCACGGCCTGATCACGCCGGAGCCGAAGAGCCGGGTCCGTCCCGCGATCTGGTACTACGACGAGATCCGCCCGCATATCATGGCCTCGGGCGACCTGATCACGGCGAAGGAGGCCGAGCGCCGGGTGCTGATCCTGGAAAACCCGGGCCTGCCTGGCGAATCGAAGGTCACGACGTCGCTCTATGCCGGGCTGCAGCTCATCCTGCCCGGCGAGGTGGCGCCGGCGCACCGTCACACCCAGTCGGCGCTGCGCTTCATCGTCGAGGGCGACGGGGCCTATACCGCGGTCGACGGCGAGAAGACCATCATGCGGGAGGGCGATTTCGTCATCACGCCCTCCTGGACCTGGCACGACCACGGCAACGAGTCCGACCGGCCGATGGTCTGGCTCGATGGCCTCGACATTCCCATCGTCACCCATTTCGACGCCAGCTTCCTTGAACGCTGGAGCGAGGACAGCCAGCCGGTGACGCGCCCGGTGGGCGATTCCTACGCGCGCTATGGCCAGGGGCTGCTGCCCGATGGCTACGAAAGCCGCAGTCACACCTCGCCGGTGTTCAACTATCCCTACGAGCGGACCCGCGCGGCACTGGAAACCATGCGGCGCACCGAGGAATGGGACCCGGCGCACGGCCTGAAGCTGCGCTACGTCAACCCGGTCAATGGCGACTTCGCCATGCCGACCATCGGCACCTTCATGCAGCTGCTGCCGAAGGATTTCGCCGGCGTGCCCTACCGCAGCACCGACGCCACGGTCTTCTCGGTGGTGGAAGGCGGCGGCACGGTCCGTGTCGGCGACGAGTCCTATGCCTTCGGGCCGCGCGACCATTTCGTTGTGCCGTCCTGGGCCTGGTACCGGCTGTCGGTCGATGCGGACACGGTCCTGTTCAGCTTTTCCGACCGTCCGGTGCAGCAGAAGCTCGACCTCTGGCGCGAGCAGACCGGGAACGCCTGAACCCCGGAAACGGAGGAACCCGCCGGTGGCAGGCCGGCGGGTCCCCGTCGTTCCCCCGTCGCAGGTGCCGCGCGTCAGCCGCTGGATTCGGCCGCGCGCCAGGCCCGGTTGTCGCGCCAGACCAGTGCCGTCACCAGCAGCGAGGCCAGCCCCCCGATCAGGGTTGTCGTCAGCCCTGGAAAGCTGAAGGCGAAGCCGGCGATGGCCAGCGGCACGCGCTGCCAGGGTTTCACGAAGCCGACCCCCAGCAGGTAGCCCTCGAACCCGCCCGAGATCAGGATGACCCCGACGATGATCGACGGCAGCACCCAGATCAGCGGGGTCAGGTCGCCCTGCAGAACCAGCGCCGGCTGGAACAGGAAGAACAGCGGCAGGAAGTAGATCACCACGCCCAGGCGCATCGCCATGAAGGACGTGCGCATCGGGTTGGCGCCGGCGATGGTCGCGGCCAGGAACGCGGCCGCGCCAACCGGCGGGGTGATCGCCGACAGCATGGCGTAGTAGATGATGAAGAAGTGGACGGCGACGGTGTTCAGCCCGCCCGCGCTGATGATCGCCGGGGCCAGCGTCACCGCGAGGAAGATGTAGGCGACGATGGCGAGACCGGCCATGCCCATGATGAAACAGGCGAAGACGCCGAAGAAGATGATCAGGTAGATGTTGCCGCCGCCGAGGTTGATCAGGCCCGAAGTCAGCGAGCCGGTGACGCCGGTGATGGTCAGCGCGCTGACCACGAAGGCGATCGGCAGGATGATCGCGGCGGTCTGGGTGACCAGGATACCGATCTGGCGCAGCGTGGTGAACAGGCGAACCGGGGTCATCCGGGTCTCGGGTCGCAGGAACGAGAGCGCCACCATCAGCAGGCAGGCGTACCACGGCGTGTAGTACTCCCAGCGCATGTAGAGCAGGCCCCAGATCAGGAACAGCAGCACCGACAGGTAGGGCCAGCCGGCCTTGATCACGTCGCGGCCGCGCGGGATCGATGCGCGGTCCATGCCCTTGATGCCGGTCCGCGCGGCATAGGCGTCGACCTGCAGCATCAGCCCGAAATAGTACAGCAGCGACGGGATGATCGCCGCCAGCATGACGGTCGCGTAGTCGACACCGATGGTGATGGCCATGACGAAGGCGATGGCACCCATCACGGGCGGCATCAGCACGCCGCCGGTCGAGGCACATGCCTCGATGGCGCCGGCATAGTGGGGTGGATAGCCCGCCTTCTTGATCGTCGGGATCATGATCGAGCCTGTCCCGGCGATGTTGGAGAAGATCGAGCCCGACAGCGAGCCGAAGAAGCCGCTGGCGACCACCGAAACCTTGGCCGGACCGCCGCGATAGCGTCCGAAGCTGGCGTTGGCGAGGTCGATGAAGAAGTTGCCGGCGCCGGTCGCAACCAGCACGCCCGCGAACACCAGGAAGCCCAGGATGATCTCGGCGACGATCTTGGTGGTGATGCCCATCATGCCTTCCGCGCGGAAGACATGCAGTTCGACGACCCGGTCATAGTCGTAGGGGATGCCCATCAACAGGCCGGGGAAATAGTCCGCGACCAGCGGGTAGGCGCCCAGCAGGACGACGACCAGCAGGAACGGCGTGCCGCCACTGCGCCGTGACAGTTCCAGCATCAGCAGCACGATCACCGCGCCCAGCGGGATGTTGGTCCACCCGGCCTGCACCATGTCCCAGGCCATGGTCGAGAAGTAGATCGAGATGCCGAGGGCCGCGACGGCCGCGACCATGTCATAGACCGGAACGGTTGTCTGTCCGCGGCGGGACGGCAGCGCGATGAACGCGGCGGCCGAGAACAGGCCGATGAAGATCCAGTAGTACTCGCCCTCCAGCATCCGCTCCCCGCCGATGGGGAAGCCGAAGACGTAGGCGAGGCCGAACAGCAGGCCGACGCTGCTGATCACCACGAAGAGAATGCTCTGCCAGGAGAACAGGGCGCCCAGGCGTGTCACCTCGGAGGGCGCGACATTCTCCTCGACCGCGCCGGCGCCCGGTGAGGCGCTGCCGGGCGTGACCGATCCGTTGCTCATGAACTGATGTCCCGAATGGAGGGGCCGGACGAGCCGGCGACGCGGCCATGCCGGCCCGGCGGCAGGGTGCCGCCAGGCCGGTCAGTGCCACAGGATCACAGGCGGGAGCGGAAGACCTCCAGGCCGGCCGTGTGCTTCTCCAGCAGGGCGATGAATTCCGGGTTCTTGAAGTCGAGTTCGACCTTCTTTTCCCGGGCCTCGTTGATGGCCGCCTTGCGCGCCGCGTTCCACTTCGCCATCAGGTCGATCGCCTTGGTGTTCCAGGCATCGTCCGCTTCCGTCCACTGCCCGATCTCGCGCAGGTAGCGCACGGTACCCTCGTGCACCGGGATCGGCGTGCGGTCGAGGTACTTGCGGAACTGGGTCATCGACATCCGCGCGGCCAGCGGGTGCGTGTCCTTGTAGGCGTCGTAGGACTTATGCATCCACTTCGCCATGTTGTAGACGAAGTCCGCATCCGCGTCGGCCGTCACGGTGTAGACGAAGTTCGAGGTCGGTCCGGGCACGCCGCGCGCGGTGGCGACACCCAGTTCGGTCTCGGCGGGAATGTGCATTGGCCGGTGCGAGAGGTAGCGGTCCCAGCCGGCGGCGTCATCCAGCGGCATCCCCAGCCAGCGGATGCTGCCCGGCGCGCCTTCCATTTCCGACAGCACCGAGCTGATCGGGGCGCAGAAGGCCACGTCGGACTTGCCCTCGACGACCGAGCGGCAGCTCTCGGCATAGCTGCTGGCCGGCACGTAGGTCAGCTTGGCCTCGACCTCTTCCTTGCTCATGCCCAGGAATGCCGGCAGCGCGGCATCAACGGTCAGCACCATCGTCGGCGAGAACATCGCGCGGGTGACGCGGAAGCCGCCCTGCTTCAGGTCATCCAGGCTCTTGAGCTTCGAGTCGCCCGCGACCACCCAGCCCCAAGGCGTGTCGTTGTGATGCCACAGGATGCGCATCGGCTCGGCCGGCGTCGTGGCATACCCGCCGACACCCTGCAGTTGCGAGGCCATTTCGGCCGCCGACGACGAGGAGATGGCAATATCCTTGCGCTCCACCAGCCGGCGATAGCGCTGCGGCTCGGAATCCTCGGGCACGACGCGGACCGTGACCCCGGTCTCGTTCTGGAAGATCGGGGCCCAGCCATTGGTCGATGCGAACGCGCCGCTCGCGGTGCCAGGCGTGCCGATCACCAGCAGGCGCGGCCACTTGAAGTCGTCGGCCAAGGCCACCGTCGACAGCACCATGCCCGCGACGAATGCGGTTGCCGCCGCCAGGATGCGCGGTGTTGAAGATTTCATGAGGTCCTCCCTGTGTGCCCGGCTGTTCCTTGCCGTGACATCTTCTTGTTCGTGAGCCGGTCCGGGCGCCGGTCGTTTTGACCATGCGTCTCCATTGGCGAACCGGCCGGTTCGTCGTCGTCGCTTCTGTCCTCCCCTGACCGGTGATGCCCGCCACCACCGATGGTCGAAGGAAAAGGTAGGGAGCACGATGACGTCACGTCAAGTCGCCTCCGAAGTGCGACAGACAATTGCCCGTGTCCGTTCGCGGGCGTGACGGCGGTCGCGATGCGGGCATCGCCCCGCATGCGGCCCCCGGGCGCCGGTTGCGTGCGAGTCCGCGATCGTCTAAGCAGCGACGCGGTATTTCAGGTGCCGGCCGCGATCATGTGATGCGTCTGGCAGGCAACCGGACAGCAACGCGATGAACACGGTCCTGGTCACAGGCGGCGCCGGCTATGTCGGGAGCCATTGCTGCAAGGCGCTCGGCGCGGCGGGATACCTGCCCGTGACCTTCGACAATCTCTCGACCGGCCACCGGGACCTGGTGAAGTGGGGGCCACTGGTGGAGGGCGACGTACGTGACACCGCCGCCGTTGCCGCCGCGATCGCCGAGCACCGGCCCGTCGCCGCGATGCACTTCGCCGCGCTGGCGCTTGTGGGCGAATCGATGCGCCACCCCGACCGCTACTACGACATCAACCTTGGCGGCACGCTGGCTCTGCTGCGCGCGCTGACCGCCGGCGGTGTCGGCGCGCTGGTGTTCTCGTCCACCTGCGCGGTCTACGGCGAGCCGGGCGAGGCGAGCATCGTCGAGGAACTGTCCAAGGCGCCGGTGAATCCCTACGGCTTCACAAAGCTTGCCTGCGAACGGATGATGGCGGACTTCGAGGCGGCGGGCGGCCCGCGCCACGCGCCGCTGCGCTATTTCAACGCCGCCGGCGCCGATCCGGACGGCGAGACCGGCGAGCACCACGAGAACGAGACCCATATCATTCCCATCGTCCTCGACGTCGCGCTCGGCCGCCGCGAGAGCGTCCAGATCATGGGCACGGACTACCCGACACCGGACGGATCGGCGATCCGCGACTATATCCACGTGGCCGACCTGGCGGATGCGCACCTGCGCGCATTGAACCGGTTGCTCGAAGGCGGGGCGTCACGGCCCTTCAATCTCGGAACCGGAACCGGGACCTCGGTGCGGGAGATCGTGGGCGCGGTGGAAGCCGTCACCGGGCGATCCGTCGCGTGCAGCGAGGCGCCGCGCAGGCCCGGCGATCCACCCCGGCTGGTGGCCTCGGCGAGCCGCGCGGCGACCGAACTCGGCTGGCAGCCGCGTCGCAGCGACATCAAGACCATTGTCGCGGATGCCTGGGACTGGCATCAGCGGCGTCACGGAACAGCGCGGCCCGACGGGGCGGCGAACGACCATGCGAAAGCGAGGCGATACCAGTGAGAACAGCACTTGTCTGCGGTGCCGGCGGATTCATCGGCCACCACCTGGTGAAGCGGCTGAAGCGGGAAGGTTTCTGGGTGCGTGGCGTGGACCTGAAGTTCCCGCGCTACGAACCGACGGCGGCCGACGATTTCGCGGTCGGCGACCTGCGCGACCAGGGCTTCGTCCGTGCCGTGGTGGACCGTTCGTTCGACGAGGTCTACCAGCTGGCCGCCGACATGGGCGGCGCCGGCTACATCTTCACCGGCGAGCACGACGCCGACGTGATGCACAACTCGGCCACCATCAATCTCAATGTCTGCGACGCCGCCTACAAGCGGAACGTCCGGCGCATCTTCTATTCCTCCTCGGCCTGCATGTACCCGGCCTACAACCAGGAAGATCCGGACAATCCCCAGTGCGCCGAGGACAGCGCCTATCCGGCTGCGCCTGACAGCGAGTACGGCTGGGAGAAGCTGTTCAGCGAGCGGCTCTATCTCGCCTACCAGCGCAATTACGGCATGCAGGTCCGGGTCGCGCGCTACCACAACATCTTCGGCCCGCTGGGCAGCTGGAACGACGGCCGCGAGAAGGCGCCGGCCGCGCTCTGCCGCAAGGTGGCGATGGCGAAGGACGGCGAGAAGATCGAGATCTGGGGCGATGGCCTGCAGACCCGGTCGTTCCTGTTCATCGACGAATGCCTGGAAGGCACCATCCGCCTGATGCGGTCGGACTGGACCGGGCCGGTCAACATCGGCTCCGACGAGATGGTCTCGATCAACCAGCTGGTCGACATGATCTCCGGTATTGCCGGCAAGTCGCTCGGCAAGAGCCACATCCCGGGACCGACAGGCGTGCGCGGGCGCAATTCCGACAACCGCCTGATTGCCGAGCGCCTGCAGTGGCGGCCGAGCATGGAACTGGTCGACGGCCTGCGCCAGACCTACGCCTGGATCAGCGAGCAGGTCGCGAAATCGCGCGGATGAGCCGGTGAAACTCTCCGTCATCACCGTCAGCTTCAATTCGGCGGCCACCATCCGCTGGACGGTGGAATCGTTCCTGGAGCAGAGCCATACCGACGCCGAGCTGCTGGTCGTCGATGGCGCCTCGCGCGACGATACGGTGGAGATCGTCAACTCCTATGACGACCCGCGCATCCGCCTGCTGAGCGAGCGGGACAAGGGCATCTTCGACGCCATGAACAAGGGCCTGCGGCTGTTCGAGGGGGACGCCGTCGGCTTTCTCAACTCCGATGACCGCTACCACGACCGGGAAGCTCTTTCTGCCATCGCCGAGGCCCTGTCGCAGAGCGACATCGCCTATGCCGACATCGACATCGTCGAGAACCACGTCACGCGAAAGCTGGTGCGCAGGTGGCGCAACACCGCGTGGCGCAAGGGGGCGTTCCGGGGGGGCTGGATGCCGGCGCATCCCGGCTTCTATGTCCGGCGCCGCGTGGCAGAAGCGGTCGGGCCCTTTGACCTCGATTTCCCGAACGCATCCGACTACGACTGGATGCTGCGGGCGATGGAACTGTTCGATTTCCCGGCCCGCCATGTCGATCGCGTGGTCGTCGACATGGCCGCCGGCGGCAACAGTTCCTCGGGGCTGAAGGCCTATATGCGCGGCAACATGGAATCGCTGCGGGTCCGCAGGAGGCGTCTGAACGCCGGACTGGTGGATGCCGCCTTCGTCATGAAGCCGCTGCGCAAGCTGCCGCAGTGGCTGGCGCGCGGCTGATAACGGGGAAGCACGCATGAGACTCTATGACAGCCGCAAGCGCGTCCTGGTCACCGGTGGCGCGGGGTTCCTGGGCTCGCACCTCTGCGACCGGCTGCTGGACCAGGGCCACGAGGTTCTGTGCGTCGACAACCTGTTCACCGGTACCAAGCGGAATATCGACCACCTGGCCGGCCACCCGCGCTTCGAGTTCATGCGCCACGACGTGACCTTCCCGCTCTTCGTCGAGGTGGACGAGATCTACAATCTCGCCTGCCCGGCCTCGCCGGTGCACTACCAGCACGATCCGGTGCAGACCACGAAGACCTCGGTGCATGGCGCGATCAACATGCTGGGGCTGGCCAAGCGGTTGAAGTGCCGCATCCTCCAGGCCTCGACCAGCGAGGTCTACGGCGACCCGCACCAGCACCCGCAGACCGAGGACTACTGGGGTCATGTCAACCCGATCGGGCTGCGCTCCTGCTACGACGAGGGCAAGCGCTGCGCCGAGACGCTGTTCTTCGACTATCACCGCCAGCACGGGCTGAACATCAAGGTCGCCCGCATCTTCAACACCTACGGGCCGCGCATGCACCCGCGCGACGGCCGCGTGGTGTCGAACTTCATCTGGCAGGCGCTGGCGAACGAGCCGATCACCATCTACGGCGAAGGCAACCAGACGCGTTCCTTCTGCCATGCCAACGACCTGATCGACGGCCTGATGCGGCTGATGAACACCCCGGACGCGGTCACCGGCCCGATCAACATTGGCAATCCGGGCGAGTTCTCCATCCGCGAACTGGCCGAGGCCGTGCTGCGCCTCACCGGCTCGTCGTCGAAGCTCGTCTCCATGCCGCTGCCGTCCGACGATCCGGTGCAGCGCTGCCCCGACATCACCCGCGCACGCGAAACCCTGGACTGGGCGCCGACCATCGCGCTGGAAGAGGGGCTTCAGGATACCATCGCCTACTTCCGCAGGCTCCGGGCCGAGATCGAGCCTGCATGACCGACGGGCGCCCGATCGTGCGTCGTGTTCTCGTGCTCAGCCCGCGCTTCGTTCCGACCGACAGCGTCGACCTGCACCGGATCCGGGCCAATATCGGCCACTACCGGGAGTTCGGGTGGGAACCGACGGTGCTCGCGGTGCAGCCGGACCTCTGCGGTCGTCCGGTCCTGCCCGAACTCGCGCGGACGGTGCCGGCCGACCTCGATGTCCGACACTGCGGTGCCGTGCCCCTGCGGCTGGCCGGACGTCTCGGCGTGACCGCGCTTGGCATCCGCGCCTTCTTCCACATGCTGTTCGCCGGCCTGCGCCTGCTGCGGCGGGAGCGGTTCGACCTGGTCTATGTCACCACGACCGAGTTCCTGGCCATGCCGCTCGCCGCCATCTGGCGCCGCCTGACAGGCGTTCCTTTCGTGCTGGATTTCCAGGACCCCTGGGCCAGCGACTACGAGGGCGCGGGGACCGGGGATTTCGTCGCCTGGAAGTACCGGCTGATGCGGCGGATCCATGCTGTCCTGGAGCGGTGGACAGCAAGAGGCGCGGCGGGAATCATTGCAGTCAGTCCGGCCTATGTCGACGTGCTGCGCCGACGCTACCCGGCATTGCGCGACCGCCCGTGCGCCGTCATCCCGTTCGGCTTTCCTCTTGCCGACTTCGATGCGGCCGACGAATCCGGCCGGATCGCGCCGGCGGTGGGCAGCGCGCTGGCGGAGGCGGAACCCGGGCTCGCTGGTGGATATTTCGGCAGGATCGGCAGCGACATGGAGTCCGCGCTGGACCGGATGTTCGCTGTCCTGCGCGCCGGGCGCGACGTGGCACCGGAGACCTTCGGGAACATGCGCATCTGCCTTGTCGGGACGTCCTATCAGCCCGGTCCCGGTGCACGCGGTGCGATCGGGCAGCGGATCGTTGACCAGGGACTGTCGGGCCTGTTGTCCGAGCAGCCCGAACGCATCCCGTACCTGGACGCGCTGCGGTCGCTGCGCGCACTGGATTTCGTGCTTGTCCTCGGCTCCGACGATCCGGCATATGTCCCGTCGAAGCTGGCCCAGACCTTGGCAGCGGGTCGCAGGATCATCGCCTTCGCGGGCTCCAATCCGGCGATCGGCCAGGTGCTTGACCAGGTGCCGACCGCGTTGGTGATTCCAGCCGACCTCGCCGATGTCGAGGCCATCGCCCGGCGGCTGCACCTGTTCCTGACGACAGCGGCGGGCAGCTTCGAGGCCCAGGAGGCGAAGGCCCGGATGTACGGTGCGGCGTTCATGGCTGCCAGAGAGGTCGAGGTCTTTGACAGCGCCATCGCTTGAATCCGCCCGGACGCGTATCGCGGCGCGGCCAACGCTCTATCCCAACGTGCTCGGCATCGGTGCCGCCAAGGCGGGCACGACGACACTTTCGGCGCTGCTCGCCGCGCATCCGCAGGTGTGCCTGCCGGCGCAGAAAGAATTGAACGTCCTGCGGCACGGCAACTGCCTCGAACGTCTGGGCGAGTACGAGGACTTCTTCGCGGAGGCCGGACAGCGCCCGGTCCGCCTCGACTACTCGGTGTCATACCTGTCCTCTGAACAGGCGACGGTGATGGCTTCGGCTCTGTTGCCGGAGGCGCGCCTGATCGTGATGCTGCGCAATCCGGTCGACCAGGTCCAGTCGCACTACTGGCACCTCCGGCGACAGAATTTCCACCAGTGGAATGCCGTCGATGTGGCGCCCGAACTGCCTGAAGCCCTGGACCGGTACCCGGGCCTGTTGGTCGAGCCGGCGCTGTACGGCAAGCACCTGCAGCGCTGGCTGAGCTGTTTCGGCCGCGACCGGCTGCATGTCATGCGGTTCGAGTCCTTCCGCAATGCGCGGACAAGGAGCCTCGACGACCTCGCGGCGTTCCTCGGCATAGATCCGTTTCCCGTTGACGCTGCCGTGACCGACGGCGCGGGCCGGCAGGGCAGGGCCGGCGTGCAGCCCCGTTCGGCCGGTGCCGAACGCATCTACAACCGCCTGTACAGCATGGCCGCCCGGGGACCTTACCAGTGGCTGAAGGCCGGACTCGGTGTCGCCTTCGCCGAGAGTCTCAAGCGCCGCCTGCGATTGCGCGAAGCGGCCGAGAGCCTGTTCTTCCGGGAGGGATACGAGATGGCCGGGCCGGAGTTGCGCGCGACAATCCTCGGCCGGTTCCGCAACGACATCGGGCTGCTCGAGGAGGTGACCGGCGAGTCCTTCGACACCTGGCGTGAGGCGTGACGATGCGCCTTGCCGTATTGCTGACACATCCCGTGCAGTACTACAGCCCGTGGTTCGCCCACATGGCAGGGACACTGGATGTGACCGTGTTCTACGCGATCAGGCAGACGGCATCCGGTCAGGCTGCGGCCGGCTTCGGCGTGGGGTTCGACTGGGACCTGCCGCTGCTGGAGGGATACCGGCATGTCTTTCTGGACAATGTAGCCCGCAAGCCGCAACTGGCAGGGTTCTTCGGATGTGACACGCCCGGTATTGCCGACGCGTTGATCCGTGGAGGGTTCGATGCCTTCCTGACCTTCGGCTGGAACAAGAAGTGCTATGTGCAGGGGCTGCGTGCGGCCTGGCGCGCCGGCATACCGGCCTTCATCCGGGTCGACTCCCAGCTGGCGAGCGGTCGGCGTGGCTGGTGGCGGATGCTGAAGCGCCCGCTCTACAGGCTGCTGCTGCCGCGCCTGGGCAACTACATCGTGCCGGGGAAGCGGAGCCGTGAGTATCTCCGTCACTATGACGTGCCGGACGACCGGATCTTCGATGTACCGCACATGGTCGACACAGAGCGCTTCACCCGGGCCGCCGCGGCAGCTCGCGCGGACGGCGAGAATGCCCGTCTGCGCGCACGCCTCGGCATCGCGGACGATGCGTTCGTCTTCCTGTTTGTTGCCAAGTTTCTGCCGGTCAAGCGCCCGTCCCATCTGATCGAGGCATTTCATCGGTTCGTTGCGGGCGAACGTGCCGAAGGGCGCGGCGAGCCTGTTCTTGTCATGGCCGGCGACGGTCCGCTGCGTGCCGAATGCGAAAGCCTCGCTGCGGCGCTTGGACTCCCGGTGCGCTTTCCCGGATTCGTCAACCAGAGCGACATGCCCGTCTATCTTGCGGCCGCCGATTGCCTTGTCCTGCCATCGACGGCAGAGACCTGGGGAATGGTCGTCAACGAGGCGTTTGCCTGCGGAATACCCGTCGCGGTTTCGACCGGTGCCGGGGCAGCCGACGTCGTCGAAGAGAACCGAACCGGCTGGGTCTTCGATCCGCTATTGCCGGGAGATATGGAGCGGGCGCTGTCCCGTGCCGTCTCGAACCGTAGCGATGAGGCGGCGATCAGCCAGCGCAGCCGCTCTCTCTCCTACGACGTCGGCACCGCGGCGCTGGTCAGTGCCTGCGAGACGGTCACGACCCGATGACGACCTCGATGTCACGGCGAATCCTCAATGGCGCCCTGGTCGGCTGGGGCAGCCAGGTTGTCGGTACGTTGCTCAGGCTCCTGCTGACACCGATGCTGTTCGCGTCTTTGACCAGGGTCGAGGTCGGGACATGGTACCTGCTCGGCAGCACGATCTCTGCTCTCCAGCTGGCCGAGTTCGGCATGCTGACAGCATTGACCCGGCGCATCGCGATGGCCAAGGGGCGCGTCGACCTGGGCAGCGAGGAGGGCGTGCGCGGTGCGGCCAAGTCGGAACTCATCGAGCTGATCGAGATCGGCCGGGTGAGCTTTCGCTGGCGGGCCCTGTTTGCCCTGGTCGCCGGTCTCTCGGTTGGCAGCGTCTACATCCTGTCACTCGACCTCGAGGAACCCGTTCGTGACCAGGCCCTGGCCGCCTGGGGTATCCTGGTCGCAGGCCATTGCCTGCAGATTTACTTCGGCTACCTGTCGGCAATCATCATGGGGCTCGGGCTGGTGGCGTCGGGCGCGACCATCGGCGGCGCCGTCGCCATTGCCATGACGCTCGGCCAGATCGGGATCGTCATGGGCGGCGGCGGTCTGGTGGGCCTGGCAATGGTCGCCGTCGCTGGACCCCTGGCGCTTAAACAACTGCAGCTATGGCTGTTGCGGCGCGGTCATCCCGCCTTGCTTTCAGAACGGGCCGCATGGAACCAGACCCTGTTCGTATCTATGGTAAGACCGGCGTTGACGACATGGTTGACCACAGCGTCCTTCTTTGCGATCAGCCGCGTCGACAACTTCTTCATCACCAGCCATCTCGGGCTGCATGACGTGGCCAGGTTCCAGCCTGCCATACAGGTTTGTACCGCGATCCAGATGGCGGCGCTGATGCTCGCGAACACCTCGGGTTTCTTCATCAGTCAGACCTGGGGTGTGAGGGATGAGGAACGGATACGCCGGATGCTGTCGGCGAGCATCCGCTTCGCCCTGTTCTTCCTCGCCGCCGGACTGGCGGTGATCATCGGCGTGTCCGACCAGTTGTTCCTGTCCTGGCTCGGAGATGCGGATCTAATCTCGACTCCGATCATCATCGCGCTGGCGGTCAAGGTGACGCTCGAAGGGCTGGTTCATATATATGTCAACACGCTGCGTTCGATCGAGAACGACCGGAGTTCGTTCATCTATGTCCTGGCCGCGTGCCTGAACCTGCCGCTCACCTGGCTTCTGATCCAGCGCTATGGACTGATCGGGGTCGCTGCGTCGACATTCCTCGCGCAGGTTTTGACGGTCGGACCGTTCGTGCTGTATGAAGCCCGGCGTCAGTTCGCCCTTTCGATCCGGCGTACGCTGGTCATGCCGGCGCTGGAGGCGTTGCCGCTGTTCGGATGCTGCCTGGTCGCGGCGATCGAGATCCGCGCGTGCATGGCAGGCGCTGGCCGGCTGGAAGCTCTGGCGGTGGTCCTGGCGTCGGCGGCCGTGGCGGGAGTCATGCTTGCCTTTGCGGTCTACATCCGGGTCCTCACCCCCGCTCAGCGTCACTGGATTGCGGGTATCGTGAAGTGGTAACTGCTCCGGGGCGGATAATCCGGTGGGCCAGGTCCGTATCCTGCGTCAACCCGTCAGTCTGGATGCGGTTCCGGGTGTAGTTATCGTGGTCTGGAATGATCGGCGTAAGTCTTGAAACGAGGGCATGTTTTCAGATGACTTCGAATGTCGAAATTATGGCGAATTCTCCGCAGTCTTCTGTGGCGACGTTTTATGAAAAAATGAGAGAGAATTTTCTCGTCCCGCTCGAAAATTGCGTGTTTCCGTCATCGATTTCGCTGCTTATTTTTGGCTTCAGCGCAATTTTCTTCCTGATTTTTGTCTCTGTTTCGGCAGTTATGACTGCATTTTCGATTGTCTTGTTTGTTGCTGGCGGATTGATGATCAGATATCATAGCATACTGCTTGTATTCTATATATTCAACGCTGTTTCGATTTGTTATGTAGTTGTATTCTATGCGTTTTTTGGTAGCGAGTATTTTTTATCTTCAAATTTATTTGAGTTATATGAAAGAGCGATTTTCTATTTTGCATTGGGGTACTGTTCCTTGGCAATCGGTCTCCGCATTGTCCTTGGAAATCGCCCGATCGCGATCATGTCGCCTGACGCGCCAATGAAAATTGAGTACCTTCTTTTTGCATATCTGGTATTCAATTACATCGTCAGCAGTGTCCTGATCGGCACCGGCTCCCAGATCGGCTATGCCATGGCGTTGTATCGAGACGTGATATTGTATTGGGTAATTCTCGAGTGCATTTTTCAACGCCGTGGATGGCAGTATGTGCTGCTTCTGATTTTCCTTATCGCGGTTCCGGGTGCAACATCGCATCGTTCCGAGTGGTCATTGCCGCTTTTTGTGGTTGGTTTCTCGATATTGATATTCGCGATGTCGAATGAAGACAAGCCTGGACTGGAAAAATACCGAAGCAAGTTGATACTTTTGTCCGCGATTCTGGTTCTATTGCTTGGTGGTCTTGGCGTTTTCTGGAACGGAGGACTGAAATCGTCCTGGCGTTATGCAGTCACAAGCGGCGCCGTGGGGGAGAGCACGGTGGGTCGTCTTGAAGCCTTGCCGGACTTCATCGATCGCGCCGCTGAGAAATTCCGGTTCGAAGTGGCCGCCGAAAGCTTTGCGTCCCGGCTTTCTGCCGGGGTGCCGTTCTTCGCCCTGGTTCTCGCACGCGTCCCCGAGATCACGCCACATCAGGACGGCCGTCTGATCCTGCGTGCAGCCTCGCATGTGTTGCAACCCCGCTTTCTGTTTCCAGACAAGGAAGATCTTGGAAGCGACTCCGATATAACTTCTGAATTCACTGGATTACGTGTCGCCGGCGTACGTCAGAATACGTCGATCGGGCTCGGTTATATTCCGCAATTCTACATCGACTTCGGGGTATTCGGAGTAATATTGGGTAGTTTTGTGCTGGGATGCATGATGGGTCTGTTCCTGCTGATGTTGCGTTCGAGTGCGATCCTGCCGAGGCTCGCCGCGGCGACCTGGGCCGCCTACCTGACCTACATTTTCCAGTCCCATGCGTCCGACCTTGCCAAGCTGTGTGGCGCGATGGTTTCGCTCGGTGTCATGTTCTATGCCTTCAACAGGATGACCGGTCCGGTTGTCAGGTACTGGCTTGAACGACGCCAGATCAGCATGGAGACGGGGTCGCCAGGTCTGGTGGAGCCCGGTCGGCCATGACGGGAAGCCGCAGGGGACCCGGGTCGGCAGGTCCGCATGCCGCAGTCCGGCAGCGCTGACCGGCGCCAGATGTCATTTGGCGCACGCCGACGGACCATTGTGTTCGCCGCGACCGGAATTTTCGCGACACCCGGTGGAATTGCATCGGCCAACCGCAATGTATTGCTGGCCCTGCAGGAGATTGCCGGCCGCGCGGGCCTTGAGGTGTCGGTGATCGCGGCGAACGAGCCCGCCGGTACCGATGCACCTGCCAGCGACGCGGACATTGTCTATCGCACGGCCGGTGGCAACCGGATCGCCTATGCGCGCATGCTGCTGGCGGCGCTGCCGGGTGCGCGGCTGGTGGTGTTCGACCATGTCCGCCTGGCCTTGCCGCTGCGGGTGGTGCCGCGTTTCCTGTCACCCCGTGTCGCGATCGCGGCCCACGGATCCGAAGCGTGGCGGCGGGTCCGCCCCGGCAGCATCGCATTGTTCCGTGCCGCGAACCTGGTCTTCACCAACTCCCACTACACCCTGCGGCGCATGCAGTCCTGCTTCGACGGCTTCAACGGTGTGGCACTTCCGCTCGGATTGCCCCCGACCTTTGTCCGGCGCAAGGAAGAGACAGTCCGGCCCCGGCCGATGTCCTTTGCCGCGGTCGACGGTGTCACGCGACCGCTCGGTGCGCGCGTGGTGCTGCTGGTGTCGCGGCTGGATCCCGGCGAGCGCGAGAAGGGGCACCGTGAACTGATCGGTGTGCTGCCGTCGCTTTCGGCCCGTTTCCCGGATGTGCAGCTGGTTTTCGCCGGCAGCGGTGCCGACGCCGGGGCGCTGGCGGATGTGGCGCGGTCGGCCGGCATGGGTCAACGTGTGTTCCTCACCGGGCAACTCGGGGTCGAGGAGTTGCAGGACCTCTACGACACCTGTGCGGTCTACGCGATGCCGAGCCGGCAGGAAGGGTTTGGCCTGACCTATCTCGAGGCCATGAACAGTGCACGGCCCTGCATCGCCTGCCACGACGATGGCGGTGCCGATGTGGTGGTCGACGGCGAGACCGGGCTGCTGGTTTCGCAGCCGATCCAGCCGGACGACCTGCTGGTCGCACTGTCGACCGTGCTGGGCGACGCCGGTCTCGGGCGGCGGATGGGGCTGGCCGGCCGCGACCGGCTGGCGCGCGAGTTCACGGCGGAGGCCTACCAGGCACGCCTGTGTGCGGCGCTCGGGCCGCTGGTCGCGTGAACCCGGTGTCGGCATGGCGGGCCCGCGGGATCGCGCGCGACATCGCCCGGCATGCGGCCCTGCTGGAGCGGGCGACCGATCCGGCGGCCCGGGCCGGGTTGCAGCTCGATCGCCTGAATGCGTCCTGGGCGGGGTCACTCCGTCGCTCCGGCTTCGCGCGGGCAATGCGGGCGCGCTTCGACCTGCCCGACCGGTTCGACAGCTGGGTGAATTTCGACCGCACCGTGCCGGTCTTCGGCAAGGCCGAACTGCGGGACGCGATTGCGGCGGCCGGCGCCGTCCCCGTCGATGGCCTGGTCTGGCGGGCAACGGGTGGCACCACGGCCGAACCGTTCCGCTTCCCGGTGTTTGCCGACGAGGCCGCAGCGACGACGGCGCCGATGTGGCACGCGCGGCGCGGACTGGGCATCGAACCCGACAGCCGCCTGTTCCTCGTCTGGGGCCACAGCCACCTGCTTGGCACCGGGTGGAAGGGCCGGATGCGCGGCCTGCGCCGGACACTGGCGGATCGTGCGCTAGGCTATCACCGGTTCAGCGCCTACGATCTGGAGCCGGCCGCGATGGAACGTGCCGCTCAGTCACTGCTGGCATTCCGGCCAGCCTGGGTGCTGGGCTACAGCTTTGCCCTCGACCGGCTCGCCCGGATCGCCGAACCGCGAGCGGCGGATTTCGCCCGGCTCGAGCTCCGGGCCGTGGTCGCGACAGCTGAGGCCCTGCCGTTTGCAGACAGCCGCGACATCATCGAGCGCGTCTTCGGAGCGCCGCTGGTGATGGAATACGGTGCGGTCGAGACTGGACCGATTGCCTATGAGGACCGGGCGGGCGGCTACCGGCCCTTCTGGACGCATTTCCGGCTGGAATGCGAGGCCGACCCGGATTCGGGACGGCATGCCTTGCTGGTGACCTGTCTCTTCGAACGGGCGCTGCCGCTGCTGCGCTACCGGATCGGCGACCTGGTCGAGCCGCGTGCGGATGGCAGCCCGCTGTCCGAGGGCTTCGCGGCCATCCGCGGCCGGGGCAACGATGCCGTGCGACTGGCCGGTGGCGTCACCATCCATTCGGAGGCGATTTCCCACGCCGTGCGTGACATGCCCGGCATCCGGGCCTATCAGGTCGTCGTCAATGCTGGCTCGGGGGCCGGGACGCTGGACTACGAAAGCGACGTCCCGTTGTCGGACGACGTTGTCGAAACGGTCCGCAACCGTCTTTGCCGGATCCATCCGGAGTTGGGCCGGATGCCTCTCCGTCGCGTCGAGGCGGTCAGGGTAACGGCGGCCGGAAAGCGCCCCATGGTCGTGGAGGTATAGACGTGCGCATCACCGTCAACGGCGAGACTGTCGATGTCACCCGCTATGCGACCTACCACGCCCGTCGGTTCCGGATGACCCTGGACCTGCTGAAGCGCCTGGGCGGCGGTCGCGTGCTGGAGCTTGGCGGGCATCCCTGGGCAATGACAGCCCTGATGGCCGACGAACCCGGCCTGGAAGTTGCCGGTTCTGTCAGCGCCGAGGAGATCACGGCGTGGCCCGAGGATTTCCCGGTGCAGCGCCACGACTACGAACTCGGCACACCCGGTGGCCGTACCATCCGCTTCACCAACTATTCGGCCAATATCGAGCGGACCTCGTTCACGATGGACGTTTCCGCGGATATCGTCATTGCCTCCGAGATCATCGAACATCTCGTCCGCGCGCCACACCGCATGATGCTGAACATCAACGCCTGGCTGCCGGTTGGCGGGCGCGTGGTGCTGACAACGCCGAACGGCGCGCATTTCACGAATCCGCTGCGCCTGAAGCCGCGCATGCCGGCCTATCGCGACAGCATCTATGGTCGCCACAACTACGTCTACACCATGGACGGGCTGGCCGACCTGGTAACCACCTGCGGCTTCGCCGTCGAGGAGACGACGTACTGGTCGCCCTATCCGCGCGGCGGGGCCTCGGCGATCTACGACCTGTTCCGTCGGATGCCTGGCAGCTACATGACCCAGAAGTTCTCCCAGTCGCTGGTGGTGGTCGCGCGCAAGACCGAGGACCGAGCCACGGCCAGCCGACTCCCGCGCGTCTACGTGCCGGGCAACATGTGGGAACTGATCGACGGGGTCGGGTGATCGCGGGTGCGCATCCTGCACGTCATTCCCTCGGTCTCGCCGGCCCGCGGCGGCCCCTCGGTCGCGATCCGTATGATGCAGCGCGCGCTGTCGGCCGCCGGGGCGGACGTGACGGTGCTGACCACCGACGATGACGGGCCGGGGCGTCGCGACCGCAATCTCCCCCTTGGCCGGGCTGTCGTTT
Source organism: Pseudomonadota bacterium (assembly GCA_036154895.1). Taxonomy (GTDB): domain Bacteria; phylum Pseudomonadota; class Alphaproteobacteria; order Minwuiales; family Minwuiaceae; genus Minwuia. Next base: position 64,974 of record JAYZWD010000002.1, read on the forward strand.
CTGACGGCGCGGACTGGCTCTACTTTGCCAAGGACCTGGATTTCTACACCGTCTCGCTCGGGGCCCGTCGCTGGCTGCGCCGCCACGCCGGTGACTTCGACGCGGTGCACATCCACGCGGTGTTCAGCTTCACCTCGATCGTCGCCGCGCAGGCGGCCCGGCGTGCCGGCGTGCCCTACATCATCCGGCCGCTCGGCGTGCTGAACCGCTATGGGATGACCGCCCGCAGGCCGCTGCTGAAGGCGATCTCGATGCGCCTGTTCGAGCGACGGATCCTGACCGGCGCCGCGGCGATCCACTTCACCGCCAAGCAGGAGGCGGAGGAGGCACGTCATCTCGGCCTCGACCTGCGCGGCGAGATCCTGCCGCTTGCGGTCGAACCGCAGCCTGCGGGGGATGCCGGACGCTGGCTGGCGCTTCATCCGCACCTGCGGGACCGGTTCCGCATCCTCTACCTGTCGCGGCTGGATCCAAAGAAGAACCTGGAGGGACTGCTGGGCGCCGTTGGCCGGTTGAGCGGCCAGGGGCGTCCGGTCGCGCTGATGGTCTGTGGCGGTGGCGATGCCGCCTATGAGGCGAGCCTGCGGGACAGTGCGCGCAGGGCCGGTGCCGGCGATGCCGTCACATGGCTCGGCCATGTCAGCGGCGAAGGCAAGGCGGACGCCATGGCTGCCGCCGACCTGTTCGTGCTGCCCTCACATTCCGAGAATTTCGGGATCGCCGTTGTCGAGGCCCTGTCGACCGGTCTTCCGGTCGTGGTGTCCCGTGGCGTCGGCGTTTCCGATGATCTTGAGCGGGCAGGGGCGGCCCGGATCTGCGACACGTCGGCCGAAGACATCGCGGCGAAGATCGCCGTGCTGATCGATGACCCGGACGCCCGCCGGACCCTGGCGAAGGCCGGCGCGGCGCTTTACCGCGACGCCTATGGCACCGAACGGATGGCGGAGCGGCTGTGCGACCTCTATCGCCGGGTCGTGAACGGGAAGGGCAGCGCATGAGCGGGACCGACGTCATCACGCCGATGCTGATCACCTTCAACGAGGCGGCGAACATTGACCGGACCCTCGGGGCACTGGGCTGGGCGAAACAGATCCTGGTGATCGATTCGGGATCCACGGACGGCACGCTGGACAGCCTCGCAGCCGATCCGCGGGTCCGGGTCGTGTACCGGCGATTCGACACCTTCGCCGGCCAGTGCAATTACGGGCTGTCGGAAGTCGCGACGCCCTGGGTGCTGTCAATGGACGCCGACTATGTCCTGACGCCCGGGTTCGTCGAGGAACTGTCGACGCTTGATCTCGACGGCGACGTCGCCGGCTATGTCGCCGGCTTCCGCTACTGCATCGACGGCCGGCCCCTGCGGGGCACACTGTATCCGCCACGCTGTGTGCTCTACCGCACTGGCAGGGGCCGCTACAGCGACTATGGCCACGGTCACAAGGTGGCGGTCGACGGCGTCGTGGGACGGATGCGGGGCCGGATCCTGCACGACGACCGCAAGCCGCTGGATCGCTGGCTGAACTCCCAGCGCAACTATGCCCGCCAGGAAGCCGACTACCTGATGTCGCCGGAGGCTTTCCCCGGCAGCCTTGGCGACCGTGTACGGCGCATGGTCTGGCCCGCCGCGCCGGCCGCGTTCGTGCAGGCCATGCTGTTCAAGGGCTGCATTCTGGACGGCCGCGCCGGATGGACCTATGCGTTGCAGCGAGTCCACACGGAGGTGCTGGTCGGCCTCGAACTGCTCGACCGTCGCGCGCGGAAACGTGCGGACGGGTAGATTCACACGTCTCGGCTGGTCTATGCATCGGCTCCGGACCCCAAGCCCGGTACAAGGTCTCAGGAACTGCACATGTACGTACTCGGACTGAACGCCTTCCATGGCGATTCGTCGGCCTGCCTCCTGCGTGACGGGGAAATCGTGGCCGCCGCGGAGGAAGAGCGGTTTCGCCGGATCAAGCACTGGGCCGGGTTCCCCTCGCAGGCAGTGGCCTGGTGCCTGTCGGAGGCGGGCATCGGCCTGTCCGAAGTCGGCCACGTGGCGTTGAACCAGGACTCCGGCGCCAATCTCGACCGCAAGATCGGTTTCGCCCTGCGCTCGCGCCCGGACCTCGGGCTGATCTTCAACCGCTTCCGCAACAAGCGGAAACGGCTCGGCGCCGAGCAGCACCTCGAGGCGGCATTCCCGGGCAGCAGCTTCCGCGGCGAGGTCCATGCCGTCGAGCATCACCTGGCACACCTTGCCTCGGCCTATTACGGCTCGCGCTTCGAGCGCGCGGTGGTGCTGTCCGTCGACGGCTTCGGCGACTTCGCCAGCGGGGCCTGGGGCATGGGCGAGGGTGCGCGGCTGGAGCTCGAATCGGAAGTCTATTTCCCGCATTCGCTCGGCATGTTCTACCAGGCGATGACGCAGTTCATCGGCTTCCCGCACTATGGCGACGAGTACAAGGTCATGGGCCTGGCGCCCTATGGCCGGCCGACCTTCATCGAGAAGATGCGCGAGATCGTGAAGCTGCATGATGATGGCAGCTACCGGCTGGAGCTGAAGTATTTCCGCCATCACCGCGAGCAGGTGCCCTACACGTGGGAAGGCGGCGCGCCGACCGTGGGCACGATCTGGGCCGATGCGCTGACCGACCTGCTGGGGCCGGCGCGCGGTCCGGACGAGCCGCTGACGGACCGGCATCGCGACATCGCGCATTCGGTCCAGGCCATGTACGAGGAGGCCTTCTTTCACCTGCTGGCCGCCCTGGAGCGCCGCCACGCTTGCGATGCGCTCGCGCTTGCGGGTGGCTGCGGCATGAACTCGGTGGCCAACGGCAAGTACCGGCGGCGTTCGCCGTTCCGGCGGCTCTACGTGCAGTCGGCGGCGGGCGATGCGGGCGGCGCGCTTGGCGCGGCGCAGGTCGTCTGGGCCAGGCTGTCCGGCGGGCGCCCCGCACCGATGGATCATGCCTATCTCGGGCCGGCCTATGGTGCCGCCGGGATCGACGCCCTGGTGGAATCGCTGGCGCCGCGCCTGCGCGAAGCCGGCTGTGCGGTGACCCGTCATGCCGACGAGGACGCGCTGTGCGCGGAGACTGCCGCCGCCGTCGCCGACGGGCAGGTGGTCGGCTGGTTCCAGGGACGCATGGAGTGGGGGCCGCGCGCGCTGGGCAATCGCTCGATTCTCGGCGATCCGCGTCGGGCCGACATGAAGGATATCCTCAACCTCAAGATCAAGCGCCGCGAATCCTTCCGTCCCTTCGCGCCGTCGGTCCTGCGCGAGCGGGTCCCGGACTGGTTCGAGGAGGATGACGAGGTGCCCTTCATGATGAAGGTGTTCCAGGTGCGCGAGGAGCGCCGCGCGGCGATCCCGGCGGTGACCCATGTCGACGGCTCGGCCCGGCTGCAGACCGTCTCGATGCACACCAACGCCCGCTATCATCGCCTGATCCGGGCCTTCGAGGACCTGACCGGCGTCCCGATGGTGCTGAACACGTCGTTCAACGAGAACGAGCCGGTGGTCTGCCGGCCCGACGAAGCGGTCGAGTGCTTCCTGCGCACGAAGATGGACATCCTGGTGCTGGGCGACACCCTGATCCGCAGGGTGGGCAACTGATGGGCCTGCTGCGTGCCAAGCTTCGCGAACGCCGGATCTGGGAACGGATCTTCCGCGAGCGGCTGAGCGAGCCGCTGCACCTCAACCTGCTGTCCCTGCCGGTCGCCCTGTTCGGCGGGTTCCGCGCGAAGGTCTATTTCGACCTGGTGGTCCGCCAGCAGCATGCCTTCTGCCTGTTGCGGGCCGCGGACCAGGCACTGGCCATCGGCCACCGGCGGATCAGCGTCGTCGAGTTCGGTGTGGCGCAGGGCGCCGGCCTGATGAACATCTGCGACATCTCGCAACGGATCACGCGGGAGACCGGTGTCGCCTTCGACATCTTCGGGTTCGACACCGGCAAGGGCATGCCGCCGCCGGTCGACTGGCGTGACCACCCGGAAAGCTACTTCGAGGGTGATTTCGCGATGCAGCACGATCGGCTGGCCGCGCGCCTGCCGGACAATTGCCGGCTGGTGATCGGCGAACTCGCGGATACCGTACCCGGATTCGGTGATTCCCTGCCATCGCCGCTCGGGTTCGTCTCGATCGACGTCGACTACTATTCAAGTACCTCCCAGGCCCTTCGCCTGTTGGGAGAGACGGCGCCGGAACACCTTCTGCCCGTCGTTCCGTGCTACTTCGACGATATATTCTTCGATCAACATAATCGCTGGAGTGGTGAGTTGCTGGCGATCGAAGAATTCAATGCCGCCCATGCCATGAGAAAGATCGACCGGTTCACGTTCCTTGCGAAGAAACGCCTGTTCCGCAATGCACAGTGGATCGATCAGGTCTTTGCGCTGCATGCGCTTGACCATCCCTGGCGCAGTCCCGGCATGCATGCGGCCACAAACCGGGTGCTCACCAACCCCTATCTCGACTAGCTTGCGGGCGTGACCGGCATCTCATTGCATCGCAACAGATTGCCACACATTTCAAACAAAGCTGGTGCGTGAGGGGCGGTTCGGACAATCTGGCGGCGCAAATGAACGCGATGCTCCAATCGACGACGGAACGGAGCGCCGGCGCAGGCTGGCGCGAGGCCGGCGTATCCAAGCGGATGCGCGACCGGTTGCTGCAGTCGTTGTGGGTGCAGCTGGTGTTCGGGCTGCTGTTCGCGGTCGTGATGCCCGCATTCGCGCGCTGGGACTTGGGCCTGGTGACAGCGATCAATCCCGGCCAGTACCCGTCGGTGATCGGCACCGCGATCGCTTTCGTCATCGGACTGCTGCTGATTCGGCGGTTCACGAATTTCCCCGGCGTCCAGGCCGCGGCCTATATCCTGCCGGTATTTGCGATCTGCTACGGCCTCCTGGTGGCCGCGCTTCTGTTCGGACGCTTCGAGTTCGCCCGTATCCAGCTCGGGGCCAGCTTCATGCTGGCGTCGATCTGGTGCTTCCTTGTCTGGTACCTGACCCGGTATCGCCGCCGCCTGAGCATCGCGGTGGTGCCGTTCGGCAGCTACAAGGAGTTCCTGGCGCATGCGGGCAGCGTGAACACGCGCATCCTGACCGAACCGGACATGGACGGCCTTCGGGCCGACGCCGTCGTCGCGGATCTGCGCGCCGACTACCCCGACCAGTGGGAACGGTTCCTGGCCAACTGCGCCATTGGCGGCCTTCCCGTCTTTCACATGAAGCAGATCGCCGAATCCCTCACCGGCAGGGTGCGGATCGAGCATCTGTCGGAAAACAACCTCGGCGCCCTGCTGCCTTCGCCCGAATACATGGCGGCGAAGCGGGTGGCGGAGACGCTGGCTGTCGTGCTCACGATGCCGCTGACCCTGCCGCTCATGGCGGTTCTGGCCATCGCGATCCGGTGCAACAGTCCCGGGCCCGCCATCTTCCGGCAAGTCCGGATGGGGCATCGCGGTCGCCCGTTCACCATGCTGAAGTTCCGGACCATGCAGCACGATCACGCCGGGCCCGAATTCACACAGGCGACCGATCCGCGCATCACCTCGATCGGCAGGTGGATGCGGAAGACGCGGCTCGATGAATTGCCGCAGTTGCTGAACGTCCTGAAGGGGCAGATGAGCCTGATCGGCCCACGCCCCGAGTCGCTGCCACTGTCAGACTGGTACGACCGCGAAATCCCGCATTATCGCTACAGACATATCGTCCGGCCCGGAATAACCGGATGGGCACAGGTCCAGCAGGGTTTCGCCGCCGAGGTCGAGGATGTGACCGACAAGCTTCATTATGACTTCTATTACATCAAGCATTTTTCGCCATGGCTTGATTTGTTAATTCTTTTGAAAACCGTCCACGTGGTACTTACCGGCAAGGGGGCACGGTAAGTATGCAGGTGATTTGGCTGATGCGCCAATTGTGCAACAGGGCGCCAAAAATTGGTGAACCGCCGGTTCCGGCGGTCGGCCATGATGTCCGTGTCGGAACCGGCCGTCAGTCGGCAACATTGGTTAGTTCATTGAAACTCAAGAACAATCTGTCGGAACGACGTCGCGAAGCCATGATGGCGGTCACTTCGGGACATGTGCCGGATTGGTCGGCATCCGGTACCGGTCGGCGATTGACGGTCGCGGCGTCGTTGGATAGGTTTCCCTCAAGCGTGATCAGGAGATCAACCATGCACAAGTTCCTGCTGTCCCTCGGACTCGCAACCGCTCTGGCGACGTCGGCAATTGTCGTGGCGCCGATGACCGCTCACGCCCAGACGGCGGCGAGCCAGGCCGACCAGACCACGGCCCGGACCGAGTTGCTCCGGCAGTTGCGTCTGGCGAAGGGCGCTGCGGCAACGGGCGTCGATGATGACACCCTGCTGTCGACCTCGACCCCGGCGGAAATCGCCGATGCGGCGCTTGAGGCCATGGCGACCCAGCCGGCGCTGGTCGATGCCATCGTCCAGGTGGCTGTCGGCGCGCAGGTCCAGGCCGCCCCGCTGATCGTCGGGACCATCGCCGGCTCGCCGAAGAAGCCGGAGGCGATTTCGGCCGCGAGGGTCGCGGCGAATGGCGCCATTGTCGCGCCGCAGCAGTCTCCGCAGATCGTGGCGGCGGCGGCGACGGCCTCGGGCGAAGCGATTTCCACCATCGTGACCACGGTCGCCCAGGCGACCAACACGAATGCGACCGAGCTGCAGCAGCAGGCAGAGGCGGCGCAGAACGATCAGCAGGACAATACCGACGTCAACAATGATGCCGGTTCCGAAGGCGACGAGGACGACGCGGGTAATCCCCAGAGCGCCTGAGGGATTCCTGACCGTTACGTATAAGCCCGCGATCGGGTGAAGTTTTGGAGGGGTTTGAAATGAAGAGCACGATGCGGGTGTTGCTTGCCGGCACGGCGCTGTGTGCGGTCGGGATCTCTGGCGCCTATGCCCAGTCCAGTGATCTCCGGCCTGTCGGTGCCCGCGTCGGCGCCTTCACTGTCTTCCCGCAGGTCAAGGCGGAGATGTCCTACACGGACAACCTGTTCGCCGAATCGGCGGGCGAGGTTTCGGATTTCGGCTGGACCGTGAGTCCGAGCGTGCTCGCGCAGTCGAATTTCAGCCGGCACGAGATTGTTGCCCGGGCGGCGGTTGTCCCGACGTTCTACAGCGACAATTCCGACGACAACTTCATCGACTACGAAGCGTCGGTGAACGGCCGGATCGACGTCTCCCGCGGTGTCGAGATCCTTCCGCGTGTGTCCTACCGTCATGGTCACGAACCGCGCGGCGACGACAATGTTGCTCTCGGTGCGGCGGAGCCGGTCGAGTCGAACATCTACACGATCGGCGCCGACATCCGTTACAACCCCTCCCGCCTGCGCCTCGAGTTCGGTGGGTCGGTTCGGGCCAGCGACTTCATCGACAATGACCTGATCCTCGGCGGTACGGACAACCAGGATGACCGTGACCGCGTGAACTACGGCGTCAGGGGTCTGGCTGGCTACGAGATTGGCGCCAAGACGTACGCCTTTGTCCGGGCGGCATACAACCGTGTCGACTTCTCGAACAATGACGACATTTTCGGCGTCAAGCGTGACTCGGACATCATCAATGTCGGTGCCGGCCTGTCCTACGAGCCGTCGGTTTCGACGATCGCGCGGGCGAGCGTCGGATATATCACACAGTCGTTCGACAACGCCGTGTTCGGCGACGTGTCCGGCATCGGCGCGAACCTGCAGGTCAACTGGCGCCTGTCTCCGCTGACCGAACTGATCGCAACCGGCGAGCGTCGCGTCGACCAGACGACCCAGGGCACCGCGGCGTCGGAGCTGGTCTGGAGCACGCAGGCAGAGGTCCGGCATGACATTCGTCGCAATGTCCGCCTGACCGGCCTGATTGGTTACAGCAACCGTCTCTTCGAGGGCGGCACCAGCACCCGTGAGGACGACGTGTATCGCGCCAGCCTTGGTGCCGACTACACGATCACACGGAATTTCGTGGTCGGTGCGAAGTATACCTACTCGACCCGCGTGTCGTCGGATACCGGCTTTGGCTACCAGCAGAACACCGTTCTTGCTTCGGTGACTGCGCGCTTCTGATATCTGGTGGCCTGATCCGGCCGCCATCGACTACGACTAGACGAGACCGGGGAGGCAGATGTGCCTGGGCGAATTGGCCAAGCAATAGTTCTGCTCCTCGGTCTTCTTATTTTGTCCGTAGGCGCACTTGCGCAGGGGGCGACGGAATATCGTCTCGGCGCGAGCGACAAGTTGCGCGTAACGGTGTTCGGTGAGGAGGACCTCTCCGGAGAGTTCGAGCTCGACGGATCCGGTACGATTTCCCTTCCGCTGATCGGTCAGGTCCAGGCGGACCGGCTTACCCTGCGCGAGCTCGAGGATCGTATCGTGACGCGCCTCAAGGACGGCTATCTCCGGGATCCGAAGGTCAATATCGAGGTCCTCAACTACCGGCCGTTCTATATCCTGGGCGAGGTCAATTCTCCCGGCAGCTATCCCTACCGGGCCGGCCTCAATGTCCTGAATGCTGTTGTCATCGGCGGCGGCTATACACCCCGCGCCGACGAGTCCGATATCACGATTGTCCGTGCTGCCGACAGCAACCGGCAGGAGCAGCGTGTCGGGCCGGATGACATTGTCCTGCCCGGTGACATCCTGCGGGTCAAAGAACGCTTCTTCTGAGCGGCGTCCGTCGGGTTCCGGGTTCGGTGATGTCCGGCATAGGCAACGCGGACAGGGCGTTCGCGGCCACCGTGACCAGCATCTCTCCACGCCACCGGATGGTGCCAGGGCGCCAGATGCCGAAGTCAACATGAACGCTGCGTATCGCAATGACATCGACGGATTGCGCGGATTTTCCGTGCTCATGGTCATGCTGTTCCACACCGAATCGCGGCTGCTGGCCGGTGGTTATGTCGGTGTCGACGTGTTTTTCGTCATTTCCGGGTTCGTCATCACGCGGATGATCCTTTCGGACACCGCGCAGGGACGCTTTTCCATTGTCGGGTTCTTCGAGCGCCGGGTCAGGCGCCTGATGCCGGCCATGGTCCTGCTGATCGCCACGGTGTATGTCGTGGGTTGGTTCGTGGTGATGCCTGCGTCCTATGGCATCCTCGGCGGTAGTGTTGCCGCCCAGTCGATTTTCCTGTCGAACATGTTTTTCTGGCGTTACGTCGGCAATTATTTTGAGCCGGTGCCGGAAATCCAGCCACTGCTACACACCTGGTCGCTTTCGGTTGAGGAACAATTCTATATCTTTTTTCCGTTCTTGTGCTTCTTGCTTTTGCGCCGGCGCGGGTACTGGTTGCAGATGGCGGTTCTTGCGCTGGGTTGTCTGTCATTGATCCTGTCGGTTGCCGGGGTGGGCGTTGCACCGACACTGTCCTTCTACGCTATGCCTTCGCGGGTCTGGGAACTGATGCTTGGTGCCTGGTGTGCGCTGCGCTTCCGCGATCGCGGTGTCGGGGCCGGCGCAGCGTCTTTCCTGTCTGTAGCCGGAATTGTGGCGATCCTGGGATCGGCCATCTTCTTCACGGAGGCGACGCCGTTTCCCGGGGCCTGGGCGCTGCTTCCGGCCCTTGGCACCGCTGCGTTTCTCGTGGCCGGTGAGCGGCAACCTGGCATCGCCGATGGCTTGGCGGGCAGGGTGGGCAACGTTGCCAATGCCGTGCTTGTCTGGCGGCCGCTGGTGTTTACCGGACAGATTTCCTATTCGCTGTATCTCTGGCACTGGCCGGTTTTCAGTCTGCTGGCGCACCATGTTCTGGTCCGGCCGCTGTCTGTGGCGGAAGAAGTGCTGGCATGGGCGGCCATCATCGGCATGGCGGTGCTGTCCTGGCGCTTCATCGAGCGTCCGTTCCGGAAGCCCGGCGGAGTGTTGTCGCGGCGATGGCTGTTTGGTGTCGCGATACTGGTCACGGCCGGCCTGTTCGCCGCTGGCCAGCATGCGTTCGTCAACAGCGGGTATAGCGAGCGCTTTCCCGGGCTTGCGGCGATGCATGAGGATCTGAGTGGACAGGGGGTACCTCTGGCGGTCGATCCCCTTGGACCGCAGTGCTTCCTGGAAGCCTATGACGACTGGGATCCGGAGGCCTGTCGCCTTACCGCGAAGGGTGGGATCCCGACGCTTCTCTGGGGCGATTCCTATGCGATGCACTATTCGCCGGGCTTCCAGATGGCGGCGGAAGGCAATCCGCTGACGGTCTACCAGTTCACCTCGGCCAGTTGCGCCGCGGCACTCGATTTCAACACCTTCCGGCGACCCCTGTGCGCGCGGCTGTGGGAACGGGTGCCGGAGATCGTTCGTCAGCAGGATATTCGTATTGTCGTCATGTCGTCGAACTGGTTCGTCTATCTCCGTCGCGGCTTGCTGGAGTACCGCCAGATCACGGATACGATCGCGGCCTTGCGACGAAGCGGTGTCGAGGTCCTCATGGTTGGCCAGTCGCCACTGTTCGATTTCGTGACGCCGGTCGAGCGTCGGTACCAGCTTGAACATCGCAAGGATGATGGCGCCGGAACCGGGCGGTTGCGCTCGGCCCTGGCCTTCGGGCCCGAATTGCCGGAACGTCTGTCCGCCGCTGGCGCGGGGGCCCACTATTTCGATCCCCTGCCGGGCTTCTGTGACGGTTCCGAATGCCTGTTCTACGATGACGGGTACTACCTGTTCTTCGATCCCGGTCATTTCTCCCATGTTGGCGCCGCGCGGGTGGTGGCGGCGATGATGGAACGACTGGGTCCGGTCGTCGACCGGTTGCGCGGCGATCGCTGACCGGGTGCCGGTTGCGGGATGCGGGCCGCATCACAATAGTATTCCGTCATGGCGTGGACATTGGGGCAGGCATGTTTGGCCGTTTGCTGAATCGACTTCGGGGCGGGGCGCCCGGCACGGAGCCGGCCGGGGAAGTGCCGCGGGCCGGCCTTCCGGCGGGTGCGGTCGCCTATGCGATCGGCGATATCCACGGCCGGGCCGACCTGCTGGACCGGCTGTTGCAGTCGATCCGCGCTGACTGCGCCGATCCGGGTGCGGCCACCGTGGTGTTCCTCGGCGACTATGTCGATCGTGGCGACGACAGCCGGGACGTGATCGACCTGTGTCTTGCGTTCGGCCGCGACTGGCCGGGCGAGGTCGTCTTCCTGCGCGGCAATCACGAGGCCGCGCTGCTGACCTTTCTCGATGACCCGGAATCGGGGCAGCGGTGGCTGGAGTTCGGCGGCATGCCGACCCTGATGAGCTACGGCGTTCCCGATGTTGCCGCGCCGATGAGCGGCGAGCGCCTCGCGCGGGCATCGGATGCCTTCCGCAGTCGCCTGCCGGCCGAGCACCTGGATTTCCTGGAAAGGACGGTCCTGTCTTACCGGATGGGCGGGACATTCTTCTGTCACGCCATGATCGACGCCGGATTCGCGGCCGACGAGCAGCCCGCCGAGGTTCTGATGTGGGGCGGCCGGACCCGCACCCCGCCACGCGACTGGCCCTACCTTGTTGTCCATGGCCACACCATCGTGGAACGCCCGGTGCTGTCGGCCCGCGAGGTCAATGTCGATACCGGGGCCTATTATTCGGGGCGGCTGACCGCGGCACGGCTGTCCGGTGACGGGGTGGAATTGCTGCAGACCTGATGCCCGCGTGTCTCCGGTCACGCCGCGTACGATGGACAGGACGGGTCGTCGGGGGTACTGTTTCCCTATGGTTAGGAGACATCTGTCCGGACTGATCTGGGTCCTCGCCCTGGCGATTGCAGTGGTCGCCACGGCGCCCGTGGCGCACGCCGAGCGGCGGGTCGCGCTGGTCATTGGCAATGCGAGCTACGACAAGTCGCCGGATCTGCGCAATCCGGTCAACGACGCGCGCGCGATGGCGAAGCGGCTGAAAGAGCTGGGTTTCGAGCTGATTGACGGCCAGCCGCACGAGAACGTGACGCGCATCCAGATGGCGCGCCTCGTTCGCAAGTTCAGCTCCGAGGTCGGCAGGGACGATACCGCGTTGCTGTTCTATGCCGGGCATGGCATTGGCGCGCATGGTACGAACTGGATGGTTCCGGTCGATGACCGCGACATCCAGACCGCCCTCGACCTGCCGGATTTCGCGGTCTCCGTCTCGTCACTCATGGAGCGGCTCGAGCGGCGGCAGGGCGGTACCAACCTGATCCTGCTGGATGCCTGTCGCGACAACCCGCTGCCGGCGGATACCCGCTCCAGCGGTGCCAGCCGTGGCCTTGGCCAGATGTCTGCGCCGAGCGGCAGCTTTGTCGCCTATGCAGCGGATCCGGGCCAGGTGGCGTTTGACGGCGAGGGCAACAACGGTCTCTTCACCGAGTCGCTGCTGCAATCGCTGACCAGGCCGGACCGGCCGCTGTACGAGATCATGCGCGAGGTTCGTCGCGAGGTCCGTCGCAAGACGAATGGCGCCCAGACCCCCTGGACCGAGGAATCCCTGGACAAGGAATTCTTCTTTGCCGAACCGGCGGCGCCCGAGGTTCGCGTCGCCGCCCTGCAGCCGGCACAGACGAGCCAGATCGCTTCGCCCCCGGCGGCGGCGCCCGCTCCCCAGGTCAGCGGCTGGCTGTCGGCGCCCGCGCCGCAGCAGCCGCAGCAGGTCTACGTCCAGCCGGCCGCGCCGGCCCAGGCGGAGACCCGCGTGGCCTCCGCGACACTGGCCCCCGCCATCCCGCAGCCCGTCCGCCCTGCGCTTCCGCCGGTCAATGCCGAGCTGCTGAAGGAACTGGTTGGCGAGATGGTGACGGTGCGAGGCGGGAGCTTCCGTGTCATGGAGGCCGACTCCTCGCCGGGCCAGAACGTCCAGATCGGACGGGATTTCGGTATCGGCAAGTTCGAGATCACCTTCGACCAGTGGGATGCCTGCGTCGATGCAGGTGGCTGCAACGGCTATCGCCCGGCCGACGACGGCGAAGGTCGCGGCAAGCGCCCGGTTATGCGAGTTGACTGGCACCAGGTACAGACGTTCATCGACTGGGCCAATGGCCGTCTCGGTCTGACCGGGCGTCCGGACCGCCTCCGCCTGCCCACCGAGGCAGAATGGGAATTCGCCGCGCGCGGCGGCTCGTCCGACACGTTCTTCTTCGGCAGCGACCAGGACCAGCTCTGCAAGTACGCCAATGTGATGGACTATTACGGCGGCCGCTACTTCCCGATGTTCGCGGCCTCGGCCATCGACTGCGATGACGATTATGTCCGTCCGGCACCGGTCGGAAAGTACAGGCCCAACAGCCTCGGTATCCACGACATGCTGGGCAACGTTTCCGAATGGACCCAGGATTGCTGGTCGCCGACCTACAGCACCGTTCCGACGGACGGTTCGGCCCTTGTGATCGCCGAATGCGACTACCATGTCGCCCGCGGCGGCTCGTGGATGGTCACGCCGAAGAACATGGGCGACCGTACCCGTGCCTACCGTGGTACCGAGACGCTCGGCTTCCGCGTCGCGCGGACGCTGCCCTGACCACGCGGCGGACCGCGCCCACACCGGTGCGGCCCGCCCCTTCCCGCGTGGCGCGCACCGGTGCGCCAGGTCGGTCCTGAGGTGCAGCGCGTGATGGCGCTGCTCCGACGCCGGACCGTCCAGTCCCTTGCGGCGGCGCTCGGCGCCTCCCTCCTGGTCCATCTGGTGTTCAGCCAGCTTTCGTGGCTCGAGCTTGCCAATTCGCGGGCCGATGACTTCCTGCTGGCGACAGCCGCGCCGGCAAGCGATGGCCCGGACCCCCGGGTCACGCTGGTGACGATCACCGAAAGCGTCCTTGCCGGACTGCCCTACCGGGCGCCGATCGACCGCGGGTTCCTTGCCGGGATCGTCGACCGCCTGCGTCTGGCCAATGTCCGTGCCGTGGGCTTCGATATCCTGTTCGACCAGCCGACCGAGGCCGGGAAGGATGCGGCCCTGATCGCGGCGATGCGGGAGATGCCGGGGCGGGTGGTCGTCGCCTGGGGCGACTACCGTGCGGGCCTGATCGAGCAACAGTCCGCATGGCTCGCCGGCTTCATCGAGGCAAGCGGCGCGGTGCCGGGTTTCGCGGACCTCGAACTCGACCCGGACGGCGTCGTCCGGCGGTTCACGACCCACCGGAGCGGCACCGACTACGCCAGCCTTCCGGCGGCGCTCGCCCGTGCCGGCGGGTACGATCCCGGGACGCAAGGCGGCCTCATCGGCTGGCGCCGGACCGCCGACTCGAAGACACAGGCCTTCGCGACCATCCCGGCCTCCGCGGTGCTGAAGCTGCCGCCGCCGGTGCTGCAGCGGGTGCTGCAGGACCGGATCGTCCTGATCGGCGCGGACCTGCCGCAGGCCGACCGCCACAGGACCAGCCTGTCGGATACGGATGCCGGCGCCGGCGACCCGCTGACCGCGGGCGTGCTGGTCCAGGCCCATATCCTCTCGCAACTGGTCGAGGGGCGTACGGTTCCTGAATTCGGATACGCGGCCCATTTCGCGATCCTGCTGCTGATGGCCCTGGTCGGCTCGGCCCTCGCCACCGTCGAGGCGCCGCTGCTGGTGCGCGTCGGCGGTGTCCTGGTGGCACTGCTGGGCCTGGCCTATGTGGCCTATCTCGCGGCGTCGAACGGCTGGCCGCTGGTTCCGCTCGCCTCCCCCGCAATATCGGCGGCCGTCGCCTACATGGCGGCGAGCGGCCTGGCCAACTGGACGACGGGACGCGAGAAGAAACAGATCCGGACGGCGTTCGGGCAATACCTGGCTCCCGCGCTGGTCGCGGAACTGGCCAGCGATCCCTCGAAGCTGCGACTGGGCGGCGAGCGCCGCGAAATGAGCTTCATCTTCACCGACATCGCCGGTTTCACCAGCCTGAGCGAGCAACTGACGCCGGAGCGGCTGACGCAGCTGCTCAACGACTATCTCGACGGCATGAGCGAGATCGTGCTGAAGCATGGCGGCACTATCGACAAGTTCATCGGCGATGCCGTGGTGGCGATGTTCGGCGCGCCGGCCGCGATGCCGGACCATGCCGAACGGGCACTGGCCTGTGCCATCGAGATGGACCGGTTCTGCGAACAGTTCCGCGCCGGCACGGAACTCGATCTCGGCATCACCCGGATCGGCGTCCACAGCGGCGATGCCGTGGTCGGCAATTTCGGTGGCCGTCAGCGTTTCGACTATACCGCCATGGGCGACACGATGAACGTCGCCGCCCGGCTCGAGGCGGCGAACAAGCATTTCGGCACCCGCGTCGCCATCAGCGGCGCCACCCTGGACCGCATCGCCGACCGTGGCGCCGCGCTCGCCCGTGCCGCGGGTGCGGCCCTGGTGCCGGTCGGGAACGTGATGCTCAAGGGCAAGGACCTTCCGGTGCCGATCTACTCGACCCATGCCGCCACGGACCGGAGCCTGGTGGACACCTATCTCGACGTGATGGCGGCGCTCGACCGCGGTGATTCCGATGCGCCGGACCGGATCGCGGCCCTGGCGCAGGAACACCCGGACTATCCCCTGGCAAGCCTGCATGCCGGGCGGATTGCAAAGGGTGAGCGCGGCGTCACATTTCGTCTCAACGAGAAGTGACCATCGCACATGCACATCACTTTCGAATTCGCTATATTGACGTTCAGGGAAACAGGACGTTCAAGATGACTCTCATGTTTGCGTCGGGACTCAAACGGGCGATACGCCGGACGCTGGCCGGTGCCGCGCTGGCCGCGATGACCGTCTGCACCGCTACAGCGGCCGAAGTGATTGTGCTGGAATCGACGGTGGCTGCGTTCTCGCCCGGGGTCAGCCTGCCGGCCAACGGCGTGGTCAGCCTGCCGGCCGGGGCCTCGATCAGTGTGCTGGATTCGAATGGCGCGACCCGGACGATCACCGGGCCCTACAGCGGGCCGGTCGCGGCGGATGCGCCTGGCGATGGCGGGGTGCTGTCCGTGCTCTCGCAGCTGGTCAAGGAAGAGGACCGGGAGCGGTCGATGCTCGGGGCGGTCCGCGCATTTTCCAAGTCGGACGTGCTGCGCGACCCGCTGGCCATCGACGTCTCGGAGAACGGAACCTTCTGTCTGCCGCCCGGCCAGGCGCCGGTGTTCTGGCGCCCGGAAAAGCTCGACATCGATACGCGTTTCTCGATCCGGAACTGGGGCACCAATGCCGACCCGCTGATCGCCTACTGGAAGAAGGGCGACCGGGTGCTGGGCTGGCCGCCGCACGTGCCGATCGGCGATGGCGAGACCTTCCTGCTGAAGGTGGAGGCCGCCCAGACAGCGGCCGAAGTCACCATCCTGCGCATGCCGCCTTCGGTGAACAGCGACCTGGAGCAGATCGTCTGGCTGGCCCAGCATGGCTGCCGGCCGCAGGCCCGGCGCATGGTTGGCACCATGCGTGACCGCGTGGCGCTGGAATAGGCGCCCTGGCGCATCGAACAGAGCGGATGACGGACACCGGCCCGGGGCGCTGATGCGACCCGGGCCGTTGCCATTCAGGCGTGCCCTTCGGTGGTGAAGGGCAGGTTGACCGGCATGCTGCCCTTGGCTGCGAAGACGGCATTCGCGACCGCCGGGCCGATCGGCGGAGTGCCGGGCTCGCCGACACCGGTGGGCGCCTCGGTCGACGGCACGATGTGCACCTCCACGGTCGGCATGTCGTCGATCCGCAGGGATTCGTAAGTGTCGAAGTTCGACTGGTCGACCACACCGTCGGTCAGGGTGATGGCGTTCCGCAGGATGGCCCCGAGGCCATAGCCGATGCCGCCCTCGATCTGGGCGCGGATGTTGTCGGGGTTGATCGGCACGCCGCAATCGACGGCCGCCACGACCCGCTCCACCTTCACCGCGCCGCCATCGCCGATGGAGACCTCGGCGACTTCCGCGACGTAGGAACTGAAGGACTTGTGCACGGCGATGCCGCGGCTGCGTCCCGCCGGCAGGGGGCTGCCCCACCCGGCTTTCTCCGCGGCGAGCCTGAGCACGCCGGCCTTGCGCGCGTCACCGTCCAGGTGCGCCAGGCGGAAGGCGACCGGGTCCTGCCCGGAGGCGCTGGCCAGGGCATCCATCATGGTTTCCATGACATAGGCCGTGTGGGTATGGCCGACCGAGCGCCACCACAGCACCGGCACGCCGACCTTCGGGGTGTGCAGTTCCACCCGCATGCCGGGGATGCTGTAGGGGGTGTCGACGGCGCCCTCGACCGAGGCATGGTCGATGCCATTGTGGACGACGAACTTCTCGAACGCTGTCCCCGTGAAGATCGACTGGCCGACCACCCGGTGCATCCAGCCGACGATCCTGCCGTCGGCGCCAACGCCGGCCCTTACCCGGTGGACGTACATCGGACGGTAATAGCCGCCGCGAAGGTCGTCTTCCCGGGTCCAGATCACCTTCACCGGATCCGGCTGGCCCCAGACCTTCGCCACGATGCACGCCTCGGCGATATAGTCGGAATTCGGTACGGCACGGCGCCCGAAGGAACCGCCGGCCCAGCTGGTCTCGATGGCGATGTCCTGCGGGCCGACACCCAGCACCGCACCGGCCACCATCTGGTCAACGGTCTGCAGCTGCGAGCCGGTCCAGATGGTCGCCTTCGCGCCGTCGAAGCGGATGGTCACGTCGAGCGTTTCCATCGGCGCATGGGCGAGGTAGGGGAAGCTGTATTCCAGTTCGACGACGTGCTTCGCCCCGGCCAGCGCCGCGTCGGCGTCGGCGTCGCGCGCCACGGGACCGGGCTTGCCGGCCAGATCCCGGTACTCGGCCAGCAGTTCGGCCGTTCCCCGTGTCTCCGCGCTGCTGTAGTCCCACTCGATCTCCAGCAGGTCGCGCGCCTTGATCGCCGGCCAGGTCGACTTCGCGAAGACGATCACCCCGGCGGGGGAGGGGCGGACGTCGATCACGTCGCGCACGGCCTTCGCCGCTTCGGCCTTCACCGACTTCACGGTGGCGCCGAACTTCGGCGCGCGGGCCAGCACAGCGACGATGCGGCCCGGTATATCCACGTCCAGGCCGAAGGCGCCGGTCGCGCCCTGCGTCTTCATCGGGACATCCACACGCGGGAAGCTCTTGCCGATATAGCGCCACTCCGATGGCTGCTTCAGCGCGGGGGCCTCGGGCGGGCTCAAGGCCGAGGCGGCCGCCGCCATCTCGCCATAGCCGGCCGACTTGCCGGAGGCGTGGCTCAGCATGCCGTCCGCGGCCTTCACCTCGTCGACCGGGACACCCCAGGCGGTGGCCGCCGCCTGGCGCAGCATGGCGCGGGCCGCGGCGCCGGCCGTGCGGTATTGCTGGAACGAGTTTGCCATGGCGGTGGAGCCGCCCGTGCCCTGCACGCCGAACAGCAGGTTCTTGTACAACTCGGCGTTGGCGGGCGCGAACTCGACCCGGACGGACTCGATCTTCGCGTCAAGCTCTTCGGCTACAAGGGTGGCGAGCCCGGTTGCGGTGCCCTGGCCCTTGTCGAGATGCTTGGAGATCACGGTGACCGTGCCGTCGGGCGCAATGCGGACAAACGGTGTCAGCGCGCCGCCGGCGCCGGCACCGGTGGCGGCGCGGGCCGGACCGGCCAGGCCGGGCACGGCGAAGCCGATCACCAGGCCGACGCCGATGCCACCCGTCGCCTTGAGGAACGAGCGGCGGGAGGTATCGGACATTGCCGTGGCGGCTGCGAGACGCAGGGGCTGCTCGAGATAATGCAACATGATGCTCAGCCCTCCATGATCTCGGCGGCGCGATGGATCGCGCCCCGGATACGGGCATAGGTGGCGCAGCGACAGACATTGCCCCACATGGCACCGTCGATGTCGGCGTCGCCCGGCTTCGGCGTGCCGGCGAGCAGCGCGGTCGCGCTCATGATCTGGCCGGACTGGCAGTAGCCGCACTGCGGAACCTGCAGTTCCACCCAGGCCTGGCGCACGGCCGCGGCGACCTTGCCGTCCACGCCCTCGATGGTGGTGACGGTCGCACCCGCGACATCGCCGACCTGGGTCTGGCAGCCGCGCACGGGCTCGCCGTTCAGGTGCACCGTACAGGCGCCGCACAGGCCCGCACCGCAGCCGAACTTGGTGCCCTTGAGGTCGAGATGATCGCGCAACACCCAGAGCAACGGGGTGTCCGCTTCGGCATCGACCTGCATCGGTCGTCCGTTCACGGTGAATTCGATCATTGTGGCTTCCCTTCTTCCGCGGCCTTGTTCTTCCGGTTGCGGCCGTTCACGCGCATGCTACGCGTGCGGCGCACCGTCTGACCATCGTGGCTGTACCTGGTCCCGCCCTTGTGATCGGGTCGGGCATGGAGCGGACTTCGGCGATGGACAGGGTGTCGTTGTGAAATGACAATGGGCGGGAATGCGGCGCAGTTCGCAGGCCCATGGGCGCCCACGACGGCGCGCCCGCAACAGGGAGACAGGCCATGAGGGCGTTTGTTCGCGCGGCGGCAGTGGCGGCCGCGACCATGCTGGCGGCGTCGGTCGCCATGGCGCAGGACGTCACGCTGCGCGTGCACCAGTTCCTGCCGCAGCAGGCAACGATTCCGGCGCGTGCGATCACGCCGTGGGCCGAGAAGGTGATGGCCGAGTCCGGCGGGCGCATCAGGATCGAGCAGTACCCGTCGATGCAATTGGGCGGCAAGCCGCCGGCGCTCTACGACCAGGCCAAGGATGGTGTGGTCGACGTCATCTGGACCGTGCTGGGCTACACGCCGGGCCGCTTCCCCAAGACCGAGGCGTTCGAGCTGCCCTTTGTCATGACCAGTGGCGAGGCCACCTCGCGTGCGTTCCAGGCCTTTGTCGAGGCCAATGCGATGGACGAGTTCGCCGGCGTGAAGCTGATCTGCGTGCACACCCACGGGCCGGGCATTATCCATGTGAAGGGAGACGGCGTCCACAAGCTGGAGGACATGAAGGGCCTGAAGCTGCGTGGCCCGACCCGCGTGATCAACGGCATGCTGGAGCGGCTCGGCGCCACCTCCATCGGCATGCCGGTCCCGGCGGTGCCCGAGGCGCTGTCGAAGGGCGTGATCGACGGCACCGTGATCCCGTGGGAAGTGACCTTGCCGCTCAAGGTCACCGAACTGGTGAACACCCATACGGTGCTGACGGCGCCGAATGGTCTCTACACCGCGACGTTCGGTTTCGTCATGAACCTGGACGCCTACAACAGGCTGCCGGCGGACCTGAAGAAGGTGATCGACGACAATTCGGGCATGGAGGCCGCGGCCCTGTTCGGGCGGGCCATGGATGCCGGCGACACGGCCGGTCTGGGCAAGGCACAGCAGTCGGGCAACACGATCATCACCCTCGACGCGGCCGAATCGGCACGCTGGGTCGCGGCGGCCGAGCCGGTGATCGACGCGTGGATCGCGGAGATGAAGGACAAGGGCATCGACGGCCAGGACCTGCTGATGAAGGCCCGGGCGCTGGTGGCCAAGTACTCCGGCTGAGCGGGGCCGACGCCCTCAGGGGGCGGGGAAGATCACGCGCGCCGTGGTGCCCCCGCCCTCCCGGGAGACGAATTCCAGGTCGGCGCCGATCCGGTCGCACAGCACCTTGCAGAGCCTGAGGCCGAGACCGAGGCCCTTGCGCTCTGCCACCCAGGCATCGCCCGTCGTCTCGACGATGGGCATCCCGTTGCTGTCGAAGGCCAGCACCATGCCGGGGCCGCGGTCCCGGACCTCCACGACCGCCCGTTCGCCGACCAGTTTGGCGCGGACGGTGACGGGGCTCTCCGTCGGCGAGTACTGCATGGCATTGGCGAGCAGGTTGGTCAGGATCTGCCCGATGGTCTCGGGCGGGCCGGGGACGACAAGCTGTGCCGGCGTGTCGAGCCGCAGCCGCAGGCGATGGCTGCCGGGATCGGGGCTGACGGCCCGAGTCGCGGCATGGATCAGCTGGTTGAGCGGCTCGTGCGTCGATTCGAGCTCGGCCCGCCCGGCGTCCAGCGCCGCGATGCGCAGCAGTTCCTCCACCATCGACTGCATGGCCAGGCCAGCCGCGCCGATATCGCGGGCGTAGCCGACATAGCGGGGCTGGCCGATCGGCCCCATCACCTCCCGCTCGATCATCTCCGAAAAGCCGCGTATGGCATTCAGCGGCGTCCGGAGTTCGTGGCTCAGCGAGGCGAGGAAATCCGTGCGCGCGCGGGAGGCGGCGAGGGCGACCCGGTTGGCCTCGCGCAGGCTGGTGTTCTGCTCGATCACGCGGTCGCGCTGGCGGCGCAGTGACCATGCCAGGTCCGCCACCAGGGTCGACGACAGCGACGCGATCCAGATATAGGCCTGAAAGTGCAGGACATTCGCGCCAACGGCCGGCCAGGCGAACGGGCCGTGCCCCGTGGCCGTGAGCTGGATGGCGGGGATCGCCATCAGCATGGCGCCCAGCGCCGCGCCGGGATGGGTAAAGCGGACGGCACCGAAGAGCAGCACCGGGAACGGCAGGTAGAGTGCCAGCGGCCGGAAGGCCTCGCCATAGGACACGGCACTGGGCGAGAACAGGATCACCGTGAAGGCCAGCATCAGCAGGCCGTAGCCCGCCAGCAGCAGCAGTTCCCGCCGGGTCATGCCGCCCCGCCGCAACAGGTTGACCAGGATGTAGACCGGCAGGCCGACGACGACATAGGCCAGGATGTCGCCCATCAGCCAGTTCAACCAGACATCGACGACATCGGTGAAGTTGATCAGCCGGCTGCGCCCGAAGATCGCGACCGCGCCGGTGGCCGGTATCGCGACCAGCGCGCACGCCAGCGTCATGCCCAGCATCCGCAGACTGCCGCGCACGGATTCGCTGGCATGCGGGAACAGGCGGGGCAGGTGGCGCCAGACCAGCATCACGGCGACGACCTCGACCACGTCGACGATGCCATAGGCGAGACCGGCGAGCAGGGAGAAGTCGTTGTAGGCCGAAAAGCCGACCAGCGCGGCGACGAAGGTCGCGGCGTAGACCGGAAACAGCCGCCAGGGTCGAAGCAGGGCAGCCAGGAACAGCAGGGCGACCGGCACGAACAGGATGGCGATGTAGCTGGGCGGGACACGGGGCGACAGCGGCTGCTCGCCCGAGAGCCACACCAGCGCGAAGAACGCCGCGAGCAGGCCGCCCTCGCGGACCCACCCGATTGTTGCCGGTGAGGATTCTGTCTGCGTCACCGCTCTTGCCCACTCGCGCCCGGTGACCCTGTCAGGCGTCCCTGTCGCTGCGCGATCATATCGACACGCCCGGACACTGCGCGACCATTATCCCGCGACGCGGGTACGAAGTTCGGGTGTCCGGGCCAGCATGTCGCGGATCAGTGCGTCCTTGCGGGCCAGCAGGCCGCGATACCAGTCGACCCGGGCGCCGACATGCGTCTCCAGCCGCCGTTCCGCATTGACCTCCATCCAGGCCGCCCGTGCCAGGCCCCGCCGCAATCCCGGATCGCCGATCAGCGCGCGCAGGCGCAGGTTGAACTGCCGCGGCGTGCGGTAGATCAGCCCGGTCACACCCGGCTTGATGATGGAGTCGTAGACCACCGGCGACGCCAGGACCGCCACGCTCTCCGCGGCGCATTCCAGGAACTTCAGGTCCGACTTCATGTGGTTGGACACGCGGTCGCCGAGCGGCAGCAGGGCGATGTCGCAGCGGCGCAGCAGCGCCCGGTAGCGGGCGTGGTCACAGGTCGGCTGGAAGCCCTTGTGCGGGGTGTCCAGGGCATCGAAGAATCTGCGGTCGTGCACCACCACCACCCGGACACGGTCCCCGGCCCAGGCCAGCACCCGGTTGAGTTCGGGCATGACCGGTGCCCAGTCCTCCTCCCGGTTCAGCGCGCCGAAGAACAGGGTCACGGGACGGCCGTCGGTACCCGGCCGGAACGGCGGCACCTGGTCGAGCTGGTTCGGAAACAGCCCGACCTCCGGATTGTGGGCGGCGATGAACTTCGCCAGCGGGTCGGTCGAGGTCTGCACGCCCAGGCTGGTGCGAAGACAGAAGAAGTTCGTCTCCACCACCTTCGGCCAGATGCGCGGGTCGTCGTCCCATTCGGACAGCACCAGGTGCCCGGCACGCAGCAGCGCCAGGTGCTCGTCGGGGCGGGCCGGATCGAGGATCTGTCGCTGCCAGATGAAGACGCTCGCCTCGCCCGGCTCGGGCCTGGCCATGGTGCCGCCGGCGGTGAAGGCATGGGTGCGCACCCCCGGCAGCCGCGCCATCGCCGCCAGCGGCTGGTGCACGCGGATGTCGTTGACCGCCGCGACAGGTTTCAGGGTGAACGCCTGGACCAGCAGGCGCTGCGGCTCGGCCATGGGTCAGTCGATACCCGTCAGCACGGCGTCGAACTGCTCCAGCGCCCAGTCGACCTCATCGGCGCCGATCACCAGCGGCGGCGCGATCCGGATCGAATGTTCGTGGGTGTCCTTGACCAGCACGCCGCGGTCCTTCAGCGCCTCGCAATAGCGTCGCGCACCGCCGGCTTCCGGATGCAGTTCGACAGCGATCATCAGGCCGCGGCCGCGGATTTCCCGGATGGCGTTCGAGCGGATGGCCCGCAGCCCGGCCATGAAGCGCTCGCCCTGCCGCTCCGCGTTCCCGATCATGTCCTCCTCGACCAGCACCTTCAGCGCCATGCGGGCGATGGCGCAGGCCAGCGGATTGCCGCCGAAGGTGCTGCCATGCTCGCCCGGGTTCAGCACGCCCAGCACCTCGGAGTTCGAGAGCACGGCGGAGACCGGGTAGAAGCCGCCCGACAGCGCCTTGCCCAACAGGGTGACGTCGGCCTCGATGCCCTCGTGCGCCTCGGCCAGCAGCCTGCCCGTGCGGCCGAGGCCGGTCTGGATCTCGTCCAGGATCAGCGTGATGCCGTGCTGCGTGCAAAGCTCGCGGACGCGCGGGAAATAGCCCGCGGGCGGGATCACCACCCCGGCCTCGCCCTGGATCGGTTCGGCGAGGAAGCCCACCGTGTTCGGCGTGATCGCCGCCTCGAACGCCGCGATGTCGCCGAAAGGCACGACGCGGAAGCCGGGCGCGAACGGACCGAAGCCGGTGCGGGCCACCGGGTCGGTCGAGAAGCCGACGATGCCCAGCGTGCGGCCGTGGAAGTTGTTGGCGCAGACGATGATCTCCGCCTGGTTCCGGGCCACGCCGCGCACCTCGTAGCCCCACTTGCGCACGGCCTTGATGGCGCTCTCCACCGCCTCCGCACCGGAGTTCATCGGCAGCACCTTGTGCGAGCCGGTCAGCGCCGCGATGTCCTCGTAGAACAGCGCCAGCTGGTCGTTGCGGAAGGCGCGGGACGTGAGCGTCAGGCGCCCGGCCTGCTGGATCATCGCCTCCCGGATGCGCGGGTGGCAGTGGCCCTGGTTGACGGCGGAATAGGCCGACAGGCCATCGAGGTAGCGCCGGCCGTCGATGTCCCAGACCCACACGCCCTCGCCGCGGCTCAGCACCACGTCCAGCGGCTTGTAGTTGTGCGCGCCCAGCAGGTGCTCGGCCTCGATATAGTCCTCGGCGCTCGTCTTCATGGCCATGTCCTCATGCGGGGCGGCGGCGCGGCGGGCGGCCCATGACCCGCTTGCCGAACAGGCTGCATACCAGTTCGGCCATCAGTTGCACGGTGCGTCCCCGCTCGTCGAGATACGGGTTCAGTTCGGCCAGGTCCACCGAGGTGACCAGGCCGCTGTCGTAGAGCAGCTCCATGATCAGGTGCGCCTCGCGCACGGTGGCGCCGCCGGGAACGGTGGTGCCGACACCGGGCGCGATCTCCGGATCCAGGAAGTCGACGTCGAGGGAGACGTGCAGCATGCCATTGGCGCTGCGGACCTTCTCGATGAAGCGGCGGGTCAGCTCGGCGAAGCCGGTCATGTCGACCTCGCGCATGTCATGCATGTCGATGTGGTTGGACACGACCAGGTCATGCTCGTCATCGTCGACCGAGCGGATGCCCATCATGGTGACATTGCGCGGATCGACGGGCGCCGCCAGCGGTGCGCCATAGACCGCCTCGGACCCCTCCAGACCGCAGAACATGCTGACCGGCATGCCGTGGGTATTGCCCGAGGGCGAGCTTTCCAGCGTGTTGAAATCGGCATGGGCGTCGAGCCAGAGGACGAACAGCGGCCGGCCGATCGAGGCCGCGTAGGCCGACAGCCCGGCGACGGTGCCGATGGCAAGGCTATGGTCGCCGCCCATGAACACCGGGGTCCAGCCCTCGTCGCACAGTGCCTGGGCGTGGCGTGCCAGGCTGCGCGCCCAGCCTGCGGTCAACGCCACGTTGCGTGCCTTGCCGCGCTGGGGCACCTCGGTGTCGATCAGCAGCGGCTCGGCGTCGCCGAAATCGCGTACCTCGTGGCCGAGCTCCCGCAGTTCCTCGGCCAGGCCGGCGATGCGCAGGCCGTCGGGGCCCATCAGGCAGCCGCGCTGCGAGGTTCCGGATTCGACGGGCGCGCCCAGCAGGGCGATGCGACGGTCGCGGTCATAGGGAAGATCGGTGTTGCTCATGGCGGGGCCTCCGGGGGGCAGGCTTGGAACTCCGGTGTCTCGTCCGAGACCATGAATCACCTGCCATGAGACCATGACAGGACGGCGACCGCCAGTTGCGCGCGGTCACGCGATCAGCGCGGTGCGAACAGGATCACCGCCGTCCCGGCCAGCGCGAGGCCCGCCCCGGCCAGGTCGAAGCGGTCGGGACGCAGGCCCTCGACCAGCCACAGCCAGCCGAGCGAGGCGGCGATGTAGACCCCGCCATAGGCGGCATAGGCGCGACCTGCCGCCCCTGTCTCCGCCTGTGCCAGCAGCCAGGCGAAGGCGACGAGGGCCAGCAGTCCCGGCAGCAGCCACAGCGGCGAGCGGTCCAGCCGCCACCAGGCCCAGAAGGCGAAGCAGCCGGCGATCTCGGCAAGGGCGGCCGCGGCGAACACGGGCAGGGTGAAGCCTGTCATGGTGCCCAGTCTTGCGCGGACGGCGGGCAAAAAGAAGGGGGCCGAAGCCCCCTTGCAGTACGTCGATATTCCCGGGTTCACCACATGGCGACCGGGTTGATGATCATCTGCACCGTTCCCTTGATCCGGGCCTGGCCGAGCACGAACATGAACTCCTTGACGCCCTCCTTGGCGAGACGGCCGGTGTTCATGGTCTCCAGGATGTAGATGCCGTTCTCCTTCAGGAAGGTGACATGGCCGTAGAACAGCTTGTCACCCTGCTTGGCGGGCACCGCTTCCAGGCCCCAGGTGTCGGCGCCGACGGCCATCGGGTTGAGGCCGGCGAGATAGACCGCACCCTCGTTGCTGAGGCCCGGCTCGCCCGACACCCAGGCCTTGGGATCGGAGGCAAGCTTGCCGTCGGTCCAGCCGGTGTGGAACAGCACCACGTCGCCCTGGCGGATATCCACGCCCTGGGCCGCGGCCGCCGCCTTGATCTCCTCGGAGCCGAAGGACTGCCCGGCCGCCATCACCTCGACGCCGAGATGCTTCGCCATGTCGATCAGCACGCCGCGACCGATCAGCGGCGGAATGTTGTGGACGCCGAGCTTGGTCAGACCGGTGACCTGGGAAATCTCCTTGTCGGAGTTGCAGTTGTAGTAGTGGCCACCCTCGCCGAGATGGCCCAGGCCGTCGATCTGCGGACCGATGCCGAACCAGAGCTGTGCGATGTCGTCGTTGTAGATGGCCTCGTAGCCGAACTGGGTCAGCCGGTTGCCGCCCGCCTGGCCGGGCGAGACCACCTGCAGCATCATCCCGCGCGGCGGGAAGGCCGGTGTCGACGAATCGATGACGATGCCGAGCGGATGGCTGGCGCCGGTCTTCACCAGCTTGGTGGCCATCAGCACCTGTTCGGGCGTGACGTAGTTGGCCGCGCCGATCTCGTCCTCTGCGCCCCACTTGGACGGCTTGCAGTCGGCAGCCAGCGCGGACGCGCCAGCGAACAGCGCCAGGGCGAACCCCGCGCCGAAAATGGTCGATTTCATGGGTATTTCCTCCGTACTCCCTTGCGCGGCAGCCATCTTTCGCAGCTGTCCACGGTCCCCCGCGAAGTGGAACCCTGATAGTCTCGCTTTGAGTGTGGGGTGCATGCAAGGGGGATATCGGGTTGCCTTGTCTCCGGCGGCGCTTTGGCTATCGTGGCCCCAAGGATCATCCACAGCCGAAGGCCCGCGCGATGAGCGACAAGCCGATTCCGTTCCGCCGCCCCGCACCGGCGCCCGCCCGTGCCGACCTGCCGCTGTCGGCCTGGCCGCGCGTGCGCATGCGCAGGAACCGGGCCACCGAATGGTCGCGCCGCATGGTGGCGGAGAACGTGCTGACGGTGGCGGACCTGATCTGGCCGGTGTTCGTGCACGAGGGGCAGGGTATCCAGGACATCCCGTCGATGCCCGGTGTGAAGCGCTACCCCGTCGACGGACTGGCGAAGGCGGCCGAGGAGGCGGCGGCACTCGGCATTCCGGTGATGGCGCTGTTCCCGGCCGTCGACCTGGCCAAGAAGGACGAGGACGGCACCGAGGCGACCAATCCGGACAACGTGGTCTGCCGCGCGGTCCGGGCGGTGAAGGCCGCGGTGCCGGAAATCGGCATCCTCTGCGATGCC
The DNA here is from genome assembly GCA_036154895.1 of Pseudomonadota bacterium. GTDB lineage: Bacteria > Pseudomonadota > Alphaproteobacteria > Minwuiales > Minwuiaceae > Minwuia. The sequence goes on from JAYZWD010000002.1 coordinate 92,440, forward strand.
GCGCTCGACCCGTTCACCTCCCACGGCCAGGACGGCGTGATCCGTGAGGGCTATGTCGCCAACGACGAATCGGTCGATATCCTGGTGCGCCAGTCGCTGGTTCAGGTGGAGGCCGGCGCCGACATCATCGCGCCGTCGGACATGATGGACGGACGCATCGGCGCGATCCGGGAGGCGCTGGAGGCCGCGGGCCACGTCAACATCCAGATCATGTCCTACGCGGCGAAGTACGCCTCGGCCTTCTACGGCCCGTTCCGCGATGCCATCGGCTCCAGGTCCAATCTCGGCAAGGCGACCAAGCAGACCTACCAGATGGACCCCGCCAACGGCGACGAGGCCCTGCGCGAGGTCGCCATGGACATCGCCGAGGGCGCGGACATGGTGATGGTGAAGCCCGGCATGCCCTATCTCGACCTCTGCCGCCGGGTGAAGGACGAGTTCCGGGTGCCGACCTTCGCCTACCAGGTCTCCGGCGAGTACGCGATGCTGCAGGCCGCCGGTGCCAATGGCTGGCTCGACCTCGACCGGGTGATGATGGAAAGCCTGCTGGGCTTCAAGCGGGCCGGCTGCGACGGCGTGCTGACCTATTTCGCGGTCGAGGCGGCAAGGCGGTTGAAGGCTGCCGGCTGATCAGTCGCCCGTCTGGGTGTTGCCCGGCGCGGCGTCCAGTCCGCCCAGCACCGCTTCCATGAAGCCGTCATGCACGCCGATGCGGCGCAGGTGGCTCACCGTTTCGCGGACATAGTCCGGGTTGCGTCCCGAGTGGCCGACACCGTGGCGGACGGTGGCGACGGCGGTCTCCACGCTGATGCGCCCGGCATATTGCGGGTAGGTCCGGTCCGCGACATAGGTCAGCGCCTGCAGGCGCCGCCCGTCGTCGAGGCGCAGGCTGACCGGCGTCGCCAGGTAGGCCGGCGTCACCCGTTCCCGCTCGTCCAGATAGGCGCGCACCGCGGCCGCGTCCTGCGCCGCCACCCGGTAGGCGACGCCGATGCAGGTGCCGCCCCGGTCGAGGCCCATCACCAGTCCGGGCCGATCGGGGCTGCCGCGATGGTGCCAGGACCAGATGCAGAGCCGGCGGTGCCAGCCGAACACCCGGGCGCGGTGATGCTCCAGATGGGGAAAGCCCGGCCGCCACATCAGCGAGCCGTAGCCGAATACCCAGTGATCGCCGTTCGCGTCCGCAACCATCGCCGGCCAAACATAACGCGGCCGGCGATGCGTTCCAGCGGACTTCGGCTAGTTGAAGATCGACAGGTCGAGGGAGCGGGACACCACCGACAGCGCCTTCATGGCGCCGATGCTGTTGCCCTTGGCCCCCAGCGCCGGGCCGTAGCCGGCGATGGTCATGCGGCCTGGCACGACGGCCAGGACCGCGCCGCTGACCGCGCTCTTGGACGGCAGCCCGACCTCGATGGCGTGGCTGCCGACCTCGTCGTACATGCCGCAGGTCGCCATCAGCGCCACGACGCCGTGGTTGTTGGCACGGGTGATGATGCGCAGGCGCGTCAGTGGGTCGAGGCCGCCATTGGCGAGGAACAGGCCCAGCCGGGCCAGGCCCCTGGCGGTGGTCTGCACCGCGCACTGGCGGAAATAGGTCTCCACGGCGACCTCCACGTCACCGATCACCCCGTGGTGTCGCATGATCTCCGCCAGGGCGCGATTGCGGTGCCCGGTCCGGGCCTCCGACAGGTAGACCGCGTCGTTGACCGGAAAGTCCTCGACCTTCAGGCCGGAGGCGCGGGCGAGAAACTCGCGGAAATGGCCGATCTTCTCGTCGGGGGTGCGGCCGGGCAGGGTCGAACTGGTCAGGATCGCGCCGGCATTGATGTAGGGATTGCGTGGATGGCCGTGCTCCTCCTCCAGCTTGACGATGGAGAAGAAGGCATCGCCCGACGGCTCGATCTGCATCTTCTCGAAGACCGAGTTTCCCCGGTTTTCCAGGATCGCGGCCAGCGAGAAGACCTTGGACGAGCTTTGCAGGGTGAACGGGACGTCGCAGTCGCCGGCGCCGGTCGAGAAGCCGTCGACGGTCTGCACCGCCAGCCCGAACAGCTTCGGGTCGACGCGCGCCAGTTCCGGAATGTAGGACGCGACCTTGCCCTTCTCGCACTTGGCCTTGCCGGCGACATAGGCTGCGGCGACCGCCTCCTCGATCGCCGCGTCGGTCGGACGTTCACGCATCGATGACCCCCGGCCAGTCCAGCTTCGGCAGGGCCTCGACGGTCTCGCGGATGGCCTGGCTGTATTGCTGGCGCAGCGCGTAATAGTAGTCGTCGTGCTTCTCGAAGCGGCGGATCTCGACGGGCTCCAGGCTGTCCTTGCGATAGGCCACCATGTCGAAGGGCGGCGCCACCGACAGGTTCGAACGCACCGTGGCGTCGAAGGACAGCAGTGACAGCTTCACGGCCTGGCAGGTCGTGGTCTCGGCATAGCGCATGGCGCGGTCGAGGATCGGCTTGCCGTATTTCAGTTCGCCGATCTGCAGGAAGGGCGTGTCGACCGTCGCCTGGATGAAGTTGCCGGCCGAGTAGATCATGAACAGGCCATGCGGCCCGCCGGCGATCTGCCCGCCGAACAGCAGGCTGGCGCTGGGGTCGCCATAGCCCTGAACGTAGTTCGCGTTGGCCGCCATCACCTCGCGCAGCACGCTGCCGACCATCGACGCCGCGTCGAACATGGTGCGGGCGTCGAACAGGTTGGTCGGGTTGCCGACCTGGCCCAGGCGCTGGTCCAGCAGCGTCGCCACGGCCTGTGTGGTGGCGAGGTTGCCGGACGAGACCAGCACCATCGTGGCGTGGCCGGCCATCTGGTAGAGGTTGATCTTCCGAATGGTCGCGATGTTGTCGACACCCGCATTGGTGCGGGTGTCGGCCGTTATGACGAGGCCGTCTTTCAGGTACAGGCCCAATCCGTAGGTCATGGCAGGACTCCGGGCAGGGCGGCCAGGACGATCCCGACCGTGCGCGGCGATGGTGAGCGTGTCATGATCGCGACGGAAGAGGGAATCTGGAGCGACGATCGTCAGGGGAGGGCGAGATGACGCTGATCGACGAGGCATGGCTGGCGCGTGGCGAGGAGGAGGTGATCGACCCGGAACGGCCGATCATCGACCCGCATCACCACCTGTGGGACTGGCCGACCAGCCGCTACCTGCTGGATGAACTGCTCGAGGATACCGGCAGCGGCCACAACGTCGTGGCCACGGTCTTCGTCGAGTGCAATGCCATGTACCGCGCCGACGGGCCCGACCACCTGAAGCCGGTGGGCGAGACCGAGTTCGTCAACGGTGTCGCGGCCATGTCGGCGTCGGGTCGCTATGGCGCCATCCGCGCCTGCGCCGGCATTGTCGGCCTGGCCGACCTGAATCTCGGCGCCCGAGTGGAGGAGGTTCTGGCCGCCCATGTACGGGCCGCGCCGGACAGGTTCCGCGGTATCCGCCACGCCGCCGGCTATGATGACAGCCCCGACGTGCGCAATTCGCACACCAATCCCTTCAAGGGGATGCTGGGCGACCGCACCTTCCGCGAGGGTTTCGCGAAGCTCGGCGATTTCTCGATGAGCTTCGAGGCCTGGGCCTATCACACCCAGATCGCCGAGGTGACGGACCTGGCCCGGGCCTTCCCCGGGACCACGATCATCGCCGATCACTTCCTCGGGCCGCTGGGCATCGGTCCCTATGCCGGCAAGCGGGCAGAATATTTCCCGAAATGGAAGGCGGACTTCGCGGAGCTGGCGAAGTGCCCGAACGTCGTCGCCAAGCTGGGCGGCATCAACATGGCGGTGAACGGCTTCGACTGGCACAAGCGCAAGACGCCGCCATCGTCGGAGGAACTGGCCGCGGTCACCGGCGACTTCTATCGCCACGCCATCGACTGCTTCGGCCCCGACCGCTGCATGTTCGAGAGCAACTTCCCCGTCGACAAGGTCTCCGCCTCCTACCGCACGCACTTCAACGCCTACAAGCGCATCGCGGCCGGCTATAGCGAGGCGGAGAAGAACGCGATGTTCCACGACACCGCGAAACGGGTCTACCGCCTGAACCTCTGAGGCGGGCAGGACCGGCGGGCGTGCCGCCGGTCCCTCTCCCCGCTCAGAAGAACAGCTTCAGGCCCACCACGAAGGCCGTGGCCGACGGATCCTCGCCGGCCGCGCGGGCGAAGTCGGCGGTCCGCATCAGCGCGCGCTCGTGGCTGACGCCCAGATAGGGCGCCACCTCGCGCGTGATCTCGTAGCGCAGACGCAATCCGGTCTCGAACCGGCTGAGACCCGTGCCAAGGTCGATGGCACGGTCGTCGCCCAGTGACGCCTCCAGTTCCATCGCCGGCTGCAGCACCAGCGACTGGGTCAGGCGCAGGTCCAGCTCGCCCTCGATGCGGAGGGATGGCACCCCGCGCTGGCTGACGAACAGGCTGGCAGCGGTCTCGATGAACTGCGGCGCCAGTCCGCTGAAGCCGATCACGGCGTAGGTCCGCTGCGGCTCGGGTGCCAGGTCGTGGCGGATGCCGGCCCTAATGTCCCAGAAGTCGCTGACCGGTCGCTGGTAGAGCGCCTGGAACTCCGCGCTTTCGAAGCGATCGCCGCCGCGGTCGTATTCGGTCCGCGCAATCGCCGTGACGCCGTGCCTGTCGGAGAACACGCGCAGGCTGCCTTCGGCGACCAGCAGGTCGCTGCCGGACTGTGCCCGGTATTCCAGCTTGTGCGTCTCCGCCATGACGAAGACATGCCGACCGTGATCATGCTCCTGCGCATGCATGCCAAGCTGCGGCAGGACCGCCAGGGCCATGCCCCCGACGATCCGGGCTATCCATGAATTCCGCATGTCCGATCACCCGCCCCGCCTGAGCATGGCGGTATCGGGGCCGCCCTCGACGATCACCCGCCGGAACATGCCCGCGTCCATGTGGTACATGAGGTGGCAGTGGAACGGCCATTCGCCCGGCGCATCGACCTCCACGTCTGCTTCCACGGTGGTGCCCGGCGCCACGCTGACGACATGCTTGGCCGGGCTGGCCTCGCCCATGCCGTTGTCCAGGATGAACCACATGCCGTGCAGGTGCATCGGATGGGTCATCATCGTGGTGTTGACGAAACGGAACCGCACCCGCTCGCCGTAGCGCAGCCGGATCGGGTCGGCATCGACAAAGGGGACGTCGTTCATCGACCAGCTATAGCGCTCCATGTTGCCGGTCAGCCGGATCTCGATGGTCCGGTCCGGCTCGCGGCGCGGGAACAGCGGCGCCACCGCCTCCAGGTCGCGATAGGACAGGAAGCGCCCGCCATTCGCCGCCGACGGTGTCAGACCGCTGCCTGGCGCATAGAACGGGTCGGGACCGTCCATCGCCATTGCGCCATGGTCCATCTTCGAGTGATCCATCTTCGAGTGGTCCATCTTCGAGTGGTCCATCTTCGAGTGGTCCATCTTCGAGTGGTCCATCTTCGAGTGGTCCATCTTCGAGTGATCCATCTTCGAGTGGTCCATCTTCGAGTGGTCCATCTTCGAGTGGTCCATCTTCGAGTGGTCCGTCGCCGGCGGCTGCGGTACGGCGTGGCCCATCTTCGAATGATCCGTGCTGCCATCGCTGCCATGGTCGCCATGGTCGCCATGGTCGCCATGTCCGGCGTGACCAGCCATGTCGGCCATGGTCAGCAGGGGACGCTCGCGAAGTGCCGGAACTGGTGCGGACATGCCCGGACCGGTTGCCAGCGTGGCGCGGGCATAGCCATCCCGGGCCAGCGTTTCGGCGAAGATGGTGTAGGGCTGACCCGCCTCGGGCTCCACGATGACGTCATAGGTCTCGGCGACAGCGATGCGCAGTTCGTCGACAACCACGGGGCGGACATTGTTGCCGTCGCTCTGCACCACGGTCATGCGCAGGCCCGGAATGCGGACGTCGTAGTAGGTCATGGCCGACGCGTTGACCAGGCGCAGGCGCACACGCTCGCCTGGCTTGTAGACGGCGGTCCAGTTGCCGGCGGCGGTCACGCCATTGACCAGGTAGTCATAGCCCTGCACGTCGGAGATGTCGGTCGGCATCATCCGCATGTCGCCCCAGTCGGCGCGGTCGGACAGGGTCGCGGAGAAGCCCTTCTCCCGCACGTCCCGCATGAAGTCGGACAGCGTGCGCTGCTGGCGATTGTAGTAGTCCGGTTCCTTCTTCAGGTTCGACAGGATCGTCATCGGCTTGTGGCTGTGGGAGTCCGACAGCACGACCGCGTACTCGCGGTCGAAGGTAAACGGGTCGGCTGTCTTCGGCTCGATGATGATGGCGCCGTACATGCCCTCCTGTTCCTGCAGCCCGGAATGGCTGTGGTACCAGTAGGTGCCGGACTGCTGTGTCGGAAACCGGTAGGTGAACGTCGATCCGGAGGGAATGGCGCTGTAGCCGCCGAAGCCGGGTGCGCCGTCCTGGTTGTCGGGCAGGATCAGGCCGTGCCAGTGGATCGAGGTGGGGACCTCCAGGCCGTTGGTGACGTTGATGACCAGGTCCTCTCCCTCGCGGAAACGCAGGGTGGGGGCGGGTACGGTGCCGTTGATGGCGATGACGGGGCGATCGCGGCCATCGATGTCGATGGTGGTGCGGGCGACCCGCAGGTCGTAGGTGCCGGCGAGGGCCGGCAGCGCGAACAGCGCCGCGGCCAGGCCCGCCAGTCGGGAAATCATGCGCATGGCGGTATCCTCAGTGATGCAGGTGGAAGTCGCCCTTCATTCCCGCCTCGTAGTGGCCGGGAACGTTGCAGGCGAATTCGAGGCGGGAATGGGTGTCGAAGGTCCAGATGACCTCGCCCGATTGCCCCGGCTCCAGCAGGACGGAATTGGCATGGTCGTGATGCATGCCGTGCTCGCCGTGGCGCATCCTGTCGTGGCGGATGCGGTCGGCCTCCAGGATGCCGTTGTCGACCATGGCCTGCATTTCCGCCTGGTGGGCGCCGTGCATGGCCGCGGTACCGATGTTGAACTCGTGCACAAGCTGGCCCGCATTGGTGACGACGAAGCGGACGGTCTCGCCTTCCCGGATCTCCAGCCCGGCAGGCTCGTAGGCCGTGTCGCGCATGATGATCTCGATGGTGCGGTCGACTTTCGCAGGATCGCCGGGACGGCCGATGTCCGCGTGCTCGGCGCCCCCGTGGCCGTCCTTCGCGTCCCCGTGTCCGTGCTTGTGCTCGCCGGCCGCATATGCGGTGGCGGAAAGCGCGAATGAAAGCGCCATGGCGGCGCCGGTCATGTTCTTCAGCATGGGATATCCCTGATCGCTCTGTGTGTGGCGCGCCGGGTGGACGCGCGCATGGTCCGGATTCCGGCCGGTGGCCGGCGCGGGATCAGGCGAGCGGTCTCGGGGGTGGTGTGGCCGGCAGGACCAGGCGGTCGATGCCATCCCGGGCGCGCGGCAGCCGGGGCAGCGGCGGCAGTCCGGATTCGGCGGCCGCGATCACCGGCACGATGGCGCTGGCGCAGCCGCCATGGTCGCAGGGCAGCAACAGCCCGCAGGCGGTCCGGTGCGCACCCGACGGTTCCTGCCCGGAGACATCGCCATCGCAGTGGCCGGCCGTATGCAGTGTCGCCATCGCGCCCGGTTCATCCGCCGCCCGCTGTGCCGGCCACGCCGCCGCCAGCAGGGGCAGCGCGAGGACGAGCAGCAGAACGGGGACGAGCCAGCGATGATGGTGGCGAAGGGTGATCATGTGCCGATCATCGACCTTCCGCCTGCTGGAAGGTCAAGCCGAACACGCCGCGATGGCAGGATCGTGATGCTCAGCTGTAGGTCGACCAGGTGGACTGGCGGTGCTGGCCGAACAGGATGACGCGGTAGGGTTCGCGCGTGCTGCCCTGCTCCATGCCCGGCGACCCGATCGGCATGCCGGGAACCGCCAGGCCCGTGGCCGCCGGGCGCTCGGCCAGCAGGCGATGCACGTCGGCGGCGGGCACATGGCCCTCGACGACATAGCCGCCGACCGTGGCCGTGTGACAGGCCTCGACCGTTGCAGGGACGCCCAGTCGCGTCTTCACGGGACCAAGGTCGTCGAGCATCTCGACCTCGACGTCGAAGCCGTTGGCCGCCATGTGCTCGATCCAGGCGCCGCAGCAGCCGCAGGAAGGCGAACGATGAACCAGCAGGCGCGGCGCCGCGCCGGCCGGCGCCCCGGCCAGCAGCCAGCCGCCGGCCGTACCTGCCGCGGCGGCAAGCGCCCCTGCTCCGATCCACAGAAAGCCGCGACGGTTCATGGGCGGGTCTCCCGTTTGCTGATTGCGGTGCGCAGTGTGAACCCTCCCGCCACGGGAAGGTCAACCGCGCACATGCCCCCTCGACCGGCCGGCTGGGGTGTGGCTGTATGCGGCCGTTGGCCGGCCGGGCCGGTCGGGATTGCAATGTGGAGGCGGTCATGTCCGGGATCATCGCGCTGGCACAGGATCCGGGTGTCTGGGTCGCCTTGCTGACGCTGGTCGTCATGGAGATCGTGCTCGGCATCGACAACCTGATCTTCATCTCGATCCTTTCGAACCGGCTGCCGGTGGAACAGCGGGCCCGCGCGCGCCGCATCGGCATCTCCCTGGCGCTGGTCTTGCGCCTTGGCCTGCTGAGCGGCATTGCCTTCATCGTGCAACTGACCGAGCCGCTGTTCGAGATATTCGGCGAGGGCATGTCCTGGCGCGACATCATACTGGTCGCAGGCGGGTTGTTCCTGGTCTGGAAGGCGACCAAGGAGATCCACCACAATGTCGATCCCGGCCCGGCGGAGGACATCTTCAGCCCGAAGGCGAAGGGACCGGACTTCTCGTCTGTGATCGTCCAGATCCTCCTGCTCGACCTCGTGTTCTCGGTTGACAGCATCATCACCGCCGTCGGCATGACGCCACACCTGCCGGTGATGATCATCGCGGTTGTCGTCGCAGTGGTTGTGATGCTGCTGGCGGCTGACCCGCTCGCCGAGTTCATCCAGCGCAACCCCACCATCGTGATGCTGGCGCTCGGCTTCCTGCTGATGATCGGCATGACCCTGATCGCCGACGGCTTCGGCGCGCATGTGCCCAAGGGCTACATCTACGCCGCCATGGCCTTCTCGGCCGCGATCGAGGCGCTGAACATGCTGGCGCGCAACCGGCGCCGACGCCGCCATGAAGAGGCCGCGGACGGGACGGCGGGGCACTGACCCCGCCGCCCCGGTGGTCACGGGACTACTTCTTCTCGACCGCCTCGATGTCCAGGCCGGCCTTCGACCAGGCGCCGAAGCCGCCATCAATGTGACAGGCGTTCTGCAGGCCAAGCTCCATCGCGGCCTCGGTCGCCAGCGCCGAGCGCCAGCCGGCCGCGCAGTAGAAGACGAACTTCTTGCCCGACTGGAACACGTCCTTGGCGTAGGGGCTTTCCTTGTCGACCCAGAATTCCAGCATGCCGCGCGGGGCATGGTAGGCGCCGGGCACCTTGCCCTCGCGCCAGAGCTCGCGGATGTCGCGGATGTCGACGAAGGTGACGTCGTCGCGGCCGAGCAGCGCCTTCGCCTGCTCGACCGAGATCGTCTCGACCTTCGCCATCGCACGATCAACCATCTGCATTGCGGTCATCGCCATCGGTTCTCTCCCTCTCTGGTTCGCCGCCGCTCAGTCGCGGATTTCGGGCGAATTGATCACCGTCATCTTCTGCACGGACATCTCGTGCATCGAATGCGGCACACCGCCCACCCCGTGGCCGGACTGGCGCAGGCCGGCGAAGGGCATCCAGTCGACGCGGAAGGCGGTGTGGTCGTTGACCATCACGGCCGAGGCGTCGAGCCGGCTGGTGGCGCGCATGATGCGGTCAATGTCCTGGCCGAAGACGGCGGCCTGGAAGGAGAAGGGCAGGGAATTGGCGACGTCGATGGCCGCATCCATGTTGTCATAGGGGTAGACGCAGATGACGGGCCCGAAGATCTCCATGGTCGAGACCTTGGCATCCGCCGGCGGGTTGTACAGCACCGTCGGCTCGTAGGCCGTCTCGCCGATCTTCTTGCCGCCGCTCAGCAGTTCGGCGCCGCCGGCGACCGCTTCCTTCACCCACTGGTCGACGCGCTCGACCTCGGCGGGAACGATCAGCGGGCCGACCTCGGTCGCCTTGTCGGTCGGGTCGCCGACCACCAGCTTCTTGCCGGCCTCGGCCAGCTTCACCGCGAAGTCGCGCGCCATCGCGCGGGCGGCGAAGATGCGCTGCACCGACACGCAGACCTGGCCGGCATGGTAGAAGCCGCCCTTGCAGAGCGAGGGCACGGCGCGGGCGAGGTCCGCACCCTCCATCAGGATCACCGGCGCGGCGCCGCCGTGCTCCAGCGCGCAGCGAGTGCCGGGCGCCAGCTGGCTGCGCAGGCCCCAGCCGACCTTGGCCGAGCCGATGAACGAGAAGAAGCCGACGCGCGGGTCGGTGACCATCGCGGTCGCGTCCTTACGGTCGGCGGTGACCACGGCCTGGCACCATTCCGGCGGCAGGCCGGCCTCGTGCAGGATGCGCACGAAATGCAGGCAGGACAGCGCCGTGCGGTCGGCCGGCTTCACGATCACCGGGCAGCCGGTGGCGACCGCGGGGGCGACCTGGTGGGCGATCAGGTTCAGCGGGTGGTTGAAGGCCGAGACCGCGACCACGACGCCCACCGGCTCCTGCCGCGTGAAGGCGACGCGGTTCTTCGAGCTCTCGGTGATGCACATCGGGATCACCTCGCCGGCGCGGCTGCGCAGCTCGTCGATGCAGATGTGGACGGAATCAATGGCGCGGTCGACCTCGACCAGCGAATCGATCAGCGGCTTGCCGCCTTCCCGCGCGGCCTCGACGGCGATGGTTTCGCGGCGCTCGCGCATGATCGCCATCGCCTTCGTCAGGATCTGGACGCGCTGGCGCATCGGCAGCCACGCATCACGATTGCGATAGAGCGCGTGGGCGTTGGCAAGCGCCTTCTCGACCACGGCGCTGTCGGCGCGCGCCACCGTGGCGATGGGCGCAAGGTCCCACGGCGCGGAGACGGTGACGGGTGTGGCAGTGGTTGTGGCGCCGGGCACCAGCAGCGGAATATGCGGCAGTTCCTTGGACATGGCTCTCGGACGACCCCCCTTGTCGCGTGCAGTGCAGTATGCAGTTCGCGTTCAGTCGGGCCGCCCCGCGGCCGGCCCTCGGACCCGGGGCGATTGTCCACGACCGGGGCCGGGAATCCTAGTCCCGGCTTGTTCCGATATGCCCGATCGCGGGTGTCGTCACATAAAGGGCTTGCCCATTCGGTATCCTCCGATAGCATTTTGTACAGCGACGGACAGGAGTGAATATCCGTCGTCTCAACAACCATAAGATTGTGCGACAGCGCATCCGGGGAGGGAACCATGCTGTTGAAGAAACTTGCAGGCGCAGTGTGCGCGGCGGCCATCGCGCTCGGCGTTGCCGGGGCGGCCCAGGCCGAGACCGTCTGGCGCTTCGGCACCGCCGCCCAGCCGGGCTCGGTGCTCTACGACGTCATCCAGAAGTTCCTGGGCGACTTCAATGCCGAGTTCGCCAAGGACGAGATCAAGCTGGAGTTCCAGTTCGTCGGCAACGAGCAGGAGATGTTCCAGCAGCTGACCCGCGGTCGACTGCATATCGGCGGCACGTCGTTCGCCGGTTCCTCGGTGGCGATCCCCGAGAACATCATCACCACCCTGCCGTACCTCTGGAACAGCGACGAGGAACGCATCTTCATCACCGACAACTACGTCATCCCGGTGCTGAAGGAAGTCGCCGCGACCAAGGGGGCGGTGCTGATCGACTGGGGCGATGTCGGCTGGAACGACGTGATCTGCAACTTCGAGTGCCGCACGCCGGATCAGCTCAAGGGTCAGAAGGCGCGCATGTCGCCGGTGTCCCGGAACTTCTGGGAAGCCGTTGGCGCCAACGGCGTGCAGATGCCGCTGTCGGAGTTCTTCCCCGGCCTGCAGCAGGGTCTGGTGGTCGCCGGTGACCTGCCGTTCCTGTACTACATCACCACCCCGGCGGCGCAGAGCGCCCCGTACTATGTGACCACGCGCCACCTGCACCACGGCGCGGCCTGGTACATGAACCAGAAGCTGCATGAAGGCCTGAGCGACGACCAGCGGGCACGCCTGGAAAAGGTGCTGCCGAAGCCGGCGGACACCCGCAAGCTGGTGATGGCCGACGAGCAGCTGCCCGACAGCCCGAAGGCCAAGGAATTCGTGGCCAAGGGCGGCAAGATCATCCTGCTGACCGACGCCGAGCGGAAGCAGTGGATGGATCTGGTCCAGCCGATCCAGCAGCAGATGGTCGATGCACTGGCTGCCGGCCCGGCACCGCGTGCGAAGGACGTCTGGAACGCCGTCCTCGAGGGCCGGAAGGCCTTCGCCAACAAGTAGGACCGCGACACCACCTGTGGCACCGCCCGGCGTCATGCCGGGCGGTGTGCTTCATTTGCGGACCCTGTTCCATGCAGAAGTTCCTTCGCGGCTGGCAATGGCTGGAATCAGCCGTGGCCGTGGTCGCCTTCACGCTCGTTGCCGGTGCGCTCATCGTCGACGTGATGGGGCGCGAACTGTTCGCGCTGTTCAACAACATCGGCATGTATGACTTCGCCGAAAGCTGGCTCGGCGGTGTCTTCGGTGCCCAGCGCTTCGCGGTTCACGCCACGCAGATCGCCGGCATGCTCGGCTTCTCCATCGTCGTGGGCACCGGCGGGCATCTGCGGCCGACCGTCGTCGACAAGCTGTTCCCCGATCACATGGACGGCCTGGTCAACCGGGTCTCCGACCTGATCAGCGCCGGCATCTGCGCCGGTCTGGCCTGGATGTGCTGGGACTTCATGCTGTCGACGAAGGCCAACCACGAGATCTCCATGGTGTTCCAGATCGAGATCTGGCCGTTCCAGCTGATCCTGGCCTACGTCTTCGCCTCGGCCGCCGCGCGTTATCTCTGCTATGTCGCGATGCCGTCGGCGCGCCCGGACACGAAGGGGGGCGACCTGTGACCGTCGCGATTTTCGTCGCCCTCGTCATCGGGCTGCTGCTGCTGCGCGTCAATGTCGTGCTGGTCCTGGCGGTCGCGACCGCCTACGTGCACCTGTACTTCGCCTCCGGCAGCGAACTGGCCTTCCTGGCCCAGGACCTGTGGTTCGCCATCGATCGCGAGGTGCTGCTGTCGATCCCGATGTTCATGATCGCCGGTGCGGTCATGACGCGTGGCACGATCGCGGCCCGGCTGATCCGCGTCATGTCGGCGCTGACCGCGCCGATCCCCGGCGGCCTCGCCATCGCGGCAGTCCTGTCGTGCGCCGTGTTCGCGGCGATTTCCGGCTCGTCTATCGTGACCATGCTGGCGGTCGGCTCGATCATGTACCCGGCGCTGATCAAGGAAGGCTACGGGCGGAACTTCTCGCTCGGGCTGATGTGTTCGGCCGGTACGCTGGGCATCATCATCCCGCCGTCGATCCCGATGATCCTGTACGGGATCATGACCGAGACCTCGATCACCGACCTGTTCATCGCCGGCGTGGTGCCCGGAATGCTGCTGACCTTCCTGTTCTGTGCCTATGCGCTGGCGGTCAACCGCATGAAGACCGTCCGCGCCTGGGACCTGCAGGAGATCGCCAGCTCGGTCCGCCACGGCATCTGGGCCCTGCTGATGCCGATCATCCTGTTGGGCGGCATCTACACCGGCTACTACACGCCGACGGAGGCGGCGGCTGTCTCGCTGGTCTATGCCCTGATCGTGGAACTGTTCATCCACCGCGAGATGAAGCCGCGCGAGTACATCACGGTGGTCTTCGAGACGACCAAGCTGCTCGGCACGCTGCTGCCGCTGCTCGCCATCGCCGGCAGCCTGAACACGATCCTGGACTACGAGGGCGTGCCCAAGGCCTGGGCGGAGATGGTCAGCCAGGTGGTCACCGATCCGGGGGCGCAGCTCGCCGGCATCAACATCCTGCTGCTCGTCGTCGGCTGCATCATGGACATCGGCTCGGCCATCCTGATCCTTGCGCCGCTGCTGATGCCGATGGTGCATTCCATCGGCCTCGACCCGGTGCACTTCGGCGTGGTGATGATCATGAACCTGGAGATCGGCTACCTGACGCCGCCGGTCGGCATCAACCTGTTCATCGCCATGGTGGCGTTCAAGGAAAGCTTCGGCCGGATCGTGGTGTCGGTGCTGCCCTTCATCGCGCTGATGCTGTTCGCGCTGGTCCTGGTCATCCTGATCCCGGAGATCGCGCTCTACGCGGTTCAGGCCATGCGCTAGGGGCTTCGGGGGGCGGTCGCGTCGCGGCCGCCCTCCGGCTTCCCGGCCTCAGGACAGGTTGGCCTTGAGGAACTCCAGCGTCCGCGACCAGGCGAGTGCGGCGTCCTCGGCGTCGTAGCGGGCGGTGGTCGGATTGGCGAAGGCGTGGTCGGCCTCGTACCAGTTCACGACCGCGACCTGCCCGGCCTTCTTCATTTCCGCCTCGAAGCCGGCGACCATGTCCTTGTTGATCCAGCCGTCCCTGGTTGCGAAATGCCCGAGCACCGGGCCATTCAGCTTCACCAGGTCCTCGGCCTTGCGCGCGACATTGCCGTAATAGACCACGGTGGCGTCGACCGGCGCGGCGATGGAGGCGTTCAGCGACCAGCCGCCGCCGAAGCACCAGCCGACCGTGGCAATGCGGTCGTTCACCTTCAGGCTGGCGCGCAGCCAGGCGATCCAGGATGCCAGGGTGTCGGTGGCCGCTTCGGCGCTGACCGCCATCATCAGCTTCTGCGCCTCCTCCGGCGCTTTCGCGACCTTCCCGTCGTAGAGGTCCACCGCCAGCGCGACATAGCCCTGGGCGGCGAACTCGACGGCCATCGACCTGATCTGGTCGTTCAGCCCCCACCATTCATGCACCAGCAGCACGGCGGCGGCCGGCGTGGTCGCGGGCAGGGCCAGCGCGGCATTGACAGACCGGCCGCCCGCGGTCGTCAGTGTCACCGGTTCGGTGGCGCCGGCCGCCGCGCGGGCGAGTTCCGGGCTGGCCAGGATGGCGGCGAGCGGCAGCGACGCCGCTCCCTTCAGAACAGTCCTGCGTGCGTACATTCGGGCATCCTCCATGCTGACGCAGTGTCCCGGCCAGTGTAGCCGAGGCGGTGTCCACAACCGAGTCACGCCCGCGTCAGGCGCCGGACAGGTCTGCGCATGTGACAGTACGGTTGCAGTGCGATGACGGAATTTCTTCACCCTCCGGCAGGTTTTGCAGTGCATGATGGGCGGAATCCCGCGCCGGCCCGGCATTCGCGTGCCCTTGACAAGCAGGGGGCATTGTGCGGTGCAATATGAGCCGGGGCGGGGACGGCCCGAAACCAAGAAGAAGGGTGGTCTGGCGTGCTCTACCACATGTACGAAATGAACCACGCGGCGCTGAAGCCGTTCCGTGCGGCGGCGCACATGACGCAGATGATGATGCGTCACCCCTTCAATCCGGCGTCCTTCACGGCCCCGGGGCGCTCCATCGCCGCCGCCGCCGATGTGTTCGAGAGCATCACCCGTCGCTACGGCAAGCCGGCCTTCGGCATTGACGAGATCCACATCGACGGCGCGCCGATCCCGGTGACGGAGAAGATCGTCTATCGCAAGCCGTTCGGGCAGCTGAAGTACTTCTCGCGCGACATGTCGGCGCTGCGCCGCCGCAAGCCCGAGCCGCGCGTGCTGATCGTGGCCCCGCTGTCGGGCCATTACGCGACGCTGCTGCGCGGCACCGTGCTGGCGATGATGCAGCAGCACGAGGTCTTCATCACCGACTGGCGCGACGCGCGCAACGTGCCGCTGGTCGACGGCAAGTTCGACCTGGACGACTACATCGACTACGTCACCGAGTTCCTGCAGATCCTTGGTCCCAACACCCACGTCGTGGCGGTCTGCCAGCCGGGACCGGCGGTGCTGGCGGCCACCGCGCTGATGTCGGAGGACGGCGATCCCTGCACGCCGGCCACGCTGACCATCATGGGCAGCCCGATCGATCCGCGCAAAAGCCCGACGGTGCCGAACGAACTGGCGACCACGCGGCCGCTGGAATGGTTCAAGTCCAACGTCATCACCCGCGTGCCGCTGCCGCATGCGGGCGTCATGCGTGCCGTCTACCCGGGCTTCCTGCAGCTTACCGGCTTCATGACGATGAACCTCGACCGTCATGTCGACGCGCACAAGAAGCTCTACCAGGACCTGATCAGCGGCGACGGCGATTCGGCCGCGCAGCACCGGACCTTCTATGACGAGTACCTCTCGGTGCTGGACCTGACGGCGGAGTTCTACCTCGACACCATCCAGAAGGTGTTCCAGGAGTTCCAGCTGCCCAATGGCACGCTGGTCCACCGTGGCCGGACGGTCGACCTCAGGAAGATCCGCAAGACCGCGCTGCTGACCGTCGAGGGCGAGAAGGACGACATCTCCGGCATCGGCCAGACCCAGGCGGCGCACGATCTCTGCATCAATATTCCCGCGGAGCGCCAGATGGACTACATCCAGCCGGGTGTGGGCCACTATGGCGTGTTCAATGGCAGCCGCTTCCGCAACGAGATCCAGCCGCGTATCCGCGACTTCATCCGGTCGTTCCCCGTCCTGCCGCGCTGAGGCCGGATGACGGACGGGATGCGATATCCCGTCCTGGTCGAGGTCGAGGGACTGGCCGGCGCCGCGATCCTGCGTTCCCTGGCGATCGCGGGGACGCAGGCCGCTTGGCGCGTCCGCGACGACGTGGTGGCCGGCAGTGGCTGCCCTGCCGCCGAGGACCTGCTGTTCCCTGCGCGTGATCCGGCCGATGCGGCCCTTGCAGGCCGGATCGAGCAACTCGCGCCGCACGTGGTCCGGCCGGTCCGCATGGTCGACGTCGCCAGCGGCGGTGGCCTGTTCGGGCGCCTGTTCGGGGGGCGGCGCAAGGGCGAGAGGATCGACCTGGCGCAGCACGCCGCCGGCAAGCCGATGAAGGTCCGCCACGGCGACGGCACGCTGGAACGCGCCATCCTGGTCGACGTGCCGCGCCTCACCGTGGCACTGGCCATCGACGCGGTGGCGCGCGGCGCCGTCATCGAACGCAGTGCGAAGGCCGCCGGCGACGCCGTGATCGGTCCGATGGACGCGGACCGCGAGCCGGCCTTCGCCGCCGTGATCCGTCGCCCTTTCCCGCAGGACTTCGGCTATCGCCTGCGTTGCGGCGACGGTGTCGGCATGGTGGCGGTGCCACTCGACCTGGACCTGATGCTGCTGCAGCGGCCGCTAGGTGGCAGCGCGCCGGAACAGGCGGGCTGGGAGATGCTGGAAAGCTTCGGCCGCCGCTTCGGCAGCCGGCCCGGCGCGGCCGATGTGAAGGCCGCCGAGGCGCGCGATCCGGATTCACGGGGCGCCACGGTCCGCGACCTGTTCGACTGCGGCCGGCTGATGGCGGGGCAGGGGCATTTCGACCTCGACACGCCACTGAACGACCAGCAGATGGCCGGTGGGTTCGGCATCTTCGCCAACCAGATCGCCGCCAACTATTCCCACCTGGATGCCGCCTGGGTGCGTGCTGTGGTCGGTCGCCATGGCGGTGCCGCGCCGGAGGTGCTGGGCGCCAGCCATCGCGAGTCGGACCTGGGCGAGGATTTCGGCGCGGGGCTCCGGGCGCGGGAGGCACGCTGGATGATCGACCGGGAATGGGCGAATACGCCCGACGACATCATCCGCCGCCGCGGCCGCTTCGCCTGGCATGGCGTCGACCTGAAACGCCTGTCACGCTGGATGGATCGCGGCGCGCCGCTGGTGTAATCCAGCAGGACCGATCTCGAGAAAAATCGCGAACCAGGGCGGGAGACAGATCAATGGCACAGACCGTTCGTGCGCTGCTGGATGCCGGCGCCGCCGACGCTCCGGCGATCGGCTGCGAGGGCCGGCCGGACCTCACCCACGGCGGCCTGCGTGCCTTTGCCGACGAGGTGGTTGCCCGGCTGAACGGCTTCGGCATCGGGCGCGGCGACCGGGTGGCCATCGTGCTGCCGAACGGCCCGGAGATGGCCACCGCCTTCGTCACCATCGCCTGCGGCGCGACCACGGCGCCCCTGAACCCGGCCTACCGTGCCGACGAGTTCGATTTCTACCTCTCCGACCTGGGTGCGAAGGCGCTGGTGGTGGCAGCCGACTATGACGGCGACGCGCTGAAGGTGGCGGAGCAGAAGGGCGTGCCGGTCCTGCGCCTGGCACCGCGTGCCGGCGCCGCCGCGGGCCTGTTCGACCTTTCGGGCGACATTTCGGGCGCGCCTGCCTCGGGCGGCATGGCGGGGCCGGACGAGGTGGCGCTGGTGCTGCACACCTCCGGCACGACCTCGCGGCCCAAGATCGTGCCGCTGTCGCATGCCAACGTGTCGGCCAGCGCCGCCCACATCCGCGCCGCGCTGGCGCTGGTGCCGGGCGACCGCTGCCTGAACATCATGCCGCTGTTCCACATCCACGGCCTGATCGCGGCAGTGCTGAGCTCGCTCGGTGCCGGTGCCAGCACCTGGTGCAGCCCCGGTTTCAACGCGCTGCGCTTCTTCGCCTGGGTCGAGACCGCGAAACCGACCTGGTACACCGCGGTGCCGACCATGCACCAGGCCATCCTGGGCCGCGCCGATCGCAACCAGGCCACCATCAAGGCGTTCCCGCTGCGCCTGATCCGCTCTTCGTCGTCGTCGCTGCCGCCGCAGGTGATGGCGGAACTGGAGGAGGTGTTCGGCTGCCCGGTGATCGAGAGCTACGGCATGACCGAGGCGGCGCACCAGATGGCCTCCAACCCGCTGCCGCCCGCCGCGCGCAAGCCCGGCACGGTGGGCATCGCCGCCGGCCCGGAGGTCGGGATCATGGACCTCGACGGCAACCTGCTGGCGTCGGGTGCAACCGGTGAGGTCGTCATCCGCGGCCCCAATGTCACCGCCGGCTACGAGGCGAACCCCAAGGCGAATGCGGAGGCCTTCACGAACGGCTGGTTCCGCACCGGCGACCAGGGCGTGATCGACGCCGGGGGCTATCTCACCATCACCGGCCGCCTGAAGGAGATCATCAACCGGGGCGGCGAGAAGATCTCCCCGCGCGAGGTCGACGAGATCCTGATGGACCATCCGGCGGTGGCACAGGCGGTGACCTTTGCCATGCCGCATCCGAAGCTGGGCGAGGACGTCGCCGCGGCGGTGGTGCTGCGCGAAGGCCAGGCGGCGAGCGAGCGCGACCTGCGCGACTTCTGCGCCACCCGCCTCGCCGACTTCAAGGTGCCGCGCAAGGTGCTGGTGCTCGACGAGATCCCGAAGGGCGCCACCGGCAAGCTGCAGCGCATCGGCCTGGCGGCCAAGCTGGGCCTGGCTTGAGCGCCGAAGCCCGATCCGGTGCGGCGTCGGCGGCACGGACGCGGACATGAGCGCAGACGACCAGCCGACGCCGATGATGGCGCAGTACCTGAACCTGAAGGCGGCCCATCCGGACTGCCTGCTGTTCTACCGCATGGGCGACTTCTACGAGCTGTTCTTCGATGACGCGCGCCATGCCTCGGCGGCGCTGGATATCGCGCTGACCAAGCGTGGCAAGCACCTGGGCGAGGATATCCCGATGTGCGGCGTGCCGGTGCACGCGGCCGACCAGTACCTCGCGCGGCTGATCCGCGAGGGCTTCCGGGTTGCCGTCTGCGAACAGGTCGAGGGTCCGGCAGAGGCGAAGAAGCGCGGTGCCAAGTCCGTTGTGAAACGCGACGTGGTGCGTCTGGTCACCGCCGGCACGCTGACCGAGGACGCGCTGCTGGACGCGCGGCGCAACAACTACCTGCTGGCGCTGGCGCGGGCGGGCGGCGCGCTGGGACTGGCCTGGCTGGACATGTCGACGGGCGAGCTGCGCACCACCACCAGCACGCCGGCCGGCCTTCCCGCCGACCTTGCGCGGCTGTCGCCGGGCGAGATCCTGGTGCCAGACACCATGCTGGAGGCGCTGGACCGCGAGATCGGCGAGTGGTCGTCGCGCATGACGCCGCTGCCGGCCGTCCGCTTCGACAGCCAGGGCGCGGCGAAGCGCCTGGCCACGCTGTTCGATGTCGCGACCCTGGACGGATTCGGCCAGTTCGGCCGGGCCGAAACCGCGGCCGCCGGCGCGGTGCTGGACTATGTCGAGCTGACGCAGAAGGGCCGCCTGCCGCCGCTGCGTCCGCCGGTGCGCGAGGAGGCCGGCGCGACCCTCGGTCTCGACCAGGCGACGCGGCGCAACCTGGAACTGGTCGAGACGCTGACGGGCGAGCGGCGCGGCAGCCTGCTGTCGGTGATCGACCGTACCGTCACCGGCGCCGGCGCGCGGCGCCTGGTCGCCGATCTCGCCGGTCCGCTCACCGACCCGGTGGCGATCTCGGCGCGCCACGACATGGTGCAGTTCTTCGTCGACGATGACCGGCTGCGGGAGGATTTCCGCGCCGCCATCCGCCAGGTGCCGGACATCGAACGGGCACTGTCCCGGCTGGGTCTCGGACGCGGCGGGCCGCGCGACCTGGTGCATGTGCGCGACGCGCTGGCCGGTGCGGCGGCCGCCCGCTTTGTGCTCGGCAATGCCGGGCCGGCGGGCATCCGGGAGGCGGCTGCGCGGCTGGAGGGCCATGACGACCTCGTCGCCCTGCTGTCGGAGGCGCTGGTCGACGACCCGCCGCTGCTCCGCCGCGACGGCGGCTTCATCCGCGAGGGCCATGATCCGACGCTGGACGAACTGCGCACGCTGCGCGACGAGAGCCGGCGCCACATCGCGGCCCTGCAGCAGCGCTACCAGTCGGAGACCGGCGTGCCGGCGCTCAAGGTCAAGCACAACAACATGCTCGGCTACTTCGTCGAGGTTACCCAGCGCCATGCCGAGCGGCTGGGCGCGACGTTCATCCATCGTCAGACCATGGCCCAGGCCATGCGCTTCACCACCACCGAACTGGGCGAACTGGAGGGGCGGATCCGTTCGGCCGGCGAACGTGCGGTGGCGCTGGAGGAGGAGCATTTCGAGCGGCTGGCGGGTGCCGTGCTGGCGGAGGGCGCGCGGCTCGCGGCCTGCGCCGCCGCCATCGCCGCCCTCGACGTCGCCGCCAGCCACGCCGAGCTTGCCCGCACCGCCGACTGGACCCGGCCGGTGGTCGACAGCTCGCTGGAATTCCGTATCGAGGCCGGACGGCATCCGGTCGTGGAGGCGCTGGCGACGCCCGATGACGGCGCCGGCTTCCAGCCCAACGACAGCGACCTCGGAACTGCCACCGGCCGGCTCTGGCTGCTGACCGGCCCCAACATGGCGGGCAAGTCGACCTTCCTGCGCCAGAACGCACTGATCGCCATCCTGGCCCAGATGGGTGCCTTCGTGCCGGCGAAGTCGGCGCACCTGGGCGTGGTCGACCGCCTGTTCAGCCGCGTCGGCGCGGCCGACGACCTGGCGCGCGGCCGCTCCACTTTCATGGTCGAGATGGTCGAGACGGCGGCGATCCTGAACCAGGCCGGCGAACGCGCGCTGGTCATCCTGGACGAGATCGGACGCGGCACCGCGACCTATGACGGCCTCGCCATCGCCTGGGCGACCGTCGAGGCGCTGCATGACACCAATCGCTGTCGCGGCCTGTTCGCCACGCACTACCACGAGCTCACCTCGCTGGCCGAGCGGCTGGAGCAGGTGACCTGCCGCACCATGCGGGTGATGGAGTGGAAGGGCAGCGTCCGCTTCCTGCACCAGGTCATTCCCGGTGCCGCCGACCGCTCCTACGGCGTGCAGGTGGCGCGCCTTGCCGGCCTGCCGCCGGCCGTGGTGCGCCGGGCGGAAGCGGTGCTGAAACAGCTCGAGAAGTCGGGTGGCGGGCGCAAGGCGGTCAGCTTCGCCGATGAACTGCCGCTGTTCGCGGCGATGGCGCAGCCCCCGGCCGGTCCTGCGGTGGACGCGGGGCCGACCCCGCTGGAAGCGGCGTTGACCGCCCTGCATCCCGACGACATGTCACCGAAGCAGGCCCTGGAAGCCCTGTACCGCCTGAAGGAGCTGCTCGATGACCGCCGCGACTGACGAGGGCGCCCTGGTCCTGTTCTCGGGCGGTCAGGATTCGGCCACCTGCCTTGGCTGGGCACTGTCGCGCTTTGCCCATGTGGAGACCATCGGTTTCGACTACGGCCAGCGTCATCGCGCGGAGCTGGAACTGCGTCCGGTGATCCGCGGCGCCATCGCCGGCAGCCGCAATGACTGGCGCGCCCGGCTGGGGCCGGACCACCTGGTCGACCTCGGCGTGCTGGGCGAGGTCTCGGAGACCGCGCTGACCCGCGATGTCGAGATCGAGATGCGCGAGGACGGCCTGCCCAACACCTTCGTGCCCGGCCGGAACCTGATGTTCTTCACGCTCGCGGCCGCCGTGGCCTACCGCCGTGGCATCCGCCACCTGATCGGCGGCATGTGCGAGACGGACTATTCGGGCTACCCGGACTGCCGCGACGACACCATCAAGGCCATGCAGGTGGCGCTGGGCCTCGGCATGCAGCGGCGCTTCGTGCTGCACACGCCGCTGATGTGGCTGACCAAGGCCGAGACCTGGCGCCTGGCGCGGGAGATCGGCGGCGACCTGCTGGTGGCGCTGATCCGTGACCATACGCTGACCTGCTATCTCGGCGACACCGCGACGCGGCACGAATGGGGCATGGGTTGCGGCACCTGCCCGGCATGCGACTTGCGAGCCAAGGGCTATCTGGCGTATCGCTCGGCCAGTTGAGTACCTGGGACAACCGCACCGATGGACGACCTTGACCGCCGCCGCCGCATGGAAGGCTATGCCTTCCTGATTGCATTCGGCCTCTGCATTCCCGTGGCCAATTGGCTGATCGGCAATGTCGGGACCGTCTGTATCCCCGATGGACCGTGCCTGATCCCCGTCGCGCCCGGCATCAAGGCGCCGAGCGGCGTGCTGATGATCGGCCTGGCGCTGGTGCTGCGCGACCTGGTGCAGCGGCGCCTCGGGCTCGGCTGGGCCTTCGGCGCCATCGTTGGCGGCGCGGCGCTGTCTGCGCTGGTCGCGCCGGTCGACCTGGTCTTTGCCTCGGCCTTCGCCTTTTTCCTGTCCGAGGCCGCCGACATGCTGGTCTACACGCCGCTGCAGCGCCGCCGCATGGTCCTGGCCGTGCTGGCCAGTTCCGCCGTTGGCCTGGTGGTCGACAGCATCTTCTTCCTGCTGCTGGCCTTTGGCAGCCTGGCCCACCTGGAGGGCCAGATCGTTGGCAAGCTCTGGATGGTGCTGCTGGCCCTGCCGGTGATCCACTGGCTCCGCCGGCGCGACGAGCGCCTGGGCATGGCCATCGCCTGATCGCTGGCAATGGGCTGCGTCCGGCGGCAGGATGGGGTGACCCTGACGGAGGCCGCCGGTGCTGCGCCAATGGCTGAGTGAACGCGACTGGCTGCTGGCGGACGGTGCCACCGGCACCAGCCTGCAGGCGCACGGACTGCCGCTCGGCGAGGCGCCGGAGCGCTGGACCCTGGAGCAGCCGGACCAGGTTCGTCGGCTGCATCGCGCATTCGTCGATGCCGGCGCGGACATCATCCTGACCAACAGCTTCGGTGGCAATGCCGTCCGGCTCGGGCTGGCCGGGCTGGAGGGGCGAGCCGGGGAGATCAATTCCACCGCCGCCCGCCTGGCACGGGATGCCGTCGCCAATGCCGGACGGCGCGTGCTGGTGGCGGGTTCCATGGGGCCGACCGGCGAGATGCCGGCGCCGTGGGGCACGCAGGACCCGGGGGCCGCCCGGGCGATGTTCGCCGCCCAGGCCCAGGCGCTGAAGGCGGGTGGCGTCGACCTGCTCTGGATCGAGACCATGTCGGCCGGCCCGGAACTGGAGGCTGCCGCCGCGGCCGCCGCATCCACGGGACTGCCCTATGTGCTGACGGCCAGCTTCGACACTGCGGGACGTACCCTGGCGGGACTGGAGCCGGCGGCCTTCGCCGCGATGGTGCGGCGCCTGCCCGTGCCGCCGGAGGCCTTCGGCGCCAATTGCGGTGTCGGCGCTGCCGACCTGGTGCTCAGCCTGCGCCAGATGCCGGTTGCCGACCAGATCATCGTTGCCAAGGCCAATTGCGGCCTGCCGACGGTCAACGGGGCCAGCGTCTGCTATGCCGGCACCCCGGCGCTGATGGCCGACTATGCGCGCCTCGCCGTCGATGCCGGCGCCCGGATCGTCGGCGGCTGCTGTGGCACCACCCCGGATCACCTGCGGGCGATGCACGCTGCCCTGCGCGATCATGTGAAGGGTCCGGTTCCGGGTCTCGAGACCATCACTGGCCGGCTCGGGCCGCTGGTGGCCCCGCCGCCGGGGCTGGCTCAGGCCGGTTGACGCCGGCGCAGCAGCCGCTCGAACGGCACGTTGATCAGCATGACGCCAAGGATCGCGGCAGCGAGACCCAGGCCGACGACCGGCGTGATGGTCTCCCCCAGCACCACGACGCCGAGCATCACGCCGATGCCGGAGCGGAGATACGCCTGGCTGGCGACGCCCAGCGACCCCAGCGTCCGCACCAGCCGGAAGTACAGCATCATGGCGCAGCCGGTGCAGAACAGGCCGAGCGCGGTCGCGGCGGCGATGGCCGGCAGGCCGGGCTGCAACGTCCAGGGGCGGTCGACCGCCAGGCTGACCGGAACCATCCAGGCAACGGCCCAGATCATCGTGCCGGTGGCCGTCGCCAGCGGCGAGATGTGGCCGAAGCGGCGGCCGTATATGGCGCCCACTCCGTAGAGCATCGCGCCGAACAGTGCCGCGAGCTGGCCCGCGACCTGCTGGCCGAGGCCGGCCAGCGCATCGGTGCCGACGATCAGCACCACGCCGCAGATGCCGAGCAGCGCGCCGGCCAGGCGCCGCCCGCCAAGGTGCTCGTGACGGGTGACCAGCACGGTGATCAGCAGCACCCAGAGCGGTGCGGTTGAATTCAGCACTGCGGCCAGGCTGCTGTCGACATATTGCTGGCCCCAGGCGAGCAGGGTCCACGAGATGATCGAGTTGCAGCAGGCCTGGACCAGCAGCATGCCCCAGGTCCGCCGGTCGCGCGGCAGGCGGTCGCCGCGCAGCCAGAGGATGACGGAGAGCAGGATCGCGGCGATGGTCACGCGCACTGCGACAAGCGTGGCCGGCGGGATGTCGTGTACCGCAACGCCGACGAACAGGTAGGACGAGCCCCAGAACAGGGCGAGCAGCCCGAGCAGCGGCAGTTCGGTGGCGAGACGGGCGGGCTGGGCAGTCATGGTCGGTTCCGGCGCTGTTGGTCGGCGCGATATTGCGCGGAATCGCGGATTGGAAACTTCGTTTCTCACCGAAGTGTCGACTGCGACAATCACCGCGCACACAAGGATGCGTCGGCTGCAGGGCTGGGCCGGTTGACCGGGCGGGTGGCCAGCAGCACTCTGATCCCCAACAGACAACGCAGCCAGGCGGAACAGGGTCGCCGGTCGGCTGCCATCGCGCGGGAGAACGCCATGCCCTATGTCGAAGGACGCATCATCCACGACGCCGACAGTCACCTGATGGAGGCGCCGGACTGCCTGGACCCGTATTTCACCGCCGCGATGCTGGCGCGCTATCACGCGCTGCCGGTCTGGCAGGACAAGCGCGCGAAGACCCAGCCGCGCGTCGACGAGGCCATGGTACACCATACCGACGCGGACTTCCGCGATGGTGCCAACGACAACGTCATGCTGCGCAAGAACTACG
The DNA here is from genome assembly GCA_036154895.1 of Pseudomonadota bacterium. GTDB lineage: Bacteria > Pseudomonadota > Alphaproteobacteria > Minwuiales > Minwuiaceae > Minwuia. The sequence goes on from JAYZWD010000002.1 coordinate 118,103, forward strand.
ACGCCCACGGCGCCTTCCTGCGTGACGACCGCAAGGAAGCGCTCGACTTCATGGGCTTCGCCAGCCAGCTGGTGTTCACCACCTTCTGCCTCGGCAATTTCGGCCTCGACCAGGGTTCCGACATGGAGCTCTGCTATGCCGCCGCCAGCGCCCACAACCGCATGATGACCGATTTCTGCGCGGTTGACCGGCGCCTGCTGGCCACCGCCTATGTCCCGCTGGAGGATTTCGACCGCGCGAAGGCCTGCACGGCGGAGGCGATCCGCCTCGGCGCCAAGGGCATCATGGTCGCCTCGCGCACGCCGCAGCACCATTCGCACAGCCATATCGCGCTCGATCCGGTCTGGGCCATGGCGCAGGAGGCCGGCCTGCCGGTGCTGTTCCACGTCGGCGGCGAGGACAAGCTGGAGCCGGTGCGCAAGATCAACGGCCTGCCGCCGGTGAAGGACTTCCATGGCGGCGACGACAATTTCACCTCGGTCAGCTACATGCCGATCCCGAACGCGGTGATGCAGACCGTGGCGACCCTGATCTTCGACGGCGTGTTCGACCGTTTCCCGAACCTGAAATGGGGGGCGATCGAACTGGGCGCGGCCTGGGTGCCGGGCTGGATGCGCTCGATGGATTCCGCCGCCCACGCCTTCATCAAGAACGAGGAGCGGTTGCAGAAGCTGTCCGCGAAGCCGTCCGAGATCGTCCGCCGCCAGTTCCGCGCCGCGCCCTACCCGCACGAGGACACCGGCTGGATCATCCGCAATGCGGGCCCCGAGGTGGCGATGTTCTCCTCGGACTTCCCGCATATCGAGGGTGGCCGCAACCCGATGAAGCGCTTCGGCGATTCCCTGGAGGGGCTGTCGGCGACCGAGGTCGAGCGGTTCTACTGCGACAACTTCATCGACATGATGGGTGAGGGACTGGCGGCCGACCTGCGCCGCCCGGCACACCTGGTCGCGGCCTGAGCCGGTTCGTCTCGCCCCGGACCCGATCGGGAACGCCGGCGCCTCTGTCTTGCCCCGGGCTTGACGCGGGGCCCATTCCGTCAGGGTGCGCACCATGGGCTCCGGCCTGCGCCGGAGCAAGAGTTCCGCCTCGTATCCCGGCTACAGCCACGCGGTTCCGGGACTCGCCGGTGTTGACACGCATCGTTCCCCGGAAGCCCGCAGGGCTGTCCGGGGTCTGACGACGAACGGGCGACTGGATGGCCCGGTCGAGCTTGGCCATGACAAACTATTGAATATGAAGAAGAATTTTCATCGCCTGACGTGATCGGGCGATGCATGGGCGAAATGCCGGACGACGACCCTACTTCGAGCCGCCGTCGATGCGGATGATCGCCGCCGTGGTGTAGCTGGCGTGGTCGGAGGCGAGATAGAGCGCCGCGCCCACGATCTCGTCGGGTTCGCCGCCGCGCTTCATGGCGATGTTCGCCGCCGCGCGTTCGTTGAACCTGTCCATGTCCCAGGCCTTGGAGATGTCGGTCAGGAACGGTCCCGGCTGGATGCAGTTCACCCGCACTTCCGGGCCGTAGGCATCGGCGAAGGCCTCCGTCATCGCGTTCAGGCCGGCCTTGGCGGCGGCATAGGTGATGATGTCCTTGCGCGGGCGGATCGCGGCGGCCGACGAGATGTTGATGATGGCACCGGAGCCCGCCTTCACCATGCGCTCGCCGATCAGCGCCGACAGGCGGAACGGCCCCTTCAGGTTCACGTCCAGCACCTTGTCGTACAGCGCCTCGGGGATCGCGGCCGGGCTGTCATAGAGCGGCGACATGCCGGCATTGTTGATCAGCACGTCGACCTTGCCGAAATGATCGTAGACGGCGTCGGCCAGCGCGTCGCACTGGGCCCAGTCGGCGACATGGCAGGCGAAGGGGAAGGCACGGCGCCCCAGCGCCTCGATCTCCCTGGCCGTCTCGATGCAGGACTCGATCTTGCGGCTGGAGATGGCGACGTCCGCGCCCGCCTCGGCGAAGGCCAGCGCCATCTCGCGGCCCAGGCCCCGGCTGCCCCCGGTGATCAGCACCACCTTGCCGGACATGTCGATGATGTGTCGCTTCATGGCTTTTCCTCCCCAGGCTGCCGTAGTCGGAAACGGCCGGCACGGGGCCGGCCGCGCGGTCTCAGCCCGCCTTCGCCATGTCGCGCAGGCGGAATTTCTGGATCTTGCCGGTCGAGGTCTTCGGCACTTCGCAGAAGATCACCTCCTTCGGGCACTTGTAGTGCGCGAGGTTCTCGCGGCAGAAGCGGATGATCTCCTCCGACGTCGCGGTCTTGCCGGGCTTCAGCTCGATGAAGGCCACCGGCGTCTCGCCCCAGCGCTCGCTCGGTTTGGCGACGACTCCGCAGGCGGCGACCGCCGGGTGACGATACAGCGTGTCCTCCACCTCGATGGACGAGATGTTCTCGCCGCCCGAGATGATGATGTCCTTGGAGCGGTCCTTCAGCTCGATATAGCCGTCGGGGTGCCAGACGCCCAGGTCGCCGGAATGGAACCAGCCGCCGGCGAAGGCCTCGTCGCTGGCCTTCGGGTTCTTCAGGTAACCGGCCATGATGATGTTGCCGCGCATGAAGACCTCGCCCATGGTCTGACCGTCCTTCGGCACCGGCTGCAGGGTCTCCGGGTCGGCGACCATCAGGTCCTCCTGCATCGCCGAACGCACGCCCTGGCGCGCCTTCATCTTCGCCTTGGGCTCGACGTCGAGTTCGTCCCACTCTTCCTTCCAGGCGCAGACCACGCAGGGGCCATAGGTCTCGGTCAGCCCGTAGACATGCGTGACATCGAAGCCCTGGCGCGCCATCTCGGCCAGCACGGCGGCCGGCGGCGGCGCGGCGGCGGTCATCATCGCCACCTTGTGGTCGAATTCCCGGCGCTGCTCGGGCGTGGCGCCGGTGATGAACTGCATGATGATCGGGGCGCCGCAGAGATGGGTGGCCCTGTGCTCGGCGATGGCGGCGTAGATCGTGCCGCTGTCGACGCGGCGCAGGCAGATGTTGACGCCGGCGACCGCCGCCACCGTCCAGGGGAAGCACCAGCCGTTGCAGTGGAACATCGGCAGGGTCCAGAGGTAGCGGGCATGGTTGGGCATGCCCCAGGTCATCGCGTTGTTGATGGCGTTCAGGTACGCGCCACGATGGGTGAAGACCACGCCCTTGGGGTTGCCGGTCGTGCCGGAGGTGTAGTTCAGCGCGATCTTGTCCCACTCGTTGGCGGGCAGGGACCATTCCATCTCCGGGTCGCCGCCGGCGATGAAGTCCTCGTACTCGATGGTGCCGAGGCGCTCGCCGCCCGGGCCGTCGGGGTCGGAGACGTCGATCACGAAGATCTCCTGGCCGACGCCCTCCAGCGCCTCCCTGATGATGCCGGAGAACTCCGTGTCGGTGATCAGCACCTTCGCCTCGCCGTGCTGCAGGATGAAGCGGATCGCCGCCGCATCAAGGCGGTAGTTCAGGGTGTTGATCACGGCGCCGATCATCGGCACGCCGAAATGCGCCTCGTACATCGCCGGCGTGTTCGGGCACATCATGGCGACGGTGTCGTTCTTGCCGATGCCGAGCTGCTTCAGCGCGGAGGCGAGGCGGACGCAGCGTTCGTAGGTCTGGGCCCAGCTATAGGTCAGGTCGCCGTGCACGATGGACGGGTAGTCGGGATAGACCGAGGCCGTGCGCCGGATCAGGCTCAGCGGCGAGAGCACCTCGAAATTCGCGGCATTGGCGTCGAGATTCTGGCTATAGGCGGAATCGCTCATGGTCGTCCCCGGGCACGGTTGACATCTGGCCGTCATTGACCGTGATAAAAGCCGATGCGCCGCCCGCGTTCAATCGCGGCCGCGCGGGTGCGGCAGCAGGGAAGGGTTCGTTGATGGTGGCAGCGGCGACGGCGGAAAGGACGAGGACCACCGGCATCCTGCCCGTGCAGGCACTCAGGCGCCTGGTGGAGGACGGCCGCATCCGCGCCGAGGGCGGCATTCCCGATGACCTGGTGCAGCCGGCCAGCCTGGACCTGCGCCTTGGCCGCCGCGCCTTCCGCGTGCGCACCAGCTTCCTGCCGGGCCTGTCGTCGACGGTGCAGGCCAAGCTCGACCGCCTGACCATGCACGAGATCGACCTGACCCGCCCGGCGGTGCTGGAGCGCGGCTGCGTCTACATCGTCGAGCTGATGGAGCACCTGACCCTGCCGCGCGAGATGTCGGCCAAGGCCAATCCGAAAAGCTCGACCGGACGCCTCGACGTCTTCACCCGCCTGGTCACCGACCATTGCGAGGCCTTCGAGAGCGTCGAGGCCGGCTATGAGGGCCCGCTCTATCTGGAGATCGCGCCGCGCACCTTCTCGGTCCGGGTGCAGGCCGGCCTGCGGCTGAACCAGCTCCGCGTCTGGCGCGGCAATCCCCGCACCTCCGACAGCCTGCACCGCGAACTGCACCAGCGCGAGCGGCTGGTCGACCCGGCCAGCCTGGACGGCGCAGAACCGATGATCCGCGACGGCCTCTGGGTCTCGGTCGACCTGTCGGGCGAGGGTCATGGCGGGCTGGTCGGCTATCGCGCCCGGCGCCACGCGCCGCTGATCGACCTGGGCCTGGTCGACCATTACCGGGTCAAGGATTTCTGGGAGCCGGTGTTCGCCAATGATGACCGCACGCTGATCCTCGATCCCAACCAGTTCTACATCCTGGTCAGCCGGGAGCGGGTGTCGGTGCCGCCCGACTCGGCGGCCGAGATGGTCGCCTATGACACCGCCTTCGGCGAGTTCCGGATCCACTATGCGGGCTTCTTCGATCCTGGCTTCGGCTATGGCGCGGAGGGCGGCGGCGGCACCCCGGCGGTGCTGGAGGTGCGCAGCCACGAGGTGCCGTTCGAGATCGCGCACGGCCAGCGGGTCTGCCGCCTGGTCTACGAGCGGCTGGTGGAGGCACCGGAGCGGCTCTACGGCGCCGGCATCGGCTCGCACTACCAGGGCCAGGGCCTGAAGCTGTCCAAGCACTTCCGCCGGGAGGGCTGACCGGCGCGATGCCGGCCAGCCCGGAACGATTCAGTCTTCTGCGTCATCCTCGATCGGGCCGACGCAGATCGAGACGACAATACCGTCCTTGACCCAGACCTGCGCCCCGAGACTCTCGAACTCGTAGACCTGCTGACAATCCTCGTCGTCCAGCCAGATATTCTCAATCCTGGCAGGCGAACGATCACCCACAATCTTTTGAAAAATTTCGACAGGCACCCCGATCAGCTCGGTCGAATTGAATTTCAGCGTCTTGTAGACATGGATAGAGTCAATTCCGTCGCCGTTTGATTCATTGTCGGAAATCGATATATCTTCATCCCAGTCAATATATTGACGATCCTCAGGATCTTTTCGATCGGAATCGACTTTCTCGAGGTTCATAAAATGCTCCAGACTTGAGATGGGCATTCCAAATTTGATATCGCCGACACCAATGCCGGCGATCCAGGTCTCCGTATCCATTTTTCTACCTCTTCGGTCGCATACTGTGATTTTCGCCGCGATTCTTTCTTTTTGCATTTCTGACAATGTTCTTGATTTTTCTTTTGGCATCGGTACGTTCAGCACGTGTCGGAGCGTTGTCGCGCTTGTCATACAACTGCTCCAGATGTTTCTCTTCGTTCTTTCCGAAGCGCCCACCGTCGCCATGCTGTTTGTTCTTGCCGCTGTCGCGGGCCTTGCGGCCGCCGCCACCCGGCCCGTCCTGCTTGCGTGCCTCGTCGATCTGCACGTCATGGAGGCCGGTATCATCCGCCTCCGAGGGTGGTACTTCAAGGGGCGAT
>JAYZWD010000003.1:0-105443 GCA_036154895.1 Pseudomonadota bacterium
TCATCATCGCCGTCGCCAGAAAGCTCCTCACCATCCTCAACGCAATGCTCAAGAACGATCAGGACTTCAAACACAGCAACACGTGAACACACAGTTGCCGGACAGCCCTGCGGGCTTCCGGGGAACGGCACCGCCATAGCCCCGATCGACTACCGTGCCGCGTCGAGGCCCATCTGCCAGAAGCCGGCCTCCAGCCGCGTCGCCTCGGAGAAGATCCGCGCCAGTTCCGGGAAGCGCGCCCCGGTCAGCCGGGCCTCCGCCAGCCGGTCGAGCTGGGCCAGCGCCGCCTGCATCACCGCCGCGTAATCCGGGCCGGAATACATGGCAATCCAGCTCGCATAGGGATTGCCGTCGTGCCGCGTCGCCGGGTCCGCGGCCAGCCGCGCGCCGATCTCGCCATAGCCGATGACGCAGGGCGACAGCGCCACGTGCAGGTCCAGGATGTCACCCGCCATCCCGGTCTCCAGCACGTAGCGGGTATAGGCCATGCACGGTGCGTCCTCGGGGGCGGCCTCCATCTCGGCCGGGCTGATGCCGAAGCCCCGGCAATAGTCGACGTGCAGCGCCATCTCGGTGTTCAGGATGCCGTTCAGCACCTCGGCCGCCGCGCGCATGTCGGCCAGGCTGGTGGACTTGTAGACCGCCAGCGCCCAGGCCCGGGAGAAGTGGATCAGGAACAGGTAGTCCTGCACCAGGTAGTGGCGGAAGGCGGCCTGCGGCAATGTCCCGTCGCCCAGGCCGGCCACGAATTCATGGTGCGTATAGGCCTGCCACTCGGGCGCGGCGGCGGCTTTCAGCCGGGCGAACAGTCCGGCCATGGCTCAGCCCAGCAGGACGTTGCGGGTGCCGCGCGGCAGGCGCAGCTCGATGCCGTCGAGGCTCTCGTCCAGGATCACCTGGCAACCGAGGCGGGAGGTCTCCTTCAGGTCGAAGGCGAGGTCGAGCATGTCTTCCTCCTCCTCCTTCGGTTCAGGCAACATGTCGTACCAGCGCTCGCCGACGATGACATGGCAGGTCGAACAGGCCATGGAGCCCTCGCAGGCCCCTTCCATGTCGATGTCGTTGGCCTGGGCGACGTCCAGCACCGACTGGCCGGGTTCGGCCATCGTCACCTTCCGCTCGCCCTTTGCCGTCAGGAACACGACCCGGATCGTCGCTTTCGCCATGCTGCTGCCGTCTGCCTCTGCCGGAGATTCATGACAGGCTAGCGCAATTCGCCCCGCGAAAGCAGCATCGCTGCGTGCGGCGTCATGCTGCGCTCAGCCACCGCTGCGGCGATGCCAGAGCCTGGTCCAGGCGGACACGGCGGCATCGATGTCGGCGCCGGTGGAGTTCCAGCCGAGCGAGAAGCGCACCGCCTCGCCGGACCGCGCCTCCGTCACGCCCATTGCGCGCAAGACATGGCTGGGTGCGACCTTTCCCGACGAACAGGCGGAGCCGGCACTGACCGCCACGCCGGCGAGGTCGAGCGCCATCACCTGGGTCTGCGCCGGCACGCCGGGCATGCCGATGCAGGCGGTGTTGGCGAGGCGGGGCGCGGCGGCTCCGTGAACCACGAGCGTCGGGCAGGCCCGGCGCAGCCGCGCCTCCAGGTTGTCGCGCAACGGGCCGAGCCGGGCCGAAAGCACGGACGGGTCGGCGACCGCGGCGGCGGCACCGAAGCCGGCAATGCCGACCAGGTTCTCGGTGCCGGCGCGACGGCGGAATTCCTGCCCGCCACCGCGGATCAGCGGTTCGGGGTCGACGCGCGCGCCGATCACCAGCGCGCCGGTCCCGGCGGGTCCGCCCAGCTTGTGCGCGGACAGCGACAGGAAATCGGCGTCCTCCGCCAGTGGCGCGAGGTCCAGCTTGCCGGCGGCCTGCACGGCGTCGACCAGCAGCCAGGCGCCATGCGCGCGGCAGAGCCGGGCGATCTCGGCGGTCGGCTGGATCACCCCGGTCTCGTTGTTGGCGGCCATCACCGCCACCAGCATCGGCGCATCCGTGTCCAGGATGCGGTTGAGATCCGCGAGGTCGATGGTCCCGGATGCCCCGGTCGCGATCAGGGTCGCCCCGGCAAGACGCGCGGGCGCCAGCACGGACTCATGCTCGATCCCGGCCACCGCCAGCGTCCGCCCCGCGGCGGCGGCGAGCGCAAGCGCCCAGTTGTTGGCCTCGGTCCCGCCCGACGTGAAGTGCACGGTGGTCGCCGGAACGCCGGCCAGCCGGGCCACGGACTGCCGTGCCGTGTCGATGGTGGCGCGGGCCGCGCGTCCCTCCCGGTGCACGCTGGAGCCGTTGCCGCCCGCGTCCATGGCGGACAGCATCGCCGCCCTGGCCTCGGGCCGGAGCGGCGATGTGGCGTTGTGATCGAGATAATGTCGGGGCGGCGGGCCCATTCGCACCGTCGGCGGCCGGGGGTCAGTCCTCGCCGACCACCCGGATCTGCGTGCGGGCGTCGGCCTTCTCGGCCTCCAGTTCTGCCACACGCGCCTTCAGCGCCTCAAGCTCCGTCAGCACCTCGGCCATGCGGGCCGCGACCGGGCTGGTGACGCCGCCCTTCGGCATGCCATAGGCATCGAAGCTCGGGTGCCAGTCGTCGGGGTTCTCCACCAGCTTCGGCTTCGCCTTGTTCACCACCTCGGCCGGGATGCCCACCACGGTGGCACCGGGCGGCACCTCCTTGACCACGACGGCATTGGCGCCGACACGGGCGCCCTTGCGCACCACGATCGGGCCCAGCACCTGCGCGCCGGAACCGACGATCACGTCGTCCTCCAGGGTCGGGTGACGCTTCTGCCCGACCTGGGAGGCCGAGTCGACCGACGGCGCGACGCCGCCCAGGGTAACGTCATGGTACAGGGTGACGTTGTCGCCGATCTCCGCGGTCTCGCCGATCACCACGCCCATGCCGTGGTCGACGAAGAAGCGGCGACCGATCCGCGCGCCCGGATGGATCTCGATGCCGGTCAGGAAGCGGCCGATCTGGGAGAACCAGCGCCCGGCGAGATAGAAGCCCCGCGTCCACAGCGCATGCGACAGCCGGTAGAACAGCACCGCATGGAAGCTCGGGTAACACAGCGCGACCTCGATCACCGACTTTGCCGCCGGATCGCGTTCCATGATCGCCGCTATGTCATCCCTCAGGGTGTTCCACATGACCGTTCTCCACCCGCGCACAAGCGCGCAACTGCACCCTATATATTCCACATGCGGAAGCGGTCAAACCGGCGCACCTGATCGTGACGCTGGATCGCAGGCGCCGCGCAGCCTATATCAACCGGACATAAGCGCCGTGTGACACACGGCGGGACGCAGGACCAGAGGACAGCCCGACCACCATGCCTGACGTGATTTTCAACGGACCGGACGGCCGCCTGGAAGGCCGCTATCACCACGTGGCCGACGAAACCGCGCCGATCGCGCTGATCCTGCACCCCCACCCGCTGTATGGCGGGAACATGAACAACCGCCTGGTCTACAACCTGTTCCACCTGTTCAAGGCGCGCGGCTTCGCCGTGCTGCGCTTCAACTTCCGCGGCGTCGGACGCAGCCAGGGCGAGTTCGACCAGGGCCAGGGCGAGCTGTCGGATGCCGCCTCGGCGCTGGACTGGCTGCAGCAGATCAAGCCGGACGCCGAGTCCTGCTGGATCGCCGGCTACTCCTTCGGCGCCTGGATCGGCATGCAGCTGCTGATGCGTCGCCCGGAGATCGAGGGCTTCATCTCGGTCTCGCCGCCGGCCAACATGTTCGACTTCTCGTTCCTGGCGCCCTGCCCGTCCTCGGGCATCATCGTGCACGGCACGGCAGACGACGTGGTGCCGGAGCCGGACGTGCAGAAGCTGGTGGACCGCCTGAAGACCCAGCGCGGCATCGTCATCGACTATGCCAAGATCGACGGCGCCAGCCACTTCTACGAGACGCAGCTCGAGGAGATCGACACGCTGATCGCCAGCTACGTCGATCGCCGCCGCCGCGCGGCTGCTGCCTGAGGTCCATCCGTTCCACGGCTCGCCCCGGGCCTGACCCGGGGCCTGTTCCGTCCGCGCCGTGCCATGGGCTCCGGCTTTCGCCGGCGCAAGGGCACGGCATCAGGTCCCGGACACCGCTGCGCGGTTCCGGGACTCGTTGCACTGACCGTCGTTCCCCGGAAGCCCGCAGGGCTGTCCGGGGCCCGACCGCCGGAACAACCTCCCGAACACACGTCACGCTGCCCGGACCAGCCGCCCGCCCGGCATCGGGCGGGGTACGCCCGTCGTCGTCGGCAGGCTGAGCGGCAGGCCGCGCACCGAGCGCGCCGCCAGCCAGGCGAAGGCCTGCGCCTCCACCGCGTCGCCGTCCCAGCCGGCGGCCTCGACCGGCTGCACCGGTACGCCCAGCACCTCTGACAAGGCCGCCATGATCGCCGGGTTGTGCCGCCCGCCGCCGGTGACCAGCCAGCGCAGCGGCGCCGCCGGCAGGTGCGGCACGGCCGCCGCGACGGCGGCGGCCGTGAAGGCAACCAGGGTCGCGGCGCCGTCCTCGACCGGCAGGTCCGGCCAGGCGGCGGGCCGGAACGCCTCCCGGTCCAGCGACTTCGGCACCGGCCGCGCGAAGTAGGGGTGCTGCATCAGGTCCCGGAGCCAGGCCCGGTCGACCGTGCCGGCCAGCGCCGCTGCACCGCCCGCATCATGGCTCTGCCCGGTTCTCAGCCGCATCCAGTCGTCGACCAGCGCGTTGGCCGGGCCGGTGTCGAAGGCCACCGGCGGTGCCTCCCCGGCGCCGATCCAGGTGACATTGCCGACGCCGCCGAGGTTCAGCACCGCCAGCGGCCGCTCCAGCCCCGCCGTCATCGCCACGTGGAACAGCGGCGCCAGCGGCGCGCCCTCCCCGCCGGCCGCGACGTCGGCCTTGCGGAAGTCGGCCACCACCGGCACGCCGAAGCGGCGCGACAGCGCCTCCGCATCACCGGCCTGCACCGTCACCCCGGCCTTCGGGTCGTGGAAGGTGGTCTGGCCGTGAAAGCCGATCAGGTCGATGTCGGCGGCGGTGAGCCGGGCCGAGCCCAGGAAGTCGGCGATGGCGCGCCCGTGCGCCTCGGTCACCGCATGCACCGCCGCCTCGCCGGGATCGACGCGGCCGAAGGCGGCGCGGATCGCCTGCTGCTCCTCGGGGCGGTAGGCGAAGGTGCCATGTGGGCCGATGCGGCTGACCGTCTCGCCGTCCGTCTCCAGGATGGCGAGGTCGATGCCGTCGACCGAGGTGCCGCTCATGGTGCCCAGCACCCGGAGCGGCGTCTGTGCCGTGCTTTGCGTCATGGATCGAGTGTGCTACAGCCCGCCGCCACCGGCCAGACAGCATCGACGGCGCCCGACATGACATTTTCCGCGAAATCCGAGTTCCTCGCGACGCTGATCGCGCGCGACTACGTCCACCAGTGCACCGACTTCGCGGCGCTGGACCAGGCGCTGCTGGCGGGCGTGGTGCCGGGCTATATCGGCTTCGACTGCACCGCCGACAGCCTGCATGTCGGCTCGCTGGTGCAGATCATGCTGCTGCGCCGCCTGCAGCAGACCGGGCACAAGCCCGTCGTCCTGATGGGTGGCGGCACCACCCGGATCGGCGATCCCTCGGGCCGCGACGCGCAGCGCCAGTTGCTGTCGGACGACGACATCGCGCGGAACATGGCCGGCATCCGCACGGTGTTCGAGAAGTTCCTGACCTTCGGCGACGGCCCGACCGACGCCATCATGGTCAACAACGCCGACTGGCTGGACCAGCTGGCCTACATCCCGTTCCTGCGCGATGTCGGGCGGCACTTCTCGGTCAACCGCATGCTCAGCTTCGACAGCGTGCGCCTGCGCCTGGAACGCGAGCAGCCGCTGTCGTTCCTGGAGTTCAACTACATGATCCTCCAGGCCTATGACTTCATGGAGCTGTCGCGGCGGATGGGTTGCCTGCTGCAGATGGGCGGCTCCGACCAGTGGGGCAACATCGTCAACGGCGTCGAGCTGACCCGCCGCATCGACTCCCGGGAAATCTTCGGCCTGACCACGCCGCTGATCACGCTGGCCGGCGGCGCCAAGATGGGCAAGACCGCCCAGGGCGCGGTCTGGCTGAACGAGGACCGGCTGCCGGCATATGACTACTGGCAGTTCTGGCGCAACACGGCGGACGCCGATGTCGGCCGCTTCCTGCGCCTGTTCACCGACCTGCCGCTGGACGAGATCGTCCGGCTGGAGGCGCTGGAAGGCACCGAGATCAACGAGGCGAAGAAGGTGCTGGCCGACGCCGCCACCGCCATGGCGCGCGGTGCCGACGCGGCCGCGCAGGCCGCCGAGACGGCACGCCAGACCTTCGAGCAGGGCGACCTGGGCGAGGGCCTGCCGACCATCGAGGTCGCGGCCGACGCGCTCGGCGCCGGCATTAGCCTGGTCGACCTGTTCGTCGCGGCCGGCTTCGCGAAGTCGAAGGGCGAGGCGCGCAAGCTGATCCGCAATGGCGGCGGCCGCCTGAACGACCAGAAGATCGATGACGAGACCCGCATGGTCGGCACCGCCGACCTGCCGGACGGTGTCTCGGCCAAGATCTCGGCCGGCAAGAAGCGTCATGCGGTGGTGCGGCTGTCGGCCTAGCGATCGTTGATCGGCGCCGTCGGCGGCTTCGGGATCTTCGAGGGGTCCACCGGCTCCAGGAACAGCCGGCGCAGGATGCCCGGTGCCAGGGCGGAGATCGGGTTGGCGCTCATCGCCGGATCGTCGATGTCGCCCTCGACCACGTAGGTCACGCCGAAGATGCCCTGGTCGCCGCCCAGGATGGCGCCCAGCAACGGGATCGCCCCCAGCACGCGGCTGATCGAATAGGCCGGGATCAGGTTGCCGACCAGTCGCACCTCGTCGGTGTCCAGGCGGTAATAGCCCTCGACGGTGGCGCCGACCGACGGCCCGGCCATGCGCCCCGACGAGATGTCGATGCGGTCGTTGGCCATGGCGAAGGGAACCTCGGCGCGGGTGAATGACAGGCCCTCGCCCGAAAGCGCCTGGCCGATGCCGGTGAAGGACGCCAGCGACAGCAGCCGCGCGAAGCCCGGCGTCTCGGTCAGGCGGAAATCGCTGACCGTGAAGGTGCCGCTGGCGACGCCCTCGCCCTCCAGCAGGGCATCGAGCTTCAGCGTGCCGCCGGTCACCGCGGTGGTGATCGTGGCCGCGCCCAGCGTCGCGCCGGCATCGCCGCTCTCGACCAGCAGGCGCTGCCGTCCGCCCGCCTCCTCGGTCAGGGCCACCGACAGCGGTCCCGTGCCCCCCATGCTGCCGACGGCCTCCAAGGTGCGCACCCCGTCATCGCCCACGCTCATCACGCCGTCCGCGTCGTGGATCGTGCGGGCATCGTCGACGACCAGCCGTTCGATGCTGAAGCTCACCGAGGCGTCGGGCCAGGCCTCCAGCGCCTCTTCCCTGTCCGGGTCGCGGAACGGCCGCAGGTCCAGCACGCGTCCGTCAATCCGGGCGGTCCAGATGCCGCCCTCGCGACTGGCCGACAGCGATATGTCGGTCTCGCCGAAACGCAGGCGCTGCAGGTCGACATGACCGGGCACCAGCCCGCCGCTGCCCGACAGCTCGCCCGCAACCGACAGGCCGGGCGCGTCCGCTTCCAGGCGGCCAAGCCGCCAGTCGCCGTCGGCGCGGGTGAACAGGTCGAAGCCCAGCCGGCCGGGCGTTCCGGCGGGCTTTGACCAGCCGATGCCCGGCGGGGTGATCGCCAGGTCGCCGAGATCGGTTGCGACGGTGATGGCCCGGGCGCCGTCGCGGCCAAGATGGATGCCGGCCGACAGCCCGGCGCTGCCCGCGATCCAGTCCGGCAGTTCCAGGCCCAGCCGCGCGGCACCGGCGCGATCGACATGGCCCGCGGCCTCGATATGGCGCGGCCAGGGGCCGGACGCCCCGAAATCCTCGATCCAGCGCAGGTCCAGCGGCACGCCGTTGATCCGCGCATTGCCCGCGACCTCCAGCCCGCTGCCGTCGACCCGCAGCGTCAGCGCGTCGGCGCGCAGGCCATAGGCGTCGGCGACGCCGTCGACGGCCACCGCGCTGAGATTGGCCGAGGCGCGCACGTCCAGGTCCGTCCAGGCCGCCTTCGCCAGCAGCGGTACCGCCAGTTCCAGCCGCGCCGCGGCCCGGCCGTCGATCCGGCCGCCGGCCGGAAGCTCCGTGCCTGACAGGGCGAGCGGGCCGCGCAGGGTCGCCTCCAGCATCGCCGCGATGGTGCCCTCGGCGACAAAGCCGGTGGTCAGCATCGGCTTGCGGGCGGCGAAGTCGTCGATCTTCAAGTGGCCCTCGGCCAGCGCGATGCCGGCGCTCTCGCCCCGGTCGAGCCACAGCTCGAAGTCGCGCGCGGTGATCTTCAGGCGCCCGCTGGCATTGCGGATGTCGGCATAGGGGTCGTAGAGACGCACGGTGGCGTCGCGGAAGCCGATCTCGACCGAGAGCATGTCGGCCGGTCCGTCCTCCCGCCCCCACATGTCCGGCGGCACCCTGACATGCGCCGTGGTGTGGATCGCCGTGCCCCCGCGCACATGCGCCTCGATCCAGTCCCGCGCCACCGCGGCCCGCCCGAGCGGCCAGTAGGCCGGGGTCAGCACCAGTGGCAGGTCATCGCCCTGCAGCCGGATGTCCACGTCGGGCAGTTCTTCCCGGAACCCGACGGTGCCGCTGGCGTCCACCACGATGGCGCCGGACTCGTAGCGGGCGCCGCTGACCGCCAGCACCTTCGTCGCCGGGGCGTATTCACCGGTCGCGACCAGGCGCTGCACCGGCGCCGGTGCCGCCAGCACGCCGGGCAGGACCAGCTGGCCCTGCCCGGTCTCGACGTCGAACAGCACCGGACCGAAGCGACCGTCGCCGTCCAGCGACAGCCGCACGCGACCCGAGACCGGGAACTGGAACGCCTCCAGGCCCCGGGGGGCGCCGAAGACCGGCACCAGCGCGGCCGGCTCGAAGCCGGCGACGTCCAGCGTCAGCCGCATCGCCCCGGTTTCCCGGTCCAGCAGCATGTCGGCGGCCAGCGGCAGGCGAAAGCCGGGCCGGTCGATCTCCAGGTCGCCCTGCAGGCTGATCGCCCGCTCCAGCGCCCGGACGCTCAGCGTGGTCGCCTTCAGGCCGACGATGCGGTCCAGGCGGTGATCGTTCAGCAGGATGCGGCTGTCGCGCAGTTCCAGCCGGTCGAGGCGGGAAAAGGCGCCGTCGGTCCGCTCGGGCCCGAACAGCTGGTCCATGATGGCGACCAGCGGGCGGACGTCCGTCACGGTTTCCGCGCCGCCGTCGGCGCCGACCAGGCCGACGGCCAGGCCACCGTCCTGCTGGCGGCGCAGCAGCAGCCGCAACCCGCGTGCGGCGACCGAGCGCAGCCGGACCTGTCCGGCCAGCGCGGCCTCCCCGTCAAAGGCAAGGGCAGCCTCCGGCGCGCTGATCGCGCGCTGCCCGTCGGCCGTCGCCAGCGACACGTCGACCAGGCGAAAATCCACCTGCCTGCGCGGCCCGTCCCACACCACGATGGCGTCGCCGACCCCCATGATGGCCCCGCCGGGCAGGTCGCCGATCTCCTGCTGCAGCCAGGGCAGCAGGAAGGCCACGCTGATCGGCCCCTCGGACAGGCGCCAGCCGACCAGCACGCCGCACGTCGCCGCGACCGCGAACAGTGCGCCGACCAGCCGCACCAGCCCCAGCCCGGCACCGCGCAGCAGACGCCACCCGCGCCGGCCACCTTGACCCGGTGGCCGCTCCTGAGCAGGCTCTGCCTCTTTTCGCCGTCCCGGGATTGCCGTGTCTCCGCAACTGAAACCGTTTGCCGAACGTATCATCGAACATCCGACGCCCCACGATGTCGAGGCGGCGGATCGCGCATTCGAGCGACTGGACGCGCTGGACCCGGAACGCGCCGGCTTCGATGCCGCGCGACTGGCGGCGGCGCGGTCCGACACGCGGCTGCAACCGCTGCTGCGGGCGACCTTCGCCAACAGTCCCTACCTTGCCGCGCTGGCCGCACGCGAGCCGTCCCTGCTGGCCGACCTGTCCGACCGCGACCCGGAATCCATGATGCGCGACATCCTGGACGGCGTCGGCCGCGCCGGACTGGCCGAGACCGCCGCACCGGCGATGAGCCGGGCGCTGCGCCGGGCCAAGGGCCGCGCCGCGCTGCTGATCGCGCTGGCCGACCTGGGCGGCGTCTGGCCGCTGGAACAGGTCACCGGCGCCATCACCGCGCTGGCCGATGCCTGTGTCGAGGCGGCGCTGTGCTTCCTGCTGCGGGCGGAGGCGGCGCGTGGCCGCTTCGTGCTGCCGGAGGGTGACGCCCGTCCAACCGAGGGATCGGGGCTGTTCGTGCTGGCCATGGGCAAGATGGGCGCGGGCGAACTGAACTATTCCAGCGACATCGACCTGATCGTGCTCTACGAGCCAGACCCGGCACGGCTGGGCAAGGGCGTCGAGCCCTGGGACATCTTCCCCAGGCTGACGCGCAGCCTCGCCCAGATGCTGCAGGAGCGGACGGCGGACGGCTATGTCTTCCGCACCGACCTGCGCCTGCGCCCCGACCCGTCCAGCTCGCCCGTCGCGCTCTCTGTCGAGGCGGCGATCCTCTACTACGAGACCATGGCGCAGAACTGGGAACGCGCGGCCATGATCAAGGCGCGCGCCGCGGCCGGCGACCTCGCCGCCGGCGAGCGCTTCCTCGCCGCCATCGCGCCCTTCATCTGGCGCAAGCACCTGGACTTCGCGGCCATTTCCGACATCCAGTCGATCAAGCGCCAGATCCATGCCCACAAGGGCCACGGGCGCATCGCGGTGGCCGGCCATGACATCAAGGTCGGGCGTGGCGGCATCCGCGAGATCGAGTTCTTCGCCCAGACCCAGCAGCTGATCTCCGGCGGGCGGGATCCGCGCCTGCGCGTGCCCACCACGGTCGGCGCGCTGCACGCGCTGGTCGAGACCGGTCGCATCGGCGCCGCCGTCGCCGACGAGCTCGCGGCCGCCTACCGTTTCCTGCGCACCGTCGAGCATCGCCTGCAGATGATCGAGGACGCGCAGACCCAGCGCCTGCCGGCGAGCGATGCCGGGCTGCTGCACGTCGCGCATTTCTGCGGCTTTCCCGACCTGGCGGCGTTCTCCGACCGGCTGGTGGCGACCATGCGGACGGTCCAGGATCACTATGCCGACCTGTTCGCGGACGCGCCCTCGCTCGCCGGACCGGGCGGCAACCTGGTCTTCACCGGCACCGACCCGGACCCCGGCACCATCGAGACCCTGCAGCGACTCGGCTTCGCGACCCCGGAGACCGCGATGGAGGTCGTGCGGCGCTGGCACACCGGCCGCTTCCGCGCCACCCGCACCGCCCGCGCGCGGGAATTGCTGACCGATCTTGTCCCGGCCGTGCTCACCGCCATCGGCGGCACCTCCGCGCCCGACGCCGCGCTGCTCAACTTCGACCGGTTCCTGGGGCAGTTGCCGTCAGGCGTGCAGTTCCTCTCGCTGCTGCGCTCCAACCCCGGGCTGCTGCGCCTGCTGGCGCGCATCATGGGGACCGCGCCCAGCCTGGCCGAGGCGCTGGGCCGCAATGTCCGCATGTTCGACTACCTGCTGGAGCCCGGCACGGTCGACCTCGCCGACCCGGTGACGGCCGGGGCCCATATCAACCGCGAGCTCTCCATGGCCGAGAGCTACGAGGACATCCTCAACGCCGTCCGCCGCTTCGCCAACGACCGCCGGTTCCACATCGGCGTCGAACTGCTGGACGGGCGGCTGGACGTGCATGGTGTCGGCCGGGCACTCAGCCTGGTGGCCGAGATGGCCATCACCCACCTGCTGCCCGCCGCCGCCGCAGAACTCGCCCGGCGCCACGGCCGGGTCGGCGAGGCCGGCATGGCGGTGATCGCGCTGGGGCGGCTGGGCGGCCGCCAGCTCACCTTCGGCTCCGACCTGGACCTGGTGTTCGTCTATGACGACAGGGGGGCCGAGCGACAGTCCGACGGCGCCTCGGAACTCGCCATCGGTCCCTATTTCACCCGGCTCAGCCAGCGCCTGATCTCCGCCATCACCACCCTGACGCAGGAGGGCCGGCTCTACGAGGTCGACATGCGGCTGCGGCCCTCGGGCAATTCCGGCGCCGTCGCCGTGCCGCTGTCGGCCTATGCCGGCTACATGCGCTCCGATGCCTGGACCTGGGAGATCATGGCGGCCACGCGCGGGCGCACCATCGCCGGCCCGCCCTCGCTCCGCCAGGCGGTCGACGACGTGCTGGCCGAGGTCGTGCGCCGGCCCCACGACATCGACGACCTGCGCGGCCAGGTCGCGTCCATGCGTGCGCGGATCGAGAAGACCCACGGCACAACGGACCCCTGGTCGGTCAAGCAGGTGCGCGGCGGGCTGGTCGACCTGGAGTTCACCGTGCAGTTCCTGATGCTGGCGCACGGCGCGGCCCATCCGGGCATCGTCACCGGCAATGTCGGCGAGGCGATCTCCCGCCTCACCGATGCCGGGCTGCTGGCACCGGAGACCGGCACGGCGCTGGCCGATGCCCACCTGGTGCTGCAGACCGTGGTTGGCCTGCTGCGCCTCTGCCATGGCGGCGGCTTCCGCGAGGAGGCGGCCTCGCCCGACTTCCAGGCCCTGCTGGCGCGCCTGCTGGGCGTCGGCAGCCTCGATGCCGCCAGGGTGCGGCTGGAAGAGGCCCAGGCCTGTGTCTCGGGCGTATACGAGAGCATCGTCGGCCGCGCCGACAGCGCCGACCTCAACCCGACCAGGAGGACAGAATGACCGCGACCGTCGAACCGGGCAGCAAGGCCCCCGATTTCACCATGCCGACCGATGGCGGCGGCTCCGTCTCGCTGGCCGACCTGAAGGGCAAGTCCGTGGTGCTCTATTTCTATCCGAAGGACGACACGCCCGGCTGTACCACCGAGGCCATCGACTTCACCGGCCTGATCGGTGACTTCAGGGCGGCCGGCGCCGAGGTGATCGGCGTCTCGAAGGACACGGTGGCCAGGCACGAGAAGTTCAAGGCGAAGCACGAACTGGCGGTGACCCTTGCCGCCGACACCGACGGCACGGTCTGCGAGGCCTATGGCGTCTGGGTCGAGAAGTCGATGTACGGCCGCACCTCGATGGGCATCGAGCGCGCGACCTTCCTGATCGGTCCCGACGGCACGGTCCGGCAGGTCTGGCGCAAGGTGAAGGTGAAGGGCCATGCCGAGGCGGTGCTGGACGCGGTGAAGGCCGCTTGAACGAGGCGGGGACGCTGACGGCACGGCTGGCCGGCGTCCTGCGCACCGCCGGTGCCGTCGACAAGGCCGGCGCGGCGCGGCGGCTGGTGGCCGACTACCGCGCCGGACGGCTGGCGGAACGGGGCGATGTACCGGCGCCGGCGCGGCCGGCACGCCCGGCGCGCCCGGAACTGCGGCTGCCGCGTGACATGCCGAAGCGGCGCAAGGCCGGCACCGCTGCCAGCCGCTTCGCGCTGGTGCACGCGCTGGCCCATATCGAGCTCAACGCCATCGACCTGTCCGTCGACATCGCGCTCCGCTTCGGCGCCGGCCTGCCCGACGGCTTCAGCGCCGACTGGCTGGACGTCGCCGACGACGAGGCACGGCACTTCCTGCTGCTGGAGCGGCGCCTGAACGACCTCGGCGGCACCTATGGCGACCTGCCGGCGCATGACGGGCTCTGGCAGGCTGCCGGTGACACCACCCACGACGTGCTGGCGCGGCTGGCGGTGGCGCACATGGTGCTGGAGGCACGCGGGCTGGATGTCACCCCGGCGATGATCGGGCGGCTGGAACGCGCGGGCGACGCGGACACCGCGGCGATCCTGCGCATCATCCTGGAGGACGAGATCGGGCACGTGGCGACGGGGCGCCGCTGGTTCGGCGAGCTGGCGGGCGAGGGGGTGGCGGACCTGCCGCAGCTCTGGCGGGAACTTGTCCGGCGCCATTTCCGGGGGGCGCTGAAACCGCCCTTCAATACTGCGGCACGACGTCGCGTCGGAATGGACGAAGACTGGTATGGCCCTTTGGTGGATTGAGATGGCGCCCCGCCTCGTAGCGATTCAGGCACTGTCAAGGATTTTTTAGAGTTGAATTGATCGTCGTCCCTGCGGTTTCATCCTGCCGGCCGCGAGGGGACTGCGGCCGTGGGGCAAGTCTTCCGGTGGCGACGCCGGAACCGTTACGCAGGAGACCGGCGCCTTGCGGCGTGTGACCACCACGATCCGAAACCTGTTTCCAGAGCGCCAGATCTTCGTCCGCGTCGACGGACGGGTCAGCTATCTCACCCTGACAACCCGCACGCAGTTCGTGTCCGCCCTGGCGCTGGCCGCCGTGCTGGGCTGGAGCGTGGCCGCCACCGTCGGCATGCAGCACCGGGCCGGCACCATCGAGCGCCAGGCCGGGGAGATCGCGGAACTGGTGCGCGACCGCACGCGACTCGGCGGCGAACTGGCCGCGACCCGGGCGCAATGGTCGAACGCGGCCACCGAGATCGCCCGGCAATATGACGAGCTGCGGCGGCTGGTTGCCATGCGCGGCACGCTGGAACAGGACCTCGCCTCGACGCAGAGCCGGCTGGCGGTGGTCGAGGCGAATTACAGCCACGCCCGCGACCGCGCCACCGACCTGGACGGCGAACTGGCGCTGATCCGCGACCGCCTGGACGAGCGCACGCGCCAGAACGACCTGATCAGCCGGCAGTTGTCCGAGACCGCGGCGGCGCTGGCCGGCGCCGAGGAATCGCGCGCGATGGAGACCCTGGCCCGCGCGGAGGCCGAGGAACGCGCGTCGTCGCTGGAATCGATCCTGGCGCTGAACAGCGACCAGACCTCCGACATCAAGCGCGAGCTGGAGGCACGCCGCCGCGAGAGCGCCATGCTCGCCGAGGCCCGCGACCTGGCCGAGGCCGAGGCGCGGCGGCTGGGCAACCATGTCGAGTCCCTGCGCCATGACCTGACGCAGCAGAACCTCGCCAATGCCACCCTGCGCCGGCGCCTGGCGGCGACGGCCGACGCCCTGACCGAGACCCATGCCAGCCAGGTCGACGCCGAGCAGCGCGGCTACCGGCTGGCCGACACGGTCGCCAGCCTGGAGGCCCGCCTGCAGGAGGTGCGCGAGACCCAGATCACCCTGCTGCAGGAAATCGGCAGCCGGGCGCGGCGCAACATCGACACGCTGAAGCGGACGCTGGACCTGACCGGGCTGTCGCTGGAGGACATGCTGGACGGGGTCTATGCCGAGAATCCCGGCATGGGCGGCCCGCTGGTGGCCGAGGACGGCAGCACGCCGGACCCCGACAGCTTCGAGCGGGTGGTCGGCGACCTGGAGGTCGACATGGCCCGCTGGGAGGCGATGCAGGTGCTGCTGGAACGCATCCCGCTCGCGCGGCCCACCATGTCGGGCTACATCTCCTCGCAGTTCGGGCGCCGCAAGGATCCCTTCACCGGCAAGACGGCCTTTCACAAGGGCATCGACATCGCCGCGCCGCCGCGCACGCCGGTGCATGCGACCGCGCCGGGCATCGTCACCGTCGCCGGCTGGGATGGCGCCTATGGCCGCATGGTCGAGGTCGACCACGGCTCGGGCTTCAAGACCCGCTACGGCCACCTGCGCACCGTCACGGTCAAGAAGGGCGAACGGGTGACGTTCCACCAGCAAGTCGGTACAATGGGGTCCAGTGGCCGCAGTACCGGCAGTCATGTCCACTACGAGGTCGAGTACAACAACAAGCAGATCGACCCCGAACGGTTCCTGAAGGCGGGACGCTATGTTTTCAAAGTCGAAGACGACCACGGATAGGCCCATGGCTGTGCAGCGGTCGACGACTCCGTCGCTGGTCAGCGCGGGTCTCGTCATCACCGGCGACCTGAAGACCGACGGGGAGATCCAGATCGACGGCTCCATCATCGGCGACGTCACCTGCGGCAAGCTGGTGATCGGCGAGGGCGCTTCGGTCCAGGGCGAGATCAACGCCGACGACGTCGACATCCGCGGCGACGTGACCGGCCGCATCCGGGGCACCCGCGTCTCGCTGGCCCGCACGGCCCGCGTCATCGGCGACATCTGGCACAGCTCGCTGGCCATGGAGGCCGGTGCGCACCTGGAGGGCCAGGTCCGCAACGCGCAGGATCCGCGCAAGGTCGCCGAGACCGCGCCGGCCAAGCTGTCCCTGACCGCCAGCCGGTCGGGCGAGGCGACGGCACGGCCGAACGGCCACGACACGGGCGACAAGGCAGCCGTCGCCGCGGCCACCGCCTGAACCCTTCCATCCTGGATCATCGACCGGAGGAACCGGCATGAGCGGCCGGCTTGAAATCGTGCGTACCGTCGCGGCGCTCCGCGAGCGCGTCATGGGCTGGCGTCGTTCCGGCGAGACCGTCGGCTTCGTGCCGACCATGGGTTTCCTGCATGACGGGCACATGTCGCTGGTGCGCAATTCGCGCGCCCAGAACGACCGCACCGTGGTGTCGATCTTCGTCAACCCGCGCCAGTTCAACAACGCATCTGACCTGGAGGCCTATCCGCGCGACGAGGCGCGGGACGCGGCCTTGCTGGACGAGAACGGGGCCGACCTGCTGTTCGCGCCGGATGTCACGGAAATGTATCCGCAGGGCTTCGCCACCACCGTGGAGGTTGCGGGCATCACCGACTGCCTGTGCGGCGCGACGCGGCCGGGGCATTTCGGCGGGGTTGCCGTGGTGGTGACCAAGCTGCTGCTGCAGTGCCTGCCTGACCGGGCCTATTTCGGCCGCAAGGACTTCCAGCAGCTCATGGTGGTCCGCCGCATGGTGCGGGACCTGGACATCCCGGTGGAGATCCGCGGCATCGACACGGTGCGCGAGAGCGACGGCCTCGCCATGTCGTCGCGCAACTGGTACCTGACCGAACAGCAGCGCGGCGTGGCGCCGGCGATCTTCCGCATCCTGACCGACATCGCCGAGACCGCCAGCAGTGACGGCGACGTTTCCGGCGCGATCAGCCGCGGCCGCAAGCGCCTGTCCGATCTCGGCTTCGGCACCATCGACTACCTGGAAGTGCGCGACGCCGAGACCCTGGAGCTGGTGTCACGGCCGAAACGTCCGGCCCGGGCCTTCGCCGCCGTGTTCCTGGGCAAGGCCCGGCTGATCGACAACGTGCCCGTCGACCCGGTGGCCTGAACTGCCGGCCTGAACGGCCGGCCTGAACTGCCCGCCTGAACCGCAGGCCCTGGCCGCGGGCCCTGGCCGCGGGCCCGGACCGGCGGCGCGACCGCTCCGCGGCACCGTGTGCGCCATTGGCCTAGGCGTGCGGGTTTGCGGCCGTTATTGTCCCGGCGGAACGCCCGCACCGAGAGGACTGCGATGCCCCACACGATCGCACGCCGCATGCTCTATCCCCGGATCGAGCCCTTCGACGAGGGGCGGCTCAGCGTCTCGCCGCGGCACCAGTTGCACTACGAGCAGTGCGGCAATCCGGACGGCAAGCCGGTGGTGGTGATCCATGGTGGCCCGGGCGGCGGCAAGAAGCCCGACGACCGGCGCTATTTCGACCCCGCCAACTACCGCATCATCCTGTTCGACCAGCGCGGCTGCGGCCAGAGCCGGCCCCATGCCGACCTGGTCGACAACACCACCTGGGACCTGGTCGACGACATCGAGCGCCTGCGCCGCCATCTCGGCATCGAGCGCTGGCAGGTCTTCGGCGGATCGTGGGGCAGCGCGCTGGGCCTGGCCTATGCCATCACCCACCCCGAGCGGGTGACCGAGCTGGTGCTGCGCGGCATCTTCACGCTGCGCCGTGCCGAGCTGGAGTGGTTCTACCAGGGCGGTGCAGACGCGCTGTTCCCCGATCTCTGGGAAGACTACGTGGGCGTCATCCCGGCCGAGGAACGCGGCGACATGATCGCCGCCTACTACCGCCGGCTGACCAGCGAGGATCCGGTGGTCCGGCTGACCGCCGCCCGGGCCTGGAGCACCTGGGAGGGCGGGACGCTGTCGCTCTATGCCGACAGCACGCGGGTGCGCGACTTTGCCGACCCCGACTTCGCCCTCGCCTTCGCCCGGATCGAGTGCCACTACTTCGTCAACCACGGCTTCTTCGAGCATGATGGCTGGCTGATCGCCAATGTCGGGCGCATCCGCCACGTGCCCTGCACCATCGTCCAGGGCCGCTACGACGTGGTAACCCCGATGATGACCGCCTGGGCCCTGCACAAGGCCTGGCCGGAGGCCGATTTCCGGCTGGTCGGCGATGCCGGCCACGCGGGCTCGGAACCCGGCATCGTCGACGAGCTGGTGCGGGCAACCGACGCCTACCGCACGCTCGCCTGAACCGGACGGACAGGGCCCGGCGGCCCGGACGTCCCGACCAACACGGCCATGAGGGCCAAACGCGGGAGGCATCGCCATGTCCGACCTCGTCTTCACCCAGCTCATCTGTTCGCGCATCTGCCACGACCTGGTCGGCCCCATCGGCGCGCTGGGCAACGGCATCGAGCTGATGGAACTGGAGGACGACCCCACCCTTGCGAAGGACGCCCTGGAGCTGCTGAAGCAGTCTTCGGAGAACGCGGCCCGGCGGCTGAAGTTCCTGCGGCTGGCCTTCGGCGCGGCCGGCGGCGACGACCAGCCCTTCCCGGCGGGCGAGGTGCGCAAGGCGGCGCTGGAGTTCTATGCCGACCACCGCTTCAGCATGGAGTGGCGCGAGGCCGAGGGCACGGCGAACGACAAGGTGCGCATCCGCCTGGCCATGAACCTCGCCATGGCCGGCGCGGCGGGCCTGTTGCGCGGCGGCGTGCTGTCGGTCGCGGTGGAGCCGGCCGAGGTCCGCGTCGTCGGCACCCATGACCGCGCCGGTCTGCCCGAACCGGTGGTGGCGGCCCTGGAGGGGCGCAGGCGCGCCACCGACGGGCAGGACGCGCGCATCATCGAGGCCTATCATGCCCGCCTGATCGCCGAGGCCGCCGGCCGGACGCTCGCCGTCCGCCAGTCCACCGGCCGCTTCGAGATCGTCGCCACCTGAGACCCGCAGCCTTCGGAGACCCGATCCATGGACGCTTTGGACCTGATGCTCGACCGCGCCTCGGTGCCGGCGCTGCTGCACGAGGACACCGAGATCACCGACGCCGAGCTGGCGCAGCTGTTCCAGGCGGCGATGACCGCGCCGGACCACGGCCAGCTTCGCCCCTGGCGCTTCATCGTCATCCGGGGCGCGGCGCGTGCGAAACTGGGCGATGTCTTCGCCGAGGCCCTGCTGCGCCGCACGCCGGGCGCCGAGGCCGGGCTGGTCGAGAAGGACCGCCAGAAGCCGCAGCGCTCGCCGCTGCTGATCGGCATCGTCGCCCGCATCACCCCCGACCACCCGAAGGCACCGGACATCGAGCAGGTGCTGGCGGCCGGCATGGCGGGCTACAACATCATCCTCGCCGCCCAGGCCGCCGGCCTCGGCGCGGTCTGGCTGACGGGCGCGCCGGCCTATGACAGCCACGTGCAGCAGGCGCTCGGGATCGGGCGCGACGAGAAGCTGCTGGGCTTCGTCTATGTCGGCCGGCCGAAGCGCGACTTCCGCCCGCCGCGCCGCGCCGACTGGCAGCCCTTCGTCAGCGAGTGGACCGGCTGAGGCGGCCATGACCCGGCATCCCGGCACCCGCGCGGTCCGGCGCGGCGACGGCGCACCGCAACTCCTGCGCGCCGACATCTGCGTGGTCGGCTCCGGCGCGTCCGGCACCTCGGCGGCGCTGGAGGCCCGGCGGCTGGGCAAGACGGTAGCCCTGGTCGAGGCGGCGCCGCAGCTCGGCGGGCAGGCCGTGAACTCGGCCATCGGCACCATCTGCGGCCTCTACGCCAACGGCCTGTCGCCCAAGCGCGTCACCCACGGCGTGATGGACGCCATGCTGGCCGAGCTGACCTCGGCGGGGCAGGCGACGGCCCGGCGGGCGCGCAACACGCTGATCATCGACTATTCGGTCAATGCCTGGATGCGCTGGGTCGAGCGCGCCATCACCGACGCCGAGGTCCTGCCGGTCGCGGGCGCCGTGCTGCGCGCGGTGCGGATGGAGGGCCGGCGCATCGCGGCGCTGGACCTCGCCACCCGCTGGGGCGACCTAGTGGTGGAGGCCGAGAGCTTCGTCGACGCCTCGGGCGACGCGGTGCTGTCCTGGCTGGCGGGGCTGGAGCTGCACGAGGCCGACACGCCGATCCTGGGCACCACCATGGTGGTGTTCGAGGGCGTCGACACCGACCTGATCGCCGACTGGCCGCGCGACCGCTTCCACGCGGCCATGCGCCGGCGCGGGCCCGAGTTCGGGCTGGTCCGCCATGACGGCTTCGTCTTCCCGCTGGCCGAGCCCGGCAAGGTGCTGGCCAACATGACCCACATGGAGACGCCGGCCGACCCGGTCGGGCTGACGCTGGCCGGCATCGCCGGGCGGGCCCAGGTGGACGGCCTGCTGGCGCTGTTCCGGGCCGAGTTCCCCGACGCCTTCGGCAAGGCCCGGGTCGCGACCTATGGCCAGCCCGGCATCCGCCACACCCGCACCATCACCGGCCAGTCCCGGCTGACCGTTGACGACGTGCGCACCGGCCGTCGCCCGGCCGACGCCATCGCCCGCTGCGCCTGGCCGATCGAGCTGCACACCGAGCTGGCGGACACGCACTGGGAGGTCTTCGCCGAGGACCACATGCACTGGATCCCCCTTGGTACAATGCTGCCGAAGGGCCTGGACAACGTCGTCACCGCCGGGCGCTGCATCGACGCGGAACCGGCGGCGCTGGCCAGCGTGCGCGTGATGGGACCGTGCTTCGCCATGGGCCGCGCGGCGGCAACCGCCTGCGCCGAGGCCGGGTCCGGCGCGCTGAACCAGATCGACATGAGCCGGCTGCAGGTGGCGCTGGCCGACAACCTGGGCCACGATGTCCGCGACCCCTGGACGGCGCAGTTCGTCAGCGAATCCGGCCGCGAGGCGACGGGCGCCTGACCGGGGAACAGCGCCCGCCATCAGGCCCCGGACAGCCCTGCGGGCTTCCGGGGAACGCGTGGTTTCAATGACCGTTTCCCGGAACCGCGCAGCGGTATCCGGGACCTGACGCCGATATCTCGCTCCGGACTCGACCCGGAGCCCATGGCTCGCAAACTTGCGGAACAGGCCCCGGATCAAGTCCGGGGCGAGATGAGCCTTGCACGCACCGGCAAGGGCGGCGCCATCCATCTTCAAACCGACCTCAGGCCCCGGACAGCCCTGCGGGCTTCCGGGGAACGCGTGGTTTCAATGACCGTTTCCCGGAACCGCGCAGCGGTATCCGGGACCTGACGCCGATATCTCGCTCCGGCGAAAGCCGGAGCCCATGGCTCGCTGTCAGTCCGCCGCCGACCACAGGCATTCCGGGCGAGACGGGCTTCCGCTCCCGTCGCGCCGCGCCAGCACCTGCCGCTGCACGATGCCTTGGGCGCGGCGACTGCCATCGAAGCGGTCCCCCGGGATCGCGGTCTCCAGCGGCGGGTTGAGCCGCAGCAGCGCGGGATAGCCGCCGGACAACCGGTAGGCCGCGATGGCGCAGGCATCGACGGCATCGGGGCAGAGCCGCCGGCAGAGACCGGCAACCGGCGCGGCCTCCGCATCGTCCAGCAACCAGCGGGCCAGCGCGCCATCCAGCGCGGCGCTGTCCTCCGGGACCGGACGATGGGGGAAGCTGCGCCCGGAAATCACGTAGCGCGCCGCGACACGCGCGAGCGGCATGTCGATCCCGCGGGCCGCACCGGCGACGAACAGCAGGCCCTGCGGCTCGCCCCGCGCGGCGGCGTCGAGACCGGCCAGCAGCAACGCCGGCGTGTGCGGCTCGCCGGGGCGGTAGCTGGCGGCGATCCAGGCGGCGTAGAGGGCGCGCCGGGGGAACGGACCGTCGACATGCATGCGGACGAGGTCCGCCGGAGCCCCGCCGCTCAGTTCTGCTCGGAGGGCGGTCGCGGCGGCGCGGGGTTCGCCCAGTGCCATCAAGCGCCGGGCCGCACCGATCCGGCTGCCGGCCGCGCGGGCATCGAGCAGGGCCTGTGCCAGCGCGTTGTCGGGAGCCTCGACCGCCAGCCATGACGTGCCCGACAGGCCGAATGGCGCGCGGAACAGCGCGATACGGCCGTCGCGGTCCAGGGCCGCGATCCACGAGCCCGGCGTCATCTCCAGCTGCTCGATGGTCCCCAGCAGCAGCCGGGCGTCCGTGTCGCCGTCGCGGGCGAGTTCGGCCATCACCGGCAGGGAGCCGGCGTCGTCGTCATTCAGCCAGCGCTCGATGGCGGCGGCCAGGCGCGGATCCACGTCGGCCCGTGCGGGACCGGTAACGAGAAGACCCAGCAGCGCCAGGATGCATGCCAGGGTCCGGCGCATGCATCCTCCGTGTCAGGGTCGCGCGGCGGTCAGGTCTTCGACCAAGTGTACAGCCAGGTCTCCGACAATGCACTGTCACCCAGCCGCAGGTAGCAGCGCAGGTTGACCGGGCCGTCGCCGGTGATGCGCAGGTCGAACTTGGCCCGCCAGGTGGCCGAGCCGTGGACCGGCAGGGCCGAGGTCTCGTGGATGGTGCCCTGTTCGGTCGCGACCACCACCTCGACCGGGGCATTGCGCTCGATCATCTCCAGGTTGCCGCCGGCGAAGTCGACCACGAACTTGTGGTCCTGCTCGCCACCGGGGCGGCCCGGAATGCCGCCACGGCCGATGCGGGTGGCGACCACGCGCGCCGGTCCGGGCAGCCGCCCGGGCATCTCGGCGCCCCAGTGCAGGCGGTAGGACAGGTGATAGGGCTCGCCCACCTGCGGCGGCGCCGCCGGGCGCCAGTAGGCGACGATGTTGTCGAAGGTCTCGTCGGCGGCCGGCAGCTCGACCAGCTCCACCACGCCCGGCCCCCAGTCGCCCAGCGTCTCGATCCAGAGATTCGGCCGGCCCTCGTAGAAGGCGAAGTCGTCCTGGTAGTGATCGAAGTCGCGGTCGCGCTGCAACAGGCCGAAGCCGCGCGGATTGCTGTCGATGAACGAGCTGACGCGGGCCGAGGCCGGGTTGGTCAGCGGGCGCCAGATCCACTCGCCATTGCCCGACAGCATGGCCAGGCCGTCGGAATCATGCACCTCGGCGCGGAAGTCATAGGCGTGGCCGCGGAAATTCTCGCCGTGATGATACATCGAGGTCAGCGGCGCCAGGCCCAGCCCGTCGACGGCGCGGCGGAAGAACAGCGTCGCCTCCACGTCCATCACCGTGCTGGAGCCCGGCTCGATGCGGAAGCGATAGGCGCCCGTGACCGAGCGGCCGTCCAGCAGCGCATGCAGCACCAGGTGGGTGTCGTCCTTGCCCGGCCGCTCCAGCCACAGCTCGCGGAACTGCGGGAACTCCTCCGAGCCGAACTTCGTGGTGTCGATGGCGATGCCGCGGGCCGAGATGCCGTACTGCATCGAGCCGCCGACGGCACGGAAATAGCTGGCGCCCTGGAAGGCGGCGACGTCGCGGTCCCGGTTGTAGGGGGTGTAGAGGCGGAAGCCGCCGAAGCCGAGCTCGGGCGCGGTGATGGTGGCCAGCCGCGCCACCAGGTCGGGCGCCAGCGGCGTGGTCTTCACATCGGCCTCGAAGTCCAGCGGCACGGGCTGCAGCGGCAGGCGGTCGGCCATGCCGTCATGCACCTCGTGCACCAGCACCTCGTCGGGGTTGATCTGGTTGCGGAACAGCGGCTCGACCGAGAAGCCGCGGTTCTCGCCGGACCACAGCCGCTCGCCGAAACGGTTCTGGATCTGCCATACCGCCTCGTAGTCGAGCCGGGAGACGATGTCGGCATGCGGGCGCGGCAGCGGCTCGAAGGGGCGGGCGGCGCGGCGACGCGCCTCCTCGATCACCGCCTCGCGGCTGAACGGCACGCCGTTGCCGAACGCCAGGCGTCCGCCGACCAGGCTCGCGAAGGGCGCAATGGCAAGGGCCTGCAGAATCTGGCGGCGATGCAGGCTGGGGCCGGGGTAGGTAACGCCGGCCCTGGGGCCGGACCTGAAAGCGCCACGCACGGACGTGTTTTCCTTCGAAGGGGCGGTGGCCGGTTCTGGCACCGCGAGCGGGTCGCATATGCGACCGGCAGGCCCGCTGGTCAAGCACTGTCAGGGCCCCCGGCGCTCTGTCGCACCCGTTGCCACCGGGGAGTCACAGGAGAGTCATCGGCTGGTCGCCTGGCAGGGCCACGAATCGGTT
This sequence comes from Pseudomonadota bacterium, assembly GCA_036154895.1. GTDB lineage: Bacteria > Pseudomonadota > Alphaproteobacteria > Minwuiales > Minwuiaceae > Minwuia. The sequence continues at coordinate 24,180 of JAYZWD010000003.1, forward strand.
GGTGTCAGCGCCGGCCGCGGTCCTGCGTCGCCGCCAGCAGGCGCCCGGTGATGGTGTTGAGCAGCAGCCGGCCCGATGGCGTCACGACCAGCCGCCGCCCGTCATCGGCCAGCACGCCGTCGTCGACCAGCCGGTCCCGCGCGGCCCTGTCGATGACGTCATCCAGCGCCGTGCCGGTGGCGCCGAGGAAGCGGACGCGGTCGACGCCCTCGGCCAGGCGCAGGCCCATCATCAGCGCCTCCTCGGCCTGCTCGGCCGGGTCCAGCGCGCTTTCGGCCTCCAGCCCGCGGCCGGTCGTTTCGACCGCCTCGAGCCAGGTCTCCGGACGCTTCAGGTTGGCGCTGGCGAAACGCCGGCCCGCCGCATCCAGCGGCCGGCCATGCGCGCCCGGCCCGATGCCGATCCACGCGCCATAGCGCCAGTAGAGCAGGTTGTGACGGCATTCCTCGCCCGGCCGGGCATGGTTGGAGGTCTCGTAGGCCGGCATCCCGGCCCGCGCCATCCGGTCCTGTGTCCGCTCGAACAGGTCGGCGGCATTGTCGTCGTCCATCGGCCGCCAGCGGCCGCGCTTCACGTCGCCGGCGAAGCCCGTGTTGGGCTCGATGGTGAGCTGGTAGAGCGAGAGGTGCGCGGCGCCGAGGTCCAGCGCCCGCTCCAGCATCGCTGACCAGTCCGCCGCTGTCTGACCGGGCAGGGCGTAGATCAGGTCGAAGGAAAAGCGCCCGAAGATCTCCGCCGCCGCGGCGATGGCTGCCAGCGCCTGGCCGGTATCATGGGCGCGGGACAGGAACGTCAGGGCCACCGGATCCAGGCTCTGCACGCCGATGGAGACCCGGTTGATGCCGGCGGCGCGGAAATCGCGGAAGCGCGCCACCTCGACCGAGGACGGGTTGGCCTCCAGCGTCACCTCGACGTCCGGCGCCATGCCGAAGTGCCGCCCGATGGCGTCCAGCACTGCCGCCACCGTCGAAGCCGGCATCAGCGAGGGCGTGCCGCCGCCGAAGAACACCGTCGAGACCGGTCGCCGGCCGACCCGCCCGGCCCAGGCCCCGATCTCGCGCACCAGGGCATCGGCCCAGCGGGACTGGTCGACCGTCTCCCGCACGTGGCTGTTGAAGTCGCAATAGGGGCACTTGGAGACGCAGAAGGGCCAGTGGACATAGACCCCGAAACCGGGCTGCGACGCGCTGTTCACCCCAGGCACGCGTCGATCAGCATGGCGAACGCCACCGCGCGGTGGCTGATGGCGTGCTTCGCGTCCGGTTCCATCTCGGCGAAGGTGATGCTGTGGCCCTCGGGCACGAACACGGGGTCGAAGCCGAAGCCTTTCTCCCCGCGCGGCGGCCAGGCGATGGTGCCCTCCACCCGGCCCTCGAAGACGACCTCCTCGCCGTCCGGCCAGGCCAGCGCCAGCGCGCAGACGAAGCGCGCCGTGCGCTCCGGCCGGCCGCTGGCCTGGATGGCCTGCTCCAGCTTCTCCATGCCATAGGCGAAGTCGCGGTCGGGGCCGCACCAGCGCGCGGTGTGGATGCCGGGCCGCCCGTCGAGGGCGTCGACCGCAAGCCCGGAATCGTCGGCCAGCGCCGGCAGGCCCGACGCCCGCGCCGCCGCCCGTGCCTTCAGCAGCGCGTTGCCGGTGAAGGTCTCCTCCGTCTCGTCCGGTTCGGGCAGGTCCAGGTCGCCGGCCGGGACCGGAGCGATGCCGAACGGGCGCACCAGCTCGGCGATCTCCGCCACCTTGCCCTTGTTGTGGCTGGCGACCACCAGCCGGGGACCGGTCAGCCGCCGCGCCATCGCCTCAGCCCCCCGTGGCCTGGCGCTGCAGCTCGCAGAGCTCGCCGATGCCCTTGCGCGCCAGCCGCAGCAGTTCCATGAACTCGGCGTCGGTGAAGGGCGTGCCCTCGGCCGTGGCCTGGATCTCCACCAGCGTGCCGCCGTCGGTGATGACGAAATTCGCGTCGGTCTCGGCCGTCGAATCCTCGGCATAGTCGAGGTCGAGCACCGGCACGCCGTCATGGATGCCGCAGGAAATCGCCGCGACCTGGCCGATCATCGGGATCGAGCGGATGTCGCCGGCCTTCTGCATCTTCGCGAAGGCCTGGTGCAATGCCACCCAGGCGCCGGTGATCGAGGCGGTGCGGGTGCCGCCATCGGCCTGGATCACGTCGCAGTCGACGCGGATCTGGCGCTCGCCGAAGCCTTCCAGGTTGCAGACGGCGCGCAGCGCGCGGCCGATCAGGCGCTGGATCTCCAGGGTGCGGCCCGATTGCTTGCCGCGTGCGGCCTCCCGGTCAGTACGGGTGTGCGTCGAGCGCGGCAGCATGCCATACTCGGCCGTGATCCAGCCGCGGCCGGTGTTGCGCAGCCAGCCCGGCACCCGTTCCTCGACCGAGGCGGTGCAGAGAACATGGGTGTTGCCGAAGCGGACGAGGCAGGACCCCTCGGCGTGCAGCGAGAAGCCGGGCTCCAGCCGGACGTCTCGCATCTGGTCTGTGGCGCGGCCGGACGGGCGGGGCATGTGTCTCTCCATCGCGATTGAGCGGCGGTTCTAACGGTTTCACCCCGGGATGTCATCGGCCGCGGGCGCGCCGGGACAGGGCAGCACCGTTGACGGGTTTTCCGGCCGACACTACCTTTCCTCCCACGGAGTTGACGCGCAGATGATGCAGGAAACCATCTCCATCCAGGGGTTGAACGAACGCAGCCGGGAAATCTTCCGGCATATCGTCGAGGACTACCTGTTGACCGGCATTCCGGTCGGTTCGCGGACATTGTCCCGACGCCTTTCCGTCCCCCTGTCGCCGGCCTCGATCCGCAATGTCATGGCGGACCTGGAGGATTCGGGGCTGCTCTATGCCCCGCACACCTCCGCCGGCCGGCTGCCGACCGACAAGGGCCTGCGCCTGTTCATCGACGGGCTGCTGGAGATCGGCGACCTGTCGGAGGAGGAGCGGCACTCGATCGAGGGGCGCTGTGCCGCCGCCGGCCGCAACTACACCGACATGCTGACCGCCGCTTCGGACCTGCTGTCCGACCTGTCGGGCTTTGCCGGGCTGGTGACGGTGCCGAAGAACGACCAGGCGCTGAAGCACCTGGAGATCGTCAGCCTGTCGCCCGACAAGGCGCTGGTGGTGATGGTCACCGTCAACGGCGTGGTCGAGAACCGGCTGATGCGGGTGCCGCCCGGGCTGACGCCCTCGGCGCTGGTGGAGGCGGGCAACTATCTCTGCGACCGGTTGCGCGGGCGCACCATCCGCGAGGCGCGGGAGACCATCCAGCGCGAGATCGAGAGCCACCGGGCGCAGCTCGACGCGCTCGCCGCCCAGGTGGTCGAGGCGGGCCTGGCCGAATGGGCCGGCGGACAGGACAACCCGGCGCGGCTGATCATCCGTGGCCGCGCGCGCCTGCTGGACGACGTCACCGCCATCGAGGATCTGGAACGCCTGCGCCGGCTGTTCGACGAGATGGAGAGCAAGACCGACATCCTGAACGTGCTCGACCTTGCCTCGGAGGGCGACGGCGTGCGCATCTTCATCGGCGCCGAGAGCAAGCTGTTCAGCCTTTCCGGCTCCTCCATGATCGTCGCGCCCTTCACCGACGGCAGCCAGCGCATCGTCGGTTCCATCGGCGTGATCGGGCCGACGCGCTTGAATTACGCGCGCATCATTCCCATGGTGGACTACACGGCACGGGTGATCGGTCGCCTGATGGGCTGAACAGCCGCACGCGACCGGGGCACCCCCCATTTTTCCGGAATTCCAGGACCGAGAGATGACCGACGAGAACGAGATGAAGCCGGCGCCGGAAACGGCGCCCGAGGCCGAGGCCGCCATGTCCGCCGCGGAGGTGGAGACGAACGACGAACTGGGCGCGCTGCGCATCCAGCTCGCCACCGTGACCGACGAGGCCGCGGCGCTGAAGGACCGCCTGATCCGCGCCATGGCCGACCTGGAGAACACGCGCAAGCGCGCGGAGCGCGAACGCGAGGACGCGCTGAAGTTCGGCGCCACCAGGTTCGCGCGCGACATGTGCGAGGTGGCCGACAACCTGTCCCGCGCCATCGACGCCGCGCCGTCCGACAGCCAGGACGAGGCGCTGAAGGGCCTGCTGGAAGGTGTCTCCATCACCCAGGCGGCCCTGCGCCAGATCTTCGAGCGGCATGGTGTGAAGCTGATCGAGGCCGAGGGTGCGAAGTTCGATCCCAACCTGCACGAGGCGCTGACCGAGGTCGAGGTGCCGGGCGCGGAGCCGGGCACCTGCATCCAGGTCGTCCAGGCCGGCTACACCATCCAGGGCCGGCTGCTGCGCCCCGCCCGCGTCATCGTCGCCCGCGCCAGCCAGGCCGCGGCCGGCAACAAGGTCGACACCTCGGCCTGACGGCGCCAACGGCCGCAACACCTGCGCCGCAGGCCCCGGATCAGGTCCGGGGCAAGGGCGAGGAAGACTCTCTTCGGGCCCGGGGGGGCGCCGTCGATCCAAATGCCCTCCTCCCTTGAGGGGGAGGGTTGGGTGGAGGGTCGCCGGACCGTGGAGGTTCTCCACCCCCTCATCCCAGCATGGCGTTGAGGCGGTCGCGGGCGTCGAGCAGTTCGTCGATCATGTCGTAGACCACCTGGCGCACGCTGGTCTCCGCCTCCATGTCGCCGACGATCTGGCCCACCGGGTAGGTCAGGAAGTCCTGTGCCCGGACCCGTTCGACCCGGGTCCGTCCCTCCTGCCACCACAGATAGTTCTGCAGCGGCGCCGGCAGCGGCTCGGGTGCCTCCGGGCCGTCATAGGCGCGGGTGAAGGCGTTGTTGAGCGTGCGGCAGGGCTTGCCGGTCACCGTCCGGGTCCAGACCGAATCCGTGGCCTCGGCCGCGAACATCTTCTGCTTGATCTCCGGGATCACCTCGCTCTGCACCGTCTTCAGCCAGACCGAGCCGGTCCAGACCCCCTCGCAGCCCAGCGCCAGCGCCGCCGCCACCTGCCGGCCACGTCCGACGCCCCCGGCACCCAGCACCGGCATCGGCGCCACCGCGTCGACGATGCTGGGCCACAGCACCATCGAGGTGACGTCGCCGGTGTGACCGCCGGCCTCGTGCCCGACCGCCACCACGAAGTCGCAGCCGCGGTCGCGGTGACGGATCGCGTGCTTCGGATGCCCGGCCAGCGCGCCGAGGCGGATCCCCTTCGCCTTCGCCCGGGCCACCAGTTCCTCCGGCGGCGAGCCCAGCGCGTTCACGATGGCCTTGATCGGGTGGCGCATCGCCGCCTCCAGCATCTCCAGGCTCTCGCGCGGGGTGAAGTTGATGCCCTTCAGGATCTCCCGCTTGATCTCCGCCTCTTCCTGCTCCGGCAGGCGGGGAACGCCGGCCCTGTCCAGCAGGTCGCGCACGAACTCCACGTGCTCGGCCGGCAGCAGCTCGTCGATATCCAGCTTGCGGTCGCCCGGATCCTCGAAGCGGGAGGGCATCAGCACGTCGACGCCATAGGGCTTGCCGTCGATATGGGCGTCGATCCAGTCCAGTTCCTCCTCCACCCGGCCCGGGTTCTGCCGTGCCAGGCCCAGCACGCCGAAGCCGCCGGCCTTCGAGACCTCGACCACCACGTCCCGGCAGTGGGAAAAGGCGAAGATCGGCACCTCGATCCCGAGCATGTCGCAAAGCCTGTTGTTCATGGGCGCATCCTCCCTGATCGCACGTTCAGGGCAGACTAGGACGGGACGCGGCCGTCGCACAGGGGGCCCGGGCAGATCGTCCTTGCTTTCCGTATTGCGAACGATTATCAATAGCAGAAGCAGACACCAAGCTGACACGGGGAGCCCGCACCATGTCTCTCGCCGCCCTGCAACCGACCGCCTGGCGAGTCCCGGTGAACCGGCTGGACGAGACCGGCCGGCTGTTCACCTGGTGCGTGCGCACCTGGGTGCAGGGCATGAGCCATCGCGTCGACACCGGCCACGAGATCCGTGCCGCCCTCGCGGCGCACCGCGCAGAGGACGGGCTGGCCCATCTCGATGCCTTCCTGATGGTGCTGGCCACCGCGGCGCGGGCGACCATCGGGGTCCGGCTGCGGCGCGCCACCATGCTGGGCCAGGACGAGATCGTGCTGCTGCGCGCCCTGGATGCGGCGATGGACGGCAATCACGAGCTGGCCGAGGCGGTGCTGGACCTGGTTGTCGGCGGCACCGGCCGGCGACTGGCCCTGACCCACCTGGAACGGCTGGCGGCGGTGCTGACCTGCGGCGGTCTCGCCTGTTCCGGCCTGCCGCGTCCGGAACGCCAGCCGGCGCCGGTCGCGCGCGGCAATGTCGTCCGCCTCGGAACCGGGGGACGGCCCGATGCGGCCTGACCCCGCCCGCACCGGTCCCGGCTGTCCCTTCGCCTGGCTGATGCGGCAGCTCTCGAAACGCTGAGCCGCTTTCCCTTCACGTCACCCGCGGGCACACTTGACCGCACAGGCTGAAGGGGAGGAAACCATGGCCATCCGCGTCGAACGCGACGGACCGGTGACGATCGTGCTGATCGACCGGCCGGCGGTCCGCAACTGCGTGAACCACGAGACCGCGCTGGAACTGCGCCAGGCCTTCCGCGATTTCGACGCCGACCCGGAGGCGCAGGTGGCGGTGTTCGGCGGCACGGGCGGCACCTTCTGCGCCGGCTACGACCTGCGCGAGGCAGCATCGGGCGCCGGTGCGCTGCGCTACGAGCCCGAGGGCGAGGGACCGATGGGGCCGTCGCGCCTGTTGCTGGACAAGCCGGTGATCGGCGCCATCGACGGCCACGCCGTGGCCGGCGGGCTGGAGCTGTCCCTGTGGTGCGACATGCGGGTGGTCGAGGAGGACGCGACCTTCGGCGTGTACTGCCGCCGCTGGGGCGTGCCGCTGATCGACGGCGGAACGGTGCGCCTGCCGCGCCTGATCGGTCACAGCCGCGCGCTCGACATGATCCTGACCGGCCGGGCCGTCGGTGCCGAGGAGGCGCTGGCCTGGGGACTGGCCAACCGCGTGGTGCCGAAGGGCCAGGCCCGTGCGGCGGCCATTGCGCTGGCGCACGAGATCGCCCGCTTCCCGCCCGTCTGCATGCGCGCGGACCGCAGGTCGTCCTATGAACAGTGGGGCATGGACCTGGCCGAGGCGCTGAAGAACGAGGGGCGCGGCGGTGTCGCGCCGCTGATGCAGGAGGCCGCGGCCGGGGCCGCGCGGTTCCGGGACGGCAAGGGACGCGGCGGCGACTTCGGCGCGATCTGAGTTGCGGCGCAGCGCCGGCCCTCTCCCCCACCCGGCCGCCCATTCAGGATACTGTCGCCGGGTGGCCGGGTGGGGGAGAGGGCTGGAACAGCGACCATCCCGATACCCCACCCCCTGCTGCTTTCCGGCGCGGCCCCATATATGCTGTGCCGACAATGCGTTCGCCGGGGGGAGGAACCAGCAGATGAGCGTTACCTACCGGGTCTTCGGATCCGAACTGTCGCCCTATTCGGTCAAGGTCCGCTCATGGTTCCGCTACAAGCAGGCGCCACATGAATGGATCCTGCGCTCCGCCGCCAACATGGAGGAGTTCAAGCGCTACGCGAAGCTGCCGCTGATCCCGCTGGTGGTGACGCCGGACGGCAAGGGCCTGCAGGATTCGACGCCGATCATGGAAACGCTGGAAAGCGTCTTCCCCGAGCCGGCGACCGACCCGGCCGACCCGGCACTGCGCTTCCTCTCGCACCTGATCGAGGAATATGGCGACGAGTGGGGCAACAAGCCGATGTTCCACTATCGCTGGGCCTTCGCGGCGGACGCCGAGGACACGGCGCGGCGCATCGCCGCCCAGATGCTCGGCCCGGACGCGCCGGCCGCGAAGCAGCAGGCGGCGGCGACCGGAATCGTCGAGCGCATGGTGCCGCGCCGCAGTTTCGTCGGCTCGTCCGACGAGACCGCCGGCGAGATCGAGGGCTCCCTGGACCGCCAGCTGGAGTTCCTGGAACGGCATCTCGCCAGCCGTCCCTACCTGTTCGGCGGCCGGCCGTGCTTCGGCGATCTCGGGCTGTTCGCGGAACTCTACGAGGCCTCCACCGACCCGACGCCGGGCGCCATCATGCGCGACATGGCGCCGAACACGCTGGCCTGGATCGGTCGCATGCTGGACCCGAAGGTCGAGGGCAAGTTCGAGGGCTTCGAAACGCTGGCGCCGGCCCTGAAGCCGCTGCTGGCGGACGAGATCGGCGCCCGCTTCCTGCCCTGGAGCCAGGCCAATGCCGAGGCGCTGGCCGCGAACCAGGAGACCATGGAGGTCATGCTGCCGAAGGGGCCGTTCCGCCAGACGCCGCAGAAGTACCATGCGCGCTCGCTGGCCATCATCAAGGGCAAGTACGCCGAGGTCAGGGACAACGCCGCGCTCAGGCAGTTGCTGGACGAGACCGGCTGCCTGAAGTGGCTGGAGATGCCGACGCCGTAAGGCGTCGCGAGAGACTGCACCTGCCCGCTCCCCCACCCGGCCGCCCAGCGACAGTATCCTGGATGGGGGGCCGGGTGGGGGAGCGGGCAGGCATCGGCGAAAGAAGGAAACACCAAATGGCCAAGGGACTGCTGCTGGTGGGCTGCGGCAAGATGGGCGGCGCCATGCTGGACGGCTGGCTGAACTGCGGCACGCCGGCCGCGTCCGTGGTGGTGGTCGAGCCGGCGGAGGCCTTGCGCCAGCCCTTCGCCGCGCGCGGGGTCACGGCTGTCGCCGATGCTGCCGCCATTCCCGCCGGTTTCCATCCCGACACGGTGGTGCTGGCGGTGAAGCCGCAGGCCATGGGCGACGTGATCGGTGCCTATGCCCGCTTCGCCGGGCCGGGCACGCAGTTCCTCTCGATCGCCGCCGGCACCACCATCGCCTTCTTCGAGGCCGCGCTGGGCGCCTCGGCCGCCATCATCCGCTGCATGCCCAACACCCCGGCGGCCGTGGGCAAGGGCATGCTGGTCGGCTGTCCGAACGGCAACGTGACGGCCGGGCAGAAGGATCGCGCCGACGCCCTGCTGGGCGCCGTGGGCGAGGTCGCCTGGATCGAGGACGAGGCGCTGATGGACGCGGTGACCGCCGTCTCCGGCTCCGGTCCGGCCTATGTCTTCCACCTGATCGAATGCCTGTCCGAGGCCGGCGTCGCCGCCGGCCTGCCGGCCGACATCTCGGCCAGGCTGGCGATGCAGACGGTCTATGGCGCCGGCGCGCTGGCGAAGGACAGCGGCACCGACCCGGCGCAGTTGCGCGTCAACGTCACCAGCCCCGGCGGCACCACGGCCGCCGCGCTGGGCGTGCTGATGGCCGAGGGCGGCCTGAAGGACCTGATGGTCCGCGCCGTCGCCGCCGCCACCGCGCGGGGGAAGGAACTGGGGAGCTAGGTCAGGGTGTCCGTACATCCGCTGGCGGCTCCCGACCCCGGGGTCCGTCTGCCAGGGGCCGGGCCGGTGCGTTCCACTTTCGCTCCCTGCGCGTGGCAAATCCGCGACGTGTGGCGGCAGCTACGGCGCGCCGGCGGAATCCGCGCTATCTTGGGGCAATGCACGAGCACGTCCTGATCAACCTGGCCATCGTCGCCGGCGCCGCGCTGGTCTGCGGCCTGTTCTTCAACCGCATCCGCCAGCCGGTCGTGGTCGGCTACATCATGGCCGGCGTTGTGCTCGGCCCCTCGGTGCTGGGACTGGTCGCCGAGGGCGAGGACCTGGAGCTGATCGCCGAGCTCGGCGTGCTGATGCTGCTGTTCCTGATCGGCATGGAGCTCAGCCTGCGCAATTTCCGCCGCATCTGGCGGGTCGCGCTGACGGTGGCCGGCCTGCAGATCGGCTCGGCGCTGATCCTGGCCTGGGGTCTCGGGGTGCTGCTGGGCTGGGGCCCGGAGCTGTCGCTGATCGTCGGCTTCGGCCTGGGGCTGAGCTCCACCGCCGTCGCCATCAAGATCCTGGAGGACATCGGCGAGCTACGCACCGAGATCGGGCGCCTGGCCGTCGGCGTGCTGGTGGCCCAGGACCTCGCCGTGGTGCCGATGCTGATCGTGGTCGGCGAGATGGGCGGGGAATCGCTGGACCCGCTCAACGTCGCCATACCGCTGGTGGTCGCGGTCGCCATCCTGGCCGGCCTGGTCTTCGCGCTGAGCCGGCGCAAGCGCGAGCACCTGCCCTTCGCGCACTGGCTGAGCGACAACCACGACCTCGCCGCCATGACCGGCCTCGCGCTCTGTTTCGTCTGCGCCGCCGTTTCCGGCCTGCTCGGCCTGTCGCCCGCCTATGGCGCCTTCGTCGGCGGGCTGGTGGCCGGCAACACCATCGAGCGCTCGAAGATGATCGCGGCGGTCGAACCGGTGCAGTCGGTGCTGCTGATGGTGTTCTTCCTCACCATCGGCCTGCTGCTGGACCTGTCGTTCATCTGGGACAACATCCTGCTGGTGCTGGCGATCCTGGTCGGCATCACCTTCATCAAGACCGGCGCCAACATCCTGATCTTCCGCCTGCTGGGCGAACCCTGGCCGCGCGCCTGGCGGGCGGGCACGGTGATCGGCCAGGTCGGAGAGTTCTCCTTCGTCCTCGTGGCCAGCGGTGTCGCGGTGGGTGTGATCGACACCTATGCCAGCCGCATGATGACCTCGATCATCGCACTGAGCCTGGTCTCCAGCCCGCTGTTCCTGTTCACCGCGCGCCGGCTGGCGTCGCTGCGCTGGCGCCGCATCCGCACCACGGCGGACATCTTCGGCGCCCTCTACGGCCCGGGTGCGCGGGCGCTGGCGCAGTCGCCGCGCCGCGCGGCGGCGGGTGTCAGCCGGGTCGGCAAGGTCACGCTGTCAGCCGGCGACTACAGCCGCTCGGAGATGGACCGCCTGATGGGCCGGCTCCGCCCGCGCGCCGGGCCGCGGCCGGCCGACGATGCGCCTGCGGCCCCGGAACCCTCCGGCCCGCCTGCCACCGGGAAAGCCGGTGCGGACACCCCGAATGCCCGGCCGGTCGCGGGAGACTGAGCTCGCGCGCCTGGCCCGCGGACCGGTCGCCGGCGTCGACGAGGTCGGGCGGGGGCCACTCGCCGGGCCGGTGGTCGCCGCGGCCGTCATCCTGCCGCCCGGCCTTGTGTTGCCGGGCCTGGACGATTCCAAGCGCCTGACCGCGCGGCGGCGGACGGAACTGGCTCAGGCGATACATGAACGCGCGGCCGTATCCATCGCCCTGGCCAGCGTGGCCGAGATCGACAGCCTCAACATCCTGCAGGCCACGCTGCTGGCCATGCGCCGCGCCATCGCCGGGCTCGATCCGGCACCGGCCGGAGTGTTGATCGACGGCAACAGGTTGCCGGAAGGTCTCGTCCTGCCGGCCCGCGCGGTGATCGGCGGCGACGGGCTGGAGACCGTCATCGCCGCCGCCTCGATCATTGCCAAGGTGTACCGCGACCGCCTGATGGCCGACCTCGACACCCAATATCCGGGATACGGCTTCGGCCAGCACGCCGGATATGGTACCGCGGCGCATCTCGACGCCCTGCGCCGGCTCGGACCCAGCCCGGTGCATCGCCGCTCCTTCCGGCCCGTCCGCGACATGATCGCTTGAAGGACGCCCCATAACCTCCGGATTCAATGGACAAAAGCGGGTTGACCTCAGATTCCGGTTGAAGTCACACTCGCAACCGGCGGCGAATCGAGGGGTTTTCGCTCCGAAGCATCGGATCCGGCCCGTGTCCGGGGGTTGGTCACGGGTCGGACGCTTGCTTCCGGTGAACTGACGGAGGGTGTCCCGGTGCGGGTCACCGGGGCAACAGAGGGGCGCCACAGGGCGACGCGGCATGCAGCAGCTTCCGATCAACCGGATCATCCAGGGCGACTGCGTCCAGATCATGGAGCAGCTTCCGGCCGGCTCCGTCGACATGGTCTTCGCCGATCCGCCCTACAACCTGCAACTGCGCGGCGAACTGCGTCGTCCCGACGAGAGCGTGGTCGACGCCGTCGACGACGACTGGGACCGCTTCGACAGCCTGGAGGACTACGACGCCTTCACCCGGGCCTGGCTGCAGGCCGCGCACCGGGCGATGAAGGACACCGGCACGCTCTGGGTGATCGGCAGCTACCACAACATCTACCGCATCGGCGCGATCCTGCAGGACCTCGGCTTCTGGATCCTGAACGACGTGGTCTGGCGCAAGGCCAACCCGATGCCGAACTTTCGCGGCCGTCGCCTGACCAACGCGCACGAGACGCTGATCTGGTGCACCAAGAGCGAGTCCGCCAAGGGCTATACCTTCAACTACGAGGCGCTGAAGGCGCTGAACGAGGATGTTCAGATGCGCTCCGACTGGCTGCTGCCCATCTGCTCGGGCAACGAGCGGCTGAAGGAGGACGGGCGCAAGGCGCACTCGACGCAGAAGCCGGAATCGCTGCTCTACCGCGTGCTGCTGACCGCGACACGGGAGAACGACATCGTGCTCGACCCGTTTTTCGGTTCGGGCACCACCGGCGCGGTGGCCAAGCGGCTCGGCCGGCGCTTCATCGGCATCGAGCGGGAGGAACGGTTCTGCCGCCTGGCGCAGCAGCGCATCGGCCGCGTCCGCACCCTGCCGCCCGGCGACCGCTCCATCACCGAGCCGAAGCGCCAGCAGCAGCGCATTCCCTTCGGCCTGGTGGTCGAACGCGGCCTGATCGAGCCGGGCACGCTGGTCTTCGGTCCGAACCGCCGCCATGTCGCCCGCGTCCGCGCCGACGGCAGCCTGATCTGCGCCGATGCCTCGGGCTCGATCCACAAGATCGGCGCCCATGTACAGGGCGCACCGTCCTGCAATGGCTGGACCTACTGGCATGTGGACGTCGAGGGCGAGCTGCGCCCGGTCGACATCTTCCGTGAACAGCTCCGCTCGGAGCTGGAGCACCTGATCTAGGGGCGCGCCACGGCGCCCTCGTGGGCCAGCAGCCATTGCTTGCGCCACAGCCCGCCGCCATAGCCGGTGAGCGCGCCATTGGCGCCGATGACACGGTGACAGGGCACCCGGATCGCCACCGGGTTGGCGCCGTTGGCGAGCCCCACCGCGCGGCTGGCCGAAGGCCGCCCGAGCCGCGCCGCCAGCCCGCCATAGCTGGTCGTTGTGCCGTGCGGGATCGTCTGCAGCGCCGCCCAGACCGCGCGCTGGAAGTCCGTGCCGCCCAGCGCCACCGGCCAGGCGTCGAGCGCCGCCGGCTCCCCGGCGAAGTACGCCTGCACCGCGTCGTGCAACGCCACCGGCGCCTTTCCCGGACCTCCGGACCAACGCCCGACCTGGCGGTCGAGCAGCCGGCGCATGCGCGGCTCGAAATCATGGAAGTCGAGCGCGGCCAGGCGGTCCTCCGCGTCGACCATGACCAGGATGTCGCCCAGCGGCGACGCGATCCGGTCAAGCCGCAGCCTGGCTGTCATCCACTGTTCCCCCGGTCGGTCCCGTTACGCAGGCTAGACGGCCCGGCGATTTCCTACCAGCGGGCGCGCACCCCGCGGGCATCGACATGCACGAACGGCCCGTGCGCGGCGTTGGCGGCATAGGCCGACAGCCCGCCCGGCACGAAGACCGGCGCCGGCTCCCGGCTCAGGCCGTCGATCAGCCGGTAGAGCACCTCGGCATCGCGGCGGTCATGGTGGCCGTCGCGGTTGAGGTCGTCCATCCGGCCGTCGCGGTCCTCGTCGATGAAGACGTCCGCCGCGCCGCCATAGAGATGGCGCGAGGACGTGGTGCGGTTGCCGATGGCGGCATTGTAGTGCGGGGTGCGGAAGCCGCTCATCACCGTGAAGCCGTCGGCGCGGATGCCGGCCGCGTTCACCTTCTGCAGCACCGCCTCCAGCTTCAGCACCAGCGGCTCGCGCAGCACCATGTACTTGGGCCAGGCCGATTCCTGCTTGCACAGGAACTGCCCGAGCCGGAAATGCGGCGAGACCGGCAGGTCGAGCATCTCCCGCGTCACCTGGATGAAGCCGCGCGGCGCCTCGTTCACGTCGCCCGCACCGCCGGCGCGCACCACGTATGTGCCGATCATGTAGTGATCCATGGCACCGCCGCGCATCTCGCTGGCCGGGCGCATCACCACCGCGTTGACGGTCATCCGCGCGCTGCCGGCGCTGAGCTGCAGCGGGTAGACGCCGGGCCTGGCCGGCGCGGTCCAGCTCCAGCCGTCGCGGATCGCCCGCACCTGGCCTTTCGGGCTGGTGACGCGCACCGGCCGCGAGGGCCGCATGGCGAGATCCTCGCCCGGCAGCAGGAACACCGCGAAGACACGGTAGTCGCTGGCGATCTCGTTCAGCCGCACCGAGAAGCCGGCGCGACCGGGATCGAAGGGGCGGCGCTCGGCGCCGGCATCGGGGGACAGGAACAGCAGGGTCAGGGCAAGCAGGGTCGCGACAGCGAATGCTTTCAATTGGCGGCTCCGGAGAGGGGGGCGGGGCGGTCCAGCGCGGCGATCAGGCGGGCGTCGCGGTCATAGACGTCGGCGACCAGCCGCAGGCTGCCGTCGGTATCGACGACGGCGGTGAAGTAGAGGATGTGCACCGGCAGCTTCCTGGACAGGGTCACGGTGGTCTCGTCGCCCTTGCCGATCACGCTGTCGATGCGGGCACGGTCCCAGCCCTCGTTCTCGCCCAGTGCCCAGGCGGCAAGCGACAACGGGTCCTCGACGCGGACGCAGCCCGAGGAAAAGGCCCGGGCATTGCGGCGGAACAGTTCGCGCGAGGGCGTGTCGTGCAGATAGACGTTGTGCGGGTTCGGAAACATCATCTTGACCTGGCCGAGGGCGTTCAATGGACCCGGACGCTGGCGCAGGCGATAGGGAAAATTGCCGCGTGTCAGCGCCTTCCAGTCGATGGTGGCGGGATCGACGCGGCTGCCGCTGCGGTCCAGCACCTCGAAGCCCAGGTCCTGCACCTGCGCGGGGTCCTTCTGGAACGCCGGCAGCTTGTCCTGCCGGGCCAGGTTCGGCGGCGTCTCCCACCACGGGTTCAGCACGATGTAGCGCATGGCCTCGGAGAACACCGGCGTCTTCCGCGCCGTGCGCCCGACCACCACGTTGTGCACGCGCTCGATGCGCCCGTTGTTGCGCGCCTCCAGCCGGTAGTCGGCGATGTTCACCCGGATGTGGCGCGGCCCGAGATCCTGGGGCAGCCAGCGCCAGCGCTCCAGGTTGGCGCGGATCTGCGCCACGCGCGCCTCGGCGGGAATGTTGAGCTGGGCCAGTGTCATCGGCCCGACCACGCCGTCGGGCTCCAGACCGATGCGACGCTGGAAATCGGCGACCGCGTTCTCCACCGGCTGGTCGAAGACATCGGCGGACCCGTCATCGGCGGGCGCCAGCAGGCCGGTCAGTTCCAGGCGCTGGCGCAGCATGGCGACCCGCGGCCCCTTCACGCCCAGTTCCAGCTTCGGCCCGCCCGGAATGGCGCTCCAGCCGCCGGCCTTCGCCGCCCTGCTGTACTCGGCCAGCGCCGCCTTCAGCACCGGGTAGGACGGTGCGTCGGGTTCCAGCGCCGCCAGCGACCCGGCGATGTCGCCGGAGTCGAGTGCGGCCGAGAGGTGGGCCACCAGGTCGCGCTCCCGCCGCGCCGCGGTCCAGTCCGGCTCGACCGAGACCGGGTTCAGCCGCCCGCCCAGCAGGTGCGCGCCATAGGTGAGGAACGCATCGGTGGCCAGCAGTTCGACCGCCAGCGCATCGCCGCGTGCCATCGCGGCCCGCAGTCGCTCGAGATGGTAGTCGGCGGGGTTCAGCCCCTGGGTTCCCGCGGCGGCGACGGCGTCCAACAGCCCGTCCAGCTTCACAGCGGCATCCGCGCCGTTCCACGCGGTCTCGCCCGAACGTTCGGCATAGAACCGGCGCAGGCTGACCAGCGCGCGCACCGGCGCGCCATCGACGATGATCGCGCCGACACCGTCCAGCTTCGCGGCCAGCGCCGCCTGGACCTCCTGGGCCCGCGCGCCCGGGCCGGCCGCGCTGCCCAGTCCGACGATCAGTCCCACCGCCAGCCCCAGAGCCAGTCTCCGGGCCAGCGCGAATCCTCCGGTCCCCATCGCCCCGCCGCCTCCGCTCAGCTCGCCACCCGCGACGGGATCGACCCCGCCTGCGGCCTGAACACGTTCTGGCCCTCCACCTGGAACTCGGTGATGGCCTTCTGTCCGCGCGGACTCAGCATCCAGTCCACGAACGACTGCGCCGGGCCGGGCCGGAGGCGCGGGAAGCGCTTCTCGCTGACACGGGTAATGCCGAAATGCCGGCGCATGCGCTGGTCACGCTCGACCAGGATCACGTAGTCGCGCTTGTTCGCGTACATCAGCCAGGACGCCCGGTCGACGATGGCATAGCCGCGGACCTTGATCGTCTCGTTCAGGGTGATCACCGCGCCCTTGCCGGTGACGCGGTACCAGGAGGTGCCGGTCGGGTCGATCTCCGCCATCTCCCACAAGGCATTGACGCGCCGGGCCGCGCCGGAGCCGTCGCCACGGGTCAGGAACGGCGCGCCGGTCTCCGCGATCTGCTCCAGTGCGCCGATGACGTCGCGCGGGCCCTGCACCTGCGCCGGGTTCTCCGGCGGTCCCACCAGTACCATGTCGGTGTACATCAGGTTGTGGCGCTTCACGCCGTAGCCGTCGGCGACGAAGGCGTCCTCCAGCGCCTTGGCGCCGACGATCAGGACGTCTGCCTCGCCCAGCCTGGCCGCGTTGACCGCCTCCTGCGCCGAGCCGAAACGGGTCGACACCGTGATGCCCGACTCGGCCTCGAAGATCGGCAGGATGTAGGTGTAGAAACCGGAGTCCCTGAGTGCGTTGGCACTCTGCAACACGATGGACTGCGCGCTGGCGGTCGCGGCGGGCAGCGCCGCGGCGAGCAGAATGGCGGCGCACAGGACCAGGCGTCGGACAGTGAGCATCTCGGGGTCCCTCCGGTGGCCGGTCATGATCCCGGCAGACTGAAACGGTCGGATGTCGTCACGGATGCTTGCGCGAATCGGCGCGCCTGTCCACCGCGCGGCACATGGCTCCGCCGCCCTCGACAGCGCGCCACAGCCGGCGTTCAATGCACCAAACGCAGACATGACAACCGGGGAGGAATGTTCATGGCTCTGGTCACGCGCCGCGACGATGGTGGCATCGCGATCCTGTCGCTCAACCGGCCCGAGGCGCTGAACGCGCTCTCGCCCGGCCTGTTCGTCGAACTGCGCGCCCACGTCGTCGCGCTGAAGGCGGAGGCGGACACCATCGGCGCGGTGATCCTGCGCGGCGAGGGTCGCAGCTTCTGCGCCGGCAACGACCTGCGCGCCATCCAGTCGGGCGAGAGCGCGCCGACACCGGAGTTCCAGTCCGGGACGGTCGACCTGATCGAGAACCTGCCCCAGCCGGTGATCTGTGCCGTGCAGGGCCATTGCTATACCGGCGGGCTGGAACTGGCACTGTCGGCCGACATCATCGTTGCCGGCGCCTCGGCGAAGTTCTGCGACACCCACGGCAAGTGGGGCATGACCCCGTTGTGGGGCATGAGCCGGCGCCTGCCCGAGCGGGTTGGCATGCAGCGCGCCAAGGAGATGATGTTCTCCGGCCGCGCCGTCGGCGCCGAGGAGGCGGTGCGCATCGGCCTGGCCCTCGAGACCGTGGCCGATGCCGACCTCGATGCCCATGTGCTGGCCATGGCGCGGGGCTTCGTCGCCAATTCCTGGCACACGCTCCGCGCCGACAAGATGCTGGTCAACCAGGGCCAGAACCACGGCCACTGGGGCGCGCTGGAGTTCGAGCGCCGCAACAGCCCCGGCCGCGCCCCGGACCTGGAGGAACGGCTGAAGGCCTTCGCCAAGGGGTGAGGCAGCTTCCGCTTTTCGCCCTGCAGGCGGGGAATCGCGGGCGGCGCTCAGGTTCCCTCACAGTTTCGGGCGGATGGTGTCGGCGAAGCGCTCCATGGTGGCGACGGCGTTGGTGCAGGTCTCCGGCGCGATGTCGAAGCAGAGTTCGGTGACGCCCAGGTCCTCGAAGCGGTGGATGGTGTCGACGATCTGCTGCGGCGTGCCGTGCGTCGGCGGCTCGCCCTCCTGGTGCGGGGTGTCGCGGATCACCAGCGTCACCTTGGGCGCCACGGGGAAACCGTCACCGCTCCGGCCCTCGGCGGCGAGCGCGTCCTTCAGCGTCGGCAGCAGCGCTGCCACGTCGGCCGGGTTGAGCTTGAACGGATGCCAGACATCGCCATGGCGGGCGACGCGGCAGATCGCGGCCTTCGTGTGACCGCCGATGTAGACCGGCGGGTGCGGGCGTTGCCGCGGCGCGGGGCCGAGACGCGCGTCGGTGAACCGGTAGCTCGGGCCGTCCCAGCTCGCCGGTTCGCCGCTCCAGAGTCGCTTCAGGATCTCCAGGCCCTCGTCGCAGCGCTTGCCGCGCGACCCGAAGTCGTAGCCCAGCGCCTGGTACTCCTCCTTGTACCAGCCGACGCCGATGCCGACGTTCAGCCGCCCGCCCGAGACGACGTCCAGTTCCGCGAGCTGTGCCGCCATCTCCAGCGGGTTGCGCATCGGCAGGATCAGCACGCTGGTGCCGAGCCGGACCCTGGTCGTGCGGCCGGCCAGGAAGTTCAGCACGCTGAAGGGCTGGAAGTACTTCCGCTTCCACGGGTCGGGCATCTGGCCGTCCGCGGTGCCGGGATACTTGCTCTCCAGCATCGGCATCATCAGCAGGTGGTCGCTGGCCCAGAGCGCCTCCAGGCCGGTTGCCTCGGCCGTCCGCGCCATGGCGTCGAAGGTCTCCGGCCCGGCCTCGTCGCCGCGCACGATGATGGACATGCCGAATTTCATCGCCGTCTCCTCCCTGGCATCGCGGTGTCTGGCGCACCGCATCTGCCCTATTGAGCCGGAAAGGACGGCGGCGCGCAAACTGCCGGCGCAGTCAGGCGCGGAATCCCTCGAAGATCATGTTGCGGGCGTGGACCCCGGCGCGGTGGCGCTGGCGGGCATTGCGCACGGTCCAGGTCAGCACCGGCAGCTCGCCCGGCACGGACGGGTGCACCGGCAGGTCGTTGACCGACCAGGCGACGAAGTGCGGCCGGGCGGTCTCCAGGAACTCCGGCCGGAAGCGCGGCTCCGTCACCCGGTGACCGAACCAGCGCCGGCGATAGGCGATCAGCCCGCGCGGCCAGCCGGGGCGGTGGTCGGCGAACCAGCCGACGATCTCCGGGTCGAAGCTCTGCACCGCGAAGGGGCCGCCATGGTCGTCCAGCAGGTCGGCGACGGCCGGCGCAAGCGCCATGTCGCCCATCTTCAGCTCGATCAGCAGCGGCAGGTCCGGGAACAGCACCAGCGCATCCCACAGGTTCGGGATGGTCTCCGGCCCGTCGGCCAGCCGCAGCCGCTGCAGCGCGCCGGCGGTGCGGTCCGACAGCCGGCCCGGTACACCGCAGAGCCGGTCCAGCGTCCGGTCGTGGAAGATCATCACGACGCCGTCGGACGACAGCTGCACGTCGATCTCGGCGGCATAGCCGAGCTGTTCGGCGGCCGCGAGCGCGGCCAGCGAGTTCTCGGGGCAGTCCGGACCGGGGACGTGGTAGCCGCGATGGGCCACCGGTTGCCCGGTCAGCCAGTCCGGCAGGCTCACTTGAACTCGACGACGGCGTCCACCTCGACGGCGACGCCCATGGGCAGCACGTTGGCACCGACGGCGAAGCGGGCATGCTTGCCGGCGTCGCCGAAGATCTCGACGAACAGGTCGGAGGCGCCGTTGGCCACCACCGGCTGCTTCGAGAAGTCCGGCGTCGAGTTCACGAACACGCCCAGCTTCACGATGCGCGTCACCCGGTCGAGGTCGCCGCCCAGCGCCGCCTTGACCTGGGCCACGATGTTCAGCGCGCAGAGCCGCGCCGCGGCCTGGCCCTGCTCGACCGCGTAGTCGGCGCCGAGGCGGCCGATATGGCGCAGTTCGCCGTTCCAGAACGGCACCTGGCCGGCGACGAAGACGAGGTTGCCGCTGATCGCGAAGGGCACGTAGTTCGCCGCGGGGGATGCGGCCTTCGGCAGCTCGATCCCCAGTTCCGCCAGTCGCGCCTCGATCCGTCCCGCCATGTCGTGTTCCCCCTCGGGCATGTTCCTGCTGGCCGCCACCTTACAACGGGGTGGCGGTTGGCGGCAGTCTCGTCTCGTCGCATAGTGCGCCGCATGTCCGATTCCGACACGACAGCCGCCGACCGCGCGATATTGCTGCAGGTGACCGAGGCCGGCCTGCTGCACCTGCCGGCGCAGGAGCTCTTTGGCGGCTTCTGCGAGGCGGTGGTGGCGGCGGGGATTCCGCTGCTCCGTTCGCAGATGTCGCTGGCGATGGTCCATCCGGGCTTGCGCGGATATTCCATGACCTGGCGCCGTGGCATCGGCGTGGATGCCTTCGAGGGCTTCGAACATGCCAGCCAGGCCGCCCCCGCGTGGTACCGCAGCCCCGGCGCCTACATGCTGAACAATCTGGTCACACACCTGCATGCGCGGCTGGAGGGGCCGGAGCGCCCCGACCCCTGGTTCGAGCTCTATGACGACCTGCTGGCCATCGGCGTCACCGACTATCACGGGGTGGCGCACCCGTTCGGCTGGGCCTCGACCGCGGACCGCACCAACAACCTGGGCGAACTCGGCATGTTCGCGTCCTGGTCGACGGACCGGCGCGGCGGGTTCGGGGCCGACTGGGACCGGCTGGAGGCGCTCGTCCGCGTGCTGGCGCTGGCCTTCAAGGGCCGCACGCTGGGCGACATGGCCGAGAACCTGATGAGCACCTATCTCGGTCGCGACGCCGGCCTGCGGGTGCTGCATGGCGAGGTGCATCGCGGCGACATCCGCACCATCGATGCCTCGATCCTGCTCTGCGACCTGCGCGGCTTCACCGCGATGGCGGACCGGACACCCAAGGACGTGCTGTTGCCGCTGCTCGACACCTACATGGAGGCGATCTGCGCGCCGGTGGACGCGCATGGCGGACAGGTGCTGAAGTTCCTGGGCGACGGCGTGCTGGCGATCTTCGCCGACGACGACCGGGACACCGGCGACAAGGCCGCGCGGGCCCTGGCCGCCGCCACCGACATCCGCGCCCGCGTCGCCGCGATCAACGCCGACCGCAGCGCGTTGTCCCGGCCGGTGATGCCGCTCGACATCGCCCTGCACGAGGGCGACGTGGTCTATGGCAATGTCGGCGCCACCGGGCGCATGGACTTCACCGTCATCGGCCCGGCGGTGAACGAGGCCGCCCGCATGGAGGCCAGGTGCGGCGAACTGGGGGTCGACATCCTGTTGTCCGACGCCTTCGTCGCCGGCCTGCCGGACCGCACCGCCGTGGTGGCGCTCGGCAACCATTCCCTGCGTGGCGTCTCGCGACCCCGCGCGCTGTTCACGCTGGCTGGATCATGATCGACGCGAACCCCTCCTTCGAAGGCTATTTCCCCGTCGCCGACTGGGCACGGCATGCACGGACCTGGATGGCCTGGCCGACCAGCCCGGAGGAGATGCCGGGCGGCCTGCTGGAGAGCCGGGTCGCCTTCGCCCATATCGCCCGCGCCATCACGCGCTTCGAACCGGTGCGGATGATCGTGCCGGCCGACACGGTGAAGGAAGCGGCGCTGACCCTGGGCCCGAAAGTCGAGGTCATCGAGCATGCGGTGGCGCATGGCTGGATCCGCGACCTGGGCCCGACCTTTCTCACCACCGAGGCCGGACGCACCAAGGCCGTGGCCTGGAAGTTCAATGGCTGGGGTGGCCGTCGCATCGTGCACGAGGAGGATCACGGCTTCGCCGAGGAACTGGTCCGGCTGATGCACCTGCCGCACTATCGCGGGCCCTTCGTGCTGGAGGGTGGTGCGGTGCAGACCGACGGCCTCGGCACCGCGCTGGTCTCCGAGCAGACCCTGATGAGCCCGAACCGCAATCCGCTGGTCGGCCATTCGGAGGTCGAGGAAATCCTGATGAGCCACTTCGGCATCGTCCGGGTGATCTGGCTGGGCGAGGGCATCAGCGGCCTGGTCGGCGGCGGCGGCCATGTCGGACGGTTCTGCCGCTTCGTCCGGCCGGGCGTGGTGCTGCTGCATTCGCCCGCCGATCCGGAGCATCCAGACTTCCGCGCCATGCAGGACAACCGCAACCGCCTGCTGCAGACCCGCGATCCGTTCGGCCGGCCGCTGGAACTGATCGAGGTGCCGTCGCCGGAGATGATCCTGCCGGCCTCGCCCACCTATCTGGGCTTCTACCTCGCCAATGGCGCGCTCATCGCCTCGACCTTCGGCGATCCGGTCGATGACACGGCGATGGACATCCTGCGCCGCGCCTTCCCCGACCGGGAAATGGTGCGGGTGGACGGGACAGCCGTCGGCGGCGCGATACATCACACGGCACTGGGGGAGCCGGCCGGCGACCCGTTGCAATAGGGCGGGTACGCCGCCTGGAACCGGGATCGGCGAGAGGGGAGAACCTCATGGGCGACTGGGACGAGCGGATCGCCGCGATCGGCGAGCGCCGCGCGATGGCGCGGGAACAGGGCGGCCCGGAGGCCATTGCCCGCCAGCACGCCAAGGGCCGGCTGGCGCTGCGCGAGCGCATCGACGGCCTGCTGGACCGGAACAGCTTCAGTGAACTGGGCATGGGCGCCGGCAGCGCCGAGACCGACGATGCCGGCCGCCTGACCGCCTTTCGCCCGGCCAATTTCATCCTCGGCTTCGGCGAGATCGACGGCCGTCCGGTGATCGTCGGCGGCGAGGATTTCACCTTGCAGGGCGGCTCGCCCAACGCTGCCGGCCTGCGCAAGTCGATCTATTCCGAAGAACTGGCCATGCAGTACCGCGTGCCGCTGGTCCGCCTGCACGAGGGCGGCGGCGGCTCGGTCGCCGGCGCCGGCGGCAAGGGCAGCACCGGCCCGACCGGAGAACCGCCCTATACCCCGCACCGCTTCCTGTCGGTCGCGCGCACACTCGGGACCGTGCCGGTCTGCGCCGCGGCGCTGGGCCCCGTCGCCGGCCTGCCGGCGGCACGCCTCGTCGCCTCGCATTTCTCGGTGATGACGAGGGAGACCGCGCAGGTGCTGGTTGCCGGACCGGCGGTAGTCGAGCGGGCGCTGGGCGTGAAGCTCACCAAGGAGGAACTGGGCGGCGCCCAGGTGCACCTGAAGAGCGGCGCCGTGGACAACATGGCGGTCGACGAGCAGGACGCCTTCGACCAGATCCGCCGCTTCCTCTCCTACCTGCCGCCGAACGTGGATCATCTGCCGCCCGTTGCGGCCTGCGACGACCCGGCCGACCGCTGCGAGGACCGGCTGGCGTCCATCGTGCCCGGCGACCGGCGCAAGGCCTACGACATGCGCCGGCTGGTGGGCCACGTGGTCGACCGCGACAGCTTCTTCGAGACGGGCCGGCAATATGGCCCGAGCCAGATCACCGGCCTCGCGCGGCTCGGTGGCCGGCCGGTCGGCATCTGGGGCAATGACTGCCGCTACTATGCCGGCGCCATGTCCGCCGACGGCGCGCGCAAGATCCGCCGCTTCATCGAGTTCTGCGAGACCTTCCACCTGCCGATCGTGGCCTTCGTCGACGAGCCGGGCTTCATGATCGGTCCGGACGCGGAGGCCGAGGGCACCATCCGCCCCGGCACGGCCGCGGTGCTGGCCGCCGCGGATTGCAGGGTGCCGTGGTGCTCGGTGGTGATCCGCAAGAATTTCGGCGTCGCGGCGGCGGCGCACTATGCCAGCCAGGCGCATGTGCTGGCCTGGCCGTCGGCCGAGTTCGGGCCGCTGCCGGTCGAGGGCGGCGTGGCCGTCGCCTATCACCGGGAGATCGCGGCGCATCCGGACCCGGAGGCCTATCGCCGGGAACTGGAGGACCGCCTGGCGGCACGGCAGTCGCCGTTTGCCCGGGCCGAGAGCTTCGCCTTCCACGAACTGATCGACCCCAGGGAGACGCGGCCGATGCTCTGCCGCTGGGTGGCGCTGAACCAGCACCGCCTGGAGGCACTGAAAGGGCCGCGCAGCTTCACCCTGCGGCCTTAGGCGGGGCTCGACCGGGCCATCCATCTTCCGGAGCCGACCCCAGGCCCCGGACAGCCCTGCGGGCTTCCGGGGAACGCAGACGTGGAGGCTTCCCGGAACCGCGACAGCGGTATCCGGGACCCGATGCCGTGTCCGGTGCCCGGTCAGACCCTGCGACGCCGTACCTGGCGGGCGTACCATGCCGAATTCCCGGGGGGAGGGTCGGGGTGGGGGTGTCACTGTCTTCCCCGCCACAGATCCGCCGGTCGCGGAGCACCTGCCCCCCACCGGCCGCTCCCGCGGCCACCTCCCCCGCCAGGGGGAGGAATGCGGACCACTGTTCCGGGCGGCTCATATGCGAAAGCCCTGCCCACAATGGGGGGAGGGAAGGGCAGCCTGAACCTGTCCTCGGTTCCCGGAACCGCGCGACGGTATCCGGGAGCTGATGCCGTGTTCCGCGCCACGACGGCACAAGAAAAACCCCGGCAGGGCGGACCCGGCCGGGGCTTCTCCGATCCGGAAATCCGGAAGGCGTCAGGCGGCGTTGTGGCCCATGACGGCCTTGATCTCGAGGAACTCCTCCAGGCCGAACTCGCCCCATTCGCGACCGTTGCCCGACTGCTTGTAGCCGCCGAAGGGCGCGAAGACGTCGGCCATGGCGCCGTTCAGGTGGACGTTGCCCGTGCGCAGGCGCGCGGCGATCTTGCGCGCATGCTCCGGCTCGCCCGAGACGTAGCCCGACAGGCCATAGGGCGTGTCGTTGGCGATGGACACCGCGTCCTCGTCATCCTTGTAGCCAAGGATCGACAGCACCGGCCCGAAGATCTCCTCGCGGGCGATGGTCATGTCGTTGGTGACGTTGGCGAACACGGTCGGACGCGCGTACCAGCCCTTGTTCAGGCCCTCCGGACGGCCGGTGCCGCCGGTGACCAGGGTCGCGCCCTCGTCCAGGCCCTTCTGGATCAGGCCCTGCACCTTGTGCCACTGCATGCCCGACGACAGCGGACCCATGGTCGTGGTCTCGTCGGTCGGGTCGCCGACACGTACCTTGGCGGCCGCGGCCTTCGCGATCTCCGCGGCCTCGTCCATGCGGCTGGCCGGCACCAGCATGCGGGTCGGCGCGTTGCACGACTGGCCGGTATTGCCCATGCACTGCAGCACGCCACCGAACACGGCCTTCTGGAAGTCGGCGTCGTCCAGGATGATGTTGGCCGACTTGCCGCCCAGCTCCTGCGAGACGCGCTTGACGGTGGTCGCGGCGGCCTGGGCCACGGCGACGCCGGCGCGGGTCGAGCCGGTGAAGGAGACCATGTCGACGTCCGGATGAGCGCTGATGGCGGCACCGACGCCCGGGCCGTCACCGTTGACCATGTTGAACACGCCCTTCGGCACACCGGCCTCGTGCATGATCTCGGCGAAGACGATGCCGCTCATCGGCGCGATCTCGGACGGCTTCAGCACCATGGTGCAGCCGGCGGCCAGCGCCGGGGCGACCTTGGCGGCGATCTGGTTCACCGGCCAGTTCCACGGCGTGATCATGCCGACGACGCCGATCGGCTCGCGCAGGATGCGGGTGGCGCCGCGGTCTTCCTCGAAGCGGTATTCCGCCAGGATCTTGGCCATGGTCTTGAAGTGACCGATGCCGGTCGCGGCCTGCACCTTGTTGGCGAAGGTCACGGGCGCGCCCATCTCCTTGGAGATCGCGTCGGCCATCTCGGCATAGTGCTTCTTGTAGGCATCCATGATGCGCTGGAACAGCTCCAGGCGCTCCTCGCGGGTGGTCTGCGACCAGGCCGGGAAGGCGGCCTTGGCGGCCTTCACGGCGCGGTCCACGTCCTCGGCATTGCCGAGCGAGATCTCGGCGAAGGCTTCCTCGGTGGCCGGGTTCTCGACCGGGAACGGCTTCGGGTCCACCGGGTCGACCCAGGCTCCGTCGATGTAGAACTGCAGCTTGCGGATCATGATCTGGTTCCTCCTCCTCCGGTCGGGACATCCCCCGCCGGGCGTTGTTCCGGTCCTGTCGATGGCCTGGCCCGCCTGCCGCGCGCGAACGGACGGGCGGCGGGTCCGTGGCCGATATGGCGCGGTGGCGCATGATTCACAGAATCAGCCTGTGAAGGCAAGAGAAGGGGCGGTCGCCGGTCGCCCTGCCAAGGATCCTTGATGGGTGGCCGGGCGGGGGTGAGGGCTTGAACAGGCTGGCGCTGCCGCGCCGCCCGGGTCAGTACATGTGCTGGCCGCCGTTGATCGACATGGTCGAGCCGGTGACGAAGGTCGCGTCGTCGGAGACCAGGAACAGCACGCCGCGGGCGATCTCCTCGGCATGGCCCAGGCGCCCGATCGGGATCTTGGCGACGATCTTCTCCAGCACGTTGGCCGGCACGGCGGCCACCATGTCTGTGTCGATATAGCCCGGCGCGATGGCGTTCACGGTGATGTTGAAGCGCGCGCCTTCCTGCGCCAGGGCCTTGGTGAAGCCGTGGATGCCGGACTTGGCGGCGGCATAGTTCACCTGGCCGTACTGGCCGGCCTGGCCATTGATCGAGCCGATGTTGACGATGCGGCCGAACTTGCGGTCCTTCATTCCACCGAAGGTCAGCTTGGCGAGGTTGAAGCAGCCGCCCAGGTTGGTGTCGATGACCGTCTGCCAGTCCTCCTGGCTCATCTTCAGGATGGTGCCGTCGCGGGTGATGCCGGCGTTGTTGACCACGATGTCGATGGGGCCGACCTCGGCCTCGATCTTCGCCACCGCCGCCTCGCACTGGCTGTAGCTGGAGACATCGAACTTGTAGGCCGGGATGCCGGTCTCGGCCGTGAAGGCCCTGGCCTTTTCCTCGTTGCCGGCGTAGTTCGCCGCAACGTTGATGCCTGCGTCACGCAGGGTTTCGGAGATGGCGCGGCCAATGCCGCGGGTGCCGCCGGTGACGAGTGCCACTCGTGCCATGCTGGTCGATCCTTCTTGTCTTCGGGTCGTCCTGGGGGAGGAGGTACGCTACGGGGGAGAAGATGCGGATGCGTCGCCGCCGGCGGACCCCGTGCGGGACCCGCCGGTCAGCAGGACGCGAACCCGGTCAGTCGCGCTCGACGCACATGGCGATGCCCATGCCGCCGCCGATGCACAGCGTGGCGAGGCCCTTCTTGGCGTCACGCTTCTGCATCTCGAACAGCAGGGTGTTGAGCACGCGGGCGCCCGAGGCGCCGATCGGATGGCCGATGGCGATGGCACCGCCATTGACGTTCAGCTTTTCCGGGTCGAAGCCCAGCTCGCGGCCGACGGCGCAGGCCTGGGCGGCGAAGGCCTCGTTGGCCTCGATCAGGTCCAGGTCGTCGACGGTCCAGCCGGCACGCTCCAGCGCGCGGCGGGTCGCCGGCACCGGGCCGATGCCCATGATCGCCGGATCGACACCGGCCTGGGCCCAGGAGACGATGCGGGCCATCGGCGTGATGCCGCGCCGCGCGGCCTCTTCCGCCGTCATCAGCAGCACCGCGGCGGCGCCGTCGTTGATGCCGGAGGCGTTGCCGGCGGTCACCGTGCCGTCCTTGGCGAAGGCCGGGCGCAGCTTCTGCATGGTCTCGATGGTGGCGCCGTGGCGGATGTACTCGTCGTCGGAGACAATCACGTCGCCCTTGCGGCCCTTGATGGTGACCGGGATGATCTCGTCGCGGAAGCGGCCGGATTTCTGCGCCGCCTCGGCCTTCTGCTGGGAGGCCAGGGCGAAGATGTCCTGCTCGTCGCGGGTGATCTGGTACTGCTGGGCCACGTTCTCGGCGGTGTTGCCCATGTGGTAGCCGTTGAAGGCATCCCACAGGCCGTCCTTGATCATGGTGTCGATGAAGGTGGCGTCGCCCATGCGGGCACCGGCGCGCAGGTGCGCGGCATGCGGTGCCATCGACATGCTCTCCTGGCCACCGGCGATGACGACCTTGCTGTCACCGTTGGCGATGGCCTGGAAGCCCAGGGCAACGGTGCGCAGGCCCGAGCCGCACAGCATGTTGACGCCCCAGGCCGGGGATTCCTGCGGCACGCCGGCATTGATCGAGGCCTGGCGGGCCGGGTTCTGGCCCTGGCCGGCCTGCAGGATCTGGCCCATGATGACCTCGGAGACCTCGGCGGCATCGACCCCCGCGCGCTCCAGCACACCCTTGATCACGGTGGTGCCGAGATCATGGGCCGGGACGGACGCGAACGCGCCGTTGAACGAGCCGACGGGCGTGCGCGCCGCCGATGCGATGACGATGTCGGTCATGAGGTTCCTCCTCGGTCTGCCTTGCAGTCTTTGCTGCACCGCAACATAGCGTGCGTTAACGCTGTGTTCATCCTGATTTTCTGCATGCCTGACGCCAACGTGGCAGGCGGTCCCGTGGCAGTTTGCCACAGAAATTCATATTGCAGTGCAAAAAACAGGATTCATGCCGAAACGATCCATTCGGCAAGCGGCTCCCACATGGCCCGGCGGGCCCGCGAGCCCACGACCATGCCGATATGGCCGGCGGCGGGGCGGATCAGCCGCGCGTCCGGAATCAGCCGTGCCACCGCCTCGGCCGAGGCGGGCGAGACGATGCGGTCGCCCGAGGGAACCGCGACCAGCGCCGGCATGCGCAATGTGGCCGGATCGATGACGGTGCCGTCCACGCTCCATTCGCCGCGGGCCGGGCGGTTCTCGGCATACCAGCCGACCAGGCAGTCCTCGGCCACCTTCGGGGCCAGCGGCACACCGTCGTTCAGCCAGTCCTCCAGCGCCACGAACTGCCGCGCCTTGTCCGAGGCCGGGTCCATCTTCGCGAAGGCGGCGAACTTGCGCTGCGCCAGGTTGGGATCGAGGGCCGCGAAGAAGGCCTGCAGCAGGTCGACCGGCATCTCGCCCAGCGCCGCGAGCACCGGCCGCCACATCGGCGTGGAGGCGGCGAACACCCGGCCCTGCTCGCTGAGGTCGGCGTGGAAGTCCCAGGGCGCCGCCATCAGGCCCAGCGCGCGCACGGCGTCGGGCCGGAGGCAGGCCAGCGCCGTCGCCAGTGTCCCGCCCATGCAGTAGCCGATGATGATGACCGGGCCGCCGGCCAGCGCCGCCGCGTGCTCCAGCGCGCCCGACAGCGGCCCCTGCAGGTACGCGGCGCAGTCGAACATGCGCTCTGCCCGGCCCGGATCGCCCCAGTCCATCAGCAGCGGGCGGGCATGCCCTTCGGCCGCCAGCCAGCGGACCAGGCTGTTCTCGGTGTCGAGGTCAAGGACGTAGGCGCGGTTGACCAGGGACGGCACGAACAGCACCACCGGCGCCCCTGGCCGTCCGCCATAGTCCAGCAGGCGCGCCGCGCCCTGGCGCCAGACCGCCGGCACGTCGACCGGCTTGCGATGCCAGGGATGGGCACGGTAGGCGCGGATGCCGTCCAGGGTCGCCTGCATGCGCCCGGCGGTCTCCGCCAGGATCGCGGCCGGCATGTGTTCCATGCCCGCCGCCCGCATCTCCCGTATCAGGCGCTCGGCGTCCTCACGCAGGTCCGGGTGCCACGGGACGGCGCCGGCGAGTGCGGCGGGGAGGCTTGCCATCGCCCCCGTCAGCGTCGTCGCCGCCGTCATCAGGTGCAGCCCCAGCGGTCGCGGGCCCGGTCGTGTCGTCGGCGCCGGCTCGTCCTGCGTGCTCATGCAGCCATCCGGTCAGTTGCCGCCAGGCGTCCTTGAGGCGCGGGTCGGAGGCGGCGCGCGCGACCTGGTCCTGCCAGAGATCGACATAGCGCCGTGCCAACCCGGCCGGATCCGGAGCCTGTTCCGGCTTCTCCGCCTGGTCGGTGTTCATCGTGCCAGTGTAGCGCGAAGCCGTCCGCGGCGCATCCATGGCGCTGCGCTGCGCGACCTTGCAGCGCGGAAAATGCCTTGCGCATTGCAGCATTGTGCGGCGATAGTGCCCATTCGGTGATCATCCGTGTAAAGGCGGGCGGGAATGACGACGGTACGGCGCGAGAAGACTTCCACTGGCCCCGTCACGATCAAGAAATACGCGAACCGACGGCTCTACAACACGGCGACGTCGTCCTACGTCACACTCGACCATCTGGCAGACATGGTGCGCGACGACGTGGATTTTGTCGTCTACGACGCCAAGACCGGCGAGGACATCACGCGCTCGGTCCTGACCCAGATCATTTTCGAGGCCGAGGGCAAGGGGCAGAACATGCTGCCCGTCAGTTTCCTGCGCCAGCTGATCAGTTTCTACGGCGACAGCCTGCAGAACCTCGTGCCGAGCTATCTCGACCTGACCATGGACGCCTTCACCTCGAACCGGGACGAGATGAAGCGCCGCTTCGGCTCGGCCATCGAGGCACCGATGAAGCAGTTCGAGGAAGCGACGCGCCGCAACATGCAGCTGTTCGAGCAGGCCATGTCGGTGTTCAACCCGTTCATGGCCGGCGCCCAGCCGCCGTCGCGCCCGGCCGAGCCGGCCAGGGACGCGCCCGCCGAGAAGACCGGCGGCGACGAGATCTCCCAGCTCAAGGGGCAGCTCGACGAGGTCCAGCGTCAGCTCGAGCAGCTGATGAAGCGGCAGGGCTAGGGCCTTCACCCGAGCGAGAGTGGCGCGCCAGGGCCGAGGCTCATTCATGATCCGCGGCCTGGCCAGGAGCCAGCCCGGGTCTGTCAGGCGCCGCTGTTCCTTCTGGCAATGTCGCGCACGCGTTGACCGCGCGGGGAAAGGCCGTATCCCGTCTGCCGGCTTTCGGTCAGACCAAGTTCCTTGAGTTTCCGGATGTGGGTCTTGAGCCTGCGCAGATCCATCCCGGTCTCGCCGGCAATATCGCCCGCGCGCCGCCCGGGCCAGGTGTCGATCCAGGTCAGGATGCGCAGGGACAGGCCCGCGAAGGATGCGGCCGTGTCGATCCGGTTCATCCGATCAAGGATACGCGCACCTTCCGCGTCGGAAATGGCGTCGTCCTGTCCAAGAAGCTCCCTTTGGTCGGCACCAACATATCGCAGGCCTATTCTGTACAGGACCCGATCGGGCTGTCGTGACAGTTCGGCGCGCAGGTCTTCCGGTGTGTCGTACCCGGCCCGATACGCGTCTTCGTCCGTGAGTGACGCAAGCGAGACCTGGTCCACCGCGAGAATCGCGAGTTCCCCGACCGCGGTACGAAGCCGTCCGCCGGGTCTGACGGTCGGACGTTGCCAGCGACGGAAGGCGCGGTCGACCTCTCCGCTGACGATCCTGTCGAGAATCTCACGCCTGATGAGCATGGCCGGAACCCGCGGCCTCGTGTTGCACCGGACAATGATGCCCGCCCGGCGCCGGCATCAGCCGTCTGCCAGGCGCAGCATGATCTTGCCGCGACGCCCCTCGCGTGCGGCATGGGCGACCGCCGCCCGGACCTCCTCCAGCGGGTAGACCGCCTCGACCGGCGTGTCGAGCCGCCCGGCCGCCACCTTCTCCGCCACGAAGCGGAACGCCTGCTCCACCTCCTCCAGCGGGGCGGTCTGGACCCAGGGCGTGTACCAGAAACCGCGGATGCGGACGTCGCGGAACAGGGCTTCCCGCGCCGGCACGATCATCGGCTCGCCGGACAGCAGGCCATAGTTCACCACCGTGCCACCGGGCTCGACACAGGCCGCCAGCCGGCCGGTCGCCGTGCCCGACACGGCGTCGATGGCCAACCGGGGCTGCTGGCCGCCGGTCGCCGCCAGCATGCGCCCGTCCAGGTCTTCGCCATCGACCAGCACCACGTCGCCGCCGGCCCCGGCCAGTTCATCGACCAGGTCCGCACGCCGCACCACGTTGACTGTCCGCCAGCCGGCATCGCGCGCCAGCCCGATCAGCCGTCGCCCGCAGGCCGAGTTGGCGGCGTTCTGGATGATCCAGTCGCCGGGCCGCAGGTCGACATAGCGGGTCGCGATCAGCCACATGGTCAGCGGGTTGGCCCGGCCCATGGCCAGTTGCAGCGGATCGCCATGTCCGGGCAGGGGGATCAGCCCGCGCGCCGGACCCTGCACCAGTTGCCGCCAGCTCCGCTCGGCCGGCGACCAGACCAGGTCACCCACCGCGACATTGCGGACGTCGCTGCCCGCCGCCACCACGCGGCCGATCCCCTCGGCGCCCGGCGTCATCGGCAGGGTCGCCGGATCGGCGCCATAGCGCCCCGACATCTTCAGCAGGTCGGAGGGACTGACCGGCACCGCGATCATGCGCACGGTCACCTCGTCGGGACCGGGCGGTCCCGGATCGGGCATGTCGACGATCCCGATGACCTCCGCCGGATCGCCGAAGCGGCTGAACTGGGCCCCGCGCATGTGCTCCCCTCCCCAGGGTCGTTCATTCGTGTCGGGGCCGATTGCACGCGGTGCCGGGCCGGCTGTCGACGGCCGATCCCGCATGCCGGGCCTGCGCCATCGCGTCGAGGACCGCACCCCTCACGGCAAATTTCCGCTCGCGGTCTATTCCGGAAGCGCGCCTGTTCCAGCTACATAGCTTGCAAGAGGAATTCCGGCGCCGGCAGCCGGGTGCCAGAACCGCCCGCGCCGCCGCAGAGCGAACAGAGGACAACACCCGTGAACACTCCCGTGACAGCCCGCGCCGCACAGGCACCGGAAGCCACCGGCTTCGACTTCGACGCCGTGATCGAGCGCCGTGGCACCAACTCCGCCAAGTGGGCCCGTCCCGAGAAGTTCCTCAGTCCGGCCGAACAGGCCGCCGATCCCCTGCCGATGTGGGTCGCCGACATGGACTTCCGGGCGCCGCAGCCGGTCATCGATGCCCTGGCCGACGCGGTGCGGCACGGCGTCTTCGGCTATCCGGGCGGGCCGTCGCGGTCCTGTCTCGACGCCATCACCGGCTGGCAGGCGACACGCTTCGGCTGGGAGGTCTCGGCGGACTGGCTGCTGCAGACGCCGGGCGTTGTGACGGCGCTGAAGACCATCATCCAGGCCTTTTCCTCGGCCGGCGACACGATCCTGATCCAGCCGCCGGTCTATTCCCATTTCCACGATGACCCGCTGGCCAACGGTCGCCGCCTGGCGCTGGCGCCGCTGCGGCTGGACGACGACGGCTACCACTTCGACGCCGCCGTCTTCGAGGCCGCGATCCAGGGCAACACGAAGATCTTCATCCTCTGCAATCCGCACAACCCGACGGGCAACATGTGGACCGAGGACGAACTGCGCACGATGGGCGAGATCTGCTTCCGCCATGACATCCTGGTCATCGCCGACGAGGTGCACCAGGACTTCGTGCTGAACCCGGCCCGGCGCCACATCCCCTTCGCGTCGCTGGGCGAGGCCTTCGCGCGGAACAGCGTCACCTGCACGGCGCCCAGCAAGACCTTCAACCTGGCCGGCCTCAGCACCGCGAACCTGTTCGTGCCGGACGCGAGGCGCCGCGAGGAACTGCGCCGCCAGCTCGACCGCAACGGCTCCGGTTCGGTCAACGTCATGGGCCTGGTCGCGGCGGAGGCGGCCTATACCCACGGCACCCCCTGGCTTGAGGCCATGCTGGACTATGTCCGCGCCAACCGCCTGCACTTCGCCGACGCGATCAACGCCACCACGTCGCGGGTCCGCGTGCTGCCGTCGGATTCGCTCTATCTCTCCTGGATGGACTGCCGTGGCCTCGGGCTTTCGGCGGCCGAGCTCAGGACCTTCATGCTGACCGAGGCGCAGGTCTGGCTCGACCACGGCTCCAAGTTCGGCGTCGAGGCCGAGGGCTTCATGCGGGTGAACCTCGGCTGCCCGCGGGCCACGGTCGACGAGGCCATCGGGCGCATCACCCGCGCGCTGCAGGGCTTCACGCCGGCCTGACGAAGCGGATCCGGGACGGCGCCAGCGACGACTAGAACCGTTCCGCGCGCAGCACGTGGGTGTCGGTCACGCTGACCACGCCGATATGCCGCTCCACCACCGCGAAGGCCGCGGCCAGCAGCGGATCGAGCCGTTCGGGGCGGATCAGGCAGATCACGGCCACCATGCCGCCGGCGCGCCCGACCAGGCCCTCGCGGGTCCAGGTCCCCGACCGCCCCGAGCCGCCGTGGACCGGCAGCACGGTGTAGCCGGTCACGCCCGCCTCGTTCAGCGCCGCGGTCAGCTTCCGCTCCATGACGGCCTCGATGATGATCTCGACACGCTTGGCCTTGTGCATCTGCATGGTTTCAGGTCCCGGTCAGCGCCCGCGCGACCATGGTGTAGAGCGGAATGCCGAGCGTCAGGTTGAAGGGAAAGGTCACGCCCAGCGCCAGGGTCAGCGAGAGCGCCGGATTGGCCGCCGGCAGCGCCACGCGCATCGCGGCCGGCACGGCGATATAGGAGGCCGAGGCGGCAAGCACCATCAGCAGCACCACGCCACCCTGGGAGAGCCCCAGCAGCAGCCCGCCGGCAAGGCCCAGGGCCGCCCCGGCCAGCGGCATCAGCACACCGAACGCGACGGTTCCCGGCGACAGGACCTGGCCGCTGCTGCGCAAGCCGCGTCCGGCCACCAGGCCCATGTCGAGCAGGAACAGGCAGAGCACGCCCTTGAACGGCACGACGATGAAGGCCTCGATCTGCGCCAGCCCGTCCGCGCCGGTCACCCAGCCGATGACGAAGGCGCCGAGCAGCAGCACGATCGAGCCGTTGAGCAGGATCTCGCGCCAGAGATCGCCGCCGACACGCTCGTCCGCGCCGCGGCCGCGCGAGGCCAGCCAGAGCGCCGACAGGATCGCCGGCGCCTCCATCGCCGCCGCCACGGCCACCATGTAGCCCTCGGAAGCGATGCCGGTTCCGGCGAGCAGCGAGGTCGCGGCCAGGAAGGTGACGATCGAGATCGAGCCATAATGGCCGGCAACCGCGGCCGCATCGACGACAGACACCGTCGCCAGCGTGCGCAGCAGGCCATAGGCCAGAAACGGCAGCAGGAAGGACAGCGCCACGCCGGTCAGCAGGGCCGCCACCAGGCGCGCATCGACGCCGTGCGCGGCGACACCGACGCCGCCCTTGAAGCCGATGGCGAACAGCAGGTAGAGCGACAGGCCCTTGGCGACCGCCTCGGGGAATGTCAGGTCGGAGCGCGCCAGCGCCGCCAGCAGTCCGAGCACGAAACTCAGGATCACGGGCGAAACCAGGTTCGCGCCGGCCAGCGCCACAATGCTATCCATGAGCCCCCCAGTCCCGGACTTGCCGATCATAATCGGACAGGGCGCCGGGTGCCATGACTGGTTCCGGCCGCGCCCCGACCCGGAAACACGGGCCCCCTGATCTTTCAGCAGTTCGGGACGTTGACCGCCAGGCCACCCAGCGCGGTTTCCTTGTACTTGCTGTTCATCTCCAGCCCGGTCTGGCGCATCGCCTCGATGCAGTTGTCGAGCGGCATGAAGTGGTTGCCGTCGCCGCGCAGCGCGAGGGAAGCGGCCGCCACCGCCTTGACCGCGCCGAAGGCGTTCCGCTCGATGCACGGCACCTGCACCAGCCCGGCCACCGGATCGCAGGTCATGCCCAGATGGTGCTCCAGCGCGATCTCCGCCGCGTTCTCGACCTGGGCCGGGGTGCCGCCGAGCACGGCGCAGAGCCCCGCCGCCGCCATGGCCGAGGCCGTGCCAACCTCCCCCTGGCAGCCCGCCTCCGCGCCGGAGATCGAGGCGTTCAGCTTGATCAGGCCGCCGATGGCGCCGGCGGTGAGCAGGAAGTCGCCGACATGCGCCGGGCTGCTGCCGGTGCAGTGGTCAAGGTAATAGCGCAGCACCGCCGGCACCACGCCGGCCGCGCCATTGGTCGGCGCGGTGACGACCTGCCCGCCGGCCGCGTTCTCCTCGTTCACCGCCATGGCATAGGCCGAGAGCCAGTCGATGGCGGTGTGCAGCAACTGGCGGTTTCCGCCCCGGTCCTCCTGCAGGCGGCGATGCAGCGGGGCGGCACGACGGGAAATGCCGAGGCCGCCGGGCAACAGCGCCGCGCCCTCGCCCAGCCCCCGCGCCATGCAGGCCGACATGGCCCGCCAGATGCCAGCCAGCGCCGCGTCGACCTCCGCCTCCGGGCGCAGGGCGCATTCGTTGGCCCGCATGATCCCCGCGATGTCCCGGCCGGTCCGGCGCGCGATACCGAGCAGGTCGGCGGCATTGCCGAAAGGATGGGGCACGCCGGTCTCGACCGGCACGGCATGCGAGGCCGCCTCGAGCTCGCGCCGCGTCTGCACGAAGCCGCCACCGACCGAGAACCATGTCCCGGCGACCAGCACTGCCCCGTCCGGCCCGAACGCCTCGAAGCGGAGCTGGTTCGGATGCCCCTCCTCCAGCGTCTCGTAGTCGAAGACCACGTCCCCGGCGGGTGTGAACGGCAGGTCGCCCAGGCCGTTCACCGGCAGGACACGGGTGGCGTGCAGCCGCGCCAGCGCCGCCTCCGCCGCGACCATGTCGATATCGGCGGGACGGTAGCCCAGCAGCCCCAGCAGCACGGCGCGGTCGGTGGCGTGGCCCTTGCCGGTAAAGGCCAGCGAGCCGCGCAGGCTGGCCCGGATGCGGGCGACGGGTTCGTGACGATCACGCAGCAGGTCCAGGAAGCGCCCCGCGGCGATCATCGGCCCCATGGTGTGCGAGGAGGACGGCCCGATGCCGATCTTGAAGATCTCGAACACGCTGAGATACACGGCCGCCGCCTCCGTTCCCGGTGCCGGCCGCCGCGACCCGTCGCAGTGCCGGACCCGGGACCATGGCGCGCGAAAAGCCGGCCGGGATCAAGTCTGAATGCGCTCGCGGCCGGGACGCGGCAGGGTCAGGCGGCGTCGGTCCGCAGCAGCTCGTAGCCGGGGAAGCCGCGTTCCAGCTCGTCGTAGCAGGTCTCGTTGTAGCGCTTGAAACCGCCACGATAGACCATGTACTGGCGCGGCTTGCCGGGGATGTTGGCGCCGTTGTACCAGCTGTTGGTCGACAGCGCGCCGGGCACCCGCCGGGCGTAGCGCAGCGTCTCCTCGCGCCAGAACTCCTGCGATTCCGCCTTCGGTTGCAATGCCGGACGGCCATGCGCCTCCAGCCAGTCGATGCAGTCGAAGACGAAATCCACCTGCTGCTCGGCCAGGGTCGCCATGTTCGACAGCACCGAGGGCGACATGGCCGACGACGGCAGGAACAGGTTCGGGAAGCCGCGCACCATGGTGCCGAGATAGTTCACCGGCCCGTCGGACCAGACGTCGTTCATCCGCACCCCGTCGATGCCGGCAAGGTCCATGCTGCGGACCGGGCCGGTCAGCGCGTCGAAGCCGGTGGCGTAGACGATGACGTCCAGCGGCACGGTCCCGGCCGAGGTGACGATCCCCTCCGCCACGATGCGCTCGATCGGCGTCTCGCGCAGCGAGACCAGGCGGACGTTCGGGCGGTTGTAGGCCTGCAGGTAGACGTCGCTCTGGCACGGGCGCTTGCCGCCATAGGGATGATCCCACGGCACGATGCGCTCGGCGGTCCACGGGTCCTTCACCTGTTCGCGCATGCGCTGGCGGATGAACTCGGAGATGGCGGCATTCGCCTCGACGGTGTGGGCGTCGCGGAAGGCCAGGGCGATATAGCCGCCCTCCCACGCCTTCCACAGTTCCCGCTCGCGGCCGGCATCGTCGAGCTCGCTGTGGCGCAGCGTTCCTATGTTGAGCGGGTGCGTGCCGCCATAGGTCTCGCGCATGTCGCGGCGCACCGCCTGCGGATCGGCGCGCAGGCCGGCGACGCGGGCCGGGTCCATCGGTCCGCCATTGGTGGGGGTCACGAAATTGGCCGTGCGCTGGAAGACGGTGACCTGGCTGGCGACCTTCGCGATCTCCGGGATCACCTGCACGCCCGACGAGCCGGTGCCGATGACGCCGACGCGCTTGCCCGACAGGTCGACCACGCGGTCACGCGGCCAGCTGGAGGTGAACCAGGCGGGGCCGGCGAAGTCGTCGACGCCGGGAATGTCGGGCGCCTTCGGCTGCGACAGCGCGCCGACGGCCAGCACCAGGTAGCGGCAGGTGACGGTCTCCCCGCCCGAGGTGCCGACGGACCAGAGCCCGGCTTCCGGCAGGTATCTCGCCGAGGTCACGCGCGTGCCGAAGGTGATGTCACGCACCACGTCGCAGCGGTCGGCGACATGGCGGAGATATCGCTGGATCTCCTTCTGGCCGGCGCAGACATCCGACCAGTCCCACTGGCGCACCAGGTCGCTGTCGAAGAAGTAGGCGTAGGAATAGCTGTCGACGTCGCAGCGGGCGCCGGGATAGGCGTTCCAGTACCAGGTGCCGCCGACATCGCTGCCGGCCTCGAAGCCGCGGACGCCGAGTCCCCGCTGGCGCGCGGTCCACAGCGCGTAGATGCCGGCGAACCCGGCACCCACCACGATCACGTCGCAGGCCGGCCGGGCGCCGGTTGTTTCGGTCTGGCTCATCGGTGCCTCCCCGCAAGTGTCAACGCCCCGGCAGGATTCCCCGCGCCGCGCACGACGTCGCGGCCCCTCCGGTCATGCCCCAAAATCTACCCGAGAGTAGCCTCGAGTGGGGGCCGATTTTGACATGGCGCCCCGGCACGGGCACGCCGTCGGCCCCCGCGTCGCGGATTCCCGACCTCCGGGCTTTGTAAGCTGGCGACGCACTGGTAGCCTTCGCGCCTCGAAATCGGAACGGCCGCGCGGTGGCCTGCGGGGAGCAGGCGCCGGAACAGCGCGGTCGCGCACAAGGGGAGACGCGCAGACGATGGACAACGGCCAGACAATGGACGTCGAGAACTTCCGCAACCGGCGCAATGACGACCGCTGGAACCGGGTTTCGGTGGGCGACATCATCGAGCGCTTCACCTGGAACGAACCCGACAAGCTGGCCATCATCGCCACCCCCGACGCCACGGTGAACCCGGCCCATGCCCGCGTCACCTACCGCCAGGCCAACGACCTGATCAACCGCGTGGCCAACGGCCTGCTGGCGCGCGGCCTGGCCGATGCCACCCGCGTCGCCATGCTCTGCGACAACTCGGTCGAGGCCTGGCTGAGCAAGATCGGCATCGCCAAGGCCGGCCTGGTCGCCGCGCCGGTCAACGCCATGATGGCCCCGGACGTGATCACCGATGCGCTGAAGCGGGTTGGCGCCGTCTGCGCCATCGTCGACGCGGACCTCTGGGCGAAGCTGTCGGATGCCTTCCTGGCCGCCGGGGTCGAACCGGTGATGATCATCGGCGCGCCCGACGGCGGCCCGGTGCCGTCCTTCGACGACTTCATCGCCGGCCACGACGCCAGCGAGCCCGACGTCCGGATCCACGGCGACGACATCTGGCAGATCCTGTTCACCTCCGGCACCACGGCGGCGCCGAAGGCGGTGATGATCTCGCACACCTACACCTACAACGTGGCCTACAGCCATGCGCTGTCGTTCACGCGCGGCCTGGCGCACGAGGCGGACATCCGCTGCGGCGTGTTCACGCCGATGATCTACCACATCGGCGACCAGCTCTGCCTGTTCGCCCCGCTGCTGTGCGGTGGCACGGCGGTGATGGGCCGCAAGCCCGAGGGCCACGCCATGGCCCAGGCCTGCACCCGCGAGCGCGTCACCTGCCTGTTCGGCGGCTCGCCGCAGTTCGTCGAGAGCCTGATCCGCGCCTGCGAGGAGACACCGCGCGCCTACGACCTGTCGGCGATCACGGTGATGTTCTACGGCTGGGCGCCGATGGCACCGGGCTCGCTGCGGGCCTTCCGCCAGCTCTGCGCCCCCAACGCGATCTTCTACGAGATCATCGGCCAGACCGAGGCCGTGGCCTGCCACCGCTTCTTCGTCGACCGCCATCTCGACACCTTCATGCGCAACGCGCCGGCGGTGAACCATGTCGGCCTGCCCTCGCCGATCATGGCGGCGACGGTCATGGACGCCGACGGCAACGACCTGCGTGGCCAGCCCGGCGTCGCCGGCGAGGCGGTGTACCGGACACCGGCGATGTTCTCGGGCTATTACCGCGACCCGCAGGCGACCGCGGCGGCGCTTGCGCATGGCTGGTTCCACAGCGGCGACAGCTTCGTCTACGACAGCGAGGACGAGCTGCGCATCATGGTCGACCGCTACAAGGACATCGTGAAGTCCGGCGGCGAGAACGTCTCCTCGATCCGCGTCGAATCGGTACTCCAGCAGCATCCCGACATCGAGCGCGCGGCCGTGGTCGGGGTGCAGGACGACCGCTGGGGCGAGGCAGTGACCGCCTGCGTGCTGGTCAAGGCCGGCCGGACCATCGACCAGGCGGAGGTGATCGCCTTTGCCCGCGCCCGGCTGGCCGGCTTCGAGACGCCGAAGGCCATCGTGGTGATGGACGAGTTCCCGGTCACCGTCGGTGGCAAGGTGCTGAAGTACAAGCTGCGCGCCGAACTCGCCGCCCGCGCTGCCCGGGGCTGAGCCACAGGCGGGACGGATCCCGGGCCGGTTTCAGGCCGGCCCGATCTCCGCCAGGCCCCCCGGGCCGGCTTCAGGCCGGCCCGATTTCCGCCAGACCATTCCCCAGCACGACCTGGCCGCGTTCGTCCGTCACCTCGACGGCGACACGGCCCCCGTCCCCGGCGCGATGGCGCACGGTGATGTGCTCGCCCGGGATCACCATGCCGGTGAAGCGGCAGGCGAATCGTTTCAGCCGCGCCGGGTCGCCGCCGGCATGGGCCCGGATGATCCGGTCCATCGCCAGCGCCCAGGTCGCGGTGCCGTGCAGGATGATGTCGGGCAGGTCGGCGGCCAGCGCCACCTTCCGCTCGGTGTGGATCGGGTTCCAGATCGCCGAGCATTCCGAATAGGCGTGCGGCAGCCAGCGCGGCACGAAGACGTCGTCCACAATGGCGCCCGACAGGTCCTGCGGCCCCGGAATGTCGCGGCTGTCCGTGCCGCCCGACGGTTCGTCCAGGGTCCAGCCACGCAGCATGCCGACCATGTGGCTGGTGATCACCGGCTTGCCGGCAGTATCGAAGCTGTCGCAGCGGCAGTTCATCAGGACGCCCGCGCGGGTCTGGCGCAGGGATTCCAGCACGCCCGTGGTCCTGAGGATCTCGCCGGCCTGGGGCGGGCGGTGGAAGATGCTGTCCTGTTCGGCATGCACCCCGACGCTGCGGTACTGCGCGAGCGTCACGCCCATCAGTTCCGAGCTGCGGCGTCCGTCGACCAGCGGCCACTCGATGGCGGCGCACATGGCCGGCATCATCTGCGCCCCGCCCGGCCGGTCGTCGTCCAGGTAGCAGGCATCCGAAAGACCGAGCCCGGAGGCATAGGCCAACAGCCGCCGGGGTGTCAGTTCGGTCTCTACCGTGCCCAACCGGCCACCGGCCGCGCGCGCGGAAATCAGCATCTCCAGCCCTCCCCCATGACCGCTGTTCCCGCGCCCCTAGCCCACCAGTGTCGGCAGATAGAGGATGATGTCGGGAAAGGCGATCAGCGCGATGACGATCAGCAGGTCGGCGACCAGGAACCAGGCCACGCCGCGGAAGATCTGGCTGGTACTGGCCAGGTCACCCACCACGCCCTTGATGACGAAGACGTTGAGCCCGATCGGCGGTGTGATCATGCCGATTTCCAGGAACTTGGTCAGCAGCACGCCGAACCAGACCAGGCTGAAGCCGCCCGCGTCCAGGATCGGCAGCAGGATCGGCAGGGTCAGCAGCATGGCGCCGATCGGCTCCAGGAACATGCCCAGCAGCAGGTAGATCAGCGAGATGCCGATGATCAGCAGCAGCCGGTCCGCGCCCAGCGCCACCACCGCGTCCGACAGGTAGTCGCCCGCGCCGCTGAAGGCCAGGAACCGGGTCAGCATGCTGGCGCCGATGGCGATGATGAACAGCGAGGCCGAGGTGAGCAGCGTCTCCAGCAGCGCGTCGCGGAAGCTGGCCCAGGTCAGGCTGCGCTTCATCGCGGCGATCAGCACCGCCAGCGAGGCACCGACCGCGCCGGCCTCGGTCGGCGTGAAGGCCCCGGAGAACAGGCCGCCGAACACGCCCAGCATCAGCAGCAGCACCGGCCAGGTGTCGCGCAGCGCCAGCACCCGGTCGGTGAAGGTGACCTCCTCGCGCAGCGGCGGCGCCAGGGTGGGGTTGATCTTCGCCTGGATCATGACCACGGCGACATAGGCGAAGGTGGTGAGCAGGCCGGCACCGACGCCGCCCAGGAACAGGTCGCTGATCGGCACCTCGGCGATGATGCCGTAGAGGATCATCAGGATGGACGGCGGGATCAGCGCGCCGATGGTCCCGGCCGCCGCAACCGTACCGGTCGCGAGCGTCGCCGAGTAGCGGTGCCGCATCATCTCCGGGACCGCGATCCGGCCCATGGCCGCCGCGCAGGCCACCGACGACCCGGTGACGGCGGCGAACCCGGCCGCGCCGAAGATCGAGGCCACGGCGAGCCCGCCCGGCAGGCGCGACAGCCACATCCGCGCGGCGTCGAACATGCCCTTGGTCAGGCCGGCGTGGTAGCAGAGGAAGCCCATCATCAGGAACATGGGCACCGAGCTGAGCTGCCAGGTCGCGGCGAAGCTGTAGGGGATGACACCGATCGAACCCCAGGCGGCGCGTTCGCCGACCAGGGCCCAGATGCCGAAGAACGAGACACCGATCAGCGACACGCCGATGGGCATGCGCAGGGCGATGAGTGCCAGCAGGATTCCGATGCCGGCGAAGCCGATCTGTACGTCGGACAGGGCCGTCTCCTATTCCATCGACGCGGTGGTGCGCGCCGCAGGGTCTTCGCGACCGGTAGCGTAGCGCGCGAAGCGCATCGCGAGCATCAGGACCATCAGCGCGGCACCGATCGGCAGCAGGAAATGTCCCGGCCAGATCAGCACCTTCACGCCCTGCTCCATGATGAAGGAGCCCTGGTCCAGTTTCTTGAGGGCGTCGCCCCAGGTGCGCCAGGCCAGCAGTCCGAAGACCACGCCCGACAGCAGGTAGGACAGGCCGCGCAGGTGTCGCTGCAGCCAGGGCGGGAAGCGTTCGGTCACCACCTCGACGGTGATGTGGCTGTCACGGCGTTCGGCCAGCGCCAGCGGCAGGAAGGCGACCACGACCATGTAGTAGCTGGACACCAGCGTGATGGTCGCCGGCACCGGCGAGGAGAAGACGAACTTGCCGATCACGTCGGCGGTGATGTGCAGCATCATCAGGCTGATGGCGATCGAGCCCAGGATGCTGGTGAGGTTGATGGTGCGGCCAAGCCAGCGATCGATCAGGTCCATGGTCCTCGTCCGGGTATCGTCAAACCGCACGGCGGCCCGCCCGGGGGCGGACCGCCGTGACGCTTGCGACCGCTGCCGGTCAGTTCAGGCCGTAGGTGGCGAGGTCGATCTTCGACATGATCTCGTCCCAGTAGAGCTTCGCCAGCGCTTCCGGATCGTCGGCCATGTCCGCGGTCAGGCCCTTGTACTTCTCGACCAGGGCCGAGATGGTCTCGATCTTGGCCTCGACGTTCTTCAGGCCGTAGGCGTCGGTGAACTCCTTGGCGATGACGGCCAGGTCGGCCTTCACGAAGTCGCTCGACATCTTCACCATGTCCGCCGTCGGCTCGATGATCTCGATGCCCTTGCCCGGCGCGTCGGCCAGGTTGCGCTTGGCGTCGGCGTAGTACTTCCAGGTCACGTCGGCATTGGCGCGGGCCATGGCCTTGAAGATCGCCGCGCGCTGGTCGGCGTTCAGGTCGGCCCAGACGTCGCGGTTGATGTTGTTGGTCGCGACGCCGGCGAAGACGCCGCCCGGGATCTTGGTGGTGATGAACTTGGTCACGTCGAAGAGCTGCAGGTTGGTGAGCTCGGTCGCCGAGAACATGCCGCAGTCGACCACGCCCTGGGACATCGCCTCGTAGATGTCATTGCCGGGCACGGAGACCTTGGTGCCGCCGACAGCCTCGGCCCAGCGGCCGAAATTGGCGGCGCCGGAGCGGTACTTCTTGCCCTTCAGGTCCTCCATCGAACGGATCGGGGTGGTGCAGTGCAGGATGTAGGTCGGGCTGGTGCCGGTGCCGAGATAGACCTGGTTCTGCTTCTTGTACTCGTCCTGGCATTCGGGGCAGTGGAGGAAGACGTACTCGGTCATCGCCGCGCCCATGGCCGCGCCGGGGCTCTCGATCTGGGTGCCGGTGGTCGCCAGCATCGACAGGTTGGCGGCCAGGTTGGTCTCCGCGAACTCCGCCGGGTAGTACGGCGGCAGCACGAAGCCCATGTCGGCGATGCCGTCGCGGATGCCCGGCGGCGTCTCCTTCAGGTTCAGCAGCGACAGCGGGAACACCTTGGCCTTCAGGTCGCTGGTGGCCTCCAGGTTCTTCGCGAAATTGTCCAGCGCGTAGAACGCCGCGCTGCCGGTCGGGAAGCCGACCGCGATCTTCAGCGTATCGGCCTGCGCCGACGCCCCAAGCAGTACGGTCGCCGCCGTGGCAGTGGCCGCCAGTGTCCTGAACAGCTTCATTGTCATCCTCCCTGTTGTGAATGGCCCGCCCGCTTCCCGGGCCGGGCTTCGATCCTGTGTTCTCTCAGTCTTTCAGAAATTCCATGAACTCGACCACGATGCCGTCCGGGTCCTTCGCGCAGAAGAACTTCTGGCGCGAACCGCCCATGCTGATCAGCACCGGCT
This sequence comes from Pseudomonadota bacterium, assembly GCA_036154895.1. Classification (GTDB taxonomy): domain Bacteria; phylum Pseudomonadota; class Alphaproteobacteria; order Minwuiales; family Minwuiaceae; genus Minwuia. The sequence goes on from JAYZWD010000003.1 coordinate 68,643, forward strand.
CTGTGAACGGTTCCGCGCCCGCATCGCGCATCTGGCGCCAGGCGTCGTCGACATCGCGGACGCGGAAGCAGATGCGCGCGACGCCGACACAGGCGAGGTGCGGCAGGGCCGACCCTTCCGCCTTCGGCTCGATCCACTGGATCAGGTCCAGGCGGGCACAGCGCGGGTTGCCACCCAGCATCAGCATGCGCGCGCGGGCCTGCGCATTGGCCGGCAGGCCCAGCGCCGGCCCCAGTACCGGATCGCCCAGCACGTCGCTCGGCGCGGCGCCGTCGGCCGCGGCGTTGAAATCGATCACCTCGCGGAAACCCAGCAGGCGGTAGAACGCCAGCGACCGCTCCAGGTCCGTGCAGTTGATGTTGATGTGGAATACCTGGGTGGTATCCAGCACGTCGCATCCCTCCCCAAGGCCTCGACGGATCAGAGCCTACCGGTGAGTAGCGCCTGATGTAAAGCTTCGCAGGGCGCGGGACCGGGGTGCGGATGCGCCGGAGCCGCGGCGGACGCGACGGACTCACACGCCAAGCAATTCCGCGTTGTGCTGGCCAAGGCGTGGCGCGGGACCGAGCGGCAGCGCCGGTTCGCCGGCCCAGCGGAAGGCCGGCCCGAGGGCCATCGGCACGTCGGGAATATCGATCCGGCCGGTCTGGCTGTAGAGCTCGTCCAGGAATTCGGCAACGTCGCGGACGCGGGCCGCCGGCACGCCGCCGGCGATCAGCGCCGCCTCCAGCGGTGCGCTGTCCATCGCGGCGAAGGCCGCGGCGAGCTGGGTCCGCAGTTCCGGCGTCGCCATGTCGTTGAGGAACGCCGAGGGCGCAAGGCCGGCCGGCACATGCGGCGGGGCGGCCAGGTCCGGCCGCCCCAGCGCCCCGCACATGCGGGCGTACTGGCCCATGGTGTTTGCCGCCACCGAGACGAAGCCGTCCCTGGTCGCGAAGGTGTCGGCGCCGGGGCTGCCGACGAAGCCGCGATTGCCGATGCGCGGCGGCGCCTTGCCGGTGGCGCGGGTCTGCGCCGCGACGCCGGCCATCAGCACCAGGGCGCTGTCGATCATGGAGACGTCGAGGGTGATCGGCGCGGTGTCGCCCCGGGCCCGGCGCAGCAGGGCGGCGAGGATCGCCTGCGCCCCGCTCATGCCGGTCGCGATGTCGACGACCGGGAAGCCGACCTTCACCGGCGGCTCGCCGGCTGCCGCGCCCTGCAGCGCCATCATGCCGGTCGCCGCCTGGATGACGTGGTCATAGGCGCGCAGCCCGGCCAGCGGCCCGACCTGGCCCCAGCCGGAGATCGAGCAGTAGACGATGCCGGGCTTCAGCGCGTGGATGTCCTCCGGCGCCAGGCCGAGACGCCGCGCCGCGCCGGGGCGGAAGTTCTCGACGAAGACATCGGCGGTGGCGACCAGCCGGCGCAGCGCCGCCAGCCCGTCCGCCGTGCCGAGGTCGATGGCCACCGACTTCTTGCCGGCGTTCAGCGCCACGAAGCCGGGTGTCAGGCCCTGCAGCTCCGGCCGTGTCGCCAGTGCGCGCATGACGTCGCCCGATCCCGGACGCTCGATCTTGATCACCTCGGCACCGAGGCAGCGGAGCTGGTGCGTCGCGCACGGGCCCGCCAGCACATGGGTGAGGTCGATGACACGGATTCCCTCGAGCGGCAGCATCGCCTCACCTCATCTCAGATTTCGGAAGGAGCGGGACAGCGGGATGAAGATGGCCAGCGTGATGAGCAGCAGCACGATGGTCAACGCCGTTGCCTCGCCCATGCGGGTCTCCGACCAGAGCTGGAAGATCAGCACCGAGAGCGTCAGGGACTCGGTGGTGCCGCCGCCGACAAACAGCGGCGTGTTCAGGTCGCGCAGCGCCGAGAGGAACACCAGCGTGAACGCGGCCAGCAGCACGGGGCGCAGCAGCGGCAGGGTGATGGTCGCCGCGACCCGTCCCCGGCCGGCACCGCAGATCGAGCCCGCCTCCTCCAGCGCCGGGTCGATCTGGCCGATGCCGTCGCCGATGTTGCGGGTGGCGATGGGCAGCGAGCGCGCGGCCTGGGTCATGGCGACCAGCAGCAAGGTACCGTAGAGCCCGACCGGGGACCCGATCCAGGCCCAGAGCACGGCGGCGAGAAAGGCCACCGAGGGCACCAGGACCGTGTAGTAGGCGCCGCCGACAAGGATGCCCCGCCCGGGCAGCCGGGTGCGGCGGGCAATCCAGCTCACGGCGGTCGCCACCGTCAGCACGATCGCCACCTCCATCAGCGCCACCTTCAGCGTGTTGCCGGTGATCTTCCAGAAGGCGAAGTACTCGAAGATCACGTAGTGGAAATTGGCGAGCGACAGGTCCGACAGGCCGCCGCCGCCGAACCAGTTCGTCTTCAGCGACATCCACAGGATGACGGTGTACGGCCCGACCGTGGCCAGCAGGCCGAGCAGGGCGACGGCGCCGACGGCCGGCCACTTCCACGGGCCGAGCGGCAGGGCGGCGGCCTTCACCCCCTTGCCGGCGATGACCTGGAAGCGGTTGAGCGCGCTGCGGCGGCGGAAGGCCCAGACCAGCACGCCCAGGACCAGCGCGGTGAGCACGAAGACCACGCCCATGGCCGCGGCCAGTTCCAGGCGCGGCGGGAAGGCGTTGAGGAACAGGTAGAGCTGGGTCGCGAAGACGTAGACGCGCGACGGCAGGCCCAGGATCGCCGGCACCGCGAACAGACCCCAGGAAATGATCAGCGAGAACACGGTTGCCGAGACGATGGCCGGCGTGACCAGCGGAAGGGTGACGGTGGTGATGACGTGCAGCGGGCTGGCGCCGGAGACGCGCGCCGCCTCCTCGAAGCTGCCGTCCAGCGAGGCCAGCGCCCCCTCGACGGTCAGGAAGACGAAGGAGAACAGGAACAGCGCCGAGACGAAGATCATGCCGGCCATCGACTGCACGTCGAACGGCTTCACGCCGGCGATGGCGTGCAGGATCTCGTTGATGTAGCCGGCGTTCGGGCTGGCCAGGTAGACATAGGCCATGGCCGTGAGCCAGGGCGGGGAGACGAAGGCCAGCACCGCCAGCAGGCGCGCGGCGCGCTTGAACGGCATGTCCGTCCGCGCCACCAGCACCGCCAGGCCGACACCGATCACCATCGCCGACAGCGCGGTGCCGACGGCGAAGATCCAGGAATTGGCCAGAACGTCGATGAAGGAGAAGCGCTCGACCAGCTCGGCATAGCGACCGAAACCGTAGCCGTCCTTCTCCGTCAGGCTGCCGATGACCAGCCAGATCATCGGCCAGACGGTCAGGATCATGATGGCGAGGCCCGCCAGGATCGCCAGCGCGACCGGGCCGATGCCGTGCCGGGCCAGGAACCCGCCACGCGCGGTCGAGGGCGCGCTCATGCCGCGGCGCTTTCCGGGAAGACCATCAGCGCGCCGGATGCAACCGAGACCGAGACCGCGGTGCCGTCGGCCAGGACGCCGCCGGAGGCCGGCGCGTCGACGATGATTTCCTGCCCGCCGCAGCGGACGAGATACTGCACGGTCTGTCCGAGGAACTGCGAGAGCACGACCTTGCCGGCCAGCCCTTCGCCCATGGCCGGTGCGGCGATCCTGGCGTCGGCCGGGCGGAAGATCGCCCTGCAGCGTCCGCGCGTGGCCGCGACGCCCGTCGTCAGGATCCCGAGTTCGGGCACCTCGATCCGGTCATCGACGGCGATGGCCTCCAGGTCGTTCACCCCGCCCAGGAAGCGCGCCACCTCGGCGCCGGCCGGGCGCTGCCAGATCTCGGCCGGGGTTCCGGCCTGCAGGATCTGGCCCATCGACATGACCAGGATCTGGTCGGAGATCGCCAGCGCCTCCGACTGGTCGTGGGTCACGGCGATCATGGTGGTGCCGGTCTCCCGCTGGATGCGCTTCAGTTCCTGGCGCATCTCCTCGCGCAGGTGCGCGTCGAGGTTCGCCAGCGGCTCGTCCAGCAGCAGGATCTCCGGGTCGTAGGCGATGGCCCGGGCCAGCACCACGCGCTGCATCTGCCCGCCCGAGAGCTGGCCCGGCAGGCGAGCCTCGAAGCCCGAGAGCCGCACCAGCGCCAGTGCCTCCCGCACCCGCTTGTCCTTCTCCGCCCGCGACCAGCCGCGCACCCGCAGGCCATAGGCCACGTTGTCGGCAATGGTCATGTGCGGCCAGATGGCATAGCTCTGGAACACCATGCCGAGGTTGCGCCGTTCCACCGGAACGCGCGAGACGCCGCCGGAGAAGACGGTGCGGTCGCCGATGGCGATCTCGCCCGACGTGGCCGTCTCCAGCCCGGCGATACAGCGCAGGATGGTGGTCTTGCCGCACCCCGACGGCCCGAGCATCGTCGTGATGCCGCCGGCGGGGACGGAGAAGCTCACCCCGTCCACCGCACGGACCGCACCGAAGCTCTTGACCAGGTCGCGAACCTCGACGCCGCGCATCAGCCCATGATCCGCCGCCAGTTGTCGATCACCTCGCCGCGCCTGGCCTCCAGCTCGACCAGGTCGGGCCAGTACAGTTTGATCGAGTCGAGCGGCGGGATGCCCTCGGCCAGCGGGGTCTGGCTGTTGGCCGGATAGGAGCCGACCTGCTGGGTCGAGACCTGGTATTCCGTCGACAGGATATGGTTGACCAGCACGCGGGCAGCGTCCGGGTTCGGCGCGTTCTTCGAGACGAACAGGCAGGTCTGGGCGAAGACGGTGCCATCGGTCGGGAAGTTCATGGCCGTGGTGGCGCCCTGCTGCTTGTAGAGGTAGCCCCAGGCCTGGGCGACGACGCAGACCGGCTTCTCGCCACGGGCGACCGCCTGCATGGCCTCGGCCTGCAGCCGCATCTCGGCGCATTCGTTGGCGCGCAGCTTCTCGACGAACTCCCAGCCGTACATCTCGACCAGGCCCTTGATCATCAGTGTGGTGGAGCCGGCATTCTCGGGTGCGCCGAACAGGATCTGGCCCTTGTAGCGCGGGTCGGCCAGGTCGGCGTAGCTCTTCGGCGCGTCGGCGGCCGACATCATCTTCTCGTTGTAGACGATGACCATGCCGAAGCCGCCGGTCGGCACCAGGCCCGGGTCCTTGCGGGCGAAGATGCCGGTCAGGAACGCGTCGTTGGGGACCGCCACGTCATCCACCCAGCCCTGGTTCTTCGCATAGAGGCCCAGGGCGTAGTCGGTCAGGGTGCAGATGTCGGCGACCGGCGCGCCGCCGGCGACCTCCTGCGCATACTTGCGGATGACGATCTCGCCGCCGCCCGGACGGGCATAGTTGACCTTGATGCCGGACTGCTCGGTGAAGGCCGCCATGCGCGGCTCCTCCATGCGCGCCACGCCCGACGAATACAGCGTGACCTGGCCGCCGGCCTTCGCCCGCGCGACCAGCTCGTCCCACGGACCCGCCGCGCGCAGCAGCGAGGGCGAGACCGCCGTGACCAGACCGGCCGCGGTCGCGGCCTTCAGAAACTGACGCCTGTCGATCATCTCTTCCTCCCCAGGTCGACGACCGCATTCACCGCGGCTCGCCGCGCCGGCGGGTGCCGGCGCATCATTCGGTTCCGGCCGGCGGGTGTCGGCGCATCATTCCTTCGGTGGCCGGCGGGTGCCGGCCGGGTCTCAGGCCGGCGCGCCATCCAGCGCCAGGCGCCGCATCACCTCCCGGTGGTTCCGCTCGACGATGGACCGCGCGATGTCGCCGGCCTCCCGCGCGCGCCGCGCCAGGATGGCCTCCCGCATCGCCTGCCCGTGCACCTGTGTCTCCAGCCGTCGTTCGGGCGTGCCGTGGGCCAGCGCCGCGTAGTGACGGAACGAGCGACGCGTCATCTTCCGCATGGTCGCGTTGAGACGCGCATTGCCGCAGTGCGCCAGCATGAAGCGGCTGGCGGCCTGGGTGGCCGCGGCGAAGCGCTCCGGCGTCACGTCCGGCTCGGCGGCGACCACGGCGACCCGATCGGCAATGCGGATGTACGCGTCCATCTCGTCCGCCGTCGCGCGCTCGGCGAAGAGCTGCACGCCCAGGCCGTAGAGCACGGCGCGCATCTCGAACATTTCCGACGCTTCCTCGGGGGTGTAGCTGCGGACCCGGGCGCCGCGCCGGGGCTCGATCAGCACGATCTCTTCCTGGGCCAGCAGCCGCAGCGCCTCGCGCACCGGCGCGCGGCTGACGCCGAAGCGCTGGGCAATGGCCTCCTCCGACAACCGTTCGCCGGGCGCGTAGACCAGCGCCTCGATGTCGTCGGCCAGCCGCTCGGCGACGAATACCGGCAGCGGCGGCGGAATCTCGATTGCCGGAACATCCGGCCGGTTGCTTCCCGCGTTTTCCATATTGTCGACAATATTCAGAACTGTGACGTGACGCAAGCGGTCTGCCGGCGACGACCGCTTTACAGTGGTTTCTACCGGCGGGTAGCATCGCCCGGCAGCCCGCAGGAAGGGGAGACCTGATGAGCCGGATCGACGCCGCACCGTACACGCCCGGACCCGAGGCGAAGGACCCGCGCATACCGGCCCGCAACCGCGTCGTCGTGCGCGAACTGGTCGACCGCTGGGCGGTCGAGCGGCCCGAGAAGGTCTACGCGGTGTTCGACGATGGCAGCACCTGGACCTATGCCGGGCTGCGCGAGCTGGTGCTGCAGACCGCGCTGGGGCTGCAGCAGGCCGGCGTGGCCATGGGCGATCACGTCATCTCCTGGCTGCCCAACAGCCGCGAGAACATCCGTCTCTTCCTGGCCGTGAACTACATCGGCGCCGTCTTCGTCGGCATCAACACCAGCTATCGCGGCAACCTGCTGGCGCACGTGCTGAAGGTCTCCGACGCGAAGCTGATCGTCGCCCATGCCGACCTCGCCCCGCGCCTGGCCGAGGTGGAGACGGCACGGCTGGAACGGCTGGTGACGCTGGGCGGCGCCGTCGCCATCGACGGCCTGGACTGCGGCACATGGGAAGCGACCATGCTGCCGGGCGCGGGCACCGTCGCAGCCCCGCCGCGCACCATCGAACCCTGGGACCCGCACCAGATCATCTACACCTCCGGCACCACCGGCCCGTCCAAGGGCGTGCTGTGTTCCTACCTGCACCTGTTCTCGAACGCCGGACCGGAATCCTGGCCCAATATCGGCGAGGACGACCGCTTCCTGGTGAACCTGCCGATGTTCCACATCGGCGGCACCGGCATCATCTACAACATGCTGGTGCGCGGGGCCTCGATCACGCTGGTGGAGCGTTTCGACACCGCCAGCTTCTGGCAGGTGATCCGCGCGACGCAGTCGACCGCCACCTTCCTGCTGGGCGTCATGGCCGCGTTCATCGAGAAGCTGCCGCCCCGTCCCGACGACGCCGACAACCCGTTGCGGGTGGCCTTCATGGTGCCGCTGGCCGGCGACATCGCGGCCTTCTCGAAGCGTTTCGGCGTCGACGTCTACACCATCTTCAACATGACCGAGATCTCCACGCCGATCTTCTCGGAGCCGAACCCGCTGGTGCGCGGCACCTGCGGCAAGCCCCGCGCCGGGGTCGAGGTGCGGCTGGTCGATGACAATGACTGCGAGGTCCCGGTGGGCGAGATCGGCGAGATGCTGGTGCGCACCGACCGGCCCTGGGCGATGAACTCGGGCTACTACAACAACCCGGAGGCGACCGCGAAGGCCTGGCGGAACGGCTGGTTCCACACCGGCGACGCCTTCCGCCGCGACGCCGATGGCAATTTCTTCTTCGTCGACCGCATGAAGGACGCCATCCGCCGCCGGGGCGAGAACATCTCGTCCTTCGAGGTGGAGGCGGAGGTCGGCGCGCATCCGGCGGTACGCGAGGTCGCGGCCATCGCCGTGCCGAACGAGCTGAGCGAGGACGAGGTGATGGTGGTGGTGGCCCCGGTCGCCGGCCAGACGGTCGACCCGGAGGACCTGATCCGCTTCCTGGTGCCGCGCATGGCGCACTTCATGGTGCCGCGCTATGTCCGGGTGGTCGACGAGCTGCCCAAGACGCCGACCGCCAAGGTGCAGAAGGCCGAACTGCGCAGCCAGGGCGTCACCAATGACACCTGGGACCGCGAGGCCGCCGGCATCCGGCTGAAGGGGGAGCGGCTGGTCGGGGCGTCCTGAGACGGGATTGCCTCGATCCGTCAACCGCAGGATACATTCATGTTGCCAGTCATCACGTCACGGATGCATTCTCTGATGCGGTGACCGCGTTCGCGCGGGCTGGTTTTTGCGCGCGAGGGGCAGACGATGCGGGACCGGACAGTGCAGGGGCGGGGCCGGGGTGTCCGGCGGTGGATCGCGATCACGCTGGTGGCGCTGGCCGCCGCGGCGTGCACGGCGAAATATCCGATCACCGGCAGCTTCGATGACCATAACGAGGTCTTCCAGGGCGAGATCGACCACAACCTGATGAACGGCACCGCCTTCATCGAGGTGAAGGCCGAACGCAGCGGGCTGCGGTGCAGCGGCCACTCGCGCGTGCTGCACATCCCGGCCAGCAACCACCTCGCCGGTGCGTTCCTGATCCCCTATTGCGCCGGGCAGCGCGGCGACGCCCGCCTGCGCTGCGATGACGGGCGGATCATCGACGGCGACTGGCAGGCCAAGACCTGCACCAGCGGCTTCGGCAGCGGCAGCGACCGCAGGGGCAACACCTTCACCTTTGCCTTCGGGATGAGCCTCGACGAGGCGAAGGCCGAACTCGGCACCCTCCGCGTCGCGGTGGCGGAGAAGCCCGACCTGCCTGTCTACCGGCCCAAGGAGACGCGCAAGGAGAAGGGCTTCTCGACCGGCACCGGCTTCTTCATCAGCGCCTCCGGACACGCGATCACCAACTTCCACGTGATCGAGGGAACCACGGACCTTGCCGCCTATATCGGCGACAGGGTGGTGCCGATGAAGATCATACGCACCGACCCGGCCAACGACGTCGCCGTGCTGAAGGCCGACATCGTCTCGAAACCGCTGCCCATCGTGCCGTCGGTGTCGACGCAGCGCGGAGCAGATGTCTTCACGCTCGGCTATCCGCGGATCGACATCCAGGGCCAGGAGCAGAAGGCGACCTTCGGGCGCGTCAACGCGTTGTCCGGGATCGACGACGACGTTCGCTTCATCCAGGTGGACGTCCCGATCCAGCCCGGCAATTCCGGCGGCCCGCTGTTCGACGACCAGGGCCGCGTCATCGGCATCGTCACCCAGACGCTGAACTCGATCACCGCGCTGATTGAAAACGGGAGCCTGCCGCAGAACGTCAACTACGCGGTGAAGTCGGACTACGCCCTGCCGCTGCTGTCGGATATCGAACTGAGCCAGTCCGGCGGCACGAGCGGCAAGCGGTTCACCGAACTGGTCGCCGACGCGACGGATTCCGTCTTCCTGGTCGTCGCGCGGTAGGCAAGGTGCAGGCCGGTTTCCCGGCCGGCGCTGTCTCAGTCCTTCGCCGCCATCGAGCCGGCGCGGACCACGTGGCCGCGGTCGGGCTTGTTCACGCCGGGCGTCCCCTGGCTGTAGTCGCCGAAGGGCCCGTCGCGCATGGCGACGCCGGCCGACATCGACTGGTCCCGCGCCCAGGCCGGATACCGCCTGGGCTGCCTCACGGCCTACTATTACGAGCTGCATCGCAAGGGTCGCCGCCACGACCCGGCATGGGAGGTGCTGGCGGAGGCCTTCGGCGGCCTGATGGGCCGGGCGCTGGCGCTCTAGGCGCTCAGCGCCTCAGTTCCAGCCCGGCGAAGCTGCCTTCGGCGCGCCACTTGTCCAGCATCTTCAGGAAGGCCACCGGGCCGCGCCAGTACTGGCTGTTGCGGCTGAGCCGCTCGTCGAAGCCCGCGCCCTCGTTGTTGTAGTAGCCCGGCGTGCATTCGCGCAGATAGGTCTCGCGGCCCTTCGCGGCCTTCACCACCTTCTCCACCCATTCGGTCTCGGCCTGCTCGGTCGGCTCGAACGAGGTCACGCCGAGCTCGCGCAGGCGGGAAATGATGTGGGCGAAGTGCTTGGAGCGCTCGTCCAGCATGTGCTGGAAATTGGCGCTCTGCCCGGTCTGCAGGGTCGAGACGATGAAGCAGTTGGGGAAGCCGCGGCTGAAGAAGCCGTGCAGGGTCCGCGCCCCGTCCTTCCACTTCTCCGTCAGGGTCTGGCCGTCGCGGCCATGGATCTCGAAGCCGATCTGGCGGGTGTAGTCCTCGCCGACCTCGAAACCCGTGGAATAGATCAGGCAGTCGATCTCGTAGGTCTTGCCGTCGACCACCACGCCCCCGGGCACCACGCGGTCGATGCCCCGCCCCTTCGTGTCCACCAGGTGCACGTTCGGGCGGTTGAAGGTCTGCAGGTAGGCGTCGTGGAAGCACGGCCGCTTGCAGAAGGCGTTGTACCAGGGCTTCAGCGCCTCGGCCGTGGCGCTGTCCCGGACGATCGCGTCGACCCGGGCGCGGACACGCTCCATCTTCTGGAAGTCGGCCATCTGCACCAGCGCCTCCGGGTCGGCCGGCGGCGCGCCGTCCTTCGCCTGGCGGCGCGCGGCCAGCAGGATGTTGCCGATCAGGTCGGTCCAGCCGTCATTGACCAGGTCGACGTCGAACGGCCCGCCGGAGATCACCGAGGTGAAGTTGTCCATGCGCTCCCGCTGCCAGCCGGGGGCCAGCGACTTCGCCCAGTCGGGATCGGTCGGGCGGTCGGCGCGGACGTCGACGGTGGACGGCGTGCGCTGGAAGACGAACAGTTCCTTCGCCCATTCGCCCAGGTGCGGCACGCACTGGATGGCGGTGGCGCCGGTGCCGATGATGCCGACGCGCTTGTCCTTCAGCCCGGTCAGGCCGCCACGCGAGCTGCCGCCGGTATAGTCGTAGTCCCAGCGGCTGGTATGGAAGCTGTGGCCCCGGAAGCTCTCGATCCCCTCGATGCCCGGCAGCTTCGGGCGCTGCAGCGGGCCGCCGGCCAGGATGACGAAGCGGGCGCGGATATCGTCGTCGCGGCTGGTGCTGACCGCCCAGCGCTGGTCGTCGTCGATCCAGCGCATGCCGGTGATGACCGTCTGGAACAGCGCGCCCTCGTAGAGGCCGAAATGCCGGCCGATGCGGCGCGAGTGCTCCATGATCTCCGGCGCCGGCGCGTACTTGCGCTCGGGCATGTAGCCGGTCTCTTCCAGCAGCGGCAGGTAGATGTAGCTCTCGGTATCGCAGGCCGCGCCCGGATAGCGGTTCCAGTACCAGGTCCCGCCGAAGTCCGCCGCCTTGTCGATGATGCGGAAGCTCTCGACCCCGGCCATCTTCAGCCGCGCGCCGGCCAGCAGGCCACCGAAGCCGCCGCCGACGATCAGGACGTCGATCTCGTCGTGCACGGGGGCGCGGCTGAAGTCCGGATCGGCCCAGGGATCGTCCAGGTAGGCGGCGAAGCGGCCCTCGGTCCTGACGTACTGGGCGTTGGCATCGGCCCTGAGACGACGGTCGCGCTCCTCCCGGTACCGTGCCCGGATCCGGTCGACATCGATGGTCGGGGCCGCCGCCGCCGCGCTGTTCGTACCCGTGTCTGCCATGATCGGTCCCTCCCCGGGGTCGTGTTCGTCTCGTTCAGACCGGTGCGGTCGCCTGTTCCAGCCAGCCGGCGGTCGCGGCATCGACCAGCGGCGTCAACGTCTCCCGCACCCGTGCATGGTAGGCGTCGAGCCAGGCCCGTTCCTCGGCGCTCAGCATCTCCGTCATCACCAGCGCCCGGTCGATCGGTGCGAGCGTGAGCGTCTCGAAGCCCAGCATCGGGCGCTCGGCGCCATCCACCGCCGCCTCCTGCACCGCCACCAGGTTCTCGATGCGGATGCCGTAGGCGCCGGTGCGGTAGTAGCCGGGTTCGTTGGACACGATCATGCCCGGCTGCAGTGCCACGGTGCTGGGCATCTTGGAAATGCGGTGCGGCCCCTCGTGGACGCCGAGATAGCTGCCGACGCCGTGGCCGGTGCCGTGGTCGTAGTCGAGCCCGGCCTGCCAGAGCGGGGCGCGGGCCAGCGCGTCGAGCTGGCTGCCCGTGGTGCCCTTCGGGAAGCGCGCGGTCGCCAGCGCGATATGGCCCTTCAGCACGCGGGTGAAGCGGTCGCGCATCTCCTCCGACGGCGTGCCGATGGCAACCGTGCGGGTGATGTCGGTGGTCCCGTCCGGGTACTGCGCGCCGGAATCGACCAGGAAGAGCTGCCCGGCCTCGATCCGGCGGTTGGTCTCCGGGCTGACGCGGTAATGCACGATGGCGCCGTTCGGACCGGCACCGGAAATGGTGTCGAAGGAGAGGTCGCGCAGCATGTCGTGCTCGCGCCGGATCGCCTCCAGCCGCTCGGCCGCGGCCATCTCGTCGAGATCGCCGGAGGCGCCCTCGGCCGCGAGCCAGGCGAGGAACCGGCTGATGGCGGCACCGTCGCGCACATGGGCGCCGCGCGTGCCTTGCAGCTCGGTCTCGTTCTTCAGCGCCTTGGGCAGGATGGTCGGGTCGGTGCCCTCGACCAGCGTCGCGCCGGCGGCCTTCAGCCGGTCGCAGACAGCGACGACGGCGGTCGGCTTGTCGACCAGCACGGTCTGACCGGAGAGTTCGTCCAGTCCCTCGCCGAACGCCTCCTTCGGGCGCAGCTCGACGGCGTTGCCGAGCCAGGCGCGGGTCTCCGGCGACAGCTTCTCCGGTGCCATGAACAGGCCGACGCGACCGTCGCCATGCAGGATGGCGAAACCCAGCGGCAGCGGCGTGCGCGGCACGTCCCCGCCCCGGATGTTGAGCAGCCAGGCGAGCGATTCCGGCAGGGTCAGCACGGCGGCCGAGGCGCCCTGCTCCACCACGTCGGCGGCGATGCGCCGGCGCTTGTCGGCCGATGCCTCGCCGGCATAGCACTCCGGATGCGGCACGACGGGCGCCAGTGGCGCGGCCGGCCGGTCGGTCCAGACGGCATCCAGCGGATTGGGATCGACCGCCACCAGTTCGGCGCCGACGGCGGCGGCGGCCTTGCGCAGCGCGGCGAGACCGCTCTCGGTGTGCAGCCAGGGATCGAAGCCCAGCTTCTGCCCCGGCCCCATCGCGTCCTTCAGCCAGTCGGCGGCCGGCTCGTCGCTGATGTGGCGCGGCTCGAAGATCGCCAGGTCGACCTGGTCGCGCACCTGCAGCGTGTAGCGGCCGTCGACGAACACGGCGGCACGGTCGGTCAGCACGATGGCGAGGCCGGCAGAGCCCAGGAAGCCCGTGATCCAGGCCAGCCGTTCGGCCGAGGCCGGCACCCACTCGCCGAAATGCTCGTCATTGCGGGGGACGAGGAAGCCGTCGAGGCCGCGCCGGGCCAGTTCGGCACGCAGGTCGGCAACGCGGTCGGCGGTGGTGGCGGGCATGGTCAGACTCCGGGACGCGAGAGCCGCAGGATACTCCAGCCATTGCGGCGACGGTGATGCACCAGACGCAGGCCGAGCGGTCGATAGCGGGAGAGCACCAGCGGCACCTGGTGGTTCAGGATGCCGGCGAGGATCAGGTCGCCGCCCGGCGCCACTTCGCGCGCGATCATGCCCGACATGGATGCCAGCGGCCTGGCCAGGATGTTGGCGAAGACGAGGTCATAGGGCCGGCCGGACGCGATCAGCCCGTGCCGGGTGCCGTCGGCGGTGGTGAAGCGGCAGCGCGTGCCGGCGCGGTTGAGGTCGGCATTCTCGATGGCGACGTCGATGGAAACCGGGTCGATGTCGGTGCCGACGGCCCGCGCACCGGTCAGGCGGGCGGCAGCGATGGCCAGGATGCCGGCGCCGGTGCCGACATCGAGCACTGAGAACACCCGCCGCTGCCGCGCCACCTGCTGCAGCACGACCAGGCAGCCCTCCGTGCTTTCGTGGCGGCCGGTGCCGAAGGCCTGCCCGGCCTCGATCACCAGGTCGATCTGCCCGGCATGGCCGCGCCGGTCCCAGCCGCCGCGCACGTGGAAGCGGCCGATGTCGAGGGCGGGCAGCGCTGCCTGCGATTCGGCCACCCAGTCACGCATCTCAAGCGGCTGTACCGTGGTCTCGCCCGAAAGCGGCCATTCCTCAGGCGCATGGTCGCAGATCGCCTCGACGCGCCAGCGCTTGCCGTCCTCGTGACGGAACACGGAGTGGGCCAGCGCCAGCTCGCCCACCGCGCGTTCGATCCCGGCCAGGTCGCCGCTCTCGGTCAGGGTGACGACCTGCCAGTAGCCGGTCGTCACCATATCGGTACCGTCTGGGCTCACAGTCCCTCGAACAGCGCCGTCGACATGTAGCGTTCGGCAAAGGAGGGGATGATGACGACGATGGTCTTGCCGGCCATGTCGTCGCGCTCCGCCAGTTCCAGCGCCGCTGCGACCGCCGCACCCGAGGAGATGCCGACCGGAATGCCTTCCAGCCGCGCCAGCTTGCGCGCGGTCTCGAAGGCGGTCTCGTTGCCGATGGTCAGCACCTCGTCGACCAGCTTGACGTCCAGGTTCTCCGGCACGAAGCCGGCGCCGATGCCCTGGATCTTGTGCGGGCCGGGCTTGCCGCCGGACAGCACCGGGCTGTCCTCCGGCTCCACCACCACCAGCTTCAGGCCGGGCTTCTTCGCCTTCAGCACGCGACCGAGGCCGGTCGCGGTGCCGCCGGTGCCGACGCCGGAGACCACCACGTCCACCGCGCCGGCGGTGTCGGCCCAGACTTCCTCGGCCGTGGTCTTCACGTGGATCGCCGGGTTGGCGGGGTTGGCGAACTGCTGCGGCATCACCGCGCCGGGGGTCGCCTCGACCAGTTCCTTCGCGCGGGCGATGGCGCCCGGCATGCCCTTTTCCGGCGGCGTCAGGTCCAGCTCGGCGCCCAGCAGCTTCAGCATGCGGCGGCGTTCCATCGACATGCTCTCCGGCATCACCAGCACCAGGCGATAGCCCTTGGCGGCGGCCACGAACGCCAGCGCGATGCCGGTATTGCCCGAGGTCGGCTCGATGATGGTGGCGCCCGGCTTCAGCTGGCCGGCGGCCTCCATGGCCTCGATCATCGAGACGCCGATGCGGTCCTTCACGCTGGACAGCGGGTTGAAGAACTCCAGCTTGGCCAGCACCGTGGCCTTCGCGCCCTCGGTGATGCGGTTGAGCCGGACCAGCGGCGTGGCGCCGATGGTGTCGACGATGGAGTCGTAGACGCGGCCGCGCGGCGGCGTGAAGCGATTGCTGTCAGTCATGGTTTCCGTCCCCGTTTCAGTCACCGGGCCGGCGGCCCGTCGTTCCTGCTGTTCCGCAGATCCCTAGATGGTGAAATCCCGTGCCAGGCGTTGCGCCCGGTCCACCCCGGCCTCCTGGGCGCGTCGGCACAGGTCCTCCAGCGTCACCGTCTCCAGGCGCGAGATGATCTCGTCCTGGATCTCCGTCCAGAGCGGCCGGATCACCTTTGCCCCGATGTCGGAGCCCGTATCCTCGTCGCTCTCCTCGTCGGCGGCAATCACCCGCACGACATCGGCCACCGTGATGCGCCGCCGCTCGCGGGCCAGCGTGTAGCCGCCACGCGGTCCCCGGACCCCCTTAAGGATCCCGGCACGGACAAGCTGCTGCATCGCCTGCTCGAGATAGCGCGGCGGGATGCCCTGTCGATCCGTGATGTCCTTGGACTGCACGGGATCGGGCCGGGCGTTGTAGGCGACATCGACCACCGCATCGAGCGCGAAGAGCGTCTTCTTGGGCAGGCGCAGGACATCGTTCATCGGGAGATACCTCCGGTCGAGCCAAAGCCACCGGCGCCGCGCGCCGTTGCATCCAGGCTGTCCTGTTCGCGCCAGATGCAACGGGTGACCGGCGCCACGACGAGCTGGGCGATGCGGTCGCCGCGCCGGATCTCGAACGGGCTGTCGGCAAGGTTGATCAGGATCACGGCGATCTCGCCGCGATAGTCGGCGTCGACGGTGCCGGGGCTGTTCAGCACCGTGACACCGTGGCGGGCGGCCAGACCGGAGCGTGGCCGCACCTGCGCCTCGTGGCTGGCCGGCAGGGCGATGGCGAGGCCGGTCGGCACCATGGCGCGCGCGCCGGGACCGAGCACCACCGGTTCGGCAACGGCTGCCCGCAGGTCCATGCCCGCCGCCCCCGCCGTCTCGTAGGCCGGCAGCGGCAGGTCGGCCGCGTGGGGCAGCCGCGTCACGCCAACCTCGATCCCGCTCATGCCGCGCGGCCGAAATGGCTGGCGATGCGTGCCGCCAGCCGGGCCGCGACCTCGGTCTTGTCCATGGCGGGCCAGGCCTCCGGCGCGCCGCCGGTGATCAGGGTCACCGTGTTGCGGTCGCCGCCGAAGGTTCCCGTGGCCGGGCTCACGTCGTTGGCGACGATCCAGTCGCAGCCCTTGCGGGCGCGCTTGATGGTGGCGTGTTCCACCAGCTTCTCTGTCTCGGCGGCGAAGCCCACCACCAGGTCCGGCCGGCCGGCAACCAGTCCCGACAGGGTCTTCAGGATGTCGGGATTCTCCGCCAGTTCCAGCGACGGCAGGCCGCTGCCGGGCTCCTTCTTCAGCTTCTGGTTCGCCGCGCGCGCCACCCGCCAGTCGGCGACGGCGGCGGCGCAGACCGCGATGTCGGCCGGCAGCGCGGCACGACAGGCGGCCAGCATCTGCTCGGCGGTCTCGACGGGAACGACGGTGACGCCGGCCGGGTCGGCCAGCCGGGTGGGGCCGCTGACCAGCACGGTCTCGGCGCCCAGGGCCGCCAGCGCGGAGGCGATGGCATGGCCCTGCTTGCCCGAGGAACGGTTGGCGATGTAGCGCACCGGGTCGATCGGCTCGTGCGTCGGGCCGGAGGTGACCAGCGCCTTCAGCCCGGCCAGCGCGCCGGAGGTGAAGTGGCGCTCCAGCCGCGCGACGATCTCCAGCGGCTCGGCCATGCGGCCGGGGCCGAACTCGCCGCAGGCCATGGCGCCCTCGTTGGGCTCGATCACGCCGATGCCGTCGGCGCGGAGCATCGCGAGGTTCCGCTGCGTTGCCGGGTGCAGCCACATGCGCACGTTCATGGCGGGCGCCACCAGAACCGGCTTGTCGGTCGCCAGCAGCAGGGTCGTCGCCAGTTCATCGGACATGCCGGCGGCCATGCGCGCCAGCATGTTGGCGGTCGCCGGCGCCACCAGCACCACGTCGGCGCGGCGCGAGAGCTGGATATGCCCCATCTCCGCCTCGTCGGTGAGGTCGAACAGCTCTGAATAGACCCGCTCGCCGGCCAGCGCCGACAGCGACAGCGGCGTCACGAACTCCGCCCCCGCCCGGGTCAGTACGGGGGTCACGCTGGCGCCGCGCTCGGCCAGCCGCCGGATCAGGTCGGGGATCTTCACCGCCGCGATACCGCCGCCAACGACCAGCAGCACGCGTCGGCCCTGCAATGGCCGGCCCGGGTTCGTCATGGCGTCGGGTTACCTTTCAAATCACGCGCGTATCCTGTGCTTAATCTAGTCGCACAAGGGGTTCGTGCGCAACGACACACTTCGGCCGAATCTCGCGCGGATCCGGGCCGGACAGGCGTCGTTCGTTGACAGGAAATCCCTTGGTCGTACAATCCCTTCGCCGCGTCGGACCGCGCCTCGCGACGATGCCCGCACGGCACGGGATTGGGGATCAAGGAATTCCGGCAGGTCCGGAAGGACGAGGGGGACGAACATGGCGAACGCAAATCGCCCGCTATCGCCGCATCTTCAAGTCTACGACATGCTGCAGATCACGGCGCTTATGTCGATCCTGCATCGTATCACCGGCGTCGTGCTCGCCGGGGGGCTTGTTCTGGTGCTGTGGTGGCTTGTCGCGCTGGCGAGCGGCCGCGAATACTACGAAGTCGTGATGGGCATTGCCGGCAGCTGGGTCGGCCGCCTGGTTTTGTTCGGCTTCACCTGGGCACTTTTCTATCACCTCTGCAATGGCCTGCGGCACCTGTACTGGGATGCCGGCTGGGGCTTCGAGATCCCGTCGGTCTACCGTTCCGGCTGGATGGTGGTGATCGCCTCCGCCGTGCTGACCGTACTGGCGTGGATCTGCGCCTACGCGTTCGGAGGCTGATGTCATGAAGATCTCGCAACTCAACACGCCGCTGAAGAACGTGCGCGGCCTTGGCTCGGCCAAGGACGGCACCGAGCACTGGTGGATGCAGCGGGTCACGGCCATCGCGCTGGTGCCGCTGGTCTTCGCGTTCGTCGTGCTGATGATCCGTCTGGCGGGCGCCAACTATGCCACCGCCGCCGGCATCGTCGGCCACCCGGTGGTCTCCGGCGTCCTGCTGCTGCTGGTCGTCACCGCATTCTGGCACCTGAAGCTCGGCCTGCAGGTCGTGATCGAGGACTATGTCCACGCTCCCGCCTCCAAGCTGTTCCTGATGTTCGCCAACACGTTCGGCTGCTGGATCGGTGCACTGATCTGCATCCTGGCCGTCCTCAAGATCGCGTTCGGAGGGTGACGCCATGCCTGCTGCCTATCCCATCACGGAACACAAGTTCGACGTCGTGGTCGTCGGCGCCGGCGGCGCCGGACTGCGCGCGGCCATGGGCTGCGCCGAGGCCGGGCTGAACACCGCCTGCGTGACCAAGGTCTTCCCGACCCGCTCGCACACCGTTGCGGCGCAGGGCGGCATCTCCGCGTCGCTCGGCAACATGGGCCCGGACAACTGGCGCTGGCACATGTACGACACCGTCAAGGGGTCGGACTGGCTGGGCGACCAGGATGCCATCGAGTACCTGGTGCGCGACGCGGTCGACGCGGTGCTGGAGCTGGAGCACTTCGGCGTTCCGTTCTCCCGTACCGACGAGGGCCGCATCTACCAGCGCGCCTTCGGTGGCATGACCACCAATTTCGGCGAGGGCCCGGCCGCCCAGCGCACCTGCGCCGCGGCCGACCGGACCGGCCACGCCATGCTGCACACGCTCTATGGCCAGTCGCTGAAGAACGACACGCACTTCTTCATCGAGTACTTCGCCATCGACCTGATCATGGACGAGGACGGCTCGTGCACCGGCGTGCTGTGCTGGGACCTGTCGGACGGCACGCTGCACCTGTTCCGCGCCCACATGACCATCCTGGCCACCGGTGGCTATGGCCGCACCTACTTCTCGTGCACCTCGGCGCACACCTGCACCGGTGACGGCGGCGGCATGGTGCTGCGCGCCGGCCTGCCGCTGCAGGACCTGGAGTTCGTGCAGTTCCACCCGACCGGCATCTACGGCGCGGGCTGCCTGATCACCGAGGGCGTGCGCGGCGAGGGCGGCTACCTGGTCAACTCCGAGGGCGAGCGCTTCATGGAACGCTACGCGCCGTCGGCCAAGGACCTGGCCAGCCGCGACGTCGTCAGCCGCGCCATGACCATGGAAATCCGCGAAGGGCGGGGCGTGGGTCCGAACAAGGACCACATCTTCCTGCACCTCGACCACCTGGATCCGGCGATCATCCACGAGCGGCTGCCGGGCATCTCGGAGTCGGCGCGCATCTTCGCCGGCGTCGATGTGAACAGCCAGCCGATCCCGGTGCTGCCGACCGTCCACTACAACATGGGCGGCATCCAGACCAACTACCGCGGCGAGGTGCTGACCTTGCGCGACGGCGATCCGGACTCGGTGGTCCCGGGCCTGATGGCCGCGGGCGAGGCGGCGTGCGTCTCGGTGCACGGTGCCAACCGGCTGGGTTCCAACTCGCTGATCGACCTCGTGGTGTTCGGGCGGTCCTGCGCCAAGCGCTGCGCGGAGATCGTCGAGGCGGGCAAGTCGCACAAGGACCTGAACAAGGCCTCGCTGGACAAGGCGCTGTCGCGCTTCGACCACTTCCGCCATGCCAAGGGCGACACCTCGACCGCGGAGATCCGCGACGACATGCAGAAGGTGATGCAGAACAACTGCGCCGTCTTCCGGACGTCCGAGGTGCTGGCCGAGGGCAAGGGTCTGATCGACGAGGTCTACAAGAAGATGCCGTCGATCAAGACCACCGACCGCTCGATGATCTGGAACTCGGACCTCGTCGAGACGCTGGAACTCGACAACCTGATCCGTCAGGCGGTCGTGACCATGCACTCGGCCGAGAACCGCAAGGAAAGCCGCGGGGCCCACGCCCACGAGGACTTCCCCGACCGCGACGACGCCAACTGGATGAAGCACACCCTGGCGTGGTTCGACGAGGATGGCACGGTGCGCATCGACTACCGGCCGGTGCACACCTACACGCTCTCGAACGAGATCGAGTACATCAAGCCGAAGGCCCGCGTGTACTGAGCACCGCCTGAAAGGGGTAAGGACAGATGGTCGAATTCAATCTGCCGGCCAACTCCCGCATCAAGGCCAACGGCAAGACATGGCCGAAGGCGGGCAGCGGCAACAAGACGAAGACGTTCAGGATCTATCGCTACGATCCGGATTCGGGCGAGAACCCGCGCGTCGACACCTATACCGTCGATCTGGACAGCTGCGGCCCGATGATCCTGGACGCCCTGATCAAGATCAAGAACGAGGTCGATCCCACCCTGACCTTCCGGCGTTCCTGCCGCGAGGGCATCTGCGGGTCGTGCGCGATGAACATCGACGGCACGAACACGCTGGCCTGCACCAAGGGCATCGACGAGGTGAAGGGCGACGTGAAGATCTATCCCCTGCCGCATCTGCAGGTGATCAAGGATCTGGTCGGCGACCTGACCCACTTCTATGCCCAGTACGCCTCGATCGAGCCGTGGATGCAGACCAAGACGCCGGCCCCGCCGGACCGGGAGCGCCTGCAGCACCGCGATGACCGCTCGAAGATCGACGGCCTGTACGAGTGCATCCTGTGCGCCTGCTGCGCCACGTCGTGCCCGAGCTACTGGTGGAACGGCGACCGCTATCTCGGCCCCGCCGTGCTGCTGCAGGCCTATCGCTGGGTCATCGACAGCCGTGACGAGGCGACGGGCGAGCGGCTGGACAAGCTGGAGGATCCCTTCAAGCTGTACCGCTGCCACACGATCATGAACTGCGCGCGGACCTGCCCCAAGGGACTCAATCCCGGCCGGGCGATCGCCGAACTGAAGAAGATGATGGTCGAGCGCAAGCTCTGACCTGACCGTCAGCCGCGAAGACCCGGACCCCGGTGGTGCCCCGCACCGCCGGGGTTCGTCGTTTCCGGGGCGCCGGACAGCCGGGCCGGTTCCCGGTCCCGCCTCGTTCCTGAATCCGAAAAGCCCGGTCCCGGAACCGCGAGGCGGTCTCCGGAACCGGGTGCCGTGTCCTGACGTCGATCAGGCCCTGGCCAGCGCCTGTTCCAGGTCGGCCAGGATGTCGTCGGGATGCTCGATGCCGATGGACAGCCGGACATAGCCCTCGGTCACGCCCGACGCCGCCTGCTCCTCGGCCGTGAGCTGGGAGTGGGTGGTGGTCGCCGGGTGGATCGCCAGGCTGCGCGCATCGCCGATATTGGCGACGTGGTAGAACAGCTGCAGCGCGTTGATGAACGCCTTGCCGGCCTCCTTGCCGCCCTTGATCTCGAAGCCGAGCAGGCCGCCGTGGCCGCGCTTCAGGTAGGTGTCGGCGCGGCGCCGCGTCTCCCCGTCGGTCAGGCCCGGATAGATCACCTTCTCGACCTTCGGATGGTTCTTCAGCCAGTTGGCGACCTTTGCCGCGTTCTCGCAATGGGCACGCATGCGCAGCGGCAGGGTCTCGATGCCCTGGATGAACTGGAAGGCGTTGAACGGGCTCATCGCCGCGCCGAGGTCACGCAGCAGGGTGACGCGCGCCTTGATGATGTAGGCGATGGGGCCGAGCGGCTTCACGGCCTGGCTCCAGACCGCGCCGTGATAGGACGGGTCGGGGGTGTTCAGCGCCGGCTGGCGCTCCGGGAAGGCCTCCCAGTCGAAATTGCCGCCGTCGACCAGCAGGCCGCCGATGGAGGTGCCGTGGCCGCCGATGTACTTGGTGGTCGAGTACACCACCACGGCCGCGCCGTGCTCCAGCGGCTTGCACAGGATCGGCGCCGCCGTGTTGTCCATGATCAGCGGAATGCCGTAGCGGCGGCCGATCTCGGCGACTTCCTTGATCGGGAAGACGGTCAGCTTCGGGTTGGGCAGCGTCTCGGCGTAATAGGCGCGGGTGCGGTCGTCGGTGGCGCGGGCAAATGCCTCCGGATCGGCCGGGTCGACGAAGCGGACCTCGATGCCCTGGTCCTTCAGCGTGTTGGCGAACAGGTTCCAGGTCCCGCCATAGAGGTCGGTCGAGGACACCACGTTGTCGCCGGCCTTGGCCAGGTTCTGGATGGCGAAGGCGCTTGCGGCCTGGCCCGAGGCCAGCGCCAGCGCGGCGACGCCACCCTCCAGCGCCGCGACGCGCTGCTCCAGCACGTCGCAGGTCGGGTTCATGATGCGGCTGTAGATGTTGCCGAGCTCCGACAGCGCGAACAGGTTCGCGGCATGGTCGGTGTCGCGGAACTGGTACGACGTCGTCTGGTAGATCGGCACCGCGACCGCGCCCGTGGTCGGGTCGGCGCGATGGCCGGCATGCAGGACGATGGTTTCGGGATTCTTCGAGGTCAGGGTCATGTGTCTCCCCCCTTGGGTCAACGCCAGCGGAGGGGCCGCCGGCGCCGGAGCACCTGACCGCCTCTTTAGCTGAATTTGCTATAGCGCCCGCAAGCTGGCCCAAATCGGCGCTGGGCGCGGACCCTAGTCGTCCGCGTCCGGAGGGTCAAGAGTGGCTCAGTCCTGCTTCACCACGCCGAAGCAGTGCTCCGGGCCAGGGAAGGTGCGGGCGCGGACCTCGTCGGCATAGGCGCCAACGGCCTGGTGGATGATCTCCTGCAGGCCGGCATAGCGCTTGACGAACTTCGGCATGTATTCGCTGGCCAGCCCCAGCAGGTCGTTGACCACCAGGATCTGCCCGTCGCAGGCCCAGGAGGCGCCGATGCCGATGGTCGGGATGGCGACGGTCTCGGTGATCTCGCGTGCCAGCGGCTCGATGGTGCCCTCGATGACCACCGCGAAGGCACCGGCGTCGGACACGGCCTTCGCGTCGTTCATCACCTTGATCGCCACGTCGGTCTTCTTTCCCTGCGCCTTGAAGCCGCCCATCATGGCGACCTTCTGCGGCATCAGCCCGACATGGGCCAGCACCGGGATGCCGCGATCGGTGAGGAAGCGGATGGTCGGCGCCATTTCCTGCCCGCCCTCCAGCTTTACCGCCGAGCAGCCGGTCTCCGCCATCACCCGCACGGCGTTGCGCAGCGCCATCTCCGGGCTTTCCTCGACGGTGCCGAAGGGCATGTCGACCACGACCAGGGCCCGCTTCGCCCCGCGCATCACCGCGCGGCCGTGCAGGATCATCATGTCCAGCGTCACGCCCTGGGTGGTGGGCAGGCCGTGCACCACCATGCCGACGGAATCGCCGACCAGGATCAGGTCGACCAGGTCGTCCATGGCGCGGGCCACGGGGCAGTCATAGGCGGTCAGCGCCACGATGGGCGTGCCGCCCTTGCGCGCGCGGATCTCGGGAACGGTGACAGGCTTCGGGTCGGCCATGAGGGCCTCCTTGACGCAGCGTCGGCGCGGAACGCGCACGACAAGAGCAGGGGCAGCCGTGTATCAGGTGGCGGCGTCCGGGTCGATCCCCTCCTCGTCGAGCACCTGCCGCGCCAGGCGGAAGGCCTCGACGCCGGCCGGCGCGCCGCAATAGATCATGACCTGCAGCAGGGTCTCGCGGATCTCCACCAGGGTCGCGCCGTTGCGCAGCGCGCCGCGGAAGTGCAGCTTGAACTCCTGGCCCCGGTTCAGCGCGGCCAGCATGGCGAGGTTCAGCAGGCTGCGGTCGCGCCGGCTCAGCCCCTCCCGGCCCCAGACCCCGCCCCAGCAGTACTCGGTGATCAGCTCCTGGAAGTCCTGGCTGAAGCTGTCGGCGCCCTGGATCGCCTTCTCGACATAGTCGGCGCCGACGACCGCGCTGCGGATCGCCAGCCCCTTCTCGTAGGTCTCCCGGTCCATGCCGGCCTCTCCTTCCGTCCGGAAATGCCCGGGCTCAGGCGGCGCCGGCCCGGGTCAGGTCCTCGATGATGCGGAATTTCTGCACCTTGCCCATCGGATTCCGGGGCAGTTCGGCGGTGAACTCGTAGCGGCGCGGCACCTTGTAGCCCGCCAGCCGGTCGCGGCAGTGCCGGTCGAGGATCTTCGCGTCGACCTCGACGCCCTCCCGGGCGACCACCAGCGCGGTGACGATCTCGCCCCAGCGGTCGTCGGGCAGGCCGATCACGGCGACCTCGAGGACGCCCGGATGCTCGACCAGGATGCGCTCGACTTCCGCCGTGTAGATGTTCTCGCCGCCCGAGATGATCATGTCCTTCTTGCGGTCGACGATGCAGAGCCGCCCGTCGGGCTGCCAGATGCCGATGTCGCCCGACATCACCCAGCCGTTCTGCCAGGCCGCGGCGGTGGCGTCGGGCCGGCCGAGATAGCCGGCGAAATGGGTGACCGACTTGACGCCGACCTCGCCCGCCTCGCCGACCTCGCAGGGGGTGCCGTCCTCGCGGAAGACGCCGACCTCGTTGCCGGCCGTGGGCCAGCCGACCGAATGCGCCAGCAGGGTGGCGCGGTCCTTGACCTCGTAGGTACACCAGCCGCCCTCGGTCCAGCCGTAGGCCTCGGTGATCTTCGCGTTCGGGAACAGCTCGAAGCACTGTTCCGTCAGCGACAGCGGACCCGGCGCGCCGGACGAGACCATGAAGCGGAAGGCCTCGACGCGGGGCTTGCCGCGCTTCTTCCACTCCTCGGCCATCATGGTGGTCATCGACGGCACCAGGAAGGCGAAGGTCGAAGTGTGCGTCGCCTCCTCCAGCGCCAGCGCCGGGTCGAAGCTCTGCATGATGCGGATGCGGGCGCCGATCATCAGCGCGCCGAGCGCGAGGCCGGCATAGGAGAGGTGGAACAGCGGCCCCGGCACCAGCATGACCTGGTCGGCGGTCATGCCATACTCCCAGCCCCAGCGCATGATGGCGGTCAGGTAGTGGTCGTTGGAATAGAGCGCGCCCTTCGGGAAGCCCGTGGTGCCGGAGGTATAGCCGACCACGGCCGGCGCCTCGCCCAGACCCGCTTCGCCCAGCACCGGGCGGCCGGCGAGCGGCTTCGTCTCGATGGCGTCGGCGTCGATCACCACGGCCCCGGTGGTCGCCGCCACCTCGCGCGCGATCTCCAGCCACGGGCCGGCGGCCAGGATGGTCCGCGCCCCGGAATCGGTGATCACGAACTCCACCTCCGGCCGGGCCAGCCTGGAATTCACCGGCACGGCGGCGCAGCCGGCCCACTGGCAGGCGAGATAGCCGAAGACATGGTCGGCGGCGTTCGGCAGGTACAGCGCCACCATGCGCCCGTGCGGCCCCGGCTCGGTGTTCCGGATCGCCTCGGCCAGCGCCACGACGCGCGGCAGCACCTCGCCATAGGTCCAGCTCCTGCCGCCCTGCAGGACGTCGATGGCAATCCTGTCGGACTGGCTTTGCGACCGCACGGCAACGGTCTCGGCAATGGTCATACGCATGCAGATCCTCCCCGATCTCGGCGGGATTGTTGAATCATGCAGCGCAAAAGCCAATCCCCGTGACGGACAGGCCGGGGGCGCGTGCCTAGAGCAGGTCCAGCAGGCGGTACCAGAGCCGCCCCAGCGTCACCAGCGGCTGGCGCAGGTGCGGCCCGCCGGGGAAGGGGCTGTGCGGGATGCTCGCAAAGACGTCGAAGCCCGATGCGTCGCCGGCCATGGCCTCGGCGACCAGCTTGCCCGCCAGGCCCGTCACGGCGACACCGTGGCCGGAAAAGCCGTGCGCGAAATAGAGCTTCTGCCCGGCACGGCCGATATGCGGCAGCCGGTTGCGGGTGATCGAGACCTTGCCGCCCCAGACATGCACGGCGGGTTCGCGTGCCAGTTCGGGGAAGGTCTTCGCCAGCCGCCGCTGCAGCAGGCCGGCGGCGCGCGGCCCGTCCTCCATGCCGCGATAGCTGACACCACCGCCGAACAGCAGCCGTCCGTCGGCGGTGAACCGGAAGTAGTCGAGCACGTTGTTGCTGTCGCAGACGCATTCGTTGCCGGGGATCAGCCGCGCCCGCGTCTCGGTCGACAGTGGCTGCGTGGTCATCACCCAGGTGCCGACCGGCAGCGCCATGGCATCGATGTCGGGCACCAGCCCGTCGAGATAGGCATTGGCGGCGACCAGCACGTGATCGGCGCGGATGCTGCCCTGGCCGGTGGTGACGACGCCGGTCGCCGCGTCGACGGCGGTGGCGGCGACCCCCTCGTGCAGCATCGCGCCGGCATGGGCGGCCGCCCGGGCCAGGCCAAGGCAATAGTCGAGCGTATGGATATGCCCGGCCCGCGGGTCGTTGGCGCCGGCGATGAAGCGCGGCGAATGCACGCGCTCCGTGATCGTGCCGCGGTCCAGCCATTCCAGCCGGTTGATCCCGAAATCGCGGGCCAGGCACTCCACCTCGGCCGCGATCGCGCGCTCCTGGCGCGGCTTCTCGGCGGCGTGGATGTAGCCGCGGGCAAGATCGCAGTCGATGTGATGGCGCAGCACGCGTTCGTCGATCAGGTCGATCGCGGCCTCCGACAGGTCGAACAGCCGCCGCGCGTCGTCGCGGCCGAGCAGGGCGAGCAGCCCCGTCGCGCCCGGCGCGAGCCCGGTGTTGATCTGCCCGCCATTGCGCGCGCTGGCGCCGCCCCCGATGCGGCCGGCATCGACCAGGCGGACGTCGAAGCCGCGCCCGGCCAGTTCCAGCGCCGCGCTGACACCCGTCAGGCCGCCGCCGACGATGCAGACGTCGGTGCGGACGTCGCCGTCGGGCGGGGGGGCGAAATCCGGACGAAGCGCGGTAGCTTCGTAGTACGAGTGTGCTGGGGGTGGAGCGGCCATGTGCCGCCTTATGCACAGGGGCGATGGCTCCTAGCAAGCAGGCAGATGGCGGACGCGGCCCCGCGCGACCGCTATGATGCAGCGTTCAACCGGTACGAGGGGTTCCCGGGCGTGATCACGGCATTCGAGCCGACAGTGCAGATGTGGCTGGTCTTCGGCATCATTCTCGGCGCCGTCGCCGCCTACGCCACCGAGCGACTGTCGATCGAACTGGTCTCGCTGACCGTCGTCGGCGTGCTGGCCGCGCTGTTCCACTACTACCCGCCGCCCGTGTCGGGCCTGGCGCGGACCGGCGTGGCCGACATCGTGGCCGGCCTTGCCGACCCGGCGCTGATCACCGTGCTGGGCCTGATGGTGGTGGGACAGGGCATCATCCGGACCGGCGCGCTGGACGAGCCCGTGCGTCACATGGTGGCGCTGCGCCGCCGCCGCCCCGCGCTGGCCGTCGCGGCCACGCTGGTCACGGTCGCCGTCGTCAGCGGCTTCCTCAACAACACGCCGGTGGTGGTCATCTTCATCCCGATCATGGCGGCGATGGCCGAACGCCTGCGCCGCTCCCCCAGCGGACTGATGATGCCGCTCAGCTTCGCCGCCATCCTGGGCGGCATGACCACGCTGATCGGCTCGTCGACCAACCTGCTGGCGGCCGGCGCGGCGGTGCGTGCCGGCATGCACGAGATCGGCTTCTTCGACTTCGCCCTGGTCGGCGTGATCCTGGCCGCCGTCGGCATGGTCTATGTCATCCTGGTGGCGCCGCGGATGCTGCCCGACCGCGTCTCGCTGGCGCAGTCGCTGACCGGCGAGGGCGAGGGCAAGCAGTTCATCGCCCAGCTCGACGTGCGCGCCGGCTCCCGCCTGATCGGCGAGAAGGCGCGGGCCGGCATGTTCCCCAGCCTGCAGGGCATCACCGTGCGCATGATCCAGCGCCGGGAGGAGCCGATCCTGCCGCCCTTCGACGATGTCGAACTGCAGGATGGCGACGAACTGGTGGTGGCGGCGACCCGCAAGGCGATCACCGAGCTGTTCACCCGCTGGCCGGACCTGCTGGCCAGCACCCATGCCGCCGACGACCTGCCGCCGCCCGACGACCCGACGACCAAGCTGGACCGCGACTACGTGCTGGCCGAGGTGATCGTGGCCCCGGCCAGCCGCATCATCGGGCGCAACCTGGAACAGATTGTCTTCCACACCCGCACGCGCTGCACCGTGCTGGGCATCCAGCGCCGCAGCCGCATGATCCGCCAGGGCCTGAACGACATCAGGCTGGAGGCCGGCGACGTGCTGCTGCTGTTCGGCCACCGCAATGACGTCAGCCGGCTGCGCTTCAATCGCGACGTCATCCTGCAGGAGGGCTCGGCCTACGACCTGCCGGCCAAGGACCTGGCGCACCGCGCCCTGGCCATCTTCGCGGCGGTGGTCGCGCTGGCGGCCTCCGGCCTGGTCCCCATCGTGCTGACCGCCATGTTCGGCGGTGTCGCCATGCTGGTCAGCGGCTGCCTCAACATCCACCAGGCCAGCCGCGCGCTGGACCGCCGCGTCGCCTTCCTGGTCTGGGCCGCCCTGGCCATGGGCACCGCGCTGGAGGGGACCGGCGGCGCGATCTATGTCGCCCGGAACCTGATGGACGCGCTGGCCGGCGCGCCGGCCTGGGTGATCCTGTCGGCCTATTTCCTGCTGGTCGCGACCTTCACCAACGTGCTGTCGAACAACGCCACCGCGCTGCTGTTCACACCCATCGGCATCGGCCTGG
Source organism: Pseudomonadota bacterium (assembly GCA_036154895.1). GTDB lineage: Bacteria > Pseudomonadota > Alphaproteobacteria > Minwuiales > Minwuiaceae > Minwuia. The sequence continues at coordinate 97,168 of JAYZWD010000003.1, forward strand.
CGACCTCGCTGGGTGTCGGACCCGAGCCGTTCGTCTATGCCACCATCTTCGGCGCCAACTGTTCCTTCGCGACGCCCATGGGCTACCAGACCAACCTGCTGGTGATGGGTCCCGGTCGCTACCAGTTCGTCGACTTCGCCCGCGTCGGCATCCCGCTGATCGTGCTGATCTGGCTGACCTTCACCCTGGCCGCGACGCTGCTCTACGACCTGGGCTGAGGTCTCGCGCGCGCCCGGCGCAGTCGGCCAGCCTACAGGATCCGGCGGGTGTCCCGCGTCTCGGGCACGTCCGCGGTGTCGGCGAGCAGGCGCGCGGCGGCGCCGAGGCCGCTCTCGTGCGGGATGCCGAGGCGGTTCAGCGCCGCCTCGATGCCGCCCAGTGCGCCCAACACCATCGGGTCGTTCAGGTCGCCCATGTGACCGATGCGGAAGACCAGGCCCGCCAGTTTGGCCATGCCGCCGCCGGTGGCGACGTCGAAGGCCTCCCGCGACAGCCAGCGGATATCCTCCGCGTCGCCGCCATCGGTGCGCCGGACCACGGTCAGCGACTGCGCGCGCTGTTCCGGCACCCGGGCGTTGAACTCCAGCACGCCGCCCCTCGACCACTGCCCGACGCAGGCGCGCACGGCGGCGGCGAGGCGGGCATGGCGGGCGAACACCGCGTCCATGCCCCAGTCCCGGATCATGTCGATGGTCTCGCGCAGGGCAAAGACCAGGTGCTCGGGCGCGGTCCCGCAGAAGCGGCGGTACTGCTCCATGCCCAGCCGCAGGTCCCACGACCAGTAGTCGCGATGGGTGGAGACCGTCTTCGTGTGCGCCAGCGCCCTGGGCCCGGCCGCCGTGAACGACATGCCCGGCGGCATCATCAGGCCCTTCTGCGAGGCGGCGATGACCACGTCCACGCCCCAGTCGTCCATCGGCAGCGGCGTGGTCATGAAGGAGGCGATGGCGTCGACCACCAGCAGGGCCGGGTGGCCGGCATTGTCGATGGCGCGGCGGATCGCCTGCAGGTCGGAGGTGACGCCGGTCGCGGTCTCGGTATGCACGATCAGCACAGCGCGGATGCGGTGGGACCGGTCGGCGCGCAGCACGGCCTCCACCGCGTCGGGGTCGATGGCGCTGCGCCAGTCGGCAGGCACGGTCTCGAAGTCGATGCGGAACGAGCGCGCCATGTCCGACCAGGCGGTCGAGAACCGCCCGGTCTCCGGCATCAGGATGGTGTCGCCCGGCTCCAGCAGGTTGACGAACGCCGCCTCCCACGCGCCATGGCCGGACGCGGTGTAGAAGAACACCTCGCCCTCGGTGCCGAACAGCGGCTTGATGTCCTCGAAGCAGGAGATGGCCAGGTCCATGAAGGCGGGGCCGGCGAAATCCAGCGCCGGGCGGTGCATGGCCCCCAGCACGCGGTCGGGGATGTTGGTCGGCCCCGGCGTGTGGAGGAACTGGCGGCCGGGTCGGTACGGGCGTCCCGGGCGATTGGGCAGGTCGGTCATGGCGGAATCCGGTGGCGGTGCGGCGGCTCTGTCCGCGCGGGCTCAGGTCAACCCGCCGACATTAGCCGCGGTTCCACGCTTGTCAGCCGTGAAAATGCTGCGGCTCGGATGAGGAAAATTGTGGTCTGGGGCGTACGCGAACCATGGCGCCGGACCTCCTGCCCCCGAACGACGAACCCCGGACGCCATCGCCGGCGCCCGGGGATCCGGAAGTTTCGGGTCGAAGGCCGGGCGTCAGCCGTTGCCGACCTCGATCGCGTCCTCGATGGTGCGCAGGCCCGGCACCTTCGACGACACCAGCACCGCCATGTTTCCGGGCTTGTGCTGGTTGCGGTACATCTTCATGTGCGCGCGCGGTATGTCGTCCCAGGAGAAGACCTCGGACATGCAGGGGTCGATGCGGCGCTCGATCACCAGGCGATTGGCCTCGCTGGCCTGCTTCAGGTTGGCGAAGTGGCTGCCCTGGATGCGCTTCTGCCGCATCCACACGAAGCGGGCGTCCATCGTCAGGTTGAAGCCGGTGGTGCCGGCGCAGAAGACCACCATGCCGCCGCGCTTCACCACGATGCAGGAGACCGGGAAGGTCGCCTCGCCCGGGTGCTCGAAGACGAAGTCGACGTCGTTGCCCTTGCCGGTGATGTCCCAGATCGCCTTGCCGAAGCGGCGCACTTCCTTGATCCAGACGTTGTACTCGGGCGAGTTCACCGTCGGCATCTGGCCCCAGCACTTGAAGTCGTTGCGGTTGATCACCGCCTTGGCGCCGAGCGACAGCACGAAATCGCGCTTGGACTCGTCGGAGATCACGCCGATGGCGTTGGCACCGGCGGCGGCGCAGAGCTGCACCGCCATCGAGCCGATGCCGCCCGAGGCGCCCCAGACCAGCACGGTGTCGGCCGGGCGCACGATGTGCGGGCGATGGCCGAACAGCATGCGGTAGGAGGTGGCGAGCGTCAGCGTGTAGCAGGCGCTCTCCTCCCACGTCAGGTGACGCGGCCGCGGCATCAGCTGGCGGTCCTGCACGCGGGCGAACTGCGCGAAGCTGCCGTCCGGCGTCTCGTAGCCCCAGATGCGCTGGGACGGCGAGAACATCGGGTCGCCGCCATTGCATTCCTCGTCGTCGCCGTCGTCCTGGTTGCAGTGGACCACGACCTCGTCGCCGATCTTCCAGCGCGTGACCTTGGAGCCGATGGCATAGACCACGCCCGAGGCGTCCGAGCCGGCGATGTGATAGGGCTGCTTGTGGCTGTCGAACGGCGAGATCGGCTGGCCCAGCGAGGCCCAGACGCCGTTGTAGTTGACGCCCGCCGCCATCACCAGGATCAGCACGTCATGGGAGTCGAGCTCCGGCGTGTCGACCACCTCGACCTGCATGGCGGTGTCGGGCTCGCCGTGGCGTTCGCGGCGGATCGCCCAGGCGTACATCTTCGGCGGCACGTGCCCCAGCGGGGGAATCTCGCCGACCTCGTAGAGATCCTTCTTCACCCCCTGGGTGGGGTCGATGGAATCACTCTGGACGGCGTGCATCTCGGCCATGGCTTCGAACTCCCTTCGGAGGATTCTGGCGGGCGCGACATCCGCGCTTCGCGCTGGACCGCCCTTATCTTCGACGTTTATGTTGCACAGCCGCAAGGATCGTTTTGCGGCGCGGCGTTTGATAGGATATGTCCGTACACCAACGCAAGACGAAATTTTCGTGCGCGTTCGCTGTCAAAGACGGAAGATTGTGATGAGCACCCAGAATTCGGCCCCGAAGCCCGCCGCCGCCCGCCCCGAACGCGACAAGCCGTGGCTCATCCGCACCTATTCCGGGCACAGTTCGGCGGCCGCCTCGAACGAGCTCTACCGCACCAACCTGAAGCGCGGGCAGACCGGCCTGTCGGTCGCCTTCGACCTGCCGACGCAGACCGGCTATGACAGCGACCATCCGCTGGCGGCCGGCGAGGTGGGCAAGGTCGGCGTGCCGGTGGCGCACCTGGGCGACATGCGCACCCTGTTCGACGGCATCCCGCTGGAGCAGATGAACACCTCCATGACCATCAACGCGACCGCGCCGTGGCTGCTGGCCATGTACGTCGCGGTGGCGGAGGAGCAGGGCGCCCCGCGCGCGAAGCTGATGGGCACGGTGCAGAACGACATCGTCAAGGAGTACCTGTCGCGCGGCACCTACATCTTCCCGCCGGCGCCGAGCCTCAAGCTGATCTCCGACGTGGTCGGCTTCACGGTCACCGAGATGCCGAAGTGGAACCCGACCAACATCTGCTCCTATCACCTGCAGGAGGCCGGGGCGACCCCGGCGCAGGAACTGGCCTTCGCGCTGGCCACCGCCATCGCGGTGCTGGATACGGTGAAGGCGCGCAAGGCCGTGCCGGCGGAGATGTTCGGCGAGATGGCCGGGCGGCTGTCGTTCTTCGTCAATGCCGGCATCCGCTTCGTCGAGGAAATGTGCAAGATGCGCGCGTTCGTCGACCTGTGGGACGAGCTGCTGCGCGACCGCTACGGCGTGACCGAGGAGAAGTTCCGCCGCTTCCGCTACGGCGTGCAGGTCAACAGCCTGGGCCTGACCGAGCCGCAGCCGGAAAACAACGTCTACCGCATCCTGCTGGAGATGCTGGCCGTGGTGCTGTCGAAGAACGCCCGCGCCCGCGCCGTGCAGCTGCCGGCCTGGAACGAGGCGCTGGGCCTGCCGCGCCCCTGGGACCAGCAGTGGTCGCTGCGCCTGCAGCAGATCGTGGCCTTCGAGACCGACCTGCTGGAATATGGCGACCTGTTCGACGGCTCGCCGGTGGTGCAGGCCAAGGTCGACGCGCTGAAGGACGGCGCGCGCGCCGAACTGGCGCTGATCGACCGGCTGGGCGGCGCGCTGGCCGCGGTCGAGAGCGGCTACATGAAGGAGGCCCTGGTCGAGAGCAACGCCCGGCGCGTGCAGGCGATCATGAAGGGCGAGATCACCGTCATCGGCGTCAACGCCTTCACCGACAGCGCGCCGTCGCCGCTGTCCGGTTCGGCCGATGCCATCCTGACGGTCGACGATTCGGCCGAGCACGAGCAGGTGGAGCGGCTGAAGGCCTGGCGCGCCGCGCGCGACAACGAGACCGCCGCCGCGGCCCTGATCGAGGTGGAGCGCGCCGCGAAGGAGGGTCGCAACATCATGCCGGCCTCCATCGCGGCGGCGAAGGCCGGCGTCACCACCGGCGAATGGTCCGACGTGCTGCGCCGGATCTATGGCGAGTACCGCGCGCCGACCGGCGTCGGCGGGGCCGTGGGCGTCGCCGCCGGCAGCCTGGAGGCGGTGCGCGCGAAGGTGGAGGAGGTCTCGGCCCGCCTCGGCCGCCGCATCAAGATCCTGGTCGGCAAGCCCGGCCTGGACGGCCATTCCAACGGCGCCGAGCAGATCGCCGTCGCTGCCCGCGATGCCGGCATGGAGGTGGTCTACGAGGGGATCCGCCTGACCCCGCGCCAGATCGTCGACGCGGCGCTGGAGGAGGCGGTGCACCTGGTCGGCCTGTCGATCCTGTCTGGCAGCCACGCGACGCTGGCCCGCGAGGTGCTGGCCGGACTGCGGGAGCAGGGCCTGGGCGACATCCCCGTGGTCGTCGGCGGCATCATCCCCGAGGAGGACGCGAAGGCGCTGCGCGCCGCCGGCGTCGCCGCGATCTATACGCCGAAGGACTTCGACCTCGCCGCCATCATGGCCGACATCGTCGCCATCGTGGACCAGCGGGAGGTGGCTTAGCTTCCTAGTTGATCAATGGCCAAAGGTCACTGAGGGATCGTGAGCCACCCATACTTGAAACGGTCGTACTTGGTTGAAATTCTTGCTCATGACGACTCCAAGTTGCCAGCGATTCAAGCTATCCCTAGGGAATGCATACGTTCCCGCAATTGATTCAAGCGACAAAATCCCTCGTTGCATCTCCGGCCTGGTCAGTTCCTGAACCGGATACCAAGTATGTGCATTTTGATGCACCTCTAGAGATAAATAATGTAACAGAATTAGGTTTGTTCTTGCATGGCGGAGCAATAAAATTTGCACCTGATCGCAATGTCGTATTTGAAATATGTCTGCGAGATTCCAAGAGTAGACGTCGAATTCCATTGGAACGCATTGAGTGGCGTTCGTTGCAAGGCGGTCACCGGAACCCACGACAACGCGGACCACGAGGGCTGCGAGACCATTATTGTTCCGCCAGTCACTATCATGAGTTTGATCTCAACTGGGTTGAGGCAGAACGCCGGATGCGTAGCGGGAATCTCCCGATAGCCCGGGATATCAATCCCGAACCCCAAAGTTTTGAGGACCTTAGAGCGTTTGTCGGGAAACAGTTTAATATCAATAACATAGAGCTTGTCGCGCCCCCAGAATGGGAGTACGATTTGTTTCATGAGACAGGCGCTTGAGTTCGACAGGGGGACGCTGAAGGACGCGGTCGATGCCGCGGTCAGTCGGCTTGTAGGCGTCAATAGGCTTGGCTCTATTTGTTTCATCAACTTGCCGATGCATTACCCTGACGGATCGGCGGTAACTGTCAAAGTTGAAGATTCTGCAGGCGGGTTTCGAGTCAGTGACGGTGGATATTCTTATCGACAGGCTGAGGCTGTTGGAGCTGAGAGGTCGTTTCGACGTACTGCGAACCATTTTATTCAAGAACATGATCTAGATTCTAGCTCTAAGGGATCAAGAGTCATCCACGTGGATGTTGATGCTCGCGATCTTTTTGGTGCTATTTGTGATGTTGGTTTGGCGTCATGGCGTACTGTTGAGCGGATTTATAGTAGATTGTCGTCAGTAGAAGAAGATGAAATCGCTGAAATTGTTCGATCTCGAGTCGTCGAAATATTTGGTTCAGACCGTTTGGATGAAAAGAATGTAATAACAGGATCTTCGACTAGTGAATGGGATGTTACCGCGATCATTAGGGGTCAACCAGTTCCTACTATATTTCAAGCGGTATCAAATCATCCAAATTCGATCTTCAAGGCGCATACAGCCTTCCATGATATTTCTCTTTTGGCGAAGGCGCCCCGGCTAATTGCGGTTGTTTCAGATAAGGTGGCGCTTGGACCACGTCATTCCCTGCTGGCGCAGGAAGGGTACGTCATTGAGGTCCGCCAACCTGACGACGTATGGAGATCTGTGGCGTGATCGCCTACGACCTTCGTTGACCCTTGGTCCCGACACCGGTTCCATTCGATCCGGCGCCTCGACCAGTGGTCGTTGATGGCGTGGGTGCAATCCGGGCGGACCAGCCTGGCGCGGGCGTCCGACCGGTCTCCGGCGTTGCGGCGGATCATGGCATTCACTAGCGGATGATCGCCTCAGGCTTTCCCCGGGCCCCCTGCCGCGCCATCTGGCCCTGACATGCCGGGCGTGCCGGGGCGGGGCTTGATACCGGCCACGCCATGCCCGAACAATGCGGCCGCTCCCGCCTTCGGGGGCCGCGTCCAGGGGAGGACCGACCATGCAGTTCTTTGATTGTGCCACCGCGCCCAGCCCGCGCCGCGCGCGCATCTTCATCGCCGAGAAGGGGCTCTCAATCCCGACCACCGAGGTGGCGCTGGGCAAGGCGGAGCAGTTGCAGCCGGCCTTCCTGGCCATCAACCCGCGCGCCACGGTGCCGGTGCTGGTCACCGACGAGGGGCTGGCGCTGACCGAGAACCTGGCCATCGCGACGTACCTGGAGGCCGTGCACCCGGCGCCGGCGCTGATGGGCCGGACCCCGGCGGAGAAGGCCGAGATCCTGCAGTGGGCAGCCATCGCCGAGACCCAGGGCGGCCAGCCGGTGGCCGAGGCGCTGCGCAACTCCAACCCGCACATGAAGGACCGCGCGCTGCCCGGCCCGGACAACTACGCGCAGATCCCCGAGCTGGCCGAGCGCGGCCTCGCCCGCATCGCCCGCTGGCAGCAGATGCTGGACGCGCGGCTGACGGGGCGCGAATGGCTGGTCGGCGACAGCTTCTCCTATGCCGACATCACCGCCTTCGTGCTGACCGACTTCGCGCGCATGGTGAAGAAGCGCCTGCCGGAGGAGCTGAAGGCCGCGACCGCCTGGTACGAGCGGATGAAGGCCCGGCCCAGCGCCGCGCTCTGAGCGTCCGCCTCCCCTTCCGGCACGGTACCCCCCACCCAACCCTCCCCCTCAAGGGGGGAGGGCTTTCCGGACCGCGCGCTTCTTCTCCCTCTCTCTCAAGGGAGGAGGGCTATACAGATCGCGCCCTTCTTCTCCCTCCCCCCTTGAGGGGGAGGGCCGGGGTGGGGGGTGTCAATCCCGCAGATCGGGACGAGGCTCCGCCAGCACGCGGGCGATCTCCTCGACCACCGCATCCGTGCGGGCGAGGACGTCGTTGTTCCAGAAGCGGATCACCCTGTATCCGCGCTCCGCGAGCCACGTCGTCCGTGCGAGATCGGCGTCGGCCCGCGCCACATGCTGTCCGCCATCGACCTCGATGACCAGGCGCGCGGCCGGACAGAAGAAGTCGACGACCCAAGGGCCGATCGCCTGCTGCCGCCGGAAACGCGCCCCGGTCACCTGACGGTAGCGGATGCGCGACCAGAGGCGCTTCTCCGCCTCGGTCATGCGTGATCGCAGCTGGCGGGCGGTCTCGATGCTCACGCGGTTCCTCCGTCGGACTCCGGCGTGATCATACCCCCCACCCAACCCTCCCCCTCAAGGGCAGGGCTATCGCATTTGGGCGAGGAGGGAGAGCAGGAATTGATCCTGCCATCCGGCGCGCTTGATCTTGCGGCGGATCGATCCGCTGGAAGGGTCGGTGCGCAACAGGTTGA
>JAYZWD010000004.1:0-109844 GCA_036154895.1 Pseudomonadota bacterium
GCCAGCGGCGCCCGGACGCGAAAGCCATTGCCCTGCATGCTGCATCTCCATCAGGGGTTGAGATGCAGGGTATTTATACCGCTATGGGCCCAAGCGTTGCCCCCGATGTGATCCCCGTCGCATTGTCGCTCTCGTCAGGCTCTGAGTCGCTTCGCAGAGGAGCGGTAGAGGTTGCGGCTGACGACCGATGGATGTTTCTCGGCGAAGCCGTCCAGCAGGTCCGCCTTCAGTGCCCTGGCCTGCCGCACGACGTCCGTGTCATCGGGGGCGAGCGCCAGCAGGTCGACCACGTGCAGGGCGAGTTGCGACTGGCCGGCGCCGTGCAGGTCGCGGGCGCGGTCCAGCACGGCCTTCGGGTCGGCGATGGCGGACAGCACCGCCGCCGCGGCGTCGGACGGTGCCGCCGGGTGCAGGTCGGTGGCATTGCGGGTGGTCCACCAGCCGTTCTCGGCGCGGTAGATGTCGCGCACGATGTACTCGGGGCAGCCATAGACCGGCACCATCGCCGGATGTGCGAAGATCTCGGCCGGGTACGCGATGTCGTGGATGATCTCGGTATCGGTCATGCCGGCGTTCATCCGGTCGACGACTTCCTTGCGCAGATAGCGCAGCGCGCGGGCGCCAATGCCCAGCACATCGGCAATGGCCTCCCGTCCGTGCACCGGCGCACCCCATTCGGGGATCAATACCTCCGGGCCACGCGCGATCATCGCCTCCAGCGTCTCCGCCCAGCGGACCGCATCGCGTATCGTGCGCAGCGGCGTGCCGACATTGGGGCAGGACTGGATGACGGCGGAGCCGCCATAGAGGATCTTCTCCTCCTCGATCCAGAAGCCGATGGAATCGTCGGTCTCGGAGGGGGCGTGGAAGACCTCGATCTGCCGGTCGCCGCCATCGATCAGCAGCGCGGTCTCGAAGGTCTCGGTCGGAAAGACGAACTGGTCGGCGGTGAAGCTGTTGCCCATGCCGCCGTCGGGAAACTGCATCGAGTTGAGATAGCCCTGCAGGCCGGCAGTCTCGATATAGCGCCGGTAGCGGCGGACCAGGTTGGCATGCGCGATCAGGCGCGGCGCCGGCTCGCCCCGTTCGCGGGCGTGCTGCTGGTAGGCGGGAATGCCGAAATTGTAGCCGACATGGCCGTGGCTGTAGAGGATCGCGTGAACGGGCAGGTCGGTGACCGAGCGCAGCCGGCCGATCAGCCGCAGCGGCAGCTTGCGACCGCCGCCGGTATCGACCTGCACGACACCGGCCGCTGTCTCGACCGCGATGGTATTGCCCAGCGCGCCCATCAGGTGAATGCCGCGGGCGATGGTCTCGAAGCGCTCGCTCGGCCGGACGACCTCGGTCTCGATGCTCATGACAATATCTCTCCTGCGCGCACCGGCCTTGCGCGAAAAGGCGGACGCCGGAGCCACCGTGGGGAGGTGGAACCGGCGTCCGTTGCCGGGACTTGCGCCCCGGCGGTTCCGGATGGGTCGTGATTCAGCCGGCGCCCGGCGGCACCAGCGCGTCCGGAATGCTGACGCCCTGTTCCTTGTAGTAGCGATAGGCGCCCGGGTGCAGCGGCACGTTCATCTGGTTCAGCGCGGTTTCCAGGGTGATGATCTTCATCCAGGCCGCCGTTTCGTGAACTTCGTCCAGATGTTCGAAGAAGACACGCACCATGTCGTAGACCAGCTGGTCGTCCAGCCATTTCTGCGTCTGGATGCCGACCCACGACCCGATGGTGTCGACTGACTCGGTATTGACCTGGTTGTCATAGGAGCCCGGCGGGATGGACCACACCGTCCGGCCCGGATACTGCAGCGCCGCCTGGATCAGTTCGTTGTCCATCTTGTCCTGCGGGATGCCCAGGATGCGGATCTTGCGGACCAGAGCGAACTGCTGGATCTGCGGGCTCGGCAGGCTGGTGGGCACCATGTAGACGTCCATCTGGCCATCCAGGAAGGCCGTTTCCGCCGAGGCCCAGTCATAACGCATGGCCTCGAAATCGGTGCCCGGCTCGAAGCCCGTGACGCCCTTGACCACGTCGATCATCACCTTGGTCGCGGCGCCCGCCGGCGGCCCGAGGAAGACCTTGCGACCCTTGATGTCGTTCAGGGTCTCGATACCGGAATCGGCATAGGTCACGATCTGGTACGGCCCGAGCGGATAGTTGATCATGCCGCGCAGGTTCTTGTTCAGTTCGGCCGCGTTCGCGACCTTTTCGAACATAGCCGTCTGGTTCTGCATGTACCAGTTGATGGTCGGCGCCCCTGTGTACAGGTCGACCTTCTGCTGGGCGGCGTCCACCGCCGACTTGGTGGACGGCTTGCCGGTCGAGACCTGGATCTCGACGGGCAGGTACTTCTGCACCACCTGGGTGAACGAGATCATGAACTGCCCGACCGTGGTGCCGGCCGGGTTGCTGTCCATGGTCAGGAACGTCTTCGACTGGGCCTGTGCGAGGCCCGTTCCGGCGAGGACGGCGAACGATGCCGCCATCGCGCAACGCGCGATGCCGCGAATGAACATTGCAGATCTCCTCCCTACTGCGCGTCTGCTCCAGTGCGATCCAGCGGACTGCATGGAGCTGATCCGGAGCATGATCGCGCGATAATGCCCGACATTAAAGAGGTGATTTGCACAAGGGGCCAGCAGGCACGCATCGAAAATCTGCAGGGCTGGCCGACCGGACGTGCCCGATCCTGCACAGCCGCACCGGCTCATGCCCGATGGGCCGCTCCGACATGTGAATGATGCGATGCGAGGATTGGTGCCCCAGGCCGGACTCGAACCAGCACGCCCTCGCGAGCAGCAGATTTTGAGTCTGCCGTGTCTACCATTTCACCACTGGGGCAACGGCGCGGGCGGGATCATAGCCGCCAGCCGGGGCTGATCAAGTGAAAGCGCGGTGGTGGGGATCAGCCGGTGCCGACGGTGAGGCAATCCGCGCAGGTGCGGCGGAGCCGCCCGATCTCGCTGGCAAAGACTTCCGGATCGTCCAGCGCACGGGCCAGCACGATAGCACCCTGGATGCCGGCCACCACCTGGCGCGCCGTCGCGGCAGCGTCACGGGCGCCTGCGCGGTCGAGCGCCAGCCGCAGCACGTCCACCCAGCGGCGGAAATAGCCCGCGATCTGTCCGGCGAAGCGGTCGCGCCCGGCGTCGAGCGCGAAGGCGCCAACCAGGCAGACGCGGCGCCCGGTGCGGAAATAGGCATCGGTGGCGTCGAACATGGCGCCGATGCCGGCCGCCGGGTCGACAGCCTGGTCCAGCGGCGCGAACATCTCCTGCTCGAACCAGCCGGCGATCTCCTCCAGCACGGCTGTCGCCATCTCCTCCTTCCCGCCGGGAAAGAAGTGATAGAGGCTGCCCTTGCCCAGCCCCGTGCGCTTGCCGATCAGGGCCAGGCTGGTGCCCTCGTAGCCGAATTCCCGGAAGACCTCGGCCAGTTCGGGCAGCACGTCCTCGCGGCTGCGGACCATGCGCGGCATCGGATGTCCCCCTGTGCTGTACCCGCCGTCGCTGCGTCCGCCCCTACAGCCCCAGGTCGGTCAACCCGGGATGATCGTCGGGACGCACGGTCCCGACCGGCCAGCGGAATTTCCGGTCGGCCTCCGCGATCGGCAGGTCGTTGATCGAGGCATGGCGCTCGGCCATGCGCCCGTCGGCGGCGAAGCGCCAGTTCTCGTTGCCGTAGGAGCGGTACCACTGGCCGCTGTCGTCGCGCCACTCGTAGGCGAAGCGCACGGCGATGCGGTCGCCGTCGAAGGCCCAGAGTTCCTTGATCAGGCGATAGTCCAGCTCGCGCGCCCACTTGCGCGTCAGGAATGCTTCGATGGCCGGCCGGCCGGAGAGGAACTCGGCCCGGTTCCGCCAGCGGCTGTCGGGCGTGTAGGCCTGTGCCACCTTCGCCGGGTCGCGACCGTTCCAGGCGTTTTCGGCGGCGCGGACCTTGGCGATGGCGGTCTCGCGGGTGAAGGGCGGCAGCGGCGGGCGGGTGTCGGACACGGGGGCGGCTCCTGGCTGTTCTGTACTTATCGGTACATAATTGACCAAATGGTACAGAAAGGCCGGCCGGTCAAGCCCTAGCCGAAGCGGAAGCAGGAAATCGACTTGCCGGCGACCTGTCCGCCAAAGGCATGCTGGCCGCGATCCTGTCCGCCGGCGCCGGCCGCGACCATCAGGGGAACCAGATGCTCCTCCCGCGGGTGGCAGGCCCGTGCGTTCGGTGCACGCTCCCAGTCGACCAGCGCACGGTCGCGCGCGGCGGTGTCGGCGTCGGTGACCGTGTCCACCAGCCAGCGATCGAAGCTGGCAGAGGGTTCGGCCCGGCCATTGCCGAAGGTGCGCAGGTCGTGGAACGACTGGCCGCTGCCGACGATCACCACGCCCGCGTCGCGCAAGGGGGCCAGTGCCCGGCCGAGCGCCAGGTGGAAAGCCGGATCCAGGTCATGGCGCAGCGACAGGGTGGCGACGGGGATGGTGGCCGACGGATCGGCGATCAGGAACGGCACGAAAACGCCATGGTCGAAGCCGCGCGCGGGGTTCTCGGCCGTGTCGATCCCTGCGTCGGCCAGCAACTGCCGGGCCCGCGCCGCGACATCCGGCGCGCCGGGCGCGGGGTAGGAGAGGCGATAGGTGTGCTCGGGGAAACCGTAGTAGTCGAACAGCATCGGCGGTCGGGCGGCGGTGCCGACGGTCGGGATTGCCTCCTCCCAGTGGGCGGAGACCACCAGGAACGCCTTCGGTCGCGCCGGCAGGCTGTTGACCAGGCCGGCCAGGAATTCGCGCAGCCCGTCCCAGGCGCCCGGCCCGAAGGGCGGGGGAAAATCGAACCAGAAGCACGGACCACCGCCGTGGGACAGGAAGAACGCGGGCTGTCGCATGGCACTCATCTGTGGTTGTCTCCTGCGCGCGGAGGACCGGCAACCGGGCCGGCGGCTCCTGCATCCGACAGCTTGTCCGGTCAGCGTCCGCCGGCAAGTCCTTCCGGAGAAACAGAGTGTTTCGCATCGCCTGCCTGCACACCGCCGACAGCAACATCAACGTCTTCGAGGCGGCGGCGCCGGGCCTGCCCGTGGTGCTGGCGCATGCGGTTCGCGCCGACCTGCTGGCGGCCGCGGAAGCGGCGGGTGGCATGGACGCCGGGACCGCCGACGCGACACGTGGGGAACTGGCGGCCCTGGCGTGCATCGCCGACGTGGTCGTGCTGACCTGCTCGACGCTTGGCCCGTCTGTCGATGCGATGACGCATGGCGCCGGCAGGATCATCCGTGCCGATGCGGCGCTGGCGCGGCAGGTCGCCGCGGCTGCCCGTCCGGCGGTGGTGCTGTGTGCCGCCCCGACCACGCTGGCCGCGACGACGGACCTGTTCCATGCCGCGGCTGTCAGTGGTCCGAAGCCGGTCGTCCGCCTGGTCGACGGGGCCTGGACGCTGTTCCGGTCCGGCGATGTCGATGCCTATCTGGACATGCTGGCGGCCGCCGTCGACCAGGCGTTCGCCGAGGGGGTGGGAACGGTTGCGCTGGCGCAGGCGTCGATGGCCGGGGCTGTGACGCGCTGCCGTCGCGGCCGGCCGCTGACCGTGCCGCGGGCGGCGCTGGAACAGGCGGTTTCGCTGGCCGCCGGCTGAGGGCATTCGCCCTTGCAGGCGCAGGACCGCTCCGCTATACACCCGCCTTCATCATTCTCGGGTTCGCGCGCGCCTGGCGCGGCGGCATCGAAACGAAGGCGGACGGCACCATGAAGGCGGACATCCATCCGGACTACCACGAGATCACGGTCCAGCTGACCAGCGGCGAGACCTACGGGACGCGCTCGACCTGGGGCAAGGCCGGCGACACCATGGTGCTGGACATCGATCCGTCGACCCACGCGGCCTGGACCGGCGGCGTGCAGCGCATTTCCGACAAGGGCCAGGTGGCCAAGTTCCGCACCCGCTACGCGAACTTCGGCATCAAGTAAGCCCGCGCCGCGACCGGCGGCGCACGCGCATTTTCTCCTCTTGAAGCAGCGGAAAACGCTTCCCAAATGGGATGGCGTCGGACGATGGCCGCATCGCGGGATCGTCCGGCAGGGCCGCCGGATCGCCGGTTTCGGGATCCGCATATGGCCTGCACCGCACCAGGACCGGACGCCCGTGACGGGGCCGGTTCGTCATCGCATCGCTTCGAGGAGGATGTGCCAATGCGTACCTTTGATCTCTCTCCCCTGTTCCGCAACACCGTTGGCTTCGACCGGTTCGACCGTCTGTTCGACACCGCGTTCAATACCGTCGAGGCCCAGGGCTTCCCGGCCTATGACATCACCCGCCATGGCGAGCACGACTACCGCATCACGCTCGCGGTCGCCGGCTATGGCGAGGGTGATATCGAGGTGACGCAGGAGGGGCGGACCCTCACCGTCACCGGCAAGGTCGAGGACAAGCCGGCCGAGGCCGAGCAGTCCGACACCGCGTTCCTCTACCGCGGCATCGCGCGCCGGGCCTTCACCCGCCGCTTCCACCTGGCCGATACCGTCAAGGTGACCGGGGGCAAGCTGGAGAACGGCCTGCTGCTGATCGACCTGAAGAACGAGATCCCGGAAGCCGAGAAGCCGCGCACCATCCAGATCCAGGGCGGGACGAAGCAGCTCGCCCAGGCCGCCTGACGGCCAGGGATCGCGCCCCGCACGGGGCCTGACCTGATCGACCGCATGCCCCGGGTCGCGCCTGCCGCGGCCCGGGGTTCTTGTCTGGCGGACGTCAGATTGTCGGGCGCTGGACGAAGCCGGTCGGCAGCGGGTCGGGTGGCAGGCTCTGCTGCGCCACCGCTTCCTTCACGTCGGCCGCCGGCAGGCCGGTGCGGCAGCGCCGCAGCAGCTCGTTGACGGCCTTGCCGTCGCCCACCATCTGCGCCTCGACCGTGCCGTCCAGGCGATTCCTGACCCAGCCCGTCACGCCCAGGGCCGCGGCATTGGTGCTGACGTGGTGGCGGAAACCCACGCCCTGGACGCGGCCCTTGAAGATGACGTGCAGCGCGGCCGGCTTGGCATCAGCCATGGAACGATCCTTCCGTCGAAGTGCTGGCCCGATCCTCGACTGGCCGCCCCGGCATCGCAAGGGGGCTTTCGGCCAGCGTCGGCGACCGGGCGTCAGGTGGTGTCCGGCAAGGCGCCCGGGGGCGGAAGCGGCAAAACGATGGTCTCTGGCAGGACAGGGCAATTTCTCGCCGATTCCGGGATTGCCAGCCGCCGGGCGATCCGCTAAGAAGCGCCCTCGCCGCCGGGACCGCCCGGCACGAGACCCGTGGGCGCATAGCTCAGTTGGTAGAGCAGCTGACTCTTAATCAGCGGGTCCAAGGTTCGAGTCCTTGTGCGCCCACCATTTCTCCACGGGTCCCGCGGGAACGGCACTCCGTCCCGCCCGCCGCCATCAGCCCTTGAGCCGGCGCATCGCCTGGCGCAGCACGTCGCGGTCGCCGCGCTGCCAGGTCACCGTCAGGCCATAGCGGGTGATGCGCCAGCCGGCCGGGCGACGGGCAAGCTCGATCTCGTAATAGCCGCCGATCAGGTAGTCGGGATCGCCGCGCGCGCCCGACAGGTGGTGCATGGCCTGCAGGTAGGCGGTCAGGTGCGCCCGGTCGCCCTCGACCCGGTGCACGTGGTTGCCGGTCAGGTGCTGGGTCGAGGTCAGCCCGCTGACGGTCTTGCGCACCTGGTCGATCCAGCCCGCCCGTTCGCCGGCATAGGTCGCGCCGCCGAAGCGGCTGAAATCGGCCTCCACCGGGTCGTCGAAGACCTGTTCCAGCAGGTCGAAGTCGCGCATGTCGATGGCGGTGGCATAGCGATGCATGACGTCGCTGATCGCCATCCGGTCCGCCAGCAGCTCCAGCCCGGTCACGGTCATCTTGTCCTCCCCTGTTGTTCCTCCGGCACCAGCCTACAGCACCGCGACGGGGGACGGCAGTCGCGCGACCGCCGGCCCCGGGCGCCGCGACTATCCCAGCCAGCCCGGCAGGGCCAGTGTGATGGCCGGGAACGCGATCATCAGCGCGACCACCACCAGGTCCGCGGCGACGAACCAGAGGATGCCGCGGAAGATCGTCTCGGTGGCGATGATGTCGCCCAGGATGCCCTTCACGACGAACACGTTGATGCCGACCGGAGGGGTGATCAGGCCGATCTCCAGCAGCTTCACCACCAGCACGCCGAACAGGATCGGCTCGATGCCGACCGTGTCCACCAGCGGCAGGAAGATCGGCAGGGTCAGCAGCAGGATGCCGAGCGGGTCGAGGAACATGCCCAGCAGCACGTAGATCACCGCCAGCGCCAGCATCACGGTGGTCGGGCTGAGTTCCAGCGCCCCCACCTCGTCGGCGATGTAGTCGGTCAGCCCGGCCAGCGCGAGGTACTTGGTCAGCAACCGCGCGCCCAGCGCGATGATGAAGATCGAGGCCGTCGAGGTCAGCGTCTCCGACAGCGCCTGCCGGGTCGACGCCCAGGTCAGCGTTCCCTTCATCGCGGCGATGACGAAGGCCAGGAAAGCGCCGATGGCGCCGGCCTCGGTCGGGGTGAAGATGCCGCCGAACAGGCCGCCGAAGACGCCCAGCACCAGCAGCAGCACCGGCCAGGTCTCCTTGATCGCGTCAAAGCGGTCGGCCCAGGTGGCGCCGACGCCGGTGGGCGGTGCCAGCGATGGCGTGATCTTCACCCGCAGCATGACCATGAGGGCGAAGGCGAACGCGGTCAGCAGGCCCGGACCGACGGCGCCGATGAACAGCTTGCCGATCGGGACCTCGGCATAGATGCCGTAGATCAGGATCAGGATCGATGGCGGGATCAGGCTGCCCAGCGTGCCGGCGGCGGAGACCGTGCCGGCGGCCAGGCCCTTGTCATAGCCGCTCTTCAGCATCTCCGGCACCGCGATGCGGCTCAGCGCCGCCGCGCACGCCACCGACGAGCCGGTCACGGCCGAGAAGCCGGCGGCGCCGCCGATCGAGGCGATGGCAAGGCCGCCGGGCAGGCCGGAGAGCCACAGCCGGGCAAGGCGGAACAGCCCGTCCGTCAGCCGGGCCTGGTAGCAGACATAGCCCATCAGCAGGAACATCGGCACCGACGACAGCGACCAGTTGGCCACGAAGTCGTAGCTTTCGGACCGCAGCAGCGCCCAGGCGATGGACGGATCGATGATGATCGCGATGCCGACCACCGAGACGACGCCGAGCGCCACGGCGATCGGCACGCGCAGGACCAGCAGCAGGACGAGGGCGACCAGGCTGAGACCGCCGATCTGGAGATCGCTCATGGCCTCAGGACCCCTTGATGTCGGACTGTCCGACGCCCAGCGGCGCCGGCACATTGCCGAAGACCGGCTCGCGGCTGATGGTCATGCGAACGGCCTTGTAGACCAGCATGACCGTCAGCACGCCCATGCCGAACGGCAGGATGAAGCGCGCGGGCCAGATCAGCAGCGCCAGCTGGCCCATCTCGACGTCACCTTCCAGCATGCTCTCCCAGGCGTCGCCCGCGGACAGCCAGGTCAGGGCGCCGAAATAGACGGCCGCCAGCAGCTGGACCAGGATGTTCTGCCAGCGTTGCACCGTGGCCGGCAGGTGCTGGTACAGGATGTCGACGGTGATGTGGGCGTCGATGCGCTCCACCATGGCGAGCGGCAGGTAGACCACCGGGACCATGTAGTAGTGCGAGACGATGGACAGCGTTCCCGGCAGGGGGGCGCTGATAAACGTGCGACAGGCGACGTCCAGCGTGATGTGCAGCATCATCGTCGCGAGCGCGATCATGCCAAGCACGTGGAAGCCGCCCGTCAGGGCGTCGAGCGCCCTGCGGATGGATGCCATAGGCCCGGTACCTCCCCAGATCCCGGACAGGGCACGACGCCGGACCTCCCCAGGCACCGGCGGACCCTGACTTTGCGGCGCGGACCTTAGGTTTCCGTTGTCCAATATGCAAGGCGTGCCGGCGCAAGCGTGGGTTGCCGGTGTGCAGCGGCATCCCGTAGTGTCCTGGCCGTTTGGTCCGGATGCGGTCTCGGGAGGACTGCGCATCCGGTATATCTCTGGGGAGGAGAAGATGACCAGGACCGCCCTCGCGGCGATCGTGGCTGCGGCGTTGTTTGTTTGCGCACCGGCCATGGCGAAGACCTACAAGGCCAGCACCAGCGTGCCGGCCACCCACGACACGGTCACCGAAGGCTTCGACGTCTTCAGCCGCAACATCGAGAAGGCGACGGACGGCGAGATCAAGGTGAAGCTGTTCGCCGGCGGCGTACTGCTGGGCCCGAAGGCCGTGCTGGACGGCCTCAACGACCGCATCGTCGAGTTCGCCTACGTGATCACGGGCTATTTCCCGGCGCAGCTGCCCTATACCGGCGGCATGCTGAAGGAGATGTCGATCATCGGCACCAATGTCGCCATCGTCGCCGCGGCGACCAGCGAGCTGGTGATGCTGAACTGCCAGCCCTGCCTGGACGAGAACCTGAAGCATGGCCATGTCGTGACCGGCATGAATGCCTATCCGCCGATGGTGGTGATGTCGAAATCGCCGATCGCCACGCCAGAGGACTTCAGGAGCAAGAAGATCCGCTCCGGCGGCGGCCTGTGGGACCGCTATCTCGAGCAACTCGGCGCCACCCCGGTCAACATTCCGTCGACCGACCAGTACGAGGCGCTGGACCGCAACGTGCTCGACGCCACGATGCATCTCGCCCCGTCGCTGAAGAACGACTCGCTGTGGGACATGGTCACCGACGTGACCATGCTGCGCCTCGGCGTTTGGCGCGCGGTGAACGGCGTCGCGGTGAACACGAAGACCTGGAAGTCGTTCACGCCGGAACAGCGCAAGCAGATCCTCGTGGCGGCCAACGAGGCGCGGATCAACGAGGCCTTCACCTATATCCGCCAGGGCGTGGACGTGGTCGAGGAAGCGAAGAAGCGCGGCATCAGGTTCCATGAGCCGGAGGGTGCGCTGCTGGAGAACCTGACCGCGTTCACCAGGACCGAGACCGCGGGCGCCGCCGAGCGTTCGAAGACCCAGCACGGCGTGCCGAATGCCGACGAGCTGTTCGCCAAGATGCAGGCGCTGGTCGACAAGTACCAGGCGATCTTCGACGAGGTCGGCGGCGACCAGGCGAAGTTCACCGAGCGTGCGCGCCAGGAGCTGGTCGAGAAGATCGACACCACGACCTTCGGCGTCGTGAACTGATCGCACCCCTGGTGCGGACGGACGCGGGGTCGGCCGAAGGGCCGGCCCCGTTTTCGTTCCGGAGGTAAGGCACCGGCGCAACGGAACCGCGGCAACGATCATCCTGCCCCTCGTTCCCGAGTGGCGGCGCGGCGTTGCGATGTGGCGGAAATCCGCCGGATGGTACCCCGTAGGGGAATCGAACCCCTGTTTCCAGCGTGAGAGGCTAGCGTCCTGGGCCACTAGACGAACGGGGCACACGGCCGGAGAGGCGGCTTTCTACATGCAGGTCCGGTCCCGCGTCAAGCGCTGCGACACTTGCCGGCGGAATGTCGCTCCCCCATCTTTCGGTGCCATCCAGTCGCCCGCACGGAGCACCTCATGCCGACCGGCCGCCGCAGCCGCCTGACCCGGAGCCGGATCATCGCCGGCGTCATCGTCGTGCTGATCGGCATTGCCGGCATGGTGCTGTGGGACTGGAACGAGCGGACCCGCTTCCCCGGCGACGAGGACCTGCTGACCTTCTTCCAGGCGACGGCCATGGCAGGGCCGGGCGGCGGACTGGCCGATACCGTGCCGTTCCGGGGCCCGCTGCGGATCTGGCTGCCGCCGGAGATCAAGCCCGGCGCCGGCGGGCTGTCGTCGGCGCCGCTGGCCGCCACCATCGACCGGTCATTGCCGGTCTTCGCCGCCATCACCGGCTTGCAGATCAGCCGCGTCGAGCTGGAGGCCACGGCCAACGTGGCACTGCGGCTGGAGGATGACGGCAAGGGGCCGGACCTGGTCGTGCGCGGGCGCCAGGCGGCTGGCATGACCACCGGCGCCGACATCGTGGTCGACCTGGGCGACCTGCTGACATCCCATGACTCGAACTGCCTGAACCGCAAGGATCTCTGCGTCGGCGACGACGCGGTGCTCGGGCCACTGCGCGCGCGGGTCTTCTCCGGCATGGTGCAGGTGCTGGGATTGCAGGGTCGGGCACCGGCCGGCATGCCCAGCGTGCTCGATGGCTCGAACTGGCCGACAGCGCATGACCTTGGCGCGCTGGCGCTGCTCTACCACCCGCTGGTGCGCGGCGCCGCCGGTCCGATCGCGCGGCTGGACGCCGCACAGCAGGTCATGGCCGAGTGGCCGGAGTTCGCGCGCATGGCCGACTTCAGGACGTACTATCGTGTACCGTCAGACGAAGACTGAAGGGAGATCGCCATGACCAACACACCGCATTCGCCGGACAGCCTGGCCAGGGTCCACGGCTTCGTGCACGGCATGGAAGTGCCGCCCGGGTCGCGCATGCTGTTCGTTGCCGGCCAGGTCGGCTGGCGCGCCGACGGCGGGCTGGAGACTGGGTTCGAGGCCCAGTGCGAGCGCACCTTCGCCAACGTGTTCGAGGTGCTGAAGTCCGCCGGAATGGGGCCGGGCGACATTGTCCGGCTGAACTCCTACCTCACCGATCCGCGCGATATCGGCGCCTTCCGCGCCATCCGGGACCGCGTCATGGGCGGGCACCTGCCGGCATCCACCCTGGTGGTGGTCAATGCCCTGGTCCATCCGGACATGCGCGTCGAGGTGGAGTGCGTCGCGGCGAAGGCCTGACGACACCGCGACGGGCGCACCGGCCTTGACCGGAACGCCGGAAACCGCTAGAGAGCGCCGCTCCGGCCCTGTTTCGGGCCTCTTCAGGTATTTCATCGGGCGGCACCGCAGGCGGGCCGACTTCAACGACGCGGGAGTGAGCGAGATGGCTCGGCGCTGCGAACTGACTGGCAAGGGCGTTCTGACCGGCCACAATGTCAGCCATTCCAACATCAAGACCAACCGGCGCTATCTGCCGAGCGTGCGGCGCACCAAGCTGATGTCCGACGTGCTGGGCCGTACGGTGACGCTCAGCATCTCGACCCACGCGCTGCGCTCGGTCGACCACAATGACGGCCTGGACAACTTCATCGTGAAGCAGTCCGACGAGAAGCTGTCGCTGAACGCGCGCCGCCTGAAGCGGGAAATCCGCAAGGCCCGCGAGGTCGCCGCCGCCGAGGCGTGATCGCACCGGGCCACGGCCCGCTCCGGCGATCCGACTGACCGACATTCTGCCGAAGCCGTTCCGGCATGCCGGAGCGGCTTCTGTCATTTCTGCCCGACGCCCATGCAGCCGGGCCGCACGCCCTTGCGCGTCCGGCAAATCCGGCCACGATGCTTCCCCAAAACGAAGTCACGACAGGGGGGAAGCGGGGCGATGCCGGAGCCCTACAGGGTCTACGCCATCAAGTATGCCGAGCGGGAGGCGCGCCGGCGCGACCATTTCATCGGCGGCGATCCGCACGACGCGCCGATGGACATGGACTATTTCATCTGGGCGCTGGTCCGGCCGGGCAGGGTCTGGGTGGTGGACACCGGCTTCGACGTGGCGGACGCGGCGGAGCGGCAGCGCAGGCTGGTCCGCACTGTGCGCGACGGGCTGGCGCTGGTCGGGGTCGACAGCCACGCCGTCGAGGACGTGATCGTCACCCACCTGCACTATGACCATATCGGCGGCCACGGCCATTTTCCGAAGGCGCGGTTCCACCTGCAGGACCGGGAGATGGCCTACGCCACGGGCCGCCACATGACCCGACCGGCGATCAGCCACGCCTATACCGCCCGCCA
This sequence comes from Pseudomonadota bacterium, assembly GCA_036154895.1. Lineage (GTDB taxonomy): Bacteria > Pseudomonadota > Alphaproteobacteria > Minwuiales > Minwuiaceae > Minwuia. The sequence goes on from JAYZWD010000004.1 coordinate 13,804, forward strand.
CATCGCCGACCTGGTGCACCATGTCTTCGCCCGCCGCGTCGTCTTCCACGACGGCGAGGCGGTGCTGGAGGACGGGCTGTCGCTGCATCATGTCGGCGGGCACACGATGGGACTGCAGGTCGTGCGCGTCTGGACGGAGATCGGCTGGATCGTGCTCGCCTCCGATGCCAGCCACTACTACGAGAACATGCAGGCCGACCGGCCCTACGTCATCGTCTGGAACCAGGGCGAGATGCTGGAGGCGTTCCGCACGCTGGAACGGCTGGCCGACGATCCGGACTGGATCGTGCCGGGCCATGACCCGCTGGTGCTGCAGCGCTATCCGGCGCCGTCGCCCGAACTGCAGGGCAAGGTCGCGCGCCTGGACGTGCGGCCGCTGCCCATGCCGAAACCCTGAGGGAGGAGCAAGCCATGACCGGCTTCAATCCGGAGAACCACCGCCTGTGCCCGCCATCCTATTTCGAGGATCTCGAGATCGGCCGGCGCTTCTACATCAACTCGCGCACCCAGACGGACGCGCTGTTCGCGGCCTTCCAGCTCGCCTCGGGCGACAACCACCCGATCCACTACGACGTCGAGTATTGCCGCCGCCAGGGCCACCGGGGCCTGCTGGCGCATGGCCTGCAGGTGCTGTCGCAGTCGGCGGCGGGGGCGGGCATCTTCCCGCACGTGCTGGGCGAGTCGCTGATCGGCTTCCTGGAGGTGACCGGAAAGTTCCTGGCGCCGGTCTATGCCGGTGACACGCTGTACCCGGAGCTGGAAATCACCGAGCTTCGCCCCGGCCGCAATACCGGCGTCGTGGTCTGCCGTGCCACCATCCACAACCAGGATGGTCGCCTGGTCATGGAGGGCACGCAGAGCTACCTGGTGCGCAAGCGCGCGGCACTGGAGGCAGCGAAATGAGCCTGGTCCTCCATGAAAGCCGGGGCGATGTCGACATCATCACCCTCAACCGCCCGGACCGGCGCAACGCGCTGTCGCGGGAGCTGGGCGCGGAACTGGCCGCCGCCTGGCAGCGCTTCCAGAACGGCCCGGCCCGTGCGGCGGTGCTGACCGGAGCGGGGCAGTCGTTCTCGGCCGGGGCCGACCTGAACGACGCGCCGGAGATCTGGCCCTTCTCGCCCGGCGTCGGCGTGGAGGTCGACAAGCCCGTGGTGGCCGCCGTGAACGGCGTCTGTGTCGGCGGCGCCTTCATCCTGGTGCAGTTCTGCGACCTCTGCGTCATGGCCGAGGATGCGCGCTTCATCTATCCGGAGGCGAAGGTCGGGCTCTCGGGCGGGCTGATCAGCTCGCTGGTCGCGCGCATGCCCCACAAGCTGGCCATGGAATTCATGCTGCTGGGCGAGCCCATGTCGGCCAGCCGCGCGTACGAGGCCGGGCTGGTCAACCGCGTGGTGCCGCAGGCCGAGCTGCTGGACACCGCGCTCGACCTCGCCAACCGCCTGGCGGTGCTGTCGCCCATGGTGCTCAGGACCCTTAAGCGGCACGTCGCCGACACCCTGCCGAAGGGGCCGTCCGAGCGCGCGGGGCTGGCCCGGCGCGATATCGAGGCGATCCGGGGGTCGGCCGACGCGGAGGAGGGGCGGGCGGCGTTCCTGGAGAAGCGTCCGCCGGTCTTCCGCGGCGACTGAGCTCCGCTCGGGGCAGCCACGACCCCGGGGTGGTACCCGCCGGCCCTCTTTTCCGCTACAGAGCGCCGGCAGGCAGCCGGGGGAACAGCATGGCCGGACCGACAGAGACCTTTCGCGGCGTCGTCCGCACCGAACAGTGCGACCATCTGGGGCACATGAACGTGCAGTTCTATGATGCCGCCATGTCGGACGGGTATTTCCACATCCTGACCCTGATCGGGCTGGACTGGGAGGCGGTGCAGCGCCGCCGTCTCGGCATTGCCGCCATCCGCATGACCCTGAACTACCGGCGCGAGCTCCGGCCTGGCGATCTCTATTGCGTCGAGACCGGCTTCCTGCGCTTCGACAACGAGGGCGTGGACACCGCCCACCGCATCACCCGGCTGACCGACGGCAAGCTGGCGCTGACCGCCTGGAGCACCGGCGTGCCCATCGACCTCGACCTGCGCCGGCGGACGGCGATCCCCGATGACATCGTCGCGGCCGCCGCGCCGTATCTCACCAATCGCGAGACCATGGGACTGGCGGAAGCATGAGCGCGCGCACCGTCCTCGGGCGAGGCGTGTTCAACGCCTGGCAGCGCGGCATCGCCGGGCATATCAACATCCAGCACTATGCCCAGGCCATCGACGAGGCGCGCCGCGCCTTCCTCATCGGTCAGGGACACGATCCCCATGCCATGCGCGCGGCGGGGCGGGGCATCGGCGCCCGCTTTCACCGCATCGACTTCCGCGCCGAGCTGAGCCCTGGCGATGCCGTGCGGCTGGAGGCAGGCCCGGTCGATGGCGGCGACGGCACCACCCTGCTGGCCGGCGAGATGATCCGCGTGCGTGACGGCGCCGTGGTCGACCGGTTCGAATGCAGCCTGGACCAGATCGACGGCCCGACGGCCAGCTTCGCCGGCCCGATGCGGTTCGACGCGGCACCGGCCGAGCGCCTCCGCCCGATGATGCGTCCCTGGGTGCCCGACGCCGCGCACCCGGCGATGCAGCGGACCTGGCTTGGCCCTGTCGAGGTGCGGGAGAGCGACGAACTGGGCCTGCTGGGGCCGCGCGGACTGTTCGACATGACCACGCGCGGCATCTGGGCCGCGCAGATCCGCCTCGGCCTGACCCTGGAGACCTTCCGCAAGGAGGGCTTCGCCGGCGGCGTCAGCGCGCTGATGCTGCGTCAGGTGCGGCTGGCGCGCCTCGCCGAGCTGCTGGAGGTGCGCACCTGCGTCACCGGCATCGGCCAGCGCTCGATCCGGTTCGGCCACTGGATCGGCAATGCCGACTGGGGCGAGACGGTGGCCACCGTGGACTATGCCATGGCCTTCGCCGACCGCGCGACCGGCGCGCCCAGGGCACCGTCGGACCGCATCCTGGATGCGGCCCGCGCGGCGATGATCACCGGGGACGCCGCCTGAGATGGAAGCGGTGCTGGAATCGGCGCTGCCGCTGTTCGCCCTGGTCCTGCTGGGCTATGGCGCCGCGCGCTTCCGCGTGCTGGGCGAGAACGCGATCACCGGCCTGAATGCCTTCGTCTTCTATTTTGCCCTTCCCACCATGCTGTTCTTCACCATGGCGCGGGCGCCGGTCAGGGAACTGTTCGACTGGCGGCTGGCGGCGGCGATGTGTGGCACCTCGACGGTGGTCTTCGCCATCACGCTGGCCCTGCTCGTCCTGATGCTCCCGCGCCGGACGATTGCGGAACGAGCGGTCGTCTCCGGGACAGCCTGTTTCGGCAATCTCGGCTATCTCGGCCTGCCGCTGGTGATCGGCACGCTGGGCGCCGAGGCCGGTCCCCCGGCTGGCTTCATCCTGATGGCCGACAACCTCTATACCATCGCCCTGATCATGACGTTCCTCGAGATCGGCGCGGCCGGGCGGACCTCGCCCATGCGCGTCGTCCGCCGGGTGCTGACGGGATTTTTCCGCAACCCGTTCATGATCGGGATGATCCTGGGCTTCGGTGTCGGCTGGTTCGAGGCGCCCATCCCGGCCGCCGTCGACCGCTTCGGCACCATCCTGGGCGGCGCGGCCGGCCCCTGTGCCCTGTTCGCGCTGGGCGGGACGCTCTATGGCAAGCCCATTGCCGATGGCCGGGCCGAGGTCGGGCTGGCGGTGCTGCTGAAGCTGGTGCTGATGCCGACCGTGGGCCTCGTCATTGCCGCCTGGGTCCTGGGCCTCCCCGACTTCCAGGTGCTGGTCTTCGTCGTGCTGGCCGGCCTGCCGACGGGTGCGGGTGTCTTCGTGCTGGCGACCCAGTACGGCGTCGCCGTGGCCCGCGCCTCGACCGCCGTGCTGGTGTCGACTGCCATCTCTGTCCTTACCGTGCCGGCCCTGCTGATCTGGATGGGGGGATAGGCGGGACGGTCGATTGATTGCCGCGCCGTCCAGCCTAGGTGATGGTCGAAACGACAATGACACTGCCAAGGGGAGGAACAGGCATGGACGGCATCTACCGCGTTGCGGGGCAGAACGGCTCACCCTATTCGATGAAGATGCGGGCGATCTTCCGCTATCGCCGCCTGCCGCACATCTGGCAGCAGCGAGATGCCGGGATCCGGGCCGAGACCGCGCACGTCAAGCCGCAGATGGTCCCCATGGTCCGCTTTCCCGAGGATGGCATCTGGCGTATCGATTCGACGCCGATCGCCATGGAACTGGAGGCGCGGCACGCCGAGCGCTCGATCCTGCCGTCGGATCCGGTGCACCGCTTCCTCTCCGACCTGATCGAGGACATGGCCGACGAGTGGCTGACAAAGGCGATGTTCCATTACCGCTGGTTCTACGCCGCCGACCGTGACTTCGCCGCCTGGTGGATCGCGTCCGATTTCATGGAGGGCAGCCGGCCGCTGCCCGAGCGCCGGGCCTTCGCCGCCGAATTCGGCGCGCGCCAGGTCGGGCGCATGGCGCTGGTGGGCTGCACCGACGAGAACCGCGGCGCCATCGAGGAAAGCTTCGGCCGCATCGTCGATGCGCTGGAGACCCATGTCGGCCTGAAGACGTTCCTGTTCGGCAGCCGGCCGTCGCTCGCCGACTTCGGCCTGTTCGGCCAGCTCAAGACCCTGGCCGACGACCCGACACCGATGACCGAGATGCGGCGACGCGCACCGACCGTGGTGCACTGGGTGCGCCAGACCGATGACCTGTCGGGCATCGAGGGCGAATGGGCGTCGTCCGGCGCGCCGTTGCCGGATGCCGTCGCGAAGCTGCTGGACGTCTGTGGCGACAGCTACCTGCCGTTCCTCGCCGCCAATGCCGACGCGGCCGAGCGGGGCGCGGACGAGGTTCGGCTGACGATTCGCGGCCGTCCGTTCGCCCAGGCGCCGTTCCGCTACCAGGTGAAGTGCCTGTCCCGCCTGAAGAGCCTGTACGCACGGCTGACAGGCGATGACAAGGCCAGGGCGGACGCCGTGCTGGCACCGGCCGGGTGTCTCGACTGGTTGCGCTGAACCGATGCACCGTTCGGCCCCGGATGGTCCGGCGGACCTCCGGGGAACGCTGCCCTGCAAGGCAAAGAGCCCCGGAACCGCGCGGCGGTATCCGGAACCTGGTGCCACGCTCCCGCTCCGGCGAAGGCCGGAGCCCATGGTCGGGCGTTTGACGGGATGGATCGCCCGATCACGTCGGACGATGACAATACCCTTTTTATATTCAATATCTTGTCATGGCCCGGCTTGACCGGGCCATCCATGCATTCGGACGTCATGGGGCCCCGGACAGCCCTGCGGGCTTCCGGGGAACGCCAACGTCCATGAGTCCCGGAACCGCGTCAGCGGTATCCGGGACCTGATGGCGGGCTCTCGCTCCGGCGAAGGCCGGAGTCCATGCGTCGATGCCGCCGACGGGCCCCGGGTCAGGCCCGGGGCGAGAATCAGACGTGCGCTCAGGCCCCGAACGGCCCTGCGGGCTTCCGGGGAACGACGCCCTGGGAGTCCCGGAGCCGCGTCAGCAGTGCCGCAAATGAAAAGGGGCGACCCGAGGGCCGCCCCTTTCCGAAACCGTCAGTCCGAAATCAGTAGAGATCGGACCTTTTCTTCTTCTCCGGTCCACCGAGAAGGTACCACCCGCCATCAGAGCCGGTGAACACGCCGGGACCAGACGGGATTTCCCCGTGCTTGTCAGGCTTGTCCTGCAGCGGCTGATGGGGGCCGCAGCCGGCAAGAATGCCGACTGCGAGAACCATCGCAGGGACTGCGAGAAGAAGACGCATCAGAAGACGATGCGCATACCGGCCAGGGCCGCCTGGGCGGAGTCGACACCGCGGTCACCCTCGGCGAAGTGGCGGATCGAGAAGTACATGTCCGCACCCGGAGCCACACGCTGCACGACACCGAAGCCGACCGAGATGAACGAGCCGATGCCGTCGATGACGCCATTGGCATTGCCGAAGTCGATCGCCAGCGAGGTCGGGCCCAGGTCGATGTACGAGCCCTTGTGGGCCAGGCTGACCCAGTAGAAGAACTTGTCGGAGCCACCGGCCGAGTCGTCCAGGTTGAAGGCCATGGCGCCGTTCAGGGCGACCGGGCCGAAGTTCAGGCCACCAGACATGCCCATCTGGGCGTCGGTCGCACCCTGCTCGGCCTCGTAGCCGATACCGGCCAGGACGCCGATGCCCGAGAATTCGCCCGAATAGGAACCCTGGGCGGTCAGCTGGCCCTGGTCCTCGATGCTCACCGCGGCCTTGAAGCCGGCGATGGTCGGGGTCGCGTACTGGATCGAGTCGACACGGCCGCCGTCAGCGAAGGACGGGAGGCGCGCACCGGCCAGACCCAGCGTACCGGCGGTGAATTCCGGGTTGATGTCCGCCAGCGACGCGTAGTTGAACGAGTTGTGCAGCACGCCGTCGGAGGCTTCCGACTGGTGACCGGTCGACAGGGTGCCGAAGCCACCGGAGATGTACACGTAGGCCTGGCGAGCGGCGAACACGTCGCCACCGGCACCACCGACCGCACCGGTACGGAGGGAGGTGTTGGACTCCATCTCCATCTCGAGGCGGGAACCGACCTTCAGGCTGTCGCCCATCGGCGCTTCGGCGTCCCAGCGAACGCGGGTCGAGGAAGCGTCGTTGTCGACGTAGTTGAAGAACGAGTTGCCGTTCGCATCCGAACCGTAGAACACGGCGCGGTTGACCTGGCCGGAAATCTTCAGGCTCACGCCCTTGACGCCCTTGCCGACGGTCTCACCGGCCGACAGGGCCTCAACCTTCTTCGACAGAGCGTCGATCATCGCCGCCTGAGCAGCGAGCTGGTCCTGTCCGCCGCCATGGGAAGCAGCGAATGCGGTGCCGGTTGTCATCAAAGCCGCGACGGCGACACCGGCGAGCAGGTGCTTATGGTTCACTTTTGCCCTCCTAAAGGAAATAACGCACTTCCTCCGCCGCGACTCGACGAGGGCACGCCTCCCGAATTGCGACTGTCAGTCTGGTACCCGAGCAGCGGGGTGGACGCAAGCACCGCAATCCGGTGTCGCTTTTCGGCCTGGAAAGCGACAACGCCCCTGGTTTCGCCTGTAACTCATTGATTTTCTGTCGAAAAAAGTTCAGAAAATTCATTTGTGGCTGCCCGTTCGGGTCGGATTTCACTTGGAATTTCACAACCATGTTGCGGGATCGCAACAAGGGTGGCGGCGACGCCTCAGCGGCGGTTGGCGACCAGATCGCGCAGCGCGGCGTTGATTTCGGCATCGTCAGGTGCAACCCGTGCAGCAGCCACATAGGCAGCGACCGCATCGTCGGCGCGGCCATCCTGCCGGTAGGCGCGGGCCAGCCGCTTCCAGAGCCCGGCGTCGTCGGGACGGGCCCGGGTCGCGGCCTCCAGGGCGGGAATGCCGGCACCGGCCGGCAGCGTGAGGGCGGCATCGTTCCGGGCGGCAACGACGTAACCGTAGCCGGAGGCGAGAATCACCGCGGCGGTCGCGGCGGCCACGAGGACAAGGTGTTCCCTTCGCATTCCGGTGCGGCTCCCGTGATTGTGCAGCGCGCCGGACTTATCGGCGACGACCGGCGCCGAATCAATCCTTTCCTAATGACGTCCGCCTGTTACACTGCGCGCGGGGCCGGGGGAATCGTCCGTATCTCCAACAAAGAAGGCGACGGCGCTGGCCTGTCAGAAACCGGAGTCGAACAGATTCAAGGGGTGGCAGACGTGTTCCTGTCTGGACTGAGAAAACTGGGGCTGACGTTCGCAATGGCGACGGGCCTCGCGATGGTGGGCACGGCCGCTGGTGCCGAGCCGACCTATGTCGGGCCGACCGCCTGCAAGGACTGCCATTCGGCGGAGTTCGCCGTATGGGAGAAGACGCCGCATGCGCTGTCGGAGAAGGAAATCCACAAGACCGATCTCGCCAAGACCGTCACCGAGGCGCTGGGCGAGCGGTCGATGAAGCGCTCGGACATCTGCGTCCAGTGCCATTTCACCGAGGCGCCGGACAAGCCGGGCGGACGCGTGGGCGCGAACTTCGGTCCGTCCTGCGAGAGCTGTCACGGTCCGGGATCCGAGTACATCAACATTCATAACGTGTACGGCCCGAAGGGCACGACCAAGGAAACGGAGACCGCGGAGCACAAGAACCAGCGGTTCGCGGACGCCCGCGCGGCCGGCATGCGGTGGCCCCGGTGGCGCGAGGACATCCCGGCCATGCCCGCGGACGTGAATTTCGACGTCGCGGCCAACTGCTTCAACTGCCATGGCATGGCCCGCGACACGCTGGACGGTGCCACGGCCGGCAAGATGCTGGATGCCGGTCATCCGCTGAAGGCCGAGTTCGAACTGGTGGCCTACAGCCAGGGCCAGGTCCGGCATCGCTTCTACAACAGCCAGTCCGAGAACCTGGAGATGTCGCCGGCCGAGAAGTCGCGCTGGTTCGTCACCGGCCAGGCCGCCTCGCTGGTCCAGGCGATGAACGCCCTCAAGAAGACCGACCACGCCAAGTACGTGAGCGTGCAGCAGGCCCGGGCCGAAAAGGCCAAGGCCGCGCTGGCCGCGACCGGTCTCGCCGAGGCCCAGGCGCTTGTCGCCGATCCGACCGAAGCCAATGCCCGTGCGCTCGTCGGGAAGATCTACAAGGAGCAGATCGACCTGACGGGCTCCGTGGGTTCCATGCTGCCCACCACCTACAAGTAGGTACGGGCGGACCGACGTGTCCGGATGGGGAAGCGTGTCCTAACGGCATCTATCCCCATCCGGATGACTTCGGGCCGGCCATCCGGGGTTGACCTGGGGCCGGTCGCTTTGAAACCCTAGCGAGGGGTTGGCGCTCGCTGCTCGGCAGTCGGGCGCCATTGGAGGGGTTGAACTCGGATGGCCACTGCCGTCGAAACGATGGCCCGTCCGCAACGGTGGTCCACACCGTTCGGGCCTGACATGACGGAAGCGATCGTGGACGAGCTGATGGCTCACCCGATCTTTGCCGGCATTGATGCCAGCCGCTTCCCCGGAAACACGCCGCTTCGCGGCATTCTCCTCAATGACACGCGCGTCAACAGCTTCGGCCCCGGCGATATCGTCGTCCGCGAAGGTGACTACGGCAATTCGGCCTTCCTGATTCTCGACGGTTCGCTGCAGGTGGTGATCAGCCCGGGCCTGCCGCAGTCGGTCCTGGGGCGCGCGAGCGCGGCGAAGAAGGGCTTCTTCGAGGCGCTGAGCCAGCTCTGGACGAATTCCTGGCGCCCGGAAGTGCGTGACCCGAGCCGCTATGGCGCGGTCGCCGGTTCCGTACACGGCGGCAGCGGCAGCGCGAGCGTCTCGTTCCTGCAGGACGTGCCTGCCATCCTGGACAAGCACCAGACCGCACGGCTGGGCCCGGAGATGATCTTCGGCGAACTGGCCGCGCTGGGGCGGATTCCCCGCACGGCGACGGTGTTCGCCGAAACCGATGCCCGCGTGCTGGAAATCCGCTGGCAGGGCCTGCGGGAACTGCGCCGCTTCGATACGACCTGGCGCGACAAGATCGACACCGCCTATCGCAAGAATGCCCTCGGCAATGCCCTCGCCGAATCGTCGATGTTCAAGCACCTGTCCCCCGACCAGTTGAAGGCGGTGGCCGACCGGACGCTGTTCGAGACCCATGGCGCCTTTGACTGGCATACCAGCTACAAGCGGATGCTCGCCCAGGGCCGCGAGATGGAGCACGGCACGCCGATCGCGCGCGAGGGGGACTATCCCGACGGCATCCTGATGGTCCGCGCCGGCTTCGCCCGTGTCTCGAAGCGTCTCGGCAATGGCGAGCGGACGCTGACCTACCTGGGGGCCGGCGATGTCTATGGCCTCGAGGAGATCTATGCCGCCTGGTCCGGAAAGGGGTCCGAAAAGGGCACCGAGGTGGTGCTGGAGACCTCGCTGACGGCGCTGGGCTATGTCGACCTGCTGCGCATTCCGCGGCAGGTGCTCGAGGAATATGTCTTCCCGACCATGACGCCGCCGCAGACGCGGATGGGCGAAATGGCCGGTGTCGAGATCAGTGCGGACGCGCTGAAGGAATGGGCGGTCGGCCGGCGTTACATCAACGGCACCCGGGCGATGCTGATCGATCTGAACCGGTGCACCCGCTGCGACGACTGTGTCCGCGCCTGCGCCTCGACCCACGGCGGCAATCCGCGCTTCGTGCGCCATGGACAGACCTTCGATCACTGGATGGTGGCCAATTCGTGCATGCACTGCGCGGACCCGGTCTGCATGATCGGCTGCCCGACCGGCGCGATCTCGCGGTCCATCCAGGACGGCTCGGTCGTCATCAACGACGACACCTGCATCGGCTGCGGCACCTGCGCGGCCTCCTGTCCCTATGACAACATCCGCCTGGTCCAGGTGGCGAACCAGCGGGGCGAACCACTGGTCGACAGCGAGCACAAGCCGATCATCAAGGCGACCAAGTGCGACTACTGCTCGACCAATCCGGGCGGCCCCGCCTGCCAGCGGGCGTGCCCGCACGATGCGCTGCGCCGGGTGGACTTCCGGGGCGCGGATCCGTTCGAGGGGGCGCACAAATGAGGGCGGTGCATCGCGCGCTGGTCCTGTTCTGGCTGCTGGCCGCGGCAGGCTTCGCGATCGTCGCCTGGGATGCATGGCGCACCTGGCTGACCAATGGGGAGCCTGCGGTCGTGACCGGGTACACCCTGGCCGGCCTGATGGTCTTTCTTGGCCTGTTCAACACGCGCAAGAAGCTGTCGATGATCCCGCTCGGGCGCGGTGCCTACTGGACCGCGGCGCACGGGATTGCCGGCGCGCTGGCGCTGTCGGTGTTCTTCCTGCACACGCGCGGCACGGTGATCCCGGACGGCAGCTACGAGCGGCTGCTGGCCGGCCTGTTCTACCTGGTCACCATCACCGGCGTGCTGGGCTACTGGCTGCAGCGCATGCTGCCCCGGCGACTCACCGAGAACGGGCTCGAGGTGATCTGGGAGCGTATCCCCGGCGAGATCGCGGAGATCCGCGAGAAGGCCGAGGCCATTGTCGAGGAGGCAGCCGACAAGTCGGCCTCCGACACGCTGGCCCGCTACTACATGGAGACGCTGGCCTGGTTCTTCCGCCGGCCCCGCTTCCCGCTCAGCCACTTCTTCGGGGCCCGGGCGGGCGACGCGTGGATCCGGCGTGAGTTCACGGCCATGCGCCGTTATGTCGACGAGACGGAGAGCGGATACCTGCAGCAGCTCGAACAGCTCGCGCTGCTGAAGAACCGGCTCGATTTCGCCTGGTCGGTGAACGGCTTTCTCAAGATCTGGCTGCTCTTCCACGTGCCGCTGGCGGTCGGAACCCTGCTGGTGATGATCTGGCACATCATCCTGGTTCACGTGTATCTGCTATGATCACAGACTCCGATCGCTTCAGCTATCAGAAGAGCTCGTACGAGCGGCCGAACTTCCCGTTCGTCTGCGGCCGGGCCTGCGCCTTTGGCAAGCCCTGCGCCCAGGGGCCGACATTCGCGGGCGCCTGCGGCGGGACCTCGCAATGTGCCCCGTTCCGCAATGGCGACCGTTGGGAATGCCGGCGGCCACCGAGTTCCGGCGGTCCCTGCGCGGATGGCCCGCTGCCGGACGGAAGCTGCTGCATGCAGCAGCCGCCCTGCAAGCCGCGGCCGTCGATCCGGCGCCTGCGCGGCCGGATTTCCGCGGTGGTGGCGGTCTTCATCCTCGCCCTGATCGCGGCGTTCCTGCATTTCGAGCCTGATGCATTCGAGGGCGATCGCACGATCTTCTCGTCGGTGATGCCCGGCCAGCTGTCCGGCGCCCACTCCAACTTCGCGCTGGCGGACAAGGGCTGCGTTGCCTGCCACGAGGCCCATGGCAAGGGCATCCTGGCCTGGGCCGAGGCCTTCGTGACCGCCAATTCGCCGGGCGAGAACTGCGTGGACTGCCACGCCTTCGGCGGCGGCAGTGCGTCCCCGCACAACATGACCTTCCAGACCGCAGGGGTGACCCTGCCGGCCGGTGCGGATGTCAGGACCGACTGTGTCATGTGTCATACCGAGCACAAGGGCCAGGACGCCGACATCGCGCCGATGAAGGACGCGCAGTGCAACAGCTGCCACGAGACCAAGATCACCGCCTTCGGCAGGGACCATCCGGCCTTTGGCGAGAGGTTCCCGCATGACCGGCGGCCGTCGATCGCCTTTGATCACGTGGCCCATTTCGGCAAGCATTTCCCGGAGAAGCTGGCGGCCGGCGAGACCCGGACGTGCGTGGATTGCCACGATGTCGGCAAGGCCGCGCTGACTGTCCCGCCGGGCAGCTTCGAGGCGAACTGCGCCTCCTGCCATCTGACCGGAATCACGGATCGTACGCTGCGCATCGCATCTGTACCGTTCCTGGAGGAAGATCCGTTCGCAGATACCGATCTCGCGTCGATCTGCCCGCCGACGGCCGACCTCAAGGCGTACCTGCTGGCGAAGGCCAGGGGCGAGGACGCCGAAGCCCCCGAGGCCGACGAGTATTTCTTCGAGGACAACGGCGACAACCTGCCGCCTGCCCTGGCGCTGGCACTCGGCGTCGCCGCGGATGATCCGGACGGCTACATCGATGCCATCGGCGCGTTCTACAAGGCGATCGCCGAAGATGGCTCCGATGCCCTGGCCGAACGGATCGAGGGTATGCCGGGTGCCCCCGGGGCGGCCGCGCTGCTGGCCGGCCTTGATGGCGAACTGGTCCGTCAGGCGGTCTGCGCGTGGATGCAGAAGGTCGAGTATGAGGCGCCGGGCGATGTCGCCGGTGGCGGCTGGTCGTCCGACGGCATGTCGATCAATTACCGGCCGGTCGGACATGCCGACCCGGTGGCCCGTGCGTGGTTCGACTTTGCGGTCAATGCCGAGGCGGCGGCGAAGGACGCTGGCGGCGACGACACTGTCGTGGCCCAGGCGGCCGCCCTGCGTGACGTGCTCCTCTCCGAATACGGCCTGGGCAACTGCACCAAGTGTCACGCTGTGACCCAAGTCACCGACGCGAGCACCGGAGACGGGCAAGATAAACAGAAGTTGATGGTCGAGTGGGGCTATCAGGCCGTGAAGGATCGGCCCTATGTCCACTATGATCATGGCCCGCACGTCAATCTTCTCGGGCCGGGGACCTTGTGCAGCACCTGCCACAAGGAGAATGCACAGGCGAACTTCTCTGCGTCGTTCAAGCAGTTCGACGCCACGAAGTTCGAACCGGGCTTTCTCCCTGTGAAACAGGAGACCTGCACGGAATGCCATACCCCGGGCAAGGTCCGGCAGGATTGTCTGCTTTGTCACGAGTACCACCTGGAGCCGCACTTCAACCGCAGCATGGGATTCCAGAGCGCTGGGCGAGTTGAAGCGGGCGGCAAGGAAGGAGGTTGAGAAGATGGACGCGTTGAGTTTCCTGGCCCCTCTCCGAGCGGTCGCAGCGCAACTCGGCGGTATTGCCGTCGCGTTCGCTCTGATCCTCGGTGCCCCGGTCGCAATGGCGGCCGAGGGTGCGAGCGATGCGGATGCCGCACACACGCAGGTGTTCTCGGAAGAGGAATTTCCGAGCGCATCGAAGTGTGCGGCCTGCCACGAACAGATCTACAAGGAATGGTCCTCGTCGAATCACGCCTACGCGTCGATCTCGCCGATGTTCCACAAGTTCGAGCAGGCAATCACCAACCTGACGCAGGGCACCATCGGTACCTTCTGCGTCCGCTGCCACCAGAGCGTCGGCACCACTCTGGGCGAAAGCCGGGCGGCGCCGCTGTGGGAACGCAGCCAGGTGGCCCGCGAAGGCATCACCTGCATCACCTGCCACCGGGTGAACGACACGTTCTACAAGGTGAATGGCGAGCGCCGGATCGAACCGGGCCCGATCTACTCCGCCGTCTACACCAACTCGGATGGCGAGGGCCTGAAGGAAGTCATCAAGGACAAGAGCTTCTACCGGGTGGCGACCTCCGACGAGGAGCGCGGCAACCAGATCCACACCGAGGTGGTGAAGTTCGAACAGATCTCCAAGTCGGAATTCTGCGTCAGCTGCCACCAGGTCGCGGTCAACCTCGGCATCAAGCTCGAGGTGGTCTGGGACCAGTATCGTGACAGCCCCGCGAACGCGGCCGGTGTGACCTGCCAGGAATGCCACATGGGCAAGGTTCCGGGCACGCCGAGCGGCTATGCCAAGGGTCCGGCGGCAGTGGTGAACGGCAAGGAGATCAATCCGGACCGTGACCGCCACAACCATGCCTTCTACGGCCCCGGCTACCCGATCGCCCATCCGGGCATCTTCCCGCACAATCCCGCGGCCGAGAACTGGACCATCGAGGAATGGCTGCAGTTCGACTACCGCGCGGGCTGGGGCACCGAGGAGTTCGAGGAGAAGGTCTACAACGGCGAGATCAAGGTCGAGTTCCCGGAGGTCTGGTCGTCCGAGGACGACCGTCTCGACGCCCGCGCCATCATCGAGGAGAACCTCGAGGGCCTGGAGTACAAGCGGGAACTGCGTCGGCAGGTCATGGAGAACGGCAGCCATCTCGACGGTCCGTTCTTCGAGGGCACGCCCAGGGCTGGCCAGGACTTCGACTTCTACATGCGTGTCGCCAACACCAACTCGGGTCACAACCTGCCCTCGGGCAGCCTTGGCGCCCAGCCGGAGATCTGGCTGAACGTCGCGATGACCGATCCGGATGGCAACCGCATCTGGGAATCGGGCTACGTGGACAGCGCCGGCGACATGGCCGACAACCACTCGCACGACGTGCAGCAGGGTCTGATCCCCCACGACAACCAGCTGTTCAACCTTCAGACCAAGTTCCTGACCACGAACCTGAAGGGCACCGACCGCGAGATGTTCCTGCCGGTCAACTTCGACGTGGACCAGCGGCCGTTCCTGCGGCAGCCCAACATCCCGACGACCGTGCTGAACCATCCGGCCTTCATCCGCATGGAGGGACGTTCGATCCCGCCGCTTTCGGAGCGCAAGGCGAAGTACTCGATCCCTGGCGAATTGATGAAGAAGCCCGGCACCTACAAGCTGTCGGCGCGGATGCGCAGCCGTGCGGAACCGATCTACTTCATGCGGTTCGTCGGTGCGACGGCCGAGATGGAGCAGTCCATGAACGAGTGGATGCTGGACATGCACCCGTACACGGTGGAGATCGAGGTCAGGTAAGCCCTTCGGGGAACAACGGGACGGGCGGCGCCGGCGGGCGTCGCCCCGACCGCAATGATGATGGTGCCTTTCGCAAGGCAGGAGGGGTGTAACGTGATGACGATCGGGAATCGACCCTGTCGCCGGAGCCTGTGTGGCCTGACAGCCGTCGCGGCTCTGTTCGCCTTCGCCGGCGCGACACACGCGGCCGAGGACTACAAGCCGAAAATGTCGCCAGGCGCGAAGCAGACCGAGTTCGACGAGAACGCGTTCAAGCCGATGCCGACCTACGACGACAAGCCCTACGACATCGAGGCCCAGCTGAAGATCTACGGCGGCAAGTCCGAGGTCGAGGCGCCGCGGCCGCTGTTCGAGCTTGGCCACCCGCAATATGTCGCGGGCCAGTTGCCGGAGCCGAGCACGGCCTTCGGCGAGCTCAACCCGACCCAGTTCGCCGTGCAGGCCTTCGGCGACTGGCGGACCGCCATTGCCTTCAACGATTTCGGCGGTAACGAGCTCGGCCAGATCGCGACGCGCCTGAACATCGACATCGACATGAAGATCACGTCGACGGAGCGTCTGCACGCCTTCATCCGCCCGATCGACAGCGGCGCGAACTTCACGCGCTGCGAACTGTTCGGCAATGACAAGGACGAGGGCTGCGAGCTCGAGTCGGACCTCAATCTCGAGACCCTGTTCTTCGAGGGTGACTTCGGCGCGATCGCCAGCGGCCTGACCGGTGACTACTACAAGACCGACCGGCCGTTCACCTTTGGCCTGGTGCCGCTGTTCTTCCAGAACGGCCTGTGGATGGACGACGCCATCTGGGGTGGCGCCTTCGCGTTCCCGGCCCTCAACTCGCCGGCGTTCGATATCTCGAACATGGACTTCACGATCTTCGCCGGCTTCGACGAGATCACCAACAACGGCATCGTCGACGCCAACGGCCAGACCGCGGCGCACAACGTCAACATCTATGGCGGCCAGCTGTTCATCGAGATGCAGAGCGGCTACATCGAGACCGGCCTCGCCTATCTCGATGCCGACAACGCCAAGCTGGGTGACCAGGATATCTGGAGCTTCGCATTTGCCTGGTCGGCGCGGTTCCGCGACATCGCCTCCTACTCGGTCCGTTATTTCCTGAGCGAGCAGGACAACCAGGTGGGCCAGAACAACGGTACCGGCATGGCGGTGCTGCTGGAGACCAGCTGGAACACCCACAAGCCCTACACGCTGATCCCCTACGCCAACATGTGGTTCGGCCTGAATCGCCCGCAGCCCGCCGGCAATGCCGAGGGCCTGCTGGTGAACACCGGCATCAACTTCGAGACGGATGCCCTGACCGGCTTCCCCTTCCTCGACGACACGGCAGCCGACACCTTCGGTGGCGCCATCGGCGTGCAGTACCTGTTCGATCTCGACCAGCAGCTGGTGTTCGAGGCGGCGTCGGTCCAGAAGTACGGCAACCAGTCCAACATCGCGGGCGACCAGTACGCTTTCGGCGTGCGCTGGCAGCTGCCGGTCTCGCAGGCCTGGATCCTTCGCGCGGACGCCATGTACGGCATCCGCAACAACGACGACGACATCTCGGGCGTCCGGTTCGAGGTTCGGCGGAAGTTCTGATCGGATTGCCGGGGAATGTGTGGCCCGGGTGCTCAGGTCATCCGTGAGCGCTTGGGCCACAGACCGGATCGGCGTATCATCCGGCCGGGACAGGGGGTAAGGCAGAGATGGAATTCGGACTGGTCAATTCCGTGGCATTCGCCGTGCTGGCGCTGCTCGGGCTCTACATCCTCTCGCTGATCTACAACAACTTCCGCGCTGCGGGGATTGTCGAACGCGGGACGGTGCAGGAGATCAACTACCTGCGGGAGAAGGTCGAGCAGATCAAGGCCCGCCGGGAGTTCGACAAGCAGAAGAACGAGTTGTCGTGGAACGGCATCCGCAAGTTCCGGGTCGAACGCAAGAACCCGGAAAACCGCGATATCTGTTCGTTCTACCTGCGCCCGCATGACGAGCGGCCGCTGCCGCCCTTCAACCCCGGCCAGTACCTGACGTTCAAGCTGAACCTGCCGTCGGCCAACAAGGTCACGACGCGCTGCTATTCGCTGTCGGACAGCCCGAAGGGCGAGTACTACCGTGTCTCGATCAAGCGCCAGGTGCCGCCGAAGGACCCGGCGAAGGCCGATGTCGGCAAGTCGTCGTCGAACTATTTCCACGACAACGTCAACGAGGGCGACATCCTCGACGTGCTGGCTCCGAACGGTGACTTCTTCCTCGACATGCACCGCCAGACGCCGGTGGTCCTGATCGGCGGCGGCATTGGCATCACGCCGGTCCTGTCCATGCTGAATGCCATTGTCGAGAGCGGGTCGAAGCGGGAAACCTGGTTCTTCCTGGGCGTCCGGAACGCCAAGGAGCACGTCTTCCGCGAGCATCTCGAGGCGATCGACCGCGCCAACGAGAATGTCCACGTGCGGATCTGCTACTCGAATCCCGAAGACAGCGATGTCGAGGGCAAGGACTACCATCATGCCAGCCGCGTCGGCGCGCCGCTGTTCCAGGAGGTCCTGCCCTCCAACAACTACGACTACTACTTCTGCGGCCCGCCCCCGATGATGGAGAGCCTGTTCCAGGGCCTGCGCGACTGGGATGTCCCGGAGGATCGGATCCACTTCGAGGCCTTCGGTCCGGCTACGGTGAAGTCGAAGGCCCAGGCGGACAAGGCGCCGACCGGTGCGGACGCCGCGGCCCCCGCCACGGGCTTCAAGCTGAAGTTCGTCCGCTCCGAGAAGGAGATCGTGTGGGACGGCTCGGCCGATTCGATCCTGGAGTTCGCCGAGGCGAATGGCATCGACATGGACTCCGGTTGCCGGGCCGGCGCCTGCGGCACCTGCATCACCGCGGTGCTGAAGGGCGACGTCGCCTACGCGACCGAGCCGAGCGCCGAAGTGGGCAAGGGCTCCTGCCTGACCTGCATCTCGAAGCCGAAGGCCGACATGGAACTGGACGCCTGAACGGGCGTTGACGGGAACGATGAACGACGACCAGGGGGCGATGGATCGAACGGATCCGTCGCCCCTTGCCGTTCCGGGCACGGCGCACGGTGGCGCTACGGCAGAGCGCATGCTGGCCGATCTCGTGGCGCGGATCCGGGACTGCCGCATCTGTGCGCCGCACCTGCCGCTGGAACCCCGGCCCGTCGTCCGCCCGCGCGCAGGTGCACGTATCCTGATCGCGGGCCATGCACCGAGCCGGGCGGTCCACGAGACCCGGACACCCTGGAACGATCCGTCCGGCGACCGGCTGCGGGACTGGCTGGGGATCGACCGGGAGACGTTCTACGGGTCCGACCGCATCGCGATCGTTCCCATGGGATTCTGCTATCCCGGAACCGTGAAGGGGGCGGGCGACAATCCCCCGCGCCCGGAATGCGCCGCGACATGGCATGGCCAGCTGGTTCCGGCGATGCGCCGGGTGGAGCTCACGCTCTGTCTCGGCCGCTATGCGATCGACTGGCACCTCGGACAGCGGCGCGGACGCACGCTGACCGACACGGTTGCCGACTGG
Source organism: Pseudomonadota bacterium (assembly GCA_036154895.1). Classification (GTDB taxonomy): domain Bacteria; phylum Pseudomonadota; class Alphaproteobacteria; order Minwuiales; family Minwuiaceae; genus Minwuia. The sequence continues at coordinate 32,562 of JAYZWD010000004.1, forward strand.
CAGAGCCACTGGCCACGCTACCTGCCGCTGCCGCACCCGTCGGGGCGCAACAATGGCTGGCTGGCGCGAAATCGCTGGTTCGAGGCCGATGTCCTGCCGGTCCTGCGGTCGCGGGTGGCGGCGTTGCTGGCCTGAAGCGGCGAGAAAGCACTCAGGCGGCGGCGACCGCGCCGGTCGTCACCCGGATGGCCGGGAAGACAAGCCGGACGGTGGTCCCGCGCCCGGGCGTACTGGTGATCGCGATCCGGCCTCCATGCGCCTCGACCAGGCCACGTGTCAGGGGAAGGCCGAGTCCGACGCCGTCATTGCGTCGATCCAGGCCGTCGTCGACCTGTTCGAACGGCTGGAAGATCCTCTCCAGCTTGTCGGCCGCGATGCCGACACCGCTATCCCGCACCGTGAAGACCATCTCGCCCTCGTCGTTCAGGGCGGCCCGGCAGTCGACGCGCCCGCCCCCGGGCGTGAACTTCAGGGCGTTGGTCAGCAGGTTGGACAGCATCTGGTGCAGCAGCCGCGGGTCGGCCCTGAGGTCCGGCAGCTGGTCCTCGACCTGCCATGTCAGCCGGTGGCCACCCTTTTCGGCGCGCGGAGCAAGTTCCCGGACGGTCGTGGCCAGCAGCGCGCCGACATGGATGGTCTCTTCCTCGACGCGGACGCGGCCGGCCTCGGACCGGCTGAGGTCCAGCACGTCGTTGACCATCGACAGCAGGTGGCGACCGCTGTCCAGCACGATCTCGATGTATTCGCGCGCCCTGGGCGGCTGGACCTCGCCGATGATGCCCAGCTTCATCATTTCGGAATAGCCGATGATGGCGTTGAGCGGCGTGCGCAGTTCATGGCTCATGATGGCCAGGAAACGCGACTTCGACAGGTTGGCCTGTTCCGCTTCCAGCCGGATCGCGTTGGCGAGGTCCTTTTCCAGCCGCAGGGCGCGGATGGAGACATAGTTGCGCCGGATGAAGGTCTCCCGGCTGAAGCTGGCCAGTACGCCGATGCCGGTCAGCGCGGCGACAATGCAGGCAAAAGGCAGCAGCGGGACCAGGTCCTCGGCCGGGCTGTCCGGGGTCAGGGCGGTCACGATGCCCAGCGCAGACACGCAGGCGAGGGAATAGGCGATCACGGCCGTGAACCGGATGCGGTTGTAATGCTGGCCATAGGCGAAGATCACCGCCATCTCCAGCAACGAGAGGATGTTCCAGGGACTGGCGTCGAGCCGGTAGTTGACGGTCGCGACAACAAACGCCGCCAGGGCCGCCAGGAAGAAGGCAGGTGCACCGAGTGCACCGAGACGCCGCCCGCTGTAGAGCGGGATGGCGCTGATGACGATCAGCGGGACGACGACGCCCAGGCGAAGCCACAGCAGCATCGGATCCGGCGACTCGATGGTGCGCCACAGCACCAGGGTATAGAGCAGGTAGAATCCGAGCGCGCACCCGGACCATATCCGGTTGGTGAGCAAGGTGGCAGACGTCCAGCTGCGGGTGAACTGGCTCTCGAGCATGTCGCTCGCGAACCTCAACGTCACCGGGTGCATGCGGGCGTCGCGCCTGAATTCCTGTTCTGGCGATGGCTTCACGGCGGCCTTCCGGGGGACCTCGGCAAATTGTACGTGGTGAAGCGTGAAAATTTACTTGCCGGCGCACACAGCGGATCATTCCGGGGGCGTGCTTGCACATGCGCCGCACCTGCATAGATTCCGGATGAGACCAACAAAGAGGTGAAACCGAGATGACTGGCCTGTGCCGGCTGCCCGGTCGCGGAATACTTCGCCTTGCCGGCCCGGATACCGTTGCCTTCCTGCAGGCCCTGGTGAGCAATGATGTCTCTGACATCGCGCCTGGCAGTGCGCGCTATGCCGTGCTGCTCACCCCGCAGGGCAAGTTCCTGCACGACTTTCTGGTCATTCCCGCGCCTGAAGCAGGGGCGGCGCTGCTGATCGACTGCGAACGGGCGCGGATCGACGACCTGAAGCGGCGACTGACCCTCTACAGGTTGCGCTCGAAGGTCACCATCGAGGACAGGAGCGACGACTGGATTGTCCTTGCCGCGCCTGATGGCGGCCTGGACGACGGCCGGGGCGTCGTCGTTGCCGACCCGCGTCATCCGGCGCTCGGGCAGCGCCTCTACTGGCCGGCGGCCGAGCCGCTGCCTGTCGAGCCCGCGGACGCGTCCGCGTGGGACGCGCGCCGGATCGCGCTGGGCGTTCCCGACGGCAGCCGGGACATGACCATCGACAAGACCATCCTGCTGGAGGCGCGGATCGATGCGTTCCACGGCATCGATTTCCGCAAGGGCTGTTATGTCGGCCAGGAGATCACGGCCAGGAGCCGCTATCGCGGCACGGTGCGGAAGAAGCTGTTTCCGTGCCGGGTCGACGGACCGCTGCCCGAGACCGGAACCCCGGTTACGGTAGGTGACAGCGAAGTCGGCGAGGTGCGCAGCGGCATGGGCGACCGTGCAATTGTCCTGCTGCGACTGGAGCGGCCGGAAGGCGAACTGGTTGCCGGCGGTGCCAGGCTGTTGCCCGAGCCGCCGCAGGAATAGTCTGGACTATTGCTCTAGAGTTATGATCCAGTATAGGCCGACCAAGGAGGTTGGGCGATGCTGGAACGGATGGACGGGCCCGAGCGTGTGCGCGCTGCGTTGATGGCACAGGGCTTCATGCGCCTGGTCGGTGCGGAAATCGACGAGGTGACGGCGGGCAGGGTGGTGCTGGGCCTCGACTGGCGGCCGGAGGTCGCCCAGCAGCATGGCCTGTTCCATGGCGGGGTCGTCGCCTTCCTGATCGACAACGCGACCACGGCCGCAGCCGGTACCGTCTTGCGCGAGGGTCAGGCCTGCCTGACGGCGGAGTACAAGGTGAACCTGCTGTCGGGGGCGTCGTCGGGCCGGCTGCAGTGTGTCGCCGAGGTGCTGAAGCCAGGCCGCAGCCTGAGCGTGGTCGAGGCGCGGGTCTGGGGCGAGATCGGGGGGCAACGGAAGCTGGTGGCGACGGGGACCGCGACCATCGCGGTCATTGCCGCACCGGCGCCCCCGGAGGCGGCCTGAGAGGCAAGGAACCGACGGTGACGGCGCCACGCGATCGTGGCGCCGGACCACCGGCCGGGATCAGGCCCTGGCGCTAGGACGCGCGGCCATGCGCGCCATCCAGGCGTTCACGTTCTTCAGCGATTCGTCGGGTGCCTGCCCCAGCTTCGCGAAGAAGCCGACAAAGGCGTACAGCATGATGTCCGCCATGGTGAACCGCTCGCCGCAGATCCAGGTCTTGCCGTCCATCTGCTTGTCCAGCCAGGCCAGGTTGCGGGCCGCGGTGGCCTTCAGGTCGTCGGCCGCCTGCGGCATGCAGAGGAAGCGGTCCTTGAACATCTCCAGGCCCTGGGAGAAGCGGAAGCCGTTGGTCATCGGCTCGCAGATGCCCAGGTCGACGCGGCGGGTCCACATGCGGGTTTCCGCCCGCTCCTCGGGCGTTGCGCCGATCAGCGACGGGCCGGATCCGGTCTCGTCGAGATACTCGCAGATCGCCGTGATCTCGGAGATGAAGGCGCCGTTGTCGAGTTGCAGCGCCGGCGAGCCGCCCGTGGGATTGACGGTCGACAGGTAGGGTTCCTTGCGGTTTTCCCCGCCGCGGATGTCGACCTCGACCTTCTCGAGTTCGATGCCCTTCTCGGCCATGAAGATGCGAACCATCTTCGGGTTCGGTCCCATCGAGCTGTACAGCTTCATCGTGCGTGTTCCTCCACCATTGCGGCCGTGTGTCCGGCCGGCGCCACCGTCTCCCCGGGCGCCATGACTGACGATTCACATTCCGGACAGCAGCGCAAGGCCGCCGCCCGGGGTTCGCTCAGATGCTGAGGTCCAGCAGGTTGTAGTCGCGGATGTCGGCGCGGGCGGTCTCGTCCCAGCGATAGACCAGGCCCTCGTCGGCATGCGGCTGGTAGACGAAGGGGGTCTCGTCGGGGAAGCGCTGGCGGCGGGCGTCGATGGCATAGCCGATCAGGCGCGCGCGGGAGCGGATGCGGTCCGCGTCATAGATCGCCGGTGCGTTGTGCACGCCGCCGCCGTTGACGCCCAGCACCGACTTCCGCCTGTGGAAGCCGAAGTTGACGGTGACCCGCCAGTCCGGGCTGGTATTGGCGAAGGAGCCGTGGACGAGCTGGCGGTTGTTGATGACGATGTCGCCGGGCTTGCAGACCAGCGGCACGGCGTCGGGCAGGCGCTCGGTTCCCGCGGCCGCGACCATGGCGGCGATGTCCAGCTTGCCCTGCTTGTGGCTGCCGGGTACGACCCAGACCCCGTTGGCCGGCGTGCTGCCATAGAGCTGCGCCATGAAGTTGAAGCCGTGGATGCCCTGGTCCCATTCCGGACTGTTCCAGTGGGTGACGCCGTCCTGGTGCCAGGCCACGGATGCGCCGCGCCCCGGCTCCTTGATGAACAGCGCCTCGTTGAACGGCACGAAGTCGCGGCCGTTGATTGCCGCGGCGACCGCCAGCATCTGCGGATGGCCATAGACGCGCAGGCAGGCATCCGAATGCTGCATGGTGCCGAGCATCAGGTAGACGATCTCCTTCGGCGCGTCGGCTGCCGCCTTTGGCTCGATCATCTTCACCGGGTGCCGGCCGTTGGCGAGGTCGGTGCCGCCGAAGGGATCGCCCAGCGGCCTGGACCAGAAGATGCCCGGCGCCGCCTGACCCACGCCCAGTGCCGGGCGGCCATGGCGGTCGACGGTGGCGTCCTTCTCCACCGGCAGGCGATCCTGGATCGCGAACAGGTCGCGTTCGATGTCGTCGAGTTCGTCCTGCTTCAGCACGCCCTCGAAGACATAGAAGCCGGTGCGCCAGTACGCCTCGACGATGTCGGGGTGCAGCGCGCCATCGCCGATGAAGCGGACCGGACCGCGATTGCCGAGCGCCGTCGCCCGGGCGGCGCCCTCGGCCAGGTAGGCCTGCATCGCCGCTTCCTCGGCGCCGTAGTTCACGCCCGGATTGATCAGTGGCCGGTTCATCGTCGTGTCCTCCTCCCGGTGCCGGTTCTCCGGTTCGTTGCCGTTGCCCGGTCTGTTGTCCGCGATTGTGCGCCTGGTCAGGCCGTCCCGCAAATGCGGCGGACAGGGGTCAGATGCTGAGGTCCAGCAGGTTGTAGTCGAACATGTCGGCGCGGGCCGCGTCGTCCCAGGTGTAGCTCAGCCCCTCCTCGACATGCGGGCGGTAGGCGAAGGGCGTCTCGTCGGGGAAGCGCTGGCGGCGGGCGTCGATGGCATAGCCGATCACGCGCGCACGCTGGCGCAGCCGCGCGGCGTCGTAGACGGCGGGGGCGTTGTGGATGCCGCCGGCATGCACGTCCAGCACCGAGCGACGGCGATGAAAGCCGAAGTTCACCGTGACGCGCCAGTCGCGGCTGGTATTGGCGAAGGAGCCGTGCACGGCCTGGCGGTTGGTGATGGCGACATCGCCCGGCTTGCAGATGATCGGTACGGCGTCGGGCAGCCGGTCGCTGCCGGCCGCGGCGACCATGGCGCGGATATCGGCCTTGCCGGTCGCGTGGCTGCCGGGCACGACCCAGACGCCGTTGGCGGCGGTGCAGCCATAGAGCTGGCCCATGAAGTTGAAGCCGTGGCTGCCCATGTCCCAGTCCGGCGCGTTCCAGTGCGTCACGCCGTCCTGGTGCCAGGCGACCGAGGCGCCGAGGCCGGGCTGTTTCATGAACAGCGCCTCGTTGAACGGCACGAAATCGTCGCCGTTCACCGCGGCCGCCACCGCCAGCATGTCCGGATGGCCATAGACGCGCAGGCACGCCTCGGAGAACTGCAGCGAGCCCAGGATCAGCATCACCACGTCCTGCGGCGCATCGGCCTGCGTGACCTTCGGCTCGTGCATCTTGACCGGATAGCGTCCCATGCCGCGGTCGGTGCCGCCAAAGGGATCGGCCAGCGGCTTGGCCCAGACCAGGGTGGGCGCGGTGCAGCCCAGCGCCAGCGCGGGGCGGCCGTGGCGGTCGACGTCGGCGCCCTTGTGCACGGGCAGCCGCTCCAGGATGTCGTGGAAGTCGCGCTCGATGTCGGCCAGCTCGTCGGGCTTCAGCACGTCCTCGAAGACGTAGAAGCCGCAGCGCCAGTAGGCGTCGAGGATGTCGGGGTGGACCCTGCCGTCCGCCGTGTAGCGAACCGGCCCGCGATTGCCGAGCGCGAACGCGCGCCGCTCGCCGTCCGCCAGGTAGGCGGCCATGATCTCGGCATGGGTATCGTTGGCCGGGGCAATGCCCGCCGTGTCCGGTCCCGCCATCGCCGATCCTCCCCGATCCGGTGCGCGTCCTCTGGATACTGCACACAGGATAGGCCGGGCGACGCGAACCTGCCACCTGCGCCGCGCGCAGTGCGGGTGTCCACCGGGATCAGACGGGGGGCGCGGTGCGCCGGGCCGGATCAGGCGCCGGGGTTGAGCAGGTCCTTCATGGTCTGGCTGGCGCGGCCCATGTCCACACGACCGGCATAGCGGTCCTTCATCACGCCCATGCAGCGGCCGATGTCCTTCAGGCCGGTGGCGCCGAGTTCCTGCTTCACCTCGGCGGCGGCCTGGCGCAGTTCCTCGGCCGAGAGCTGGCGCGGCAGGTAGGCCTCGATCACGCCGATCTCGGCAAGTTCCTGTTCGGCAAGGTCGATTCGTCCGCCTTCCTCGTACATCTTCACCGAGTCGCGGCGCTGGCGGACCATCTTGCCCAGCACTTCCAGGATCTGGTCGTCGGAGATATCCGCGCTTCCGTCATCGGTCCTGGCGCCGATCTCGCGCTCCTGCACCGCGGCCAGCACCAGCCGCAGCGTGGCCGTGCGGCGCGTGTCGCGCTCGCGCATCGCGCGCTTCAGATCATCGCTCAAACGGTGTTTCAGCATTGGGGTCCTCATCCGGTCGGAGGGGACTTTAGATCAATTTGCCGCAATCGGCAATTCTCCGGAAATCTTTAACCCATTGAAAAACATAATAATTCCACAAGACACCGTTGCTTGACCCAACCTATTGGAATCATTATGGTCCCGCCAATTTGCGCGACGGTACGCCGTTCGCGACTCCCTTCGCCACGTTCGCGAGCCATGACCGAAATGACCACGACCGTCGCACCGTCGCCCGCAGAGGGTGGCGGGCAGTTTGCCACGGGCGCGTTGGCGCTCGCCGATGGAACAGTTCTTTACGGCATCGGAATCGGTGCCGTCGGACACGCCGTCGGTGAAGTCTGTTTCAACACGTCCCTGACCGGCTACCAGGAGATCATGACCGATCCGTCCTATGCCGGTCAGATCATCACCTTCACCTTCCCGCACATCGGGAATGTCGGAACCAATCCCGAGGACATCGAGACGGTGGTCCCGGCGGTGCGCGGGGTGATCCTGCGCATGGACATCACCACGCCGTCGAACTGGCGCGCCACGCGCGGGCTGGACGCGTGGCTGAAGGCCAACAACCTGGTGGGCCTTGCCGGCATCGACACCCGGGCGCTGACCCGGCGCATCCGCGACGGCGGCGCGCCGAACGGCGTCGTGGCGCACAGCCCCGACGGCCGCTTCGACCTGGCGAAGCTGGTGGCCGAGGCGGCGGCCTGGCCGGGGCTGGAGGGAATGGACCTGGCAAAGGATGTCACCTGCACCCAGGCGCATGACTGGCACGAGGGCGGCTGGAGCATCGGCACCGGCTACGCCCCCGCCGGCACGCCGAAGCGCAAGGTCGTGGCCATCGACTATGGCTGCAAGCGCAACATCCTGCGCTGCCTGGTCGATGCCGGCTGCGAGGTGGTGGTGGTACCCGCCAGCACCAGCGCCGCCGACGTGCTGCGCCACGACCCTGACGGCATCTTCCTCTCCAACGGTCCGGGCGACCCGGCGGCGACCGGCGTTTACGCCGTGCCGGTGATCCGGGACCTGGTGGCCAGCGGCAAGCCGGTCTTCGGCATCTGCCTCGGCCACCAGATGCTGGCGCTGGCGCTGGGCTGCCGCACGCGGAAGATGGAACTGGGCCATCGCGGCGCAAACCAGCCGGTGAAGGACCTGGAGACCGGCCGGGTGGAGATCACCAGCCAGAACCACGGCTTCGTCGTCGAGCGCGAAAGCCTGCCGGCCGGCGTGGTGGAGACCCACGTCTCGCTGTTCGACGGCTCGGTCGAGGGCCTGCGGCTGGAGGGCAAGCCGGTCTTCTCGGTGCAGTATCACCCCGAAGCAAGCCCGGGCCCGAAGGACAGCCACTACCTGTTCCGCCGCTTCACCGATCTCATCGACAGCCAGGCGGGAAGCTGATGCCCAAACGTACAGACATCTCCTCCATCCTGATCATCGGCGCCGGCCCCATCGTCATCGGCCAGGCCTGCGAGTTCGACTATTCCGGCACCCAGGCCTGCAAGGCGCTGCGCGCCGAGGGCTACCGGGTGATCCTGGTGAACTCGAACCCGGCGACGATCATGACCGACCCGGAATTCGCCGACGCGACCTATGTCGAGCCGGTGACGCCCGAGGTGGTCGCCCGCATCATCGAGAAGGAACGGCCGGATGCCCTGCTGCCGACCATGGGCGGGCAGACGGCGCTGAACACCGCGCTGGCCCTGGCCGAGAACGGCACGCTGGAGAAATATGGCGTCGAGCTGATCGGCGCCAACCGCGAGGCCATCGCCAAGGCCGAGGACCGCGAGCTGTTCCGTGACGCGATGAACCGCATCGGCCTGGACATGCCGAAGAGCGCCATCGTCACCAACCTGGCGCAGGCCCGCGAGGTGCTGGACGAGATCGGCCTGCCGGCCGTCATCCGTCCGTCCTTCACGCTGGGCGGCACCGGCGGCGGCATCGCCTACAACCGCGACGAATACGAGGCCATCGTGGCCAGCGGACTCGAGGCCTCCCCGGCCAACCAGGTGCTGATCGACGAGTCGGTGCTGGGCTGGAAGGAGTTCGAGATGGAGGTGGTCCGCGACCATGCGGACAACTGCATCATCATCTGCTCGATCGAGAACGTGGACCCGATGGGCATCCACACCGGCGACTCGATCACCGTCGCGCCTGCGCTGACGCTGACGGACAAGGAATACCAGATCATGCGCGACGCCTCGATCGCGGTGCTGCGCGAGATCGGCGTCGACACCGGCGGGTCGAACGTGCAGTTCGCCGTGAACCCGGAGGACGGGCGCCTGGTGGTGATCGAGATGAACCCTCGCGTCTCGCGCTCCTCGGCGCTGGCGTCCAAGGCCACGGGCTTCCCCATCGCCAAGGTCGCGGCCAAGCTGGCGGTCGGCTACACGCTGGACGAGCTCGACAACGACATCACGAAGGTGACGCCGGCCAGCTTCGAGCCGACCATCGACTACGTCGTCACCAAGATCCCGCGCTTTACCTTCGAGAAGTTCCCCGGCGCCGAACCGGTGCTGACCACCGCCATGAAGTCGGTGGGCGAGGCCATGGCGGTCGGGCGGAACTTCCACGAGAGCCTGCAGAAGGCGCTGCGCTCGCTGGAGACCGGGCTCACCGGCCTGGACGACCAGCCCGTCGCCAATGACGACGAGGACGCGCTGATCGCCGCGCTGGGCCGGCCGACGCCGGACCGCCTGCTGATGACGGCCGAGGCACTGCGCTTCGGTATCGAGAAGGACCGGATCGCGCGGATCACGAAGTACGATCCCTGGTTCATCGATCGCCTGGACGAGATCGTCACCGCCGAGGAGGGCGTGCGCGAGAACGGTCTGCCGACCACGCCGGCGGGCTGGCTGGCGCTGAAGAAGCTCGGCTTCGGCGACGCGCGCATTGCCACGCTGACGAACACCTCCGAGGCGAAGGTCGCCGCGGCCCGCCGCATGGCCGGCGTGCATGCCGTGTTCAAGCGGATCGACACCTGCGCCGGCGAGTTCGAGTCCGACACCCCCTACATGTACTCGACCTACGAGGGCTTCCCGACGCCGGACGGGCGCCTGACGCCGGGCGAATGCGAGTCGCGGCCGACCGACCGGAAGAAGATCCTGATCCTGGGTGGCGGTCCCAACCGCATCGGCCAGGGCATCGAGTTCGACTATTGCTGCGTCCACGCCGCCTTCGCGCTGAAGGAAGCCGGCTACGAGACCATCATGGTCAACTGCAATCCGGAAACCGTGTCGACCGACTACGACACCTCCGATCGCCTGTATTTCGAGCCGCTGACCATCGAGACGGTGCTGGAGATCGTCCGCACCGAGGAGCAGTCGGGCACGGTCGTCGGCGCCATCGTGCAGTTCGGCGGCCAGACCCCGCTCAGGCTGGCGCAGGGCCTGCTGGATGCCGGCGTGCCGATCCTTGGCACCACGGTGGATGCCATCGACCTGGCGGAGGACCGTGACCGCTTCCAGGGCCTGCTGACGCGGCTGGGCCTGAAGCAGCCGCCGAACGGTATCGCGCGCAGCCATGCCGAGGCGCGCGCCGTCGCCGAGCGGCTGGGCTTCCCCGTGCTGCTGCGTCCCTCCTACGTGCTGGGCGGTCGGGCGATGGAGATCCTGCACGACATGGCCGGCCTCGACCGCTACATCCGCGAGGCGGTGAAGGTCTCCGGCGCCAACCCGGTGCTGGTCGACTCCTATCTCGGCAACGCGACCGAGGTGGACGTCGACGTGCTGTCCGACGGCACCGATACCTTCGTCGCCGGCATCCTTGAGCATATCGAGGAAGCGGGCGTGCACTCGGGCGACTCCGCCTGCGCCCTGCCGCCCTATTCGCTGGATACGGCGATGATCGCGGAGATCAAGCGCCAGTCGGAGATGCTGGCCCGGGCACTCGGCGTGGTCGGCCTGATGAACGTGCAGTTCGCGATCCAGGACGGCGTGGTCTACATCCTGGAGGTCAATCCGCGCGCCTCCCGCACCGTGCCGTTCGTTGCCAAGACCATCGGCAAGCCGATCGCCAAGATCGCCGCGCGACTGATGGCCGGCGAGAAACTGCCGAAGTTCAACCTGACCGGCGACGTCACCGACCTGAAATATGTGGCGATCAAGGAGGCGGTGTTCCCCTTTGCCCGCTTCCCCGGCGTCGATGTCCTGCTGGGTCCGGAGATGCGCTCGACCGGCGAGGTCATGGGCCTGGACCGCGACTTCGAGATGGCGTTCCTGAAGTCGCAGATGGGCAGCGGCACCCGCCTGCCGTCCGAGGGCACCGTGTTCATCTCCGTGCGCGACAGTGACAAGGAACTGATCGCGGAGCTGGGTGCGGAACTGACCGGGATGGGGTACCGCATCGTCGCCACCCACGGCACGGCACGGTTCCTGACCGACCGCGGCATCGCCTGCAAGCCGATCAACAAGGTGCTGGAGGGGCGGCCGCACATCGTCGACGCCATCAAGAACCGCGAGGTCCAGCTGGTCATCAACACCACGGACGGCGAGCAGGCGATCAAGGATTCGGCGTCCCTGCGGCGGACGGCACTGCATGAGCGCGTGCCCTACTACACGACTGCCGCAGGGGCCTGGGCGGCGGTCAAGGCACTGCGCGCGCTCCGGACCGGTCGGCTTGAAGTCGCCCCTCTGCAGTCATACTATTGAGGTACAGGGCGCGCCGGTCGCTTGAACAAGAGCGGCCGGCCGTTTGCGTTTCCGGTGTGACGGACGGGTGAGACTGACATGCAACGTGTGCCGATGACGCTTGAGGGCCACCAGCGACTCGAGGCGGAACTGAAGCACCTGAAATCGGTGGAACGGCCGGCCGTGATCCAGGCGATCGCCGAGGCGCGCGCCCATGGCGACCTGTCGGAGAATGCCGAGTACCACGCCGCCAAGGAGAAGCAGGGCTTCATCGAAAGCCGCGTGATGGAACTGGAATCGGCGCTGTCACGGGCCGAGATCATCGACATTGCCAAGATGTCGGGCAATGTCGTCCGCTTCGGTGCGACCGTGCAGCTGGCCGACGTCGATACCGACGAGGAATGCGAGTACCAGATCGTCGGCGTCGACGAGGCCGATATCGACTACGGCCGCATCTCGATCACCTCGCCGATCGCCCGCGCCCTGCTGGGCAAGTCCACCGGCGACAGCGTCGAGGTGCAGACCCCGCGCGGCGAGAAGGGCTACGAGATCATCGGCGTCCGCTGGGGCTGACGCGGCGCGCCAGCCCCTCGATCCGGACGTCAGTCCAGCAGGCGCGCGACCTGCCGGTTGGCCAGCACCAGCCGCGCGATATCCACGGCACCGCCTGATCGTATCTCGTTCATGACCTGGTCAACCCGGGCGAGGCCCGCGCTGCTGGCCGCCTCGAAGGCCGCCAGCGGCGGCTGGCCATTGGCGCCGGCAAAGGCCTGCACCACCAGTTTCCGCTGCTGCGTGTAGCTGTCGTCGACCAGCATGGCGACGGCCTGGCGGTCCCAGCTCGACTCCGGCGCCAGCGCGATGGCCTGGGCGCGGATCCAGTCCAGCCCCAGACGGCCGCCCAGCGCGAAATAGACCTGCGCCACCTCGCCCATCTCCCGGCCCGCATCCTCGGCCGCGTCCACGATGTCCAGCGCGGTGGCCAGCGGCGACAGCGCGGCCACGTCGGCGGCCAGCGCCTGCGGCACGCCCTCGGCCACCAGCCCGTCGCGGCGACGCTCGAAATCGGCCCGCTCCATGGTGCCCAGCCGGTTGCCGAGGTCGGCCTTCAGGGCCTCGATGGCCGGCCGGAATCGCGCCACGATGGCGGCGCCGTCCAGCGGCTGCGGCCAGTTCAGCAGGAACCAGGTCGCCGCCCGGGCCATCAGGTCCTGCACGATGGACAGCATCCGGGTCTGCACGGCGGCGGGGACCGCGTTGTCCAGTGCGTCGATCCCGTTCCAGACCGGGCGCAGGTCGAAGACCTCGCGCACCGCCATCGCGGCCTGGGCGACCTCCGAGGCCGGAACGCCCAGCTCGTCCTGGGTGAGCCGGGCGAAGGTCGGGCCGGTGCGGTTGACCAGGAAGTTGGCGACCTGCGTCGCGATGATCTCCCGGCGCAGGCGATGGGCGCGGATGTCGGCCTCGTAGCGCTTGCGCAGCGGCCGGGGGAAGTACTTCACCAGGTCGTCGACCAGCGCCGGGTCGTCGGGCAGGCTGCTGTCCAGCAGTTCCGCCTTCAGCGACATCTTGGCGTAGGACAGCAGCACGGCCAGTTCCGGCCGGGTCAGGCCGCCCGTGCGGTCCAGCAGATCGTCATCGCCGGGCAGGAACTCGACGGTACGGTTGAGCAGCCCCGAGCGGGTGAAGGCGCGCATCAGCCGGCCGGCCTGGCCCAGGCCGCCGCGTCCCTGCGCCTCGGCCACCGTCAGCGCCTGGCCCTGCACGTAGTTGTCGCGCAGCACCAGATCGCCCACCTCGTCGGTCATCTCGCCCAGCAGGCGGTCGCGCTGCACGCGGGTCAGTTCGCCGGCCTGCTCCACCGCGCCCAGCAGGATCTTCAGGTTGACCTCGTGGTCCGAGCAGTCGACACCGGCCGAGTTGTCGATGAAGTCGGTGTTGATGCGTCCGCCATGCTGGGCATAGGCGATGCGCGCGCGCTGGGTGATCCCCAGGTTCGCGCCCTCGCCGATCACCTTCGCCCGGATCTCGTCGGCATTGACGCGGATGGCGTCGTTGGCCCGGTCGCCGACATCGGCATGGGACTCGGCAGATGCCTTCACATAGGTGCCGATGCCGCCGAACCAGAGCAGGTCGACGTCGGCGCGCAGGATCGCCTGCATGACCTGGAATGGCGACGCGTCGGCGCTGTCCAGCCCGATCGCCGCCTGCGCCTCCGCCGTCAGGGTCACGCGCTTGGCCTTCCGGTCGATGATCATGGCGCCCGGCGAGAGCACGGAGCCGTCGTAGTCGGCCCAGCTCGAACGCGGCAGGGCGAACATGCGCTGGCGCTCCGCGAAGCTCCTCGCCGGATCCGGATCGGGGTCGATGAAGATGTGGCGATGGTCGAAGGCAGCGATCAGGCGCGTCACGGGGGACAGCAGCATGCCATTGCCGAAGACGTCGCCCGACATGTCGCCGACACCGACCGCGCTGAACGGCCGGGTCTGGATGTCATGGTCCATTTCCCGGAAATGCCGCTTCACGCATTCCCAGGCGCCACGGGCGGTGATGCCCATCTTCTTGTGGTCGTAGCCGGCTGCGCCACCGGAGGCGAAGGCATCGCCGAGCCAGAAGCCATAGGAGACCGCGACGGCGTTGGCATAGTCGGAGAAGGTCGCGGTGCCCTTGTCGGCGGCCACGACCAGGTAGGGGTCGTCCTGGTCGCGGCGCACGACGCGGGCCGGTGGCACCAGTCCCGTCGGGGTGATGTTGTCGGTCAGGTCCAGCAGGCCGGAGATGAACATGCGGTAGCAGGCGACGCCCTCGGCCTGGATCGCTTCCCGGTCGCCGCCGGCCGGCAGGTTCTTCGGCACGAAGCCGCCCTTCGATCCGGTCGGCACGATCACCGAGTTCTTCACCATCTGCGCCTTGACCAGGCCCAGCACCTCGGTGCGGAAATCCTCGCGCCGGTCGGACCAGCGCAGGCCGCCACGGGCGACCAGGCCACCGCGCAGGTGCACGCCCTCGACGCGGGGGCTGTAGACGAAGATCTCGCGCAGCGGGCGCGGCAGCGGCAGGTCGTCCAGGGCCTGGCTGTCGAACTTGATCGACAGGTACGGCTTGCGCTGCCCGGCGGCGTCCGGCTGGTAGTAGTTGGTGCGGAGCGAGGAGCGGATGGCGTTGAGGTAGCGACGCAGGATGCGGTCCTGGTCCAGGCTCTCGACCTGGTTCAGCAGCACCTCGACCGATTCCACCAGGGTGGCCGCGGTCTCGTCGCGATCGCCGTCGAAGTCGGGATCGAACTGGGTGTGGAACAGTTCCACCAGCAGTCCCGTGATCTCGGGGTTCGCCGCCAGCGTCGTCTCCATGTACTCCTGGCTGAAGGCGATGCCGGCCTGGCGCAGGTACTTGCAGTAGGCGCGCAGCATCACGACCTCGGGCGCCTTCAGGCCGATGCGCAGGACCAGGCGGTTGAAGCCGTCATCCTCCATCTCGCCGGAAAAGATTCGGGCGAAGCCGTCCTCGAAGCCCGGCTTGACCTCGGCCAGCGCGATCTCGGCGCCGTCGACCAGCCGCATGCGGAAATCGTGGATCCAGCAGAACGGCGCGACCGCATCGCCGACCGTGAAGGTCTGCTCCGAGAGCACGCGCAGGCCCATGTGCTCCAGCATCGGCAGCACGTCGGACAGCGCCAGCGCCGCACCGCGGCGGAACAGCTTCAGGCGCAGGATGTCGTCATTGTCCTCCAGCACGCGATAGAGGTTCAGTCCCAGCGCATCGGGTCCGGTCGCCTCGATATGGTCGATGTCGATGCGCGCCATGCCGGAGGTGAAGGCCTCCCGGTAGGCGGCCGAGAAGGCCACCGCATAGCGGCGGGCGAGCTGCCCGCCCAGTTCCTCGCCATGCGCCTCGATCAGCGTTTCCGACAGCGCGTCCTCCCAGGATCGCGCCGCGTCGATCAGCCGGGCCTCCAGTGTGGCGTGCTCGACCTGGGTACGGCCGGTGGCGTCGGAGATGATGACGTGCAGGCGGGCGAGGGCGGAATCGCCGATCTGGGTGTAGAAGGCCGAGACCCGGCCACCCAGGCCGTCGGCCAGGATGCGCTCGAACTTGCGGCGCAGTTCGGAATCGTAGCGTTCGCGCGGGACGTAGACGATGCACGAGTGGAAGCGCTCGAAACGGTCGCGGCGAATGAACAGGCGGATGCGCGGGCGTTCCTGCAGCGACAGGATCGACAGCACCGTCGCCGTCAGCTCGTCCTCCGAGGTCTGGAACAGCTCGTCGCGCGGATAGGTGTCCAGGATGTTGACCAGCGCCTTGCCGGCATGGCCGCGCCGGTCGAATCCGGACCGCTCGACCACCCGCGCCACCTTGCGCCGGAGATAGGGGATCTCGCGCGGCGTGCGGTTGTAGGCGGCGGAGGTGAACAGGCCGATGAAGCGTCGCTCGCCGACCACGTTGCCGTCGGCGTCGAAGCGCTTGATGCCGATGTAGTCGAAGTGGACCGGTCGATGGATGGTGCTGCGCTGGTTGGCCTTGGTGACGATGACCAGTTCCGGACGCTGCAGGAACTCGCGTACCTCCGGCGACAGCGTGGGTGCGCCGCCATGGCGGTCCATCACGCGCCGTTCCGGATTGCGCAGCACGCCGAGGCCGGTATCGGCGACGATCTCCAGCCGTTCGGTGTCGCGGCTGGCGAGATAGTCGTACTCGCGATAGCCGAGGAAGGTGAAATGGTCGGCGATCATCCATTCCAGCAGCGCGCGGCCCTCGTCGACCTCGGTCGCCTCCAGCGGTGGCGGCGCGGCCTTCAGGTCCTCCACGATGGCGCGGGCGCGCTCCATCATGGCCGGCCAGTCGTCGACGGCCGCGCGGACGTCGCCCAGCACCGTGTCCAGCTGGTGCTCGATCTTCTCCAGCGATGCCTTGTCGGTCCGTACATCCACCTCGAACTGGATAAAGGACTCGACCTTGCCCGACGTGTCGCCCTCCGGCGCGCAACCCGTCAGGCGCCCGGCCCCGTCGCGCAGCACCCTGATCACCGGATGCGCCATCAGGTGGATATGGCAGCCGAGCTGGTTCAGCGCCGCGAGGACCGAGTCGACGATGAACGGCATGTCGTCATTGACCGCCTCGACCACCGTGTGCCGCGAGGTCCAGCCATGCTCGTCGAGCTTCGGGTTGTAGACCCGGAGCCTGTGCTGTCCCGGCTTGCGGTCGCGGGCGAATTTCCAGAGCGACAGGACGGAGCCGTAGACCTGGTCCGGGCTGCGTTCCAGCAGGTCTTCGGGCGGCATCCGCTCCAGCAGTCGCCGGGCAAATTCCGAGAGCCCCTCCGCCTCCTGCGTCGCCAGTCTGTCGTGGAAACGCTCGATCACCTTCTGCAGCAGGTCGCCCAGCTGCGGTTCCGCGGATATGGTCATGATCGCCCCCTGGGTGGCTCCCGGATCGGTCCATTATGACCTAAATCGTTGCAATTGTGCGTTTGGTCGCTTTCCGCCGGGGCACTTGGCCTTGACCGCAAGGGCGGGGGGGAGGACACTCCCCACCGGCTGATCACTGCGTCTTGGGGGGAGCGCAAGCGGGGCAACACCGCGCCGGCCACCTTCAGCCACGGTCATCCGCTACGATTTCAACAGGGGGGATCCCGAGATGTCTGCGGCTAGCGAAGACTTGCAAAACTTCATGGACGGCCTGGTAAAGCGGAACCCGGGCGAGCCGGAGTTTCACCAGGCGGTGATGGAGGTGGCGGCGACCATCCTGCCGTTCATTGCTCGCAATCCGGTCTACAAGGAAATGCAGATCCTGGAGCGCATGGCGGAGCCGGATCGCGTGGTGTCGTTCCGTGTCGCGTGGGAAGACGACCAGGGCAACATCCGCGTCAACCGCGGTCATCGCGTCCAGATGAACAACGCCATCGGCCCGTACAAGGGCGGCATCCGCTTCCATCCGTCGGTGAACACCTCGGTGCTGAAGTTCCTGGCGTTCGAGCAGACCTTTAAGAACAGCCTGACCGGCCTGCCGATGGGCGCCGGCAAGGGTGGCGCGAACTTCAATCCGAAGGGCAAGTCCAAGAACGAGATCATGCGGTTCTGCCAGTCGTTCATGACCGAGCTGTTCCGTCACATCGGCGCCAATGTCGACGTGCCGGCTGGTGATATCGGCGTGGGCGGCCGCGAGATCGGCTACATGTTCGGCCAGTTCAAGCGCATCACCAACTCGTTCGAGGGCGTGCTGACCGGCAAGGGCCTGGAGTTCGGCGGTTCGCTGATCCGCACCGAGGCGACGGGCTACGGCGCCGTGTACTTCCTGCAGAACATGATGAAGGCGGCCGGGACCAGCGTCGAGGGTCTGACGGCGGTCGTGTCCGGCTCGGGCAACGTGGCGACCCACGCGGCCGAGAAGCTGCTGCACCTCGGCGCCAAGCCGGTGACGCTGTCGGATTCGGGCGGCTTCATCCACGATCCGGAAGGCTTCACCCAGGAGAAGCTGGACTGGATCAAGGACCTGAAGAACAACCGTCGCGGCCGTATCGAGGAATATGCGGCGGCCTTTGCCGGCTCGTCCTTCCATGCCAATGCCCAGCCGTGGACGGTGCCCTGCGACATCGCCATGCCCTGCGCGACCCAGAACGAGATCGACATCAATGACGCCAAGACCCTGATCGCAAACGGCGTGAAGGCGGTCTCGGAAGGCGCCAACATGCCGACCAGCAACGAGGGCGTCGAAGCCTTCCAGGCTGCCGGCGTGGTCTTCGGCCCGGCCAAGGCGGCCAATGCCGGCGGTGTCGCGGTCTCCGGTCTGGAAATGAGCCAGAATTCGGCGCGCATCAGCTGGGGCATCGAGCAGATGCAGGAACAGCTGCGCCAGCTCATGGAGGACATCCACGGTCGCTGCGCCCAGTACGGCAAGGAGTACAGCAACCTCGAAGGCGGCAAGATCGACTATGTCGCCGGTGCGAACATCGCCGGCTTCAAGAAGGTCGGTGACGCCATGCTGGCCTTCGGCGTCGTCTGACGCTCGACGCGGACTTTCCGCTTCCGGAACGCGCCCGGTCCCGCAAGGGGCCGGGCGTTTTCGTTGGTGGTTGACGGCCGGGCGTCACATCCCGGCAACCATTTGTGGATGAATCGGCCCTATGGTCCGCGCCGCGTAGCGTTTCCCGGTGAAGTCCTCCACCACGCGGCGGCGACGGCTCAGGCCTCGCCGAAGACCCGCCGGAAGATCGTGTCGACGTGCTTCAGGTGGTAGCCGAGGTCGAACTCGGCCTCGAGCTGGGCGTCGGTCAGCGCCGCCGAGACATCCGGATCCGCCTTCAGCAGCGCCAGCAGGTCGGCCTTGCCGCCGGTCTCCCACACCTTCATGGCGTTGCGCTGGACCAGGCGATAGGCATCCTCGCGGCTCACCCCGGCCTGGGTCAGCGCCAGCAGCACGCGCTGGGAATGGATCAGGCCACCCAGCTTGTCCAGGTTGGCCTTCATGTTCTCCGGATAGATCACCAGCTTGTCGACCACGCCGGCGAGGCGCGCCAGGGCGAAGTCCAGCGTGACCGTGACGTCGGGGCCGATCAGGCGCTCGACCGAGGAGTGCGAGATGTCGCGCTCATGCCAGAGTGCCACGTTCTCCATCGCCGGGATCACCTGGGCGCGGACATAGCGGGCAAGGCCGGTCAGGTTCTCGGTCAGCACCGGGTTGCGCTTGTGCGGCATCGCCGAGGAGCCCTTCTGGCCGGGCGCGAAATACTCCTCGGCCTCCAGCACCTCGGTGCGCTGCAGGTGGCGGATCTCGGTGGCCAGCCGCTCCATCGACGAGGCGATCACGCCCAGCGTCGCGAAGAACATGGCATGGCGATCGCGCGGGATGACCTGGGTCGAGACCGGCTCCGGTGCCAGTCCCAGCTTCGCCGCCACATGTTCCTCGACCGAAGGGTCGACATTGGCGAAGGTTCCGACGGCGCCGGAAATCGCGCAGGTGGCGACATCGGCGCGGGCGGCGACGAGCCGTTCGCGATTGCGCGCGAACTCGGCGTAATAGGTGGCCAGCGTGACGCCGAAGGTCGTCGGCTCGGCATGGATGCCGTGGCTGCGGCCGACCTTCACCGTCATCCTGTGCTCGAAGGCACGCTTCTTCAGCGCCGCGAGGATGGCGTCGATGTCGGCCAGCAGGATATCGGCGGCCTGGGTGAGCTGCACCGCCAGGCAGGTGTCGAGCACGTCCGAGGAGGTCATGCCCTGGTGGACGAAGCGGGCCTCGTCGCCGACGTGCTCGGCCAGCGAGGTCAGGAAGGCGATGACGTCGTGCTTCACCTCGCGCTCGATCTCGTCGATGCGGTCGACGTCGAAGCCGCCGCGTTCCCAGACGGCCTTCGCGGCTTCCTTCGGCACGATGCCGAGTTCGGCCTGGGCGTCGGTGGCGTGCGCCTCGATCTCCATCCAGATGCGGAAGCGGTTCTCGGGCGACCAGATGGCCACCATCTCGGGGCGGGAATATCGGGGGATCATGGCGCGGCTCCGGCGTTAAGACGGACCGTATAGCGCCGGAACCCGACCCGCTCAAGCGGGCCGGGTGTCGCGGTTTCCAGAGCCGCAGGGTGTCTCAGGCGGCGGCGTCGATCCGTTCGACCGCGTCGGTGCAGCGATGGCAGATGCCGCCCTCGGCGGGTACCTCCGGCAGCACCATCCAGCAGCGCTCGCACTTGGTGCCGTCGGCCCTGGCCGGCATCACCGCGACGCCGGGCACGTCCTCCAGCACGAAAGCCTCCCCGGGGGCCGCAGCGGTGGTGATGCTGATGCCCGAGGTGATGCAGATGCCGGCCATGTCGAGGCCGTCCAGCAGCGTCGCGTCGGCGGCCGCGACATGCAGCACGGGCGCGGCCTGCAGGCTGGCACCGATCCGCTTCTCGCGCCGCTCGATCTCCAGCGCGCCCGTGACGACACGGCGGATGTCGAAGATGCGGTCCCACTTGGCGCCCAGTGCCTCGTCCCGCCAGCCGGCCGGGATCTCGGCGAACAGCTTCAGGTGCACGCTGTCGTCTTCGCTGGGGTAGCGGGTCTGCCAGACTTCCTCGGCCGTGAAGCTCAGGATCGGCGCGAACCAGGTCACCAGCGCGTGGAACAGCGTGTCCATCACGGTCCGGGCGGCGCGGCGGCGCGGCGAGGCGACCGGGTCGCAGTACAGCACGTCCTTGCGGATGTCGAAGTAGAAGGCCGACAGCTCCACGGTGCAGAAGTTGAACAGCGTCACGTAGAGCCGGTGAAAGTCGTAGTCCTCAAGGTCCCGCCTGACCTCGGCGTCGATGATGGCGAGGCGGTGCAGGATGTAGCGCTCCAGCTCCGGCATCTCCGCCGGGTCGACGCGTTCGGCCTCGCTGAAGCCGTCCAGGCTGCCCAGCAGGAAGCGCAGCGTGTTGCGCAGCTTGCGATAGGCCTCGGCGGTCGCCTTCAGGATGTTCGGCCCGAAGCGCAGATCCTCGGAATAGTCGGCGGCGACCACCCACAGGCGCAGGATGTCGGCGCCGTAGTCGCGCATCACGTCGGCCGGGGCAATGACGTTGCCGACCGACTTCGACATCTTCTCGCTCTTCTCGTCGAGCAGGAAGCCATGGGTCAGCACGCCGTTGTAGGGCGCGCGTCCACGGGTGCCGCAGCTTTCCAGCAGCGAGGAGTGGAACCAGCCGCGATGCTGGTCCGAACCCTCGAGGTAGAGGTCGGCGGGCCACTGCAGGTCGTCGCGTCCTTCCAGGCAGAAGGCGTGCGTCGAACCCGAATCGAACCAGACGTCGAGGATATCGGTGGTCTTCTCGTAGTCGGCCGGGTTGCGGTCGGGCCCGAGGAAGGTCGCCGGGTCGTCGTCGAACCAGGCATCGCAGCCCCGTTCCTCGACGGCCGCCGCAATGCGTTCGTTGACCGCCGGATCGCGCAGCGGCTCGCCGGTCCGCTTGTCGACGAAGACGGTGATCGGCACGCCCCAGACACGCTGGCGCGACAGCAGCCAGTCCGGCCGCTTCTCGATCATGTCGCGCAGGCGCCGTTGGCCCGACTTCGGCCAGAAGCCGGTCTCGTCGATGGCCTTCAGCGCCTTCGCGCGCAGCCCTGTGGTCTCCATCGAGATGAACCACTGCGGCGCGTTGCGGAAGATCAGCGGCGCCTTGGAGCGCCAGGAATGCGGGTAGGAGTGCTGGATCTTCGAATGGGCGAACAGGCCGCCGGCGGCGGTCAGCGCCTCCAGCATCGGCTTGTCGACCTTGAAGACATGCTGGCCGGCGAAATGCGGCACATGCGGATAGTAGAGACCGTCCGGTCCGACAGTGTCCGGCACCTCGATGCCGTTGGCGCGGCCGAGGTCGAAGTCCTCCGCGCCATGGCCCGGCGCGATGTGGACAAAGCCGGTGCCCTGGTCGGTGGTGACATAGTCGGCGGCCAGCAGCCGGGCCTCGTGGTCATAGCCGAGACCGGTCAGCGGATGGTGGCAGACGGTGCCGTCCAGCCTGCTCACGCCGGCGATACGGCGCCAGGCGGTGATGCCGCCGTCCTTCGCCACCTGCTCGGCCAGAGCGTCGGCGATGGCGACCTTCTCGCCCACGCGGGCCAGCGAGCCCTCGGCCACCGCATCGACCTGCCAGACGCCGTATGCGATCTCCGGGCCATAGGCCAGCGCACGGTTGCCCGGCATGGTCCAGGGCGTGGTGGTCCAGATCAGGACCGCGGCGCCGTCCAGCGCCGGGTCGGCGCTGCGGACCACGGGGAAGCGCACCCAGATCGTGGTCGAGGTGTGGTCGTGATACTCGATCTCCGCCTCGGCCAGGCTGGTCTGCTCGACCACCGACCACATGACGGCCTTCGAGCCCTTGTAGAGGCTGCCGTCCATCAGGAACTTCTGCAGTTCGCGGACGATCTGCGCCTCGGCCGGGAAGGCCATGGTGGTGTAGGGGCGGACGAAGTCGCCGATGACGCCCAGGCGCTTGAACTCCTCGGTCTGCACCTTGATCCAGTGGTCGGCGAACTCCCGGCATTCGCGGCGGAACTCGGCGACGGGCACGTCGTCCTTGTTGCGGCCGGCCTTGCGGTACTTCTCCTCGATCTTCCACTCGATCGGCAGGCCGTGGCAGTCCCAGCCCGGCACATAGTTGGCGTCGAAGCCCATCATCTGCCGCGAGCGGTTGATGACGTCCTTCAGGATCTTGTTCAGCGCGTGGCCGGTGTGGATGCTGCCGTTCGCGTAGGGCGGACCGTCATGCAGGATGTACTTCGGCCGGCCCTTCGCCGCCTCGCGCTGGCGCAGGTACAGGCCGATGCGCTCCCAGCGCTCCAGGATCTGCGGTTCCTTCTGCGGCAGCCCTGCGCGCATGGGGAAGTCGGTCTTCGGCAGGAAAACGGTGTCGCGATAGTCTCGGGTCATGGTCGGCGGCCTCGGCGGCTCGATTGCGGCAATGTCGGATTGTCGACGGAAAGCGGACGGCAGGCAGGCTTACCCGGCCCCGGACTCACGGGACCGGGCGGGTAATTCGCCGGATGGCCGGGGCCGCTTTCACCACGCGCAACATGCGCCGGCTTCTACCAGCGCCCCCGGGGCTTGTCGAGTTGGCCCGGTGCGATTGCATCAGCCGGGGCCCTGACTATCGTGGTGCCGGGGCAACAAGACGGTCGCAAGGGCCGCGACGGGAGGCACCCATGTACGACGCGACCGGCGCGGTGCTGCATCGCCTCAGCCGTCTGCTGGCCCTTGCCGGCGGGCTGGTGCTGGTGGCGCTGATCGCGCTGACGGCGACCAGCATCGCCGGGCGCGGCCTGATCGCCTTCGGACTCGACGCGGTGCCCGGCGACTTCGAGCTGGTGGAGGCCGGCGCGGCCTTCGCGGTGTTCTCCTTCATGCCCTGGTGCCAGCTCAACCGCGGCCACATGACCGTCGACATCTTCGCGGGCCTGTTCGGTCGCCGCCTGAACGCGGCGATCGACCTTGCGTCGGCGCTGCTGCTCACCGCCGTCACCGGGCTGCTGGCCTGGCGGCACATGCTGGGCATGCTGGACCGCCGCGCCTACGAGGAGGTCAGCTTCATCCTGCAACTGCCGCTCTGGTGGTTCTACGCCGCCTCGCTGGCCGGGCTGGTCCTGTTCGTCGCCACCAGCCTGTTCAGTGTCTGGCAGGCCGCGCGGGCCTTGCCGGCGGCATTCGGGGCGGCGCGCTGATGGATAACCTGACCATCGGCATCCTGTCGTTCCCCGTGCTGCTGGCGCTGATCTTCCTGCGCGTGCCCATCGGCCTCGCCATGCTCACCTGCGGCATCGGCGGGATGTGGCTGGTGCTGGGGCGCTGGACGCCGATCCTGGCGCAGCTCAAGCAGCTGCCCTACGACACCTTTTCCAGCTATTCGCTCTCCATCGTGCCGCTGTTCCTGCTGATGGGACAGTTCGCCACCCGTGGCGGGCTGTCGACGGCGCTGTTCCGCGCTGCCGAGAGCTGGATCGGTCACCGGAAGGGCGGCGTCGCCATGGCCGCCGTCGGGGCCTGCGCCGGCTTCGGCGCGATCTGCGGCTCGTCGCTGGCGACCGCCGCCACGATGGGGCAGGTGGCCCTGCCGGAACTGAAGCGCTGCGGCTATTCGGATGCGCTGGCGACCGGCTGCCTCGCCGCCGGCGGCACGCTGGGCATCCTGATTCCGCCGTCCATCGTGCTGGTGATCTACGCCATCCTGGCCGAGCAGAACATCGCCAAGCTGTTCGTCGCCGCCTTCATCCCCGGCATCCTGGCGGC
This sequence comes from Pseudomonadota bacterium, assembly GCA_036154895.1. Taxonomy (GTDB): domain Bacteria; phylum Pseudomonadota; class Alphaproteobacteria; order Minwuiales; family Minwuiaceae; genus Minwuia. The sequence goes on from JAYZWD010000004.1 coordinate 56,796, forward strand.
TTTGGGCTACATGGCCGCCATCGCCATCTATGTCCGCCTGCGGCCCGGCTCGGCCGGTGCCCGCGAACCTTCGCCAATGGCGGAACGCTGGCAGGCGCTGGTTGCCGTCTGGCCCGTGCTGCTGATCTTCGTCGTGGTGATCGGCGGCATCTATGCCGGCATCTTCACGCCGACCGAGGCCGCGGCCATCGGCGCCGCCGGCACCGGGCTGGTGGCGCTGGCCAATGGCGGGCTGGACTGGCAGGGCCTGAAGGAGGCGATCCTGGCCACCGCCACCTCGACCGCCATGATCTTCCTGATCGTGCTGGGCGCCGCGGTCTACAACAGCTTCCTCGGCTTCTCCCGCCTGCCGCAGGAGACGGCGGGCTGGGTGACGGTGCAGGGCTTCAGCCCCTGGGCGGTGCTGGCGCTGATCCTGCTCTGCTACCTGGTCTTCGGCTGCATCATGGATTCGCTCTCCATGATCCTGCTGACCATCCCGATCTTCTTTCCCGTGGTGGCGGCACTGGACTTCGGCATCGGCGCCGAGGAGACCGCGCTCTGGTTCGGCATCGTGGTGCTGGTGACCGTCGAGGTCGGGCTGATCACGCCACCCGTCGGCATGAACCTGTTCGTGGTCAATTCCATGGCCGATGGCGCGCCGATGCAGGCGACCTGGCGCGGCGTGCTGCCCTTCGTTGCCACCGACCTGGCCCGCATCGTCCTGCTGACGGCGTTCCCGGCGATCTCCCTTGTGGCGGTCAGGGCGCTGTTCTAGGTCGATAATTCTCTTTTTATTTCAAATATTTATCTTAGGACGCCCCGCAGGGGCATCGTCAGCTAGAGCGTTCCTTGTTTAGATTGAAGCATATCCTGAGTTGCGGATGTAGTTGGCGCATTCCTTTGGTTCGAGCCGTCTGAGGATGATGGCGATGGCGTTGCAGAGCTGGTCCCAGGACCGGGCGCTGAACCGTCGGAGCCAGTGCTTGAGCTTTGCGAAGAGCTGCTCGATGGGGTTGAGGTCGGGACTGTAGGCGGGCAGGAACAGCAGGTGCGCGCCTGCGCCGCGGATGGCGCGCCGGACCGCCTTGCCCTTGTGGGAACCGAGATTGTCCAGGACAACGACGTCACCGGGCCGGAGGGTGGGGACGAGAGCCTGCTCGACCCAGGTCTGGAAGCGCGCGCCGTTGATCGGCCCGTCGAACAGGTACGGTGCCTCCACGCGATCAACGCGGAGCGCGGCCAGGAAGGTATAGGTGCGCCAGTGCCCGTGCGGGGCCTTGCCGACCAGGCGATCGCCGCGTCTGCCCCAACCTCGCAGCGGCGCCATGTTGGTCTTGGTCCAGGTTTCATCGACAAAGACCAGCCGGCGCGGGTCGATGCTGGCCTGATGCCGTCGCCAGCGTGCCCGGCGGTGCGCGATGTCAGGCCTGTCCTGCTCCACGGCGAACGTGCTTTTTTTTGAAGCTCAGGCCTTCGGCGTGCAGGAAGCGCCGAACCGCGTCCTCGCACAGCGCGATGCCACGTGCGGCAAGGTCATCGCGAAGCTCCCGAACCGGGCGATCCGGATGCGCGACGACGAGGGCATGGACAAGCTCGCGGTGCGCGGCAAGGCGTGGACGCCTGTGGCCGCCATACTTGCCCGGCCGGACGTTCCCCGTCTGCCGCTGGCGCTGGCCCCAGCGCACGACAGTCGCCACCGACACACCAAACCGCGCCGCCACGACGCGGCAACTCCCCCCTTCCGCAAGCGCCGTCACAACACGCTCGCGCAAATCAAGTGAGTAAGGTCGAACCATCTCCTGCTGGCCTCCAACCCCAGCCAGCAGGTTGAATCAGACCTCAACCGATTTGGGAATCACAAATCGATTCAATCAATCAGCCGCACGCTCTAAGTGTCTGGCAGAGAACAACAAAAGAACAGTTGACAATAGACTCCAACTGTAGTACACTTTCTCTATTAAATTCAAAAGAAAGGAGGTAAAAATGAAAACTATTATCAAAATAATAAAAATAATAGTCTATGTTTTCTCAATTGTTCGAACAATCAAGTTCGTCGTTGAGTTAATCGTAGACTAACTGCGCACGGTCGGGTCGGCTCGGAAATTGTCACCGAGTTCGACCCGGCTCCAGCAGCACCTTCACCTGGCCGTTGGGCTTCTTCAGCGCCTCGAAGGCGTCGGGGAAGGCGTCGAAGCCCACCCGGTCGGAGACCAGTTCGCCGGCCGGGATGCGGCCCGCGTCCAGCATCTCGATGGTCAGCTGGAAGTCCTGGCGCCGGTAGCAATAGGCGAAGACCAGGTCGAGCTCCTTGGTCACCGCCTTCACCGGCAGGATGCGGTCGGGGTGCATGCAGACCCCGGCCACCACCACGCGGCTGTCGAAATCGGCATAGTCCATCGAGAGCTGCAGGGTGCCCGGCGCGCCGACGCAGTCGAACACCACGTCGGGACGGCGGCCGGCGATGGAACGGAAGCGCTCGCCGACATTCTCCTTCCGTGCGTCGATGCCGTCGGTGGCGCCGAAGCGCGCGGCGGCCTCCACCCGGGCGGCGGCGAGGTCGCTCGCCACCACGTGCCGGGCGCCGAAGTGCCGGCACCACATGGCCACCGCCAGCCCCACCGGGCCGGCGCCGACCACGAGCACCGAATCGCCGGGACGCAGGCGCGCGCGCTCCACCGCGTGCAGGCCGACGGCCAGCGGCTCGACCAGCGCGCCGTCGCCCAGGCCGAAGTGGCCGGGCAGGGGCAATGTCTCGTGCGCGCGGACGCGGACATATTCAGCATAGCCGCCGCCATTCTCGCCGATGCCGACGAACGCCGCCTCGCGGCAGCGCTTCGGGTTGCCACTCAGGCAGGGCAGGCAGGTGCCGCAACTCATCATCGGCACCGCGGTGGCGCGCTGCCCGACCTTCAGGCGGCCGGCGCTGTCGGCGCCGACGGCGACGATCTCGCCGCAGAACTCGTGCCCCATGACCGACCCCGGGGGCAGCACGGCCATGCCGCCGGCGCCGTCATGGTTGTCGGACAGGTGCAGGTCGGAGCCGCAGATGCCGCAGGCCTCCACCTTCAGGATGACGTCGCCGGCCCCGGGAACCGGGTCCTCGACCGCGCCGATGGAAAGCGGTGTTCCCGCCGCGTGAAAGATCGCTGCCCGCATCTGTCCCTCCCCGGACCGTGCCGCATGTCGGGCGATTGTGACCCGGCCCGCGGGCGATTGCGACAATCCCGTGGCGCATGGCGGCCCCGAGCGCCGGAGGAGCCTGCCCGACGGTGCGTCATTTGGTCATCAAGGGTCGCGTTGACCGGTTTCCGGCCCCCGCCTAGGGTGCCGGCGCTTCGGGACGGGTCCGGCCGGCCGAGGGTCTATGGCCGGGCTTGCGCGGCGTCGCAACTGACGGGATCATGCCAGGACCGGCCCGGACACGGGAGGTCGGCTTGGGACAGGACACCGGCAGGAACGACAAGGCGCGGGACAACCGGCTCGATGCGCTGGAGACCCGGCTGAAGGTTGCGCTGGAAGAGGGTCCCGACAGGCGGGCGCGTCAGGGCGCGGAGAAACGCGAGCGGTCGAGGTCGGAAGGCATCGCCTGGCGCGTCTCCACGGAGCTGGTCGCGTCCTTTCTGGTGTGCGGTTTGGTCGGCTGGTGGGTCGACGAGTGGGCGGATACACGACCGTTCGCGCTGATAGTCGGGCTTCTGCTCGGTGGCGTGGTCGGTATCCGGAATGTGTACAGGGTGGCTCGCGACATGACGCGGGACGCCGAGGGGAAAGAGGACACATAAAGTGGCGGAAGGCGGTCACAGCCCTCTCGAACAGTTCATGATCAAGCCGCTGATTCCGCTGGAAGTCGGCGGCGTCGACCTGTCGTTCACGAATTCGGCGGTCTGGATGGTCGCGGCCGTCGTCTGCGCGACGCTGCTTCTGACGCTGGGCATGCGCGGTCGCGCGATGGTGCCGAGCCGGCTGCAGTCCGTTGCCGAACTGTCCTACGAATTCATCGCGAACATGATCCGGGAGAACGCGGGTTCCGGCGGCAAGCCGTACTTCCCGTTCATCTTCACGCTGTTCTTCTTCATCCTGTTCTGCAACCTGCTGGGCATGATCCCGTTCAGCTTCACGCCGACCAGCCACATCATCGTCACCTTCTCGCTGGCGGCGCTGGTCTTCGTCGGCGTCACGCTGATCGGCTTTGCCAAGCACGGCCTGGGCTATCTCAAGCTGTTCGTGCCGGGCGGCGCGCCGTTCGTGCTGCTGATCCTGCTCGTGCCGATCGAGGTGATGAGCTATTTCGTCCGTCCGGTCAGCCTCAGCCTGCGACTGTTCGCCAACATGATGGCGGGTCACACCATGCTGAAGGTGTTCGGCGGTTTCGTGGTCTCGCTGGGTTTCGCGGCCGGCTGGGCGCCCCTGGCGTTCACGGTCGCACTGACCGGCCTGGAGATCGGCATCGCGCTGCTCCAGGCCTATGTCTTCACTATCCTGAGCTGTCTGTACCTGCACGACGCGCTCCATCCGGGGCACTGAGTCAGGTCGGCTGACTGGAACAACGGAACTTTCGCTTCAACCTCAAGCAGCAATCAGAAGGGGTTACTATCATGGAAGCTGATGCCGCTCGTATGATCGGTGCTGGTATTGCCACCGTGGCTCTGGCCGGTGTGGGTATTGGTCTGGGCAACATTTTCGGCAGCTTCGTCTCGGGCGCGCTGCGCAATCCGGGCGCGGCCAACCGCGTGTTCGGCAACCTGCTGCTCGGCTTCGCGCTGACGGAAGCCGTTGCCCTGTTCGCGCTGGTCATCGCGTTCCTGATCCTGTTCAGCTGATCCTTCAGCCGGACCGGATTTCGGAACCAACCTGACAGAGCGGGACGGGAGCGGGCATGCCACAGCTCGACGCCACGACATTCGCCGCGCAGATCGTCTGGCTGGCGATCACCTTCGTCGTCCTCTACCTGATCATGTCTCAGGTGGTGATCCCGCGGATTGGCGGGATCCTGGAGGATCGCGAGGCCCGCATCCGCGGCGATCTCGACAAGGCGCAGGCGCTGAAGGCCGACACTGACGCGGCCATCGCGCACTACGAGAAGCGGCTGGCGGAGGCCCGGGCGAATGCCCAGGCCATCGTCGGAGAGATGAAGGACAAGATGACGGCGGAGACCAACGAGCGTCGCCGCAAGATCGAGTCCGAGCTCTCCGAACGCCAGGCCCAGGCCGAGGAACAGATCGCCGCGCAGCGTGCGTCGGCGCTGGCCTCGCTCGACGAGGTGGCGCAGGCGGTGACGTCGGCGCTGGTCGAGAAGCTGTCGGGTGGCTCGGCCGATTCCGGTCGCGTAGCCGACGCTGTCGCCGCCAGCAAGGGGGGACGCTGATGTTCATCTCGGCTGCCCTGGCGGCTTCGGAGGCCGCCGGACATCACCAGGAAGGATTTTTCGAGGATCCCTCCGCCTGGGTGATGGTCGCCTTCATCATCTTCGTCGCCGTCATCGTCTACCTGAAGGTCCCGGGCAAGCTGGCTTCGGCCCTTGATGCCCGTGCCGAGCGCATCCGCAAGGAACTGGAAGAGGCCAAGCGGCTGCGCGAGGAAGCGCAGGCGCTCTATGCCGAGTACCAGCGCAAGGCCGAGGAGGCCATGAAGGAGGCCGACCAGATCGTCGAGCACGCCCGGGAAGAAGCCGAGCGTCTTGCCGAGAAGGCGCGGACCGACCTGGACGCGATGGTGGAACGGCGCCGCAAGCAGGCCGAGGCGAAGATTGCCCAGGCCGAGCAGGCGGCTCTCGACGAGGTCCGCGCGCGGGCCGTCGAGACGGCGGTTGCCGCGGCGACGCAGATCCTGAAGCAGGACATGAAGGGCGATCGCGGTTCGGCGCTGGTGGAAGATGCCATCGCCAACGTGGGGCGTCACCTGCACTGAGTTTCCGTGCGCCGGGTCCGCCCGGCACATGGCTGAAGACACGAACGGCTCCGGAAGCGATTCCGGAGCCGTTTGCGTTTCGGTGTCTGACCGGTCCTCCGGACCGCGCAGGCGGCCCGGAGTCTTGTCGGGTATCAGGCGGCGGCCACCGCGCGGCGGGCCATCACCGTGACCAGGTGGGCGCGGTAGTCGGCGCCCGCATGGATGTCGCTGTTCAGGCCATCCTCGGAGACCACGCCGTCGGCAATAGCGTCGGCCGAGAAGTTCGATGCCAGCGCTGCCTCGTATTCCGGGACGCGGAAGACACAGGGCCCGGCACCGGTCACCGCGACACGCACACCACCGGCGGTCTTCGCCACGAAGACGCCGACGATCGCATAGCGCGAGGCCGGGTTCGGGAACTTGGAATAGGCAGCCCGCTCCGGGATCGGGAACGACACCGCGGTGACGATCTCGTCCTCGTCCAGCGCCGTTTCGAACATGCCGGTGAAGAAGTCGTCGGCGGCGATCGAGCGCTTGGTGGTGATCACGGTGGCTCCCAGGGCCACGACCGCCGACGGGTAGTCCGCCGCCGGGTCGTTGTTGGCGATGGAGCCGCCGATGGTGCCGCGGTTGCGCACCGCCGGGTCGCCGATGCCGTCGGCGAGTGCCGCCAGCGCCGGAATGGCGGCCTTCACCTCGGCCGACGCCGCGACTGCCGCGTGGCGGGTCATGGCGCCGATCACCAGGGCATTGCCTTCGCGGCGGATGCCGGCCAGGTCACCGATGCCACCCAGGTCGACCAGGTCGCTCGGCTGCGCCAGGCGCTGCTTCAGGGTCGGGATCAGCGTCATGCCCCCGGCCATCAGCTTGCCATCCTCGGCCCCGGTGATGGCCGCCTTGGCCTCGTCGATGCTGGCAGGCTTGCGATACTCGAAATTGTACATGCTGCTCCCCCTTATTCCGCGGCCTGCGCGACCGAGCCCGCATTGATGATGTGCCAGATCTTCGCCGGCGTCGCCGGCATGTCGATATGGCTGATGCCGTAGTCCTTCAGCGCGTCGACGATGGCGTTGATCACCGCCGGCGGCGAGCCGATGGCCCCGGCCTCGCCGCAGCCCTTCACGCCGAGCGGATTGTGCGTGCAGGCGGTCACCTGGTGATCGACGGTGAACGACGGCACGTCATCGGCGCGCGGCATGCAGTAGTCCATGTAGGAGCCTGACAGCAGCTGGCCATCCTCGGAATAGGATGCGTTCTCCAGCAGCGCCTGTCCGATGCCCTGCACCAGTCCGCCATGCACCTGGCCCTCGACGATCATCGGGTTGATGACGTTGCCGAAGTCGTCGGAGGCATGGAAGCTGACGATGCGGGTGACGCCGGTGGCCGGATCGATCTCCACCTCGCAGACATAGGTGCCGGCGGGGAAGGTGAAGTTCTTCGGGTCGTAGAAGGCGGTCTCCTCCAGCCCCGGCTCCAACTCCTCCAGCGGGTAGTTGTGCGGCACGTAGGCGGTCAGGGCCACCGCGCCGAAGGGCACTTCCTTGTCGGTGCCGGCGACCTTGAAGATGCCGTTCTCGAACACGACGTCGTCGGCCGAGGCCTCCATCAGATGGGCGGCGATCTTCCGTCCCTTGCTGATGACCTTGTCCAGCGCGTTGACCAGCGCGGCACCACCGACGGCCAGCGAGCGTGAACCGTAGGTGCCCATGCCGAACGGGATCTTGTTCGTGTCGCCGTGGACGATGTCGACCTGGCCGATGTCGATGCCGAGCTTTTCGGCGACGACCTGGGCGAAGGTGGTCTCGTGGCCCTGGCCATGGCTGTGGGAGCCGGTCATCACCTGTACCGAGCCCGTCGGGTTCACGCGGACCGTGGCGCACTCGTAGAGGCCCGCACGGGCCCCCAGCGCCCCGGCGACGTTCGATGGCGCGATGCCGCAGGCCTCGATGTAGCAGCAGATGCCGATGCCGCGCAGCTTGCCCTCGCGGGCGGCTGCGGCCCGCCGTGCCTCGAAGCCGTCCCAGTCGGCGGCCTTCAGCGCGGTCGACAGTGTCGCCTCGTAGTTGCCGGTGTCATAGACCAGCGCCACGGGGGTCTGGTAGGGGAACTGGTCGGGCTGGATGAAGTTCTTCCGGCGGATATCCACCGGCGACATCCCCATTTCCTTGGCGGCCTTGTCGATCACCCGCTCCAGCAGGTAGGTCGCCTCCGGCCGCCCGGCGCCGCGATAGGCGTCGACCGGTACCGTGTTGGTGAAGACGGCCTTCACCTCGCTGTAGATCACCGGCGTGGTGTACTGGCCGGCCAGCAGCGTGGCGTGCAGGTAGGTCGGGATCGAGGGCGCGAAGGTCGAGAGATAGGCACCCATGTTGGCCAGCGTGAACTCGCGCAGGCCCAGGAACTTGCCGTTCGCGTCCATCGCCAGCTCGACCCGGGTGATGTGGTCGCGGCCGTGCGCGTCGGAGATGAAGGCCTCCGAGCGGTCCGAGGTCCACTTCACCGGCCGCTCCAGCAGCTTCGCGGCCACAGTGACGATCGCCTCCTCGGCGTAGTGGTAGATCTTGGAGCCGAAGCCGCCACCGACGTCCGGGGCATAGACTCTGAGCTTGTGCTCCGGGATCTGCAGCACGAAGGCGCCCATCAGCAGGCGGATGACGTGCGGGTTCTGGCTGGAGGTGTAGAGCGTGTGCTCGCCGGTGGAATTGTCGTAGTCGCCGATGGCCGCGCGCGGCTCCATCGCATTCGGCACCAGCCGGTTGTTCACCAGTTCCAGGGTCGTGACGTGCGCGGCACCGGCGAAGGCGGCGTCGACCACGGCCTTGTCGCCCAGCTCCCAGTCGTAGCAGAGGTTGCCCGCCGCCTCGTCGTGCACGGTGGGCGAGCCGGCCGCGGTGGCCTTCCGCATGTCGACCACGGCCGGCAGTTCGCTGTAGTCGACCTCGACCGCCTCGGCCGCGTCGCGCGCGGCGATGCGGTTCTCGGCGATGACCACGGCCACCGGGTCGCCGACATGCCGGACCCGGCCCTCGGCCAGGATCGGATGCTTCGGCTCGACCATCGGGGTCTGGTTCTTGCCCGTGACCAGCCAGCCGCAGGGCAGGCCGCCAAAGGCCGCGAAGTCGGCCGCGGTCAGGACGCGGACGACACCCGGCATGGCCAGCGCGGCGCTGGCGTCGATGCCGTTGATGGTCGCGTGGGCGTGCGGGGATCGCACGATGGCCGCCCAGGTCTGGTTGGGCAGGACGATGTCGTCGGTGTACTTGCCGCGTCCACGGACAAAGCGGAAGTCTTCCTTGCGCAGGACACGGGCACCGATGCCTTGATCAGTCATGACGCCTCCTCGGGTGTTTTTTCTGACCCCGGGGGCCGGATGCCTCCTGCCGGCCCGTCAGGGCGTGCACGCGGTTCTTCAGCCGCGCATTGCCTCGGCGCCGGCACGGATCGACTTCACGATGTTGTGGTAGCCCGTGCAGCGACAGATATTGCCCTCGAGCCACTCGCGGATCTCCGTCTCGGACGGATCGGGGTTCTTTTTCGCGAGGTCGACGGCGCTCATGATCATTCCCGGCGTGCAGAAGCCGCACTGCAGGCCGTGGTTCTCGCGGAACGCCGCCTGCATCGGGTGCAGTTCGTCGCCCTTGGCGAGACCCTCGATGGTGGTGACGCTGGCGCCTTCGGCCTGGACGGCCAGCATGGTGCAGCTCTTCACCGAATCCCCGTTCACGTGAACGACACAGGCCCCGCACTGGCTGGTGTCGCAGCCGACATGCGTGCCGGTGAGGCGGAGCTGCTCGCGCAGGAACTCCACCAGCAGCGTGCGGGCCTCCACCGTGCCGCTCACAGCCTTGCCGTTGACCGTCATGCTGACGTTGGGCATCTCTCCCCGTCCTCCCTGGATCGTTGACTGGTTGGGCCTATCCTGCGTCGGTCCGGCGCCGCGCTCAAGTGACCAAGAGGCCGGCTCGTCGGTCGATCAGGAAACGACGATGACGAGGATCAGGATCAGTGCGACGGCGCCGACCAGCACAGCCCATGCGGGCAGGCCGAACGAGCCGGATTTCGCCGCCTCCGTGGCCGGCGCGGGCTTTGCCGCCGGTGCCGGATCGGGCGTCGGTTCAGGTTCCGCTTCGGGCTTCGCTTCCTGCGCGGGCTCGGGTGCCGGCGCGGGGGCAGGCGTCGCCGCAGGTTCGGGCGCTGTCGCTGCCTCCGCCGGTGCGGCAGACTCCTCCGCCGAGGCGTCGTCGTCCGCGGGCGCCGCGGCCGGGGCCGCCGCGCCACCGGACAGGCGGTCGCGGAAATTGCCGAAGAACTCATCGGCCAGCTTCTTCGCCGTGCCGTCGATCAGGCGCGCGCCGATCTGGGCCAGCTTGCCGCCGACCTGGGCATCGGCCTCGTAGCTCAGCAGGGTGCCGCCGCTGTCGGTGACCGCCAGGGTGACAGTCGCGCCCCCCTTGGCGAAGCCGGCCGCGCCGCCCTTGCCGGAGCCTTCGATGCGATAGGACTCCGGCGGGTTCAGGTCCTTCAGCTCGACCACGCCCGAGAACTTCGCCTTCACCGGGCCGACCTTCGCCGTGACCTCGGCCGTCAGCTCGTTCTCGGCGGTGCGTTCCAGCGAGTTGCAGCCGGGAATGCAGTCCTTCAGGACGTCCGTATCGTTGAGGGCCTTCCAGACCGTCTCCCGATCGGCCTCAAGTTCGTAGGCGCCGGTGATTTTCACATCACACCTCCCGGACCGTTCATGCGGGGTGTTCGCCTGCCGTGGCGGCGTTGATCCAACTGGCCCCCAAGCTAGCGTCTCGGTGGCCAATTCCCAATCCGCCAGCACTTTTGCGTCCCTATGACGCACGAGCGAAGCGGCTTGCGGCACAGGGCAATCGGACGGATGGTCGGGCCATGGAACGGGACACACTGACGGTCGGCATCATCGGCGCCGGGTCCTGGGGACAGGCGCTGGGGCGGGTCATCGAACGGGCGGGAAACGACGTCCGCCTGGCCGGGCGCGGCGACGATCCGCGCGCCCTGCTGGACCGCGACGTATTGTTGCTGGTGGTTCCGGCACAGGAGACCCGGGCCGTGCTGGCGGCGATGGCGCCGGACATTCCCGACGGCCTGCCGCTGGTGCTGTGCGCCAAGGGCGTGGAACGGGACAGCGGCATGCTGATGCCTGAACTCGTCGCCGAGGAAACTCCGGCGGCGGTGGCGTGTGTCCTGTCCGGCCCGAACTTCGCCGCCGAGATCGCGCAGGGGCTGCCGGCGGCCGCAACCCTTGCCTGTGCCGACCTGACCCTCGCCGAACGGCTGGCAACGCGGCTGACCCCGCCCGACTTCCGCCTCTATGCCAGCGACGACCCGATCGGCGCGGCGCTCGGCGGCGCCTGCAAGAACGTGCTGGCCATCGCCGCCGGGGCGGTCGCCGGTGCCGGGCTGGGGGCGAATGCCCGTGCGGCACTGATCGCGCGGGGCCTGGCGGAACTGCGCCGGCTGGGCCGGGCGCTCGGTGCGCGTGACGAGACGCTGGTCGGCCTGTCGGGGCTGGGCGACATCGTGCTGAGCTGCACCGACCCGACCTCCCGCAACTACCGTTTCGGCCATGCCCTGGCCTCGGGCAGCGACGCACCGTCCAGCCTGGTCGAGGGCGTGCACAGCGTGTCGCCCTTGCTGCAGCGTGCGGCGCTGCTGGGCGTAGAGATGCCCATCGTGGAGGCGGTCAACGACGTCCTGCATCTCGGCACGCCGCTGCCCGATGCCATCGCCGCCCTGCTGGCGCGGCCGGGTGGCCGCGAATAGGCCATCTCGCGCCCTACTGGATGACGATGCGCGGCCCGCCACGGCTCGCGGCCTGGCGCTCGTCGATCTTCGCCGCGACGCGCACGGCCAGGTCGAGATAGGCACGCGAATGCGGCGAATCGGGATCCTTGGCGACGATGGGCGTCCCGGCGTCCGAGGTCTCCCGGATCGCCATGTGCAGCGGCACCTCGCCCAGGAAGTCGGTGCCGAGTTCGGCCGCCGTCGCCCGTGCGCCGCCATGCCCGAAGATCTCCGAGCGCTCGCCGCAATGGGGGCAGAGGAAATAGCTCATGTTCTCGACGATGCCGAACACCGGCACGTCGACCTTGCGGAACATGGCGAGGCCCTTGCGGGCGTCGATCAGCGCCACGTCCTGCGGCGTGGAGACCACGACGGCACCGGCCAGCGGCACGCGCTGGGCCATGGTGAGCTGGGCATCGCCGGTGCCCGGCGGCATGTCGACCACCAGCACGTCCAGCTCGCCCCAGTTCACGTCGCGCAGCAGCTGTTCCAGCGCGCTCATCACCATCGGGCCGCGCCAGATCATCGGCGTGTCCCCCTCGATCAGGAAGCCGATGGACATGCAGACGATGCCGTGCGCGGCCATCGGGTCGAGTGACTTGCCGTCCGGCGAGGTCGGCTTGCCCGACAGCCCCATCAGCTTCGGCACCGACGGGCCGTAGATGTCTGCGTCCAGCAGCCCGACCTTGCGGCCCAGGCGCGACAGCGCCACGGCGAGATTGACCGCCGTGGTCGACTTGCCGACGCCGCCCTTGGCCGAGGCCACGGCGATGATCGACTTGACGCCAGGCACCTCCAGCTTGCCGCCGCCGCGGCCGGCGGGACCGGCGGCAGGCCCCCTGGGGGGCTGCGGGGCATGGCGGTGCGGCTGTTGCGGCGCCTCGCGGTGCGCGGTCAGCACGGCGGTCACCGACGTGACGCCGGGCAGGTTGCGCACGGCGGCCTCGCAGGCGATTCGCAGCGGCTCCATGGCCGGACCCTTTTCCGGCGCGACCTCGACCGCGAAACCGACATTGGTTCCCTTGACCACCAGGCCACTGATCATGCCGGCCGAGATCACGTCCTGACCGCTGTCGGGATCGACCACGGCGCGCAGCGCCGCACGAATATCGGCTTCGGCAATGTCAGGCATCGTTGAAATCTCCCTCGCGCTTCCGATATGCCGTCGGACCGGTGTGTTCGACAGCCAGCGGATTTGCCCGTTCGGCGCGAGCGTCATATAACGCGCCGGTCCGGGCGTCGACAGTGCGGCTCCTCGGCGCAAACGGATAACGGGACAAGGGACGGCAGATGCCCTGGAATAGTCAAGGCGGCGGATGGCAGGGCGGCGGTGGCCGCGGACCCTGGGGGCAGGGACCCTCGGGCGGTGGTGGCGGGGGCGGTGGCTCCGGCGGCGGTGGCGGCGGCGGCCAGGACTTCGAGGAGATGATCCGGCGCGGCCAGGAACGGCTGAAGCGCCTGACGCCGGGCGGCGGCGGGCGCCTGCTGGTGATCATCGGCGCGCTGGTGGTCGTGGCTCTCTGGGGCGCGACCGGCTTCTACCGCGTCGACACCTCCCAGCAGGGCGTGGTGCTGCGCTTCGGCAAGTGGGTCGCCACGACCGATCCGGGCCTGAACTACCACTGGCCGGCGCCCATCGAGACGGTGCTGCTGCCGGAAGTGACCCGCGTGCAGCAGATCGACGTGGGCTTCCAGCGCCTGTCGACCGATCGCTCGCGCGATATCGGCGCGGAAAGCCTGATGCTGACCGGTGACGAGAACATCGTCGACATCGACTTCTCGGTGTTCTGGCGAATTTCGGACGCCGGCAAGTACCTGTTCAACATCGAGAACCCCGACCAGTCGATCAAGGCGGTGGCCGAAAGCACCATGCGCGAGGTCATCGGCCGGCGCCCGATCCAGGACGTGCTGACGGCGCAGAAGCTGGAGATCGAGCAGACGGTGCAGGCGCTGACCCAGCAGACGCTGGATTCCTACGGCGCCGGCGTGCAGGTGACCGAGGTCAAGCTGCAGACCGTCGACCCGCCCCGCGAGGTCATCGACGCCTTCCGCGACGTGCAGGCGGCCAAGGCCGACCGCGCGCGGAAGACCAACGAGGCGCAGGCCTACGCCAACTCGATCATCCCGGAGGCACGCGGCAACTCGGCGAAGATCCTCGAGGAGGCACAGGCCTACAAGGAACAGAAGATCGCCGAGGCGGAGGGTGAAGCCTCCCGCTACAAGGCCATCGTCGACGAATGGCGCGAAGCCAAGGACGTCACCAGCCGCCGTCTCTACCTGGAGACGATGGAGGAGGTGCTGGCCGGCATGAACAAGATCATCATCGACGAGAGTGGTTCAGGCGGCCAGGGCGTGGTGCCCTACCTGCCGTTGAACGAACTGCAGCCGAAGGGAGCCAGGCAATGAGCCGCGGGATCATGATCGCCGTCGCCGTGGTGCTGGTGGCTTTTGGCATCGTCGCCACAAGCGCCGTCTACACCGTGCATGAAACCCGCCAGGCACTGGTGCTGCAGTTCGGCGAGCCGGTGCGCGTCGACACCGAACCGGGTCTCTACTTCAAGCTCCCGATCATGCAGAACGTGGTGGAGATCGAGAAGCGCATCCTGTCGCTGGACATCGAGCCGGCCGAGGTGATCGCCCGCGACCAGAAGCGTATCGTCGTCGATGCCTTCGCCCGCTATCGCGTCACCGACCCGCTGCGGTTCTACCAGACCGTGCGGACGGCGGCGATCGCGCGGGAGCGCCTGCAGCCCTTGCTGATCAGCCAGTTGCGCGCGGTGCTGGGCGGCGAGGACTTTGCCACCCTGCTGACCGGCGAACGCAAGAACCTGATGGAGCGGATCGCCGCGCAGATGAACGAGCGCACCGCCGAACTGGGTGTGGCTGTGGTCGACGTGCGCATCAAGCGTGCCGACCTGCCGGAATCCAACAAGGAGGCGATCTTCAACCGCATGCAGACCGAGCGCCAGCGCGAGGCCCGCGAGGAACGCGCGCTGGGTGACGAGGAGGCACGACGCATCACCGCCCGCGCCGAGCGTGACCGCACGGTGCTCCTGGCGGAGGCGCGCAAGCAGTCGGAGATCCTGCGCGGTGAGGGCGACGGGTCGCGGGCGCGCATCTTCAACCAGGTGGCCAACCGCGATCCGGAATTCTACGCCTTCTATCGCTCGCTGCAGGCCTACCGGACCGCGCTCGGGACCGACGACACCACCATGGTGCTGAATCCGAACTCGGACTTCTTCAAGTTCTTCCAGAGCCTGCGCCAGGTGGCGCCGGGATCGGCGAACCCGGCCAACTGAGCCTCCATGCAGGACCTGCTGGTCGGACTGGCGCTGGCCGTGGCCATCGAGGGGGCGCTCTACGCGCTGTTCCCCGAGGGCATGAAGCGGACCATGCGCGTGGTACTGGCCCAGCCGGCCGAACGCATGCGCATGGTCGGGCTGGTCGCCGCTGCCGCCGGCGTCGCGGTGATCTGGCTGGTGCGCAGTTCAGCCTGAACTGATGGCCTGCCGGGGCCGCATCCGGACCAAAGAGAAAGGGCGGCCCGGCATCCCGGACCGCCCTTTCCCGTTTCCGTGACGTGTCGGCGGATCAGATGACCGCGTCGATCTCGCCCAGGCGCTTGGTCAGCTTGCGGTTCTCCGAATAGTCGATCGGCACCGCGATCAGCGCCGGACCCTTCTGCCTGAAGGCCTCCTCCAGCACCGGCTTCAGGTCCTCGGCCCGTTCCAGGTTGTGGCCCCAGATGCCGAAGCTCTTGGCCATCATGGCGAAGTCCGGGTTGGTGAACTTCAGCGCCGAGTGCTTGCCGTCGAACTGGTTCTGCTGCTTCCACTTGATCAGGCCGTACTCGCCGTCGCACCAGACCATCCAGACAACGTTGATGCCCAGGCGTGCCGCGGTCTCGATGTCCTGGACGTTCATCATGAAGCCGGCATCGCCGTTGATCGCCAGCACCTTCGACTGCGGCCGGGCGAACTTCGCGCCGATCGAGCCCGGCATGGCGAAGCCCATGGTGCAGAAGCCGTTGGAGATCAGGCAGGTGTTCGGCGTGTCGCACTGGTAGTAGCGGCTGATCCACATCTTGTGGGCGCCGACGTCGGACAGCAGGATGTCTTCCTCGCCCAGCACCTCGCGGACGTCCCAGAGCACCTTTTGCGGCTTCATCGGGAAGTCCGTGGAGTCCTTCTCCATCGCGAAGTCGTCCAGGATCCGGTCGCGCAGCGGCTTCACCCGGGAAATCTCGAACGGCGGCCTGGTGATGCCGCGGTCGTCGAGTTCCTTGTTGATCTGCCACAGCGCGTCGGCGATGTCGCCCTGGATGTCGACGGTGGCGTCGTAGTCGGTGTCGACCTCGGCCGGCCAGAAGTCGATATGGACGATCTTCTTGCCCTTGGTCTTGTTCCAGTGGCTCGGGCTGTACTCGACCAGGTCATAGCCGACCGAGATGATCGTGTCGGCCTTGTCGATGGCCACGTTCGCGTGGTCCTTGCCCTGCAGGCCCATGGTGAACAGGCAGTACTCCGACGACCGCGGAATCGCGCCCTTGCCCATGAAGGTGTTGATGACGCCGATGCCGAGCTTCTGCGCCATGATGTTGAGCTGCGTCGCCGCGCGCTTCCGGACCGCGCCATTGCCGGCCAGGATGTAGGGGTTCTTGGCGGCGAGGATGAGGTCCACGGCTTCCTTGACCGCCTTGTGGTCGGCCGCCGGGCGACGGGTCCGCACCGGGCGCATCGGCACCGCGATCTCGTCGGGGACCTGGTGCTTGGCCAGGTCTTCGGGCAGCTCGATGATCACCGCGCCGGGCTTTTCCTGCTCGGCGACCTTGAAGGCCTTGCGGGTGATCTCCGGGATCGCGCGCGGGTTGGTGACCGTCTGCGCCCACTTGGTGATCGGCCGGAACATGGCGATGGAGTCCATGTTCTGGTGGCTTTCCTTGTGCAGGCGATAGGTGCCGGCCTGGCCGATGATGCCCACGACCGGCGCGCGGTCCATGTTGGCGTCGGCGATGCCGGTGACCAGGTTGGTGGCGCCCGGGCCCAGCGTCGCCAGGCACACGCCGGACTTGCCGGTCAGGCGACCATAGACGTCGGCCATGAACGCCGCGGCCTGCTCGTGGCGGCACAGCACGAAGTCGATCTTGCTGTCGATCAGCGAGATCATGGTGTCGGCGTTTTCCTCGCCCGGCACACCGAAAATGCGTTCGACGCCCTCAGCCTCGAGGCACCGTACAAAAAGATCGGACGCTTTCATCGGTTTCCCTCCTCTGCCGCCCGTTTCCGGACGCTTACCCTTTCCCCTCCGGCCGGGTATCGCTTTCCCCCCCGCCGGACGCCCCGTCGGTCAGCCGCTTGCCCTCGAGCAGGCGGTCCCGGTCGTCCTGTTCGCGCGCATCGCGTTTGCGTTCGGCCAGCGTGCGGCCGAACCTTGCACGGTTCGTCGCCGCAGCGGCGTCCGTCGCGGCGCGCTGTTTCTGCTTTCTGATCCTGTTCAGGTTGACGATTTCACCCATCGGCGCCACCTGGCCGACGTGCCATCGCCCGACGGGAACGAGCGTCAATGGCGTCTTTCACGCGCAGTTGTCGCATCGCCGTTCCCAACCCCCCGGTCCGATTGGAAAAGCTTAGCCAAATGGTCGCCCGAAGCAAGGACCGCGGTATCCCGGGTGTCGATGGTCACTGCGATTGCCTTGGCGCGCGCCATCGTGGTTAAAGTCTGGCGAGCGGAATTCAGGTGACGGACGGACGTTCAGCGTGAAGGCGGCAATCGCGGCCATTGTCCTGATAGCGGGCCTGATTGTCGGTGGACTGTTCGCGGCGCCGTTGCTCGTCGACGCGGAGGCCTATCGCGAGACGGTGGTACGGCAGGCGCGTGACGCGCTCGGCCTTGACGTCGCGATTGCCGGCGACATGGATTTCCGGATCCTTCCGGCGCCGCGACTGGTGGCCGGCGACGTCCGGGTCAGCGCGCCCGGCGCGGTCGACCTGCCGCCGCTTCTGGGCGTGCGCGCCCTCGACCTCAGGTTGTCGCTGGCCGACCTGCTGACCGGCGACGTCGTGATCCGCCGTGTCGTCCTGCACGGACCGCTTCTCACCCTGGCGACGGCGCTGAACGGCAGGAACAACCACGTCCTGCCCGATGGCGCGCTGTCGGGCCTGAAGGTGGATGTGCTGGAGGTCCGCGAGGGCAGTCTGGTCTGGGATGACCGCCATGATGAACGCAGCGCGCGGGTCGGGGGCGTCGACCTGACCCTGGCCGCCTCTGCACCCGGTGGACCCTACCGTATCGAGGGTGCCGGGACAGTGGGGGAGCGGACCGTCGGCCTGGAAGGGCTGGTCGCGCAACTGGCCCTGCCGACGCGGCTGACCATGGACCTGAAGGCGGACGGGCTTGGCACGGCGCGGCTGCGCGGACGCCTGACCGGCAACCCGGACGTGGCCTGGCAAGGCCAGGTCGAGGCGAACCTGGACGATATCCTGGCCCTGGGCGGGGCGGATGCACAGGCGGGTGCCGACGCTGTGCCCGGGCGCGTGGCGGCCGACCTGCTCGCGACCTCGCGGCGCGCGGAGCTGTCGGGCCTCACCCTGCAGGTCGGCGGTGTCGACATCACCGGCCGTGCAGCGCTCGACGTTTCGGGCCCGCTGCCGCGGCTCACCCTGGCGCTGGCGATCGAGCAGCTCAACGGCGATGCGCTGGTCCGCTGGTTCGGCGGTGTCGCCCGGGCGTCGGCGACGGGCGGGATGGCTGCCCTGACACTGCCGGCCGACGTGGAGGCCGACCTGCGGCTGGATGTCGGCGTCGCGCGACTGGGTGACGGGGTGCTGCGCCAGGCGGCGTTCGACGGCACATTGCGGCGCGGGGCGCTGACGGTCGGGCGGGCCTCGGCGCTGCTGCCCGGCGGCTCTGACGTCGCCTTCACCGGAACCTTCCGCACACCGGGCGGCGCGCCACGCCTCGACGGCTCGATCGAGGCGGCTTCGGACAACCTGCGCGCCCTGCTGGACTGGGCCGGCGTCGATACCGCGGGCATCTCCGCGGCGCGGCTCCGGCACGCCGGGCTGTCGGCCGGGATCACCGCGAATTCCGACGTCCTCCAGGCCTTCGAGATCGATTTCCGGCTGGACCAGACCCGTGTCGCCGGTGGCGCGGCCATTGCCATGCGGGCACGGCCATCGTTCAGCCTCGACCTCAGGCTCGACCGCCTGAACCTCGATGCCTATGCCGACGGGCTGGAGGCCGCGGGCCTGCTGGGCGGCGGCGGGCTGCTGGAACGGGCGCGGGTGCTGACCGGCTTCGATACCAACACCCGCATCGTCGTGGACGAGCTGGTGGCCGGTGCCCGGGCCCTGCGCGATGTCCGCGCCGACCTGAGCCTGCTGGGCGGCAAGCTCGCGCTTTCCGGTCTTTCGGTCGGCGATATTGCCGGGACTTCCGTGCGCCTCCAGGGCACGTTCGATGCCAATGCCGGGCCGGTGTTCGCCCTGCAGGGCAACGCGCAGGGCGGCGATGCCGGGCGCCTGCTCGACGTGCTCGATATCGCGCGTGACAGCGCGGCGGCGCGGCTGGGCAGGTTCGCCGGCGAGTTCTCGCTGGAGGGCAATGCCGACAGCGTCGGTTTCGATGTCGATCTGGCGGCCGAGAGCGGTCGCTACCGCGCCAATGGCCAGGTCTCCGACCCGGACGGCGCCTGGCGCCACGACACCGAGATTTCCGTCAGTGGCGCGAATCTCGCCGCCGTCATGCAGGTGCTGGCGCCAGCGCTGCGCTGGCCGGCGCGGCTGGACGGCGATGTGGTGATCGAGGGGAAGATATCCGGCGGTCTCGACGAATTCGGCCTGACCGGCCGGGTGGATGCCCTTGGCGGCCGGCTGGAGACGGACGGACGTGTCGGCCCCGACGGCTATGGCGGCACCGTCACCGTCCGTCATGGCTCGACCGGCATGCTGCTGCGCCGGCTGGTGGGCGGTATGGCTGACGGATTGCAGGACGGGGGGCCGCTGGTGGCCGGCGGGCGGGTCGACATCACGCCCCGCAGCATCCGCATCGACGGGCTGTCCATCGAGAGCCCCGACCTCTCCGGCACCGGGCAACTGGCCTTCAGCCGCGGCAGCTTGCGGCCCGGCGTGACCGGAAGCCTTTCGGGACTGCGCATCGATCTCGATGCCATGCGTGGTGCCGCACCGGAACCGGTGGGCGGCCCCGAGGGCCGGCGGTTTCCCCTGGTGCCGCTCGACCTGTTCTGGCTCGGTGCCTTCGATGCCGACGTCACCGGCGACATCACGCTGCTGCGCGGCAGCGGGCTGGAGCTTTCGGGCGCCGCGGCGCGGCTGCGCATCGCCGATGGCCGGCTCGACCTTGAGGCAAGGGACGGCCGGCTGGCCGCGGGCGTGCTCGATCTCGGCCTCCAGGTCTCGGGCCCCGGCCTGCCGGCGGTGCAGGCGCGCATCGGGCTGCGGGGCGTCGACCTTGCGGAACTGCTGCCCGACGGCGCGGCCGGTCCCGGCCTGCGGGGCTTCGCCGACATCGACGCCGAACTGGCGGCAAGGGGCGTGACACCCTTCGACATGGTCCGCGGCCTGAACGGCAGCATCCGGCTCGGCTCGGAAGGGCTGGTCGTCGGCGGGCAGAACATCGCCGCGCTGTTCGCGGAGCCGGCACCGGAAACCGACGCCGCCTTCGCGGGTGGCGAGACGGTCTATGGTCCGGTCAGTGGAACCTGGACGGTCGAGGGCGGTGTCCTGCGCAATGACGGTGCGATCACGCTGGGGCACCCGATGGCCGCCGTGACCCTGGTCGGCAGCATCGACGTGGCACGCTGGCGGCTGGACCTGGAACAGCGCTTCCGCATCGACGGTCGTCCGCCGTTCGCCGTGCGCATCGGCGGTCCCCTCGACGCGGCCGAACTGACCCCCGTCCTGCCCTGAGGGTTCAGGCGGTCGCGCGTTTCGGCTTCTGCAGGGCGCGGACCACGAACCACAGGCCGATGGCGATCATCGGCAGGCTGAGCTGCTGTCCGCGCGACAGCCAGCCGAACGCCGGGTCCAGGCCCTCGTCCCACTGGCGGAAGAACTCGACGATGAAGCGGGATATGCCGTAGCCGGCGATGAAGGTGCCCATCGCCAGGCCCGGCCGCTCCAGTGCCCGGAACCGCCAGATCAGGAGATTGACGACGGTGAAGAGGACCAGCCCCTCCAGCACGGCCTCGTAGAGCTGGCTCGGATGGCGCGGTTCGTCGCCGGCGCGCGGGAACACCATGGCCCAGGGCACGTCGCTGACGCGGCCCCACAGCTCGCCGTTCACGAAATTGGCGATGCGGCCGAAGAACAGGCCCACCGGCGCCACCGCGCCCAGGATGTCGCCAAAGGCCAGCGCCGACAGCTTCTGCCAGCGGCAGTACAGCAGGCCCGCGATCACCACGCCCAGCAGGCCGCCATGGAAGGCCATGCCGCCCTCCCACACCGCCAGGATCTGCGACGGATGGTCGATGAAATACGGCAGGCCGTAGAACAGCACGTAGCCGGCACGTCCGCCCAGCACCACGCCCAGCGTCGCCCAGGCGAGGAAGCCGTCGGGGTGTTCGGGCCGGACCGGGGTGTCGTCTCTTCGGCCCAGGTACATGGCATAGCGCCAGCCGATCACCAGGCCGGCGACATAGGCCAGCGCGTACCAGCGGATCGCGACGGGGCCGAACTCGATGACGACCGGATCGATGACGGGAAAGGGGATCGCGTACATGCGGTCCCTATAGCGGAAAAGCGTGACCGCAACGAGGCGGTTCCGCGCGATGTCCCATGTCCCTGAATAGCGAAAGCCCCGCCCCTGGGGAGGAGTAGGGGCGGGGCCGATTTCCGCGCTGGCCGTCAGTCTGGGGAGGATAAACTGGTCAGGCGCGGAGGTTCGCTATGTGCTGGACCGTTACCGTCAAACGCTACGCCGGACTTCGGACCTGCCTCTCATGATACAAGATGCGTGCCAAAGTCCTTCGATCGCGTGTCGCGCGGAAAGCTGCGAATTTCGCAGATGCAAAAATATATTCCGCACATGCGTGATGGCCGGCGATGCACGCGTAGTGATCGATGTGTCCAAAAATAGTGCATCCCTTCCGGAATGCGAGGCGGAAAGCGAAACGATTCCGTCTCGAGGGGGAAAAATCTGCCTTCGCTCTAGTCTTTGGTGTCAAAGCGGAAGCGGAAGTCGCAATGGCTGGCGCCGCCCAGGATGGTCTGGGTCCGGGTCAATTTCGCACCTGCGTTAAAGCCTTCCATCAGGGCGAAGTCGCGGTTGCACGACAGCAGCGCACCGAGTTCCGGAATGCCGAGGGCGCGGTACATCTCGGCATAGCGGCAGCGGGTGACGTTGAACTCCAGCCGGTCCGGCTCGTGGGCGACCACGTCGATCTCCAGGGCGTTGTCCTGGCGCCAGTATTTCATGGACTCGAGAAACGCGTCGGGGCCGTTGCCGCCCATGTGCGCGGCCAGTTCGCCGCCCTGTTCGCGGGCAATGCCGATGATGGTCTGGCGCACGATGTCGATGACCGCGTCGCGTCCGAACGCCTCCGCCAGTGCCTCGATGACAGGCACCAGCACGCGGGCCTCGGTCTCGCGGCGGGCAAGCACGCCGATCCGCTGGGTCAGGGTGTCGGGCAGGGGCCCGGTGGCGTCGGCTGCGGGCGTTTCGGTCATCGGACCTCTCCTCTGGATCGTTCCGGGCCATGATCGGGACCATGGCGCCGGGGTGCAAGCGGGCGACACGCCGTTCAGTCGGCGGCGGTGTCGGCCGGTTCGGTGATCAGGCGGTTGGAGCGGCGGAAGGTCAGGTAGGCCCAGGCCCACTCGATCGCCACCGACACCCGGTCCCTGACCGAGGTCAGGAACATCACGTGCACCGCGCCCCAGAACCACCAGGCCAGTGGCCCGGACAGCCGGATCCGGCCGAGATCGGCCACGGCGGCGGCACGGCCGATGGTGGCCAGGTTGCCGGCATGGCGGTACCGGAACGGCGCCGGCTCGACGCCACCGGTGATGCGGGCGTGGATCAGCCGGGCGACATAGGCGCCGCCCTGCTTGGCGGCCGGGGCGAGGCCAGGCACAGGTTGCCCGTCCCATCCGTTCGAGGCGGCCGTGTCGCCGATGGCATGGATGTTCGCCGTACCCGGCACCGTGAGGCGGTCGTCGACCACGATCCGCCCGGCGCGGTCGCGGTCGCAGCCCAGCCACTTGCCCGCCGGGGAGGCCATGACGCCGGCGGCCCACAGCACCGTCCGGGCCGGGATCGGTTCGTCCCCGACGGTCACGCCGGCGGCATCGATGCCGGTGACGCGCGCGTTCAGGTGCACCTCGACACCGGCGGCCTGCAGGGCCAGCCGGGTCCGCTCGGACAGCTCCGGCGGGAACGGCGGCAGCAGCCGGTCGCCGCTCTGCACCAGGATGATCCGCGCCAGTTCGGGCCGGGCGTTGCGGAATTCTCCCGCCAGGCCGTGACGGGCCAGTTCGGCGATGGCGCCGGCCAGTTCCACGCCGGTCGGGCCGCCGCCGACGATGACGAAGGTCATCCAGCAGGCCCGCTCCGCTGCGTCGTCGGTTGCCTCCGCCTGTTCGAAGGCGTTGAGGATGCGGCCGCGCAGTTCCGTGGCATCGGGGATCTTCTTCAGGCCGGGCGCGAAAACCTCCCAGTCATCGCGGCCGAAATAGGCGTGGCGGGCGCCGGTGCCGAGCACGAGGTGGTCAAACGGAATGCGCCGCTCGCCCAGCAGCACGGCCTGTCCCTCGCGGTCGACGCCGGTGACGCGGCCCATCAGCACGCGCACGTTGGGCTGGCTGCGGAAGATCTCGCGGATCGGCGACGCAATATCGGCGGGCGACAGTGCGGCGGTGGCGACCTGGTAGAGCAGCGGCTGGAACAGGTGGTAGTTGCGCCGGTCGATCAGCGTGATCCGGCAGGGGGTGTGCCGCAGGCCCTGCGCGGCGGCGACACCGCCGAAGCCGGCACCGACGATGACGACGTGCGGGCGGCTTGTGTCGTCCCAGCGGCTCTGCCCCAGCGCGTCCGGGTAGCGCTGTTCCAGCAGGTGACCGAGCAGGTGGTCGAGGGACAGGCGCCCCGGTCCGCGCAGCGCCACGAGGCCAAGCAGCATCAGCCAGTAGAGATGGTCGATGTGGTGCATGTAGGTGAACTGGATCACCAGGGTCATCACGATCAGCGGCAGGGTGGCCAGCCGGGTGAACAGGCCCAGCACCAGCAGGACCGGCATCGACAGTTCGAAGACCGTTGCGGCGGCGGCGGCGAAGGCCGGCGGCAGCAGCGGCACCATGTACTCGTACTCGAACAGCAGGGTGGTGTTCTCGAAGCTCTCGAACTTGGTTGCGCCGGCCGCGAAAAAGATCATCGCGATCCAGATGCGGATGCCCAGCAGCGCGAACGGCACCAGCCGGCGGCGGCTGAACCCCGCGAGTTCGCCCAGTCGCGCCACCAGCGGCAGCGGCAGGCTGGCGAAGCCGGCACCGAACAGCCGGTCGAACGACAGCGGACCCGGCCCGGCGACCGCGTACCAGCCGCACAGGATCGCCCAGAACAGGTGCTCGGGCAGTTCCAGGTAGACCGTCTGGATGACCAGCGACAGCACGGCAAGCGCGATGGCCGCCGCCCGCGTGCCGAGGCCGAGCAGCAGCATCAGCCCGCCCAGCACCTCGATGGCCATGCCCAGCGCGGCGGCGGCCACCGGGTCGAGCCAGCTCACCGGGTATTCGCTGGTCGCCAGCAGCACGGCATTGTCGACACTGGCGAGCTTGACCAGGCCCGACAGCAGGAAGGTCTGCCCGATCCAGATGCGGATGACGAGGTCCAGGGCAGGCCAGGCGCCGCCCGCGAGGATGGCGGTGACGTCGCGCCAACCGCGCCATGCGGACGGCAACCAGCGTGGCGGGCGACGGTCGGGCAGGGTGGCGGTGCTGGTCATGGCGAGATGCTCCCGTGCTGCGGGGTGGACCCCGGTGCGAACTCCGTGGCTTCGATGCGGCGAGCCGGTCCGGGGTTACCGGCGCCGGCTCACGTCGGCGTGACGGGCCGCGAGCGGATGTTTGACAGCACCGTCGGTTGTCCGCAGATTCGCGTATCAACCGGAGGCTCCGCGGTGCTGTTCCTGAACCTGCTGGTCCCCTTCCTGCGCGCGCCGGCCGGCCACGAGGCGCCGGCAGCGGACATCGCGCCGCTTGCCCGTGCGCTGGGGGCCGAAAGCGAGGCCGACTATCCCCGCGTGGTCGCCGAGGCGCTGGCCCGCATGGCGCGGGTGGCCGAGCGCTATGTCGGCAGCCGCGACGACGCCTTCGATTGCGCGCAGGAGGCCTTCATCAACGCCGTGAACGGCTATGCCGCATTCGAGGGGCGGGCGGCAGTGACCAGCTGGATGCATCGCATCACGATCAACTGCGCGCTGCAACACTGCCGGCGCGGCAGCGCGCGCCGGGAAGTGCCCATCGACGACCTGCTGCCGCAGTTCGACACCGAGGGTATCATCGAAAGCAGCTTCCGTGTCGGTCCCGACAGCGCCGAGGAGATCCTGCAGCGCCGCGACGCGCGGGCCACCGTGCGCCAGGCCATCGCGCAGCTGCCCGACAGCCACCGCCTGATCCTGCTGATGCGGGATATCGACGAGATGCCGATGGAGGAGGTCGCCGCGACGCTGGAAGTCACGGTCAACGCGGCCAAGGTCCGACTGCACCGCGCACGTTCGGCATTGCGGCGGTTGCTGGAACCCCTGCTGGCGGAGGGGCGGCTGTGAGCGATCCCGTGGTCCGGTTCATCCTGCGGCAGTTGCGCGGGCACGGCCCGGAGCGGCCGCTGCGCCATCGCCTGGTGGGCCTGATCTTCCGCAACTGGCCGGGGATGATCACCTGTGCCCGCTTCGAGCAGTTCC
Organism: Pseudomonadota bacterium; assembly: GCA_036154895.1. Lineage (GTDB taxonomy): Bacteria > Pseudomonadota > Alphaproteobacteria > Minwuiales > Minwuiaceae > Minwuia. The sequence continues at coordinate 82,390 of JAYZWD010000004.1, forward strand.
TGCTGGACTACCACGAGGGCGAGCTGCCGGAACCGCAGCGACGGCTGTTCGAGGGCCACCTGCAGGTCTGCGGGCTCTGTCGCTCCAGCTACGAGGGCTATCGCCGGTCCATTGAGCTGGGGCAGCGCCTGTTCGCCGGGGAGGCCGACGGCCCCTTGCCCGGCGAGGTGCCCGACGAGATGGTCGCGGCGGTGATCGAGGCGCTGAGGAAGCGCGAGTGAAGGTTCAGCCGATGCCGAGCCGGCCGCGCAGCAGCCGGTCCAGCGAGAGCGGGCCGGGGCCGCGCACGATCAGCATCAGCAGGATCGCCATCCAGTAGAAGTGCTCGACATTGCTGTAGGCCGGGTTCGTGGCGCCGAGAACGAACTGGATCACCAGGGCCATGGCCAGCAACGGGATGGCGGCAAGGCGGGTCAGCAGGCCGGCCAGGATCAGGCAGGACATCACCAGTTCCGCCGCTGTGGCGAGGTAGGCCGCGTGCACATGATCAAGCAGCGGCACCATGTACTCGTACTCGAACAGCACCAGCGTGTTGTCCCAGTCGCTGATCTTGGTCAGGCCGGCATTGAAGAAGGCGCGAAAGATCAGGACACGAAAGAAGAGGTCGACCAACGGGATTCCGTAACGCTCCAGCGTGTGGATCGCGACCACGGCCCGTTCCATCATGGGCTGGTCCGCGCTGCCATCGGTGCGGGAAGTCATGGTCATCGCCGGGTTCCTCTCGGTTCTGGTTCTGCAATGCGGGGCGCGCCGGGGCGCAGGAACACGCCGCCGGCCAGGTGGCGCGCGAACGCGCCCATGATGTCGAAGGCCGGGTCGGTCTCCTGCGCCGCCAGTGCCGCGGAGCCGAGGTCTTCCCCGCGGGCAATGCCGGCCAGGAACTCGTGCTCGGCGGCCACCAGCGGTAGGGTCACAAGCTCCATCCCTTCGCGGACCACCAGCACCCGTTCGGCGCGTGGCTCGATGCTGCCGGGCCTGGCACCGGCCTCCGGGTTCATCCAGAGCGCATGTACCGGCCAGGCGGAGGCGAGCAGGCGCGCCGACGGCACCAGCCCGGGCCGCAGCGCCAGCAGGTCCTCCGCACCCATGCCGGCCAGATCCGTGGCCGAGAGCGGCGTGGCGTCGGCCGCCACATAGGCCTCGTCGCGGGCCCGGTCGAGGCGGGCGCAGTCGCCGAGCCAGGGCCAGGCGGCCGTCGGTTCCGAGGCGGCGATGAAGTCGGGCAGGCTCGCGCCATAGTCCATCAGGTGCCGCTCGACCGGCGGGGCGTGCCGGACATAGGCAGCGGCAAGGCGACCGAACAACTCCTCGCCGACAATGGCCGCCACGGTCGGGAAACTGTTCGCCAGCACGATCCGGATCGAGGCGAATGTGTTGTTGCGGTAGATGCCGAAGCGCCCCTCCCGCAAGCCGTCATCGGCCAGGGCGTCGAGAATCGCCCGCTCGCCCCGCAGCACGCCGGCCGCGAAGTCGCGCTGGATCGCGGCGAGATCGCTCACCGGGCCACCCGTCGCGGCGTGCCGGACAGGCGGTCCAGCCGTGCCTGTGCCGCCGCCGTCTCGTCCAGCAGCACGTCGATGCCGGGGATGTCGGTGTCCCACTCGATCAGCACGGGAACCGGGCCGGTGTGTTCCAGTGCCGCCTCGAACAGGCGCCAGACCTCCGGGCGCACGCGGCTGCCGTGGTCGTCGATCAGCAGTTCGCGCCCGCCGACGTCGCGGCTGGCGTGGCCGGCCAGGTGGATTTCGCCCACCGCCTCGAACGGCATGCGGGCCAGGTAGTCCAGGGCATCGAAGCCCAGGTTGGTCGCGCTGACATGGATGTTGTTGACGTCCAGCAACAGGCCGCAGCCGGCGCGGCGCACCACCTCGGCCATGAACGCGGCATGGTCGTGTTCGGCGCCGGCGAACTCCAGGTACATCGACGGGTTCTCGACCAGCACTTGCCGGCCCAGCACGTCCTGGAAGATGCCGATATTGCGCGCCAGCACCTCGATGGCCTCGTCGGTGCAGGGCAGCGGCAACAGGTCGTTCAGCCCGGCATTGCCGGCCACGGCCGGTGCGTGGGTCCATGCCACGTGATCGGACACGGCGGCCGGCGCGAAATGGCGCTCCAGCCGGCGGATCCGGTCCAGGTGGCCGCGATCAGGCTCGTCGACCGAGCCGAGCGACAGGCCGACACCGTGCAGGCTAAGTGCGAAGCGGTCCCGCACGGCCTCCAGCTGGCGCAGCAGCGGGCCGCCGGCGACCATGTAGTTCTCGGTGTGGACCTCGACCCAGTCCACGGCGGGGGGGCGGTCGATCACCTGCAGCACGTGCGGGTGACGCAATCCGAATCCGGCCGTCTGCGGCAGGGTGGTCTGGCAGCGGTCCATGAGCTCGGGTCCGGCCGGGGGCGTGGGTGGGGCACCGACCGGGTGACCGGCGCCCCGTTCCACGATCAGCCCTTGGCGTTCTTGTTCACGCCTTCGAAAGCGGCTTCCTGACCGCCCTTCTCGGCGCATTCGGCCTTGGTCGCCAGCTTCCACTCGCCGCCATCATAGTCGACGGTCGACTGGCCGGCGCAGGAATGCGTGCCCGCCTTGTTGGCGCAGTCGTTCTTGCCGGCCTTGGAGATGCCGTAGCACTTCACCTTGTCGGCGGCGGTCGCATCGACCGGGGCCATGGTGGCAGCGACGCCGACGGCGCCCAGCAGGGCGGCGGCGACGGACAGATTGCGGATCGCGGTGGTGTTCATGACAGAGGCTCCTTCAGTGCGCTCGCTTCTTTTGGCGGGGTCCCTGCACCCGCCGGATGACCCGGTGACCTCCTGGCCGCCGGGCTTCGCAATTCTACGGATTGGCCTGTCGTTTCCCAGCGACCGAACCGTGACTTGCGAATTCGTGATGGGCCGTGATGACCCGTATCAGTGCGTCGGGGCCAGGGTCGCGTCGAACTCCGGCACCTCGGTGTCCGCGGCCGCGGCAGGTTCCAGCTTCGGCCAGTTGGCGGTCGACTGCTTCAGGTTGCCGGGGATATCCGCCTCCCAGAAGCCGACGACGTCGCGGTTGATGTTGAGGTAGAGCTTGCCATCCCGGATGCGCCAGAGCTGCGGGTTGGCCGGCACCTTGCCGCCCTGGGCGATGCCATAGGCGCAGTGACCGTCATAGGCCGGGACGTACCTGGCCGGATCGGCCAGGAACGCGGCCTTGTTGGCCTCGCTGGCGAAGGCCCACTTCGCGCCGTTGTACTCCGCGACGATGCCGGCCTTGCCCGGAACCGGTGCCGGCTGCGACTGGCCGACCGGAGCCTGGGTCAGGCCGTGATAGGCCACGACGTCATAGCCGCTGACCGCGAAGCCGGTGCCGTCGACATATTGCTCGCCGGCGAAGGCCGTGCCGGATGCGGCAGCACCGAGCGCGATGGCGGTGGCGAGAATGGCGCCCTTGATGAACGTGCGGGGCATGGTCGGAGTCTCCCTTCGGTGCATACTGCCCGGGCGGTGCCAGCCGGCTGTCCGCCTCGGTGCCCATATGATGCGAGGGGGCCTTCAAGGGTTACACGCGATCGCGTGAATATTCCGCGATGTCCGGCCGGCCTGCGGCGCTTGTGATCGCAGGGCCTGCCGGCGATCAGTCCAACATGTTGAACGGACGGCAAAAAGCAGGACCGGGTGCGCCATCGGGGCCCACGCGATCCGTGCCGATCACGATGGATTGAGTCGTTCGCGAGGCCGTCCGGTATCGCCTAGTAACCGAACATGTGGTCCAGGCTGAACGACCTGCCCTCGATCAGCAGGCCGTGGAAGCCGAACAGCCGGCAGGTGGTGTCGCGGATCTGCACATAGGCGTCCGGTCCGGCCGCATCCCGCTCGCGCGCGTCGAACATCTGCGAGTAGCGCCAGTACAGCGAGCCGCCGCAGCGGATCTGGACACGGCGCGTCGCGATCTCCCGCCCGTCGCCGGAAATCAGCTTCAGGTCGGTCTCAGACAGCGGCGCCCAGGGCATCGAGGCCGGGTAGATCAGGTGGCACATCGTATCGGCCATCGTGCCGCCCAGGCGCAGGAACAGCCGCGTCGTCAGTCCCGGCGGCCGGCCGGAATAGGACTGCGGTTCGTCGCGGAAGACGAAGGGAACATTGAAGATGTGGGCGCCGAAGATGGTCTCGGCGCGATGGCCGGTGCCGCGCTGCTCGATCCGGGCCAGCGCGTGCAGCCAGCCGTCGGCCTCCCCGCCGTCGGAGAAGTCGTAGACGAACTCCATGTGGCCGGTGCCGGACGGCAGCGCCGTCGCCGCTTCCTTCAGCCAGGCGTCGATGTCCAGGGCCAGCGAGGTGCTGCGCGGGATGCGGCCCAGCACCTTGCGGGCCACCAGGCCGCCATCGGCGTCGAACAGTTCGGCGCGGATCGGCAGTTCGTCCTGCGTGGTCGCCATCGGCGTCGGCAGGCAGACGGTGTGGAACTCGCCCACCGGCAGCACCGGCAGCGGCATGATGTAGCCGCGGCCCAGCAGGCCGGCGCTCTCGCGGATCTCCGCGTCCGGTTTCAGGTCGACGCGCTCGACATTGGCGTGGGCCATGCGCCGCGCATTGGTGCCGGTGCGGATCACCTCGTAGCGCGGGCGGACGAAATAGCGCCCGGCCTGGATCTCGATCTGGTCGGGGAAGCGCGCGTCGGGCAGCATCGTGCCGACATCGACGGCAACCGTACCGAAGGGCTCGACGCGGGATTCGAAGGCGGTCACGTCCTGCCCGCCCATCAGGTTGAAGCCGATGGCACCGGCGGGGATCGGGATCGGGTGGCTGTTCTGGACCCAGAGGATCAGCCGCTCGTCGGCATCGGGCGCGGGCATGCCGGCATAGAGGTCCGCCGGCCAGGCGTTCGCGTCATGGGTACATGACAGGTCGCCCGCGCGCTCGCCATAGACGTCCAGGGCGTATTTGACGATCTCGTGGCCGCGGATGCGCACGGCGTGCAGGAACAGCGAGCCGGTGAATTCGCCCAGGCCGAAACGCTTCCGGATGTCCTTGCTGTCGATGGAAACGACCGCGTCCGCGGTGGTCAGCGGTTCTTCCCATTCGGCCAGCGTCGAGCCGTCGGAATCGATCAGGCGGCAATACAGCGCGGCGTCGGTGGCGCCGTAGCCGGCCCAGTAGTTGGCCGTGACGATCTTCGTGTGCAGGCCCTCGGCGTCGCGGAAGAAGCCGAAATTGGTGGCGAAGTTCAGCGCGTCGACATAGCGCTTCGGCGCCGAGATCATGCGGTCGGGCAGGCGCAGCGGATCCAGCGTCACCACCCGGACCTGGCCGTGCAGCAGGTGGCGGATCTGCCTTACCAGCGTGCCGCCATCGTCGAAGGCCGTGACCAGCAGCACGTCGATCCCGGTATCGACCCGCGTGATCGGCTGCGCGGCGAGGCCGAAGCTCTCGCGGCCGACATGCTCGATCTGCTGGACGTAATGGGCCACCGGGCGCAGGCCCTTCAGGTCGTAGAAGGCATTGACGGTCTCGGCATCGCCCAGCGGATCGTAGATCGCGATGCGGCCGGCCCTGGCCAGGTCCGCCCGCCATGCCCTGGCCAGGTCCGCCGAGACCGGATGACCGAGCGCCTTGAACAGGGTCAGGCCGCCGGAATTGTTGCCCGGCCGCCAGCCCGCGCGGTGGTCGGCATTGCGGAAGGTCTCGATGTTCAGGGCCATGACGGTCAGTTCCGGCTCATTGCGGCCGCGCGCGGCGCGAAGGGGTTCAGGCGCTTCAGCCGGGCGGACAGGCCGTGGCGGGCCCGCTCGCGGTCGGCGACGGCCTGGCTGGTGACCCAGTTGATCTGGATCGAGCGGCGCCGCCCCTGGAACGGCTCGTGCCCGTGCCAGGAGGTGTCGGAGCGTCGGAAGACCAGCAGGTTGCCCGACGACGGCTCGATCTCCTCGGCGAAGTCATTCAGGTCGGTGCCGCTGCGCAGCACCCGCAACCGCCCGCCCTCAGCCTGCCATGGCGGGTTGAGGTAGATCAGCACGGTGATCAGCTTGGTCTTCGAATCGGTGTGGATCTGGCCGTCCTTCGCCTGCGCCGCGCCGCGCACCGTGCAGGTCATCGGCCGGCCGTCCAGGTCGATGCCGAACTTGCGTTCGATGGCCTGGCGGAAGTCGTCGCGCGAGAGCCGTTCCAGCAGCTCCCGGAACACCGGCCCATAGGCCAGGTCGTCGACGGGGAAGGAACCGGGGAGGTCGAGATCGGGGAAGTCCTGGCCGATCGCCTCCAGGCAATCGACAGGGACGAAGTTCTCGACCACCACGTAGTCATAGGGATCGCGCTGCAGCGGCGTGGCTTCCAGGCGGTCCATGTCGACGCGGATCATCGTGCTCCTCCTCCGGAGGTCTGCTGCCGGGCCGCGAGTCGCGCGCGCACGGCGGCCGCAACAGTCGCGGTATCATCGAGCGGCGGGTAAGTCCAGCGCAGCAGGCGGCCGGCGAAGGGCCGGGTCAGGCCGGCGTCGGCCATGGCGGTGTGGAAGCGGCCGAACTTGTCGTTGCCGCCCTCCAGGTGGACCACCATCACCGGCTTGCCGGTGCCGCAGGCCTCCGAGACCATGTTCACGGAATCGCCGGTGACGACGAAGGCGTCGGCGAGGCCGGTCCAGCCGAGATAGGGGTTGTCGCCGGTGCCATCCCACCAGAGGTGCGGCAGGCCGGCCAGTGCCGCGCGCAGCCGGCGCTCGTTGTCGGCGCCGGTGCGCCGTGACGGCGTGACCAGCAGGCCGGCGCCGTCCTGCTCGACCATCGTGCGCAGGTCGCGGGCCAGCCGGTCGATCACCGCCGGGGTCATCCGGTAGACCTTGTTGTCGCCACCCAGCGAGACCATCACCAGCGGCCTGGGCAAGTGCGCGGCGGCATCGCGGAAGCGCTCGGCCTCGACGGCGATTCGCGCGGCCTGCACCCGGTTCAGCGAGCCGTGGGTGGAAATGACGTTCGGTGCCGACAGCCCGTCATGCACGGGGGCGGCGACCAGGTCGAACTTCGACAGCGAGACGGCCGGGTTCTGGATCTGCACCGTGAAGGTGCGTCCGCGCGAGAGGCGGCGGATGGCGATGGACAGCGCCACGGTGGCGCGGCCCGATGCGATCAGCAGGTCCGGCCAGGGGGCCGCGAGCGCGTCGGAACCGCCGGCCAGTGACCTCAGCGGGCGAAAGGCCAGTTGCGGCGGCAGGCTGGCCCAGGGCTGGCGCAGCGCTATGCGCTTGATCGCGGGGGTGACGCCCAGGGCTTCGGCGAGGCCAAGGCACTGGTTCTCCATGCCGGGCTTGCCGTCGGTCAGCAGCCAGGTGGTGAGCGCAGTCGGGTCCAGCAAGGGGCGGGGTTTCGCGTACATGGTGGCCGGAGATGTCGACCCATCCCGGCGGATTGGCATTGAGCCAGATCAAGGATTCGTCGGCGGACCGGCACGTCCGTCCGTGGCAGGCGCCACGGACGGACTGCAGTGTCCGGACGGTCAGTCCTTCTCGCCCTTTTCCTGGCGCGCGCGCAGGGCGGCACCCAGGATGTCGCCCAGGCTTGCGCCCGAGTCGGTCGAACCGTAGTTCGCGACGGCTTCCTTCTCCTCGGCGAACTCCAGCGCCTTGATCGAGAGGCTGACGCGACGCGACTTGTTGTCGACACCGATGACATTGGCGTCGAACTTGTCGCCCACGGCGAAGCGGTCGGGCCGCTGCTCGGAGCGGTCGCGGCTGAGGTCGCCCTTGCGGATGAAGCCGGGCAGGCCGGTCGAGGTCTCGACCTCCAGGCCGGCGTCCATGACGCGGACGACGGAGCAGGTCACGGTCTCGCCGCGCTTCATGGTCTTGGCATCGGCAAACGGATCGTTGTCGATCTGCTTGATGCCCAGCGAGATGCGTTCCTTGTCGATGTCGACATCGAGAACCACCGCGCGGACCATGTCGCCCTTCTTGTACTCGGCCATCGCCTGCTCGCCGGCCATGTCCCAGCTCAGGTCCGACATGTGGACCATGCCGTCGATGTCCTCGTCCAGGCCGATGAACAGGCCGAACTCGGTCTTGTTCTTGACCTCGCCCTCGACCTCGGTGCCCTTCGGATGGGCAGCGGCGAAGCTCTCCCACGGGTTGGACATGGTCTGCTTCAGGCCCAGGCTGATGCGGCGCTTGTCCGGATCGACCTCGAGGATCTGGACGGAGACTTCTTGGCTGGTCGAGACGATCTTGCCCGGATGGACGTTCTTCTTGGTCCAGCTCATCTCGGAGACGTGGATCAGGCCCTCGACGCCCGGCTCCAGCTCCACGAACGCACCGTAGTCGGTGATGTTCGTGACGCGACCGTCGAAGCGCGCACCCACCGGGTACTTGATCGCCACGCCATCCCACGGATCGGCCTGCAGCTGCTTCATGCCCAGGCTGATGCGCTGGGTCTCCTTGTTCACCTTGACCACCTGGACCTTGATGGTCTCGCCGATGTTCAGCACCTCGGACGGGTGGTTGACACGGCGCCAGGAGATGTCGGTGACGTGCAGCAGGCCGTCGATGCCGCCCAGGTCCACGAACGCACCGTAGTCGGTGATGTTCTTGACCACGCCGTCGCAGATCATGCCTTCCTCGAGGCGCTGGATCAGCTCGCTGCGGGCCTCGGCGCGGGTCTCTTCCAGCACGGCACGGCGGGAGACCACGATGTTGCCGCGGCGGCGGTCCATCTTCAGGATCTGGAACGGCTGCGGGGTGCCCATCAGCGGGGTCACGTCACGGATCGGGCGGATGTCCACCTGGCTGCCCGGCAGGAAAGCGACGGCGCCCGACAGGTCGACGGTGAAGCCACCCTTGACCCGACCGAAGATCACGCCCTCGACACGCTCGTTCTTCTCGTAGGACTTCTCCAGCTTCGCCCAGGCTTCCTCGCGGCGTGCCTTGTCGCGGCTGATCACGGCCTCGTGCATGCCGTTCTCGATGCGCTCGAGATAGACCTCGACCGGATCGCCGGCGCGCACCTCGGCCGGACGGCCGGCCGACTGGAATTCCTTGATCGGTATCCGGCCCTCGGTCTTCAGGCCGACATCGACGAGCACGAAGTCGTGCTCGACCGCCAGCACCGTGCCCTTGACCACCGAACCCTCGAGATTGCTCTCGGAGCCATAGGTGGCATCCAGCAGGGCGGCAAAATCCTCCCGCTGCGGGAACCGTTCACCGGTTCCGACACTCGTATCAGTCATCAGGAAGTCTCTCCTTTTCGCGGCCCGGCGGTTTGGGTTTTGCCGGCAAGCCGGCTTCCGTCGGACCTCCCGCTTCAGCGCCGTTCCTTGAGGCGAGCCGCGACGAGAGCGCGGGCAGCGGAAAACGCGGTTTCTATATCGAGTCCGGTGGTATCGAGCAAGTCCGCATCGTCCGCTTTCCGGAGCGGCGCCGCACTTCTGCCCGAATCCCGTGCGTCCCGCGCCTGCAGGTCGGCCAGCACCGCCTCCAGTGTGGTTTCGGTCCCCTTCGCGGCCAGTTCCCGGAAACGCCGCTCGGCGCGGACCCCGGCGCTGGCGGTGATGAACAGCTTCGCCTCCGCGTCCGGGCAGACCACCGTGCCGATGTCGCGCCCGTCGAGCACCGCGCCGGCCGCGCCACCCGGGGGATTGGCGGCGAAATCCCGCTGGTAGTCGAACAGCGCGTCGCGGACCGGCTGCAGCGCCGCGACCCTGGAGGCCATGGCGCCGGTCGCTTCCGACCGCAGCTCGGGATCGGACAGGTCATCGGGATCGATGCCGCGCGCCGCCGCCACCGCGGCCGCGACGTCGGTGCCGTCGCCGCCGGCCCGGATCAGCCGCAGCGCCGTGGCCCGGTAGAGCGCGCCGGTGTCCAGGCAGGCGCAGCCGAATTCGGCCGCCAGCCGTCGGGCCAGCGTGCCCTTGCCCGAGGCGGTGGGGCCGTCGACGGCGATGACGAAGCTCATGGGCGGGGTCCGTTCGCGGTTGAGATGCCGGCCCGTCGGTTACCCGCCCCGCCCGCTCCGGGCAAGCCCTTCAGGCCGGGCGCAGCCTCTGTCGCCAGGTGGAGGCGGCCAGCGCGGCGGCGCCCAGTACCAGGATCGCGCCGGCGACCTGGTTGGTGCGCACCGGCTCGCCCAGCAGCAGCCAGCCACAGGACAGCGCCACCGCGAACTCGATGCCGCTCAGCGCGCTGGCGATGGCGGCGCCCGAACGCGCGGTACCGACACCGATCATGGCCATGGGCAGCAGCATGCCGAACAGGCAGAGCGCGGCCATGGCGACGTAGCCGGACGGCTCGGCGGGCAGCAGCGGGGCGTCGACGGCCAGCGCGAAGGGCACCACGGCCAGGGTGCCGCCGGCCAGGATGCAGGCGGTGCGCGGCCAGACCTGCATCGGGGCCAGCACCGTGGCCAGCAGGTTGATCTGGATGCCGAAGGCGGCCGGGGCGATGAAGCTCAGCATGGCGATCCAGAACTGCTCCGGGTCGAGCGGCGCCGGGCCCACCGCGACGCCCGCGCCCGCCAGCACCAGCACGGCGGCGAAGGCCTGGCGCGGCGTGATGCGCTGGCCGAAGAACAGCCGGCCGAAGAACTGGGCGAATGCCGGGTAGGTGAAGACGATCAGCACCGCCAGCGCCACCGGCAGGCGATCCAGCGCGGTGAAGTAGGTGACCATGCCGATGCCGACACAGGCGCCGGAGACCAGCGCCACAAGGGCAAGGCGCGGTGTCCGGAAGGCGTGGAACAGGAAAGGCAGGATGCAGAGCGCCGAGCCGGCGAAGCGGTAGAGCGAGGCAACCTCCGGCGACAGCCCGGCCTCCAGGCCGGCGCGGATGTAGACCGGGTTCAGCCCGAGGCTCACCGAGGCGATGGTGACGAGCAGGATGCCGCCCAGCACCATGCGCCGGTCATCGGTTGCCGTCGCTGTCATGTGTGTCCCTCCCCAAGGCGCCCGCCACTGCGCACCATCGCGACCCCGACGGGAAGCGTGATGCGCGCGACCCGCCCATGCGCCGGGGGCACGACCGCTTGCGTCGCCGGTGCGGATCGGCGAATGCTCGGCCATGCGCCGCCACGTCCTGCTCCTGTCACTCGTCCTGGCCCTGTGCACGGCCGGGCCCGGACCGTTCCGCGCAGGCCCCGCGCCGGCGCGCGAGGTGGCGCCGGCGGCCGAGTGGCCCTGGTCGGCGATGGGACGGCTCAACCAGGCCGGCTACAGGAACCGCATCCACTGCACCGCGGTGCTGGTCAGCCCGACACGCGCGCTGACCGCGGCCCACTGCGTCGACACGGCCCTGGCCGGCAGTTTCCACCTGGTCCTGGGCTATTTCGGCGGAGGCTTCGCGGAGCATCGCACCGTCGAGGCGGCCCGCCAGGTCCCGGGCCACGAGGACCTGGCCGAGATCTCCTGGTCCGAGCCGGTACGTGCGCGCCCGATACCGCTGGCCCAGCACTGCCAGTCGGTCGGGGCTGCGGTGTTGGCCGGGTACAATCACACGGCGCCGCATGCGCTGACCTTGCGCCGTGGCTGCGGCATGACCGGGCGGCGGGGCACGCGGGTCAGCCACAGCTGCCCGAGCGGGCCAGGCGATTCCGGCGGTGCGCTGCTGGTGGCCGACCCCGTGACCGGCTGGCGGCTGGCGGGGATCCATTCGGCCAGCAGCCGTTCCACCCGCCTGGGCGCCGCCGAGGCCGTCTCTGCCGGCGGCCGCTGCGACTGAGCGCCTGCGTCAGCCGCGGAAGTGGCCCCAGACGGTCCAGCCGCCGATCAGGATGAAGCCGATGCCCGCCAGCAGCTTGAGCGGCAGCATCTCCAGCCAGCTGCGCGCGGCGACACCGAGGCCGACCGCGATGGCGGTCGAGGCGACCAGCGCGGCCGCGGCCGCCAGAAAGACCAGCAGCGGCGCGTTCTGGCGTTCCGAGGCGAACAGCACGGTGGCGAGCTGGGTCTTGTCGCCCAGTTCGGCCAGGAAGACGGTCAGGAAAATGGCAAGGACGGGCTGCACGCAGGGCTCCTCCGGTCGGTGACGGAAGGCGGGTGTAGCGCCGCCGCATCAGCGTTCGCAAGTTCGCGAATGCCGCGCATGCGCCGGCTTGCGCGCCGCCGTGGCCGGCGCAACATCACGCTCGCGCGATGCGGACCCGTCGCGCCCGGCCGGCCGCGGGTGCGGCCCTGGCCGTCGGCAGGAGCCGGCCTGGTCCGGGAGCAAATCAATCATGTCTGAAGTCGTCGGCGCCGCGCTGCTGCTGTCGGCGTTCGTGCTTTTCGTGGTCCTGCGGCGGATCTTTCGCCGGCCGGACGTGCCGGCCTGGATGGACCGCTTCGGCCTGGCCGAGGCCGGTGCCCTGGCGATCACGGCCCTGATCGCCGGTGCGACCGGCGTCCTCGTCTCCGGTGCGCTGGAGCAACCGCTGGCGGTCGCGCTGCCGGCCACCTTCGCCGCGGTCGCCGGACCGGTGGCGGCGGCGATGGCGCTGTCACGCCTGCTGGCCGCGCGCGACCGGGAGAGAAAAGGGGAAGCCCGGGGAATCGGGGGGCACCGGGCTTCCCCCACCTGACGGACGGGTCGGGGAAAGGAGGGGGTTTTCGAACACGTCCGCCCGGATCGGATGGGGTGCGGGCTACTTGTTCTGCGCGGTCACGTGGCCGGCGGCGGTACCCGCGGCCGCGCCGATGGCCGTGCCGAGCAGGATCGAACCCCCGGTCATGGCGGTGAGGGCGGCACCGCCGGCGGCACCGATGGCGCCGCCGGACAGCAGGCGCTGTTCATAGTTCGACATGTTCTCGCAGGCCGTGAGGCCCAGCATCAGGACGATCAGGCTCGCCGGCAGGGCGGCCCGCGCAAGGGTGCGTCGCATGGCGTTTCTCCTTCGCTCGAGGTCGTTCGACGGTCGATCGGTCCGGCCGGCGCGGTGTCAGTGCACCGTGACCGCCGGCGGATCGAGGCGGGCGCGGTCCAGCCGGGTTAGCGCCGCGCCTTCGATGGCGTAGAGCACCTTGCGGATCAGCGGCCGGTTCATGCCGAAGCCGCCGTCCAGCAGCAGGGCCAGGCGATAGCCGTCGGGCCGGTGATGGGTCTGCTGCCGTTCCCGCTCGGTGCGGAAGGCGGAGCCCGTCGGCTGCATGTTCAGGCCGTGGACACCGTCCAGCATCGCCAGCAGCAGGGTCGCGTGCCGGGCGCGGCTGACACCGTCGGCCGCGCGGATCGCGGCGGCGTCCAGCCCCGAGGGTGCCGAGAACTCCTCGGGGAAGATGTGGCCGGTATCGCTGCCGGCGACATGCCGGCCCCAGTCGGTCGCGGCGGCGGCAAGGCCGATCAGCAGCGACGGCGGCGCCCCGGCCGCGAGGTCGAGGTCCTGCAGCGCGGCCTGGCTGGCGAAGCTGTCGTCGGTCGCCATCAGCCGGGCGCGGGCCTCGGACCGGCGCATGGCCAGGATCTCGTTGGCGCGCAGCGCCACCGGCAGCATCAGCGAGACGAAGGCGTGCTGGCTCTCGGCCAGGCGTCGCAGGTCGTGCAGGTCATGCGGCAGGCGCGCGGCGTAGAGGCGCGGCACCGGGTGCTGGCCCTCGCCGGCCCGCCACGGATCATAGGAAAGGCGGCGCAGCGCGGCAGCGGTGGTATCGGCGTGGAACACTTCGCCGCCCAGCGTGGTGCGGGTCTGTCCGAACGGGTGCGTGGTGATGGCAGCCTGGAACATGATTGTCCTCTCGGAGCGTGGTGCGCGGCGCCGGGCCGGCGTCGTTGGTGTTCCAGATGTCGGCCTTTTCGCGTGGCACGTCAGCGGCGAGGGCGTGACAAGGCTGTGGCAGGCCGTGCCGACCGCTTGCAGGCGATCTCAGGCGACCGGCAGGACCAGCACGATGACCAGGCCACCGCCCGGTGCCGGTTCGGCGGTGACGCTGCCGCCCAGCGCCTCGACATTGCGCCGCGTCAGCCACAGGCCGAGGCCGTCATGGTCGTCGGCCTCCTCGCCCGGCGTGCGCACGGTGTGATGGCGGTCGAAGATCCGCTCCAGGCGCTCGGCGGGCACACCGGGTCCCGTATCGGCGATGCGGAGCGTCACGGTCTCCGGACCTGTCGTGATCGACACCCGCACGCTGCCTCCGGCCGGCACCAGCCCGAGCGCGTTGTCGAGCGGGTTCTCCAGCGCCACGGTCAGCAGGCCGGCATTGCCCTTGACCATCGCCGGACGGTCGCCGTCGACGGAGAGCGTGATGCGGTTCTCGGCGGCGATGCTGCGGAAGCTGTCGGCGACGGTCCGGGCCAGGGCCGCGACATCCAGCGGCTCCCGGTGCGGGTTCACCAGTTCCGCCGCCGCCTCCTCGCTGCGGCGGATGGCGCCGATCAGCCCGTCGAGGCGGTCGATGGCGCGCTCGATCAGGTCGACAGAGCGGTGGGCGCGATTCTCCGTGTCGGGCAGGGCGCGGCGGATCGGCTCCAGTGCCTGGGCGATGGCGCCGACCGGGGTCTTCAGCGCGTGGGCATTCTCGGCCGCCGAGGTGCGCAACTGGTCGGCGGAGCGGCGCAGGCCGGCGACCATCAGGTCGAACTCGGCGGCAACGCCGTCCAGCTCCGGCACCGTGTTCTGGGCGCGGAAGCCAGGCTGGCCGCCACCTGCGCCGGTCAGGCGCGCCAGGCGGGCGACGCGCTGCAGGTTGGAGCGGATGGTCAGAAACAGGCCGAAGATCGCGGCCACCATGACCAGGTAGATGACGGCGCTGACCAGCATTTCTGGCGTCTGCCAGTAGGGCTGGTCGCTCTCCCGTCCGAACGGCAGGGCGGCGGACCTGGTGGTGATGACCACCCAGCAGCCGTTGGGCCGCGCCACGGCGGAGGCCGAGGCGATGGTGCGGCGGCTGCCCGCAACGGACTCGTAGATCGCGCCGGTCTCGGTATCGCCGGCGCAGTCGACGCCGAGCCGGGTCAGCACGCCGGTGGCCAGCAGGCGCTGCTTCTCGTCCTCGAAGGCGGTCTCGGAGATCGCCGGCCATGCGCCGACGAAGTAGAAACCGCTGATCTCGCCGGCCGGGCGATAGAGCACGCGCAGGTCGCTGCCGGGTGTCGCGAAGCGGGAGAGCGCGCTGTTGAGATCGGGCAGGCGCGCGGGGTCCAGTTCCGGCTCCAGGCCCGCGGCGATGATCGCGCCCTGCTCGGCCACGGTGGCGCGCAGCACCTGGCGCCGCTCCGCGTCCGCGTCCTGCAGCAGCAGGTAGATCAGCACCGGCACGATGCCGAGCACCACCGACAGCAGCACGAGCCGGGCCCAGAGCGATCGCCAGAAGCGGATGGTGAGGCGCGGCATCGGCAGTCGGGTCCCCGGAAACTGGTCCGGGCCAGAGTGTCGGGCGTCGCGGCAGGGCATTCAACCCGCCGCGAGGAAAAGCGGTGACCGGCGCGATACCGGTCACCGACAAGTCACAAGGGACAGTCACGGAGGGGCCGGACAGTGACGCCCGGCCGTCGGTCGCTCAGGCCGCCTCGGCCGGGGCGTAGTCGATGAAGCCGGTGATCGAGGCGAGACGACCGTCGCGCAACGTCGCGACATCGATGCCGCCGACCAGTCCGGGCGCGCCTGCCGGACCCAGCTCCCAGCCGAAGCGGACGCGGTCGTTGTGGGCGTCGACGGCACCGGCGCGGCGCATCTCCAGGCCGGGAAAGCGCGCCTGCACGCCGGCGATCATGGCGTCCAGGGCGTCATGGCCGGTCGCGGCCATCAGGGGGTCGACATAGCTGCCGCCCTCGGCCCAGACAGCGGCGATGGCGGCCCGGCGCGCGGCCGGATCGGTCTCGTTCCAGGTGGCGAGGTAGCGGTCGACAAGCTGTTCAAGGTCGGACATCGGGTTGCTCTCTCCTTCGGTTGCTGACGGAGGAAGTCTCGGCCCGCTGCCGGCGCGACGCGATTACCCGGCGGGTAGGATAGATATTTCTTATTTGTTCATGCGGTTGCTCTAATTCGATCTGCGTCTTTCTTCATTCCGATAAATAGTTGATGATCATTGATGTCAATGATAGCTACTGCATATTCTACTTTTGGTTGAATCGAGAGTTTGAGGGATGACGGTCAACCAACACCCGGCAGTCGGGACGATTGTGCGTGTTGATCTCAAGGAGGGGTTTCGGCGCCCGGAGATGATCAAGCGACGTCCTGTGATCGTCTTATCTCCTCCAATTCCTGGGCGCGACATGCTCTGCACCGTTGTCCCGCTCAGCACCACAGCACCGCGGATCGTCTTGCCCCATCACCTGCATCTCACGCTTGACCCACCCCTACCTGCGCCATACGCGAACCCGAACATGTGGGTTAAGGGCGACTTCGTGCTGACTGTTGCATTTCATCGGCTTCGATTGCTGTTCAAGGAATGGGACGGAAGCGAAAGAATCTACGACGTCAGAGTGTTAAGCGACGACATCATGGATAAGGTGCGAGCCTGCGTCCGCGCCGGGATTGGCGTTTGACCTTGACAAACTTGATCGATTCAAGCATCTAGTGGGTGTCGCCGGTAGCTCCGGCAATTAAGTCCAGCGCAAGCTGGCCTCTGGGGATGAGAGATCGCAATCTTGCCCTAGCGACAGCGCGGCCCCGCCGAAAGGCGGGGCTTTGCATTTGCGCAACTCCAGACTTTCAGTCGTCATCGGTCGGACGGATATCCATATCTCGCGCGATTGCCTCCGGCGAGTTAGGGTCACTCGGATCGTAGCCCACCCGTTCCAACGGCACATCGCGCGGCCAATAGCCGTGTCCGTCGATGTTCACAAAGTCATCGCGCAAGCGCCACATGATCGTGCCCATATTTCTTGCCGGGTCGCTGCCGGAAATCGGCCATCCCGCCTCGGCGAAGACATCAACGAGTTGCCCGCGCGCCATCGGCTCACCACGCTCTAGCATGAACTCGCGCGCCATTCGGCGAACATCATCCCGCGTCGGGTTGCGAACCGATCGCGTCCCCGCGTACGGCAAGCGGTAATACGGCGCCGACCTTTCAAATTCCCCGGTTGAATGGACATCAATTGTGTCGCCTACAGACGGTTCGTCGCCAACTTGATCCGGCTCTGTTCCAGAAAACCGCTGGTACATTTTGACGAACACCTTGATCTCTAGCAGCTCGGCTTCCAGCTGCTTCTGGCGCTTCAGCGCATTGCGCAGCACGTCATCCATGTCATTTCCTCCAGTGTGGGGCGAATGCATAACACCGGACACGGAGGGTTGCAATGCCTGAATGGGTCGTGTATCGAAGAGCTGTCGGTGCGGAATCGCGCATGTGACGACGCCCCCGGCTGAAGAACCGGGGGCGTTATCGAGGCTGTGACGGGCCATTCACTTCCTGCGTCTCCGCAGGCACACTTGGCGGTGTCGTCGCCGGGAGGGAGGATGTCTCAGGTGTTACCACCTCCCGATCCGATCCCGGTCTTGAGTGCTGTCGACACACCCTTGACCGGCAGCAGCCGCTAGGGCTGCAGGTCCAGGAGAGGTACCCTCCTAGTCCATTCGGCGGCGGCGGTGCCTCGGTTCCATCCCGAGTGCACCGTCGTTGCGTTGATGGCATAGTCGGACGGAAAAGTCAAGGATTCCGACCGGTTATGCCAGACAAGCCGCTAACGCTGAAAAGGCTATAGAGTTGAATCGTTTAGGCGACTTCTGAATATCGTCCTGTCTGCAAGATAGAATGTTCAATTCGCGCAACAAGGTTGTTGAAAAATTCTCCTGCTTTCATCGGTCTTCTGCCTCAGGCCACCACCTTCAGCCCGTCCGTGATGGCGCGGACCACGGCGTCCGGCTTCTCCAGGGTCAGCAGGTGCCCCGCCTCCGGCACCGTGACCAGCACCGAGCCGGCGATGGCGGCGGCGAACGCCTTGCCATAGGCGGCCGGGATCAGCCGGTCATTCTTGCCCCAGATGATCGTGGTGCGCGCGCGGATGCGGTAGATCCGGTCCTTCAGTCCCCGTTCGGGGATCGGGAACAGGATCTTGCCGGCCGTGCCGAAGCGTCGGGCATTCATCACCAGGAAATCCTGCAGGAATTGCGTGTCGTCCAGGCGCAGCCCTGCGGTCATGAGCCTCGTTCCGGCCTCCACTTCATGGAACAGCCATTCCGGCATCTCGCGCGGCAGCATGGCGAACAGGTCGGCGATGGGCATGGCGTCGTCCCACAGCCCCGCCGGCGCCAGCAGCACCAGGCGGTCGATGCAGTCCGGGATCACCGCGGCCAGCTCGGCGGCGATCATGCCGCCCATGGAATGGCCGACCAGCAGCGGCTTCTCCAGCCGCAGCACGCCCATCACGTCGTGGGTGTGCAGGGTGAAGTCCAGCATGTCGCGCAGGTTCTCCTCGCCCTGGCTTTCCCCGTAGCCGGGCAGCAGCGGCGCGTAGACGGTGAACTGCCGCGACAGGGCTTCCAGGAACGGATCGCCGGGCAGCACGCCGCCCGCGCCGTGCAGGAACAGCAGGTCGGGGCCGGAGCCGCCCTCGAACACCTGGATCGAGGTGCGGCCGCCCGGGGTCTCGATGATGCGCGATTTCATTCCGCGGCCTCCGCCAGTGCGGGGACGGGCGCCGGCGCGGTGCGCGCCGCCATCGGGTGGATCCAGAACCGCTCGTCGTTTTCCTGCTCGCCCCAGATGCCGCGCAGTTCCGGCATCACCTTCTCGGCGAACAGCTTCGTCGAATGGCGGGTCACCTCGTCAGGCATGTCGCCCACGTGGATCAGCGCGAAGATGTTGCCGACATGCAGGCCCTTGATCAGGTCCTTCATGCGGTCGACCACGGTCGCGGGGCTGCCGGCGATGACGTGTCCGCCCTCCACCAGGTCCTTCCACGACAGGGTGGAATAGTCCTGGCGCGCATACTGGCTGAGCGCGCCTGACTGGATGGTCTTGATGGTGCGATAGCCCGGCGCGTCGGCGAAGCCGGGGAAGACGTGCAGGCAGCGATTGTAGAAATAGTCGACATGCTTCGCGTACAGCCGCTCGGCCTCCGCGTCTGTCTCGGCCACGCAGATGGTCTGGGCGAAGCCGGCGCGGTAGGGGCTCATGTCCTTGCCGCGTTCCTCGACGCGGCGCCAGTAGCCGTCCATCAGCGCCTTGGCGCGGAGATAGCCGCTGAAGCTGAGGTAGCAGTAGACGTAGTCGTTATCGAGGCAGAAGTCGTAGGTCTCGACCGAGCCGCCGCCGGGGATGAAGATCGGGGGATGCGGCTTCTGTACCGGCTTGGGCCAGCAGTTCACATAGCGCAGCTTGGTGTAGCGGCCGTTGAACGCGAACGGCTCGTCGGCGGCCCAGGCCTGCCTGATCAGCTCGTGCGCCTCCGCGTACTTCTCCCGCGTCAGGGCCGGCACGGTGCCGTAGCAGTAGTTGGTGTCCATCGAGGTGCCGACGGGGAAGCCGGCAACCAGCCGCCCGCCACTCAGCACGTCCAGCATGGCGAATTCCTCGGCGACGCGGAGCGGCGGGTTGTAGAGCGCGATGGAATCGCCCAGCACCACCAACGCGCAGTCGTCGGTGCGGCGCGACAGGGTTGCGGCCATGATGTTCGGGCTGGGCATCAGGCCGTAGCCATTGGCGTGGTGCTCGTTCACGCCGATGCCGTCGAAGCCCAGCGTCGCGGCGTATTCGAGCTGGTCGAGATAGCGGTGATAGACCCGGTGGCCTTCTTCCGGGTCGTAGAGCCGGCTCGGCAGGTCAACCCAGACCGAGCGGTGCTTCTCGCGGAAATCGTCGGGCAGATGCGGCCAGGGCATCAGGTTGAACCATGTGAACCGCATGCTCTTTCCTCCCCGAACGGCGTGCGTTGACCGGCATTGTCAGGGCGGCGGACGGGCCCGTCAACGCCGCTGACCGGCGTTCATTGATCGCCGCCACGACCGATCCAGCCCTTGCGCCGGAAGTACCAGAGCAACGACAGCGCCACGGCCAGCATCAGGCCCAGCGCCGCCGGATAGCCGTACTTCCACTGCAGTTCCGGCATGCCGAACATCGAATCATGCTCGAAGTTCATGCCCCACAGGCCGGCCAGGAAGCCCAGCGGGATGAAGATGGTCGAGATGATGGTCAGCACCTTCATCACCTCGTTCATGCGCGCGCTCTGGCTGGAGAGGTAGACCTCGACCAGGCCCGAGGCGATCTCGCGATAGGTCTCGACGACGTCCATAAGCTGCACCGAATGGTCGTAGACGTCGCGCATGAAGGTGCGGGCCTGGCGCCCGAACACCTCCACCTCGTCGCGCACGATGATGTTGACCATGTCGCGCGTCGGCCAGAGCGCGCGGCGGATCAGCAGCAGGTCGCGCTTGATGCCGTGCAGGCGGTGGACATGCTCGGGGCGCGGCGAATCGAGCACCTCGTCCTCGAGTTGCTCGATCTCCTCGCCAAAGGCCTCCAGCACGGGGAAATAGCCGTCGACGATGGCGTCGATCAGGGCATAGGCGAGATAGTCCGCCCCCTCCCGGCGGACCCGCCCGCGTCCGCGCCGGAGCCGCCGCCGGACCGCATCCAGGCAGTCGCCCGGCCGCTCCTGGAAGCTGATGACGAAGCCTTCGCCGACGAAGATCGACATCTGCTCGGTCTCGGGCCGCCGGCCATGCACCATCATGCGCAGCACGATGAAGGCGTGGTCGTCGAACTCCTCGACCTTTGGGCGCTGCATCAGGTTGACCACGTCCTCCAGCGCCAGGTGGTGCAGGCCGAAGGCGCGGCCGATCCGGGCGATCAGCTCGACATCGCCGAGTCCCACCACGTCGATCCAGACCACGTCGCGGCTGCCGCGGGCGGCCAGTGCGCTCTCGATGTCGCAATCCTGGATCTCGACGATGTCGTCGGGCGAATAGGCGATCAGCCGGATGGTCGGCCGGATCGAGGCCGGGTCGGCGACCAGCGCGCCGGGCGAGAGACCGGCATGGGACGCCGGACGCATCAGGCCGGAAATGCGGGTCATCGGAGCCTCCCTCGCGCCGCCGCCGCTCTGCAGACGACCGGAGCGGAGAGTGCACCCGTCGGGCCGTCGCATCAATCGCGTGCACGGGATCGACCGGCCTGTGCCGATGCCTCGCGCATAGTGTCGCAAACCCGAACGAGCCGTTGACGGCGCCACCCGCCGCCGTACTTTCCGCGGCGGGTCACGCCCCCCCAACGGGGCGCAATGTTCTGGAAGGAACACATGCAGAAGCCAGCACGGCGCCCCGCGGCGCCCTTCTTCTCGTCCGGTCCCTGTGCCAAGCGGCCTGGCTGGACTACCGATGTCCTGAAGAACGCGGCCATCGGCCGCTCGCACCGCGCCAAGATCGGCAAGGCCAGGCTCAACGAGGTCTGCGACCGGACCCGTGCGCTGCTCGGCATCCCGGCCGACTACCTGATCGGTATCGTGCCGGCCTCCGACACCGGCGCCGTCGAGATGGCACTGTGGTCGCTGCTGGGTCCGCGTCCGGTCGACCTGCTGGCCTGGGAGAGCTTCGGCTCCGGCTGGGTCTCCGACGTGGTCAAGCAGCTGAAGCTGAAGGACGCCCGCACCCTCGAGGCCGGCTATGGCGAGATCGTCGACCTGTCGACGGTGAACTTCGACCATGACGTCGTCTTCACCTGGAACGGCACCACCTCCGGCGTGCGGGTTCCGGACGGCGACTGGATCGCCGCCGACCGCCAGGGCCTCACCATCTGCGACGCCACCTCGGCGGTGTTCGCCATGGACCTGGCCTGGCCGAAGCTGGATGTCGTCACCTGGTCCTGGCAGAAGGTCATGGGTGGCGAGGCGGCCCACGGCATGCTGGTGCTGAGCCCGCGCGCCGTCGAACGGCTGGAGAGCCATACGCCGGCCTGGCCGATGCCGAAGATCTTCCGCATGACCAAGGGCGGCAAGCTGATCGAGGGCATCTTCAAGGGCGAGACCATCAACACGCCCTCCATGCTGGCAGTCGAGGACCAGATCGATGCGCTGCGCTGGGGCGAGTCCGTGGGCGGCCTGGAGGGCCTGATCGGTCGTGCCGAGGCGAACACGAAGGTGATCGCCGACTGGGTCGCGACCTCGGACTGGGCGGCGTTCCTGGCTGACGATCCGGCGGTGCGTTCCACCACCTCGGTCTGCCTGAAGATCACCGATCCCTGGTTCGCCGGGCTGGACGCCAAGGCGCAGCCGGACGTGCCGAAGAAGCTCGCGGCGCTGCTGGAGGCCGAGGATGTCGCCTATGACATCAACGGCTACCGCGATGCCCCTCCGGGCCTGCGCATCTGGTGCGGCTCCACCGTCGAGGCCTCCGACCTCCAGGCCCTGGTGCCGTGGCTGGACTGGGCCTATGCCGAAGTGAAGGCATCGCTGGGCGGCTGAGACCGCTCCGCCACTCTTTCCAATGACACCGCGCCGTCCCGGACCCCGGTCCGGGACGAGACGCCATAGAAGGGGGAACCCTGTCGTGCCCAAGGTCCTTATTTCCGACGAGATGAGCCCGCTGGCCGCCCGCATCTTCCGCGAGCGCGGCATCGAGGTCGACGAGATCACCGGTCTGAAGCCCGACGAACTGGCCGCCCGCATCGGCGACTATGACGGGCTGGCCGTCCGCTCGGCCACCAAGGTGACGAAGGCGATCATCGAGGCGGCGACCAGCCTGAAGGTCATCGGCCGCGCCGGCATCGGCGTCGACAATGTCGACATCCCGGCCGCCACCGCCGCCGGCGTCTGCGTGATGAACACGCCCTTCGGCAATTCCATCACCACCGCCGAGCATGCCATCGCCATGATGTTCGCGCTGGCCCGCGAGATCCCGCAGGCCAATGCCTCGACCCATGCCGGCAAGTGGGAGAAGTCGAAGTTCATGGGCATCGAGCTGACGGCCAAGACGCTGGGCGTCATCGGCTGCGGCAATATCGGCGCCATCGTCGCCAGCCGCGCCATCGGCCTCAAGATGCGCGTGATCGCCGCCGACCCGTTCCTCAGCCCCGAACGCGCCCGCGAGATCGGCGTCGAGAAGGTGGAACTGGACGAGCTCTATGCCCGCGCCGACGTGATCACCATGCACACGCCGCTGACCGAGCAGACGAAGAACCTGATCTCCACCGCCACCATCGCGAAGATGAAGGACGGCGTGCTGATCATCAATTGCGCCCGCGGCGGCCTGATCGTCGAGGAGGACCTGAAGGCCGCCCTCGATTCCGGCAAGGTCGCCGGCGCCGCCCTCGACGTCTTCCTGGTCGAGCCTGCGAAGGAGAACGTGCTGTTCGGCCATCCGAAGGTGGTGGTGACGCCGCATCTCGGCGCCTCGACCAACGAGGCCCAGGTCAACGTCGCCATCCAGGTCGCCGAGCAGATGTCGGACTACCTGATCGACGGCGCCGTCACCAACGCCATCAACATGCCCTCGGTCACGGCCGAGGAGGCGCCGAAGCTGCGCCCCTACATGAAGCTCGCCGACCAGCTCGGCGCCTTCATGGGGCAGACGGTGAAGACCGGCGTGAAGGGCGTGCGCATCGCCTACCAGGGCCATGTTGCCACCCTGAACGTGAAGCCGCTGACCGCCGTGGTCCTGCAGGGCCTGCTGACGCCGCTGCTCGACTCGGTCAACATGGTCAACGCGCCGGTGCTGGCCAAGGAGCGGAACATCCGCCTGGTCGAGGAGCGGGACGAGGACCCGGGCGACTACCAGACCGCCATCCACGTCTATGTCGAGACCGAGCGCGGCACCCGCTGCATCGGCGGCACGCTGTTCGCCGGCGACCGCCCGCGCATCGTCGAGATCGACAACATCGCGCTGGAGGCCGAGGCCGGTCCCAACATGCTGTTCCTGCGCAACCGCGACAAGCCGGGCTTCATCGGTCGCCTCGGCACGGTGCTGGGCGAGGCGGGCGTGAACATCGCCACCTTCCACCTGGGCCGCGCGGCGGCGGGCGGCGGCGCCGTGGCCTTCATCGAGGTCGACGGCCCGGTGCCGGAGCCGGTGGTGCAGAAGATCGCCGACATGACCGACTACGTGCAGCGCGTCGAGCCGCTGAAGTTCTGATGAGCCATTGTCGCGGGGCCGGGGCCGGGTTGGCGGTAACGGACCCGGTCCTGCGACGGAACCTCACCCCACGGCGCGGCCCTTGCCCTCCCAGAAGGGCTTGCGCAGGTCGCGCTTCAGCACCTTGCCGACAGGGCTGCGGGGCAGCTGGTCGATGAAGTCCACCGTCTTCGGCGCCTTCACCGAACCCAGCTTCTCCTTGCAGAGCGCGATCAGCTCGGCGCCGTCGGTGCTCGCGCCGGGCTTCAGCTCGACCACGGCCTTCACCGCCTCGCCCCACTTCTCGTCGGGCACGCCGATCACGGCGCAGTCCTGCACCGCCGGGTGGGTCCACAGCACCTGTTCTATCTCCGACGGATAGACGTTGAAGCCGCCGGTGATGATCATGTCCTTCTTGCGGTCGACGATGTAGACGAAGCCGTCCTCGTCGATGGTGCCGATGTCGCCGGTGTGGTGCCAGCCGAATGTGCCGGCCGCTGCCGTCTCGTCGGGCTGGCCGAAATAGCCGCTCATGACCAGCGAACCGCGCACGACGATCTCGCCGCTCTCGCCGCGCGGCAGGATGTTGCCGTCGTCGTCCATGATCTCGACCCGGGTGTAGGGCGTGGACTTGCCGCAGGAGAGCAGGCGGTGGTGCTTGTTGGTGCGCAGCGCCTCCATGTGCTCGGCCGGCGAGAAGAAGGTGGCGATCATCGGCGCCTCGGCCTGGCCGTAGGTCTGCGTCATCACCGGGCCGAAGACCTCCAGCGCCTCCTTCAGCTTGTCGGCCGACATCGGCGCGGCGGCATAGACGAAGTTCCTCAGCGAGGAATAGTCGTACTTGCGCACGTCGGGGTGGGCGAGGATCACGTAGATCAGCGTCGGCGGCAGGAACAGGTGGGTTACCCTGTGCTTCTCGATGGCCGCCATGATGGTCTCGGGCTTCGTGTCGGGCAGGAAGACGTTGGTCGCCCCGTAGGCCAGCAGCGCGAAGGAGGTGACGCCGGCCGCGTGCGTCATCGGCGCGACCATCAGGTGCACCGGGGGCTCCGTGACCGGCATGCAGGCGTGGAAGGTGGCGATCATGGTCTCGAAGGCGCGGTGGCTCAGCATCACACCCTTGGGCCGGCCGGTGGTGCCGCCCGAGGAGACATGGGCGAAGATTGCCTCCGGGTTCACGATGTCGTCGGGCGCCGGTTCCCAGGTCGCGGGCATCCAGTCGTCCAGGAACGGCGCCGCGCCACCCGCCCGGTCGATGCAGACGAACAGGCGGATCGAGGGCACCTCGGCGCGGATGCGGTCCAGCAGCGGCTCGAAGTCGGAGTGGTAGAACAGCGCCTCGACCCGGTTGTTGTTCAGGATGTAGAGGTTCTCGTCGATGGCGTTGCGCGCGTTGATCGGCACCCAGGTGCCGTCATGGCGGCCCACCGCCATCACCGTCGCATAGGCCATGGCGTGGTTGGGGCTGTAGACCGAGATGCGCCCGCCGGCGGCGATGCCGTCGCGGCGCAGGCCGGCGGCGATGCGATGCGTCAGCTCCTGCACCGTCCGGTAGGTCCAGCCGCGCGTGCCGTCGTTCAGGCAGTCGCGGTCGGGGTACAGGCTGGCCCCCCGGTCAAACTGGTCGATGATGCGCATACGCTCCTCCCCGGTCACTCGCCGCAACGGCATGCCCGAAGCCGTGGCGGTCTGGCAAGAGCGAACGCCATTTCAACGCGGCCGGAAATCCGCTATCTCGCGGGCCATGACCCACCTGACCGACGAGATCGAGCGGCGCCGGACCTTCGCGATCATCGCGCACCCGGACGCCGGCAAGACGACCCTGACCGAGAAGCTGCTGCTGTTCGGCGGCGCCATCCAGATGGCCGGCGCCGTGAAGGCGCGCGGCGACCAGCGGCGTGCGCGTTCGGACTGGATGAAGGTCGAGCAGGATCGCGGCATCTCGGTGTCCGCGTCCGTGATGACCTTCGACTACCAGGGCCACACCTTCAACCTGCTGGACACGCCGGGCCACGAGGACTTCTCGGAGGATACCTACCGCGTGCTGACCGCCGTGGACTCGGCGGTGATGGTGCTGGACGCCGCGCGCGGCATCCAGAGCCAGACGCGCAAGCTGTTCGAGGTCTGTCGCCTGCGCGATGTCCCCATCGTCACCTTCGTCAACAAGATGGACCGCGAGGCGCGCGATCCGTTCGAACTGATGGACGAGATCGAGCAGGACCTGCAGCTCGACGTGACGCCGGCCAACTGGCCGGTCGGCATGGGTCGCGCCTTCCAGGGCTGCTACGACCTGTTCGGCGACCGGCTGGTGCTGATGGGCCGCAGCCGCGAGCGGCAGGGCGACGTGATGGCGGAGATGAAGGGGCTGGAGGATCCGGGGCTGGAGGCGCATCTGGGCGCCGGTCCGGCGGCGGAACTGCGGGAGGCCGCGGGGATGGCGCGCGAGCTCTGCCCGACCTTCGACCCGGAGGCCTATCGCCAGGGCAACATGACGCCGGTGTTCTTCGGCAGCGCCATCAACGCCTTCGGCGTGCAGGACCTGCTGAGCGCGCTGGGCCAGTATGCCCCGCGTCCGCGCCCGCAGGCGGCCGACCGCCGCGCCGTGGCGCCGGAGGAGGAGAAGGTCACCGGCTTCGTCTTCAAGATCCAGGCGAACATGGATCCGAAGCACCGCGACCGCGTCGCCTTCGTGCGGCTCGCCTCGGGCCACTTCAGGCGCGGCATGCGCCTGAAGCACGTCCGCACCGGCAAGCAGCTCGCCGTGCACAACCCGGTGATGTTCCTGGCCGGCGACCGCGAGACGGCCGAGGAGGCCTTTCCCGGCGACATCATCGGCATCCCCAACCACGGCCAGCTCTCCATCGGCGACACGCTGACGGAGGGCGAGGAGCTGCGCTTCCGTGGCGTGCCGAGCTTTGCGCCGGAACTGCTGCAGCGGGTGCGCGCCACCGACCCGATGCGCGCCAAGCACCTGGGCGAGGCGCTGAAGCAGCTGGCGGAGGAGGGCGTGGCCCGGGTCTTCCGCCCGCGCATCGGCTCCGACTGGGTGGTCGGCGTGCTGGGCGCGCTGCAGTTCGACGTGCTGGCCGAGCGGATCAAGGCCGAATACAACCTGCCCGTCCGCTTCGAGCAGACCGAGCTGTTCACCGCGCGCTGGGTCTTCGCCGATTCGAACGACAAGTTGAAGCGCTTTGCCGATGAGAACGGTGCCTCGGTCGCCGATGACCACGAGGGCGACCTGGTGTTCCTGGCCCGCAATGCCTGGCACCTGGAGCGGGCGCAGACCGACTTCCCCGACATCCGCTTCATGGCCACCAAGGATCCCGGCGTCGACGACCGCATCGCGGCCTGAACGCTCCTGCTGGCCACAGGTCCCGGACAGGGCTTTGCCCTTCCGGGACACGATCATGCCTTGTTCCCCGGAAGCCCGCAGGGCTGTCCGGCAACTGTGTGTTCACGTGTTGCTGTGTTTGAAGTCCTGATCGTTCTTGAGCATTGCGTTGAGGATGGTGAGGAGCTTTCTGGCGACGGCGATGATGATCTGCTTCGGGGCCT
>JAYZWD010000005.1:0-209719 GCA_036154895.1 Pseudomonadota bacterium
GTGCCTACAAGGAAGCCGGCATCACCAACCCGCGCGAGCAGGTCTCGATGTTCGAGTGCCATGACTGCTTCTCGATCACCGAGCTGGTCACGGCGGAAGACCTCTACATCTCCCGCGAGGGCGAGGCCTGGAAGGACTTCCTGGACGGCTTCTATGACGCCGACGGCAAGGTTCCGGCCCAGATCGATGGCGGCCTGAAGTGCTTCGGCCACCCGATCGGCGCCTCCGGCCTGCGCATGATCTACGAGATGTACCTGCAGCTGCACGGCCGTGCCGGCGCCCGCCAGCTGTCGAACCCGTCCATCGGACTGACCCACAACCTGGGCGGCTTCCCGCACCAGAACGTGTCGTCCATCGCCATCGTCGGCCTCGACGGCGCCTGAGCGTCGTCCGGCCGCCTGAACGGGAAAGGGGTCCGGCGGGCAACCGCCGGGCCCTTTTCATTGCCTGTCAGGCGGCGGCACGGGCCTGCATGCGTTCCCGGTGGTAGACGTAGAGACCCGATCCGATCACCAGTCCGACGCCCGCCCATGTGGTGAGGTCCGGGAAGTCGCCGAACAGCACCAGGCCCAGGGCCGTCGCACTGATGATTTCCAGGTACTGGAACGGCGCCAGCACGCCGGCGGGCGCGCGGCGGAAGGCAAGCACCACCAGCATCTGGCCGGTCGTACCGACGGCACCGAGCGCCAGCAGCATCAACGTCTCGCGCTGGTCGGGCCAGCGGACCTCGAAGACGCTGTCGGCGAAGCCGGTGCCGTGTCCGGCGACCAGGGCCAGGCCCATGATGATGGCCGCCGCGGTTCCGGCCCAGAACTGCATCTCGACGGCGTCGCCGGCCTGCATCATCCGGCGCATCAGTGCAAGGTAGATGGAATAGCTGAGTGCCGCCGCAACCGGTAGCAGGGCCGGCCAGCCGGTCTCGGCAAAGCTCGGTCGGATCACCAGCAGCGCCCCGGCGAAGCCCACGGCCACGGCCGAGAGGCGTCGCCAGCCCACGGCCTCGCCCAGGAAGAAGCGGGAGATCAGGGTCAGCATCAGCGGCTGGACGAAGGCGATGGCCACCGCGTCGGCGATCGGCATGTAGGCCAGCGCGGCGAAGAAGAACAGGCTGGTCAGGGCCACCAGCAGCCCGCGCAGGGCCTGCAGGCCGGGTGCCGCGAGCCGGAAGCGTCGGCGGACGGCGAGCATCAGCGGCGCCAGCAGCACGGTCTGCACGACGAAGCGTACGAAACTGATCTGGCCGGGTGCCAGCGTCTCGGCCAGCAGCTTGGCCAGGGCGTCGATGAACGGCACCCACAGCATGGCCAGCACCATCAGCGCCATGCCCGATTCCACCGGGTTGCGTGCCCTGCCGGCGGTCGCGGTCATGCCAGCGCCCGCCCGGTCGCCGCGATGGCCTCGCGGATCAGTGCCGGTCCGCGGTAGACCAGGCCCGAATAGATCTGCACCGCGCTGGCCCCGGCCTCGATCTTGGACGCCGCGTCCGCGCCGGACAGGATGCCGCCGACGCCGATCAGCGGGACCTTGCCGTCGGTCAGCTGACGGAATCGGGCAAGGACGGCATTGGAGGGACCGAGCAACGGCGCGCCGCTCAGGCCGCCGGTCTGGCTGGCATGGCGGCTCTTCAGGCTCGACGGCCGCGCCAGCGTGGTGTTGGAGACGATCAGCGCGGCGATATCGAGGTCGATGACGGCAGCGGCCAGTTCGGCGATGTCGTCCTCCTCCAGGTCCGGCGCGACCTTGAGGAACAGCGGCAGTGACAGCCGCTCCGTCGCGCGGACACGATTCAATCGCTCGAAGATCGACGACAGCGCCTTGCGTCCCTGCAGTTCGCGTAGGCCCGGCGTGTTGGGGGAGGAGACGTTGACCGTCGCGAAGTCGACCATGCGCCCCAGCACACCGAGACAGGTGGCATAGTCGGCCGTGCGGTCGCTGCTCTCCTTGTTGGCGCCGAGATTGACGCCGACCACGCCCTTGCGCCGGCGACGTTCGAGATTGCGTGCAACGACGTCGACGCCGGCGGAGTTGAAGCCGAAGCGGTTGATGATCGCCCGGTCTTCCGCCAGGCGGAAGACACGCGGCTTCGGATTGCCGGGCTGCGGCTTTGGTGTCACCGCGCCGACCTCGACAAATCCGAAACCGAGGGCCAGCAGTCCGTCGACGGCCTCCGCATCCTTGTCCAGACCGGCGGCAAGGCCGACCGGATTGGGCAGCGCAAGTCCCGCGAGGTCCACCGGAACACCCCTGTCCGACGCCGAAAGGACAGCGCGCACAAGCCCGTTCGAAAGGGCCCGCACAGTCAGGCGATGTGCCGTTTCGGCGTCGATCCGGAACAGCAACGGCCGCAGGCTGTCATAGAAGTTCAGCATTTCCGCTGCCTGGCCCCGTCGGTTGCGTGTTAAGGTCCAATCGTTCCAGTGCGATGGTGGGTTGCCACCATGTTCCTGTCGACAAGTTGCAAATAGGTTCGGACGCTCCCGACATGCTCACCCATGACGGCATCTGGAGGTCAGTTGACCGGCTTGCCGCGCGCGAGAAGATTTCCCCTTCCGCGCTTGCGCGCAAGTCCGGTCTCGATCCGACCACGTTCAACCGGTCCAAGCGCCTGTCGCGAACCGGAAAGCCGCGCTGGCCGTCGACCGAGAGCATCGCGAAGATCCTCGACGCCACCTCGACCCCCTTCGCCGATTTCGTCGCGCTCATGCACAACGGCGAATCGGGCACGACACCCTCCCGTATTCCCTGCATCAGCCTTGCCGATACCCGAGAGCGTGACCGGTTCGACGGCAATGGCGATCCCGTGGGCGACGGCTGGGACGACCTGCCGTTTCCCGGCGAGGGTGATCCGCGCGCCTTTGCGCTGGAGGTCACCGAGGACGACATGGCGCCGACCTTCCGCACAGGCGAGATCGTGATCGTCTCGCCGGCTTCCCAGCCGCGTCGCGGTGATCGTGTGGCGGTCTGCACCACCACCGGCGGCGTGTTCCTGCGGGAACTGGTCCGGCGTTCGGCGCGCCGTCTGACGCTCGCCGGTGTCGCCGGCAATGGCGACATGGTGATGGACCTGGTCGAGATGCGATGGTGCTACCGGGTGGTCATGACCCTGTTCTAGCCGCCGGCCGGGGCGCGCTGGCGACGGCGAAGATCTGTCCGAACCCCGCGTCGACGGTCCCCGACCTGCGGAACGGGTTGAAGCCCAGGCGCCCGGCAAACTTCAGCCCGCGCCAGCCGATCCGCGTGCGATATCGATCCGACCAGTGCAGCGGCCAGAGATAGGACATGCGGACAGATCCGAAGGCCGTACCGAGCAGGTCCCGCAGTTCCTCCGGCAGGTACTCCTTGACGTGGTACTTGTCCCAGACCCGGTGCGGCACCTTCTTCGGCGTCGTCACGACAAATGCCCCGTCCGGCTTGAGCACGCGCGCGACTTCACGGACCGCCACCTCCGGATGGTCCAGGTGCTCGATGACATCCGCCATCACCGCCCAGCGGAAACTGCTGTCGGCAAAGGGCAGGTCATAGGTGCTGCCGCGGACAATCTCGCAATTTCCACGGTCCGCCAGCAGGCGGCGCGCCAGTCCCGCGCCGGCCGCGTCATATTCCAGCCCGACGACCCTGTCCGCCCGGCGTGCCAGGCGGCCGGTCAGGTAGCCGTCGCCGGCGCCGATATCGAGGACCTCGCCGCCATGCACCGCGTCGACCACGACGTCGTAGCGGGCCAGCAGGGGCGGGTTGAAGGCGCGATTCCAGCGATCGCATTCCTGCCAGTGATAGGCGCCCTGTCGGTCATACTTGTCAAAGACGATGCTCGGCGTACGTCCGCTGTTGCTCATGCCCCGTCTCCATTGTCGGCCTGTCGGCACGCCTTGGACTGCCAGGCCATTCGTTGATCTCTACCATTGTTCTGCCGGGCGTACACCATCGTGGGGTCCCGACACCACCCCCGGCTTTACCGCGGAACAGCAACCGACTAATAGCCTTGGGAACACCTGCGGGAGGCAAGGCGGCGTGCGGCAGATCTTCTACCATGGCGGCAAGTGGCTGGCGGACAACCCGAAGCTGACCGGTCCGATGGACCATGCCTTCTGGATGGCCAGCGTGGTGTTCGACGGCGCCCGTGCCTTCGACGGCCTGGCGCCCGACCTGGACCTGCACTGCCAGCGGCTGGTCCGCTCCGCCCGCTCGATGCTGCTAGACCCCGAACTGGACGGCGACGCGGTGGAGGCGCTTTGCCTCGAGGGCCTGCGCCAGCTGCCGCGCGATGGCGCCTATTATGTCCGGCCGATGTTCTTCGCCACCCGGGGCTTCGTGACGCCCGAGCCCGGGTCGACCGATTTCGTGCTGGCGATCTACGATTCGCCGATGCCGTCGGGTGACGGGATCAGCGTCGCGCTCTCCCCCTTCCGCCGTCCGGCGCGCGACATGGCGCCCACCGACGCCAAGGCCTCCTGCCTCTATCCGAATTCGCAGCGTGCCCTGCGCGAGGCGGCTGCCCGCGGCTTCGACAACGCCATGCTCTGCGACCCGTCGGGCAATGTCGCGGAACTGGCCAGCGCCAACATCTGGATGGTGAAGGACGGGGTGGCGATGACCCCGGTCTGGAACGGCACCTTCCTGAACGGAATCACGAAGCAGCGCGTGGCCGGCCTGCTGGCCGCGGACGGGATCAAGGTGCGCGAGGCGACCCTGCAGCCGTCCGACTTTGCCGAAGCTGACGAGATCTTCCAGACCGGCAACTACGGCAAGGTCGTTCCCGTCATCCGCTACGAGGATCGCACGCTGCAGCCGGGGCCGGTCGCCCGGCGCGCGCGCGCGCTCTACATGGACTGGTCGCAGTCCGCCCGATACTGAGATTCCGAGGTAGTCATGAAGCTCGAAGGCATCCGGGTCCTGGACCTGTCACTGTTCCTGCCCGGCCCGCTGCTGACGCAGATGATGGCCGACCATGGCGCCGAGGTGATCAAGCTGGAGCCGATCGGCGGCGGCGAGCCGAACCGGGAGATCGGTGCGCGGCGGCCGGACGGCGTGACGGTCTATTTCCAGAACACCCATCGCGGCAAGAAGTCGGTCCAGCTCAATCTGAAGACCGAGGCCGGCCGCGAGGCGGCGCTGAAGCTGGCCGGGACCTGCGACGTGATGATCGAGGCCTTCCGGCCCGGCGTGGTGAAGCGCCTGGGCATGGACTACGAGACGGTCAGCGCCCGCAATCCGCGCATCGTCTATGCCTCCCTTTCGGCCTTCGGGCAGGACGGACCCTATGTGAAGCGTCCCGCCCATGACCTGGCGACCGAGGCGCTGGCCGGCGTGCTGAGCGTCAACATCGGCCAGGATGGCAAGCCGACCATTCCCGGCATCGCCAATGCCGACATGCTGACCACGATGCTGGGACTGGCGGGCGTGTCGATGGCGCTGTTCCGCCGCCACACCACGGGCAAGGGCGACTATCTCGACCTCGCCATGATGGACACGCTGATCGCGGCGATGCCGAACCTGCTGGGCACGGTCTTCTCGGAAAAGAAGATGCCGGTGATCCGTCACGAACGGACCTGGGGCGGCAACGCCATGTACGACATCTACGGGACCAGCGACGGCAGGTGGATCGTCCTGGGCGGCGCGGAGATGCACTTCGCCAAGGCAGTCCTGACCAAGATGGGCCGGCCGGATCTGGTGTCGTTCTGCGAGCCGCCGCCGGGCCCGAACCAGGATCCGGCGCGCGAGTTCCTGCGGGCAACGTTCCTGACGAAGACCCAGGCCGAATGGCTCGACTGGTTCGCGGACGTCGATGCCGCCTTTGCGCCGGTCAACGACCTGCGCCAGGGTTGTGACGACCCGCAGATCCGCCATCGCGGCATGGTCTTCGAGGATGCGGACGGCAACGAGCACATCGGCGTGCCGCTGAAGTTCCGCGACGAGCCGGGGCGGCCCGACACGGCCTTGCCGGGCCTGGGCCAGCACACGGCGGAGGTGCTCTCCGGACTGGGTTACGCGCGGGAAGACATTGAATCCATGCGTTCATCCGGCGTGTTCTGAACCCGGTCACGGTCCCGGTCCATGGCCGGCCTTTACGCTCCGTAAACCTTCCTTCTGCAAGCTTTGGTGAACCACGCAGAAGGGTCGGTAGCGTTCGCGGCAGGCAGGGATCTGAATGTACGAACTGGACAGCCTGGATGACGCCAGACGGCATTGCGATGCCGCGGTGCAACTCATCGATGCCTACGACCTGCCCGCGACGCCGGACTATTACCGGCTGATGTACGACTACGTTTCGGGCTGCGATCCGGTGGTGACACGGCGCCTCAACGACGCGGCCGAGGACTCCAACGGGCGCTTCCAGCGTGCGGCGGCCGACCTGATCGGCGCGCACTACGGCGCCCGGCGGATGCTGAACATGGTCGCCGACATGAGCGAGGCGCTGGGCAAGGAAGCCGGCAGGGCCGGCGAGTTCATCGCCGAGGCCGGCGACAGCGTCCACGACTTCGGCCTCGAGATCGAGACCCTCGCGGGTTCGCAGGACATCCCCGATTCTCCCGGCGCCATGCGCACGATGGTCGAGCAGTTGCTGCTGTCGACCCATCGCATGCAGTCCAAGGCCCGCAAGCTCGAATCCGACCTCCGGCAGTCCACCGCAGAGATCACGAACCTGCGCGGCAAGCTGGAGGAGACCGAGAAGGAGGCGATGACCGACAAGCTGACGGCGCTGACCAACCGCGCCGGCTTTGACCGGGCGCTGACGCGGGAGATGTCGGCGGCGCTGGAGTCAGGGGGCAGCATGTCGCTTGTCCTGTGCGACATCGACCATTTCAAGAAATTCAACGACACCTATGGCCACCAGGTTGGCGACCAGGTGCTGAAACTGGTGGCGTCGCTGCTGCGGCAGGGACTGAAGGAGCGCGACACGCCCTGTCGCTATGGCGGCGAGGAATTCGCGGTCATCCTGCCGGGAGCCAACCTGCACGAGGCACGGCAGGTGGCGGACCGCATCCGCGAGACCATCGCCACCCGTCGCATCGTCCGCAAGCGCACCGGCGAGGAGATCGCCCGCGTGACGATGTCCTTCGGCGTGTCCGAGTACAGCCACGCCGATACCACCACCGACCTCGTGGAACGTGCCGACGAGGCGCTGTACCAGTCGAAGCGCGACGGTCGCAACCGTGTCACCGTGCGCCTGGGCAGCGGCGTCACGCCGGTCGCCGCCGAGTAGCCGCCTCTTCCCCGCCGCCGCAACCTTCCGCTATCATCGCGACAGCATGATGTGTAACGTCCGCCGCCGACATTTTCAGGCGCGATGTATCACGTCGAGGGCGCCGGGGAGGGGCCGATGAGCGACGAGCCATTGCTGGTCGACGTCCGGGAGGGCGTCGCCTGGTTGACCATGAACAGGCCGAAGGTGCTGAACGGGCTGGACAGCGCGCTGACCCGCGCACTCTGGCATGCCTTCGAGAGCGTGGAGGAGGATCCGGCCGTGCGCGCCGTCGTGCTGACGGGCAACGGTCGCGCCTTCAACGCCGGGGCCGACATCAGCCTGCTGCAGAAACTGGCGACATCGGGCGAGCGGCCGGGCGAGGTCGTGGCCCGCGCGATGGATGCGGAATTCAATCCGATGATGCGCGCGCTGGGCGCGATCCGGAAGCCGGTGATCGCCCGGGTCAACGGCCCGGCGGCGGGCGGAGGTGCCAGCCTGGCACTGGCCTGCGACATCGTCGTCGCGGCCCGCTCGGCCTATTTCCAGCTCACCTTCGGGCCGAACCTGGGCATCGTCCCCGACATCGGCGGTTCATGGCTGTTCCCGCGTGGCGGCAGCCGGGCGCGGGCGCTGGGCCTGTCGCTGACGGCCGAGCGGCTGTCGGCACCGGACGCGGCGGCCTGCGGCCTGATCTGGTCCTGCGTCGCCGACGACCTGCTGGATGCCGAGGTCGGCAAGCTGGCGAAGCGATTCGCCTCCGGCCCGACCCTGGCCTATGGCCTGATCAAGGAACTGCTGGACGAGAGCGCGACCAACAGCCTCGACCACCAGTTGCGCCTGGAACGGGATTTCCAGCGCGCCGCGGGAAGCAGCGCCGATTTCGCGGAGGGCGTCGCCGCCTTCCTCGGCAAGCGTCAGCCGGTCTTCAAGGGCCGCTAGGGGAGTTCAAGTCATGTCCTACAAGCACATTCTCGCCGAACATCGCGATGGCGTCTGCCGCATCACCCTCAACCGCCCGGAGCGGCTGAACGCCTTCGCCGGCATGATGCCGCTGGAGATCAAGGCCGCCATCGAGACGGCGGAGCACGATCCGGAGGTCCGCGTCATCGCCATAACCGGTGCGGGCCGCGGCTTCTGCGCCGGCGCCGACCTGGACAGCAGCGGCCCGAAGAAGGACGGTCCGCGCGATGCCGGCTCGGTGCTGGAGACGGCCTACAACCCGATGATCAAGGCGATGCGCGACTGCCGCAAGCCGATGGTGGCCGTGGTCAACGGCCCCTGCGCCGGCGCCGGGATGAGCCTGGCGCTGGCCTGCGACATCATCATTGCCGCCAAGTCGGCGATCTTCATGCAGGCCTTCTGCAACATCGGGCTGGTTCCCGATGCGGGTTCGACCTGGTACCTGCCGCGCCAGATCGGCCGCGCGCGGGCCCTGGGCATGGCGCTGCTGGGGGGCAAGGTCACGGCCGACGAGGCGGCGGACTGGGGCATGATCTGGAAGGCGGTGGACGATGACCGCCTGCAGGCCGAGAGCGAGGCCATCCTGACGAAGCTGGCCAGTGGCCCGACGGTCGGCCTGGGCCTGATCCGTCGTGCGATCCACGCCTCCTTCGGCAACCGCCTCAGCGACCAGCTGGACCTGGAGCGCGACAGCCAGCGCATCGCCGGCAGCACCGCCGACTTCGCGGAAGGCGTCTCTGCCTTCCTCCAGAAGCGGCAGGCGCGCTTCCGGGGCGCCTGAGCATGGCCGACAGCGCGGCGGGACTGCATCCCGACGCCCAGCGGATCGCCGAACAGGTGGCGGAGCGGATGATGATGGTCGACCGCGCCGCCAGGGGGCTCGGCATCCATGTCGTCGCGATCAGCCCCGGCCGTGCGGTACTGCGCATGGTCATCCGCCGCCACATGCTGAACGGACACGGCATGGGCCATGGCGGGATGACCTTCTCGCTGGCCGACACCGCGCTGGCCTATGCCTCGAACTCCTACAACCAGAACACCGTCGCCCACACCACGCAGATCACCTTCCTGGCGCCATCGCGGGAGGCCGACGTGCTGACCGCGACCGCCGAGGAGACGGCGGTGGTGGGGCGCAGCGGCATCTATGACGTCCGTGTCACCAACCAGCGCGGCGAGACCATCGCCGTGTTCCGCGGCATGGCCCAGACCATCAAGGGACAGCCGGTGCCGGAGATGCCCGTCACCCGGCCGATGTGAGATCCCGGAACCCGAAGATCGGGAGGAACCGATGACCGACCCGCGTGCCGCGCTCGAACCCGTCGAGACCGCCAGCCGCGACGAGATCGCGGCGCTGCAGCTCGCGCGCATGCGCGACAGCCTGCGCCGGGTGTACGAGAACGTGCCGCACTACCGTGCCGCCTTCGCGGCCGCCGGCGCGCATCCGGACGACCTGAAGACGCCGGCCGACCTGGCGAAGTTCCCCTTCACCACCAAGGCGGACCTGCGCGCCAACTATCCCTTCGGCCTGTTCGCCGTGCCGCGCGAGCAGGTGGTGCGTATCCATGCCTCCTCCGGTACCACCGGCAAGCCCACGGTGGTCGGCTACACCCAGGCCGACATCGACACCTGGTCCAACGTCATGGCGCGCTCGATCCGCGCCGCCGGCGGCCGTCCGGGCGACGTGGTGCATGTCGCCTATGGCTACGGCCTGTTCACCGGCGGTCTCGGCGCGCATTACGGGGCCGAGCGGCTGGGCTGCACGGTTGTCCCCATGTCCGGCGGCCAGACCGAGAAGCAGGTGCAGCTGATCCACGATTTCGGCGCCCGCATCATCATGGTGACGCCGTCCTACATGCTGGCCATCGCCGACGAGATGGCGCGACAGGGCCTCGACCCGAAGGCCAGTCCGCTGGAGATCGGCATCTTCGGCGCCGAACCCTGGACCGAGAACATGCGCGCAGGCATCGAGCAGCGTGTCGGCATGCAGGCCATCGACATCTTCGGCATCTCCGAGATCATCGGCCCCGGCGTCGCCATCGAGTGCTTCGAGACCAAGGACGGCCTGCACATCTGGGAGGATCACTTCTACCCGGAGATCATCGACCCGGAGACGGGCGAGGTCCTGCCCGATGGCGCTTTCGGCGAACTGGTCATCACCACCTTGACCAAGCAGGCGCTGCCGATGATCCGCTACCGCACGCGCGACCTGACCCGCCTGCTGCCGGGGACGGCCCGGACCCACCGGCGGATCGAGAAGATCACCGGCCGCTCCGACGACATGCTGATCATCCGTGGCGTCAACCTGTTCCCGACCCAGGTGGAGGAACTGCTGCTGCAGGACAACCGGCTCAGCCCGCACTACCAGCTCGTGGTGGAGCGGCCGGGTCACATGGACGAGCTGACCGTGCGGGTGGAACCACGCCCCGACCTGGCCGACGGGGCCGAGATCGCGGCGGCGGGCCGGGAGCTGGCGCACCGCATCAAGGTGATGTGCGGCGTCAC
Organism: Pseudomonadota bacterium; assembly: GCA_036154895.1. Lineage (GTDB taxonomy): Bacteria > Pseudomonadota > Alphaproteobacteria > Minwuiales > Minwuiaceae > Minwuia. Next base: position 10,646 of record JAYZWD010000005.1, read on the forward strand.
CGCGCGGATCGACATGCAGGCCGTCGGCGGCGTCGCCCGCTCGATGGGCAAGGCCCAGCGCATCGTCGACAACCGTCCGAAGAACTGAGGCCACCGCTTACCGCTTTTTCAGACTTCTCCGCTTGAATGGATGCAGCGTCCAGCGTGCGGGGTGAGACGGGACGATGAGCAGCGACAGCGCATCCGGCGGCGACCGCTATGTCGGGCGCCGGGCGAACGGCAAGGTGGTGGTGCTGGACCGGCGTGTCCATGCCGCCGATACGGTGGTCTTTCGCCAGGGCGACCAGGCCTCCGCCGCGTACCTGGTGCAGAGCGGTCAGGTCGAGATCTACGAGGCCCGTCGCGACGGCGACCACCATATCGCCTGGGTCGGTGCCGGCGAACTGTTCGGCGAGATGGCCCTGATCGACAAGCGCGTGCGCAGCGCCTCGGCCCGCACGGTTGGCGAGACCATCCTCATTCCGGTCAACGAGAGCATGCTCGACGGCCTGCTGGCCAAAGCTGATCCGGCCCTGCGCGGTCTGGTCCGCATCCTCGTCCAGCGCTTGCGTGAAACCACCGCCCGCGTCATCTGAGACGGAAAGGTATCAGGTCCCGGATACCGCGAGGCGGTTCCGGGACGCCGATTCAGGCTTTGGCATCGGTCCCCGGAAGCCCGAAGGGCTGTCCGGGGCCTGAGGCCACGGTCCGGTCCGGATGGATCAGACGCGTTCGATGATGATCGCCGGAGCCATGCCGCCGGCGGCGCACATGGTGACCAGGCCGCGCTTCAGGTCGCGCCGCTCCAGCTCGTCCAGCAGGGTGCCGATCAGGATGGAGCCGGTGGCGCCGATCGGGTGACCCAAGGCGATGGAGCCGCCGTTCACGTTGACCTTGTCGCGGTTCAGCTTCAGGTCGCGGATGAACTTCTCGGCGACGACGGCAAAGGCCTCGTTGATCTCCCAGAGGTCGATGTCGTCGACGGTCAGGCCGGCCTTGGCCAGCACCTTCAGCGCCGCCGGAACCGGGGCGTTCAGCATCAGGGTCGGGCAGTCGCCGACATTGGCCATGGTGGTAACCCTGGCGCGCGGCTTCAGGCCGTTCTTCTCGGCATAGGACTTCGAGGCCAGCAGCACCGCGGCGGCACCGTCAACCACGCCCGACGAGTTGCCGGCATGGTGGAAGTGCTCGATCTTCAGGTCCGGGTACTTCTGGTTGATCAGCTTGCGGAAGGTCATGCCGGAATTGTCCAGCGGGATGTCGGCCATCGCCGCAAAGGACGGCTTCAGGCCGGCCAGACCCTCGGCGGTGGTCTCCGGACGCGGGAACTCCTCGCGGTCGAGGGCAACGGTGCCGTCCTCGTGGTAGACCGGAACGACGCTCTTGTTGAAGCGGCCGGCCTGGATCGCGGCGGCGGCGCGCTTCTGGCTCTCGAGCGCCAGGTCATCCAGCGCCTGGCGGCTGATGCCTTCCATCGACGCGATGGCGTCGCCGCAGACACCCTGGTGCGACTGCGGGTGGATGGCGCGCAGGTGGGCGTTGCCCGAGTCCATCAAGGTCGGCGGCAGGCCGGCGGCCGCCTGCTCGGCAGCCATCTGGCCGGTCATCGACATCATCTCGGTCCCGCCCGCGATCACCAGGTCCTCCAGGCCCGACATCAGCATGCCGGCGGCCAGGTTGACGGTGGTGATGCCGGAGCCGCAGAAGCGGTCCAGGGTGACGCCGCTCGCCTTGATGTCATAGCCGGCGTCCAGCGCGGCCATGCGGCCGAGATCGCCGCCCTGCTTGCCCTTCTGGGAGCTGGTGCCCCAGATGATGTCGTCGACTTCGTCGGTCTTCAGGTTGTTGCGCTCGGCAATGGCCTTGAGCACGGTCGCGGCGAGATGCTGCGGGTGGAAGTCGGCCAGGGCACCCTTGCCGACCTTGCCGATGCCGCGCGGCGTGCGCACGGCGTCAATGATATAGGCTTCGCTCATCTGCTCTCTCCCAAAGCATGACCGGCGGGTCCGGAAACTGGACCGCACGGTATACATGGCGCGGCGTGCGAAACAACCGGACTGAACGGCCGGCCCCGCACGCCGCCCATGCGTCAGGCTCCGGGCTTTGCCGGCCGGGCGGCGCCGGGCAGCCATTCGCGGCGCGGGGCTGGCGGCGCGCCGGATGGCGTCGCAAAGTGCGGGCGACTGATCCGCCAGCGCAATTCCGGTTTCCAGCCCGCACATGAACCCGCCCGACCGCATCGACGCCAGAAGCCTTTGGGTGCTGCTGGCCGCCTTCCTGACGCAGAGCGCCGCTGCCTTCGGCTTCATCGGCTTCACCCTGCTGGCGCCGGGCCTGGCCGGGCATACCGGACTGGAGGAGCGCGATTTCGGCCTCGCCTTCTCGTTCATCTTCATGGGCACCAGCGTCGCCAGCCCGTTCTGCGGCTGGCTGATGCGCCGTGTCGGCAGCGTCGCCGCCATGCTGATCTGCCTTGCCGGCATGGGCGCGTCGGTGCTGATCGCGCTGGGCGGCAGCTGGACCCTGGTGATGCTCTCGGCCTTCGCCTACGGCGTGTTCTACGGCCCCTACGGACCGGCCAATGTCTCCATGGTCTCGGCCCGCACGCCGCGCCGCCATGTCGGCCTGTTCATGTCGGTGCGCCAGTCCGGCGTCTCGCTGGCCGGCACCATCGCGGGCGGGCTGTTGCCGGCGCTGATGCTGGCCGAGGGCTGGCAGGCCGGTGTCTGGGTGATGCTGGCGGTACTGACGGCCGCCGCCATCGGGACGGTGCTGTTCCCGTCGGCGTTCCGCATCCCCGCCGACGACGCGCCACCGCCGGCCAGCACGCCGTTCGGCCTGAAGCGGATCGCGGAGCGCCTGCTGCTGCCCCCGAAGATGCGCCTGCTGGGCTGGAGTGCCATCGCCTTCGCGATCTCGCACACCTCGCTGTTCACCTTCACCTACATCTACCTGATCGAGGGCGTGGGCCTGAACCCGGTGGAGGCCGGCGTGTTCTTCGCCATCGTGCAGCTGACGGCCATTGCCGGGCGACCGCTGGCGGGCTTCTTCTCCGACCGCATCGGCTCGCCGGAACTGACGCTGGCCATCCTTGGCGTGGGGGCCTCGGGCGCCATCGCCGGCGCGCTGACCCTGACACCGGATACACCGCACTGGATCATGTATCCGGTGGCGGTGCTGGCCGGCCTGTCGGGCAACAGCTGGTCACCGATCTTCATGACCGCCGTGTCGCTCAGGGCGCCGGCGGGCCGGGTCAGCGAGATGAACGGCCGCGGCTACGCCTTCGCGGCGCTGGGCTGGATGGCGGCGCCGCTGCTGGTCTGGGGCCTGATCGAGGCGTCGGGCGGCAGCTATGCCCTGCCGTTCGGCGTGGTCATCTGCCTCAACCTGATCGCCGCGGCGACCCTGGTGACACATGTCGTCAGGGGCCGCGCGGCGGAACGGGCAGCGGCCGCTACGCCGCCCGGGTGAAGCGTGTCCCGGGCGCCGGCGGCTGCTGCGGCACACCGGCGAAGCACTGGGCCACGGCCATCCAGCGCGTGGCGGTCTCGCCGGTCGTCTTCAGCGTGGTGTCGGCGATGTTCCGGGTCTGGGTCACCACCTGGCAGAACTCGCTCGCCGGACCCTCGATGCGGTTGGTGGTCGAGGGCTCGTTGAACTCCCAGATCGCGCCCGACGGCGCCGTCAGCAACAGGTACGGCTTGTCTGCCGGTACCGGCTCGCCGCGGTTGATGAAGGTCCAGCCGAAGGTGTTGTTGCCGATGACCACGATGTTGCGGATGTGGTCGCCATCCTGGCGCACCACGCCCAGCAGGTCATAGACCTCCTGCGCGTGCGCCCAGGTCTCCATCAGGCGCGCGGTGATCGAGGACAGCACGCTCATGTCCGGGCCGGCCCACTTCACGCGCATCTTCGGGTCGGCGCCGTGGAAGGTCGGCAGCATGCCGGTGTAGTAGTCCTTCCACGCCTTCAGCAGCGCCCGGCCCTTCAGGCCGTCCAGCATGCGGTCGGTATAGGCCAGCACGGTCTCGCCGGCGGCAACCGCCGCCTGCAGGTCCTTCAGCAGCTTCAGGATGCCGGCCTCGTCCTTCACCGACAGGTCGGCGGCATAGTTGAAATAGTGCAGGTGCTGCAGGACGTGGTTGATGGTCCAGTTCTTGAACTGGGTCTTCCGCTCGAAATCGGCGTCGGCGAGCGGTTCCAGCAGCCGGTAGAGCGCGTCGCTTTCGGTCTGGAAGTCGAGTGCCTGTTGCAACATTGGTCCGTCCTCCCCGACGGTGTCAGCCCTGCGCCGCCCAGACGGGCTTGCGCTTTTCCAGGAACGAGGCGACGCCTTCGCGGCCCTCGTCGCTCAGCATGCAAGTGGCGAAGCCCTTTGCCGCGAAGTCCAGCATGGCCTCGCGGTCCAGGTGCCGGGTCGCCAGCACGATGGACTTGGTGACGGCATTGGCGCCGGGGGCGCAGCGCATCACCTGCTTGCGGATATCGGCCTCGACCGCGTCCAGCCCGGCCGCGTCATCGACGACGAAGTCGGCCAGGCCCAGCCGGCCGGCCTCGGTGCCATCGAAGCGGGCGGCGGTGACCATAAGGCGCCGCGCGGTGCGCAGGCCCAGGCGCTGGGCGACGAACGGCGCGATCTGCGCCGGCGGGATGCCGAGCGTCGTCTCGGTCATGGCGAACCTGGCGTCCTTCGTCACCGCGACCACGTCGGCGGTGCAGACCATGCCCAGGCCGCCGGCCATCGCCGCGCCCTCGACCAGGATCACCACCACCTGCGGCATCTCGTTGACCAGGTCGAACATCTGCCCGCCGGCCTTGCTGGAGGCGGCGACGTCGTCGACGGTCTGCACGCCGCCCTGGTAGTTGGAGCGGAAGCCCTTCAGATCGCCGCCGGCACAGAACACGCCACCCTTGCCGCGCAGCGTGATGCCGCGCACCGAGCGGTCGTCGCGCACGGCGTTCAGCACGGCCTTCAACTCCGTGGTCAGTTCCTGGCTCAGCGCGTTGCGGTTCTCGGGGCGGTTGAACCAGATGGTCAGCCAGCCATTGTCCAGGTCCAGCAGCAGGCTGGACGTCTCCGGCAGTCGGCTCATGTCGTGCAGCTCCTCCCCTGGTGCGCCGTTCCCCAACAGCGATCCAAGAAGGCCGCGCGGGCGGGGCCAAGTCAAGCCGGGCGGGCAGGGGCGGGCGCGGCACCGGGTGATCTGTGCGCCGGCGGCGGTCGTCTCTATGATCGGACCGAACAGGACGGGATACGCATGGCAGACTCCGAACAGGGCGGGGACGGGACGCGGCCACGGCTGATCGTCGGCATCAGTGGCGCCTCGGGCGCGATCTATGGCCTGCGGATGCTGGAGCGGCTGCGCGACCTCCCCGTCGAGAGCCACCTGGTGATCAGCCAGGCCGGCGGCCTGACCCTGAAGGAGGAAACCGGCAGGACGGTCGCCGAGGTCGAGGCGCTGGCCGACGTGGTTCACCGCAACGGCAATATCGGCGCCAGCATCGCCAGCGGCTCCTTCCGCACCCTGGGCATGGTGGTGGCGCCGTGCTCGATGAAGACGCTGGCGGAGATCGCCGGCGGGGTAACGCAGTCGCTGATCTCGCGGGCCGCCGACGTGGTGCTGAAGGAGCGGCGGCGGCTGGTGCTGATGGCGCGCGAGACACCGCTGCACGAAGGGCACCTGGAGAACATGCTGAGGGTGACGCGGATGGGCGCGATCGTGGCGCCCCCGGTGCCGGCCTTCTACGCCCGGCCCGACAGCATCGAGCGCATGGTCGACCAGAGCGTCGGGCGGGTGCTGGACCTGTTCGACCTCGACGCCGCCGGTGTCAGCCGCTGGAGCGGGCTGAACCGGAGGGACTGAGCCCCCTTTGCCTCAGGCCGGCCCTGCATCGCTGTTGCTTGCGTCGATGCCCTCCGCGCACTATGCCCCTCACTGGATTTGTTGCGTGGCTGTCATGGCCGCCGGACGCGAAGGGGAGAGCGCGTTGAATCTCGATTTTTCCGATGACCAGAAGATGCTGCAGGATCAGGTGCGGCGGTTCCTGACCGACCGCTGCACCTCGGACGCGGTTCGCAAGATCCTGGAAGGCCCCGAGCCGTTCGACCGGACCCTGTACAAGGGACTGGCCGAGCTGGGCGTGCTGGGCGCCGCGATTCCCGAGGAATATGGCGGGTCGGGCCTCGGTCACCTGGAGCTCTGCCTCGTCGCCGAGGAACTGGGCCGCGTCGTCGCCCCGGTGCCGGTGGCATCCTCGATCTACATGGTGGCCGAGTTCCTCAAGGTCGCGGGCACCGACGCGCAGAAGACGGCGTGGCTGCCGAAGCTGGCCGATGGCAGCGCCGTCGGCGCCTTCGCCCATTCCGAGGGCAATGGCCGCACCCGCGCCGACACCATCCAGGCGACAGTCGAGGGCGGGAAGCTGACGGGCGTGAAGCTGCCGGTGGCCGACGGCGATTGCGCTGACGTGGTCGTGGTCAGTGCCCGCTCCGGCACCGCCAAGGGTGAGCGCGGCGTGTCGCTCTATCTCGTCGACATGAAGGGGCCGGGAGTCAGGGTCGAGACGCTGGAAAGCATCGACCCGGCGCGCAGCCAGGCCCGCATCAGCTTCGACGGCGCGCCCGCGGACCTGCTGGGCACGGCCGGCGAGGGCTGGGCACTGGCCGAGCAGATTCTCGACCACGCCGCCGTGCTGATGGCCTTCGAGCAGGTCGGCGGTGCCAACCGGGCCCTGGAGATGGCGCGTGACTACGCGCTGGAGCGCATGGCCTTCGGGCGCCAGATCGGCTCCTTCCAGGCGATCAAGCACATGCTGGCCGACATGTACGTCTCGGCGACGCTGGCCCGCTCCAACGCCTATTACGGCGCCTGGGCGCTGTCGACAGGCGCGGCCGAGCTGCCGGTGGCGGCCGCCACCGCGCGGGTCTCGGCGACGCAGGCCTACCAGCACTGCGCCAGGAACAACATCCAGGTTCACGGCGGCATGGGCTTCACCTGGGCCTTCGACTGCCACCTGTACTATCGCCGTGCCAATGCGCTTGCCCTTGCCCTGGGGTCGAACTCGACCTGGGAAGACAAGCTGATCGAGCGCATGCGCACCCACAACGCCGCTGTCGCCTGAGGGAGGTTCCGATGAATTTCGACGATACCCCGGAAGAGGCCGAGTTCCGCAAGAAGGCCCGCGCCTGGCTGGACGCCAACGCACCGAAGGCCCTTGAACCCGAACTGAAGCAGGCCGGCTTCGCCACCAGCGGCATCAGGTCGATGGACCCGCTGGAGGCCTCCAAGGCCTGGCAGAAGAAGAAGGCCGAGGGCGGCTGGGCCTGCCTGCACTGGCCGGTCGAGTATGGCGGCGCCGGCGCCACCCCGATCCAGCGCGTGATCTGGGGCCAGGAAGAAGGCGTCTACGGCAAGCTGTCCAGCCCGTTCCTGATCGGCCAGGGCATGTGCGGCCCGACGGTGATGGCCTGGGCAGCCGAGGAGCACAAGCGGCGCCTGCTGCCGCCGCTGGCTTCGGGCGAGGAGATCTGGTGCCAGCTCTTTTCCGAGCCGGCCGGTGGCTCCGATCTGGCCGGCCTGCGCACCCGCGCCGAGCCGGCCAAGGACGGCTCCGGCGACTGGATCATCAACGGCCAGAAGATCTGGACCAGCGGCGCCCAGCATTCCGACTGGGGCCTGCTGATCACCCGCACCGACCCGACCGTGCCCAAGCACAAGGGCCTGACCATGTTCTTCCTGAGCATGCGGACCCCTGGTGTCGAGGTGCGGCCGATCAAGCAGGCGAACGGTGCCTCCGGCTTCAACGAGGTGTTCTTCACCGACGTCCGCATACCCGACAGCCAGCGCCTCGGCGCGGTGGGCCAGGGCTGGGAGGTCTCGCTGACCACCCTGATGAACGAGCGCCTGTCCATCGGCTCGGGCATGCCGACCGGCTTCCCGGAGCTGTTCGACTATTGCATGAACGCCACGGTCGACGGCCAGCCGGCGGTCGATGACCGCGCCACCCGCGCGCGCCTGGCGCAGTTCGCGGTACGCGCCAGCGGGCTGAAGTACACCGGCATGCGGGCGATCAGCGCGCTGTCGAAGGGCGAGACGCCCGGACCGGAGAACTCGATCGGCAAGCTGGTCGCCGGCTCGATGATGCAGGAGCTGGCGATGTTCGCCCTCGACCTGCAGGGCGAGGCGGGCGTGATGGCGGGTGACGAGGCGGACGCAGCCGGCCGCTTCCAGGCCATGCTGCTGCGCTCGCCGGCCACCCGTATCGAGGGCGGTTCGGACGAGATCCTGCGCAACATCATCGCCGAGCGCGTGCTGGGCCTGCCCGGCGACATCCGCGTCGACAAGGACGTGGCCTTCAAGGACATCCCGACCAGCGGCCGTCGCTGACCGGGTGTCTGCCTGACGGCGACACACGCAAGACCAACGGGCCAGGGGAGGACCGTTCCATGAGCTTTGCACTGCCCAACTTCACCACCGACCTGACCGGCCAGGTGGCCATCGTCACCGGCGCCTCGTCGGGTCTCGGCCTGCGCTTCGCCAAGGTTCTGGCCAGGTGCGGCGCCAAGGTTGCACTGACCGCCCGCCGTGTCGACCGGCTGGAGAAGATCGCCGCCGAGATCAACGCGGATGGCGGCACGGCGGCGGCCTTCCGCCTCGACGTCACCAGCACCGAGGACCTGAAGAACATCGTTCCGGTGGTGGAGAAGGAACTCGGGCCGGTCAGCATCCTGATCAACAACGCCGGCATCCCGGACGCCCAGCGCGCCACCAAGATGTCGGTCGAGCTGATCGACGCCGTCCTCGACACCAATGTCCGCGCGCCGTGGATCCTGTCGTGCGAGGCCGCGCGGCGGATGATCGAGCTGAAGATCCCGGGCCGCATCGTCAACATCTCGTCCTCGGCCGCCTTCAACTATCGCGGCCAGGGCGCGGCGCTGTACTCCGTCAGCAAGGGTGCGGTGATCCGCATGACCGAGGCACTGGCGGTCGAGTGGGCGCAGTTCGGCGTCAACGTCAACGCCATCGCCCCCGGCGCCTTCGCCTCGGAGATGATGGACGGCATGCTGGAGCGCATGGGCGACATCACCAAGGGCTTCCCGCGCCAGCGGCTGGGCCAGCCCGAGCAGATGGATTCGACCCTGCTGTTCCTGTGCTCGCCCTCCTCGGAGTGCGTCACCGGCACCTACGTGCGGATCGACGACGGCCAGGCGCCGCGCTGATCACGGCAGAACACGGCTGAAGAAGACGGTCAGTAGATCGTCTTCTTCATGTGTTCGGGATAGTTCCGGTCGTACTCGTCGCCGCTGAAGCCCGGCACGTCGAGCATTGACTGCAGCATCTGGCCGGCGCTCGGCAGTTCATGGCGCGGCACGATGGAGGCCGGGTCCCACAGCTTCGAGCGCACCAGCGCCTTCTGGCACTGGTAATAGACGCTGCCGACGGTCACCACGATGACGCTGCGCGGTGCCTTCTCGCCCATGGCGAAGGACTCGCAGAGCGCGGCATCGGTCACGATCTCCGCCGTGCCGTTGATCCGGAGTGTCTCGCCGACGCCGGGCACCAGGAACAGCAGGCTGACGCGCGGGTCACGCACGATGTTGCGCAGGCTGTCGATGCGGTTGTTGCCGCGCCGGTCGGGCAGCATCACCGTCCGGCGGTCGGCCACGCGGACAAAGCCCGGCGGGTCGCCGCGCGGCGAGCAGTCGGTTCCCTCCGGCCCGACCGTGGCCAGCACCAGGAACGGCGCGCGCTCGATGAAGGCGCGGTAGAAGTCGGAGATGTGGTCGAGTTCCTTGTCCAGCGAGCGGGCGAGCGGCGGTCCGTACACGGCCTCCAGCTCCTCGATGGACGAGATGCGGGCGGGATGGGAAACGCTCATCGCGGCCTCCGTCGTTCGACGACAGCTTTTCGCATGGCGCAGTCGTCGCGTCACCTGGCTCGACGCGGGGCGCGCGCGATCCATATCATCGGGCAAACGGGGAGGGACGAGCATGCGGATCGCTGTACTGGACGACTACCAGGGTGTTGCACGGGACTTCGCCGACTGGGAGAGCCTGGGCGACGACGTGACGGTGTTTCGGGACACGGTCAGCGGGCCGGCCCTGGTCGAGCGGTTGCGTCCGTTCGAGGTGGTCTGCCTGATGCGGGAGCGGACACCCGTGCGCGCCGACCTGCTGGCCGAACTGCCCAACCTGCGCCTGCTGGTGACGACGGGCATGTGGAACGCCTCGGTCGATGTTGCCGCCGCGACGGCGCGCGGCGTCACGGTCTGCGGCACCGAGGGCTACGGGCCGGCCACGGCGCACCTCTGCATGACACTGATCCTGGTCGCGACCCGGCGCATGCTGCCGGACATGCTCGGCATGCGGCAGGGCGCCTACCAGCGGACCATCGGCCGCGACCTGGGTGGCCTGACGCTCGGCCTGCTGGGTCTGGGCAAGCTCGGCCAGGAGGTCGCCCGCCTGGCCACGCCCTTCGGCATGAAGCCGCTGGCCTGGAGCACGAACCTGACGCGTGACAAGGCCGCCGCGGCCGGCGTGGAATACGCACCGTCGCTGGACGAGCTGATGGCGCGTTCGGACGTGCTGTCGATCCATCTCGTCCTCTCCGAACGCTCGCGCGGGCTGGTCGGCGCGCACGAGCTGGGCCTGATGAAGGACGACGCGGTGCTGGTGAACACCTCCCGCGGACCCATCGTCGACGAGGCGGCGCTGGTGGCGGGCCTGCATGCCGGACGCCCGGCCGTGGCGGCACTCGACGTCTTCGACACCGAGCCGCTTCCGGTGGACCATCCACTGCGTGACCCGGCGCTGATCGATGCCGGTCGCCTCGTGCTCACCCCGCATATCGGCTACGTCTCGAAGGCGACCTACGAGGTGTTCTACCCGCAGACGGTGGAGGCCATCGCGGCCTGGAAGGCGGGGCGGCCGGTCCGCGTGCTGCAGCCCCGAGCCTGACGCCGGACGGCTGTGCGGGTGCATCGCGGGACGGTGGTCGCGTGCGTGCTAGACTGGACAGATGAACAGTGAATCGAACGAACCGGCCTGGCGTGCGGCCTGGGCCTCCGGCGTGCTGGAGCGGCACATGTCGGGCCACCTCTCCGGCTTCGAGCGGCAGGCGGCGGCGGACAAGGGCCTGAAGGTGGCGGCGGTGACGGTGATCGTCACGGCCGGCGATGACGGTATCCCGGCCTTCGTGCTGACGCGGCGGGCATCGAAGCTGCGCAACCATTCGGGCCAGTGGGCCCTGCCGGGTGGACGACTGGACCCCGGGGAGAGCGCCATGGACGCCGCGCGTCGCGAGATCGCCGAGGAGATCGGCATCGCGGTGGCGGAACGGGCGGTGCTGGGACACCTGGACGACTACGTCACCCGCTCGGGCTATGCCATCACGCCGCTGGTGGCCTGGTGCCCGCCGGGAACGGTGTTCCGCCCCAACCCCGACGAGGTCGCAGAGCTGCACCTGATCCCGCTGGACGAGCTGGAGCGGCCGGATTCGCCACAGTTCGTGACCATACCGGAAAGCGACCGCCCGGTCGTGCGGCTGCCGATCCGCGAGAGCCAGATCCACGCGCCGACCGCGGCGGTGCTCTACCAGTTCCGCGAGGTGGCGCTGCACGGACGGTCGACGCGCGTCGCGCACCTGGAACAACCCGTCTTTGCGTGGCGATAGTCGTCGCGATCAGGTTAGCTTGAAGCGGACACCGGCGGGGGAAGCCGGGCCGCACCGGGGAGGATGCAATGCAGAGCTGGACCATCGGCAAGGTCAGGATCACCAAGGTCGTCGAGATGGAAGTCGCGGGCGGCACCCGCTTCATCCTGCCCGACGCCACCAGGGAGGCCTGCGAGCCCTTCGAATGGATGAAGCCGGACTTCATGACCGACGAGGGGCGGCTGATCATGTCGATCCACGCCCTGGTGATCGAGACGCCGACGAAGAAGATCGTTGTCGACACCTGCATCGGCAATGACAAGCAGCGCGCCAATCCGAACTGGACCAACCTGCAGAAGCCGTTCCTGGACGACATGGCGAAGGCCGGCCACCCGGTCGACAGCATCGACGTCGTGCTCTGCACGCACCTGCATGTCGACCATGTCGGCTGGAACACGATGCTGGTCGACGGCAAGTGGGTGCCCACGTTCAAGAACGCCCGCTACCTGCTGGCGCAGCCGGAATTCGAGTACTGGCGCGACCAGGACACCGACGCGGAAAGCCGCCACATCTTCGCCGACTCGGTCCAGCCAGTGTTCGAGGCCGGCCTGGTCGATTTCGTCACCACCACGCACCGGATCTGCGACGAGGTCTCGCTGAAGCCGACGCATGGCCACACGCCCGGCCATTGTTCGGTGATGATCGAGTCCGAGGGGCAGACCGCGATGATCACGGGTGATTTAGTCCACCATCCCTGCCAGATGGCGCGCATGGACTGGTGCAGCACCGCCGACTACGACCAGGCCGCCGCGCAGGCGACGCGGGAGCGGGTGTTCGACGAGTTCGCGGAGAGCCCGACCCTGATCATCGGCACGCACTTCGCCGGCCGTACCGCCGGGCATCTGAAGCGCGACGGCAAGGCCTACTGGCTCAAGGTCTGAGACAACGGGGGCGGCGCCGACGCCGCCCCCTGCCGCACATCCCCGGGTTATCTGGAAAGGCGAGAGTCATGGCGATCACCGACCGTCTCGGCCGTATCGGCATCTGGTATCCGACGCAGCGTTTCGACGCCGCCGGCCTGCGGGGCTTCGTCCGCCAGGTCGAGGCCTTCGGCTACGGCACGCTCTGGTATCCGGAATCGACCGGCTACGAGTCGCTCTCCCAGGCAGCGTTCATGCTGGGGCAGAGCGAACGGCTGATGGTCGGAAGCTCCATCGCCTCGATCTATGCCCGCGACGCCTTCACCTCGCGGCAGGGCCGCATGACACTGAACGCCATTTCCGGCGACCGCTTCGTGCTGGGGCTGGGCGTCAGCCATGCCCCGATGGTCGAGCGGCTGCGCGGGCATCACTACGGCAAGCCGCTGACGGCAATGCGCGAATATCTCGAACTGCTGGACAAGGACGGCAAGGGCCTCGACGCCCCCGGCCGGACCACGGTGATCGCGGCGCTGGGACCGCGCATGCTGGAACTGGCGCGTGACCGGACGGCCGGCGCCATCCCCTACAACGTGACACCGGAGCACACGGCCGAGGCGCGCGCGGTGCTGGGCCCCGACAAGCTGCTCTGCGTCGAGCAGAAGTTCTGCCTGGAGGCCGACGCGCAGACGGCACTGGGGCTCGCGAAGACCGAGCTGGAGCGTTACATGCCGCTGCCGAACTATCGCAACAACTGGCTCCGGCTGGGCTTCACCGAGGAGGAGCTGTCGAACGGCGGCAATGCACGCTTCCTCTCGGCCATGGTCGCGCATGGCACCGAGGCGGCAATCCAGTCCGTGGTCGAGGCCCATTTCGCCGCCGGCGCCGACCATGTCTGCCTGCAGCCGGTACACGCCGAGGGCGACGTGAAGTCACTGTCGCGCATGCTCGCCGCCTTCGCGCCGGTGGCGGGGTGAGCGGCGTGGGAACCCCGCACCCGGTCGTCAGCCCGGCCGAGGTCGAGGCGATGCTCGGCCGCCCCGGCGTGCGGGTGATCGACTGCACCGTGCATTTCGAGATCAAGCCGGTGGGCGCGTCGACCATCCACACCGGCCGTCCCGACTGGCTGAAGGGTCACGTACCGGGTGCCGCCTACCTGCACATGGTCGACGACCTGTCGGACCCGGCGGGGGCGTACCCCTTCACCCTGGCGCCGCAGGCGCAGATCGACGCCGTGCTCTCGCGCATCGGCATCCGCGCGGACGACACGGTGATCCTCTACGGCTCCGGCACCGCCGTGGCTGTCGTGCGCGCCTGGTGGGTGCTGACGGTCTCCGGCCTGAAGGACGTCCGCATCATGGACGGCGGCTTCGCGCGGTGGCAGGCCGAGGGCCGGCCGGTGGCGACAGGCGAGGAGAGCTTCACGCCGTCGGTGTTCCGGGGCGAGCGTGACACCGGCGCCGTTGCCGGCCGCGATGACGTGCTGGCGGCGGTGCAGGGCGGTGGTGCGGTGCTGGTCAACGCGCTCTCCCGCCCGCAGCACGAAGGCACCGGCGGCACGCATTACGGCCGGCCGGGCCGCATTCCGGGATCGGTGAGCTGCCCGGCCACCGGCATACTCGATCCGGCGACGGGCGCCTTCGCCAGTCTGGACGAGATGCGGGCGCAGTTCGCGGACCTTCCCGCCGACCGGCCGCTGATCACCTATTGCGGTGGCGGCATCGCGGCCGCCGCGGCGCTGTTCGCGCTGCGGCTGACCGGGCGTACCGATGTGCGCCTCTATGACAACTCCCTGCTGGAATGGTCGGCCGACCCGTCACTGCCGATGGAGCGCGGGTCCGACGCGGAAGGAGGACGCGGATGAACGCGGAGGTACGGCAGGGCGTCGCCGACTGGCTGGCGCGGTTCGGCGCGGCGACGGCCTCGGGCGACCCGGAGGCGGTGGCGGCGTGCTTTGCGAAAGACGGCTACTGGCGCGACCTCGCCGCCTTCACCTGGAACATCGCCACCTTCGAGGGGCAGGCGGCGATCCGCGAGATGCTGGGCGCCTGCCTCGCCCGCACTGCGCCGTCCGGCTGGTCTCTCCTCGGTACGCCGGAGGTGTCGGGCGACACGGTGCAGGCCTGGGCGACGTTCGAGACCGCGACCGGGCGCGGCAAGGCGCACCTGCGTCTGAAGGACGGGCGCTGCACCACGCTGCTGACGGCGCTGATGGAACTGAAGGGGCACGAGGAAAAGGCCGGGTTCACGCGCGAGAACGGCGTCGAGCATGGTGCACAACCTCGCCGCGTGACCTGGCTGCAGAAGCGTCGCCACATCGCCGAGACGCTGGGCATCACCGAGCAGCCCTTTTGCCTGGTGATCGGCGCCGGGCAGGGCGGGCTCGCGCTGGCGGCGCGGCTGAAGCGGCTCGGGGTCCCGACCCTGGTCATCGAGAAGCTGGAGCGACCGGGCGATGCCTGGCGCACGCGCTACGATTCGCTCTGCCTGCACGACCCGGTCTGGTACGACCACATGCCCTACCTGCCGTTCCCCGACCACTGGCCGGTCTATACGCCGAAGGACAAGATGGCGGACTGGCTGGAATGCTATGCCCGGCTGATGGAACTGGACATCTGGACGTCCACGACCTGCCTCGGCGCCACGCCGGAGCCCGGTGGCGGCTGGACCGTCGAGGTCGACCGCGCCGGCACCCGCCATGTGCTGAAGCCCGCGCACCTGATCCTGGCGACCGGCATGTCGGGCATGCCGAAGCTTCCCGACTTCCCCGGGATGGACAGCTTTTCCGGAACCCAGATGCACTCCAGTGCCTGGCGCAGCGGCCGCGACTGGCAGGGCCGGGACTGCGTCGTCGTCGGCTCCAACAACTCGGCCCACGACATCGCCGCCGATCTCTGGGAACACGGCGCGCGGGTGACCATGCTGCAGCGCTCGCCGACCCTGGTGATCCGTGCCGATACCATCGCCCGCATCGGGCGCACGCTCTATTCGGAGAAGTCGGTGCAGGCCGGCATCGACGTTGACACCGCCGACCTGCTGACCGCCTCCGTGCCCTACGCGATGATCGCCGACTTCGTGCGCCCGTCGGTCGAGCGCATGCGGGCCGAGGACGCGGACTTCTACCGTGACCTGGCCGAGACCGGCTTCATGCTGTCCTTCGGCGAGGACGAATCCGGTATCGGCCCGATGTATCTCAGGCGCGGCTCCGGCTACTACATCGATGTCGGCGCCTCGCAACTGGTGATCGACGGCGAGATCGCGCTCCGGACCGGCGTCAACGTGGCGCGCATGGAGCCGGACGCGGTGGTGCTGGACAGCGGCGAACGCCTGCCGGCCGAACTGGTGGTGCATGCCACCGGCTACGGCCCGATGGACGAATGGGCCGAGCTGCTGATCTCGCCGGAGGTGGCGGCCAGGGTCGGGCGGGTCTGGGGTCTCGGCTCCGGCACGCACATGGACCCGGGACCGTGGGAGGGCGAACTGCGCAACATGTGGAAGCCGACACGCCAGCCCGGCCTCTGGTTCCAGGGTGGCAACCTGGCCCAGGCACGGCACTATTCGCGCTATCTCGCACTGCAACTGAAGGCCCGGTTCGAGGGCATCCCGACCCCGGTCCACGCCGGACCGGAAGGCTGACACGGTCCGGGCACGATCCGCGCTGGGGTGATGACTGCCATGCGGACCGGCCCCGGTCATTGGCTTGTGTGCACCTGCGAACTAGATGCACGATGTGGCCGGTCACCGGTCCGGCCGGTCGCCCCGGTAGCGTCTTCCATTCTGTCAGGGTTCCATGTCCTCCATCACCGCCTCCGCCGCAGGTGTGCCGCATATCGACACCGAGGCATCGCCGCGCCACGCGCCACTCGGGTTCAATGCCTTCGTCGCCCTGATGGCGGGCCTGATGGCGCTGAATGCCCTTGCCATCGACATCATGATTCCGGGCCTGCCGGCGATCGAGGCTGCCTTCGGTCTCGCCCATCCCAACCAGGCCCAGACGGTGATCACCGCCTACCTGCTGGGCTTCGGCATCGGGCAGCTCTTCACCGGCGTGCTGGCGGATCGCTATGGCCGCCGCCCGGTGCTGCTGGTCGGCCTGGTCCTGTACGGGATTTCGGGCTTTGCCTGTCTCGCCGCGCCCGACATGGGTGCGCTGCTGGCCGCCCGCTTTGTCATGGGCCTTGGCTCGGCGGCGCCGCGCGTCGTCGCCGTGGCTGCCGTCCGCGACTGCTATGGCGGGCGCCGCATGGCCCGCGTCATGTCGCTGGTGATGATGGTGTTCATGGCCATGCCGATCGTCGCCCCGGCCATCGGACAGGTGGTCCTGCTCACCCTGTCCTGGCACTGGGTGTTCGGCCTGCTGGTGATCTATTCCGGCCTGGTCTTCGTCTTCTGCCTCTACCGCCTGCCCGAGACCCTGCGTCCCGAATATCGCCGTCCGATCCGCGTCGGGGCCATCCGGGAAGCGCTGGGCTCGATCCTCGGTTCGCGCCAGACCGTCGGCTACATGCTGTCCACCGGCACCTTCTTCGGTGCCATGTTCGGCTTCGTGAACTCGGCCGAGCAGGTGATGGGCGAGGTGCTGGGGCTGGGCCACTGGTTCCCGGCCGTCTTCGCGGTCACCGCCGGTTCCATCGCCATGGCGTCCTTCATCAACTCGCGCCTGGTCGAACGTTTCGGCATGCGCCTGCTGAGCCATCTCGCGGCGACGACCTTCGTGCTGATCTCGCTGGGGCTGCTGGGTCTCGGCCTGTCGGGCCTGACCAGCGCCTGGCTGTTCGTGCCGCTGATCTCGGCCAACATGCTGTTCGTCGGCATGGTGTTCTCGAACTTCAACGCGCTCGCCATGGAGCCGCAGCAGCATGTCGCCGGCATCGCCTCGTCGCTGATCGGCGCGGTGACGGTGCTGCTCGGTGCCTGCATCGGCTACCTGATCGGCCAGGCCTTCGATGGCACCTTCGTGCCGATGACGGCGGGCTTCGCGCTGTCGGGCACGGCCACCCTGCTGATCATCGCGATCACCGAGCGTGGCCGGCTGTTCCACCCGGGCGACAGCATCTGATACCCGGCGACTGGCGGGGCCGGTGCCGTCAGGCGCCGTGTCCCCAGGCCGCCAGCACGCCCCGCACGGCGGTGACGAAGGCGATGGGCTGGTCCAGCATCAGGTGATGATGCGCTTCCGGTATGCCGATCACCGGCGCGCCGGGACCGACCAGTTCGGTGATGTAGGCCAGCGTGTCCGGGTCGATCAGCGCCGACTTCTCGCCGTAGATGAAGGCCTTCCGGCACGGCGCCGCCGCCAGGTAGTCGTGGAACGGCTCGCCGAAGCGGCGGTTGCCCATGCCGCCGCCATGCCATTTCCAGCACCAGCCCTCCGGCTCCCGCTTGATCGAGTGGCGGCCGATATGCTCGACGAGGAAGGCGTTCTCGCAGGGCTGTTCCGGCATCAGGCGGAAGCGCGCCAGCGCCTCCTCGAAGGTGGCGTAGTGGCGCTTGTTGCCCATGCGCGGGCGCCGTTTCACGTCGGAGTCGCGCTTGTGCGGCGGGCGGAAGGGCGAGTCGGCGATGATGATGCCGTCGACCTCCGCGCCATGCAGCTGGCCGAACCGGCTGGACATGAAGCCGCCGAAGGAGTGCCCCAGGATCCAGGTCGGCCCGCCCCGGAAGGCAGCCCCGATCACCCCGCGCAGGTCGGCGGCGCGGACCGTCGAATCGTAGGACTCGCGCGGTCCGCTGTCGCCCATGCCGGACAGGCACAGCGCGGCGACGTTGAGATCGCGCGCCAGCATCGGCGCGACGAAGCTCCACCAGTGGGCATGGCCGCCGCCGCCATGGACCAGCAGCATGTTGCCGCGTGCCGGCTGGCGAGCGGTCCAGTGCAGGTAATGCACGGCGCAGCCCTGGACATCGACGAAGCCGTCGCGGCCGGGCATGGCGCGCGCGGCGTGGTACCAGTCCGGCGCCGGCGCCCGGACCCTGAGATTGTCGTCGTCGACCCCCGTGACCGGCCTGTCCATCGGCATCCCCTGCATTGTCTTTCGTCCTCAATACCGTGTCGGGCAATGCACGGGTAGACGGGTGCCCGCGCGGCTGCCACGCATTTCAGGGGTTGCGAAGCGGCGCGGAACAGTCTGGTCTCTCCCGGTCCTTGGGGAAGGAGAGTGAGCATGTTCGAGAATTCCGGCGTGGTGATCACCGGCGGAACCGGCGCGCTGGGCGCGGCCGTGGTCGGGTTGCTGCTGGCGCGCGGCGCCACCTGTCACCTGCCCAACTTCATCGCGGCCGAGCTGGACAGCTTTCCGCATGCGGGCCACGAGCGGGTGAACATCGCGACCGGTATCGACGTCGCCGACGCGGCCGCGGCCGCGGCGTACTACGCCGGCCTGCCAGCGATCTCGGCCTCGATCCATATCGCCGGCGGCTTCCTGTTCGCGCCCGTGGCCGACACGAAGGCGTCGGATTTCGAGGCGCAGTGGCGCATGAACGCCATGACCTGCTTCAATTCCTGCCGGGGCGCCATCGCAGCCTTCCGCCGTGCGGGCAAGGGCGGGCGCATCGTCAATGTCGCCGCCCGGCCGGCACTGGAGCCGCGCACGGGCGCCAACATGGTCGCCTATACCTCGGCCAAGTCGGCGGTCGCGGGCCTCACCCAGGCCCTGGCCGAGGAGGTCGCGGGCGAGGGCATCTGGGTCAACGCCGTGGCCCCGTCGATCCTGGACACCCCGGCCAACCGCGCCGCCATGCCCGACGCCGATCATGCGACCTGGCCGGCGCTGGCCGACGTGGCGGAGACCATCGTGTTCCTCGCCAGCCCGGCGAACCGGACCACGCGCGGCGGCATCATCCCGGTCTACGGCAAGTTCTGACTGCGGCGGCGCGGACGGCTGTGCAGGCGGTGATTGTGTTGTACAGACACAATCATGAACGCCAGCCCGCCCCGTATCCGCGCCGTTCCGGCCGTCACCCGCGCCGTCGCCATCCTGCGCCTGCTCGGCAGCAGCCGTGAGCCGCTGGCGCTGAAGGAGATTGCCTCCACGCTCGGCATCGTGCCGAGCACGGCGCTGCACATCCTGCGCGCGCTGGTGGCCGAGGACCTGCTGCAGGTCGATGCCGCGACCAAGCGCTACCGTCTGGGCGTCGGCATGTTGCCGCTGGCCCGGGCGGTGCTGGAGCACGGTGATTTCCCGAGCCTCGTGCGACCCTGGCTGCGCGAGCTTTCCGAGCGCTATTCGGTGGCGGCCATCGGCGTCGAGGTGCCGAATCTGCGCCACATGATCGTGGTGGCGCTGGCGCGCTCACAGGCGCCGGTCCGCCTGCACGTCGATGTCGGCAGTCGCTTCCCGGCGCTGATCAGCGCCACGGGTCGCTGCGTCGCGGCCTTCACCGACCGGCCCTGGCCGGAGATCGAGGCCGGCTTCCGCACGCTCAAATGGCACGACGCACCGGACCTGGAGACCTGGAAGGCCGAGGTCGAGACGGTGCGCCGGCAGGGCTACAGCATCGACCGGGGCCACTACATCGCCGGGGTCACCATCGTCGCCGTGCCGGTCTGCAAGGCCTCGGGCACCATCACCCACACCATCGTCGCCGTCGGCCTCGGGGGGCAGATCGACGAGGCGAAGGCGCTGGCCATCGCCGCCGACATGCAGCGCGCCGCCCGCGAGATCGAGGGGCAGATCCTGCCGCAGGCGTGAAGGCCAAGACTGGATGGCCCGGCTTGATGTTTAGCCCGGGGAGATGGTTGACACCCGTTCGGGGAGATCGCTGACAGTCTGGTCAGTGTGTTCCGGGGATTCCGATTGCAATGCTGACTGATTCCCGGAACCGCGCAGCGGTATCCGGGACCTGATGCCGTGCGCTCGCTCCGGCGAACGCCGGAGCCCATGGCTCAAGGCTGATGCAATGGACCCCGGATCAGATCCGGTGCAAGCCGACACTTTCAGCCCCGTCCCGACATCGGCCGGACCGGACGCGACTACGAGCCGGCCTGACAGATGACGCCATCCGATCCGGAGCCACAGTTCGTGATTGCGGTGATGGCGGCGCTGTCTTCCTCGGTAAGGACCGGCGCCCGCCACTTCAGGCGAAGGCTGTTGGAGTGTTCGCCCTGTCCGTCTTCCCGAACTTCGTGATCCATGATCCGACCTTCCTCGGCTACGGCCACGCCCTCGGAATGCTGCTATCACGGCGGCATTGCCGCAGCAATATCATCCGCAGGCGTGGTCAAGGGACGGATGCCGAACCAGTCTTTCGCTGGTCTTCAGGCCCCGGACAGCCCTGACGGGCTTCCGGGGATTCCGATTGCAATGCTGACTGATTCCCGGAACCGCGCAGCGGTATCCGGGACCTGATGCCGTGCGCTCGCTCCGGCGAACGCCGGAGCCCATGGCTCGACTGCTGGCGGAACAGGCCCCGGATCAGGTCCGGGGCAAGACAGGCGCGCTCAGCCCCGGCTCGGCAGTTCCACCACGCCGCCACCCAGGATCGACAGCTCGTCGTCCTGGTTGCGGGCCTCCTGCTCGATCTCGACCAGGTGCCGGCCGTCCTCGACGAACTTGCGCACCACCTTGCCGTTGATGAACAGCAGGTCGCCCTGCGGGTTGTGGCGGCGGATCTTGCAGTGCGCCGAGCGCAGGAAGCCGTCGTCGCCCATCCAGTTGGTCAGGTGGTGGGTCAGCCACGAGCAGCGCTCCGGCCCGTAGTCATAGGCGCCTGGCGCACCGACCTCGAGAGCGAACTCCTCCTCCCAGTGCACCCGCTCGGGGCAGTCGGGAATGCCGAACCGGTTCGGGATGCCCAGGCCCGGATGCGCGTCGATCAGGCGCCAGGCCAGCTTGTTGGCGCGGATGTAGAGGCCGCCCCAGCCCTGCGCATAGGCGATGAAGCCGGTGACGGTCATCGGGCCCTTGGCCATGGTCTGCAGCGCCTGGCCCTCGGTCACGTCCTCCCAGTATCGGGTCTCGGCGCCACGGACCTCCTCGTTGCGGTACAGGTCGTAGATCCGCGCCAGTTCCTCCTCGGAATAGCGGCGCGGCTCCTTCGATTTCACCTCGGTGTACTTGGTGCCCTTCTCGCGCGCGTGGTCGCGCTCGGTGCGGAAGCACCAGCTGTCGGCGTCGGCCACCAGGTCGCCATGCTGGTTGAAGAAGTCGACATGATAGATCTGCTGCACCGCGCGACCGGCAAAGCGCGTTTCGTGCTCGATCAGGTCCTTCAGCCGCGCCTCGGTGGTGATGGTGTCGTTGCGGTTCACCACCTTGTGCCAGTGCCAGTCGGCGCCTGACCACATGGCGTGCACGCCGGGCAGGCCACCGACATAGCCCGAGATGATGCGGCTGGTGGTGAACAGGAAGCTCGGCAGGGCGATGACGTCGCCGTACTTCGTCTTCGACGCATATTCGGGCACGCACCAGAGCGGGTTGTCATCGCCGATGCCGTAGGCGTAGTGGCGGATGTTGTCGCGGGTGGCCTCGTGGCACCAGGGCTCCGCGGTCACGCCGATCTCGACGCCGATGCGCTGGCGCAGGTCGTCCAGACCCTTCTCGGTGATCTTCGGAAAGCTGCGCTCGATGGTCATCGGGTTCCCTCCATCTGTGCCGTCCCGCTGCGTTCGCGATCGCGCAGGATCTTGCGGTTGACCTTGCCGGCCGGCGTCTTCGGCAGTTCGGCCGTGAATGCGACGATGCGCGGATATTCATGCTGGCTGAGGCGCGCGCGGACCAGGTCCTGGATCTCGCGCTCGAAGGTCTCGCCGCCGGCCCGGTCGGAGACCACGAAGGCCTTCACCACCTGGCCGCGCAGGCTGTCGGGCACGCCGATGGCCGCGGCCTCGCGTACGTCCGGATGTTTCAGGATGGCGTCCTCGATCTCGACGGCACTCATGGTCCAGCCGGCCGAGATAATGACGTCGTCGGCCCGGCCGCCATGGAAGAAGAAGCCGTCGGCATCGACCCGGCCGAGGTCCTTGGTGCGGATCCAGGTGCCGCGCCGGAAGACCTTCAGTTCGCCGGTGACATCCGGCGGACAGGGCTGGCCACTGGCGTCCTGCACCTCGACCTGTCCACCGGGGATCGGCTTGCCGAGCGAGCCCGGCCGCACCTCGAAATCGTCCGCGCCCGGATAGCCGACCAGGATCACGCCGATCTCCGTCGTGCCGTACATGCTGCGGGCGGGCTTGCCGAACGTGGCGGCGACGAAGGCCTCGGTCTCGCTGTCGATGGGCTCGCCGGTGAACGAGAGCTTGTCCAGGGCGTAGGTGTGGCGGCCGGCGGCGCCGGAGACCCGCATCATGCGGTAGTGGGTGGCTGCCGCCGAGATGTTGGTGAAGGCGTGCCGTTCCAGCGCCGCCAGCAGTTCCGCCGCGTCGAACCTGCCGGCCCAGGCTCCGGTGGTGATGCCGAGCGCCAGCGGCGCCAGCGTGCCGTGCCACAGGCCGTGGCCCCAGGCGGGCGAGGACGGGCAGATGAAGCGGTCGCCGGGCCGAAGGCCGGTGCCGTAGAGCGCCGCCACCATCAGGGTGACGATCGAGCGGTGGGTGTGTTTCACCGCCTCCGGCAGTTCGCGCGTGGTGCCGGAGGTGTACTGGTAGATCGCCATGTGATTGCCGGCGGTGGTGCAGTCGAATGCGGCGGGCTGGCTCTCAAGCGCCGCCATGAACGCGTCGTCGGCCACCACCACCTCGACGCCGGCATCGCCCAGTCCGGCGGCCTTTTCGGGGTTGGTCACCAGCAGCACCGGCGTGCAGTCGCCGATCCGGAGGCGGACACCGTCGGGACCGAACAGGGTGAACAGCGGCACCGCGATGGCGCCGGCCTTCATGGCACCGAAGATCGTGGCGTAGAAGGCGCGCCCTGGTTCCAGCATCACGGCGACCCGGTCGCCCGGCTTCACGCCGCGCGCCACCAGCCAGTTGGCGAAACGCCCGGAATCCGCCGACACCTGGCGGAAGGACAGCACCTCGTCCTGGCCGCCCGGACGCACGACGATCAGCGCCGGTGCCGACTGCCCCACATGCCTGTCGATGCACTCGTGCGCGATGTTCAGGTGCGCGCGATCGCCGTCGAACAGGTCCCACAGCGCCTCCGGCGTGAAGTGCGCCTGCGCGTCCGCATAGCTCGTGTAGTCGGTCAGCCGTGTCATGGCCCGAACATTCGCTCAGGCCGGATTATTGTACAAGAGGGATTTTGATTGTCTTTGTACAACAAAAATGGATGATGGCCGGACGCAGGATGCATCCGAGATCGCCCGATTGAATTGTCTTTGGACAACCAATAGACGCTGTTCACAACGCGCGGGTGCCTCTGTATCGTCCGGCGGGTTCTGACGGGGAGGAACAGGGTGTCGGAAGAGGCGCGACAGGCGTCCGGCTGGCGCGGGCCATTGACCGGACTGAAGGTGCTGGACCTGACACGGGTGCTGGCCGGTCCCTACGCGACCCAGAACCTCGCCGATCTGGGTGCCGAGGTCTTCAAGGTCGAGCCGCCGCAGGGTGACGAGACCCGGCATTTCCCGCCCTATGTCGGCGGCGAGAGCCACTACTACCTGGCGCACAATCGTGGAAAGAAGTCGCTGGTGATCGACGCCCGGCAACCGGCGGGCAAGGACCTGGTCCTGCGGCTGGCCGAGCGGGTGGATGTGCTGGTCGAGAACTTCCGTCCCGGTGTCATGGACCGCCTGGGCTTCGGCTACGAGACGCTGGCGGCGCGCAATCCGGGCCTGGTCTACTGCTCCATCAGCGGCTTCGGGCAGACCGGGCCGCTGCGCGACATGCCCTCCTTCGACATCGTCACCCAGGCCATGAGCGGGGTGATTTCCATCAACGGCGAGGCGGATCGCGCACCGGTCCGGCTCGGCCTGCCGCTGGGTGACATGGTGGGCGGTATCTACGGCCCGATCTCGATCCTGGCCGCGCTCTACGAACGCAGCATCACCGGGCGGGGCCGGCAGATCGACATCAGCCTGCATGACGGGCTGGTCGGCATGCTGACCTATTTCGCGCAGCTCTCGTTCGTCAACGGCGTCGACCCCAGGCCGGTCGGCTCGATGCACGCCAACATCTTCCCCTATGGCGCCTTTCCCTGCACCGACGGGCAGATCGTCATCGCCGTGCTGACCGAGAGCTTCTGGCCGAGATTCTGCCAGGCGCTGGGCCTGGAGGAGATCGCCGACGATCCGCGCTTCCGCACGCTGGCCGACCGGCGCGTGCACCACGTGGCACTGAACGAGATCGTCTTTGCCACCACGGCAACGAAGTCGGTCGCGGAGTGGGAGGCGATCCTGAAGCGCCATGACGTGCCGCATGCGCCGATTCTCGGCATCGGCGCCGCGTTGTCCCACCCGCACACGCTGGCGCGCGGGATGGTGGTGACGACCGGGCACCCGACCGCCGGCACGATCCGCATGACCGGGCGGCCAGTGAAATACACCGGCGCGCCGCAGGCTCCGCTCGAGGCGCCGCGCCTGCTGGGACAGGACACCGCCGACGTGCTGCGGTCCGAACTGGGGCTGGGCGATGACGAACTGCGTGCGCTGGCCGATGCCGGCGCGATCTCGACCGGCATCGCGGCGAACGGGGAGGAGACCTGATGGATTCCGGATGGACCGCCGGGCAGGAGGCGTTCCGCGCGCGGCGCTGACTGATACCTTCCGGGCTGCCACAGCCGGAAAGCCGCTGCCGCACCGGGTGAGGTCCCGACGGTATCGCGTCCCCGAAGGCCTAGGCCGCGGAACAGCTCACCCTCATCAGGTCATGCGAGACCAGGATCTCGCCGTCGAAGACCTCCCGTGCCGCCGCGGCCCACTCCTCCTCGCGGCCGGGCGGCGGTGGCGGGACGAAGTGGTTCAGCACCAGGGTTCCCACGCCGCAACGCGCGGCGGTCTCGCCGGCCTGGCGCACGTCGGAATGATAGGTGTGCACGTCGCGCAGGCGCTGCGAGCGTGACCGGGCGATCAGGTCGCTGCGGATCACGGTCTGCACGTAGATGTCGGCACCGGCGCAGATCTCGTAGAGCCCGGCGCAGGGCACCGTGTCGCCGGCGATGGCGACAACCTTGCCGCCGGCCTCGATCCGGTAGCCGAGCGTCGGATGCACCGGGCTGTGGTCGGTCGCCGCGCAGGTCACGGTCACGCCGTCCTGCGCCAGCACCGGACCGGCACCGCATTCGGTGACATGGACGGCGGGCGGCTCGGTCAGGTCGTCATGATGCGCGAGGCGGTAGCCGATGTCGGCCTCGAGCGCCGCCATCGTTGCCTGCACGAAGCGGTCGGTGCCTTCGGGGCCGAAGACCTTCAGCGGGTTCGGCGCCGCGCTCATGATCCAGCGCGTCGTCACCACGTCGTTGAAGTCGGTGGTGTGGTCGCTGTGCAGGTGGGTCAGGAACTGTGCCGTCAGGTCGGGCGCGGCCAGGTCCGCCGCCACCGCGCGCATCAGCACGCCGCGACCGCAGTCGAACAGCAGGCTGAGGCCGTTTGCGCGGACCAGCGTCGCCGGACCGGCGCGGTCCGGATGCGGCATCGGCGAGCCGCTGCCCAGAATGATGACGTCCATCGATCTCCCCCCGTCGCTCCCCGACCCACGCATGCAATGCGCGCGGCGTCGCTTGGGAAGTTGTGCGGAAACGCCGAAGGGCAATGCCGTCTGTGATGGGGAAATCTGGCGGAGGGAGCGGGATTCGAACCCGCGAGGGCTTGCACCCAACACGCTTTCCAGGCGTGCGCCTTAAACCGCTCGGCCATCCCTCCGCCGGGCGCCGACAAGGCGAGCGGTGGCGGCGGACTATAGTCACTGGCGCCCGTGACGCAATGGGCGCGTGACGGGACGACCGCGGCGTTTTGATCCCGGTCAAGACGTGACAAGCACCCTTCCGCCATGTTCGGGTCATCAACCGGCGCGATCATGTGCCGGCAAGGACGCGTTACGGGGGAGAGAGCCATGGCGCTGAAGGACATCCTGGTGGTGGTCGACGAGGCCGGAAAGCCCGAACAGCCGATCCAGGCGGCAATCGATCTGGCGCGCGCGAGTGGCGCGCATCTGACCGGCCTCTACGTCGCCGTCGAGGCGAGCTGGCCGCTCTATGCCTACGGCCCGGTCCCGCGCGAGACCATCGACCTGCTGCAGGCCCGCGCCGACGCCGCCGCGGCGAAGGCGAAGGAGACCTTCACGGCTGTCGTCTCGAAGTCCGACCTTTCCATCGACTTCCGGACCGAGGTCGCGCCGTCGGCCGTGGCGCAGGACACCATCGCTGTCCATGCCCGCCATGCCGACCTGGTGGTGATCGGCCAGTCCGATCCGGACAGGGAACGCCCGGCCGGCAACGAACTGCCCGAGGAAGTGATCTTCCAGTGCGGTCGCCCGGTCCTGGTGGTGCCCTATGTCGGCCTGCAGAAGCCTTTCGGCCGCCGCGTCATGGTCGGCTGGGACGGCAGCCGCGAGGCCGTGCGGGCGCTGAACGACGCCCTGCCGATCCTGCAGAAGGCCGAGAAGGTCGTGGTCATCGTGGTCAATCCGAAGCCCGGCAGCGCGCGGCACGGCCAGGTCCCCGGTGCCGACATCGCCCTGCACCTCGCCCGCCACGGCGTCCACGTCGAGGTGGCCGAGGAGGACGCGAAGGGCGTCACCCCCGACCAGGTGATCCTGTCGCGCGTCGCGGACATGGACATCGACCTGCTGGTCCTTGGCGCCTACGGCACCCCGCGCCTGCAGGAGCGGATGTTCGGCGGCGTCACCCGCACCATCATGCAGTCGATGACGGTGCCGGTGCTGTTCTCGCACTGAGGCCGCGCGCGGACCTCAGTTCACGATCCAGCCGGACCGGGCGGCGATGGCGATCGCCTCGGTCCGGTTGGCCGCGCCCAGCTTCTTCATGATGCCGGCGACGTGGAACTTCACCGTGCGCTCCCGGATGCCGAGGATCTCCGCGATCTCGGCATTCGAGCGCCCCTTCGCCATCCAGGCCAGGCATTCCTGCTCCCGGCGGGAAAACATCAGCGTCGGCATGTCCGCCTCGTCGCTCAACACGATGAAGTCGCTGATCGCCGAGCAGAAGCCCAGGAAATCGTGCGTGAGCTGCGGCACCCGTTCCCGGATGCGGGCATCGCCCTCCGGGTCGTTGCCGAGCGTGAAGGCGTTCAGCACCTGCACCCGGAGCGGCGTGTGCGCGGGAATGTTGATGTCCTGGAAGAAGCCGAAGCGCTTGTTCAGGCGATAGAGCCAGCGCCGCGTGCGGTTCATCTCGAAGCGCTCGTAGGCGTCCCGCGACGAATATGGTTCGGTCGCGTCCGGCGCCACAAGGATCGCCGGGTCCTCCTTCCACAGCGCCTTGTGGAAGTACATGGCCTCGAACGCCTTCAGGAACACCGGCCCGCGGAACAGGGTGAAGGTCTGTGCCCGGGTCAGCTCCGGCACGGGGCGGCGGAGATGCGTCCAGTAGGCGAAGCCGGCGAAGCCCAGCGCCCTGACGCGGTACTCCAGCGCGTCGGCGAGGTCGTCCAGCGTGCGGGCATTCCGCAGGTCATCTTCGTAAGCCATGTCTGTTCCGCTTTCCCTCGCCGGCCGTGACGTTCATCATAGTTGCGCAACCGGAGGCCGTACCCTGTCCGAACGGACAGGTGCCTGTCGACGGCGCTGATCCTAGCTTGTCCACCTGACGAACGGGCAACCTCACGAGGCATCCATGGCGGCGTCCGCGACGCGCACCGGACCGGCGATCCTGGCCCTGGCCGTGCTGCTGGTCGCCGCTGGCCTGCCGGCCAGGGCCGAGACGCGGGTGGTCGGGCCGGACGAGACCGCGGTCGAGGTGCCGGTGACGGAGCCGGGTGGCGAGGTCACCTTCCGCATCGACCGGCTCTGCTACGGCTCCAATGCCCCCACGGCCATCAGCCGGGTCGTGCTCCGTTTCTTCGAACTGGCGCGCCAGGGCTTCGTGACCGACGCCACGGGCCGGACGGTCTGGGCCGGCGGCGCGCTGGATGACCTGCGCAATGCCGCGGCGCAGGCCGGTCCGTTGCTGGCGGTACCGGTTCGCGGCATCGACAGCCCGCGCGGCATCGCGGCCGCGGCCCGGGCGGAGCGGGACCGCGCGTCCGGCGATCCGGTGGCACTGTTCCCGGTGCCGAAGGGCGAGGCCGGCCGGACCGAGTTCACCGTCGCCGCGCCGCTGGATGCCGGCGACAGCCGGACCGTGGCGGTGAGCGGCTGCTACACCCCGGCACAACTGGGCGAGCTGATGCGGCGCCGGGGCGAGGCCGCGGGTGCCTTCCTGGCCGCGCTGGACAGGGCGGGCGACTGATGCGGGCGCGGCTGCTGTCCATTGTGATGCTGCTGCTCGCATTGCCGGCGGCGGCGCAGGACAGCGCAGGCGGCGTGGCGCAGTGCACCGCCGACATGGCGGCGCTGCAGCGCGAACTGGCCGCGCGGCAGGCGGTCGAGGCCCGCTCCTGCGAGCCGGCCATCGAGCTGATGACCGCGCTGTTCGAGGCGCGGACGACCTATGCCGCGGCGGTGCTTGAGGCGGTGGAGGCGCACCGTCGCGCACGGGTGCGGATCTTCGAGGACGATGTCGCGCCGTTCCGCGACCTGCTCGGCGTGCACCAGGAGATCGCGGTCGAGGCCGCGGGTGCCGGGGTGCTGCTGGACAAGGCCACGGCCGACCTGGTGCAGGCGGCGCGACGCGGCGGCGAGGGCGGCGGGGCGAGGATGTTCGGCCTGCCGGTCGCGGCCATGAGCTTCGATCCGGCCGAGGTGGCGCGCATCAACCCGATCCGCGCCCGCCACGATGCCAACATGCTGAAACTGGAGGCCTTCGCCCGCGACTTCCCGGCGCGTGCCCTGCCGCAGATCCGGGAGGCGAACCAGGCGCTGGCGGAGCGGTTCACCGCGCTGGAGGCGCAGGAGAGCACGTGGCAGCGGCTGCTGGGCGAACTGCGCCGCGCCTATGACGGCGGCGATCTCGCCCATTGCCTGGGCGATCCGGTGGTCGAGGACGGCGATGCCGGCGCGACCAGCATCGGCGGCGCGGCCTTCACGGACCTGCTGGGCTTCGCGCCGCCGGCCGACAACCCGCGGGCGATCGGCTTCGCGGCCCTGCCCGGCGTGGCGCCGCCGCCGGCGTTGGCGGACGTGCGCAGGGCGCTGGCGCCGCTGCCCGATCCGCCGCCGGCCCTGAACCTGCCCGAGGACCTGGCCTTCAAGCGCGACGGCGTCCGCATCCTGAAGGACTTCACCGAGGCGCGCGCGGTGCTGGAGAAGGCCGAGGCCGACCTGTTCCTCGCCGAGGCGATGGAAGGCACCGCCCGGTTCCTGCAGGGCATGGTGAAATACCCGATCGAACTGACCGCCCGCATGGCCTCCGGCGCCGTGCAGGCGGTGGCCGACCCGTTCATCCGCAATCTCTCCGACAGCTCGCAGAACATCTTCGCCGCCATGATCCGGTCGGTCGGAGAGGCCGGCTTCGAGGCGGTCGAGGGCGTTGCCCGTTCCGCCGCCAACCTGGCCGGCGACGTGCTGGACTTCATCTCGCCCGACGGCCTGCTGGTGACGCGCGGTTCCGCGGAGGCAGACCAGGCGGCGCGCGCCAACAACTCGATCAACGCCGTGCTGACCATCGGCAGCGCATTCTTCAAGGGCGCGCAGGAACTGTTCGTGCTGCCCGACAGCGTGAAGCAGGCCTTCGGCGGCGGCGACACGCCCGGCCCGAATGCCACGCCGGCCGAGATCGCCGCCTTTGTCGAGGCCTCCGACCGGCGCCGCGAACAGGTGGCCGACCTGCGCAAGGTTCAGCAGGAGAAGGTGAAGGCGGTCGAGGTGCTGGAGGCGCGGGCCTTCGACGCGCTGAACGTGCTGACTGCCGCCAGCGGCGCGAAGGCGACGGTCCGCACCGTCCAGAGGATTGGCCGCGCCATCGGCGACACCGTGCTGGATGCCCGCGCCAATCTCCGGCTGGCCGAGGCGCTCGACAATATTGAGACGCTGCGCAACGGGCCGCAGACACCCGAGGTCGCCGCCGCCATCGAGGCGCTGAGGGCCGACGTCGCCGCCTTCCAGACGGGCTTCACGCCTGGAACCGCGGCTACCACGCTGGTCGACGCGCTGCGTGCCGAGGGCGCGACGGATGCGACGGCGGCGCTGGACGATGCCGGTGCGCGGCTGGTCGAGGACCAGCGCGCCGCCTTCGCCGACAAGCAGCCCTTCGTCCAGGGGGTGGATCCGGCCACGAAGAAGCCCATCGTGCTGAAGGTCGGCGACACCGAGATCCGTGTCGGGCAGTCGTTCAACGAGGGCGGGGTCAAGTCGATCCACCAGTCCGAGAACCCGAACCTGGTCATCCAGCAGTTCAAGGAGACGGGCGAGGGCGGCCTGAAGCGCGAGGCGGCGGCCGGCGACCTGATCGACCAGGCCGGTATCCGGTCCAACCGGGACGTCCCCTTCCGCGACAAGGACGGCAACATCCTGCTGGACGAAAAGGGCGAGCCGGTGACGGTGCTGTTCGACGAGAACGGCAATGCCTTCAAGCAGGTCGAACGCTTCGATCCGTCGCGCGAGGTCAGCAACATCCTGGAGAGCCGTCCGGACGGCAAGCTGACGCCGGAAGAGGTCGCGGCCATCGCCGAGTCGCTCGACAAGGCCACCGACGCCGGCATCCTGCTGATCGACTTCAAGCCCTCCAACATCGCGCTGGTCTTCGACGACGCGGCCCGGCTGGAGGTCAACGCCTTCGACCGCGACGGTGTCGTCGACCTCAACAAGCTGCTGGAGCAGCGGCGCAACGATCCCGAGATCGCGAAGTCCGGTGGTCGACCGGAAGTCATCGACATCCTGGGCGAGGAATTCGACATCTCGACCAAGGACGGGCGGCTGAAACTGCAGAGCCTGATCGTCGATGGTGTCGACTGCTGTCCGGCGCTGAAGGAGAGCGGCTTCGGCTTCGGGGCGACCGACCTGGGCTTCCAGGCCCTGGCGCAGCAGGTGCTGCCCAAGGGATCGGAGGCCTTTGGCAGCGGTGCCGGCACCTTCCAGAAGGTCCTGCCCGACGGCGCCGACGGCAAGCCGGTCCGGCTGCTGGACCAGACGCCGGAGGGTGCAAAGGCGATCCTCGACAGCGCCCGCGACACCCGCCTGCTGGACACGCTTGGCGATGCCGGGAATGTGGACGCGAAGGTGGTGGCCAATGCCGACGCGATCATCAACGCAACCCGGCAGTTGAACGAGCAGGCCGCGAATATCGCCGCCATCGAGCGCCAGGCGCGACTGCTGCAGGACTCGGTCAGGGCCGGGATCGTGCTCAACGGGGCCGATGGCGTCGACGAACCGTCACGGCGGGGAGGCGGTCGCGCGAAGGGCGGTGGACCGTCCGACGAGCCGGTCGAGGTGGAACTGTTCGAGATCGAGCCGTTCCCGGCGGATGAACGGCTGGCCCAGGGCGAGGCCGAGAAGCTGGCGGAGGCCGCGGACGACGTCGCCAATGCCGCGGAGCAGGACGCGGAGGCCGGCGACGGCTTCCCGAAGGGCAAGTGATGCGCCGCTGGCTGATCATCGCCGCGATGGTGCTCGGCGCCGGTCCGGCGCTGGCCCAGCAGGCGCAGCAGGGCGCCGCACAGGCAACGCCCACCGCCGCCGAGCAGATCCGCGCCTTCGTCGAGCGCAACCGCAAGGCGCATGCGCAACGCACCGAGGAAATCCGCCGGGAACTCGATGCCGCCGACTGCCCGTTGCCCACGGGCCTGGCGGCGGACGGACTGCCCGAGCCGCCGGTGATCCGCCTGACCCTGACCCGCCCGCAGGAATTCGCCGGTCTCGCACCCGGCGAGCATTTCGATCCCGACAGCGTGCGCGTCGAGTTCGGCGGCCCGCGCTTTGCCATGGACGCCACCACAGCCTCGTTGCTGAACCTGCCCGACGGTCTGCCGGTCCGCATCACCGCGACAGCCTTCCGCGTGCAGGATGCGATCTGTGTCGACCGCCGCCGCGAGACCGGCGGCGGACGTAGCGTCACCCGGGATGTGGAAGTCCGGATCAGCCGCAAGACGGGCATGCGGACCGCCGACATCACCGGCCTGCTCGGCACGGTGCTCGACTTTACCGGCGTCGACGGGATCACGCTGGACCGGGACCGCAAGCGCCTGTCGGCCGGCCAGCCTGGCAAGGTGACACTGCCCCGGCTGGTCGGGGACGGCGCGCGCTTCCAGCCAGTCGACTGCAACGGCGTGCCGCAGCAGCGCTTTGTCGGCGACACGCGCACGGTGAACCCGAACTACGTCGTGCGCGGCGGCCGGGCGGATGCGGTGGAGGCGGTCGGACTGGTCGGCCTGAAGTTCGGCGACACGGCCGATCCGGGACGCCAGCACATGATCGTCGGGCCCGGCGCCACTGTGCCGGTCTATCTCGCCAGCCTGCGTGCCACGATCATCGATGCGCTGGGCCAGCGCGACGTCGACACCGGCCCGCTGGTCCCGTCGCCGGTCGAGATCCGCATGGAGCGGAGCGGCCCGTTCGGCGTGACGCTCAACCGGGGCCAGGTCGAGGTGCGGCCGCTCGGTGTTCCCGGGGAGGCCTTGTTCAGCCTGCGCCCGGCCGGCAGCACCGAGGGCGCGCGGACGGTCAGCCACAGCGTCACCGCCAGCCGGGCGCGCATCGTGCTCTCGCCACGCCGCGGCTTTGTCGACGAGCCGTTTGTCGCCGGCCTCGCCATCGAGGGCCCCATGCCGGCGGGCAGTGGCCATCGCGTCGCCTGGCGCCTTGAGGTCGTCGGTCAGCCGGTGCAGTCGGGGGAGGTTCCTCTTGGCGCCGGCGGCAGCGTGACGAACCTGCCGCTCGCGCCGCCGCCTGCCGCCGAGGTCATCCGCCGTGCCGGCATGGTCGGGCGGTTGTCCGTCCGCATCCTCTCGGCGGAGGGCAATGAACTCTATGGCGCCGTGGACCAGGTCCAGTTCGTTGCACCGCCGGTGACCGGCCTGGATGTTCTGGCGCGACCGGCCGGTGGCAGCGGCGAGTTCACCGCCGGCACCGTCGACCTGTTCCGCGCCGAGCGCTCGCGCGGGGTCGAACTGATGCTGCGGCTGGCCCTGCGCGGCGGGCTGGAGCGCTTCGCCCAGCCGGGCGCGGTTCCGGCGGTCGGGCTGCAGCCGACCCGGGGCGGCGGCCTGCGCTTCGTGCAACAGACCCAGCGTGCCCTGGTCGACGCCATGCCCGGTGCGGCGGTCGGACAGGCGAAGCTGCGCGCCTTCCTGCGGCCGGGCACGGCCGAAACGGAGCCCTTCGGGCTGGCGCCCGGAGCCCCGGAGCTCTTTTCCAGCCCGCTGGAGTTCACGCTCAACGACACGCTGCTGCTGGTCGAGGAACTGGGCCGGCACGGCGCGGTCTGGCGCCTGCTGGTCGACGGCCCTGCCGACATGACGGCCTACCGCGCCCGTTTCGACAGCATCGGCGGACCCGGCGAACCGGTGGCATTCCGCCGCGACGGGGCGACGTCCTGGGTCGCCGAGCACCGTATCCTGGATGAACGGGCCGTGATCCGCTTTGCACTGATCGTCGATGCGGCCGGCAACGAGGTGGCGCGGCTCGACCGCTTCTCGGCGGAGACGCTGGTGCCCCGGGTCAGCCTGGACGTGCCGGAGATCTACCGCCAGGGCGTGCGCCACCGTATCACCGCGACGATCTCTGGCATCGAGGCCTTCCCCGTCGCCGATCTGGGCTGCCGCTGGGAGCTGCAGCCGGGCTTCGGCGCGGTCGCGGCCGGCTCGTCGCCGCTCCGGCCCATCGGCAGCGGCTTCGCGAGCTGCGAGACCTTCGTCACCATGGACGTGAACCCGGAGACGCTGGGCCGCTTCCCGGAACTGAACGTCCGGCTGTTCCGCATCGGCGGGGAGGCACGCTGATGCTGCGCGCCCTGGCCCTTGCCATGCTGGTCCTGGTCGCGCCGCCGGTGCTGGCCGCCGATCTCGGCGGCGACACCCGGCGGGACTCGCCGATCCTGCCCGGCGAGAAGCAGTTCGACAGCCTGAGCCGCGACGAGGTGCAGGCCATTCTCGACCGCCTGAACGTGAAGCCGCCGGCCGACGCCACCACCAAGACCCGGCTGAAGAAGGTCATCAAGTCCATCGAACTGATCCGGGTCGAGGCGCGCAACGGCAACAACCCCTTCAATGCCGAGGACCCCATCGACAACGCGACCGTCAACGGCATCGTGGTGCAGCAGGCCGTCGACGACCTGAACGACGACGGCAACGGCAACAACAATGGCGCGGGTCTGGATGCCTGCATCGGCCAGACCGTCACCGGCGTGCAGCCGGCCGGCGCACCCGACATCGTGCGCGAGGTCTCCCTCGTCATCGATCCGGTGACGCTCGATTGCACCATCCTGACCGGCAACAGCGTCGACGGCGCCTTCCTGATCATGGATTTCTTCGACGGGCAGAGCCAGGTGCAGGTTGGCCAGGACGTCCTGCAGGTGTTTCCCGATGCTACCTTGCCGGTCTGGACCCTGGTCGACCCGAACGTCATCCCCTTCGAGATCGACCCGTTTGACGCGGCCCGGGTCCAGCAGTTCACGCTGGCCGCAAACGGCGGGGTTCTCGTGCGCGCCACCCTGCTGTTCACGCCGGTCGGCGGCACGGACTTCCAGGTCACCATCATCAACCTGGAGCAGCTCTGATGCGGGTCGCGCTGACAGCCCTGCTCCTGCTGACGGTGGCGACCGCGGCGTCGGCGCAGGAATCGCGGCGCTTCCGGGCCATCGCCAGCCCCGAGGCCGTGCCGGAAGGGCAGGAGCCGGTGGCACAGGTCGACCCGGTGTCGCGCGAGGCGGCAAACAACGCGGTGAAGGAGGTGCTGCAGGCCTGGAATGACGGCCGGCTGGGTGACTACCTGGGCGAGGATTTCGTCGATCGCGGCCGCCTGCTGGATTCGGTGACCGAAGACGTGCCGCGCGACGCGAGCGTCCGCGTGCTGGGTCTCAGCGCGGTGCAGACGGTGCAGCAGTTTCGCTCCACCGGCGAGGGCGGCGCGCGTCTTGTCACCTCCATCGTCTCGGCCAATGCCGACACCCAGGTCGAGTTCAACGACCCCGTGCGCGGGTTCCGCACCCTGCGCGGCCAGAACACCTTCTTCCTGCGCATCACCGAGGAGGTGGTCGAGTGAGACGGGCGGCGACGGCCGCCACGCTGCTCGGCCTGGCCGCGCCGGTCGCGGCCGGGGAGGGCGATGCGCTGCTGCGCGACTGGCAACTTTCCGGCAGCCTGTCGGCCCGCGTCGAGGCCTATGGCGATGCCGGCGACACCACCCGCAGCCCGTTCCCGGATCTCGGTACCTTCGGCTTCGGCGAGTTCGATTTCGGCCTGACGCGGCAGTATTCGCCGTTCGAGACCTTCCGGGTGCAGGCCTTCGGCGCTGTGGTCGAGAACCCGTACCGCAGTGCCGACGATGGCCTGGTGCTGGAGCGCGGGACGATCACCTGGGAAAAGGGCGACCTCCGCGTGCCGCTCCGCCTCGATGCCGGCGACATCTTCGCGTTCCAGACCGCGCGTACCATCCAGCGTGGGCTGAAGGGCACGCAGGTCGAGCTCCAGCCCGACCTCGGTGGTCCGTGGCGGCACTCGCTCGTCGGCTTCTGGGGCGTCAACCAGGCCACGTATCGCGATGTCGATTTCGACGACGACCAGAGCTTCGGTGCCTCGTGGCTGGCCTTCCATCCGTCGTTCGGCACCTTCAGCGCCAACGTCGCCACCAACCTGCTGGCCGACGGCGCCAATGGCGTGAACGACCAGCGCATGCAGACCGTGGCCAGCCTGGCCGGCGACAGCCGTCTCACCCTGGGTGGCCAGTCGGTGGAGGTGCTGGGCGAGGTTGCCTTCTTCTTCGGCGACGACATCGCCGGCACCGCGCCCGACGAGACGGGCGTCGGCCTCTATTCGGAGGCGCGGGGGCGGTGGAGCGGCCTGCCGCTCGACTATGGCCTGCGCTTCGAACAGTACGACGCCACCTTCGACCCGAACGGTTCGGCGGTGACGCCGGGGCGGCGCAGCCTCAACCTGCGCGGCGGCTGGCGCTTCGATGGCGGCCTGTCGCTCAGGGCGCGCTCGCGCTGGGACCGCGACGACTTCCAGGCGGCGAACTCCCGCGACACCGTCAGTTCGGGCGTCACCCTCTCCGGCCCGCTGCCGTTCGGACTGGCGCGGCCCGTCACCGGTTCGGCGGACTATGGCTACATCGCCACCGTCGACCAGGCGCGGACCATCGACAACCGCACCCATACATTGTCGCTGAACGCCACCACGGGCCTGGACGACAGCACCAGCCTGCGCGCCGGCTATTTGCTGCAGGTGCTCGACGTGCAGAATTCGGTGCCCGAGTACACCAGCCAGATCACCCTCGGCATCGACCGCCGGATCGAGATCGGAGCGGTCTCCGGCTCGCTGTCGCCGTCCGCCAGCTTCCGTGACATCACCGCGGGGAATGCCGCGGGCGAGGAGATCACGCTGGCGCTGGGGGCGAGCACGGCGTGGCAGGACTGGTCGATGCGCGCGAACTACCGCTACGCCTTCCAGGACCGCAACCGGCAGGGCGCGGACACCGGCACGCAGGCCTTCACCCTGGCGGCAGACTGGCAGCAGGGTCGCCATCGCGTCGGGCTGGAGGCCGACTACAGCTTCCTCGACGGCGAGAACCGGGTCTCCGGCCGGCCGTTCCGCGTTGCCGCCGTCTACACGCTGAGCTTCGACAAGCCCGTGGGGCAGGGACTGTTCGGGCCGGCCCTGCCGCCAGACAGTTACGGCGCGCCCGAACCCGTGGTGTCCGGAGGCACGATCGACCTGGCGTCGCTGGCTCCGAATTCGCTTCTGCCGGCCGTGCTGCAGCGGCTGGCGGACCAGGGCGTCGCCGGTGGCCAGGCGGTCATCGAGGGCCTGATCGTCTACGAGACGGCCGTGCTGCCGGCCATTGACCTGCGCCAGCGGCTTGGGCTGGTCCACGAGGGCAGCCGGTTCCGCAAGGTCGTGGTCGCCTTCGATCCACTCGATCCGAACGATGGCCGCGCGCTGGAAGCCGACCTGAACGCCGTGCTGACCGAACTGATCGGCATCTACGGCCGGCCGACCGCGACGTTCGCCCGTGGCGACTTCACCGGCGATGCGGCCGCCGACATCGCGCGCAGCGAACTGATCCGGCTGGTGGAGTGGCGCACGGACTTCGGGGTGATGCGCCTCGGCCTTCCGCGACGGCTTGATGGAACAGTCCGGATCGAACTGCAACACGCCCGCAGTTTCCGGCCACCGTCACACACCTTGTGGAGTATCGAGGAACTTCGGTAGAACAGACCGGAGCGTGATCACGCTTTGATCGCGGCATTCGTGCATCACTCTGTTAATATTCCCATGTCACGTTCATGCAGAACACATGTGACACGGGGGCAGTTGTCCGGATGGCGGCGACCGGAAAGGGCGGGGGCACGACCGGCCCGGACCTTGCGGCAATGCTTGCAGGGGACGCTGGCACTGGCGATTTCGGCTCGCTCGACCATCGGTTCATCCGCCGGGAGTTCCACGCCGCCGGCTCGACCATCGTCCGCGAGGGCGAGACCGGCCACTGCGCCTATGTGATCGAGAGCGGCCGTGTCCTGGTGCACAGCGACGCGCGCTCCATCGCCACGCTCGCCTCGGGCGACATTTTCGGCGAGATGGCGCTGATCGATGCCTTTCCGCGCAGCGCCAGCGTCACCAGCATCGAGGATTGCTGGCTGATTGCCTTCGAGCGGCGCTATCTGGACCGTGCCTTCCGCGACGCCCACTCGGCCCTGCCGTTCCTGCTGCGCACGCTGGTGACGCGTCTACGCGGCCCCGACGCGCCGGGCGGCGATCCGATGCCGCCGGGCCAGGACGGCTTCGTGCGCGACCTGCAGCGCGGCCAGTGGTTCGAGGAAGTGATGGAAGAGGGGCGCGTGCTCAACTTCTACCAGCCGATCCTGGGGGCCTCGACCGAACAGGTGATCGGCCACGAGGCGCTGCTCCGCTGGCGCGACGAGAAGGGCCAGATCCGCCCGCCGGCCGAACTGGTCGCGGCGGCCCAGCATTTCGGGCGCGCGCACCTGATGATGCAGCACGTCCTGGTCGCGGCCTGCCGGGACCTGCTGGCGCACGACCCGGCGGGCGACAGCTTCATCGCGGTGAACATCGAGGCGGAGCAGCTCGGCGACGACGCCTTTGTCGGTGAAGTGGCCCAGGTACTGAAGGAAACCGGCATGAATCCCCGGCGCCTGGAGCTGGAGATCACCGAATACGCCTTCGTGCGCGACTTCACCGGCGCCGCCGACCGCCTGCAGCGACTGGCCGACCTGGGTGTCGGGATCACGCTGGACGACTTCGGCACCGGCTATGCCTCGATGCAGGCGCTGATCAGCCTGCCGTTCAGCAAGGTGAAGATCGACCGCAGCTTCGTCGACAGCTACCCCTCCGACCGGCGCTCCGGTGCCATCGTCGATTCGGTGGTGGCGCTGGCACGCCGGCTCGGCATGAAGGTCACCGCCGAGGGCGTCGAGACGCCGGCCCAGGCCCAGGCACTGGCGCTCGCCGGTGTCGACCAGCTGCAGGGCTACCTGTTTGCCCGGCCCGGCCCGGCCGGCGAACGACTGGGCATGCACTCCGCCCGGCGCTGACCGCGCACCGGCTTGCCTCGCCCGCCGCGTGACGGCAGACTTCGGCAATCGCGATCCGGCCTGCACTCCGGTTCATCCCGCAAATGCGGCGCATGCCCGGAGAGGGCTTCGCGGCCGCCCGAGACCCGGCCAGCCTGCATGACGCTGCCGCAGACCATTGTCCTTGGATCCAGCGACGATGCCGAGGCCCGACGCAGCCTGGACGAGGAAATGCGGGTGCAGCAGGCGCTGGCGGTGGTTCGGGTGCTGCCGGCGATGATCGTCGGCAACAGCGGCGCCACCCTCATCGTCGCGCTCAATTTCCTTTCGGCGGCGCCCTCGCAGTTCCTTGCCGGCTGGCTGGTCACGGTGCACCTGCTGCTCGTGCCGCTCGCCCTGCGCTGGTGGCGTTTCCACGGCCAGCCCGCGCCGCGCCGCATCAGCACCCGTCACATCCGCAAGATCGATGCCTGGTCGCTGGCCATGGGTCTGGTGCTGTCGGTCGGCGTTATTTACCTGTTCCCTCTCAACGGCGCGACGGGCGAGGTCCTGATGTACCTGATGGTCGTCAGCCTGGCCTGCGGTGCCATGGCCTCGATCTGGATGGTGCCGACCGCCTGCCTGGTCTATGCCGCGCCGCCCGCGATCTCCCTTGCGGCCTCGATCGTGATCTATGGCGGCATCGGCGGCGCCATCGCTTCCCTCAGCCTCGGTCTCTGCACGATCATCCTGCTGATCTTCCTGCGCATCAATTTCCGCGGCTTTCGCGACGGCGTGATGGCGATTGTCGAGCGTGACAACAAGTCCCGCGAGATCGACCGCCGGCGCGCGGCCGAGGAACGGCTGGCGGCCTCGCTTGCCGAGCTGCAGAAAGCGCAGAGCCAGCTGATCGTGCAGGAGAAGATGGCATCGCTGGGGCAACTCACCGCCGGCATCGCGCACGAGATCAAGAACCCGCTCAACTTCATCAACAACTATGCCGAGGTCACGGTCGAACTGCTGGAGGAACTCGCCGAGACCGTCGGGCGCATCGCCGCCGACCCGGACCCGGACGACAAGGCCGAACTGGACGACGTCATGGCGTCGATCTCCGGCAACCTGACGCGGATCAGCGACCACGGGCGGCGGGCCGACAGCATCGTCCGGGGCATGCTGCTGCATTCGCGCGGCGATGTCGGCGAACGCCAGATGGCCGACGTGAACGATGTGGTCGAGGAAGCGATCAATCTGGCCTATCATGGCGCGCGGGCTCAGGATCAGGGCTTCAACGTGACCATCGAGCGCGATCTCGATCCACGGGCGGGCGAGGTGTCGATGCTGCCGCAGGAGATCACGCGCGTGCTGCTCAACCTGCTCAACAACGCGTTCTACGCGGTCCGCCGGCGCGATGCCTCGGCGTCGAGCGACTACAACCCGACGGTGCGGGTCTCGACCCTGCGGCTGCCGACGCGGTTGCGCATCCGCGTGCGCGACAACGGCACCGGAATTCCGGCCGACGTGCTCTCGCGCCTGTTCCAGCCCTTCTTCACCACCAAGCCCGCGGGTGAGGGGACGGGGCTCGGCCTGTCGCTGGCCTGGGACATCGTCGTGCACCAGCACCGGGGCGAACTGCTGGTCGACAGTACGCCGGACGAGTTCACCGAGTTCAACGTGCTGCTGCCGCTCGACGGCGCGGCGGCTCCGGGGACAGGGCTGGCCATCCGATGATCCCCCGTATCCTGGTCGTCGACGACGAAGTGGACATCCCGGACCTGTTCCGCCAGCGCTTCCGCCGCGAACTGAAGGCGGGGGCCGTGGAACTGGCCTTCGCCGCCAACGGGCTGGAGGCCATCGCCTGCCTGCAGGCCGGACCGCCGTTCGACATGATCCTGACCGACGTCAACATGCCCGAACTGGACGGCCTGCAATTGCTCGACCGGGTGCGACAGGACTGGCCGACGGTTCCTGTCGTGCTGGTCAGCGCCTATTCCGGCCAGACCAACCGGGAACGGGCGCTGTCGCTGGGCGCGCGCGACTTCGTCGCCAAGCCGGTGGACTTCCGGCACCTGAAGACGCTGGTCAGCGACGTGTCGAACCCGACGGGATGACGACCGGCGACCAGCGCGGGACAGTCCGGTCGCCCGGGCGGCGGCTGTCGACGGCGCGCCGGATCCGCCTTGGCCTGTCGCGCATGATCCGCTCGCCGCTGGTCCGCCGGGTCACGGCCATCGTCTACCTGGCGATCCTGGCGATCGAGGTGGCGCTGTTCGTCCCGTTCTATTACCGGCGTGAAGCGATCCTGGTCGACCGCCTGGCGTCCGCGACCACGCGGGCGCTGGACCTGATCCATCATCATGTCGGCGACGGTGCCGCCATGACCGATGCGGCCTTCGCCGGCGAACTGCTGCTCTATCCCGGTGTTCTGGGTGTGCGCACGATCTCCCCGCCGGACGGGCGGAGCTTCGAGACCGCCAACGCGCCGGCGATCCCGGCCCTTGTCCCCGGTGATGCGGCGACGGTGATGGACGTTCGCGACGACGGTATCGACGTGGCCTGGCCGCCCGGTGCTTCCGGCTTCAGCCGTACCATCGTCCTGCGGCTCGACCGCAGCGAGATCGACACGGAGCTGCGCGGCTTCAGCCTCTGGGCCAGCGGTCTGGTGATCATCACCGGAATGGTTCTGACCCTGTCGACCATGATCACCATGGTGGCGGTGGTGCTGAGGCCCCTGCTGCGGCTCCGCTGGGAACTCGCCACCCATGGCGAGTTGCTGCCCTCGGACCGCGTCGACCGGGAACTGGCACGACCGGACGAGGTCGGCGATGTCTATCGTGCAACCAACGACCTGCTGAAGCGGATCGCGGCGGACCAGCAGGAACTGGAGCGCCGTGTCGACCGGCGCACCGTCGAACTGGCCGAGGCCAACGCCCGGATCTCGACCAGCGAGCGGAAGTTCCGCGACTACGCCGCCGCTATCGCCGACTTCTATTTCGAGCATGACGCGGACCTGCGGCTGACCTTCGTCTCCGAACGGTTCACCGAGATCACGGGAAGCCCGGTCGAGAGCATCATCGGGCGTTCGCGTGCGGACCTGGGGCTGGAAGGGCAGGACGAGGAGGCCTGGCAGGCGCACCTGGCTGACATGCAGGCCCGGCGGCCCTTCCGCGGCTATGTCCGCCCGCACCGGCATCCGGACGGCCGGACCGTCTATGTGGCGATCAGCGGCCACCCTGTCTTCGATGACGAGGACGGCAGCTTCCTGGGCTATCGCGGCGCCGGCGTCGATGTCACCGCCCATGTCGAGGCGGAGCAGGCGCTGCGTGCCAGCGAGGATCGCATGCGGGCGATCATCGACCACATCCCCGCGCCCTTCACCATCACGCTGAAGGACCTCGACGGCCGCTATATCATGGTCAACCGGCATTTCTGCGAGCGCCGGCAACTGCCACCCGAGCAGGTACTGGGGCGCACGACCGAAGACCTCTACGTGCCAGAGGTCGCCGAGCGGATCATCTGGCAGGAACGCCAGGTGATGGAATTCGGCATGCCCATGGCCTTCGAGTTCGAATCCTACGGGCCGGGCGGCTCGCGCGACACCTTCTCGACCGTGCGCTTCCCGCTGCTGGACCCGGACGGCCGCATGGTCGCCATCGGTGCGGTCAACCTGGACATCACCGAGCGCAAGAACTCCGAGCGCCAGCTCGCCGAGGCCAAGGCGGAAGCGGAGGCTGCGCTGGAGAACCTCAGGGCCACCCAGGCCAGCCTGATCGAGGCCGAGAAGCTCGCCTCGCTGGGCCAGATCACCGCCGGCATCGCGCACGAGATCAAGAACCCGCTGAACTTCGTCGCCAATTTCGCCGAGGTGTCGGCCGAACTGCTGGACGACCTGCTGCAGGCGGCGCCGCCGTCCGATGCGTGGCCGGCCGGGACCGACCCGGCCGAATTCGACGAACTGCGCGGCATGCTGCGCGGCAACCTGGACAAGATCCGCGACCACGCCCGCCGCGCCGACAGCATCGTCAAGGGCATGCTGATGCATTCGCGCGGCGACGTGGGCGAGGCGCAGTCCTGCATCTTCAACGATGTGGTCGAGGAGGCGGTGGCGCTGGGCTGGCATGGCGCCCGCGCGCAGAACCAGAGCTTCGACGTGCAGATCGACCGCGACTTCGACCCGGCGGCCGGCGAGGTCGAGATGGTGCCGCAGCAGATTTCCCGGGTGATCATCAACCTGCTGGGCAATGCGGTCTATTCGGTCGGCCGGAAGAAGGCGACGGACCCGACGTTCCGTCCGCGCATCTCCGTCGCCACCCGCAGTCGCGACAGTTCCGTCGACTTCGTCATCCGTGACAACGGCACCGGCATTCCCGACCACGTCCGGGCGAAGCTGTTCCAGCCGTTCTACACCACCAAGCCGGCGGGGGAGGGCACCGGGCTCGGGCTGTCGCTCAGCTACGAGGTGGTGGTGCAGCACCATGGCGGTACCATCGCCGTCGACAGCGTGCCCGGCGAATTCGCGGCCTTCGTCGTCACGCTGCCCCGCCATCGCAGCAAGGAAGGGCGGGAGGCATGACCGTCCGCATCCTGGTGGTCGACGACGAGCCGGATATCGAGCCGCTGTTCCGCCAGCGCTATCGCCGCCAGATCCGCGACGGGCGCTATGACATGCACTTCGCCGGCGACGGCGAGGAGGCGCTGGCGGCGCTGGGCCCGGACCCGGACTTCGAACTGGTGCTGACCGACATCAACATGCCGCGCATGGATGGCCTGACCCTGCTGGAGCGGCTCAGGCCGTTCCGCCGCCGCTTCCGCACGGTGGTCATGTCGGCCTATGGCGACATGTCGAACATCCGCACCGCCATGAACCGCGGCGCCTTCGACTTCATCACCAAGCCCATCGACTTCGCCGACCTCGACCTGACGCTGGAGAAGGCCATCCGCGAGGTCGAGGACATGCGGGAGGCCGCGCGCATCCTGACGGAGATGGAGAGCGCGCGCCGGCTGCAGAGCGCCGTGCTGCCGGCGGCGGGGCCGGACGAGACGCCGCATCCGTGCTGCACGGTGGCGGCGCAACTGGTGCCGGTGTCGGAGGTCGGCGGCGACGTCTTCGACTATTACATGGCCGACGCGCGGCGGCTGTTCTTC
This sequence comes from Pseudomonadota bacterium, assembly GCA_036154895.1. GTDB lineage: Bacteria > Pseudomonadota > Alphaproteobacteria > Minwuiales > Minwuiaceae > Minwuia. The sequence continues at coordinate 54,929 of JAYZWD010000005.1, forward strand.
GTGGTCGGCGATGTCTCGGGCAAGGGGCTGGCAGCGGCGCTGTTCATGCCGGTGGCCAAGATACTGTTCAAGAGCGCCGTCTACCGCGAACCCGACCGCCCCCTGTCCGCCATCCTGACCGAGGTGAACCGGGAGATCGCCCGCGACAACCCCGAATGCTATTTCGTGTCGGTATTCGCGGGCATGCTGGATTGCGAGACCGGCCTCCTGCAGTACTTCAACGGCGGCCTCGAACCGGCCTGGCTGGTCGGCGCCGATGGCGCGCGTACCCGTCTGGGCGCCGAGGGCGGGTTGCCGCTGTCGGTGATCGAGGACCATGACTACGTGGCCGGCACGCACCGCATGCATGCCGGGGAGACGCTGGTCGTGACGAGCGACGGCCTGACCGAGGCGCAGGCCGGCGCGATCCCATTCGGTGCCGCCGGCGTCGAGGCCGTGCTGGCCGCGATGGCACCCGGGAACTCGCCGCATGCGATCTGCGACAGTCTCCGCACGGCCGTCGTGTCCTTCGCCGGTGGAACCGGAGTGACCGACGACCTGACGATCCTGTCGCTGCGCTGGACCGGACCCTAGCCCCTGCGCGGGCACCAGGGGGCGGGAACCAGGCGTTCCAGATCGGCGATGCTGACCTTGTCGCGGTCATTGCGCGGCAGGGCGTCGAGCATGACGATGGCGGCCGGTACGAAATCACCGCCGGGTCCGCGTTTCAGTGCGGTCGAGATCGTTGCGGCGTCCGTCCCCGGGTCCCGCACCGCGACGAAGGCGACGATGGCCTCCGTCCCGTTCGCGTCGATACAGGCGAGCGCCGCGGCCTCCCGGACCGCCTCCATTGCCTCGATCGCGTCGATCACGGTCGAGACATAGACCTTCAGACCGGTCGCGCGCTTGATCCAGGCATCGCCACGCCCCATCAGGTAGTGCCGGCCGTCCGGGTCGCGGCGCAGGGTGTCGCCATTGCGAAGCCAGCCGCCATCGAAGCTCGAGCGGTCGAGCAGCCCGTCCCGCAGGTAGCCGGCCATTGCCCGTTCCGAAAGAAACCAGAGCGTCCCGGGCTCGCCGTCCCGACTGGGTGCACCCGTCGCGTCGCGGATGCTGGTCAGGCAGTCATAGGTCGTTCCCAGTCCATCGCCTTTGCTCTCGTCGCCGTCGGGCCGGGAGCGGATCTGGATCGCCGGCGTCAGTTCGCTCATGCCGAAGCCCACCAGCGACTCGCACCTGAATGCGGCGGCGAAGCGACGGCGGTCGGCATGGCTGACGGCAGCACCACCCGAGTAGACGATACGCAGGCTGTCGGGCAGTGCGATCCGGCCCATCCCGGCCAGGTCGACGAGTTGTCCCAGCAGTACCGGGTAGGCGAACATCATCGTCGGCCGGAACCTGTTCAGGCGGTCGGCGACCCGAATGGCGTGGCCGGGTTCCGGCACCGGCATGGGCAGCCATGAACCGCCGCACCAGATCGTGGCGATCATGCAGTTTCTCAGGCCGCCGATGTCGGCAACGGACATGGGCGCGGTCCAGATGTCGCCCGGGCCCATGCCGATGGAATCCGATACCGCGCGCCCGGCATTGATCGCCGAGCGGTGGGTGTGGACGACGAACTTGGCGGCGCTGGTCGTGCCCGACGTCGTGACGATGAAGGCCGGGTCGTCGGGCGCGATCGCCGGCAGGGTGATCGCGTCGTCGGGACGGGGCGCCTGTTGGCCCATGTCGAAAAGGCGGAAGGCGCCATTGGCACGGGGCAACGGGTCGATGCCGGGCGAGCGCGCGATGGCGACCGCGCCGCTGCGTCCGGCGAGATCCAGGATGGCGTCCGGCCCTGCCGCGGCCGGGGCCGGCAGCGGCACCAGCCCGAGATGCCAGCAGGCCCAGGTCCAGGCCATGTATTCGGGGACCGGAAGGGACTGCAGGACGACGACCGCTCCCCTGGCCAGTTCAGCGGCCGCGAGCACCGTTATGGCCGAACGGATCATGCGGTCCAGTGCGCGATAGGTGATCGTGCCGCTGTCGGCGCCCACCACTGCCGGCCGGTCGGCCGACAGTGCGAGCCGCATCGACCAGAGCGCGGGCAGCGAAATGTCCGCCGGGTCGAGCATCGTCGAGCGCCGGGTCGCATGGCCGTGCCAGCGAACGATACCGCCGGACACCGGCGCCGCAACCACGTGGTTTCCGTTCACCAGTTCGGTTGCGGCCGAAAGCGCGGTGTCCGTCGATATCCGCATCTCAGCCGCGATCTCGCCGACCGTCATGCCGCGTTCGCCCCAGTAGGCGATGCCGCGCGCCGTGTCCGACAGTCCGGCTGACGCCCGGTTCGACCCGGGGTGCGGGGCCGGTTCGACCAGCAGCCTGTCCTGTATGGTCGGGGCCGGCGCTGGCGTCCGGGCCGGCACGTCGGCCGGATGAAGGGTCACCGATCCGGCGGGCGGCTCGCGTGCCAGCGCCAGGTTGGCCGGCATCTGTCCGTCTCGGAGCCAGTAGCGGATCGCCGCCGTCGTTCCGGGGCTGTCGTCGACCAGCCCTGCGATCCGGGTTCGTGGTGCCAGTGCGGCCAGCAGGCCAGCGGCGACACCCCCTGGCCCCGCATCGAGCGCAACCGTCGATCCGGGCGCGATCTGTGCCGCGAGTGTCCGGAGACGCGCGGCCAGGGCCACGAGCGGTTCGCCTGGTGTGACAGCCGGAACCGTCCCGCCAGGCGGCCAGAACAACGACTGCCAGGCGCTTGCGATCGGGTTCAGCGGGCCTGCCATGGTTGCGGAATCCGCTTGTAGAGATCCACGAGGCTGATCTTGTCGCGGGCATTGCGCGGCATCGCGTCGATCATCTCGAGATGCGCCGGGACCAGGTCATGGCCCAGCGTAGCACGGATGTGGCGCCGCAGGCTGTCTGCCGTCACCGACGGATCCCGGGCCACGACGAAGACCGCCATGCCCTCTGCCTTGCGGTCGTCGCGACAGGCAATCACCTCGACCTCGCGGACGCCGGGATGCGCCTTCAGCGCGTCGCCGACGGTGGCCAGGTGGACCTTCAGCCCGGTGCGCAGCTTGATCCACGGATCGTCGCGGCCGCCGTGCCAGTGAAAGCCGTCCGGCTCCCGCCGCATCCAGTCGCCATTGCGCAGCCAGCCGCCACGGATCGTGCCGCGGTCGAGGCCGTCGGGTGTCATGTAGCCCGACATCATGCGCTCGGACAGCAGCCACAGCACGCCGTCCTGGCCATCGGGCAGGGTGGCCCCGTCCTTGTCGCGGATGCTGGTGAGGCAGTCGAAGACGCGGCCCACGCCGTCGCCCTCGTCCACGTCGGCGTTCGTGCGGATGTGAACCGCCGGGGACAGTTCGGTCATGCCGAAACCGACGATCACCTCGGTCCCGAACGCCTTGGCGATGCGGCGGCGCTCGGCGGTCTCGACCGTGGTGCCGCCGGTGTAGACCACCCGCAGCGAGGTCGGCAGCGTCACCTGGCCCTGGTCCGCGAGGTCCGCCAGGAGCCCGAGCAGCAGGGGGTAGGAGACCAGCACCGTCGCGCGGTTGGTCGCCAGCGTGCGCGCGACCCGGAAGACATGGCCCGGCTCCAGGTCCGGCATGATCTGCCAGGCGCTGCCCGACCAGACCGTATGGAACATGCAGTTGCGCAACCCGCCCATGTCGCTGACACCCATCGGTGCCGTGATGCAGTCGATGCCGGTGGCGTTGATGGACCGGGCCAGCACCGGGCCGGCGCTGATGGCGGATCGGTGGGCATGTACGGCCAGCCGCGAATCCCTGGTGGTGCCGGAGGTTGGCAACACGAAGGCCGGATCGTCGGGATGGATCGAGACGTCGGGCAGGTCAGGCGGATCGGACCGGTCTGCCGGGTCGACGGCCGGTACGACGAGGACGGGTCCGCTCAATGCCGAGACGTCGGTGGTCGGCCGGACCAGCACCGCGCGGGCGCCACTCATGGTCGACAGCTTCTCGACGTCGCGGGGGCCGGATACCACGGGCGCGGGCAGCACGGCGATGCCGAGATGCCAGCAGGCCCAGGTCGTGACCAGGAACTCGGCGCACTGCCCGGTCCAGACCACCACCAGATCGCCCTTGCCCAGGCCATTGCCGGCCAGCCAGGCGGCCGTGCGGCGCATGGCGGCATCGCAGTCGCCATAGCTGAGATCGGGCCTGTCCGGCTCGACGATCAGTGGCAGGTCCCGGAAGGCGCGGCTCGACATCGCCCACATGCCGGGCAGGGTCCATTCCGCCGGGTCGGGATAGGCATGCCCGCGGCTGGCATGGCCGTGCCAGCGGGCGACACCGCCCGGCACGGGTGCCGTGATCGCGAGTCCGGCCGCGACCAGCTCGCCGGCGCCGTCGAGAATGGCCGGCGTCGGCAGGTCCATGCGCTCCGCGATCCCGGAGAGGTCCAGGCCGCGCTCGCCCCAGTAGGCGACGCCACGCGCCGTATCGGACAGCCCGGGCATGTGCCAGTCGACCCCGGGCCAGCGATCGGCCTCGAACAGCAACCGGTCCGCGGGTCGTGGCGCCGGTATCGCGTCCACCGGACCGGCTTCCGGGATGGATGCCACGGCATCTCCGTCGGACGCGGGCCGGAAGGCGAGGTTGGCGGGCAGGCCATGTTCAGGCAGCCAGTAGTCGAGGCTGGCGAGCGTCAGCAGGTCGCCGCCGGCGATGCCCGTCACGCGTGCGTCGGGTGCGAAGCCGGCCAGCATGGCGGCGACGATGCCGCCCGGACCTGCCGGGACCAGGATCTCCTGGCCGTTGTCGAGCCCGGCTGCCAGCGCGCGCAGGTCAGCCGCCAGCCTGGCCAGCGACCGGGACTTCGTGACAGGGACAGGACGACTGGCACGGATCGTCTGCCAGGCCGCCGCGCGACGATCAAGGTCGAGGGCAGCCGGCGGAACCGGATCATACGCCAAAGGCATACTCCCCGCCGCGCGCCAGCGCCTTCTGCCAGGCGGGCCGGGCGTGCATGCGCCGGACCCAGCGGTCGATGTTCGGGTAGTCCTTGCGGAAGCCGTAGACCCCGGCGATCTCGCCGATGAAGCTGAGATTGATGTCGGCACCGCTGAGGTCCGCGCCCAGCAGGAAGTCGCGGTCGGCCAGTGCGCCGTTCACGTAGGACAGGTGGTTGGCGACCTCGCCATGGATGCGCGGGTGCAGCGGCTTGCCGGCCTCGCCCAGGCGGGAGACGTAGAGATTCAGCAGGAATGGCACCATCGCCGAGCCTTCGGCGTAGTGCAGCCATATCTGGTAGGTGTCGTAGTCGGCGCTTGCCGGGTCGGGCTGCAGCCGGCCGCCGCCGTGATGGCGGATGACGTAGTCGATGATGGCGCCCGATTCGAAGATGACACGGTCGTTGTCGGTCAGCACCGGCGACTTGCCCAGCGGATGGATGGCCTTCAGTTCGGGCGGCGCCAGGTTGGTCTGCTTGTCACGCTGGTACTGCTTCAGGTCGTAGGCCAGGCCCAGCTCCTCGAGCAGCCAGAGAATGCGCTGGGAGCGCGAATTGTTCAGGTGATGGACGACCAGCATGGCAGGACCTCGTGGCGGCAGGGCCGGGACGGGCCGCACGCTATCATGCCGGACCGTCGTCCCCAATCAGGCTCTGTCAGCGCGGGCGCCAGCCGTCGGGCAACAGCGGGTAGAGCGTCGCGAGGCTGACCTTCTCCCGGCTGTTCCGCGGCAAGCTCTCGATCAGGATGATCGCAACCGGCGCGAAGTCGCGGCCCAGCGTCTCCCGGACATGGCGGGAGAGCTGCGCGACGGTCGGCCTTGCCCCTGCCGGTGCGACAAATACCACCATGCCCTCGTGCCCCTGCATGTTGACGCAGGGGATCACCACCAGGTCCCCGACCTGCGGGTGCGCACGGAACGCGGTCTCGACCGTCGACAGGTGAACCTTCAGGCCGGTCTCCAGCTTGATCCACGGGTCCGTCCGCCCCGCATGCCAGTGCCAGCCCAGGTCGTCGCGGCGCATGCGGTCGCCGTTGCGCAGCCAGCCGCCCGAAAACGTGCCGCGGTCGAGCGAGCCGTCCCTGAGGTAGCCCGTCATGGCGCGGTCCGACAGCACCCACAGGGCACCTTCGGAGCCGGCCGCGACGGCGATTGCCTGGCCCGGCTGCAGTCGGGTCGCCAGCCGGTGCAGGCGTCCGGCCATGCTGACCAGGGCCTTGTGTCCCGCCGGACCGGAGACCGGTACCGACCCGAGTCGTCTCCACGCGGCCGCACGTGACGCAACGGTCAATCTCCGGACTCCGGTTCCTCGTCGGGTACGGGTGGCGAACCGGGCCAGTCTGCGGGCAGTCCGGCCAGGATCTGCCGGTCGTATTCCGCGATCTTGGGCACGAACACCGACACGGCGAAGATCATGTCGACCGTCCGGCCATCGCTGCCCAGCGGGCAGACCAGGTCGCACAGTTCCTCGAAGTCGTCGCTCGGGCCGAAATAGGAGAGCACGCCGGAGATCGGCTTCGCGGTCTCGGCCACGTGCTGCACGCGGCGGAAGGCGCGGGAGGAGGCATCGGTCTGCCGGGTGGCCGAGAACCATTCGCCGGTGCGGTCGCGGAACATCTTCTCGGCGATTCGCGTGCCGACCAGGCGATAGCGGAAGTCCCACGGATCCCGCTTCACGTCGATCAGCATGACGTGCGGCAGGGTCTGGGTGAGTTCCTCCGGCCGGATGTCGGCGCGACCCGGCATGCGGCCGTCACGGCACTTGGACTGCCAGTAGGCCCAGCCGTCCACGAGATGGAGCAACGGATTGCGTCGAAGCGAACCTAGCGTGCGCATGGACCCCCTCGGCCGGCAGCACATGCCAAGCTATTGTGCATTGCCTGCCAAGGCCAGAGGGCCGTTTACCCTGCGTCGACGCCGCTCAGGCGGGTTCGTCGAAGAACAGGAAGGCGCGCACCTCGATGCTTTCCCGCGGCGCGGAATGCGGGCCGCTCGCCGGGTCGTCGAACGCGGTGTGCGGCGTGAAGCGGGCCCGGCCGTCGCGCGCGCTGTCATAGCTTTTCAGCAGCAGCACCTCGTCGGGGGTCATGTCCGGAAACCAGACCCAGCGATGGTCCGGGTTCCAGGCGGTCTCGTAGATCTCGCCGACTCGGTCGGAATAGACGAGATCGGTGGCGATCAGATCACCGGGGGCCAGTGTGCCGGCCTCCACCACCGCCAGCGGCGAGGTCTCGACGGTGCCGTTCACCGGCCGCCAGACATTGATCTCGGCCACGCGCCGGGTCAGCAGCGCCTCGGCCTCGTCGCCCATCAGGTCGCGCACACGCTGCGGGCCGGATTTTTCGGTGTAGTCGACATGGGCGCGGCGGACCGGCATGCGGGTCGATTGCGCCGCGCTGCGGCCACCGTCGTCGATGCGCAGCGTGTGGTCGAAGATGCGCACGCGGCTGGCGCCCGTCTGGGCCTTCAGCAGCCGCTCCAGCTCCGGGTAGTAGACCCGCTCCACCTCGTCGCTGTCATAGAAGTTCCGTACCGCCGAGGGCGCTGTCAGCAGCGCGAAGCCGGTGCGGTCGACGGTGTGGCGGTCGATCTCCCGCCGGCCGTCGTGGATGGTCACCCGCATCTTGCGGTCGGGGTGGCTGCGCCGGGTCTGGCCGCCCGAGCCCATGTCGGGGATGAAGACCTGGTGACGCGCGCCGTCGATCGGGGTGTAGACGATCTCGGCCTTCACCGACCGGTCTGCGACGGGCGCGGCGGCCTGGCGTTCGGCAACAAGGGTCATCGACTGTTCCTCCGCGATGGGTTGCCGGTCATTGCCGGCCCTTCCTGAAGGGAAAGCTGGTGTCGCGCGTGCCCGCTGTCGAGGCAATTTCCCTCAGGGTTCGGACAAGCCTGGCTTGTGCGAGCGTCGGGCGTGCGTGGCGCCTTCGAATCCGGTTCATCCGGCCGGATCAACCTGCTATACGCGCGCCATGTCCGCGACCACCCATCCGAACCCCGTCTTCGTTGCCGTCGACACCGACAGCACGGAGACCGCGAAGGCGCTCTGCCACGGCCTGAAGGGCACCATCGGCGGCATCAAGCTGGGCAAGCAGTTCTTCATGGCCGAGGGGCCGGCCGGTGTGAAGGCGGTGATGCCCCGCGACCTGCCGCTGTTCCTGGACCTGAAGCTGCACGACATCCCCAACACCGTCGCCGGCGCGGTCAGCTCGGTCGCCAGTCGCGTGGCGCCGGCCTTCCTGACCATCCATGCTTCGGGCGGTGCGGCCATGGTCGCGGCCGCGCGGGAAGCTGCCGACCGCTTCGGCGCGGATCGCCCGCGCCTGCTGGCAGTCACCGTGCTGACCAGCCTGGGCGACGATGACCTGGTCGCCATGGGTGTGCCGAACGGTGCGGCCGCGCAGGTGCTGCGCCTGGCCCGCCTGGCCATCGCCAACGGCGCCGACGGCATCGTCTGCAGCCCGCAGGAGGTCGCCATGCTGCGGCGCGAGCTCGGCCCCGAACCGTTGCTGGTCATTCCCGGCATCCGCCCGGCCGGCAGCGATGTCGGCGACCAGAAGCGCGTGATGACCCCGGCCGAGGCCATGGCCGCCGGCGCTTCCCGCCTGGTCATCGGGCGGCCGATCACGGGCGCGGCCGATCCGGCTGCCGCCGCGCTGGCCATCGCGCGGGAGGTCGGGGCGGCCTGATGGGCGTACACGCGAAGATCTGCGGCCTGAACACCCCCGACGTCGTCGATGCGGCGATCGCCGGCGGTGCCGATGCCGTGGGCTTCGTCTTCTACCCGCCGTCGCCGCGCGCCGTGTCGCCGGAGACGGCGGCGGTGCTGGCCGGCCATGCCGGTACGGCGCTGAAGGTGGGGCTGTTCGTCGATCCCGACGATGCCCTGCTGGACCGGGTGCTGGGTGCGCTCGACCTCGACATCGTGCAACTGCACGGCAGCGAATCGCCGGAACGGGTCCGCGAGATCGAGGCGCTGACGGGCAGGCCGGCCATGAAGGCCATCAAGATCGCAGGACCGGAGGATCTCGGCGTCGTCAGGGACTATGACGACGCCGCAAGCTGGCTGCTGTTCGATGCCAGGCCGCCGAAGGACCGGGCCAACGCCCTGCCGGGGGGAAACGGCGTCAGCTTCGACTGGCGCCTGCTTGCCGGCCGGCGCTGGTCGAAGCCCTGGATGCTGTCGGGCGGGCTCGATGCCACCAACGTGGCCGAGGCCGTGCGGATCAGCGGCGCACCCTGGGTCGATGTTTCATCGGGCGTCGAAACGAAGCCGGGCGAGAAGTCGCCGGCCCTCATCGCCCGCTTCCTGAATGCCGTGCAGGCCATCTGAACGAGACCATCATGACCGTGATCGACAAACCCAATTCTCTGCGCAATGGCCCCGATGAATTCGGCCATTTCGGTGCCTATGGCGGCCGCTACGTCGCCGAAACGCTGATGCCGCTGATCCTGGAACTGGAAAAGGCCTATACTGCGGCCAAGGCGGATCCGTCCTTCCAGGCGGAACTGGACGACTACCTGAAGCACTATGTCGGCCGGCCGAGCCCGCTCTACTTCGCGGAGCGGCTGACCGAGCACTTCGGCGGCGCGAAGATCTACTTCAAGCGTGACGAGCTGAACCACACCGGCGCGCACAAGATCAACAACTGCATGGGCCAGATCCTGCTGGCCCGCCGCATGGGCAAGCCGCGCATCATCGCCGAGACCGGGGCCGGCCAGCACGGCGTCGCCACGGCCACCGTCGCGGCCCGCTTCGGCCTGCCCTGCCATGTCTACATGGGCGCGGTGGACGTGAAGCGTCAGGCGCCGAACGTCTTCCGCATGAAGCTGCTGGGTGCCGAGGTCGTGCCCGTGACTTCCGGCTCCGCGACGCTCAAGGACGCCATGAACGAGGCGCTCCGCGACTGGGTCACGAACGTGGATGATACCTTCTACATCATCGGCACCGTGGCGGGACCGCACCCCTATCCGGCCATGGTCCGCGATTTCCAGTCGGTGATCGGCAACGAGGCGCGCCAGCAGATGATGGAGCGGGAAGGGCGCCTGCCCGACACGCTGGTCGCCTGCATCGGCGGCGGGTCCAACGCCATGGGCCTGTTCCATCCGTTACTGGACGACGACGAGGTGGCGATCCACGGTGTCGAGGCGGCCGGCCACGGCATCGAGAGCGGCCAGCATGCCGCCTCGCTGACCGGCGGTCGCCCGGGCGTGCTGCACGGCAACAAGACCTACCTGCTGCAGGACGCGGACGGCCAGATCGCCGAGGCGCACTCGATCTCCGCCGGCCTCGACTATCCAGGCATCGGCCCGGAACACGCCTGGCTGAAGGACAATGGCCGGGTGCAGTACTACTCGGCGACGGACCGGGAGGCGCTGGACATGTTCCAGCTCTGCTCGAAGCTGGAAGGTATCATCCCGGCGCTGGAGCCGGCGCACGCGCTGGCGCATGTCGCCCGCATCGCGCCGGACCTGCCGAAGGACCACATCATCCTGATGAACATGTGCGGGCGGGGGGACAAGGACGTTTTCTCGGTCGCCGAGGCACTGGGGGTGAAGCTGTGAGCGCGCGTATCGATCGCCGTTTCGCGGCGCTGAAGGCCGAGGGCCGGGCCGGGCTGGTGATCTTCGTGACCGCCGGCGACCCGGACCTGGAGACCGGCCAGGCGATCCTTGAGGCCCTGCCGGCCGCCGGCGCCGACGTGATCGAGCTGGGCATGCCCTTCACCGATCCGATGGCCGATGGTCCGTCCGTGCAGGCCGCCGGCCTCAGGGCACTCGCCGCCGGTCAGACCATGGTCCGCACCCTGGCCATGGTGCGCAGGTTCCGTCAGCGCGACGCGGACACGCCCATCGTCCTGATGGGCTATTTCAACCCGCTGCTGGCCTATGGCATCGACCGCTTCACCGTGGACGCCGCCGGGGCGGGCGTGGACGGGCTGATCATCGTCGACCTGCCGCCGGAGGAGGACCGGGAGCTGCTGCCCCAGGCCCGCGCCGCCGGCATCTCGCTGGTCCGGCTGGCGACACCCACCACCGACGACCGGCGCCTGCCCACGGTGCTGCGCGACACCTCGGGCTTTGTCTACTACGTCTCCGTTGCCGGCATCACCGGCGCGGGACACATGGACATCCAGGCCGTGACGCGCGCGGTGACGCGGCTGAAGCAGCACACCGACCTGCCCGTGGCGGTCGGCTTCGGCATCAAGACGCCGGAACAGGCCGCGGCCATCGCCCGTGTCGCCGATGCCTCCGTGGTCGGGTCGGCGGTGGTCGACTGCATCACGCGGGCCGGGGATGACCGGGCCGCCGCGGTGACCAATGTCTGTGAACTGGTCAGCGCGCTGGCCGATGGTGTACGTTCAGCGCGCACCGCCCGCGCAGTCGGGTGAGCTGTCGGGGCAATCGGGACGAAGGCAAGGCATGAGCTGGCTGACCAATCGCGTCCTCCCGAAGATCGGCCTCGGCCGTCGGAAGGACACGCCTGACAACCTGTGGGACAAGTGCCGCGCCTGCGGACAGATGGTGTTCCATCGGGACCTGGAGCATGCGCTCCGGGTCTGTCCGCACTGCGACCACCACATGCGCCTGACGGCAACGGCGCGTCTGAAGCTGCTGTTCGACGACGGTGTCTTCGAGCGGCTGAAGACGCCCGAGCCGCCGGCCGATCCGCTGAAGTTCAAGGACGAGAAGCGCTATCCGGACCAGATCAAGGATGCGCGTGCCTCGGTCGGACAGGACTTCGCGGTGGAGGTCGGCGCCGGGCGCATCGGTGGCCAGGCCGCCGTCGTCGCCTCGCAGAACTTCTTCTTCATGGGTGGCTCGGTCTCGCCGGGCGAGGGCGAGGCCATCGTCATCGCCGCCGAAGCCGCGGTGAAACGCGACGCGGCCCTGGTGGTCTGCGCGGCTTCCGGCGGCATGCGCATGCAGGAGGGCATCCTGTCTCTCATGCAGATGCCCAGGACCACGGTCGCGATCCAGCGGCTGAAGGAAAAGGGCCTGCCCTATCTCTGCGTGCTGACGGACCCGACCACCGGCGGCACCACGGCGTCGTTCGCCATGATCGGCGACGTGACCATCGCCGAACCAGGCGCGCTGATCGGCTTTGCCGGCCCGCGCGTGATCGAGCAGACCATCCGCGAGCAGCTGCCCGACGGCTTCCAGCGCGCCGAGTACCTGCTGGAACATGGCATGGTCGACATGGTGGTGCATCGCCGCGACCTGCGGGAGACGGTGGGGCGCGTGATCTCGCTGATGCGGGAGCCGCGCGTGGCGCCGAAGAAGTCGCTGCCGGCACCGGACAAGGCGGCGCCGAAGCCGGACAAGGCCGCCAAGGCCGAGGCTCCGGTGACCGGGGCGAAGACCGACAAGGCGGCACCGGCCAGCAAGTGACCACATCCGAGAGCGGCGCTGTGCTGGAGCGGCTCGCCCGCCTGCACAGCCGCCGCATCGAGCTCGACCTCGAACGCCTGCCTGCCCTGCTCGACCGGCTCGGCGCGCCGCAGCGGCGCCTGCCGCCGGTGGTGCATGTCGCCGGCACCAACGGCAAGGGCTCGGTGCTGGCGTTCCTGGCGGCGATGCTGGGGGCTGCCGGCCTGAAGGTGTCCCGCTACGTCTCGCCCTACCTGCTGGAGCCGGCGGAACAGGTGTTGCTGCCGGACGGGCAGGTGCAGGACGCCGTGCTGGCGGCGGCGCTGGCACGGGTCGAGGAGGCCAATGACGGCGCCCCCCTGACCAGCTTCGAGGCGCTGACGGCCGCGGCCTTCCTGGTCTATTCGGAGCAGCCGGCGGACATGCTGCTGCTGGAATGCGGCATGGGCGGGCGCACCGACGCCACCAATGTCATCGACCGGCCGGAACTGGTGGCGATCACGGCCGTCGACCTCGACCACATGGCATTTCTCGGCCCGGACATCCGGTCCATCGCGTCCGAGAAGGCCGGTATCCTGAAGCCGCGCATTCCCGTGGTCGCCAGTCCCGCGCACCGGGATGCGGTGGACGTCATTGCCGCGCGCGCGGCGTCGCTCGCGGCGCCGCTCTACCTCGCCGGGCGGGATTTCGCCGTGGATCCGGCGACCGGTCACTATCGCGGCATCGCCTTCGACCTCGATCTGCCCGTACCGACGCTCGCCGGCCCGCACCAGTGGGCCAATGCCGCCCAGGCGGCGGCCTGCGCCGAGCTGCTGCTGACCGACCCCGCGCGGCTGCAGGGGCCGATCACCGCGCGCACGGCGCCGGCGGAAGCGATTCGCACCGGCGTCGGGTCCGCCGTCTGGCCGGCGCGACTGCAGCGCCTGGCCGATGCGGCGCACGAGATCTGGGTCGATGGCGGGCACAATCCGCATGCCGCCCGCGCACTGGTCGTGGCATTGCAGGCCATGGCGCCGGCGCCGCTGGTGCTGGTCACCGGCATGCAGGACACCCGGCCGGTCGCCGATTTCCTGGCGCCGTTCGTGGCGCTCGATCCGCTGGTGATCGGCACGCGGGCGGGCAGCCAGCCGGCCTTCGTGCCGGGCGCGCCGCTGGCCCCGGACGCGGTGGTTGCCGCCGCGCGTGACCTGGGCCTGCGCGCGGAAGCGGCGGAGGATCCGGGTGCGGCGCTGGAGCGGGCAAAGAAAGAGCCCGCGGCCAGGATCCTGGTCGCGGGCTCGCTCTATCTCGCTGGCGACGTGTTGCGCCGGTCAGGTCAGATGTTGGATTCGATCCAGCTCTGAAGCTGCGACTTCGGCATCACGCCGACCTTCGTCGCCACCACTTCACCGCCACGGAACAGCATCAGGGTCGGAATGCCACGCACGCCATAGCGGGTCGGGGTGTTCGGGTTCTCGTCGATGTTCAGCTTCGCGACCTTCAGCTTGCCGGCCATGTCCTTGGCGATCTCGTCAAGCGAGGGCGCGATCTGGCGGCAGGGGCCGCACCATTCCGCCCAGTAGTCCACCAGGACCGGGTCCTTGGACTCCAGCACGTCAGCCTTGAAACTCGCGTCGGAAATCTTTGTCGTCGCCATGGTCCTGCTCCTCGTCGACCGATCATGCCGGCCTGTCCGGTATCGTGAACCCGGAATCTAGGAACCGGCCATGGGGGCGTCAAGCGAACGGGCGATGTCGTCCATGCGCGCGGGCGGCACTTCCATGACAGAAGCCCTTTCCGTCCAGACCAGTACGCAGCGGATTGCATGGCCGGGATGTATGCGCTGCAGGACGGCGCGGTAGAGCGCCATCTGCCGGATATGGGCCAGCGGCACGTCTTCGACGCGCAGCGGCGGTGGCCGGTTCGTCTTGTAGTCGGCGATCCAGACGGAATCGGCCGTGATCGCCAGCCGGTCGACCTGACCGACCACGGCGGTCGGTCCGACCAGTCCGGCGACCGGCACCTCGGCGCGGCTGCCGGGTCCGAACAGCCCGGCAAGTTCCGGCATTTCCAGCACCGCCAGCGCCTCGTCCAACAGCGCGGCGCGCTGGTCTGCGGCAAGGTCGGGCGCCAGGCTGGCCAGCAATGCGGCGCCCTGTTCGCGGCGGGCATCCTCGGGCCGGGTCGGCAGCACCTGCAGCAGCCTGTGCACCAGTACGCCGCGGCGCAGGCCAAAGGCGGGATCCCGGGCCAGCGGGCTGCGCACCGCCGGCTCAGCGGCCGGCCGCGAGGGGCTGAGGGGACGTGACGGTTCCGGCTCGTCGGGTGCGCGTTGCATGGCCCAGTCCGGCAGGGTCGGGCGGTGTTCGACAGGGGCGGTGGCGGTGCCGGCCGGCGGCGGGCTGCCGAGCCTGAGAATGCCGTCCTCGGCCTCGACCGCGCCGGCTTCCGTCAGCCCGGCCTCGACCATGCGGTACCAGCCGTCGTCGGCCGGGGCGCTGCGCGGCGAGGTGAAATAGCCGCAGACGAACAGCCGGTCCTCGGCCCGGGTCATCGCGACGTAGAGCAGCCGGCGGTATTCCTCCAGCGCTGCCTCCGCCGCGTCCGCCGTGCGGGCGGCCACCGTGTCGGGCATGTCCTTCTGCGCCGCCGCCAGCACCGGGATGCCGTCCTTCAGCCAGGCCAGGCTGTCGCCAGTCTTCGGCGGGCGGGCGGTGTCCGGCAGGAACACCACCGGCGCCTCCAGGCCCTTGGCGCCGTGGGTGGTCATGATGCGCACGGCATTGCCGCCGTGGTCCATGTCGCGCTTGATCTCCGGCGACGCCCGGCGGAGACGGTGCAGGAAGCCCTGCAGCGACGGCGGTGCGTCGTGCTCGTCGGCAAGTGCCGCCTCCAGGAACTCGTCCAGCGGGTCGAGCTGGTCCGGACCGAGCCGGGCGATCAGGCGCCTGCGTGCCCCGCCCGCGCCCAGCAGCGCGGCATAGAAGGCGAAGGGTGTCATGCGGTCGACCTGTCCACGCAGGTCGCGCAACTCGTCGAGGGCGGCCTGCCAGGGCGGCTGCTCACCGGCCCGAGCCTGCAACGCGCCCCAGAGCGTGCCGCTCCGCCCGTGGGCCAGTGCGATCAGGTCCTGGTCGGTCAGGTCGAACAGCGGCGACTTCAGTACCGTTGCCAGTGCCAGGTCGTCCTCCGGCAGCAGCAGGAAGTCGCCCAGCACCATCAGGTCCATAACCGCGATCTGCTCGGTCAGCATCATGCGGTCGGCACCGGCGACGGGGATGCCAAGATCCTTCAGCGCGCGGGCGATCTCGCCCACCAGCGGCTCGCGGCGCCGCATCAGCACCAGGATGTCGCCGGCCGTGACCGGGCGTTCCGGCCGGTTGCCACCGCCGATGGTCTCGCCCTCGTCGATCATGCGCCGGATGCGGGTCGCGATGCGCTGGGCGAGGCGGCGGCGGGGGCTGCCCGTCGTCTCCATGTTCAGCGGCGCGTCCCAGCGATTGGCCTCCTCCTGTGCGTCGGGTTCCTCCAGCGGCCAGAGCTCGACAACGCCCGGCACCTCGTCGCGGTGGGCGAAGTGCCGGACGGTCGCGTCGCCACCGACGCCGGCCGACCGCGCCCCGGTGAACACCGCATCGACGCTGCCCAGCACCTGCGGCGCGGACCGGAAGGACAATTCAAGGGCCACGTCCTCGAAGCGATTGCCCACCGCCTCGGTGAAGTCGCGGAACTTCGCGCGCATGCGCCGGAACCCGTCGGGATCAGCGCCCTGGAACGAATAGATCGACTGCTTCTCGTCGCCGACGGCGAAGATGGTGCGGATTTCCTCGACCGCGCCCTGGCCGGAAAAGAACTCCGCACTCAGCCGCTCCGCGATCTCCCATTGCGCCGGCGCGGTGTCCTGCGCCTCGTCGATCAGGATGTGGGCGATGCCGCGGTCGAGCTTGTAGAGCACCCAGCCCGGATCGCGGGCCAGCAGGTCGCGCACCTTCAGCACCAGGTCCTGGAAGTCCAGGCGACCGAGCCGGCGCTTGGCGGTCTCGTAGTCGTCCAGCAGCGCGCCGGCGATGCACATCAGGGCCGACGTCATGTCGGCCAGCCGCGCGGCCTTGCGGCGGTCCTGCAGCAGCAGGACCCGCTCCTGCTCGGTCTCCAGCACCGTCTCGCCGGCCGGGTCGGCCTTCCTCGCCTTGGCCGGGTAGAGTTTCGTCCGTGCCTCGCCGGCCTGGGTCAGGAAGACCGAGAGATGGTCGTCGAAGCGTGCGACGCGACCGGCGTCGTCGGCCAGCACCCATGCTTCCAGCCGCTCCGCGCGGTCCAGCGCGGTCTTGCCGCCGTCGGCGCGCAGGCTGGTGATCACCCGTCGCAGGCCAAGCTCGTCGAAGGCACCGTGGCGACAACCGGTGGCGATCACCGTGGCCTCGGTCTCCGCCGGACCGAGCGTCAGGGCACGCCGCAGCGCCCGTGCCAGGCCGGCCGCGCCGCCATGCGCCTGCAGCGCCGCCTCGATCCGCGCGCGCTGGGCGATGGTGGTCGCCAGCAGGTCATCGAAGGTGGTGTCGGCGATGCTGTCGAGCAGCAGGGCGACGGCGTCGGCCACCTCCGGCCCGCCGCTCTCGCCGGCCAGCAGCCGCTCCCGGATCGCCGCGATCATGGCGGCCGATTCCGTCTCGTCGATCACCCTGAGGTCGGGCGAGATGCCGGCCTCCAGCGGGAAGCGACCGAGCACGGCCTCCGAGAAGGCGTGGATGGTCTGGATCTTCAGCCCGCCCGGCGTGTCGAGGGCACGGGCGAACAGGCGCCGCGCGGCGTCCAGGTCGACCTCGTCCGCCGCTTCGGCACCGATCAGTTCGGCCAGGTTGACGCGCAGGCGATCATCGGCCGTGGTGGCCCAGTCCGACAGCATGCCGAACAGCCGGTTCGACATCTCGGCGGCGGCGGCCTTGGTGAAGGTCAGGCTGAGGATGCGGTCGGGTTCGGCGCCGGCCAGCATCAGGCGCACGATCCGGTTGGTCAGCACGCGCGTCTTGCCGGAGCCGGCATTGGCGCTGACCCAGGCCGAGGCGTCGGGCCGCGCCGCGCGGCGCTGGGCCGCGACCGCTGTCTCGAAGGGGGTCATTCGCCGCCCTCCGCTCCGCCGCGCTCGCCCGCCACCGACCATTCGCGCACGCGGGCGAGGTGGTCATAGTCACCTTCATGGCCGGTGAACTGCACGCGCGGCCGCGACAGGTACGGCGTCCGCTCGTCGGAGAACGCGGTCAGCAGCTTCACCAGGCCGTCGCGCACCTCGTCGATCACCGTGTCGACATCCTTTACGGGCTTCCATTCGCCAGCGACCCGGCCGCCGCTCACGCGGATATGCACCAGTTCGACCTTGTCGCCGGCGGGGACGCCGGTGAAGCCGCCCTGTTGCAGGATCAGCGCCTGCAGCGGCATCTGCACGGCGAAGCCGGCCTCGATCTGCCTCTGCGTCGGCGGGATACCGGTCTTGTAGTCCAGGATCGCGACCGAGCCGTCCTGCATCATGTCGATCCGGTCGGCCCTGGCCGTGAGCACGAAGCCCGGCAGTTCCGGGAATCCCGGGTGGCTGCCCCTTGTCTCCACCATGCGCTGGCGCACCGGCCGGTCGTGCTCGACCGACAGCAGCCAGCGGGCCGCCCGTTCGAACCGCCGCCACCACAGCTCCCGGATCGCCGGACGGCCGGCCAGCGCGTCGAACACCTTGCGCGCCAGTGGCTCCAGGACGGCCCAGTCCGAGGTGTGCCAGACGCCGGGACGGGCCCGGGCCAGTTCCTCGAATGCCGCGTGGATCAGGTTGCCCTTCATCGCCGGGCCGGGTTCCTCGTCCAGCGGGTCGAGCGCGCGAAGGCGCAGCACGCGGCGGGCGAAGATCGCATAGGGATCGCGGATCAGCTTCTCGATGTCGGTGACCGGCAGTTCGGTCGGGCGCAGCGCCAGCGGGGGACGCGGCGCCGGGGCGGCGACGGGCCGGATCGCCGCCGGCCGGTCGAGTTCCGCCGCCCAGCCGGTGCTGGCCACGTCCAGCGGCAGGTCCAGCCCGGCGCCGGCGACGACGCTCCGGAGCCGCTGCAGCCAGCGCGAGGCCACGGTCGGCGTGCCCTCCGACTTCAGCGCGCGGCTCAGGATCACTTCCGGCGCGGCAGCCAGGCTGGCGAAGTCGTGCGCCTGGAGGCCCAGCCGGCGCTCGGGTTCGGGCAGGCCGAAGGCGGCGCGCATCGGCCGGCTCATCCACGGGTCGACATGGGCCGGTGCGGGCCAGCTGCCCTCGTTCAGGCCACCCAGGATGATCCGGTCGGCGCCCTGCAGCCGCGCCTCCAGCGGACCCAGGATGCGCAGGCGCGGGTGGGTGCCGTGGCGCGGGCGCACCGTGGCGCCGCCGATCAGCTCGTCCAGCAGGTCGGGCCAGTCGGCGATGCGCACCGGCGCCGCGTCGGCGGCTGCCTCCCGGGCCTCCGACAGCAGGCCCGCCGCCAGTTCCCCGGCTTCTCCTCGCCAGAGCCGGTCGGCGCCGGTCTCCGTGTCGGTTGCCGCGACCCACTCCGCCAGGCGGACATGATGATCGATCCAGTCGGCGAGACCGGCGCCGTCGCCGCCATCCAGGGCGAGCATCGGTGCGGTCGCCGCGTCAAGCCCGCCCAGCCAGTCGAACGCTTCGGCGTCGTGCCCGAGTTCCGTGGCCCGGCGGACCAGTCCGCCGAGATCGGCCCAGGCACGGACACCGCGCAGCAGGCGCCGGTCCAGTCGCCGCGCGCGACGTCGCATCTCCGCCGGTGCGATGCCGCAGCCGCAGAGCGGATGGCCCAGCAAAGACAGCAGGTCGGCGGGCGGAAAGCCGTCGCGGATCACACGGGCCAGCAGCAGCAGGAAGGTTCCGACCGGCGTGTGTCGCAGCGGCGTGCCGCCGGAATCGTCGATCGCGATGCCGAAGCGACCCAGCTCGGCCGCGACCCGGCGCGCGAGCGTGCGGTCCGGCGTCACCAGCGCCGCGGTGCGACCCGGCACCTCCAGCACCTCGCGCAGGCGCAGCGCGATGGCCGTCGCCTCCTGCTGCGGGGTCGGGGCCTCGGTCACCGACAGTCCGTCCAGCGCCGCCTTGCTGACATGGTCCAGCCTGGCCCAGCGCTCGGTCGTGCTGGCCGGCCGCATCACCTCGCGGAGCAGCAGCGCGCGCGGCGAGGGGCCGCTCTCGCTCCAGGTCTCGACCCGGTCGGCGTCGACGTGCAGGCGGGCGAGCAGGCGGTGCATGCCATGCTGGGGATGACCGGGTTCGGCCAGGATGGCCTGCCGCTCGCGCGGATCGACGGCGGTCTCGAAGCCCGGCAGCACGATGGCGGTGTCGGGCGACGCCAGTGCCGCCGCCATCAGGTCGGCGGTCCCCGGTACGCTGCCGGTCGAACCGGCGATCCAGACCGGGCCGCCAGTGCCATCGCGGCGCCAGCGGTCGGCCAGGCGCTGCATCAGCCGGTCGCGCCGCATCGCCGGGTCCATCTGGCCCCAGCCGGCCAGGATCGCCGGCCAGGCGTCGGTCACGACCGACAGGAACTCCACGATCGTCTGCCAGTGCCTCTGGTACTCATCCGGGACCAGGCGCTGCAGGCGGCCGAAGTCCAGCCGCTCGGACTGCACCTCGTCCAGCAGGCCGGCCAGCGACCGCCCCAGCGCCAGCGCCGCGGCCGGGCCGGCGGCCAGGTCGCCGCGGGCCTGGACCATGCGCGCCAGCACCAGCATGCGACGCAGCTCCGGCACCGGGCCCGGCAGGTCGCCCTCGTCGGCCGGGTCGAGGCTGGCGAGCGGGGGTTCGTCGGCGTTCAGGTCGCCCAGCGGACGCATGCACGGCAACAGCAACGCGTGACCGTCGGCGACCCGCAGGAAGGCCTCGGTCAGGGACTGGATGGCGCGCCGCGTCGGCAGCAGGACCAGCGCATCGGCCAGCCGGCCGTCGCCCGCCGGCCCGTGCATCGCCAGCATCCGCGCGGCCAGCCGGTCCGCGAACGGCTCGCCTGCCGGGATGGTGGCGACCCGTCCCACCGCCGGTCAGTCGCGTTCGTTCAGGACGCGTTCGGCCAGTGCCATGCCTTCCGGTGTGCCGACCTCGATCCAGTCGCCGTCATGGCGAACGCCGTACAGCCGCCCGGCTTCCTCGGCCGCGTCGTAGATGCGGTTGAGCGAGAAATGCTCGATCGGCTGCCCTTCGAAGACGCGGGGATGCAGGATCTGCACGCCGGCGAACAGGAAGGCGGAGACGCGCGGGGCCTTGCGGCGTTTCAGCTTGCCGTCGGCAGCCATGTGGTAGTCGCCCTGGCCGCGGTAGCCGAGCGCAGTGACGGTCGGCTGCATCAGCAGCAAGACGTCCATGCGTGCCGGGTCAAAACGCTTGCCCATCGTTGCCAGCGAATCGACGAAGCCATCGCGCCAGATCATGTCGGAATTGGCGACGATGAACGGGGCATCCCCGAACTCGACCAGGGCCTTGCGGACGCCGCCGCCGGTATCGAGCAGCTGTTCCTCGAAGGAAAACACGATCTCGGGCGAGGTGCGGCGGCGCAGGTGCGCCTCCAGCATCTCCGCCTTGTAGTGCAGGTTGACCACGGCCTTGCGCACGCCGGCCGCCTCCAGCCGGTCCAGCGTCCGGTCGATCAGGGTCTGGCCTGCGACCTGCACCAGGGGCTTGGGCACGCTGAGCGTCAGCGGCCGGAGCCGGCGGCCGAAGCCGGCGGCCAGCACCATGGCCTGGTCCGGCAGTTGCGGGTTCACCGCGTTGGTCAAGACTGTGCCTCCGTCAGTTCGGCCGCGCGGGCGGCCTGCGGATCATCCTTACAATGCATCTCGAACCAGCGCGCAACCGGTTCGAGGGCCGGATGGGCCAGATCGCGGCGCACCAGCGCCCACGTCCGGGGCAGCCACTTCAGGTAGCCGGACTTGCCGTCGCGCCGCCACAACCGGGTGAACACGCCAAGGATCCGGGTATTGCGCTGCGCCCCCAGGATTGCCAGCGAGGCACGGAAGGGGCCGGGCGCGAGACCGGTCAGCCCGAGGAAATGCGCGATGGCGGCCTCGGCCACCGCCGGGGGCACGTCGCGGCGCACGTCGCTGACCAGCGAGGCGATGTCATAGGCGGGATTGCCGCGCACGGCGTCCTGGAAATCGAGCAGTCCGACCCGGCGCACGCCTTCGCGGTCCGGCAGCCACATCAGGTTGTCGAGGTGATAGTCGCGCAACACCAGCACGTCTTGCGTCGCGGACGGACAGACCAGCACCTCGGCCCATGCGTCGCGGAAGCTGCGTCGCTCGGCATCGTTCGCCGGGCGCCCGGCGATCTCCGGCCAGCGCCAGTCGAGGAACAGGCAGACCTCGTCCAGCAGGTTGGCCAGGTCCTGCGCCGGCAGGTCGGGCGGCGCCACGCGTCCCGCCAGCCCGGCCAGCACGTCGACCGCCGCCAGGTAGAGCTGCGTCTCGTCGAACCCGGCGGCGAGCATCAGCGTGAAGCGGTCGTCGCCCAGATCCTCCAGTACCAGGAACCCGTGCTCGGCGTCCGTCGCCATGACCCGGGGGGCCGACAGGTTCCATTCACCGAGCAGTCGCGCGATCCGGACGAAGGGGCGGACATCCTCGTTGGGCGGCGGGGCATCCATCAGCACGGCGCGGCGGCCGTCGGGATGGATGATGCGGTCATAGCGCCGGAAGGAGGCATCGGCCGCCAGCGGCAAGATCGTGGCGCCGTCGAGTCCCGCCGCGATCACCAGCCGGTCGCGTGCCGCGCGTCGTTCAGGCTGCACCCAGTCGCTCCATCATCTCGTCGGGGCCGTCCAGGATGGCGCGGCGCCCGGCACCGTCACGCTCCAGCCGGATCGCCAGCGCCCCCACGGCATGCGCGGGGTCCAGCCTGTCGGGCCATTCGACCAGGCAGACGCCGGCAGCCATCGCGTCCTCCAGCCCGATCTCCAGCGTGTCGTCGGGGCCGGAGAGCCGGTAGAGGTCGAAATGGGCAATCGTCAGTCCAGGCAGGTCATAGGGAATCACAAGGTTGAATGTAGGGCTCGGAACGTCGATCGCCATCCCTGCCCGGGCCTGGATGATCGCCCGGGCCAGCGTGGTCTTGCCCGATCCCAGGTCGCCCTCCAGCAGGATCATGTCTCCTGCGGCAAGGCCCGATGCCAGTCGGTGGCCGAGGCGGACGGTCGCGGCTTCGTCTTCCAGCGGGATGTCGCGGTGCATGGCCGGGGCTGTCTTCAGGACAGGCGGTCGGTGAGGTCCGTCACCCGGTCGCCGGCGTCGTCCCCGGGGTCGCGGCGGTTGACGAAGTGGCAGTTGACCGTGGTGCCGACACCGACCTTCGAGCGCAGTTCGACCGAGCCACCCAGCAGTTCCATAAGGTTGCGCACCAGCGCGAGGCCCAGGCCGGCGCCGCGGCGGGTATGGCGGTCGCTGGTCCGGAAGGTCTCGAAGACGCGCTCCTGCTCCTCGTCGGGGATGCCGATGCCGTTGTCCTCGACCCAGATGTCGATGCCGCTGCCGGACGCCCCGGCGCCCACGGTGACCTCGCCGCCGGGCGGGGTGAACTTGACCGCATTGCTGACCAGGTTGCCCAGGATCTGTCGTACCCGGCGCGAGTCGCCGTGCAGCAGCGGCAGGTTCGGCGGCAGTTCGGTGCGCATGGCGATCTGGCGGCGGTCCGCCCGCTCCCTGAAGCGGTCGATGACCTCGTCGATCACCTCCTCGACGCCGAAATCGGTGCGGTCGACCTGCAGGTGGCCGGCCTGGATCGATGCAAGGTCCAGCATGTCGTTGATCATGCCGAGGAACTGCTCCGACGCCTCCAGGATGCCGGCCGAATACTCGCGCTGCCGCTCGTTCAGGGTGCCGAAGTAGTCGTTGTGCAGGATTTCCGTGAAGCCGAGG
Organism: Pseudomonadota bacterium; assembly: GCA_036154895.1. GTDB lineage: Bacteria > Pseudomonadota > Alphaproteobacteria > Minwuiales > Minwuiaceae > Minwuia. Next base: position 78,139 of record JAYZWD010000005.1, read on the forward strand.
ATCGTGTTGAGCGGCGTCCGCAACTCGTAGGACATGTTCTCCAGGAACTCGCTCTTGATCATGTCGGCGGCGACCAGCGCCTCGTTGCGTTCGCGCAGCGCGCGCTCGATGCGCATGGAGTCCGTGACATCGAGGTAGGTGAACAGGGTCCGCCCGTCGGGCAGCCCGGTCGAGGCGAACTCGATGAAGCGGCCGTCGGGCAGGTCCAGCCGGCCGTCGCCCGAGCGCATCTCGGTGGCGCTGGCGATCAGGCTGTCGCGCCATTCCAGCAATTGCGCCGGGCGGCCCAGCGCCCCGATCACCAGGTCGACCACGTCGCGGATATGCGGGTCGGTGGCCACGAACTCCGGCGACAGCCCCCACAGCTCGCGATATCCGACGTTGGTCAGGTTCAGCTTGCCGTCCGGTCCGAACACCGCCACCGCCTCGTGCAGGTTGTCCAGCACCGCGCGCAGCGTCGCGATGTAGGTGTTGAGATTGCGCTCCAGCACGATGCGGTCGGTGGCGTCGTCGAAGGTGAACAGCAGGCCACCGAAGGCGTGGCGGGTGACCACCTCGCGCAGCATCCGCTCGTCGGGGCGCTGGTACAGTTCCTCGTAGGGCTCCATCAGCGTGGTGAACAGGTCGTCGCGGTGCTTGCGGAACTGCCGGTACTCGGTCTGCTCGGGCAGCTTGCGCATCTGGTAGAGGCGGTCCAGCACCTCGACCATGGTCGGCCGTCCGGAAACGAAGTCATCCTCCAGCGACCACAGCGTCTTCCAGGCCTTGTTGGCGAAGATCAGCCGCTTGTCGCGGTCATAGATCGCCACCGCCGTGCTCATGACCTCCAGCACGTCGTTGTAGGCATGCACCTGCCGGCGCAGTTCGCGGCGCAGTTCGTCGGTCGCGGTGATGTCGATGGCGAAGCCGGCCGACTCGTCCTCGCCCAGCAGCGGGGTCTCGACGACGTGGAAGACGCGGCGCTGGCCCTCGACGACGAAGCGGCGTTCCTCGCTGACCGGCGTTTCCTCGTCGCGGGCGCGCGCCACCAGCAATTGCGGCTGTGCCAGGTCGATGGCCGAGGCGATCTCGTCGCTGTCGGAGCCTTCGCCGACCACGGTGCGGTGGGTGTCGTTGCGCCAGACGATGTCGCCGGCCAGGTCGCGGCGCCAGACCGCGACGGGGGCCGCGTTCAGCAGGCGGCGGAAATTGTCGCGCTCGCGTCCGAGGGAGACCAGCTTGTCGCGCAGCACGCCGGCTTCCACGGTCATGCGCTCGGCCCGCTCCGTGGCCTCGTCGCGCAGGGCCTCGCAGGCCTCGGCGCGTGCGCGGCAGGCGTCCATCGCCAGCTTCTGGCGGCGCAGGCGGCCGGCCATCGCCAGCCAGAGCAGGGAAATGCCGATCCCGACCCCGCCCGCCAGCGCGATCAGCGGGGTCCAGTCGGCGCCGGCGGCATTGTCCGCGGCACGAGCGGGAACACCGGTCAGTGCGGCCACGACCGGCGCAGTCAGCCATCCCAGTTTCGCAGCAAACCTGCGCGCCATCGAATCAGCCGTGCCTCCGGCTCCGAATCCTAGAGCATTTCGCACGGCGATGGCATCACCGGCCCGCAAGGCGCCCTTGCGGGCCGGTGAATGGCTCAGTAGCGGTAGTGGTCCGGCTTGTACGGACCCTCGGCGGCCAGTCCGAGATATGCGGCCTGCTTGTCGGTCATCTTCGTCAGGCGGGCGCCGAGGCGTGCCAGATGCAGCGAGGCGACCTTCTCGTCCAGGTGCTTGGGCAGCACGTAGACCTTGTTGTCGTAGTTGCCGTGGTTCTTCCAGAGCTCGATCTGGGCCAGCACCTGGTTGGTGAACGAGGCGCTCATGACAAAGCTCGGATGGCCGGTGGCGCAGCCGAGGTTCACCAGCCGGCCCTCGGCCAGCAGGATGATGCGCTTGCCGTCCGGGAACTCGATCTCGTCGACCTGCGGCTTGACGTTGTGCCAGGGGTAGTTGCGCAGGCTGGCCACCTGGATCTCGCTGTCGAAGTGGCCGATGTTGCAGACGATGGCGCGGTCCTTCATCTGGCGCATGTGATCCTGGGTGATCACGTCGACATTGCCGGTGGCGGTGACGAAGATGTCGGCCCGGGGCGCCATGTCGTCCATGGTCGCGACCTCGTAGCCCTCCATCGCCGCCTGCAGCGCGCAGATCGGGTCGATCTCGGAGACGACGACGCGGGCACCCTGGCTGCGCAGGCTCTCGGCCGATCCCTTGCCGACGTCACCATAGCCGCAGACCATGGCGATCTTGCCGGCCAGCATCACGTCGGTCGCGCGCTTGATGCCGTCGACCAGGCTCTCGCGGCAGCCGTACAGGTTGTCGAACTTGGACTTGGTCACCGAGTCGTTCACGTTGATGGCGGGAACCTTCAGGGTGCCGGCCTTGGCCATCTCGTAGAGGCGATGCACGCCGGTCGTGGTTTCCTCGGACAGGCCGCGCACGTCGGCCAGCAGTTCCGGAAACTTCTCGTGCATGCGCTGGGTCAGGTCGCCGCCGTCGTCCAGGATCAGGTTCGGACGCCAGCCGTCCGGCCCCTCGATGGTCTGGTCGATGCACCACCAGAACGAGTCCTCGTCCATGCCCTTCCAGGCGAAGACGGGGATCCTGGCGGCGGCAATGGCGGCCGCGGCCTGGTCCTGGGTCGAGAAGATGTTGCACGACGACCAGCGGATGGTGGCGCCCAGCGCGATCAGGGTCTCGATCAGCACGGCGGTCTGGATGGTCATGTGCAGGCAGCCGGCGATGCGGGCACCCTTCAGCGGCTGCTCGGCGCCGAACTCGTCGCGCAGCGCCATCAGGCCGGGCATCTCGGTCTCGGCGATCGCGATTTCCTTGCGGCCCCAGTCGGCCAGCTTCATGTCGGCGACCTTGTAGTCGGTAAACGTGCTCATGCCTTGCTCCGGAAATGCAGTACGGGCGCCGGCGGACGCGGCGCAGAGGGACTGGCGGGCTATCTAGCAGCGGTTGACCCGGACGGCAAGGAAGCCCGGCGCGCCGGGCTGTCGCGGTCTCAGCCGATCAGCCTGGCGTAGTCGTCGAGCAGGGCCAACACCTCGTCACGGCCCTTGTCGGGCACGTCGAACAGCACGCGGTCGATACCGGCCTCGCGGCAGGCGTCCAGGTAGGCCGGCTCGGGCAGGGCGCGGAAGACGCTGACCGACAGGGTCGACATCGACCGTCCGGCCGCGTCGGCAATCCGGGTCAGGCGCGCCATCCCCTCGGCGGGGTTGAAGCGCGGGCTGTGGCGCGGGAACCAGCCGTCGGCGAAATCGACGACGCGGCGCAGCGTGTGGTCGGTCTCGCCGCCCAGCAGGATCGGCGGATGCGGGTCCTGCGCGGGCTTGGGCCAGGACCAGACCGGGTCGAAGTTCACGAACTCGCCGTGGAACTCGGCCTCGTCCTCGGTCCAGAGTGCCTTCATCGCCTTGAGGCGCTCCTCCATCAGGCGGAAGCGGCTGGCATGCCCGGTGCCGTGGTTCTCCATCTCCTCGACATTCCAGCCGGCGCCGGCACCGAACTCGAAGCGACCACCCGACAGCAGGTCCAGGCTGGCCGCCGCCTTGGCGGTGACGATGGGATCGCGCTGGATCACCAGGCAGATGCCGGTGCCAAGGCGCAGGGTCTTCGTCGCGGCGGCCGCGAAGGACAGCGCCACGAACGGGTCGTGGGTATGGCGATAGCGTTCGGGCAGCTCGCCGCCGCCGGGGAACGGCGTGCGCCGGCTCACCGGAATGTGGGTGTGCTCGCAGACGAACAGCGATTCGAATCCGCGGGCCTCCATCTCGCGTGCGAGTTCCGCCACGTCGATCGAGTAGGCCGTCGGAAAATGAAACGTTCCGATCTTCATTGGCCGGTCATCCTCCCCTGGTCGCCGGCGCCGGCCTTTGCCTGCCGTGCTTCCGACTGTCGACGGCGATCATAGGGCAGCACCGGCATTCGTCGAGCGTTCCGCGTGCGGAACCCTGTGACAGGAGGGGGCTTGGCGCGGCCGCGCCGCCATGGCCACAATCGCGAAACAGGGGAGGAGCGAACAATGGGCGAGCGGATCGGTTTCGTCGGTCTTGGCGCGATGGGCGGGCCGATGGCTGCCAACCTCGTGCGCAAGGGCCACGACGTGACGGTGTTCGACACCGATCCGGCGCGCACGGTGCCGCTGGCCGAGCTGGGCGCCGCCGTCGTCGAGACGCTGGCGGAACTCGCGGCCGCCGCGGACGTGGTCATCACCATGCTGCCCGACTCGCCCGACGTGGAGGCGGTCGTGCTGGGGCCGGGCGGGATCCGGGAACATGGGCGCGCCGACATGCTGGTCATGGACATGTCGACCATCGCGCCGGCCACCACCGACCGCCTGGCCGCAACGCTGCGGGACAGCGGCATCGGCTTCGTCGACGCGCCGGTGGGCCGACTGGTTGCCCACGCCATCCGGGGCGAGTCGCTGTTCATGGTCGGCGCCAGCGGCAACGACCTTGGCCGGGTCCGGCCGATGCTGGAGGCGATGGGGTCCACGATCCACCATTGCGGTGCGCCCGGCACCGGCATCCGCACCAAGCTGGTCAACAACCTGGTGGCCATCGCCGTCTGCCAGGTCAATGCCGAGGCGATGACGCTTGCCGCCGCCTTCGGGCTGGACACGGCGAAGACGCTCGACGTCATCAACGGCACCACGGCGACCAATGGTCATCTCGCCAGCGCCTGGCCCAACAAGGTGCTGAAGGGCGACACCGAGCCGGGCTTCCGTATCGCGCTGGCCCACAAGGACGTGGCGCTGGCGCTGGAGGCCGCGCGGGCGGCGGGCATCCCGATGTTCGCCGGTGCCAGCGTGCGCGAGGCGCTGGCGGCGGCCAGGGGCACGGCCGGCTTTGCCGACCGGGATTTCTCCGCCCTGCTCGATTTCGTTGCCGGCATGGCCGGCATCGTGCCGCCGAGGCTCTGATCATGGCGACATTCGGCGAGGCATTGCTGGCGGGCCTGCACGACCGCGGGACCCGGACGGTATTCGGGGTTCCCGGCGGCGGGTCCAGCCTGGAACTGATCGAGGCCGCGGGGCGGCTGGGCATGGAGTTCGTGCTGACACGCGGCGAGACCGCAGCCTGCCTGATGGCGGCGGTGACGGGGCAACTCACCGGGTCGCCGGGTGCGGCGCTGGTGGGGGTCGGTCCGGGCGCGGCGGCGGCGATGAACGGCGTCGCCTATGCCAGCCTGGAACGGGCGCCGATGGTGTTGTTCGCCGACCGCATCGTGCCGACGCCGGCGCGACCCACGTGGCACCAGGTCTATGACCAGCCCGCCAGCTTCGCACCGGTGACCAAGGCCGCGCGCTGGGTCATCGTCGAGATGGGCACGGCGACGGTCGCGGAGCTGCTCGACCTGCCGCTGGCACATCCGCAGGGGCCGGTGGCGCTGGATCTTTCGGCCGCGGACGCCGGCAAGCCCTATGACCCCATCCCGCAGCCGCCGGAGCGGGGCACCGGCATCCAGATGCCGGCCGAGGCGCGGGCGATGCTTGCCGCGGCGCGCCGCCCCGTCGTCATTGCCGGCCTGCAGGCGCGCCGGCACCAGCAGGCGGTCCGCGCCTTCGCCGCCGCCATCGACGCGGCGTGCCTGACCACCTTCAAGGCCAAGGGCACCATCGACGATGACGATCCGGCGCTGGTCGGCCACTTCACCGGCGGAACGGCCGAGGCGGCGCTGCTGGATGCCGCCGACCTGATCGTGCTGGTGGGCCATGACCCGATCGAGATGATCCCCGCCGCCTGGAGCTGGACGGCGCCGGTGCTGGCGCTGTCGGAGTGGGACTGGTCGGCCACGGGCGGCGTGCCGCGCGAGGCCGTGATGGTGACCGGCGATCTCGGTGCCAGCCTGGCGGCGCTGCAGCCGGCGGGCCCGCAGGAGGGCTGGTCGGGCCGCGCGACCCAGTTCAAGGCAGCCTGGCGGCAGCGGGTCCGCTATCCGGACGTGCCGGGCATCTCGCCCGACAGCGTGGTCGACCTGGCGCGCACGCTGGCGCCGGCCGATGCCCGGCTGACGGTGGACGCCGGGGCGCACATGTTTCCGGCACTCGCCCGCTGGCACGCGCACGAGGGCTGTGGCGTGCTGAAGTCGAACGGGCTCTCGACCATGGGCTACGCCCTGCCGGCGGCCATCGCCAGCCAGGTGGTCGAGCCGGCCCGCACGGCAGTCGCGATCACCGGGGACGGCGGCATGATGATGAGCCTGGGTGAACTGGCCACCGCCGCGGCCCGCGGGCAGGACATCGTGCTGATCGTGCTGAACGACGCCCTGCTCACGCTGATCGACGTCAAGCAGCAGAAGCAGCAGCGGCGCCGGGCCGGCGTCGAACTCGGCCTGCAGGACTTCGCGGCCGCGGCCCGCGCCTTCGGCTGGACTGCCTGGACCGTGGACAGGGCGGACGGGCTGGAGCCGGCGATGACGGCTGCCTTCGCGGCCACGGGTCCACGGCTGCTGGATGTCCGGATCGATCCCTCGGGCTATGGTGATCTGCTGGACGCCTGGCGGGGCTGAGCGCCGGTGACGTAGCGGCCGAATCGGAGGTTTCCATTCCGTTTCCCGCGCCATATAAGGTGCGCCTGCTCTGAACGGGCTGGAGGACGAGACTATGGTAGCGAAGGACTGGACACCGGACAGCTGGCGGTCGAAGCCGATCCGTCAGGTTCCGGAATATCCCGATGCGGCGGCGCTCGCCGCGGTCGAGGAACAGCTTGCCGCCTATCCGCCGCTCGTCTTTGCCGGCGAGACCCGCAACCTGAAGGCCTCGCTTGCAAAGGTGGCGGCCGGGCAGGCTTTTCTGCTGCAGGGCGGCGACTGCGCCGAGAGCTTTGCGGAATTCAGTGCCAACAACATCCGCGACACCTTCAAGGTGCTGCTGCAGATGGCCGTGGTGCTGACCTTCGGCGCGCAGTTGCCGGTGGTGAAGGTCGGTCGCCTGGCCGGCCAGTTCGCCAAGCCGCGTTCGGCGCCGACCGAGGTGGTGGACGGCGTCGAGATGCCGATCTACCGCGGTGACATCATCAACGGCATCGACGCGACGCTGGAGGCCCGGCAGCCGGACCCGCAGCGCATGCTGCGCGTCTACACCCAGTCGGCCGCGACCCTGAACCTGCTGCGCGCCTTTGCCCAGGGCGGCTTCGCCGACCTGCACCGGGTGCACCAGTGGAACCTGGGCTTCGTCTCCGACAGCCCGGCCGGCCACCGCTACCAGGAGATGGCGGACCGCATCTCGGACGCGCTGTCGTTCATGAACGCCTGCGGCGTGAACGCCGAGAGCACGCCGTCCATCGGCCGCGTCGACTTCTACACCAGCCACGAGGCGCTGCTGCTGGGCTACGAGCAGGGCCTGACCCGCGTGGATTCCACCTCGGGCCGCTGGGTGGACACCTCGGCACATTTCCTCTGGATCGGCGACCGCACCCGCGTGCTGGACGAGGCGCATGTCGAGTTCCTGCGCGGCGTGATGAACCCGATCGGCATGAAGTGCGGCCCGACCATCGAGCCCGATGACCTGCTGCGCCTGCTGGACCGGCTGAACCCGACCAACGAGGCCGGTCGCATGACCCTGATCTCGCGGTTCGGCGCGGGCAAGGCGGGCGAGAAGCTGGGCCGGCTGATCCGCGCGCTGAAGCGGGAGGGCCGGACGGTGGTCTGGTCGTGCGACCCGATGCACGGCAATACCATCAAGTCCGCCACGGGCTACAAGACGCGGCCGTTCGACCGCATCCTGCAGGAGGTCCGGGAGGTCTTCGAGATCCACATGGCCGAGGGCTCGACCATGGGCGGCGTGCATTTCGAGATGACCGGCCAGCAGGTGACGGAGTGCACCGGCGGTGCGCAGGAGATCACGGACGAGACCCTGCAGGACCGCTACCACACCCACTGCGACCCGCGGCTGAACGCCAGCCAGGCCCTGGAACTGGCGTTCCTGATCGCCGAGATGCTGAAGAAGCAGCGGAGCGACGTCGATGTCGGGCTCCGGCAGGCGTCCTGAGGCAGAGACCAGCGCGACCGGCGGGGCTCCGGAGGACGGGGCCCCGCTGGAAGCGGCCATTGCCAGCCGCACCGACCACTATTTCCGCCGCACCCGCGCCATCGTCGAACGCTTCGGCGACAACCGCGTCACCTATGCCGTGTTCATGCGGCGCCCGGTGCTGTTCAGCCCGCGGCTGGCGGTCGACTGGCTGCGCCAGGTCGCGGCGGCGCGTGGCACGGACTTCGACATCCGGCCCTGCCATGCCGAGGGTGACTGGGTCGGTGCCGGCGATCCGCTGATCTATCTCTCCGGCAGCCTGCGCCACCTGGTCGACCTGGAAACGCTGTACCTGCAGAAGCTCGGGGCCGCCTGCGTCGCCGCCTACAACGCCTACTCGATGTGCGCGGACCTGCCCTATGCCGGCTTCCTGGCGATGGATGCCCGCCATTGCACCGGCCCGGACATGGCCGAGATGATGGCCTATGCCGCCTCGGTCGGCTCGGCGGCGGCGCGCCGGGAGAAGGGCGCGGTCGGCTTCGTCGGCAATGCCACCGATGCCACGGCACACTTCTTCGGCCGCGATGGCGGCCTTGGCACCATGCCGCACGCCCTGATCGGCTATGCCGGCTCGACGCTCCGGGCCGCCGAGATGTTCCGCGAGGTCTACCCGGACGACGCGATGACCGTGCTGGTCGACTATTTCGGCCGCGAGATTACCGACGCGCTGACGGTCTGCCGCCGGTTCCCCGACTTCGCCAGCACCGGCAAGCTGTCGATCCGCCTCGACACCCATGGCAGCCGCTATGTCGAGGGACTGGACCCGGCCAACTCCTACGACGTGCTGGAGCGCCACGTGCCCAACGCCACGCGCCAGTACCGCACCGAGACCGAGCTGCGCCACCTGATCGGCACCGGCGTCTCGGCCGCCGCGATCTTCCATGCCCGCGAGCACCTGGACCGGGAGGGCTTCGACAAGGTGAAGATCGTCGCCTCCTCGGGCTTCGGGCCGGAGAAGTGCCGCGTCATGGGCTCGGTCCGCGCTCCGATCGATACCGTCGGTACCGGCTCCTACCTGCCGGAGCGCTGGTCGGAGACCTACGCCACCGCCGACATCATCGACTATGACGGCACGCCGCGCGTGAAGCTCGGCCGCGAGTTCCTGCTGCAGAAATCATGAGCATCCGCGTCAGCGCCGCCACCGGTCCCGACGACATCGCCGCCGCGCGGACGTTGTTCCTGGAATATGCCGAAAGCCTGGACTTCAACCTCTGCTTCCAGGGCTTCGACGCCGAGATGGCGCGCTTCCCGGGCGAGTACGCGCCGCCCGGCGGCACCCTGCTGCTGGCCCGCGACGGCGACGCGGTGGTCGGCTGCGTGGCGCTGCGGCCGGCACCCGACGGCTTCGGCGAGATGAAGCGGCTCTATCTCCGCCCGGCCGCACGCGGCACCGGCGCGGGGCGGGCGCTGGCCGTCGCGGTGATCGAGGTGGCACGGGCGCTGGGCAAGAAAGGCGTGCTGCTGGATACCGCGACCAGCATGGTGGCCGCCGCCAGCCTCTACCGCGATCTCGGCTTCCGCCAGGTCGACGGCCCGCCGGGCGGAGCCGGTGAACCCGAATTGCTGTACTTCCGGCTGGAATTCCCGGGCTGACGTCGTTGCCTGCCCGGGGCTGGCCCGGGTGCGATGGCACCGCTGTTGGTCGATTGCGCTGCAAAGCGTTTCGCCGGTCGGTCGACGCACGGATGCAAAAACACCGATGGCGGGTCCCGGGGGGACCCGCCACGCGGTTGCCGACCTGAAATGACAGGCCGGGATCGTTTCGGTTCAAGGAGTCCGGTTCCTGCCGGACAGATCCCGCACTCCGATGATTGTGTTGCAGGATCCATTTCGGAAGATGCGGGTCAGTTTATCTTTGACCACTCCTCGACTTCCCGTTCGGCTGTTTCGCGGGTCTTCCCGTAGCGCTCCTGGATCCTGCCGACGAGCTGATCGTGTCGACCGTCGATCTTGTCGATATCGTCTCCGGTGAGTTCGCCCCACTGCTCCTTGACCTTGCCCTTGAGCTGGTTCCACTTGCCCTTGAGTTCTTCGTGTTTCATGTCACTTACTCCACTGGTTGCGCTGAAAACCTCGAAATGGTTCGAGATCTAAACAATTGATTCCGTCGTTAAAATTTCAAATTGAAGTTATTTTTAATAATTAAAAGAAAATATTCTCCATAATTTGATCAAAAAGGTGAAAAGTTAATAAATATATTGGCGATAAAGTTCGAAAGGCAGATATAAATCGTGCCGATACGCTTGTTGATGTGGGCATATGCCTCGAATTTTCAACCCGCATGTTTCCTGACGTCGGTCTGATGTCCCGTGATGCCTGCGCATTCGGATGTCTGGTCAGAATTTGTGACTGGCGCGTCCGCTTGTGCCATGATCGAGCACGAACCAGGAAAATGAGGCGATGGACGGGATGATCGTCATGCTGGGGATCTGTGCCTTGCTGGGCGTGTTGCTCATCCAGCGCCTGTTCCCCGACCGCTACCCGCCGGTGCCAGGGGAGCGATCCCGGGGGGACGGGCCGTCGGGACCCGGTCTTCCGGGCGGGGGAGGAGACGCGGCTTGACGGGCTTCTATCTGATCGTCGGCGGGATATTCGCCATGTTCGTGGGCTTTGCGGTGCTGAACGAATGGGTGCGCCGGCGCGCCCTGCGGGATCGCCGCAGGGAATACAACATCACGGAGCAGAGCGAGGGAATGGGCGGTAGCTGAACCCGCCTGGGCCGGTTCCGGAACCAGTCCGACACCCTGAACCCGCAGTCCTTACCGAAATCTCACCGCCGGGGCCCCGAGCCCTGCGTCCGACGCATGACGCGGCGTGGAAAGCATTTATTGTGCAGGTGCGAAAAGGCCCGCATCTTCGCCGCCATGTCCGACGCTGCAACAGACCTGCGCCTGTCCGCCCCCGCGACCGCCACCCCGGCCCGGATCCTCGTTGATTCACCGCTGGCCGGTGTCGGCCTGTACTGCGCCGCCCTGGTGCTGTTCGTCGGCATGGGCATCGCGGCCAAGTCGATGGCGGCGATCTACCCGGTCGAGCAGGTGATCTGGGCGCGCTACTTCTTCCATGTCGTGTTCATCGTCATCTGCTTCCCGCTCAGCCTGCGGACCCTGTTCCGGACCGAGCGGCGCGGCCTGCAGGTCCTGCGCTCGGTGCTGGTGTTCGGCGCCACCGCCTGCGGCTTCACCTCGCTGACGATGATGCCCATGGCCCAGGTTTCGGCCATCGGCTATGTCGCGCCGCTGCTGGTCACGGTGCTGTCGATCTTCCTGCTGAAGGAAAAGGTCGGGCCCCGGCGCCTGGCGGCCGTCGCCATCGGTTTCGTCGGCGTGCTGGTGATCCTGCGCCCCGACCGCACCGACTTCTCCTGGTGGTCGCTGCTGCCGCTGGTGATGGCGTCCTGCTACGCCATGTTCCTGGTGCTGACGCGGATGATCCGCGGCGCCGCCTCGCCGATCAACTCGCTGTTCTACACGGCGATCACCGGCGCGGTGCTCGCGACCATCCCGCTGCCCTTCATCTGGCAGACGCCGGAGCCGCTGCACTGGCTGGTCTTCGCCGGCATGGGCGTGATCGGCGGCACCGGCCACTTCCTGATGATCCGCGCCTTCGAGAAGGCCGAGGCCTCGATGCTGGCGCCGTTCGTCTATACCGAACTGCTCTGGGCCATCATCGCCGGCGCGCTGGTCTTCGGCGACATCCCCGAGCTGTCGATGGTGATCGGCGCCATCGTGATCATGGGCAGTGGCCTGTTCGTGCTCTACCGCGAGCGGATGAAATCCCGCCAGGGCTGAGTGCGCGGCGCCCGGTTCCCTACAGCCCGAACAGGTCGTTCAGCGACAGCACCTTGTGGACGGCGGTGACCCGTGCCACCGGCACGTCGAACGCCGTTTCCGGGTTGAACTGCTGCAGGGTCAGGCGATCCTGGTCGCGCCGGCGCAGCTTCTTGCAGAACGCCTCGATGCGGTCGTCGTCGGTCTTCACCTGCACCACGACATAGTCGCCCGGCCGGACCGGTCGCCGGCCGGAGACGTAGATCAGTTCCCCGTCCTCGAAGCGCGGCGACATGGAATCGCCGACCACGTAGAGCGCGTAGATGTCGACCGCCGTGGCGATCCCGGGCGGGCGACGCACCCGGTCGATGGGTGCGCCGATGTCGAGCTGGAAGGCCCCGTCCAGGCTGCCGGCGGCGGTGCCCAGCACCGGCACGTCCAGCGCCATCTCCGCGCGCGCCGGAACCAGCGGCGCCGCGCCGGCCACGGCCGGGATGCTGCCGGCGAGACCATTGCCGTCGGGCAGCGGCTCGACGGGACCGCGCCCCGTCGCCAGCCACTCGAACGAGCAGTCGAGCACGCGCGCCAGCTTTTCCAGCGTGTCGCGGCGCGGGTTGTTGGAACGGCCGCGGCGGATGTTGCGGATGATCTCCGGTCGTCCGGCGGCCAGCATGGAAGCGCGATAGTCGGTCAGCCCGCGGTCCCGCAGGCGCTGATCGATCCGTGCAAGCAGTTCATCATTGGCCATTGCAGGACAATGCCACACATGCGGTCATTGGCCCAGCATAATTTTACCGGATACCGGGTGTTGCCGGCGGTTCAGGCCACAAGTTGATCATCAGGGATAGAATAGAGCGATTCCGCACCCTCGCGTGCCGAGAGACCGAGCGCCGTGACCTGGGGCAGGATCTGGGCGCAGAAGAAGCCGGCGCTGGCGATCTTGGCCTGCAGGAACGGCGTGTCGCCGGTGCCCGCGTCCAGCAGGGCCTGTGCCTGCAGCGCGCCCTGCGCCAGCAGGTGGCCGCCAATGGCGAGACCGGCGAGCCGCAGGAACGGGGTGGCCCCGGCCGCCGCGTCGTTCGGCGCGGAGGAGAGCTTCTCCACCAGCCACTCGGCGGTCTCCGCGAATGCGCGGCCGGCGACGGCCAGCGGGTTGGCCATCGCGGCGATGGCCGGCGCGGCCGAGGCGGCGCAGGCGGTCGCCGTCTCCTCGAACATCGCCAGCATCAGCTGCATCGGCTCGCCGCCGTTCAGGGTCAGCTTGCGGGTCACCAGGTCGAGGGCCTGGATGCCGTTGGTGCCCTCGTAGATCGGCAGGATGCGGCTGTCGCGGTAGTGCTGGCCGGCACCGGTCTCCTCGACATAGCCCATGCCGCCATGTACCTGCACGCCCAGCGAGGCGACCTCGACACCCACATCGGTGGAGAAGCCCTTGGAGACGGGGGTGAACAGCTCGCCCAGGCCGGCGCGGCGGCGGCGCTCGTCGGCGTCGGGGTGGCGGCGGCCGAGGTCCAGGCAGGCGGCATTGGCCAGGCAGATGGCGCGGGCCGCCTCGGTCAGGCTGCGCATGGTCATCAGCATGCGACGCACGTCGGCATGGTCGATGATGGTGCCGGTGCCGGCGACGGCCGGCCTGCCCTGCACGCGCTGGCGGGCGAAGTCGACGGCGCGCTGGTAGGCCCGCTCGGCCACCGCGACGCCCTGCACGCCGACCGACAGGCGGGCATTGTTCATCATCGTGAACATCGCCCGCATGCCCTTGTTCTCCTCGCCGACCATCCAGCCGACGCAATTGCCGTTCTCGCCGTAGGACATGACGCAGGTCGGGCTGGCGTGGATGCCGATCTTGTGTTCCAGCGAGATGCAGCGCAGGTCGTTGCGCTGGCCCGGCGTGCCGTCCGCGTTCAGCAGGAACTTGGGCACCAGGAACAGGCTGATGCCGCGCGTGCCGGCCGGCGCGTCGGGGGTGCGGGCCAGCACCAGGTGGATGATGTTGTCAGCCATGTCGTGCTCGCCATAGCTGATGAAGATCTTCTGGCCGGAGATCAGCCAGGATCCGTCGCCGCGCGGCTCGGCCTTCGTGCGGAGCGCGCCGACGTCGGAGCCGGCCTGCGGCTCGGTCAGGTTCATGGTGGCGGTCCACTCGCCGGAGATCATCTTCTCCAGGTACATGGCCTTCTGCTCTTCGGACCCGTGTGCCTCCAGCGCGTCGATGGCGCCCTGGTTCAGCAGCGGGCAGAGCGAGAAGCCGATATTGGCGCTGTTCCACATCTCGGTCAGCGCGATGGTCACCAGCCAGGGCAGGCCGCCGCCGCCCAGTTCGGGATCGAAGGGCACGCCGTTCCAGCCGCCGTCGCGGAACTGTTTCCAGGCATCGGCGAAGCCGGGCGCCGTGCGGACCACACCGTTCTCCAGCCGGGCGCCGACCTGGTCACCGGCGCGGTTCAGCGGTGCCAGCACGCCGCCGGCCAGTCGCGCCGCCTCCTCCAGGATCTGCTCGACCAGGTCGGGGTCCGCCGCCTCGAAGCCGGGCAGGGCGGCGACATCCTTCAGGCCGGCGATGTGGTTGAGGACGAAGCTGAGTTCGCGGACGGGGGCGGCGTATTCGGCCATGGTGCGCTCTCCCTGGGGCCTTGGGTCGGGCGCTCTTCTCCGGCGCCTGCGGCGATTGCGACTGTGGTCCTTCACTTGACGCCAGCCGCCGGGCGGGTCAAGGGGAGCCGCAGATCCCCCACCCGCAGTGCGACGCCGTGACCGCGACCCTGATCGACACCTCGAAGGCTTCCATCGACCGCGCCGCCGCCGCGTTGCGCGACGGCGGGCTGGTCGCCTTCCCGACAGAGACGGTCTACGGCCTGGGTGGCATCGCAACCGACGGCCGCGCCGTTGCCTCCATCTACGCGGCCAAGGGCCGGCCGGACTTCAACCCGCTGATCGCCCATGTGCCGGACGTGGCGGCGGCGCGGGAACTCGTCGTGCTGGACGACCTTGCCGAACGGCTGGCCGCCGCCTTCTGGCCGGGGCCGCTGACCCTGGTGCTGCCGCGCGCGCCCGGTTGCCCGGTCTCGCCGCTCTGTTCGGCCGGCCTGCCGACCCTGGCGATCCGCGTGCCGGCCGCGCCGGTGGCGCAGGCGCTGCTGCGCGCCACGGGACTGCCGGTTGCGGCTCCGTCGGCCAATCCCTCCGGCCGGCTCAGCCCGACCACGGCCGCGCACGTCATGGCCGGACTGGGTGACAGGCTGGACTTCATCGTCGATGGCGGCGCGTGTCCCGTGGGCGTCGAGAGCACCGTGGTCGGTGTCGACAACGGCGTCGCGACCCTGCTCCGCCCCGGCGGGCTGTCGGCCGAGGAGATCGAGGCGGTGACGGGTCCGCTGCTCCGGCCGGGCCACGATCCGGCGGCGCCGTCCAGCCCAGGCATGCTGGCGAGCCACTATGCGCCGCACGCGGCATTGCGCCTGGATGCGACGGAGGCCAGGCCAGGGGAGATCCTGCTGGGGTTCGGTCCCGGTGCGCCGGCGGGACCCAATCTCAGCCCGACGGGCGACCTAGTGGAGGCGGCGGCGCGGCTGTTCGGCCTGCTGCACGACCTGGACGGCGCGGACGGGCGGACCATCGCGGTGATGCCGGTTCCCGAGCGGGGACTTGGCCTGGCGATCAACGACCGCCTTCGGCGGGCGGCGGCGCCCCGAGGCGCATGAGCACCACGATGGCCAGCAGCAGCACCGCCGCCTGGCCCCACAGCGCCGGGCGGTAGGTCTCCGCGATGTCATGGGCCACGCCGGTCAGGCCCGGCCCCATGGCCTGGAACAGGTACAGCGCCACCGCCAGCAGGCCGTAGGTCCGGCCATAGCCGGCGGTGCCGAACCAGCGCCGGACCAGCAGCGGTGGCAGCATGACCAGGGCGCCGACGACGAAGCCCGACAGCGCACAGGCGGCGTAGATCATGTCGGTGCCACCGGCCTCCGCGATTGCCGCCAGGCCGATGGCCTGCACCAGCCACGCCCCGGCCGAAAGGTGCCGCAGGTCGACGCGGGCGGCGAGCCAGCCCAGGCCGAAGCGCCCGAAGATCGAGGAGAAGGCGGCGATGGCGACGGCGTCCGCGGCGTCGGTCTGGGCCAGGTGCTCCGCCATCACCGGGAACTGGTGTGACAGGAAGCCGACCTGGGCCATCAGGCTGAGCCCGGTGCCGATGCCGATGATGCGGAAGTCGCGACTGGCGATCAGCGGCCGCACATTGCCGAAGACCGCCGGACGAACGGTGCCGGCGGCCACCGGCGGGGCGGAGATCACGAAGGCGGCGATGGGCAGGGTCACGGCGATCACCGAGAGGCCGAGTGCGGTCGCGGTGAAGGCGAAGCCGTGGGCCTCGGCCAGCCGCGCCACGGTCGGGATCACGATCATGGCGCCCACGCTGGCGCCGGTCAGCGCAAAGCTCATGGCGACACCCAGATTGCGCCCGAACCAGGGGTTCAGCGTCGAACTGATGCCGACCACGCCCACCGCCGGATAGCCCAGCGCCATGACGACGAAGGCGAGCCAGACCTGCCAGAGTTCCGTCGCATGGCCGATGCCGATGACGCTGATGCCGACCAGCATGGCGCCGGCGGCGATCACCGCGCGTGGTCCGAAGCGGTCGATCAGGCTGCCGGCGACAAAGGTCATCGGGATGCCGACCACCCAGAACAGCACCACGGCGCCGGAGACGGCCGAGGTCGACCAGCCATGCAACACGGTGAGTTGCTGGATATAGAAGCCGTGGCCGTAGAACACCGAGCCCCAGGAGAAGATGGCGAACAGGAAGCAGCCGGCCGTCACCAGCCAGCCGCGGTGCAGTCCGCGCGCAGTGTCCAGGGTCTCCGTCGACATGGCCGCCAGACTAGAGACTTCGCCGGCCGCGTCACGCGCTTCCCGCGGCATGCCCGCCATTCGCCAGCAGGCGCTTGTGGAAGGCCCGTGGCGTGGTGAACGGGCCGGTCGGGACGCCCGTCAGGTGGCCGATGGTGCTGACGCAGGTGAGCAGGCCGCGCGGACGGAAGCGGTCCGGCGCGCGGGCGCTGACGATCACGGCGCGGGCATCGCCCGAAGCCACCAGCCGCCGGAGCGTCGGCAGGGTCGCGTCACCGCGCGCGATGCCGATCCCGAGACCCAGGCCACCGGGATTGACCACCAGCCAGTCGCGGCCCGGCCCCTCCGGCGAGAGGGCCAGCACGTGCCGGAAGCCGGGGTGCAGCAGCTTCAGCAGGCGTGACAGCAGGCGGTTGGGCCAGGGCGCGTCCGGCGCCGGCTCCGGCGGGTCGACGAAGACCACGATCCAGGGCCGGTTGGCGGCAGGCACGGGAAAGCCGAGCAGCGGCTCGGCGGGCAGGGCATGGTGCACGGTGGCCTCCGTGGCTGATGACCGCATCAGCCTAGCGGCGTGGTCCGAAACCGTGTCCCGCGGGTTTGCCGGCGCCGGAGGGCGTGCCAAACTCCGCCCACCGGGGAGGACAACACCAATGAATGCACGCAGCGACATCGGCCGGCCCTTCGATGCCGACGACGAGACCATCCGCAAGGCGCTGGAGGTCGCGCACATTCCGGCGTTGATGAACGCGCTGGTGCACATCACCGGCGATCCCTCCATCATCCGCGGCGCCATCCGGCCGAAGAAGACCCTGTTCCGCGACCCGCAGGCCGGCATCGACGAGGCCGGGCAGGCCGAGGTCCGTGCCCTGGCCTTCGACCTGCTGAGGGCCTGGCGGGATGCCGGTGCGCCCGATCCGGTCGTTCCCGGCCCCGACCTGGTGCGCGAGATGCTGACCTTCATCATCGGCCAGCAGGTCTCCGACGACTATGTCGAGTTCCTGTCGTCAGAACTGGGCATGTATGGCGAGGATCCCTTCGCCCATGCGCCGCTGGACGCCATCCCGGCGGCTCAGCGCGCCGGCTTCCACGTGCTGGTGATCGGCGCCGGCATGTCGGGCCTGCTGGCGGCGATCCGGCTGAAGGCGGAGGGGATCGGCTTCACCATCGTCGAGCGCCATGCCGACGTGGGCGGTACCTGGTTCGCCAACACCTATCCCGGTTGCCGCGTCGACAGCCCCAACCACACCTACAGCTATTCCTTCGCGCCCAATGACTGGCCGCAGCACTTCTCGACCCAGCCGGTGCTGCTGGACTACTTCCGCCGCGTGGCGGACGAACAGGGCATCCGGGAGAACGTGCGCTGCTCGACCGAGGTCACGGCCGCGCGCTTCGACGAGGCGACGGGTCTCTGGACCGCCACCCTGCGCACCGCGGACGGCCGCGAGGAGACGGTGCAGGCCAACGCGATCATCTCGGCCGCCGGGCAGCTTCGCCGGCCGAAATATCCCGACGTGCCGGGCCGCGACAGCTTCGCCGGACCGTCCTTCCACTCGGCGGAATGGCGCCACGATGTCGACCTGACCGGTCGCAGGGTGATCGTCATAGGCACCGGCGCCAGCGCCTTCCAGTTCGTGCCCGAGATCGCGAAACAGGCTGCGGACATCACGATATTCCAGCGCACGCCGCCCTGGCAGATCCCGACGCCGGAGTACCACGACTACATTTCCGCCGAGAAGCACTGGCTGCTGAACACCGTGCCGTTCTACGCGCGCTGGTTCCGCTTCTGGATGTTCTGGACCACGACCGAGGGTCTGCTGCCCTTCGTCAGCGCCGAGGAGGGCTGGAACGGCGACCACAACACCGTCAGCGCCATGAACGAGCAGCTCCGCCAGATGCTGACGCTCTACATGACCCAGCTCTGCGGCGGCGATGACGACCTCCGGGCCAAGGTGATCCCGGACTATCCCCCGGGCGGCAAGCGCATGCTGCGCGACAACGGCAACTGGATGCGGGCGCTGGCGCGCGACAATGTCCAGGTCGAGACCGACAGGATCGTCGAGGTCGTGCCGGAGGGCGTGCGCACGGCCGACGGCCGGGTCCACAAGGCGGACGTGCTGATCTACGGCACCGGCTTCGATGCCGACGGCTTCCTGAAGCCCATGCGCATCACCGGGCGGGGTGGCGTCGACCTGCACGAACACTGGGACGGCGACGCCCGCGCCTACCTGGGCATCACCGCGCCGGGCTTCCCCAACCTGTTCATGCTCTACGGTCCCAACACCAACATAGTCGTCAACGGCTCGATCATCTTCTATTCGGAGTGCGAGGTCCGTTACGTCATGGGCTGCCTGAAGCTGCTGCTGGAGGGCGGACACCGGGCGCTGGACTGCCGCACGGACGTGCACGACCGCTACAACGCCGAGATCGACGCCGCCAACGCCCGCATGGCCTGGGGCGCGCCGAGCGTGCGCAGCTGGTACAAGAACGCGAAGGGCCGGGTGACGCAGAACTGGCCCTTTTCGCAGTTGCAGTTCTGGCAGCGCACCCGACAACCCGACCCGGCCGATTTCGAGATGCTGTGATCCCGTTCGCCGGCGGTCCGGATCACCCGTGCTGTCGCATGGGGGGCTGGCGCGCCGGGCAATGGTCGGGAAGCCCTCGCTCGCATATGGTCGCGCGATGGCAGGCATGATGGAAGGCGAGGCGCCCGAGCCGCGCAAGGCCGGTCCGCTCAGCGAGGGCGCGATCGCCGGCATGGCATGGCTGGCGCTGTCGGGGGCGATCTTCGCCACCTTCACCGCCATCGTGCGCTATGTCTCGTCGGACCTGCATCCGGCGGAGACCGCCTTCCTGCGCTATCTCTTCGGCCTGATGTTCATCCTGCCGGTGGTCCTGCGGGCGGGTCGGCGCGCCGAACTGCGCACCGACCGGCCGATGCTGCACCTGTTGCGTGGCGTGGTGCATGGCGCGGGTGTGGCGCTCTGGTTCTACGCGCTGTCGAAGATCCACCTGGCCGAGGTTACCGCGCTGGGCTTCACCTCGCCGGTCTGGGCAACCATCGGCGCCATCCTGATCCTGGGCGAGAAGGTCCGCTTCCGGCGTATCGCGGCCGTTGTGCTGGGCCTGACCGGCGCGATGATCGTGCTGTTCGGCGTGCCGCAGTCCTGGGCCGAACTGGAATCGAACTTCTCCACCATCGGGCTGGGGCAACTCGCCATGCTGATCGCCGCGCCGCTGTTCGCCACCTCCAAGGTGATCACGAAAAAGCTCACGGCGACCGAATCGACCACCGCCATCGTGGCCTGGCTGTCGGGCCTGGTGACGCTGTTCCTGGCGCCCATCGCCATCTACTACTGGCGCACGCCGACGCTGGAGGAACTGTTCTGGCTGGCGCTGACCGCGGCCCTGGCCACCATCGCGCACCTGTGCATGACCCGGGCCTGGCGCGCGGCCGACCTGTCCGTGACGCAGCCGGTCGAGTTCCTGCAACTGGTCTGGGCCTCGCTGATCGGCATCTACGCCTTCGGCGAGGACCCGGCGCTCGGGACCTGGGTCGGCGGTGCGATCATCGTCGGTTCCGCCACCTATATCGCCCACCGCGAGGCGCAGAGCCGCCGGCGGGAGGCACGGGCCGCCCGGGCCGCTGCGGCCGTCTGATACCGGTCTCCGTGGCGCGCACCCCGCGTTGCGCCGTCCTGCCCGAGGCTTTATGCATGGGCACAAGCACAGCGGGAGCGCAGCATGACCGACCAGATCTTTGCCGACGGCCTGATGAACATTTCCGTGCTCGAGGGCGCGGTGCGTGTCGACTTCTACCAGCAGTCGCCGACCGAGCGGGACAAGGATGGCAAGCCGGCGAAGGTGTTCTCCCATCGCCTGGTGCTGACGTTGCAGGGCTTCCTGCAGACCGCCGGGGCCATGGACCAGCTCGTCAGCCAGATGGAACAGCGCGGCCTGGTCACCCGTCGCGCCGGCGGCGGTGCCGAGGCGACGACCGGCGGCCTCTCCGACGCGGGCCGCTGAGCCGTTTCATCGCGGTTGCGGCGCGTCCGGCGCATCGCCGATACTCCGGTCCCGGGGAGGACCGGACAGCATGCATGAGCTGATCGAGGAACTGCGTCGCGCACAGGCGGCGACGCTGGATCATGGCGGGCCGGACAAGGTCGCGCGCCAGCGCAAGGCTGGCAAGAACACCGCGCGCGAACGCGTCGCGATGCTGCTGGACCCGGGGCCGTTCGAGGAGGTGGGGCAACTCGCCACCCACGCCCACACGGCCGTCACCCCGGTCAAGAACAAGATCACGCCGGCCGACGGCGTGGTCACCGGCTTCGGCCGGATCGACGGGCGCGCCGTCGGCGTGATCTCGGAGGACTTCACGGTGCTGGGCGGCTCGCTCGGCCTGATGAACTTCGAGAAGAAGTGCCGGATGATCGACCTGGCCGGCCGTGACCGCATTCCGCTGGTCTGGCTGTTCGACGGGGCCGGCGCGCGCACCGACGAGTATGTCGGCGAGGGCGTCGCGCCCATGCACCATTTCATGGACGTGGCCCGGCTGACCGGTCGCTCGCCGCAGGTCTGCGCGGTGATGGGCCCCAGTGCCGGCGATTCCTCGCTGCTGGCGGCGATGATGGAGTTCATCGTCATGGTGCGCGGCACCTCGATGCTGGCCGCCGGCGGGCCCCCGCTGGTCGCCTCCGGCACCGGCGAGACCGTCTCGAAGGAGGAACTCGGTGGCGCCGACCTGCACTGCGCCATCTCCGGCGTCGGTGACAATGCCGTCGATACCGAGGCGGAGGCGCTTGCCGCGATCCGGCGTTACCTCTCCTACATGCCGACCAACGCCTGGAACTATCCGCCCTCGATTCCGTCCGGCGACGATCCGGAACGGATGGAGGAGGGGCTGCTGTCGATCATCCCAGAGAACCGGCGCCGGCCCTATGACATGAAGCGGGTCATCGACCTGGTGGTCGACCGTGACAGCTTCATGGAGATCAAGCCCGACTTCGCGAAGATGATGATCACCGGCCTGGCGCGCCTGAACGGTCATGTGGTCGGCATCTGCGCCAACCAGCCGAAGGTGCTGTCCGGTGCGGTGACCGCCGCGGCGGGCGTCAAGCTGCGGCATTTCATGGACGTCTGTGCGGCCTATCATGTCCCGCTGGTGTTTCTCACCGATACTCCGGGGGTGATGACGGGACCGAAATCGGAGCGGGAGGCCGCGCTGCGGATCGGCATGCAGATCGCCCACTGCTTTGCCTTCGCCAACGTGCCGATCCTGACGGTGATCGTGCACAAGGGCTTCGGCTATGGCGCGGCGGCGATGGGCGGTTACGCGGCCGGGCAGTCGATGGTGCTGGCCTGGCCCTCGGCCGACTTCAATGCCATCCCGCTCGACAGCGGCATCACTGCGGCCTACCGCGCCGACCTGGAGGCTTCGGCGGACCCGAAGGCGCTGCATGCCCGGCTGGTCTCCGAGTACCAGAGTCTGTGCGGCGCGATTCCGGCGGCAAGCAGGATGAAGGTCGACGACGTCATCGACCCGCGCGAAACTCGACCCCGCCTGATTCGCGCGCTGGAACGCGCGCTCAACCGCCGGACCGAGCCGGCGGCACCGACCCTGCGTCACGGAGTACTGCCATGACCTTCAAGATCCGCTCGCTGGCCGCCCTCGGCCTTGCCGGTCTTCTGGCCGCCTGCGCACCGGCGGCGAAGCCCGTGGCGGTCGTGGTGCCGCCGCCGGCGCCGCCGGCACCCCCGCCGGTCGATCACAACCAGACCGGCACCTTCACCGCGGCCGAGGCCTTCTGCCCGCCGCCGCTGTGGCTGTCGGTGGTGCATCCGGGCGGCAGGGACGACCGGGTGATCGAGGTGTTCAGCCACGATTTCACCACCATGGCCTCGGTCGAGTACGGCGAGGGCGCGAAGCAGCTGCCGTTCCGGCGGCTCTACGCCTTCGTCGCGACGCCGAAGGAATGCGCCGAGGACTGGACGATCTACGCCGAGGTCTCCGACGGGGCGCGGGCGACGGTGTTCAAGGGCGTGCTGACGCCGACCGGCTTCTTCGTCGAGAAGTTCCTGCCGGCCAGCCTGGACTACGCCACGGCACGGGCGGACTTCGTCAACGGCTGGAAGCGGGTGGCGCCGAAGGTCGGCACGCTGGTCTCCTACGACCAGGGCCAGAACTTCAAGTACCGCTCGCTGATCGATGACGTGGACCCGGCGCAGCGCCTGCTGGCCAAGGTGATCCTGGAGGCGGTGGCCAGCCAGGTGCAGGTCGAGATGGCGACGCGGGTCGCGGCACAGAGCAACTGAACGGCGAAAACGCCGGCAATCCTGGGGAGGATGATATGGCGCTGAAGGTGGACACGCAGCTGCGTGGCTTCGACTTCAAGAAGGTGGGCGAGCATGCCCGCAAGCTCGAGGCGATGGGCTTCGATGCGATCTGGACCTTCGAGGCGGGGCAGGATGCCTTCACCCCGCTGATCCTGGCGGGCGGGCAGACCGAGAACATCCACCTCGGCACCAACATCGCCGTCGCCTTCGGCCGCACGCCCTTCGCCATGGCGCTGAACGCCTGGGACATGCAGAAGCTGTCGAACGGCCGCTTCCACCTGGGCCTCGGCACGCAGGTGCGCGCGCATATCGAGCGGCGCTACTCGGCGACCTTCGACCAGCCGGCCAAGCGCATCATCGACTACATCAACTGCGTCCGCGCCATCTGGGACACCTTCCAGAACGGCACGCGCCCGGCCTACAAGGGCGAGTTCTACCAGTTCACCCTGATCAACCCGTTCTTCAACCCGGGCCCGCTGGACAATCCCGACATCCCGATCTACCTGGCCGGCGTCAACGAGCGCATGTGCCGCGCGACGGGCGAGTGCGCCGACGGGTTCCACGCCCATCCGATCCACACCATCAGCTACCTGACGGACGTGGTGAAGCCGGCGATCAACGAGGGTGCGAAGACGCGCGGCAAGACCGTCGACGACCTGACCATCCAGACCATGGTGCTGATTGCCACCGGCGACACCCAGGCCGAGATCGACAAGGCGGTCGAGGACGTGCGCGGCCAGATCGCCTTCTACGGCTCCACGCCCAACTACCGGGCGGTGCTGGAGCATATCGGCGAGGGCGCCATCGGCAAGGAACTGAGCCAGCTGATGCGCGAGGGCCGCATGGACGAGCTGGCGGCGAAGGTGCCGGACCGGATCGTCGACCAGGTGGCGGTGATCGGCAAGATCGGCGAGGTCGGCCGCATGGTCCGCGAACGCTATGATGGCGTGCTGGACCGCGTCGCCTACTACTACCCGGTGCCCGAGACCGACCCGGTGGAGAAGTGGGCCGAGTTCACCGCCGCCGTGAAGGCTGCCTGACACCACGTACCGTTGGATCAAGAAGAAAGGCCCCGTGACGGTTCCCGTCACGGGGCCTTTTCCGTTGCAGGCATGCGCAGCGGCGGGGCGCCGGGGCGCCCCGCGCCACGATCAGCTGTGGGCGAGGATCGCCAGCAGCAGCAGCGCGATGATGTTGGTGATCTTGATCATCGGGTTGACCGCCGGGCCGGAGGTATCCTTGTAGGGGTCACCCACGGTGTCGCCGGTCACGGCCGCCTTGTGGGAGTCGGAACCCTTGCCGCCGTGGTGGCCGTCCTCGATGTACTTCTTCGCGTTGTCCCAGGCACCGCCGCCGACGGTCATGGAGATCGCGACGTACAGGCCGGTGACGATCACGCCCAGCAGCATGGCGCCGAGGGTGGCCAGAGCCGCCGCCTTGTCCGCCACCGCGACGATGACGAAGTACAGCACGATCGGCGCCAGCACCGGCAGCATCGAGGGGATGATCATCTCCTTGATGGCGGCCTTGGTCAGCATGTCGACCGCGCGGCTGTAGTCCGGCTTGGAGGTGCCGGCCATGATGCCCTTGTCCTCGCGGAACTGCCGGCGGACTTCCTCGACCACCGCGCCGGCCGAGCGGCCGACGGCGGTCATGGACATGGCGCCGAACAGGAACGGCAGCAGGCCACCGAAGATCAGGCCGACCACCACGAAGGGGTTGGACAGCGCGAAATCGACGGTGACGCCGGCGAAGTACGGGTACAGCTCCGGGTTCTTGGCGAAGTACAGCAGGTCCTGGGTGTAGGCGGCGAACAGCACCAGTGCGCCGAGGCCAGCCGAACCGATGGCATAGCCCTTGGTCACGGCCTTGGTGGTGTTGCCGACGGCGTCCAGGGCGTCGGTGGTGTTGCGCACCGACTCGTCCAGCTCCGCCATCTCGGCGATGCCACCGGCGTTGTCGGTGACCGGGCCGTAGGCGTCCAGCGCCACGACCATGCCGGCCAGCGCCAGCATGGCGGTGACGGCAATGGCGATGCCGAACAGGCCGGCCAGACCGTAGGTGATGATGATGCCGGCGCAGATGATCACGGCCGGGATCGCGGTCGATTCCATGCCGATGGCGAGGCCGGCGATGATGTTGGTCGCGTGACCGGTCTCGGACGCCTTGGCCACCGAGCGCACCGGACGGTACTCCGTCGAGGTGTAGTACTCGGTCACCCAGATCAGCAGGCCGGTGACGACCAGGCCGATCAGCGCGCACCAGAACAGGTCCATGCCCGAGAAGGTCTGGCCGGCAAGGTCGCCCATGCCGACGGTGTACATGGTCACCGGGTAGATCGCGATCGCCGAGAGGACGGCGGAGACGATGAAGCCCTTGTAGAGCGCGCCCATGATGTTGTTGGAGGCGCCCAGGCGGACGAAGTAGGTGCCGATGATCGAGGCGATGATCGCGACGCCGCCGATGGCCAGCGGGTAGATCATGGTCGCAGCCGAGGTCACCGCATCGCCCGCGAACAGGATGGAGGCGAGGACCATGGTGGCGACGATGGTCACCGCATAGGTCTCGAACAGGTCGGCGGCCATGCCGGCGCAGTCGCCGACATTGTCACCCACGTTGTCGGCGATCACGGCCGGGTTGCGGGGATCGTCCTCGGGGATGCCGGCCTCGACCTTGCCCACCAGGTCGGCGCCCACGTCGGCGCCCTTGGTGAAGATGCCGCCGCCGAGACGGGCGAAGATGGAGATCAGCGAGGCGCCGAAGCCCAGGGCGACCAGCGGGTCGACCAGTTCACGGCCCGAGGCGCCCATGCTCAGCAGGGCGCCGTAGTAGCCGGCGCAGGCCAGCAGGGCCAGGCCCGCGACCAGCATGCCGGTGACGGCGCCCGCCTTGAAAGCGATGGACAGGCCCTGGGCCAGACCCTTGCGCGAGGCCTCGGTGGTGCGCACGTTGGCGCGCACGGAGACGTTCATGCCGATATAGCCTGCCGCGCCCGAGAGGACCGCGCCGATGATGAAGCCGACGGCAACCTTGACGCCCAGCAGCAGGCCCAGGATGACGGCGACGACGACGCCGACCAGGCCGATGGTGGTGTACTGGCGGTTCAGGTATGCGGAGGCGCCGACCTGGATGGCCGCCGCGATCTCCTGCATGCGGGCGTTGCCCGCCGGGGCACTCAGCACCTGACGCGCCGTCACGATGCCGTAGAGGAGCGCCAGGCCGCCGCAGATGATCACGGCCCAAAGCATGGATGTCATGGTTTCTTCCTGTCCCCTGTGATCTGGATCGGCTCCGAGCTTCGCGAGCGAAGCCCCTCCCGGAGTCATCTCCGTTCTATAGGTCGCGCAGGCTTATGCCAAAGTCGTACAGGCCGCGCAACAAAAGCCGTTGACACGTTGACGCAGGGCAGCGCAGCGGAAACCGGGCGCCGCCCCCGAAAAAGGACGGCGGGACCGCGCCCACGGCCAGACAGGGATGGCCGGTCGCCGGTCCCGCCGCCGGAGCGGACGACCGTCCGCCCCGCAACCGGGTCGAGTTCTATGCGGCCGCGAGCGCCGCGTCCAGAGTGCGGACGTAGTGGATCAGCCCGGCCTCGTTGCGGCCGTAGGTCACCGCGTCCTGCGCGTGCGCGGCGTGACCGGCCTGGATCCGCTCGGACAGCGGGAAGTCCTCGCCGTCCACGGTGCGGATCGCCAGGTCGATGTTCTTCTCGTAATAGGCCTGTGCCTTCTCGTTCTCGACCTTCTGCGGCGTGAACACCGACACCTCGACGCGGCAGCGCGCCGGGTCGGGACCGTCGGGATAGGCGCGCCACATCTCGATATGACCGGCCTGCACGACGAAGGTCACGTTCGGGAAGAACGTGTAGACCATGGCGGTCTCGGGCACGAGGTTCCACTCGGTCTCCGGCCGGCCCTTCAGTTCCAGCACGCGGCGGCGCGGGATGACCAGGCGGCAGTGCGGTCCGAAGGTGTGGCAGACCATCAGGTTGGAGAAGAAGATCGGCCCGACGGTGCCCGAGTGCAGGTACTGCAGGTGATAGCCTTCCATGAAAGTCTCGGGGCTGAGCTTCCAGTTCATGGCGCGGCGGATGGTCAGGCTGCGGTAGTGGTGGAAGTTCTCGAAGCCATAGGGCTCCATGTCCCGCCCGATACCGGCCAGGTGGGCGTCGATGTCCATCTCGCCGCCGCCGGCCTGCACGAACAGCAGGCCGTAGCGCTCGGCGGCGGGCACCTCGACCAGGCCGTGGGTGTCCTTGTCCAGGCCCTCGAAGCTCGGCGAATCCGGCACGACCTGCAGCTTGCCGTCCAGGCCATAGGTCCAGGCATGGTAGGGGCAGGTGAAGCGCCGGGTCTTGCCGCAGCCCTGGGCCAGCGGCGCACCGCGATGGCGGCAGACGTTCTGGAAGGCGCGGACCTGGCCGTCCTTGCCGCGCACCGCGATGATCTCCCGGCCGGCGACATCCTCCACCATGTACTCGCCCGGCTCCCGGATGCGGGCGGCGAGGCCCAGCATGATCGGCGTCTTGCGGAACAGCACCTCGCGCTCGCGCTCCAGCCGCTCGCGGCTGGTGTAGTTGCTGATCGGGTTGCGATGGATGCTGTCGGCGTAGGTCTGGGTGCCGTTCTCGATGTGCGCGAACAGTTCGCGGATCATCGCCACCTGGTCGTCGTGCCGCATGCCGTGATCTCCTCCGGAAGTGTCGCTGGCCTCAGGGGGCCGCGTTCAGGCCCAGCGCGCGGCGCAGGCCGGTATGGAAATGCGTCATCGCCGGCTCGTTGCGGCCATAGACGACATGGTCGATCTCGCCGGATTCGGCGTTCTTCTGGATGCGCTCGCCCAGCGTGAAGTCTTCGGCCTCGACGGTTGCCAGCGCCAGGTCGAAGTTCTTGCGCCAGAACCGCTCCTGCTTTTCCGACTTCGGCGCCTCGGGGATGTAGGAGGCCAGCTCGACCACGCATTCACCCGGGTTGGCGCCGTTCGGGAACATCCGCCACAGCTCGACATTGGCCGCGCCCTGGATCGCCAGGATGCCGCTCGGGAACAGGCCGTAGATCACGGCCGAGTAGGGCACCAGTTCCGCCTCGTCGTCGCTGACGTTCTTCAGGTCGCGGAAATTCCGCCGTGGCACCACCAGGCGGTGGCCTTCGCCGAACGCGTCGAAAGTCGAGCGGTTGGACTCCAGCAGCGGCGCGATGGTGTCCTTGTGCAGGGCCGAGATGTGATAGCCCTCCAGGAAGGTGTCGTAGGCGATCTTCCAGTTCATCTTCCAGGTGCGCCGCACCCGGTCGTAGAGGTGGTAGGAACCGAAGTCCCACTCCGCCAGTTCCTCCTCCAGCGCCGGGTCCTGCCACACCGGCTCCACGCCGCGCGCGACGGGGCCCAGCCACAGGATGCCGTTGCGCTCGGCCAGCGGGATCTGCCGCAGGCCGTGGGCGGACTTGTCCAGTCCGGCGAAGCTCCGCGCGTCCGGGATGCCCTTCAGCGAGCCGTCCAGGTTGTAGGTCCAGGCATGGTAGGGGCAGGCGAACATCTTCGCGCCGGAGCCGCAGCCCTCCGCCACGGGGGCGCCGCGATGGCGGCAGACGTTCATGAAAGCACGGGCGATGCCGTCCTTGCCGCGCACGATCACCACCGGCATGTCGTCCAGGGTCTCGGTCACGTAGTCGCCGGGCTTCGCCACCAGGCCCGACAGGCCGACCGGGACCGGTCGCTCGCGGAAGAACACCGTGCGCTCGCGCGCGTGGCGCGCCGGATCCGTGTAGGCCGAAAGCTCGTTCTGCCAGGTCGTGTCGAGGGTCGAGGTGGAGCCGTCTTCCACCATCGACAACAGCCTGCGGATGAGCTGCAGCTGCTTGTCGCGCTTCATGGCCATCCTCCCCGTTCGTATTTAATTCGCTAGCGTACTATTTTCCGGTTGCCACGATTTGTCAAGGTCAGACACCGGCAATCGCCCGCATGTCCCGGCTGCGTCAGCGGCGGACCGCGATCATCCACATGTTGTCGCTGGTCGGCAGGCGGTCGGTCCAGCCAAAGCGGAGGATATCAAGGCCGCAGCCACGGATCATGGCGGTGAGGCTGTCGGGCGTGAAATAGTTGACGTGTTCGGGAAAACGGAACCCGGACCACTCGCCACCCATGACGTGCCGCATCAGCGCCGCGTAGTTCGGCACCTTGATGATGGCGATGCCACCGGGGGCCAGCGTGCGGGCGATCTCGACCAGCACCTCGCGCGGCCGGATCTCGTGCTCGAGATAGGAGCGCAGGGTGGCGCCGGTGAAATGGCCGCCCGGAAACTGGCGCAGCCCCTCGAGCGAGGGCGCATTGACGGCCTCGCCGCCTCGGGCGCTGAACGCGGCATCCGCCTTCGCGGCCATGTTCGGCTCGATCTCGATACCGAAGGGGACGAACGCGGCGGGTAGGTTGAGCAGGCGACCGCCCTCGGCGCAGCCGATATCCAGCACGTTGCCGGGGGTGGCGTAGCGGATCAGCAGGTCGTCGACCCGCTTGCGCGGAAACATGTGCAGGCGGAACCGGGTCAGCCGCGACATGCGATAGGTCACGGGCCGCGCCGCATGCCGCCGCTTCGATTCCCGCGCCGTGCTCCGCTTCCAGGCCAGGTTGTCGAACAGTTCCTCGTAGACCGGCACCAGTTCCAGGAAGACGAACCCGCAGGACCGGCAATCCTTGACCTGCCATCCGTCGCGGCCATAGCGACCGGCCGGCGTGTCGCGGTTGTCGGTGCCGCAGGCCGGGCAGGGGCGACGGAGGGCCTGGATGTCGCCGACGCCGGGGACGTTCATGGATACGCGGTCGGTTTCGGTCATCGGAAAGTCCCGTTGCAGCCTCAGCCAGGCAC
Organism: Pseudomonadota bacterium; assembly: GCA_036154895.1. GTDB lineage: Bacteria > Pseudomonadota > Alphaproteobacteria > Minwuiales > Minwuiaceae > Minwuia. Next base: position 108,013 of record JAYZWD010000005.1, read on the forward strand.
GTCCGGCCCCGGCGTCACGATGTCGAACTGCATGTGGAAATCGTCCAGCATGCCGAAGAGTTCGCCCAGCATTGCCGCGTCGCCGGTGACTGTCAAAGCGCCGGACGCCATCGCGTCCCCGACCGTCACCTTGCGCACGATCAGCCCGACCAGCACGTCGCGGGTGGTGGTGACCACGGCGTCCGCGGCAGACGTCCCGACATTCATCAGGTGCGTCAGCGTCTCGTTGGCGAGCGTCAGTCGCACCCGCTCGTCGCGATCGGTCAGGTGCCAGTCCATCCGCCAGCGCCGGCCCAGGGCCCTTTCCGGGTCCAGGCGTACGGCGACGAAGTCGAACAGGATGTCGGTCGAGACCGCACCCAGCAGGTCGGGACTGAGGATCGGGCGCGGTGGCAGCTTCGCCACGCCGTGCCGCAGTTCCTGCGCCGCGTAGAGATAGGCATTGCGCCAGGTCGCGGACTCGGCCTGGTAGCCGAGCTGCTCGAATGCGTCGGCGGCGAGGCCGCGCGCGTCCGCATTGTCGGGGTCGGCGAACAGGACATGGTAGAGCACCTGCGCCACCCAGCGGTACTCGCCGGCCGCGAAGTCGTCGCGGGCACGGGCCAGCACCTGCGCGGCACCGCCCATGTAGTCGACATACTTCACGGCGGCGCGGCGCGGCGGCAGCGGCTGCAGGTTCGCCGGATTGCCGTCGTACCAGCTCAGGTACCGCTGGAAGACCGCCTTCACGTTGTGGCTGACGGTGCCGTAATAGCCGCGCATGCGGAAATCGGTGGCGAGCGACGGCGGCAGGTCCATCACCTCGGCGATCTCCGCCGGGCGCCAGCCCTTGTTCATCAGCCGCACCGTCTGGTCGTGCAGGTGCTTGTAGAGGTCGCGCTGGCGTTCCAGGAAGTCGGTGACCTCGGCGCGACCCCAGGTCGGCCAGTGGTGCTGGCAGATCAGCACCTCGACCCGGTCGCCGAAGCGCTCCACCGCGTCGGCCAGGTAATGCGACCAGATGCGCGGGTCGCGCACCTCGGAACCGCGCAGCGGGCAGAAGTTGTGCAGCAGCGGCGTGGCGTTCTCCGCCATGTTCAGCACGCCGAGATCGGGGAAGAACATGTGCATCTCCGCCGGCGCCTCGGTGCCGGGGGCGAGGTGGAAGTCGACGTTCAGGCCGTCGACCACGTGCCGCTCGACCGGCTGGCGGATGATGTGGGTCGGTGCCAGCAGGGTGACACGGCCGCGCGCCGTGACCTTGCCCAGTCCGGCATCGACCTGGCCGCGCGGTCCGGGTTGCAGCAGCGGGCCGAACTGGAACTGCGCCCGGCGCGTCATGGCGTTGCCGGCCAGCACGTTCTCGCCACCGACGGCCTCCATGAAGCCGTCCGGCGCCCAGATCGTCGTGCGACCCGCATCGACATCGGCCTGGGTGGCAACGCCCTTCACGCCGCCATAATGGTCGACATGGCTGTGGGTATAGAACACCGCGACCACGGGGCGGCGCGGGCGGTGGCGGTAGTAGAGTTCCAGCCCGGCACTGGCGACCTCGGCGGTGGTCATGCAGTCGATCAGGATCAGGCCGGTCTCGCCCTCGACGATGGTCAGGTTGGCGAGGTCCATGCCGCGCACCTGGTAGACCCGCTCGCAGACCCTGAACAGACCGTTGGCCATGTTCAGTCGCGCCATGCGCAGCAGGCTGGGGTTGATCGTGTCGATCTCCGCCTCGCCGTCCAGGAAGTCGTAGACCGACAGGTCCCAGACCACGGTCCCGGACTCCATCTTCACCACGCCACCGTCCGGCACGGCCTCGATCAGCCCGCGCGCGGCGTTCTCCCGCTCGCGGCTGCCGGAGAAGTCCAGCCGTGCCTTCAGCGCCGCATGCGCCGCCCGTGTCGTCGCGGTGGCGTCCTTGCGCGTGGTGTCCATGCCGATCCTCCCGGGATTCCCTTTTCCGCATTCTGTGCCGGGCCGGCCGGATTGGGAACTGCCGGACGCCGGGCAGGGCACTTGACGCGCCGGGAAGCTGCGACTACCTCGACGTTTCCTCGAGACAGCGATCCGGACCCATGGCCCTCCTGCCGATCATCACCGCGCCCGACCCGCGCCTGCGGGTGAAATCCGAGCCAGTTGACCATGTCGACGACAAGCTGCGCGCGTTCATGGACGACATGCTGGAGACCATGTACGCCGCCCCCGGCGTCGGCCTGTCGGCCATCCAGGTCGGTGTCGCGAAGCGGGTGATGGTGGTGGACTGCGCCCCGGACGGACAGCCGGCGGCGCCGCTCTACCTGGTCAACCCCGAGATCGTCTCGAGCTCCGAGGTGCTGCGCATCTACGAGGAAGGCTGTCTCTCGCTGCCCGAACAGTATGCCGAGGTAGAGCGCCCAGACACCATCGAGGTCCGCTATCTCGACCGCGACGGCGCGGAACAGGTGCTGCGGGCCGACGGCCTGCTGGCGACCTGCATCCAGCACGAGATGGACCATTTCGACGGTGTGCTGTTCGTCGACCACCTGTCGACGCTGAAGCGCAACATCATCCTGCGCCGGCTGAAGAAGGCCAAGAAGCTCAAGGCAACGGGCTGAACCATGCGCCGTCTTCGCCTTGCCTTCATGGGCACGCCGGACTTCGCCGTGCCCACGCTCAAGGCAATGGTGGCCGTCGGCCATGACGTCGCCTGCGTCTACTGCCAGCCGCCGCGCGCCGCCGGGCGGGGCAAGAAGCCCCAGGAAAGTCCTGTCCACAAGGCCGCGCTGAAGCTCGACCTGCCGGTCCGCACGCCGCTGAACTTTCGCGACCCCGCCGACCGGGACGCCTTCGCCGCCCTCGATCTCGACGCCGCCGTGGTCGCCGCCTACGGCCTGATCCTGCCGCGCGCGATCCTGGACGCGCCCAGGCTTGGCTGTTTCAACGTCCACGCCTCGCTGCTGCCGCGCTGGCGCGGCGCCGCGCCGATCCACCGCGCCCTGCTGGAGGGCGACGCGGAAACCGGTGTCACCATCATGCGCATGGAGGCGGGCCTGGACACCGGGCCGATGCTGCTGACCGGCCGCACGCCCATCGGTCCCGACGACACGGTGGCCGACCTGCATGACCGGCTGGCGGCCATGGGCGCGACGCTGATGGTCGAGGCGCTGGAAGGCATCGCCGCGGGCACGCTGGCCGGGGAACCGCAGCCGGAGACCGGCGTGACCTATGCGGCCAAGGTCGACAAGGCCGAAGCCCGCATCGACTGGACGCGGCCGTCCGCGGCCATCCTGCGCCAGATCCGGGCCTTCACGCCCTTTCCCGGTGCCTGGTTCGAACTCGGGCCGGAGCGGATCAAGGTGCACGGCGCCCGTCCGGTGGCCATGAGCGTCACGGCCGCGCCTGGCACGACCCTGACCGACGACCTGGTGGTGGCGACCGGCGATGGCAGCATCCGGCTGGAGCGGCTGCAGCGGGCCGGCAAGCGGGTGATGGAGGCCGACGAGTTGCTGCGCGGCTTCGCCGTGCCGGCCGGTCTCCGGCTCGGCTGAGAAGCCTTTCTTCAGCTTTTGCGGGCATTCAGGCATTGACCGTCGACCGGCCGGGTCGGCGGGCCTATCCTTTTCGCCCGTGCACCTGACCGGAACCCGATCATGCCGTTGCTTCGCCCCGTCGCCCTGATGCTGCTGCTCGGCACCGCCGCGCCGGTGGCCATGGCGGCGAGCGACGGGTCGCTGTCGTCATCGTCCTCGCAGGGGTCGGCCAGCATTACCGCGACCATCGTGCCGCTGGTCCAGATCAGCGGGCTGGACGACCTGGATCTCGGCGAGGTGGGCGGTACCGACGTTTCCGCCAGCGACGGGCTCTGCATCTATTCCAACGCGGGGCGTTACCGCATCACCGCCTCGGGCAATGGCGGCGATGGCGGCTTCCAGCTCACCGGTCGCGACCAGGGCGGCGCGCTGCCCTACCAGGTGACATGGCAGCGTCGCGACGGTGCCGCGACGGCGCTGCAGGCCGGCGCGGCGATGACCGTCCAGACAGGTGGCGTGGTCGGTGCCGACTGCGCCGGCGGCGGCGCCAATGCCGGCATCCGCGTCGATCTCAGTGCACAGGCCGCGGCCGGGCTGCCCGCCGACAGCTATGCCGGGGTGCTCAACCTGGTGGTCGCGCCCGACTGACAGTGGGTCGCGCCGGCCTCCGGCCGGCGGATCGCAGGGAACGGTGCCCATCTCGCCCGGCACCGACAGCTCCAGGATCTCCAGGTCTTCCGATGTCGCGGTCTCGTTGTGGCGCAGGCCACCGGGGATGAACAGCGACTCGTCTGCGCCGATGCGCAGCTTCTCTCCGGTCTCGAACTCCAGGTCGACCCAGCCGCGCAGGACATAGACGAACTGGCCGTCGCAGGTGTGGTAGTGCCAGCCCGTCGGCCGCGCCATTTCCTTCAGCGCCGTCATGGTCTGGGCGCGCAGCTTGCCGCCGCTTGCCGCCATCACGCCGAGGTCGCGGTAGACGAAGAAGTCGCGCCGGCCCGGTACCTTCGGCGCCGAGGCCAGGGTGGCGTGGACCGGACCGGCAGGCGTGTCGTTCTGCGCGGCGCGGGCATTGCTGGTGCTCATCGTCGTTCTCCCCGTTCGACTGCCGCCATCCTGCCCCCTCGCGGGCGTGCAGGAAAGCGATGCGGAGCGCGGGCTGGCCGGCCCTTTCGGGGCCATGACGGATTTGTTGCATTGCACCCGGGCGGCGTGCCGCAGTTGCCGCCGGCTTCCGCTACCTGTATACGGCGCGCCATGATCGGAATTTCGCGCCGCAACATCGCTATCATCGCCCATGTCGACCACGGCAAGACGACTCTCGTCGATGCCATGTTCCGCCAGTCGGGCCTCGTCCGCGCCAACCAGCACATGGCCGAGCGTGCCATGGACTCCAACGACCTGGAGCGCGAGCGCGGGATCACCATCCTCGCCAAGTGCACTTCGGTCCGCTATGGCGACCACCGCATCAACATCGTCGACACCCCTGGCCATGCCGATTTCGGCGGCGAGGTGGAGCGCATCCTCGACATGGTCGACGGCGTGATCCTGCTGGTCGACGCGGCGGAAGGCCCGATGCCGCAGACCAAGTTCGTCACCTCCAAGGCGCTGGCACTGGGCCTGAAGCCGATCGTCGTGGTGAACAAGATCGACCGCCCGGACGGGCGCCCCGACGAGGTGCACGAGGAGGTCTTCGACCTGTTCGCCGCGCTCGGCGCCAATGACGAGCAGCTCGATTTCCCGATGCTCTACGCCTCGGGACGCGAGGGTTTCGCCTCCGAAGATGTCTCGGCGCGGTCCGGCGACCTGAAGCCGCTGTTCGAGCTGATCCTGCGCCACGTGCCGCCGCCGCCGGGCGATCCGGAAAAGCCGTTCCGCATGCTGGCGAGCCTGCTCGACTACGACTCGTTCCTGGGCCGCACCCTCACCGGACGCATCCACGAGGGGCGGATCAAGGTCGGCGCCACCATGAAGGCGATGGACCGCGACGGCGCGGTGGTGGAGACCATCCGCGTTTCCAAGCTGCTGTCCTTCGAGGGACTGGAGCGCGTGCCGGTCGACGAGGCGCAGGCCGGTGACATCGTCGCCATCGCCGGCATCACCGAGGCGGGCGTGGCCGACACGCTTTGCGACCCGGCCGTCGACACGCCGATCCCGGCCCGTCCGGTCGATCCGCCGACCCTGGCCGTGACCTTCTCCATCAACGACTCGCCGCTGGCCGGCCGAGACGGCGCCAAGGTGCAGAGCCGGGTGATCCGCGACCGCCTGTTCCGCGAGGCCGAGGGCAATGTGGCCATCCGCATCGCCGAGACCGAGAACAAGGATGCCTACGAGGTCGCCGGTCGCGGCGAGCTGCAGTTGGGCGTGCTGATCGAGACCATGCGCCGCGAGGGCTTCGAGCTGTCGATCTCCCGTCCGCGCGTGCTGTTCACCAGGGGCGAGAACGGCGAGCGGCTGGAGCCGGTCGAGGACGTGGTCGTCGACGTCGACGAGGAATTCGCCGGCGTGGTCGTCGAGAAGATGGCGCTGCGCAAGGCGGAAATGACCGACATGCGCCCGTCGGGTACCGGCAAGACCCGCATCAGCTTCCGCGCGCCGTCGCGCGGCCTGATCGGCTATCACGGCGAGTTCCTGACCGACACGCGCGGCACCGGCATCATGAACCGCGTCTTCCACGGCTTCGAGCCGTACAAGGGGCCGATCGCCGGGCGCCGCAACGGCGTGCTGATCAGCCTGGAGACCGGGCGTTCGGTGGCCTACGCGCTGTGGAACCTGGAGGAGCGGGGCTTCCTGTTCATCGGGGCCGGCGAGGATCTCTACGACGGCATGGTGATCGGTGAGCATTCGCGCCCCAACGACCTCGAGGTCAACCCGCTGAAGGGCAAGAAGCTCACCAACATGCGCGCCTCCGGCAAGGATGACGCGGTGCTGCTGACGCCGCCCCGGCGCATGACCCTGGAACAGGCCATCGCCTATATCGACGATGACGAACTGGTCGAGGTCACGCCGAACCACATCCGCATCCGCAAGCGCTGGCTGGACCGCCACGAGCGGCGCAAGAACGAGCGTCGCGAGCAGGCCACGGCCTGACCGGCGAGGTGGCCAGGCCGGCGCGACCGGCCAGAAGGCTGCGCCCGTCGCTCACCGGGTGATGCGGCCGCCTTCCCCGCAATAGCCTGGCAGGCCTTCGCAGACCGTCACCTTGGTCGTGCCCTGAGTCCCGGAACGGCAGAGCTCCGTCCAGGACCCGGGCGAGTCCGACCCGTCTAGAACCCGAGCTGACGGGCGGCGAGGTCGCGCATGATCTCCTCGGCGCCGCCGCCGATGGCGTTGACGCGGACCTCCCGGTAGATGCGCTCGACCTTCTGGCCGCGCAGGTAGCCGGCGCCGCCGAAGGTCTGCACGCCCTCGCGCGCGCAGAATTCCATCGTCAGCGTCGCCTGGTTCTTCAGCATGCAGATCTCGGCCACCGGGCTGTCGCCCTGCTCGATCCGCCAGGCCAGCAGTTCCAGCATCGCCTGGGTGGCGTTGATGCGCATGGCCATGTCGACCAGCTTGTGGCGGATCACCTGCTGGTCGATCAGCCGCTTGCCGAAGGCCATGCGTTCCTGCGCATAGGCCACGGTCTCGTCGTAGCAGGTGCGCGCGAAGCCGGTGCAACCCGCCGCCATCATCAGCCGCTCGTAGTTGAAGTTCTGCATGATGATGCGGAAGCCCTGGTTCTCCGGGCCGATCAGGTTCTCCGCGGGTACCCTGACATTGTCGAAGTAGAGCGTCGCGGTGTCGGAGGCGTGCCAGCCCATTTTCGCCAGCGGTGTCCGCGAGAAGCCCTCCATGCCGGCCTCGATCAGCAGCAGCGAGACGCCACCCATGCCCGGACCGCCGGTGCGGACCGCCACCGTGATGAAATCCGCCTGCATGCCCGACGTGATGAAGGTCTTCTGGCCGTTGACGATGAAATGGTCGCCCTCCCGCCTGGCCGTGGTGCGCAGGTTGGCGACATCGGAACCGCCGGAGGGTTCGGTGATGGCCAGCGCGGCGATCTTGCTCCCCGCCAGCACCTGCGGGATCACCCGGTCCTTCACGGCCTGCGTCGCGGCGCGCACGACCGGCGGCAGGCCGATGGCGTGGCTGCCCAGCGACGCGCTGACACCGCCGGCGCCGGCACGGGCCATTTCCTGGGACGAGATGATCATGTGGAAGATGTCGGCGCCCAGCCCCCCGACCTCCTCCGGGTAGTGGGCGGCGATGTAGCCGATTTCGGCGGCTTTCCGGTACAGCTCGCGCGGCAGACGCTCTGCCTTCTCCCAGGTGTCGACGTTCGGCTCGATCTCGCGCTCGACGAAGCGGCGGATGGTGTCGCGCCAGGCGTCGTGGTCGGCGGTATAGAACGGGCTGCGTGGCTGGTTCGGAATCATGATCGGGCGCCTCCCCGCGCCGCGGGGACAGTCGCGTGACCGGGCGGCGCCGGTCAAGTGCCGTGGCGCTCAGAGCAGCAGCAGCGCGCCGAGACCCAGGAAGGCGAAGAAGCCGACCACGTCGGTGACGGTGGTCAGGAACACGGCGCTGGAGACGGCCGGATCGATGCCGGCGCGGTCCAGGCCCAGCGGGATCAGGATGCCCGACAAGCCGGCGATCACCATGTTGATCACCATGGCCGCGGCGATGACGCCGCCCAGCACCGGGTCCTTGAACCACAGGATCGTGGCCACGCCGACCAGGATCGCGAAGGCGATGCCGTTGATCGAGCCGACGACGAGTTCCTTGCCGACCTGGCGCATTGCGTTGGAGGGCGTGAGATCGCGCGTCGCCAGCGCGCGCACGGCGATGGCCAGCGTCTGCGTGCCGGCATTGCCGCCCATGGAGGCGACGATGGGCATCAGCACGGCCAGCGCCACCACCTGCTCGATGGTGGCATCGAACAGGCCGATGATGAAGGACGCGAGGAACGCGGTGCCGAGATTCACCAGCAGCCAGGTGAAGCGGCTGCGGGTGGTGCGCACCACGCTTTCGTTCAGGTCGTCCTCGCGCACGCCCGAGATCTGGAACAGGTCTTCCTCGGCCTCTTCCTCGACGATCTCGACCACGTCGTCGACCATGACCACGCCCAGCATCCGCCCGGCCGTGTCGACGACCGGTGCCGAGGTCAGGCCGTACTGGCGGAACTGGTAGGCGATGTCGCCGGCCTCCATGTCCACGGGCAGGACGATGGGGTCGGGGTCCATGATGTCGCCGATGCGGGTCGGTCGCTTGGCGCGCATGGCGCGGTCCAGCGGCACCCAGCCGATGGGCGTGAAGGCCGGGTCGATGACGTAAAGGCCGTAGAACTCGTCTGGCAGGTCTGCGGTCGATCGCAGGTAGTCGATGACCTGACCCATCGACCAGTAGGCCGGCACCGCGACGAAGTCGCGCTGCATCAGGCGGCCGGCGGTGTCCTCCTCGTAGGCGAGGCTTTCCTCCAGCGGGCGCCGCACGTCCTCGGCGACCGCCGACAGCACGGCCCTCTGCTGGTCTTCCGACAGCGCGTCGAGGACGTAGACCGCGTCGTCCTCGTCCAGGGCGGCGATGGCCTCGGCCACGCGCCGGGGGCCGATGATCTCGACGATGGCGTCACGGACCGGCTCGTCCAGTTCGGCCAGGGCCTGCGGGTCGAGTGCCTCGCCGATGACCGCCGCGAGGGTCTCGCGACGGTCCCGGTCGAACAGTTCGAACAGGTCGGCCTGGTCGGCCGCGTGGAGTTCGGCGACGGCGGCGCGGACGTCATCGGCGCGACCGTCGTCGAGGGCAAGGCGGATTTCCCGCACCAGCTCGGGCGTCAGGCCCTGGCTGTCGCCCCCGTCGTCGCCCTCGTCGATGTCGTCGTCATCGCGCACACTCATTCAACGCAACCGGTCCTCGCTGTGACGTCCTGCTACTCGGCGGCGGCCAGCAGGGGGCCGGCCGGAATCACGCCTGCGGCATGGTCCTGGGCCGCCACCACCGCCACCGCGGTCATGTTGACGATGCCGCGCGTGGTGATCGCCGGGGTGATGACATGGGCCGAGCGGGCCATGCCGATCAGCACCGGACCCACCGACATGCCCTCGGTCAGTTCCTTGACCATGTTGAAGGCGATGTTGGCCGCATCCATGTTCGGACAGATCAGCACATTGGCATTGCCGGTCAGGGTGCAGTCGGGGTTGATCCGGTTGCGCACGGACTCGTTCAGCGCCGTGTCGCCCTTCATCTCGCCGTCGATCTCCAGGTCCGGCGCGATCTCGCGCACGATCTCGAGGGCCTCGCGCATCTTCACCGACGAGTAGTCGTCGTTGTCGCCGAAGTTCGAATGGGCCAGCAGCGCCACCCTGGGCGTGATGCCGAAGCGATTGACCACCTCGGCGGTCATCACCGCCATCTCGGCGACTTCCTCGGCGGTCGGCTCGTCGGTGACGTGGGTGTCGGCGATGGCGATGGTGCCCTTGTCCATCACGACGATCTCGATGGCCGAGGGTTCGGAGACGCCACGGCGCAGGCCGATGATGTCGCGGACATACTGGATGTGCCGGTCATAGCGTCCGACCAGGCCGCACAGCATGCCGTCGACGTCACCGCGCTTGGTCAGCAGGGCGGAGATGACGGTGGAATTGGTGCGGATCAGGTAGCGCGCCTCGTCCGGCGTGATGCCCTTGCGGCTCATGCACGCGCGGAGCGTCGACACCAGGCCGTCGATCTGGTCGTCGGCCTGCGGGTCGAAGACCTCGATGTCCTTGCCGATCACCATGCGCAGGCCGAACCGCTCGATGCGGCGGGCGATGACGTCGCCCCGGCCGATCAGCACCGGCTTCGCCAGACCGTCGTCGCAGATCACCTGGGCGGCACGCAGCACGCGCTCCTGCTCGCCGTCGGCATAGGCGATCCGCTTCGGATCGGCCTTGGCGCGGTCGAACAGCGGCTTCATGGCGAAGCCGGTCTTGTAGACGTACTGGTTCAGCCTGGCGCGATAGGCCGCCATGTCCTCGATCGGGCGCTTCGCCACGCCCGAATCCATCGCGGCCTGGGCCACGGCCGAGGAGACCTCGACGATCAGGCGCGGGTCGAACGGCTTCGGGATGATGTAGTCGGGTCCGAAGGACAGGCTTTCCACGCCATAGGCGCGCGCCACGACGTCGGAGACCTCCTGCATCGTCAGGTCGGCGATGGCCTTGGTCGCCGCGACCTTCATCTCCTCGTTGATGGTGGTGGCGCCGCAGTCCAGCGCGCCACGGAACAGGAACGGGAAGCACAGGACATTGTTGACCTGGTTCGGGTAGTCCGACCGGCCGGTGGCGATGATCGCGTCGGCGCGGGCGGCGCGGGCCTCCTCCGGCTTGATCTCCGGGTTCGGGTTGGCCAGCGCCATGATGATCGGCTTGTCGGCCATGGTTGCGACCATCTCGCCCGAAAGCGTGCCGGGGCCGGAGACGCCCACGAAGACGTCCGCGCCCTTCACCGCCTCGGCGATGGTGCGCGCCCCGGTCTCGACGGCCCAGTACTGCTTGTACTTGTCCATCTTCTCCGTGCGGCCCTTGTAGATGGGGCCGGAGCGGTCGCAGACCGTGATGTTCTCCTTGGTGACGCCCAGCGAGACGATCAGCGCCATGCAGGCCTGGGCCGCCGCACCGGCGCCCGAGCAGACCACCTTGATGTCGGCCAGCTGCTTGCCGACCAGGCGGGTGGCGTTGTAGATCGCGGCGCCGACGCAGATCGCGGTGCCGTGCTGGTCGTCATGGAACACCGGGATGCCCATGCGCTCGCGGCACAGGCGCTCGATCTCGAAGCAGGCCGGCGCGGCGATGTCTTCCAGGTTGATGCCGCCGAAGGTCGGCTCCAGCGCCGCCACGACCTCGACCACCTTCTCGACGTCATGCGCGTCGATCTCGATGTCGAAGACGTCGATGCCGGCGAACTTCTTGAACAGGACCGCCTTGCCCTCCATCACCGGCTTCGAGGCCAGCGGGCCGATATTGCCCAGGCCCAGCACGGCGGTGCCGTTGGAGACGACCGCGACCAGGTTGCCGCGCGCCGTCAGGTTGGCGGCCTCCAGCGGGTCCTCGTGGATCGCCATGCAGGCGGCGGCGACACCGGGGCTGTAGGCCAGCGACAGGTCACGCTGGTTGGCCATCTTCTTGGTCGGCTGGATGGCCAGTTTGCCAGGCGTCGGATAGCGGTGGTAGTCCAGCGCCATCTTGTTCAGATCTTCGCTCATGGTATCCCCCCTCGGTGCACTGACCGGCCCGTGCCCACTATCGGCCGAGGGGCCGAAAAATCAACCGCTCGCGGTCCTTATTGTCCCCGGATTGTCCCGACGCGTGTGATCCGTTACAAACCGCCGCCAGCATCCCCGCAACCCGTCGAACCCGTTCGCCAGAGGATCCCCGACATGGCCGGTTATCAGTACGTCTACAGCATGCAGGGCCTGAGCAAGACCTGGCCCGGCGCACCCAAGCCCTCGATCAAGGACATCTCGCTGTCGTTCCTGCCCGGCGCCAAGATCGGCGTGCTGGGCATCAACGGCTCGGGCAAGTCCACCCTGCTGAAGATCATGGCAGGCGAGATCACCGAGTTCGGCGGCGAGGCCCGCGCGGCCGAGGGCGTGAAGATCGGCTACCTGAAGCAGGAGCCGAACCTGGATCCGGCCAAGGACGTGCTGGGCAACGTCATGGACGGCGTCGCCGAGAAGCAGGCCATCCTCGACCGCTTCAACGAGATCTCGAACAAGTTCGCCGAGCCGATGGACGACGACGAGATGAATGCCCTGATCGAGGAACAGGGCCAGTTGCAGGAGCAGATCGACGCGCTGAACCTGTGGGAACTGGACCGCGAGGTCGAGGTTGCCATGGACGCGCTGCGCTGCCCGCCGGGCGACTGGGCGGTGGACAAGCTGTCGGGCGGCGAGCGGCGTCGCGTGGCGCTGGCCCGCCTGCTGCTGTCGCGCCCCGACATGCTGCTGCTCGACGAGCCGACCAACCACCTGGACGCCGAGTCGGTGCTGTGGCTGGAGCGCTTCCTGCACGACTATCCCGGCACCGTGGTGGCGGTCACCCATGACCGCTATTTCCTGGACAACGTCGCGGGCTGGATCCTGGAACTGGATCGCGGCCGCGGCATTCCCTACCAGGGCAACTATTCGGGCTGGCTGGAGCAGAAGCAGAAGCGCCTGTCCCAGGAAGAGCGCGAGGAGGAGTCGCGCCAGCGCACCCTCGCCCGCGAGCTGGAGTGGATCCGGCAGAGCCCGCGTGCCCGCCAGGCCAAGTCCAAGGCGCGCATCACGGCCTACGAGGACCTGCTGTCGACCGATACGGAAAAGCGCCGCGAGGAGATGCAGATCTACATTCCGCCGGGGCCGCGCCTGGGTGGCAATGTCATCGACTTCGAGGGCGTCTCGAAGGCCTTTGGCGACAAGCTGCTGATCGACAATTTCACCGCGCGGATCCCGGCCGGTGCCATCGTCGGCATCATCGGTCCGAACGGCGCGGGCAAGTCCACGCTGTTCCGCATGATCTCCGGACAGGAAAAGCCGGACTCGGGCACCATCCGCATCGGCGAGACGGTAAAGCTCGGCTATGTCGACCAGAACCGCGACGCGCTCGACCCGAACAAGAACGTCTGGCAGGAAATCTCGGATGGCCTGGACGTGATCGAGCTCGGCAAGCGCCAGGTGCAGTCGCGCGCCTATGTCGGCTCGTTCAACTTCAAGGGCGCCGACCAGCAGAAGAAGGTCGGCCAGCTCTCCGGCGGTGAGCGCAACCGCGTCCACCTGGCCCGCACGCTGCGCTCCGGCGCCAACGTCCTGCTGCTTGACGAACCGACCAACGACCTCGACGTCGAGACCCTGCGGGCACTGGAAGAGGCGCTGGAAAGCTTCGCCGGTTGTGCGCTGGTCATCAGCCATGACCGCTTCTTCCTGGACCGCATCGCCACCCACATCATGGCCTTCGAGGGCGACAGCCACATCGAGTGGTTCGAGGGCAACTTCCAGGACTACGAGATCGACCACAAGCGGCGGCTTGGCGACGATGCCGACCAGCCGCACCGCATCCGCTACCGCAAGCTGGTGGCTTAGGGGGCACCCTGATCAGGCCCCGGAGCCGCCAGTCGGCTCCGGGGCCCTTTCGTTTCCGTTGCCGTCCTCAGTAGCCCATCGCGCAGCCGTCCTTGCGCGGGTCGGAGCCGGCGGCCAGCGTGCCGTTGGCATGGTCGATCATGATCGCCTGCGCGCCGCCCCAGGGCATCTCCGGCGTGTTGCACGCGTGGCCGAGCGCCGCCAGCCCCTCGCGCACCGCCGCCGGCACCGAGCGCTCGACATCCAGCTTGCCGCCGACATGGAAGGTGCGCGGGCAGTCGATCGCCTCCTGCACGTCCATGCCGTAGTCGTAGATGTTGGTCAGCAGATGGGCGTGGCCGACCGGCTGGTAGCCGCCACCCATCACGCCGAACGACAGTTCGCAGCGTCCGTCCTTCAGCGCCATGCCGGGGATGATCGTGTGCAGCGGCCGCTTGCGGGGTGCCACGCAGTTCGGATGACCGGGCAGCACGCGGAAGCCGGCGCCCCGGTTCTGCAGCACCACGCCCGACTTCGGCGCCGTGATGCAGGAGCCGAAGGCGAAGTAGAGCGAGTTGATGAAGGAGACGCAGTTGAGGTCGCGGTCAACCACCGTCAGGTAGACGGTGTCCCGGTAGACCGGCCCGGTCGCCTTCGCCGGATCCTCCATGGCGCGGCCGAGCGAGATCTTCTTGCGCAGTTCGTCCGCCAGCCCGTCCGACAGCAGCAGGTCCACGGGCACCTCCGCATGGCGCGGGTCGGCCACGTACTTGTCGCGCTCCGCGAAGGCCAGCCGCGTCGCCTCGGCCTCGATGTGCAGGCGCTCGACGCTGACCGGGCCATAGGCCGACAGGTCGAAGCCCTTCAGGATGTTCAGCATCAACAGCGCCGTGACGCCCTGCCCGTTCGGCGGGATCTCCGTCACCTGGCGACCGGCATAGTCGCTGGAGATCGGCTCGACATAGTCGCAGCGCTGGGCCGCGAAGTCGTCGACGCTGTGTACCGCGCCCATGGCATTCAGGTGGGCGACGATGTCCTCCGCCACCGCGCCGGCATAGAACGCCTCCCGGCCGCGCGCGGCGATGCCCTTCAGCGTCGCCGCCAGTTCGGGCGAACGCCAGACCTGGCCAGCCGTCGGGCTGGCGCCGTCCCTCAGGTACTTCGCCGCCGTCGACGGGTCGATGGAGAGGCGCTTGATGTTGCGCGACCAGTCCACCGAGACACGCGGCGTGACTGCGAAGCCATGCTCGGCATAGTGGATCGCACGCTGCAGCACCCGGTCGATGCCCAGGCGGCCATGGTCGGCCAGCAGCCGGCACCAGGCGTCCACGGCACCCGGCACCGTCACCGAATGCGGGCTTTCCAGTGCGATGGAATTGATGCCCTGGCCCAGCAGGTGCTCGGCGGTCAGCGCGGCCGGGGCGTGTCCGGAGCCGTTCAGGCCGATCACCGGCCCCTGCGCGCCCTTCTGCAGCAGCACGAAGCAGTCACCGCCGATACCGGTCGACATCGGCTCCACGACACACTGCACCGCGCAGGCGGCGACGGCCGCGTCGATGGCGTTGCCGCCGGCCTGCAGGATCTCCATGGCCGCGAGCGTCGAGAACGGGTGCGAGGTCGCCGCCGCACCGTTGGTGGCATGGACGACCGATCGGCCGGGCTGCTGCAGGTCGCGCATCGCGCTGCTCCTTGTTGTTCTTCATTCGCGGCCTTGGCGGCCAGAAAAACTATCTACATGCCTTGTCGCGCGTGTGCGAGCGTGGCCTTCCGCACGCACCTGCCCTTGGCTACAAGAGGCCAAACACAAGCACCGCACGCGGAGGGCGCCCGATGATCCCGAACCAGTTCCCGAGCCTGGATTTCAACCTGGGCGAGACCGCCGACATGATTCGCGACACGGTGCTGAGCTTTTCCGCCGATCGCATCGCGCCGCGCGCCGACGAGATCGACCGCACCAACACCTTCCCGCGCGATCTCTGGCCGGAAATGGGTGCGCTCGGCCTGCTCGGCATGACGGTGGAGGAGGAATTCGGCGGCTCTGGCCTGGGCTATCTCGAGCACGTGGTGGCGATGGAGGAGATCAGCCGCGCCTCCGGCTCGGTCGGCCTGTCCTACGGCGCGCACTCCAATCTCTGCGTCAACCAGATCCGGCTGAACGGATCGCAGGCGCAGAAGGAGCGCTACCTGCCGAAGCTGGTCTCGGGCGAGCATCTGGGCGCGCTGGCCATGTCCGAACCGGGCGCCGGCTCCGACGTCGTTTCCATGAAGCTCCGCGCCGAGCGCAAGGGCGACCGTTTCGTGCTCAACGGCAACAAGTTCTGGATCACCAACGGCCCCACCGCCGACGTGCTGGTGGTCTATGCCCGCACCGAGCCCGACGCCGGCCCGCGCGGTATCACCGCCTTCCTGATCGAGAAAGGCTTCAAGGGGTTTTCCACGGCCCAGAAGCTGGACAAGCTCGGCATGCGCGGCTCGGACACCGGCGAGCTGGTGTTCGAGGACTGCGAGGTGCCGGCCGAGAACGTGCTGGGCAAGCTGAACGAGGGCGTGCGCGTCCTGATGTCCGGCCTGGACTACGAGCGCGCGGTGCTGGCCGCCGGCCCGCTCGGCATCATGCAGGCCTGCATGGACGTGGTGATGCCCTACGTGCACGAGCGCAAGCAGTTCGGCACCCCCATCGGCGAGTTCCAGCTCATGCAGGGCAAGATCGCCGACATGTACACGACGATGAACGCCTGCCGCGCCTACGTCTATTCGGTGGCGCGCGCCTGCGACCGGGGCGAGGTCACCCGCTACGACGCCGCCGGCTGCATCCTCTATGCCGCCGAGAAGGCCACCTGGATGGCGCTGGAGGCGATCCAGGCGCTGGGCGGCAACGGCTATATCAACGACTACCCGACCGGCCGCTACTTGCGCGACGCCAAGCTCTACGAGATCGGCGCCGGCACCTCGGAAATCCGTCGCATGCTGATCGGCCGCGAGCTTTTCCAGAAGAGCGCCTGAGGCCGGAGATCGCCCATTCAAGGTTGCATGAACGGCATGTCTATCTATCATGTCATTCATGCACAGCCTGGCCTTCATCCTGCTGCCACGCGACGACGACGCGGATGCCAGACATGGCGTCGACGGCCGGGCGTGGATCGCGACATCGAAATGGGCGACGTATGACCCGGACAGTTCGCTGCCCGAGGAACAACGACGCTTCGACTACCTGTCTCCGGGCGGGCGGTTCATGGACATGTTCCTGCCCGATGACTACGACCCGGCGGCCGATCCGGCCAACTACCTGACCTGCTCCCGTTGCGACGGCGCGGGGCGGCGACCGGTACCGCCGAAGCGCAGCCTGTTCGGGCTGTTCCGGTCCAGGCAGGCGGAGCAGCCGGAATTCCGGGCCTGTGAAAGTTGCCGCGGCGCGGGCAAGGTGGCGGACCCGAAATGGCTCGAACGCTTCCCGCCGGAGACGGCACGGATGACCGTCGAAGAGTTCAGGACCTGGATCGCGAAGCGCGGACTGAGCATCGCGGCGTGGATCCGCAACGACGAGGCCTGGCTGGAAAACTGGGAGATGCCGGGCGAGACCGGGGACGAGCGGGACGCGGCGCTCAGGGCCATTGTCGAGGCTGACCTCGCCACCGCGAACCCGGACGACTGGGTGATCGGCCTCGACTTCCACATGATCTACCCCGACGACCACCCGGTGATGATCGAGGCCCGACGCCAGCTGAAGCCCGGCGAAAGAATGGTCGAGATCGCGTTCGGCTGACGGACTGGCAGCGCTGCAATGCCGTCACGTCGTTCCAGGCTGGAACGTGAGTGCCCCTGCATCATCCCGGTCAAATGCCAGCTGGAATCCATGGCGCTCTCGCAGGCGGAACGGGCGCCGTGACACGCGGGGTGTGAGGCGCGCGGTCCCGCTGCGTCGAGAGTGGCGGCCCAAGACGAGGACATTGTGAATGCCGCCTCAGTCGAAGCGGCGGAAGTCCATCAGGCCGTCGCGGCGGACCTGCTCGACCAGCCCGACCTCCCAGGTCAGGTAGTCCTCCATGGCCTGGTGGACGCCGCCGGCATGGTCGTAGGGCTTCCACCAGACGTCGTCGGTGGCGCTGATGGCGTTGTCGATGCCGCTCTCCAGCGGCAGGCCCGCCGTGCGCCACGCATCGGTGCCGCCCTCCAGCACCCGGATCACCAGGTCCGGCCGTGCCCGGCGCAGGTCGTGGGCGGCATAGTGCGCCAGCAGCGCGTCGGGCGAGGTCAGCAGCACCAGCCCGGCATGGGCAAGCTTCAGGATCTCGTGGCTCAGGCGGCTGCGGATGGCGAACCAGGCGCCGGGAATGTGGCCGCGCCTGAAGGTCAGGCTGTCGGCAAGGTCGACCAGCACCGCCGGCTCGCCGCTGTCCAGCACCGCCTGGCACTCGAACGGCGACAGCGTCTCGAAGGGCTCGAACAGCTCCGGCACCGCAACGCGGTCCCCGGTCTCGGGCGCGTCCGGCTGTTCGGCCAGTACATGCACATCGCTCCAGCCCATCTGGATGAGCCAGGAGGCGGTCATGGTGGCGCGTACCGCGTCCGGCCCGTCGGCCAGCACGATCCGCGCGCCGCGCACGCCGACATATTCGTCGGTGGCCTGGACAAGCTGCCCGCCCGGTGCATGGCGCGCGCCGGGCCAGTGGCCGGCGCGGTATTCCTCGACCGTGCGCACGTCCAGCAGGAAGGTCGTGCGGCCGGCCGCGGTCAGCCAGCCAGCGACGGTCGCCGCGTCGGTGCGGCGGACCCCGAAACGCCGCGCCACGGCCGCCGCCCGGTCCATCGCGGCCTGCAGCGCCGGGCCCTCGGGGGCCGGGGCATGCTCCGTCTCGCCGCGTGCGCAGGTCAGGCCCGACAGCTCCCAGCCCATGGTGCCGTTCTTCAGCGCCATGATCCGGTTGGGCAGGCCGGCATTGATCAGCGACTGCGCACCGATGATGGAGCGGGTGCGGCCGGCGCAGTTGACCACGATGGTGGTCGTCGGGTCCGGCGCCATCAGCCCGGCGCGAAAGGCCAGCTCGGCGCCGGGGCAGTCGACGCCGCCCGGGATCGACATGCGGTTGAACTCGGCCATCGGGCGGCTGTCCAGGACCACCAGGTCGGCGCCGTCGGCCTGCATGCGGGCCAGGTCCTGCGCCTCGATGCGCGGGGTGTCGTAGTGGTGCTCGACGAACTCGCCGAAGGCCTTGGATGGCACGTTGACGCCGGAGAAGCATTCAAGCCCCTCGGCACGCCAGCCGGCCATTCCACCGGTCAGCTCCCACACATCCCGCCAGCCCATCTCGGCCAGCCGTCCCGCCGCCAGCGCGGCCAGCCCCTTGTCGCGCGGGCCGCCGTCGACCAGCACCACCGGCGTATCGCGCCGCGGCACCAGGTCGGGCATGCGGAACTCGATGCGGCTGAGCGGCATCGGCACGGCGAGCGAGATGTGATCGCGCGAGAACGCGCCTTCCTCACGGACGTCCAGCAGGGCGATCTCGCCGGGCTGGCGCAGCAGCGCGTGCAGCGCCTTCGCGTCGATGCGCCTCATGCGGGCTCGGGCAGGTCGCGGATGCCGTCGGAGGCCGGGAAGTACTTCCACTCGTTGGTCAGCGTCTTGTAGTAGCGCCGGCCATGCAACTGCTCCAGGCCCAGGCCGTACATGTGGAAGTTCAGCACCGGTCCCTTCGCGATGTGGATCGAGTGCAGGTCCTCGGGCATCAGCGCCACGCCGGTGCCGGTGGTGACCACGGCGCTGTCGACCTCGACCACGCCCTCGTCCGCGTCCTTGCGGTAGAAGCGGTTCAGTTCCTCGCCGTCGATGCCGACGATCACCGCCCAGGTGGTGTGGTCGTGCGCGGGGCTGTTGGTATCGCCCTCGGAGCGCTGGGCATAGAGCGCGAAGCGGTGGTCGGCATCCTCCGACAGGCGGTAGAGCGCGTTGTTGCGCTTGCCGTCCTTCTCCGGCGCCGGGAAGTCGTCCAGCGGGAACAACTCGCGCTGTGCCGCCAGGTCCAGCAGGGTGGCGCGGATGGCGCCCAGCGACTCCCGCGTGACGCCCTTGTCCCGTTCAATGGCCCGGACCGCCGAGACAGCTTCGGCGATGGCGGCCTTGCGCGCGTCGGCGCGTTCTGCAGGTGTCATGATGCTCCCCCGATCCCGGCGACCGCACGCACGAAGCGGTCAATCTCCGCTTCGGTATTGTAGTAATGAACCGAGGCGCGGACGAGGTCGGAAATGCCCCGCCGCTCCATGTCGATGCGGGTCGAGACGATGGTCGTTGTCGTGACGTTGATGCGCCTGACCGCCAGCAGCCGCTTGATCTCCTCCGGCGCGTGGCCGTCCAGCGCGAAGGTGACGATGCCGCATTTGCGCTTGCCGAGATCGTGCACCGACACGCCGGGTACCGCCGCCAGGCGCTGGCGCAGGGTCGCCGCCAGCATGGCCGTACGTTCGGCGATGGCGTCGATGCCCAGTTCCAGCATGTAGTCGACAGCGACGCCGAGGCCGATCTTGCCGGCCTCGTAGTTCTCCCAGTTCTCGTAGATGCGCGCGTCGGGGCGCCATTCGAAGCGGTCGGCGCCGGTCCATTCGGCCGCGTGCAGGTCGATCACCGTCGGGCGGAAGCGCTGCTGCGCCGACTTCCGGGCATAGAGGAAGCCGGTGCCCCGCGGCCCGCGCAGGTATTTCCGGCCCGTGACAGACAGGAAGTCACAGCCGATCCGCTCCACGTCCAGCGGCAGTTGCCCGGCCGACTGGCAGGCATCCAGCAGGTAGGGGATGCCGTGGCGTCGCGCGACGGCCCCGATGGCCTCCGCCGGGTTGACCAGCCCGCCATTGGTCGGCACGTGGGTGACGGCGATCAGCCCGACCCGGTCGTCGATCATGGCCTCCAGCGCCGCGACGTCGAGCTGGCCGTCCGCGTCGCTCGGCACCACGTCGACCTCCAGCCCCTCCTCGGCGCGGAGCTTCAGGTAGGTCAGGTAGTTGGAGGCATATTCCGCCTCTGCCGTCAGGATGCGCTGGCGCGGTTTCAGGGTCGCGGCAACGGCGAAGAAGGCCTGGTTCCACGCCACGGTCGCGTTCTCGACGATGGCCACCTCGTCGCGGTGGCAGTTGAGGTAGCGGGCGATGGCGTCATAGGCGCGCTCGATCCGGTCGCGCGCCCTGTCGGCCGCCTCGTAGCCGCCGATCGCCGCTTCCAGGTCCAGGTGTTCCTTCACGGCCTCCAGCACCGGACGCGGCATCAGTCCCGCGCCGGCATTGTTGAAGTGCAGCACGTGTTCGGTACCCGGCGTGTCCGCCCGGCAGGCCTGGACGTCGATCATCTGCGGCCCCCGGCCTAGCGGTGCCCCTTGACGCGGGAGGGGGCGTAGGGCGTGGCGATGGCCTTCATCTCCTCCGGCGAGAGCTTCAGGTCCAGCGCCGCCAGCGCGTCCTTCAGGTGACCCGGCTTGGAGGCACCGATGATCGGAGAGGTGATGGCGGGATTGGCCAGCACCCAGGCCAGCGCGACCTGCGCCATCGGCACGCCGCGCGCATCGGCCACCTTCGCCACCGCGTCCGCCACCGCGTAGTCCTCGTCGCGGCCGTACAGCGCCTTGGCGAACTCGTCCGAATCCGCCCGTGCGGTGTCACCCAGTGTCCGGTCGGCATGGCGGCGGGTCAGGAAGCCGCGCGCCATCGGGCTCCACGGGATCAGGCCGACGCCGGTCTCGACGCAGAACGGTATCACCTCCCGCTCTTCCTCGCGGTAGACGGCGTTGTAGTAGTTCTGCATCGAGACGAACCTGGTCCAGCCGTTGATTTCGGCCGTGTGCTGCATGGCGATGAACTGCCGTGCCCACATCGAGGAGGCGCCGATATAGCGGACCTTGCCGGCCTTCACGCAGTCGTGCAGCGCCTCCATCGTCTCCTCGATCGGGGTCTCGGGATCGAAGCGATGGATCTGGTAGAGGTCGATATAGTCGGTGCCGAGGCGGCGCAGGCTGTTGTCGACGCCGGCCATGATGTGCTTGCGCGACAGGCCCTGGTCATTGGGCTCGTCGCTCATCCGGTTGAAGACCTTGGTGGCGATGACGACGCTGTCGCGCGGCGCCAGCTCCTTCAGGATCCTGCCGGTGACTTCCTCGGAGACGCCGACCGAGTACATGTCGGCGGTGTCGAAGAAGTTGATGCCGGCTTCCCAGGCCTCGACGAAGAAGGGGCGGGAGGCGGCCTCGTCCAGCACCCAGCGGCGCCAGCCCGGATCGCCATAGGTCATGCAGCCGAGGCAGAGGCGGCTGACCTTCAGGCCGGTCCTGCCCAGTCGTACGTAGTCCATGATCCCGCGTCCTCCCGTCGTTTGCTGGCGGGATCATCGCGGAGCGGGGCAGGGACGTCCAGTGCGGGGGCGGCGCGCCTCAGGTCACGCCGGCGCGGCGGCGCAGGCGGGAGAGCACGTCCTCCAGGCCGGTCGGGGAGATGTTGCGGTATTCCTCGCTGATGCGGCCGACCACGCGGGCAATGAAGTGGGTCTGGTCGAACTTGCCCTTGCGGCGGTTGGCCTCCCGCATCTCGTCGCGGGCGACACGGAAGGCGTGGAACAGCATCGGGTCGAGGTTGCTTTCGGCGTAGAGCCTGCGGAAGCCCTCGACGCCGGCGCCGTTGATGGCGCCGACGACCCGCTCGTGCGGCCAGCCGGTCAACGCCTCCATTCCGGCGATGAAGAACTGCTGGTCGCCACCGGCCAGCACGCGCAGCATCAGGGTCGTGGTCAGGCGGTGCTTGTCGTTCATGCGCCGCGCCAGCTCCTGCACCTGGAAGGCCGAATCCGAATGGCGCGCGACATTGGCGATAGCGCGTTCGCGGGCATGCACGAACAGGTCCTCGGCCAGGATCGTCGGCAGGTCCTGACGCGCCATCAGTGTGCGCATCATCAGTTCGGCGACGTTCTGGATGCACTGCTCGCTGACGGTCAGCGTGACGAGCTGTTCGGCGACCGCCAGCGGCAGGCCCGGTCGCGCGGCGACCGCGCCCATGACCAGGGTCGAATCCTGGAAGCGGTCGACGGCCTTGCCCAGCGCCGCCTGCTGCAGTTCGGCGCCGGTATTGCGGACCAGCGCGCCCACGGCCTTCTCGCTGCCGACCGTGACCATGCGCTCGGCGACAACCGCGCTGACTGTCTCGCGGTCGGCAACGGCCATCTGATGCGCCTCGGAGCGGTCGATCTGCTCCAGCAGCAGGGCATCGTCCATGATCGGCGACAGCCGCACGATGGGCAGGGCGACCTGGTCGACGTCAGCGATCAGGCGCTCGATCATGCGGCGCGGCAGCAGCGGCGACTCGGCGATGTGCTCGGCCAGCGCGGCGCGCACCGCGACCACCGCGTCGGCCATCAGACGGTCGATCAGCTGCAGCGCGATCCTCATCTCGGCGGGCGACAGGCCGCTGCGGGACACCAGCCGGCCGACCTGGTCGGCCACGGCTCCCTTGTGATCTTCTGTCATCGATCCGATCAGGCGTCGGATCTCGGTTTCCGAAATGGCGGTCGTCATGCGGTGTCCTCGTGACGGCCCAACATGCCCCGCGAGGCTTAATTTGGGCTTAATGCCCGTATTCCGTGGATCAGTCGCGGTCCTGCTGCATGTCGCAGCCGGCATATTCCATGCATTTTTCCGGCACCGGCCGGCCGTCCTTCCGGTCCGCGCCGCCACAGCCGCAGAGGATCGCGGCGACCAGCAGCAACATCATGGCGCGCATGGCGCTTTCCCGTGTCTGTTGTTCATTGCATATGGTTAGGATGCGGCGCCCGCGCTGGATCACCGGCGCCGGCCCGCATTGCCTTGGGGAGAAGAGAATGCAGTACGAACAGATTGCCGTTGCCACGGATGGGGCCGTGACGACGATCACGCTGAACCGTCCCGAGAAGCTGAACGCATGGACCTACCGCATGCGGCGCGAACTGGTGGAGGCGGTGACGGCGGCGAACGAGGACACGTCCGTCGGCGCCATCATCATGACCGGCGCGGGGCGTGGCTTCTGCGCCGGTGCCGACATGGACGACACCTTCAAGGCGCAGCTCGAGGGCCGCAATCCGCGCGACCAGGATGTCGTCGGCGGCATCGACTGGGTCACCTTCGTGCGCGAGTCCAAGCCGATGATCGCGGCGGTGAACGGCCCTGCGATCGGCGTCGGCCTCAGCCAGATCCTCTGCTTCGACGTCATCGTGGCCTCTTCCGCCGCGAAGTTCGCCGTGCCGTTCGTGAAGGTCGGCGTGGTCCCGGAACTGGCCAGCTCGCACCTGCTGGTGCAGCGCATGGGCTTCGGCCGGGCCAGCGAGTTCGCGCTTTCGGCGCGCATGATGGACGGCACCGAGGCCGCGGCGTCGGGCCTGGCCGACCGCGTGGTCGAGCCGGACCAACTGCTGGCGACCGCCAACCAGATCGCGGCCACCATCGCAGCCAACCCGGACCGCCAGCTCCGCTGGGCCAAGCAGCTCATCACCCAGAACGGCAGCGAGACCGATCTGAAGGTCGTGCAGCTGCGCGAGCAGTCGAAGCTGGCCGAGGCCTACAAGAGCCCCGAGCACAAGGAGGCGGTGAACGCCTTCCTGGAGAAGCGCAAGCCGGTCTTCCGCTGATTCGCGTCTGCCGCTGAATGCCATCGGACCCCGGACAGCCCTGCGGGCTTCCGGGGAACGCAAGCGTGGAGGCTTCCCGGACCCGCGTCAGCGGTATCCGGGACCTGATGCTATGCACTCGCTCCGGGCTTGACCCGGAGCCCATGGCGCCACTGCCGCCGGGATAGGTCCCGGATCAAGTCCGGGACGAGATGAAAGGCTCTCGCTCCGGGGCAAGCAGGAACCCATGGCCGGGCACAGGCCCGGACATCCGGCGACAGGCCGTCAGTCCGCCACGTCGATGGTGGCGCCGAGGCCGCGCATGTGGTCGAGGAATTCCGGGTAGCTGGTGGCGATGGTCTCCGCGCCGGTGACCGTGATCGGTTCGGCGCAGAACAGGCCCAGCACCAGGAACGACATGGCGATGCGGTGGTCGTGGCCGGCGTCGATGGTGCAGCCGCCCTTTGGCGGGCGCCCCTCGGAGCCGGTGACGATCATGCCGTCGGGCAGTTCCTCGACCTCGACACCGGCGGCGCGCAGCCCCTCGACCATGCGGGCGATGCGGTCGCTTTCCTTGACCCGCAGTTCCTCGATGCCGCGCATCTCGGTCTCGCCGTCGGCCAGCGCGGCGGCAACGCAGAGGATCGGGTATTCGTCGATCATCGAGGCCGCGTTGTCGGCCGGGGCGACGGCACCCTGCAGCGGGCGGCCGCGCAGGCGCAGGTCGCCCACCGGCTCGCCACCCTGGCTGCGGGCATCGTCCACCGCGATCTCGCCGCCCATGTCGCGCAGCACGTCGAACAGGCCCGCGCGCAGCGGGTTCAGCCCGACATTGCGGACGGTGACCTCGCTGCCGGTCGACAGCAGCGCCGCGACGGTGGCGAAGGCGGCGGACGAGGGATCACCCGGCACCACGATCTTCTGCGGGCGCAGTTCCGGCTGGCCGGTCAGGCTGATGACCACGGCCTCGCCGTCGCGGCGGACGTCGACGGTCGCGCCGAACTGGCGCAGCATGTTCTCGGTGTGGTCGCGCGACGGCGACGGCTCGCGCACCGTGGTGATGCCCGGTGCGTTCAGTCCGGCCAGCAGCACCGCCGACTTGATCTGGGCCGAGGCGACGGGCGAGGTGTAGTCGATCGGCATGACCAGGTCGGGGCCGGTGACGGTCAGGGGCAGGCGGACACCCTCGCGTGACTGGAAGCGCGCCCCCATCCGCTCCAGCGGGGCGGTGACGCGGCCCATCGGGCGTCGCGACAGCGAGGCGTCTCCGGTGAAGGTCGCGGTGATCGGGTGGCCGGCGACCAGGCCGATCAGCAGCCGCGCGCCGGTACCGGAATTGCCCATGTCCAGCACGCCGTCGGGTTCGCTCAGGCCACCGACGCCGACGCCGTGCACCTGCCAGGCGCCGTCGCCGGTGCGCTTCACCCCTGCGCCGAGCTTCGCCACCGCGGCGGCGGTGGCCTTCACGTCCTCGCCTTCCAGCAGGCCCTCGATATCGGTCCTGCCGACGGCCAGGGCACCGAACATCAGCGCGCGGTGGGAGATGGACTTGTCGCCGGGTGCGGTGATGGTGCCCTTCAGGCGGGCGCCGCCCAGCGGGCGGGCAATCAGGGTGGTCACGCGGAGGCTCCCCCAACAGGGTCGGACAAAACGGGGCAGGCGGGCGGCGCAGGCTCTATCATGCGGTTTGCGGCCACGCCAGCACCCGGTCTCTTGAACGGTCCGGAAACCGAACCTAGATCATCATGACCGCAGGCGCCTCAGATCGGGCCGGCGGCGGAGGCAGATCGCCTCCTGTCATGCTCGCTTGCCACAAGGAGATGACGGCACATGACCCGGATGTCGCTCTTCAACAGTCCGCTGTTGCTGGGCTTTGACCATGTCGAACGCGTGCTGGACCGCGTGAACAAGTCCGCGAACGACGGCTATCCCCCGTACAACATCGAACAGACCGGCGACAGCGCGCTGCGCATCACGCTCGCCGTGGCGGGTTTTTGCGACAGCGACCTGAGCGTCACCATCGAGGACAACCAGCTGGTGATCCGTGGCCGCCGCCGCGAGGAGGAGGACGGTCGCGTCTTCCTGCATCGCGGTATCGCGACCCGGCAGTTCCAGCGCGCCTTCGTGCTGGCCGAGGGGATCGAGGTTACCGACGCTCGGCTCGAGTCCGGCCTTCTGCATATCGAGCTGAAGCGCCCGGTACCCGAGACACTGGTACGGACCATTCCGATCCGTTCCACTGGTGCCGCCACGGCCAGGCCGGTCGGCACCGCCATTGACGGGAGTGCAAGCGATGAATGACGCCATGGATCCGATCCGGAAGATCTCTCCGGAGGAACTGGGCCAGCTCGGCCTGCCGCTGATCGCCTATGTGAAGGCCGTGGAACTGCCCGAGGGCCAGCGTGCGTTCGGCATCTTTTCGGCCGCCGGAAAGCAGGTGGGCGTTGCGCCGACCCGCGAGACGGCGATCATCGCCGTCCGCCAGCACGAGATGCAGCCGGTCAGCGTGCACTGACCACGGCAACGGTCCGGACTATCTCACGACGACGCTGGTATCGCGCCGGTCATAGGGCAGGCCGTTGCGGATCATGGTGACGCTGCCCGTGTAGGTGCCCGCCTGCAGACCACCGTCGGGGCTGCGCCGGCCGGCGAAGGCGAAGACCTGCGCCTGGTTGCGCGGATTCGGCGGACGGTCGGTCGTGAAGAACTCGGTGCCGTCGGGGGCGACGATCCGCATGCGGACCACGTCGCCCTCGCGAATGCCGTAGATGCGGTACCACAGCACCAGCGCCGTCGCCGCGCGGTCGACACTCGCGAGTGCGGCGCGGCCATCCTCGGCCAGCGACGAATCGAACTGGCGATCGTTGAAGCCGACGGCCATCAGTCCGCCAGGACGGTAGGCCACGAGGCCCTGGACGTCCTTGCGCCACAGGCCGGCATAGCTGCCGCCGCAGGACTCGCCGGCGCCATCGCCGCGATAGGGGTCAATGTTCTCACCGTTCCGGCGAACGGAAATGTGGACGTGCGGGAACTGCGCCTGGCCCGACATCCCGACCATGCCCAGCACGTCGCCTGCCGCGACACGGTCGCCGGTCCGGACCGTGACCGAGCCCTTGCGCAGGTGGCAGTACTGCGTCTCCCAGCCGTCATCGTGGACGATGGCGACACCATTGCCGCACTCCCGACCCTTCATGGCGCCGGGGGGCAGCGTGGTGACGTCGACATCGTCGATGCCGTCGCGAATGCCACGCACCGTGCCCGCGGCCGAGGCTGTCACGGGCACGCCGCGCCGCATCTGTTCCAGGTCGACAATGCGGAAGTCGGTGCCCTTGTGGCCGTCATAGCTCAGCGGACCGCAAGTGAAGTCCCTGGCACCCGGACCGGGATCGACGTCGACATATTGCTGGATGAAGCAGTCGTGGCCGAGCTCGCACCGGATCGGCAGGCCAAGCTCGAAGCCGGCGGCGGGCAGGGCCGGCGCCACGAGCAGCAGGGTGAGTGCCAGCCGTTTCAGCATGTTCTGCCTCCGGGTCCGGACGTCACGCGCGGGGGGTTCACCCGCGGGGATCAGGCCGCCTGGGAGGCCTGGCCATTGGTCAGCAGCGCGTAGAGCGCGTCGGCGCTGCGGGCGCCCCGCAGCTTCTCCCGCACCTCGCGGTCGCGCAGCAGCCGCGAGATGCGCGACAGCGCCTTCAGGTGGTCGGCGCCGGCGGACTGCGGTGCCAGCAGCAGGAACACCAGGTCGACGGGCTTGCCGTCGATGGCGTCGAACTCCACCGGCTGCTTCAGGCGCGCGAACATGCCGCCAAGGCGCGACAGTTCCTGGATGCGCCCGTGGGGAATGGCAACCCCGTCCCCCACGCCGGTGCTGCCCAGACGCTCCCGCTCCAGCAGCACGTCGAAGATCACGCGCTCGTGCAGGCCGGTCTGCGTGGCGGCCAGACGCGCCAGCTCCTGCAACACCTGCTTCTTGCTGCCGGCGCGCAGGTCGAAGACCACGCAGTCCGGCGTCACCAGATCGGCAATTTCCACGCTGTCACCTGCCTTTGCTCAGCGACATCCCGCGGGGACCGGCGTTCCGGTCAACCCTCGGCGGGATCGATCCACCCGATATGGCCGTCGGGCCGGCGGTAGACGATATTCAGTCTGTCATTGCCGAGATTGCGGAACAACAGGACTGGCTGGCCGGCCAGGTCCAGTCGCATGACCGCGTCGCTGACCGTGCAGGCGGGAACGCCCGTGCGGCCCTCGGCGATGATCGTCGGGTTGTCACCATGCGGGACGTCATCGTCATCGTCCTCTTCCCGATCGTCTCGGGCAATGGTGTAGTCCTGCGCCATCATCGGCGCAATGCCGAGCTGGCGCTGATGGCTGTGGTGGTCCTTCAGCCGGCGCTTGTAGCGGCGCAACTGCTTCTCGATCCGTCCGGCCGCATCCTCGAACGCGGCATAGACCTCGTGGCCGCCGCCCTGGCTCTTCAGGTGGATGTCGTGGCCGACATGGACCGAGCAGTCGACCTTGATCGTGCTGGCGTCGCGCGCGAACGTCGCGCTCGCGTCAATGGCGTCGCCGAAATACTTGCCGACTGCATCCGTGATCCGGTCCCGCACGTGCTGGCGCAGTGCGTCGCCGAGATCGATGTGCTTGCCTTCGATGATGATGTGCATTTCGCCTCTTCTGGACAGCCGTCCTGTCAGGACATCGCTGCGGTGCGGAAAGCGGCGCGGACCATAGGAAGCGGTCCCCGGCAAGTCAAGCCGCGCTCACCGTGCCATGGAGAGCTGCATCCGCTTCTGCCGTCGCCGTTGGACCGACGACGGAATTCGCATCGCCTCCCTGTATTTGGCAACCGTACGACGGGCGATGTCCACACCGTCGTCACGCAGGATCTCCACAATCCTGTCATCGGACAGGATATTGTCCGGGTCTTCCTCGTCGATCAGGTCGCGAATCCGGTGCCGGACCGACTCGGCGGAGTGCGCCTCGCCGCCGGCCGAGGACGCGATCGCCGCCGTGAAGAAGTATTTCATCTCGAAGATGCCGCGCGGCGTGCCGATATACTTGTTGGCGGTGACGCGGCTGACCGTGCTCTCGTGCATGCCGATGGCATCGGCGATGGTCTTCAGGTTCAGCGGCCGGAGGTACTGGACGCCCAGCGCGAAGAAGCCGTCCTGCTGGCGCACCAGCTCCGTCGCCACCTTCATGATGGTGTTGGCGCGCTGGTCCAGCGACTTCACCAGCCAGTTCGCGGTGTTGAAGCATTCGGCGAGGTAGGACTTGTCCTCGGCCTTCTTCGCCCCGGCGCTGATCTCCGCGTAGTAGCGGTTGTTGATCAGCACGCGCGGCAGGGTCTCGGCGTTCAGCTCGATGGACCAGCCGCCGTCCGGCTTCTGGCGCAGCAGCACGTCCGGCACCACGGTCTGCACTGTCTCGGTGGCGAAGGCGCGGCCGGGGCGGGGGTCGAGTTCCCTGATCTCCCGGATCATGTCCGCCAGGTCCTCGGCGTCGACACCGCAGGTGCGCATCAGGCCCTGGAAGTCCTGGTTGCCCAGCATGTCCAGGTTCTCGACCAGGCGGGCCATGGCCGGATCGAAGCGGTCACGCTCGATGAGCTGCAGTGCCAGGCACTCGGCCAGGTCACGGGCACCGACCCCGGTCGGATCGAAGCCCTGGACGTCCTGCAGGGCTGCCTGCACGTCCGCCACCGCGCAGCCCAGGCGCTCGGCGAACTCTTCGAGGTCCTCGCGGAAATAGCCGTGTTCGTCGAGCGAATCGATGATCGCCGCGCCGACCAGGCGCCGGGTCGGGTCGCTGACGGCCAGCCCGAGCTGTGTCTGGAGATGTTCGCGCAGCGAGATCTCCTCGCTCAGTGTGTTCTCCAGGCTGAGGTCCATGTCCTCGAAGCGGGACGAGCCGCCCGAGCCCATCGGCGTGGTTCCGCCCATGCCGCCGTCGGACATGGCGCCCGCACCACCGCTGGCGATGCTGTCGGAGGGGCTGTCATCGCTGTAGACGGTCGCATAGTCCGTATCCAGTGCCGCCTCGGCCGCCGCGCCGCCACCGGCCTCGGCCGTGATCGCCATCTCCGGCACCGGTTCATCGCCGAAGCCGTCGTCGCGACGGACCGGCTCGGGCGGCTCGGCACCCTCGGCGCGGGCGGCGCCGCGCTGTTCGTCGGGGTCGATCCGCTCCAGCAGCGGGTTCCGCTCAAGCTCCTGCTCGACGAAGCTGGTCAGTTCGATGTTGTTGAGCTGCAGCAGCTTGATCGCCTGCTGCAACTGCGGCGTCATCACCAGGTTCTGGCTCTGGCGCATTTCCAGGCGGTGGGTGATCGCCATGGTGCCCGCCTGCCCTAGAGCCGGAAGCGCTCGCCGAGATAGACCCGGCGAACGTCATCGTGGTTGACGATATCCTCGGGCGTGCCCTCCATCAGCACGCGCCCGTCGTGCAGGATGAAGGCCCGGTCGATCAGGCCCAGCGTCTCCCGCACGTTGTGGTCGGTGATCAGCACGCCCAGGCCGCGATCCTTGAGGTGAAAGACCAGGTCGCGGATCTCGCCCACGGCGATCGGGTCGATGCCGGCCAGCGGTTCGTCCAGCAGCATGAACGACGGCCGGGAGGCCAGGGCGCGCGCGATCTCGACGCGCCGGCGTTCGCCGCCCGACAGCGCCACCGCCGGTGCCCGGCGCAGGTGG
Organism: Pseudomonadota bacterium; assembly: GCA_036154895.1. Classification (GTDB taxonomy): domain Bacteria; phylum Pseudomonadota; class Alphaproteobacteria; order Minwuiales; family Minwuiaceae; genus Minwuia. The sequence goes on from JAYZWD010000005.1 coordinate 138,856, forward strand.
GTCAGCGTGAACTCGGCCAGCAGGTCTTCCAGCATCTGCTCGCGCACGTCGCGCTCGGGCTCGGTCACCTCCAGCACGGCGCGGATGTTCTGCTCGACGGTCAGGCCGCGGAAGATCGAGGCTTCCTGCGGCAGGTAGCCGATGCCAAGGCGCGCGCGCCGGTACATCGGCAAGGTGGTGATGTCGTGGCCGTCCAGCATGATCTGGCCGACATCGGCGCTGATCAGGCCGGTGATGATGTAGAAGCAGGTGGTCTTGCCGGCGCCGTTCGGGCCCAGCAGTCCGACCGCCTCGCCCCGCTGCACCGACAGCGAGACGTCGCGCAGCACCGGGCGCTTCTTGTAGCCCTTGCCGAGATGACTGGCGACGAGGCCGTCATTGCGATGCACCAGCCGGGGCGGGTTCTGTGCCGGAGGCACCTCGCTCGCCATGCTCAGTTCCCCGACTTCGTCGGATCGAAGGTGGCGGTGACTCGGCCCTGGCCGCCAAGCCGCGACTGGCCGGAGTTCAGGTCCATCACCACCTGGTTGCCGGTCAGCACGCTCTGCTTGCCGTACAGCCGCACGCCGCCCTGTAGGGTGATGATCCCCTTGTCGACGTCATAGGCCCCGGCCGCGCCGGTCGCCCGCTCGGTCTCCGTGGAGACCTCGACATTGCCGATGGCCTCGATCAGCGAGATGTTGCCACCCGACGCGCCGGCATCCCCGCCCTCGCGGTAGTGCACCCGCAACTGGTCGGCCTTCAGGGTCATGCGGCCCTGGCGGGCGTCGACATTGCCGGTGAACACGGCGACGCGGGCGTCACGATCGACCTGCAGGTTGTCGGCCTGGATCTCGATGGGCTTGTCGCGGTCGCGGCCGTCCAGCACCTGCGCGGTCGCCGGCAGGGCGAGCAGCAGGGCCAGGACCAGGCTTGCCAGTATCCGGATCACCGCGTTCCCCCCTGTTCGATGACCAGGCGCACGTTGCCGGTGAAGTTCATGGTCTTGCCGTCGTCGGTGATCTCGAAGCTGTCGGCCTTGATGCGGCCAAAGGGGCCGTGGCCGGTCACCGGTCCGCCACCGGTGATGCGGCCGGAGCGGAACTCGAAACTGGCCACCGCGCTGTGAAGCTCGTTGCCGCTGTCGCTGAACAGGGCGACGTCGCCGTTCAGTTCCAGGGTCTCGCCCACCCGGTCATAGGCACCGGTCGCCGCGGACAGGTGCAGCCATTGTCCGTCGGCCAGCGTGGTATCTCCGGCGAGGTTCTCCATGTGCACCAGTTCCGGCGAGTCCGCATCCTGCACAACCTTGTCCGCGGTCACGTTAAGGGACGGTTGCCCGCCGCTGACGAAGCGTGCCCGGGTCATGGTCGAGGTCGGCGCGCTGACGTCGACCTCCGCGAAGTCCAGCGGCAGGCCGTTCCGGCGTTCGACGAACTGCGGCCACAGCAGCAGCGTTGCGAGCAGCAGCACCGAGAGGCCGACCAGCGCCGCCTTGATGAAGCCGACAAGCGGATTGCGCCGCGCCTGGATCTGGCCGACCCGGGCCGTCCGCGGATCCGCGCTCCAGCGCCGCGAGGGCTCGGCCAGGACCGGTTCTGTCCGGGTGATCATGCCAGGCCGGCCCGCAGGCAATCATGGACATGCAGCAGGCCCACCGGCGCACCGTCGTCGATGACGAACAGGCTGGTGATCCGGCGCTCGTTCATCTGTCCCAGGCCCTCCGAGGCAAGGGCATCGGGGCGAATGGTCCGGGGCTCCACGGTCATGATGTCGTCGACGCTGCGATGCAGCGGGTCACCGTGAACGCGCAGCGCGCGGCGCAGGTCGCCGTCGGTGACGATGCCGGCCAGCCGGCCCGCCTTCAGCACGCCGACGCAACCGAAGCTCTTGCCGGTCATCACCAGCAGCGCATCGGCGACCGTCGTTCCCGACGGCACCAGGGGCAGGCTCTCGCCCGAATGCATGATGTCGCGCACGCGCACCAGCTGGCGTCCGAGCTTGCCGCCCGGGTGAAGGCGGCCGAAATCCTCGGCGGTGAACTTGCGCCGTTCCAGCAGGGCCACGGCAAGCGCATCGCCCAGCGCCAGCATCATGGTTGTCGACGTGGTCGGCGCCAGGCCGTTCGGGCAGGCCTCCGGCGCCGGGGGCGTCACGAGGCAGATGTCGGCGGCGCTACCCAGCGTCGAGGGCACGCGGCCCACCATGGCGATCATCGGGACGGCGTTGCGGCGGGCGAACTCGACGATGTCGCCAAGTTCGTGCGTCTCGCCGGAATTCGACAGGCAGACCAGGGCATCGTTGCGGGTGATCATGCCCAGGTCGCCATGGCTGGCCTCGGCCGGATGGACGAAGTAGGCCGGCGTGCCGGTCGAGGCCATGGTGGCCGCGATCTTGCGCGCCACGTGACCGCTCTTGCCCATGCCGGTCATGATCACGCGGCCACGGACCTGCAGCAGGCAATCGACGGCGGCGACGAAGCGCTGGTCAAGCGCACGCGCGAGATCGCCCAGCGCCGCAGCCTCGAGCTGCAGAACCCTGCGCGCAACGGCGAGATCACCGTTGTCTGCCTCTGCCGGTGTCACCGGTCGGCGGTCGTCCGCCATCGAACCTCCAGGCCCGCGCGAAGGCGGGGCATAACAAGATTCATGCCAATAAGGGAATATAGGCGCGCGGTGTACGCAAGTGCAACAACAGCCGGCCGGGGTGCGACCCTGGCTGCGTCAGGAATGGGCAAAGATGTCGGCCTCGGGCCAACCCTGCAGGTCCAGCAGCGCACGCGTCGGCAGGAAGCGGAAGCAGGCCTCGGCGATGGCTGTCCGACCCTCCCGCGCCACCTGCACATCCAGCTTCTCCCGCAGCCGGTGCAGGTGCAGGACGTCGGAGGCGGCATAGGCCTGCTGCGCGTCGCTCAGGTCGTCGGCGCCCCAGTCCGACGACTGCTGCTGCTTGGAGATGTCGACGTCCAGCAGCTCCTTGCAGAGATCGCGCAACGAATGGCGGTCGGTGTAGGTCCGGCAGAGCCGGCTGGCGATCTTGGTGCAGTAGACCGGAGCCGTGTCGACCCCGAGTCCGTGCTTCAGCGCCGCGATGTCGAACCGCGCGAAGTGGAAGATCTTCAGCACCGCCGGGTCGGCCAGCAGCGCCTTCAGGTTCACGGCCTCCCGCCCGCCGGGACGGATCTGCACGAGGTGCGCATCGCCGTCGCCGGCCGAGAGCTGGACGAGGCAGAGCCGGTCGCGATGCGGGTTCAGGCCCATGGTCTCGGTGTCGACCGCGACCGAGGAGGCGACGATGGCGCCTACGGGCAGGTCGTCGCGGTGCAGATGGATGGCCATGGTTCTCGTCCCCAGCAGGCAGCACGGATCGGCAGCATCCGGCCACTAGCACGCTCGCGCGGCACAGCCAAGCAAAGCGCGGCGTGTTGCGGCGTTGCCAAGCCTTCGCGGTCGCGGTAGAGGCAGGGTTCGGGAGATTTCGCCGGCACGGTGCCGGCCTGGACGCGGGATGAGGGCGATGCAGGGCAGCAGGGTCACGGTCTTCGGCGGTTCCGGTTTCATCGGACGGCACATCGTCCGCCGGCTTGCCCGGGCGGGCGCCATCGTCACGGTCGCCGTGCGCGACCCGGAAGCCGCACTGTACCTGAAGCCCATGGGCGATGTTGGCCAGATCACCCCGCTCTATGCCTCGGTCCGCAAGCCGAAGACAGTGGCGCGCGCGGTCGAGGGCGCCGACATCGTGATCAACCTGGTCGGTGTGCTGCACCAGGGTGACCAGAGCTTCGCCGCGGCCCACGTGCTGGGTGCCCGCAATGTCGCCGAGGCGGCGGCGGCCGAGGGCGTCACGAAACTGGTCCAGCTCTCGTCGATCGGCGCCGACGCGCATTCGCCCTCGCTCTACGCACGCACCAAGGCCGCGGGCGAGGCGGAGGTGCTGAAGGCGGTGCCGACCGCGACCATCATCCGTCCCTCGGTGGTCTTCGGACCGGAGGACGGCTTCCTCAACCGCTTCGGCGCGCTGGCCCGCATCTCGCCGGTCATGCCGCTGTTCGGTGGCGGCGCCACCCGCTTCCAGCCGGTCTATGTGGGCGATGTCGCCGATGCGGTGATGGCCGCGCTGACCCGCGACGACGCCGCCGGCAAGACCTACGAGCTCGGCGGGCCGCAGGTCATGAGCCTGCGCCGCATCATGGAATTCGTGCTGGCCGAGACCGGCCGCGCGGCCCTGCTGCTGCCGGTGCCGTTCCCGGTCGCGCGGTTCCTCGGCACCGTCCTTGGCCTGCTGCCGGTCCCGCCGCTGACCGCCGACCAGGTCAAGCTGCTGTCCGTCGACAACGTGGTCGCCGAGGGCATGCCCGGCTTCCTGGAACTCGGCATCACCGACCTCGAGCCGCTGGAGGCGACAGCCGCGCAGTGGCTTGCACGCTTCCGCAAGCCCGGTCACCAGGCCGGCGGCGGCACCGAGTTGCTGCAGGGCTGAATCACGCCGCACGTGCCGGCTGCCACGGGGGACGAGGTGAGGACCGAGGCGACTGCCCTGCCCGACGTCCGCGTGCTCTATCCCGCGCGCCACGGCGATTCCCGCGGCTTCTTCTCCGAGACCTGGAACGCGCGCACCTTTGCCGCCGCCGGTGTCGATGCCATGTTCGTGCAGGACAACCACGTGCTGAACGGCCGCGCCGGCACCCTGCGCGGGCTGCATTTCCAGGTGGCGCCATCGGCCCAGGGCAAGCTGATCCGCTGCATTCGCGGGGCGATCCTGGATGTCGCGGTCGACGTGCGACGCGATTCCCCGACCTTCGGCCGCCATGTCGCCGTTGAACTGTCGGCCGAGGCCTGGAACCAGCTCTGGATCCCGGAAGGCTTCGCGCACGGCTACTGCACGCTGACCGACGGCGCCGAGGTGACCTACAAGGTCACCGCGCTCTATGACCCGGCGGCGGAGCGCGGCATCGCCTTCGACGATCCGGCACTGGGCATCGACTGGCCGTATGACCGGGCCACGGCGGCGATCTCCGACAAGGACCTGGCCCAGCCGACGCTGGCCGTGTTCGGGGGGATCTGAGCCATGCGGATCCTCGTCACCGGCGGCTGCGGCTTCATCGGCTCGGCGCTGGTGCGCCGGCTGGCCGGCGAGGGCACCGCGGTGCTGAACGTCGACAGCCTGACCTATGCGGGTCGGCTGGAGAACGTCGAGAGCGTGGCCGGTCGGCCGAACTACCGCTTCCTGCAGGCCGACATCCGCGACAAGCCGGCGATGCGGCGGGCCTTTGCCGGTTTCCGTCCCGACGCGGTGATGCACCTCGCCGCCGAGAGCCATGTCGACCGCTCGATCGATGGTCCGGCCGCGTTCATCGAGACCAACGTCACCGGCACCGGCGTGGTGCTGGAATGCGCGCTGGAGTACTGGCGGGTGCTGGATGCGGATGCCGCGGCGCGGTTCCGCGTGCTGCACGTTTCGACCGACGAGGTCTATGGCAGCCTGGGGGCGACCGGCCTGTTCCGCGAGGACGATCCCTACCGGCCGAACTCGCCCTATGCCGCGTCCAAGGCCGGCGCCGACCACCTCGCCCGGGCGTTTCACGTCACCTACGGCCTGCCGGTGCTGGTCACCAATTGCGGCAACAACTACGGGCCGTTCCAGTTCCCCGAGAAGCTGATCCCGCTGGTGATCCTGAACGCGCTGGAGGGCAAGCCGCTGCCGGTCTACGGCGACGGCACCAACGCGCGTGACTGGATCCATGTCGACGATCATGTCGCCGCGCTGCTGCGGGTGCTGCAGGCCGGGCGGCCGGGCGAGACCTACCTGGTCGGCGCGCGCGGCGAACAGCGCAACATCGACATCGTGCGCACCATCTGCACCGTGCTGGACGCCGGCTGGCCGGACGCTGCCATCGGACCGCGCGAGCAGTTGATCACCTTCGTCGCCGACCGGCCCGGCCATGACCGGCGCTATGCCATCGATCCGGCGAAGATCGAGGCGGAACTCGGCTGGACCCCGGCGCTCGGCTTTGCCGAAGGGATCGCGCAGACCGTCGCCTGGTACGTCGAACACCGCGACTGGCTGGCGCGGGTGCACCATCGCGACCGGCTGGGGCAGACGGGATGAGCGTGCTGGTGCTGGGTGCCGGCGGGCAGGTGGGTTCGGCCCTGCGCTGGACCGCCCTGGCGCGCGGCATCAGCACCGTCGGCCTGCGGCACGACGAACTGGACATCGCCGACGGGTCGGCCGTGCGTCGGATCATCGCCGACCTGCGGCCCGCGGCCGTGGTGAACTGCGCCGCCTACACGGCGGTCGACCGGGCCGAGGACGAGCCGGAGCGGGCGCATGCGATCAATGCGGACGGCGCGGGCAACGTGGCGGTGGCCTGCGCGCTGGAGGCGGTGCCGCTGATCCATCTCTCGACCGACTATGTCTTCGACGGCGAGAAGCCGGGTGCCTGGGTCGAGGACGACCCGGTCGGCCCCGTGGGTGTCTATGCCCGCACCAAGGAAGAGGGCGAGCGACAGGTCCGTGATGCCTGGGGCAAGCACCTGATCCTGCGCACCTCCTGGGTCTTCGGCGCCATCGGGACGAACTTCGTGAAGACCATGTGGCGGCTGGCCGACGAGGGGCGGACGCAGCTCAGCGTGGTCGTCGACCAGCGGGGCGGCCCGACGCCCGCCGATGCCATCGCCGGCGCCTGCCTGGACATGGTGGCACGGATCGACGGGGCCGACATCGTGCCCTGGGGCACCTATCATTTCGCCGGCAGCCCGGCCGTCACCTGGTACGACTTTGCCCGCGTGGTCCTGTCTGGCCGGAGGGGGCTGGACCTGCAGCCGACAACGACGGCAGCCTATGGCGCCAGGGCGCCGCGTCCCGCGAACTCGGTGCTGGACTGCAGCCGGATCCGCGCCGCCTTCGGTATCGAACAGCCCGACTGGCGCGTCTACCTGGAGCGCATGCGGCAAGACCTCGGCCCGGCAAGGGGAGACTGACACGATGAAGGGGATCGTCCTGGCCGGAGGCGCCGGCACGCGGCTGCACCCGATGACGCGCGTGGTCTCCAAGCAGCTGCTGCCGGTCTATGACAAGCCGATGGTCTACTACCCGCTGGCGACGCTGATGCTGGCCGGGGTGCGCGACATCCTGCTGATTTCGACGCCCGAGGACCTGCCGCGCTTCGAGCAGCTGCTGGGCGACGGCCGGGACTGGGGCCTGTGGCTGGCCTATGCCGAGCAGTCGGCGCCGCGCGGCATCGCAGAGGCGCTGATCATCGCCGAGGACTTCGTGGCCGGGGACAGCTGCGCGCTGGTGCTGGGCGACAACATCCACTATGGCCGCGGCTTCTCGGGGATGCTGCGCGACAGCGCGCGCTTCGACGAGGGCGCGGTGATCTTCGCCTACCAGGTGGCCGATCCCGAGCGCTATGGCGTCGTGGTCTTCGATGCGGATGGCCGCGCGACCGACATCATCGAGAAGCCGGACCCGGCGCCCTCGCGCTTCGCCGTCACCGGTCTCTATTTCTACGACCGGACGGCGGCGGAGGTGGCCCGTTCCATCCGCCCGTCGCCGCGCGGCGAGCTGGAGATCACCGATGTCAACCGCCACTACCTGGAACAGGGCAGGCTGCGGGTCGAGACGCTGGGGCGCGGCTTCGCCTGGCTCGACACCGGCACGCCGGGCAGCCTGCTGGAGGCAGCCGAGTTCGTCCATGCCGTGGAAAAACGCCAGGGCCTCAAGATCTCCGCGCCCGAGGAAATCGCCTGGCGGCAGGGCTGGATCGACGATACGCAGCTTTCCCTTCTGGCCAACCGGATGAAGGGCAATGACTACGGGCGCTATCTGCTAGGATTGGCCGAACAACGATAACGATCCCTTGGGGAGGGGGCCGGGATGGGTGTCAAACTCTACGCCATGACATGCGGCTGGCTGACCATGAGCCTGAAGGCGATGCTGGAGGGCGCCGAGGGCAGCATCAGGGTGCCGGTTCCGACCTACCTGGTGGTCCATCCGAAGGGCAAGGTGCTGTTCGACAGCGGCCTGAACCGGCAGGTGCAGACCGACCCGGAAGCGCGGCTTGGTGGCATCGCGAAGTACTACGGCATCGACTTCCACCCCGGCGAGGACGTCGCCGCCCGCCTGGCATCCCTCGACGTCGACGTCTCGCAGATCGACTGGGTGGTGAACTCGCACCTGCACTTCGATCACGCCGGCGGCAACGATGCGCTGACCCACAGCCCGCTGCTGCTGCAGCGCCCGGAATGGGAGGCGGCGCAGGACCCGGACCTGGCGCACAAGGCCGGCTTCATGAAGCAGGATTACGACCACGGCCATGATGTCGTGCTGGCGGATGGCGAGCACGACATCTTCGGCGACGGCACGGTCGTCTGCATCCCGACCTACGGCCATACGCCGGGCCACCAGTCGCTGAAGGTCAGGACCGCCAGCGGCGACATCGTGCTGACGGGCGATGCCTGCTACCTGCGCCGCACGCTGGAGGAAATGCGCCTGCCGCGCATCCTGCACGATGCCGCGCAGATGCGGTCGAGCCTGGAGAAGCTGAGGGAATTGCAGCGACGCGGCGCGCGGATCTTCTACGGCCACGATCCGGAGTTCTGGGCCGGTGTGCCGCAGGCGCCGCTTGCGGTCGCCTGACCGGCCGGTACGGGCGAGGCTGTTGACGTTGCGTTAGCGGGAAGGCGCCATGCTGGAGTCCGATGTGTGCATGTGCGCCGCAGACCGAAGGGAAAGGACCAACGACCGACACTGCCGCCCTGGCGATGGCCTTCGCCGCGATGGACGAGGCCGTTGCCGTCACCATTGCCGGACCGGACGGACCGAGGCTGCTGGCGGCGTCGGAACGGATGCGCCATCTCTGCGGCGCGCGCGACCCCCTGCAGGTGATCGGCAAGGCCAGCCTGTCAGGTCCGGCGACCATTCCGGGACTGGGAACGCTGATCGCGACGCCGCTGGCGGGCGGCGCGACGCTGTGGCGCCTGCAACCGGTACCGGTGACGGGTGCAGACCCGCTGGTCGACCTGATCCGCGATTCACGGGCCGGTGGTGTCGCGCTGATGTACTTCGACCCGCAGGAACGCCTGCGGTCGTGGAACCGGGCGTTGGCGAACTTCTTTCCGGACTACAGTCATTTCCCGGTTCCGGGCGGGACGTTCGAGGACCAGCTCGACGCGATCATCGCCAACAATGTCATGCCGGACATCGAGGGACGGACGGCGCAGTGGCGCGCCAACCTTGTCGCCGGCTTCCGCAACCCGATGCGTCCGTTCGTCGACCGGGTGCCGGGTGGCGGCTGGGCCATCGCCGTGACCTGCCGGCTGTCGGACGGCAGCAGCATCCACATCATTGCCGATGTCAGCGTGTTCAAGGAGCGCGAGGAACAGCTCAAGTCCTTCATGGCGAATGCGGAAGGCATGCTGTTCACGCGCCGTCGCGAAGGTAGTCGGGACGTGTCCATCTGGGGCAAGCCGGCACGGGACCTGTCCCCGCCCGGACAGAGCCCCGGCAAGGACTTTGACGCTGGCCGCTGGCACGCGCTGATCCATGAGGGCGACCGCGCCGCCTACGTTGCGACGATGGAGGCACACCGCAGCGACCATCGACCCTACGCGCTGGAATTCCGCTGGACCCATCCACTGACCGGCCGGCAGATCTGGTCACGCGAGGAGGGCTGGGTCACTGTCGACCGCCATGGAGAGCGGTATTTCGACAGCCTGCTGATCGACATCACCGCACGCAAGCAGGCGGAGATCGCCCGCAACCAGAGCGAAAGCCGCTTTCGCGACTTCGCCGAACTGGCCACCGACTGGTTCTGGGAGACCGACGCCAACCTGGATGTGATCTTTGTCTCCGGCCGCTACGGCGAGTTCGACCCGAAGGGCCCGGAGAGCATGATGGGGGTCAACGCCTTCGCCATCGCCGAGACGCACATGACGCGGCTTGGCGCCGAGGAACGGCGCGGCTGGGAAGCGGCCGTGGCCCACTGGCGCACCCGCAGCGGATTCCGGGACATATCGCTGACCTTCGCCGGTCGGCGCGGCACGCGAACCTTCTCGGTCAGCCAGGTGGCGATCACCGATGACGCCGGCCGCTTCACTGGCATGCGCGGCGTCTGTCGCGACGTCACGCAGCTGATCCGTGCGCGCGCCACGACGCTGGCGGCCCTGGAGCGTGCCGAGCAGGCCAATTCGGCGCGGTCGTCGTTCATCGCCAACATGAGCCATGAACTGCGCACGCCGCTGAATGCCATCATCGGCTTTGCCAATGTCATGGCCACCGAGCTGATGGGGCCGATGCAGAACCCGCGCTACAAGTCCTATGCACGGGACATCGCCGACAGCGGCGAGCACCTGCTCAGCCTGGTCAACGACATCCTGGACCTGTCGAAGATCGACGCGGACCGCTATGTCCTTTCACCGGAGCAGCTTGACCTGGCCGAAGAGGTCCACCGCGCGGTGAACCTCGCCGCGGGCGATCGCGCGGGCACGCGGCTGCGGGTGCATGTGGCTGCCGACATGCCGCCTTTGCTGGCCGACCGCCGGGCGTTCCGCCAGATGCTGCTCAATCTCGTCGGCAACGCGGTGAAGTTTTCCGGTCCCACAGATGCGATCGAGATCGGGGTGCGGATCGGCGAGAACGGCGCTGTCATCGTGGAAATCCGTGACGAGGGGCGTGGCATCCGGCCGGAGGACATCGAAAGGGTGCTGGAGCCGTTTGGCCGCGCCCATGACACGGATGCGATCCCCGGCACCGGGCTGGGCCTGCCGCTCACGGCCCGGCTGGTCGAACTGCATGGCGGTCGCATGACGCTGGACAGCGAACCCGGCAGGGGCACCTGCGCGCGGCTGATCTTTCCGCCGCAGGCCGGCGCGACCCTGCTGCACCAGCCGGGGCGCGACCCCGCCGGCGCGCAGGGTGGCCAGGGCTGACAGGCGGCGGCCGCCGCGGTCAGCCGTGCCGCAGCGTGGCGATCTCCGGCATGACCCGCTCCGGCGGGAAATCCACGTGGACACGCGTACCCTTGCCGGGCTCGCTGTCGATCGACATGGTCGCGTCGTGCATGTCGACCAGGGCGCGGACGATGGACAATCCCAGTCCCCAGCCCTTTGCACGGCGGGTCAGCAGGTTGTCGACCTGCTCGAACGGGCGCAGCGCCTGGGCGATGTCCTCGCTGGTCATGCCCAGTCCCGTATCCTCGACGCTGATGCGCAGTCCGCCGCCTTCTGTCCGGACGGCGACGACGTGCACCCGGCCGCCGGGGTCGGTGAACTTGATGCCGTTGGAGATCAGGTTGACCAGGATCTGGGTCACGGCCCGTTCGTCGGCGAAGATGCCCGGCGTGGTCCGGTCCAGGCGCATATCCAGTGTCACGCCGCCGGCCATGGCCCGGGTGGACAGCAGGTGGTGGCAGTTCTGCGCCACATCCATCGGGCTGAACCATTTCGGCCGCAGCTCGATCTTGCCGGCCTCGATCTTCGACAGGTCCAGCAGGTCGTCGATCAGCTCCAGAAGGTGCCGCCCGCTGTCGACGATGTCGTTGGCATACTGGCGGTAGCGCTGTTCCTCGATGGGGCCCAGCACCTCGGTCGCGATCATCTGGGAGAAGCCGATGATGGCGTTCAGCGGCGTGCGCAGTTCATGGCTGGTGTTGGCCAGCATGTTCGATTTCGCCCGGCTGGCCTGTTCCGCCAGTGCCCTGGCCGTGTCGGCCTCCTCGCGCGCGGTCTTCAGGTCGGCCAGGGCTGCGGCCTGCTCCCGGATCGCGAGATAGGCCTCGCGCCGGTGGCGGTTCAGGCGGTAGGCCACGAACACGCCGATCATGTTCGCGACCACAAGCCAGGTGACCAGGCCGATGCGGTCGGCCGGCCGCAGCTCGAAATGATGGAAGTAGGTCCAGCCCAGGCTGACCGAATAGATCAGCAGGAACGGCACCAGGGCAATGGAGCGGCCCGGAAAGAAGATATGGGCGGCCGACAGGACCATCAGGCCGTGCACGATGGCGATGGTGGAGGTGGGTTCGGCACGTCCCAGCGAACTCGCCTGCACCGCCAGCGTGATCGCCACGGTCACGATGTAGAGGCGATCCAGGGCCACGTGGCTCCAGCGCCGGTAACAGGCGTAGAGGCAGACAACCGCCAGCACGGTGACCAGGCCGCGCAGGCCGAGTACCTGGTAGATCCGCTGGTCGATCCCCATGCCGGCGATTGCGGTCCAGGCATAGAGCGGCATGGTCAGGATCAGCAGGCCGGCGACCAGCTTGTAGTGCAGCAGGCTGTCGTCATGGCGCAGGGCCCGGAACTCGTACTCGACCGCCGGATCGACGAACTCGCCCGACGGCCAGCCGATCTCCGTCCCGGTCAGGCGCGTATCTGGCCTGTCAGGCTTCAATGCCGCTCTCCGGTCGACGGACGCCGGCAAGCCGCTCGGCCGGCAATACAACGCTCACGGTTGTTCCCTTGCCAACAACACTCTCGATGCGAATGGTGCCATCGTGCAGTCCCACGAGGGCCTGCGCAATCGGCAGTCCCAGTCCCCAGCCCTTTTCGTCACGGGGCTTGCTGTTGTGATCCTGCTCGAAAGGCTTGAAGATTCGTTCAAGCTTGTCGGGTGCGATCCCGTTGCCGGTGTCGGCCACGACGATGCTGACCCCGGTGGCCGGGCTGCAGGCGCAGGATATGTCCACCCGCCCGCCGGCGCCCGTGAATTTCACCGCATTGCCGATCAGGTTGAGCATCACCTGGCGCATGGCCCGCTGGTCGGCCCGTACCGTGCATTCCGCGCCGCCATCCGAAACCGCCACCTGCACCCCGTTGGTACTGGCCCTGGGCTGCACGATCCGGACGCATTCCTCGACGATGGCGGCGAGGTCGATTTCCGATTCGGTCAGCACCAGCTTGCCGGCCTCGATGCGCGACAGGTCGAGCAGGTCGTCGATCAGGTCCAGCAGGTGACGCCCGCTGGAATGGATGTCATTGGCGTATTCCCGGTAGCGGTGGTCGCCCACGGGACCGAACACCTCCAGTGTCAGCATCTCCGAGAAGCCGATGACGGCGTTCAGCGGCGTCCTCAGCTCATGGCTCATGTTGGCCATGAAGGCCGACTTGGCGGTATTGGCCCGTTCTGCCTCTTCCTTGGCGCGTGCCATCTGTTCGACCGCCAGGGCACGCTCCTGTCCGGAGGCGAACTCGACCCGGCGATGGCGATTGAGCTGCCGTGCGGCGAACGCGCCGATGCCGTGGCTCAGGATGAGCCAGGTGATCAGGCCGAGCTGTTCCGGCAGGCTCAGGCCATAGGCGAACAGGTCGCAGAGGATTGCGATCACCACGACGGTGCTGATCGCCAGGAACAGCTGCCTCATGGGCAGCGGCAGCAGGATGTAGCCGACCAGCACCAGCAGCGGGTTCTGCATGATGATGACCATGTCGCGCGCCGGATGCGTCCAGGCCATCAGGGCGACGTCGGCCGCAAGGGTCAGGACCTGCAGCAGGACCAGCCGGTGCAGCAATGGCAGGTGCGGACGACGGTATACGGCCCAGACCATGGCGCCGGCGATGACGACGTGGCTCAGCGTGCCGACCTGGCCGATCCAGAACTTCATGCCGAAGCCGAGCTCGAGAAACTCGGCGAGCACCAGCGGCGGCAGGGCCACGGCCAGGGCGATGACCATGGCCTTGATACGGCCGAGTGTCCCGGGCAGCGTGTGACGTGCAAATGCTGCCTCTGCCGCCGAATCGCTGAATTCGCCGGTCAGTCGGTCGATACGCCAGTCCTGTCCGGCCCTGGGGCCGGGCATGCCGGCCAGGGCTGCATCCGTCAAGGAATCGCCTTTCGCGTGCACTACCGTTCAACGCAACGAACGCTGATGGAAGCACACAAGCCCTAGCGACCCGTTAAGCGCAAGGCCGCATATGCGTCTACATGAACAGGCTGCGATCCTGCTTCATGTCCTTGTAGAGGCCGGCCACCTGTTCGGCATAGCCGTTGTAGAGCAGGGTCGGCACCCGATCGCCCGTGCCCAGCACTTCCTCGGTCGCCTGGCTCCAGCGCGGATGCGGCACCTCCGGGTTCACATTGGCCCAGAAGCCGTACTCGCGCCCCTGGATCTCTTCCCAGAAACTCACCGGGCGCTGGTCGGTGAAGCTGATCTTCACGATCGACTTGATCGACTTGAAGCCATACTTCCACGGCAAGGCGAGGCGGATCGGCGCGCCCATCTGCTTGGGCAGCGGCTTGCCATAGGCGCCGGTGACCATGAACGGAAGGTCGTTCATCGCTTCTTCGATGGTCACGCCCTCGACATAGGGCCAGGGGTACCAGCTCGCGCGCTGTTCGCTCGCCACCTTGGGCATCATGAAGGTCTCGAAGCGGACATACTTCGCGCCACCCAGCGGTTCGGCGAGCGCGACCAGCTTCGACAGCGGAAAGCCGGTCCATGGCGCGACCATGGACCAGGCCTCGACGCAGCGGTGCCGGTAGACCCGTTCCTCGATGCCGATGCGGCGCACCAGTTCGTCGATGTCCCAGGTCTTCGGCTGCTTCACCATGCCGTCGACGGCAACCGTCCATGGCCTCACGGGCAGCTTCTGGGCCTCGCGGTAGATCCGCTTGTTCGAGCCGAACTCGTAGAAGTTGTTGTAGGTGGTGTTGATGTCCTCGTCCGTGATCGCGCGGTCGACCTGGTAGGTCTCGTTGCGCGTCGCCGGATACAGGTCGGCCGTCGGGATGGTCCCGTCGGCCGCGAGCAACCGCCGCGGCGTGGCGGCGATGCCGAGACCCGCCAGTCCGGCACCGGCGAGGAAGGCGCGCCGGTTCAGGAACACGGCCTCCGGGGTGACTGCGGTTTCGGGCAGTTCCCAGCCTTTCGGCCTGCGGATCAGCATTGCGTCTCTCCCTGTCGCTCGTCCGGTCGCGGATTGCTGCAGGATAGCTGGGAATCCGGGGCGTACCCGCCAATCAAACGAACGTGACGCAAAGGTGTTCCGTCGCGATCAGGCGGCGGAATTTTCCCACCGGACGGCTTCCGGAGCGAACGCGATACGGGCCTCGGTTCCCCGCCCGGTTGGGCTCGAGATGTCGAGCCGGGCGCCATTGGCCAGCGCCAGTCCGTGCACCAGCGGCAGTCCGAGCCCCCAGCCCCCGGACCCGCGTGCGGTATGGGCGTCGAACTGCTCGAAGGGACGATGCAGTCGTTCGATCGTTTCCGGCGCGATGCCCGGGCCGTTGTCGCGGACGTACAGTGCTGACGACACACCGCCCGACCCGGTGTCGAAGCCGACCGTGATCGTGCCTCCGCGCTGGGTAAAGCCGGTGGCGTTGGACAGCAGGCCGGTGAATGCGTGGCGCAGCGCCTGCCGGTCGAACCGGACCGCCAGTCCCGGCGGCAATGGAGCAAGGTCGAGCGTTTGGCCACGCGCGCTGGCCTGGGGCGCGAAGGCTCCGACCCATTCCGCGAGCGCCGCGTCGACATCGATCCACTCGGCCACCATGTTGGCCTCGCCGCCCTCGATTCGCGAGAGGTGCAGCAGGTCGTCGATCAGGGCGAGCAGCCGCGTTCCGCTGCTGGAGATGTCGTCGGCATAGCCCTTGTAGCGTGCGTTGCCCACGGGTCCGAACATCTCGGTGCGCAGGATCTCGGAGAACCCGATCACGGCATTGAGCGGGGTGCGGAGCTCATGGCTGACATTGGCGAGAAACACGGAGCGCGCGGCGCTGGCTTCCTCTGCCCGACGCCGCTCCTCGATCAGGGCCAGGTTGGCGCGTTCCAGCGTTCGCGCGTGCAGGTACTCGCCGCGCCGGAGAACCGAGAGCCATCCGCCGGCCACCACACCGATCCCGACTGCCACCACCAGGATGACGAAGGCCAGCACACGCTCGTCCATGGCGATGGGGAAAATCACCGCCAGTCCGACGGTGGTCGCGGCGAAGATCGCGACGTTGTAGGTCAGGCGGTAGGCGGCCGCGATGTCGAGGAAGATGTTGCCGGCCAGGATGAACAGGATGACGCGCGGCAGGATCATCTGGTAGTCCGCGCGGTACAGGGTCATCAGATAGAAGGTCTCGGCCGTGAGGTAGAGGGCATAGGTCAGCGCCCAGCGGTCGATGGTTTCCGTCGTCGCGCCGCCCCGGATCGCCCGGAGCCAGAGCAGCGGGATGATGAAATGGATCACGCGCTGCGGCAGGAACAGGTCCGGCATGGCCGTGCCGCGCAGCAGCAGGTGGTCGGCGACGATGATCGGTCCGGCGGCAAGCAGGATGATCCAGACCAGGATGCGCTGCTGCTTGCAGAACGTGTCGTAGGTGGCGCGCCTGAACGATGCCTCCGCCGCCCGGTCAATGAACTCGCCGGTCAGGATCGAGCGCGCCTCGCTGTCCTGGCGGGCGGGCGGTGCAATCGGCATGATACTGTCGGTCACTGAATCAACGCGAAAATGGCCAGCGCAGAAACTGGCTGGCGAAACCCGCCCAAGTCAACCTCGGGACCGGTCAAGTTCACAACAGACATGGTGGCAGTCGCGTTTGTGATACTCGCATTGTTTCACTCGACGATTTCAAGTTCGACCTGTCCGAGTGTCCCGAATTCGGCGACCAGCCTGTCGCCGACCTTTGCCGGGTAGACGATGATCGTGGTACCGGTGGAGACCCAGTCGCCCTTGCGCAGGCCCTCGCGGGCATAGACCGCGCGGACATTGGCGAGCCACGTCAGGGCATTGACGGGATGCTCCATGACATTGGCACCCGATCCCTCGCGCACGGCCGCGCCGTTGCAGCGCAGGACGACCTCCAGCTCGGCGAGATCGATGCCGCGCCAGTCACCGACGGCGGCGCCCCGCACCCAGGCGCCGTGGCTGCCATTGTCCGCGACGATGTGGGGGGCACCGATGGTGGTCCAGTCCTCGTAGCGGCTGTCCACGATCTCGACCGCCGGCGCGCAGGCATCCACCGCCTCGGCCACCGTGTCCGGGTCGTAGGGGGCAGCCGCGGCGGGCAGGTCATCGCCCAGCCGGAAGGCGATCTCGGCCTCGATCACGGTCATGAAGTGCCGCGCGGCACTGACCCTCGCGGGAGAGAGCTGTGTCGTCGCCTGGAAGATGCCGCCATAGAACGGTTCGTCGACACCGATGTGGCGCTGCGCCGTCTCGTTGGTACAGCCGATCTTCCAGCCGATCTGCGGCCCGCCCGCACCGGCGGCGAACAACGGCCGGAAGGCGCGCTGGATGGCGTAGCCGTCGTCCACCGTGGACGGACGCATGGGTTCGGGCAGCGCCGGCATCCGGGCGTGCCCGGTCCGCGCGGCGAGCAGTGCCGCCGCGGCGGCCTCGGCGTTCTTCATGTGCTCATGCAGCCTGCTGGCGCGCCGCTTCGATCGCCTGCTCCGCGGGGCGCCCGGTGAGTTCCTGCAGGTGATCGAAGCGGAAGGTGAAGGTTCCGACGCCGTGGGTCAACGAGCGCAGTTCGATGATCAGGTCGCCGAGCTCCGATTGCGGCAGGCAGGCCGAGACGGTGTCCCAGCCGGTCCAGCCGTCGCGTGCGTCGAAGCCCATGAGTTGCCCGCGCCGGCCGCTGACCAGGTTGTTGATCGCCGGCGTGTGCTCGGACGGCACCATGATCTCGACCTGCATGATCGGCTCCAGCAGGACGGGTTCGCACTGCGGCAGCGCCTCCTGGATCGCCATGCGTCCGGCGATCTTGAAGGCCATTTCGGAGCTGTCGACTGCGTGGAACTTGCCGTCGGTGAGCGTCACGGCGAGGTCGACCACGGGAAAGCCGAGCGGGCCCTTTTCCAGGAACTCCCGCACCCCGGCCTCGACTGCCGGGATGTACTGCTTCGGCACCACGCCGCCGGTGATGCGGTCGCCGAACTGGAAGCCGCTGCCGCGCGGCAGCGGCGCCACCTCGATGGTGACATCGCCGAACTGGCCGTGGCCGCCGGACTGCTTCTTGTGGCGCGCGTGCTGGGTGACGCCTTTCCGGATCGCCTCCCGATAGGGAACGCGCGGCCGTTCGGTCCCGACCGAGACACCGTAACGGCTGGCCAGCCGGGCCGTCGCGACCTTCAGGTGCACGTCGCCCTGGCCCCACAGCACCAGCTGGTGCGAGCTCTCGTCGTGCTCCAGCTTCAGCGACGGGTCCTCGTCGCGCAGCCTGGAGAGCGCGCTCGACAGCTTCACCTCGTCATTGCGGTTCTCGACCGTCAGCGCCAGCGCGTAGACCGGCGGGAAGACCGGGGCCTTCGCCAGTTCCGGGGCCTTGCCCGCCGCCAGCACGTCGCCGGTCGCGACGCCGTCCATGCGCCCGAGCGCCACCACCTGGCCGGCCTTCGCCTCGCCAAGCTTGGTCGCGGTGGCGCCGAACATGCGGGAGACGCCGCCGACGCGCTCGCCGTTCAGGACATCGCCCTCGCGCACCTTGCCCGACCAGATCCGGGCGATCGACATCTTGCCGCCATGGGCGGTCTGGATCGTCTTCAGCACCTGCGCCACCGGCTCGGCGGCGTTCGGGTCCGTGCCGGCGCGCCGGGCCGCGACGCCGTGCCCCGGCACCTCGTGGCGCAGCGCCTTCAACAGGCGCAGCACGCCGTTGTCACGCTCGGCGGCGCCGAGCAGCACGGGAATGATGTTGCCGGCCTGCAGGTTCTCGGTCAGGTCGGTAAAGATCTCCTGCTTGTCGGGCTGGATGTCCTCCAGCAGTTCCTCCATCAGGTGATCGTCGAAGTCGGCGAGTTGCTCCAGCATGGCGAAGCGGGCCTCGCCCTCGGCCTCGACCTGGTCCGGCGACGCCTCGACCCGCTCGGAGGGGCCGGACTCGCGGTACAGGTAACTCCGGCCCTGGGCCAGGTCGACATAGCCGGTGACGATATCATTGCGGATCAGCGGAAGCTGGCGCAGCACCAGCGGGCGGGCCGAAACCTCCTGCAGGGCCTCCAGCAGCGGTGTCACGCTGCCCTGCGCCTTGTCGACCTTGTTGACGAAGACAAAGCGCGGGATGTCCATGTCTTCCAGCAGCTTCAGCCAGGGTTGCAGGGCGGTCGCGCGCGCGGCGTCGGACTCGCAGACCACGACGGCGGCGTCGACGCCGACCAGGGCATTCGCGGTTTCCTGGATGAACTCGATGGAGCCGGGACAGTCGATGAAGGTGAACTCGTCATCGAGGAACCGGGCCGTGGCCACGTTGATCTCGACGCTCATGTGGCGCTCGCGCGCCTCGGCCGAACTGTCGCCGACCGTTGTGCCCGCCGGGGTACTGCCCTTGCGCTCGATCGCGCCGGCGGTGAACAGGATGCTCTCGAGCAGGGTCGTCTTGCCGGCGAGGTAGGGTCCGATCAGGGCAACGGTTCTCGGACCCTCCGGCTTGCGTGCAGACATTGCCGAATTCTCCCCCTGTATGTGCAGGCCTTCTTCCGAGCCTGAAACGAAATGGTCACAAGCCCGGCCGCTTTCCGCAAGGGCGTTGTTGCGGCTTGATCGGATCGGGGCCGCTGCCTATGCTCGGAATCGCTCGGATGAAACCAGCGGGAGAGGTCGGTCCGGACACAGTCCGGCACGGCGCCGAAGGAGCAACCGCCCCGGAAACTCTCAGGCAAAAGGACCGCTGGAGGACGGCACTCTGGAAAGCAGGACGGCGGGTTTCCCGGCGTTCTCACCGAAGGGGTACGGCTCGGGTGACGCCGTGAGGCGTCGCATGAGCCCAGTCTCTCAGGTTCCGTGACAGAGGGGGCGCTGCCGGACTCGGATTCCGTCCGTTTCCGGTGCGTCGCATAGCCGTCACGGAGTCCGGCATGGCCGAAGCCCCTATGTCTTCCGATACCCCGCTCGAGACCACGCCGCTCAACGCGCTGCACCGCCGGCTTGGCGGGCGCATGGTGCCGTTCGCCGGCTATGACATGCCGGTGCAGTTCGAGGGCATCATCGCCGAGCACCAGCACACCCGCGCCGCCGCCGGCCTGTTCGACGTCTCCCACATGGGGCAGGTGCGCCTGCTGGGCGACGACGCGGCGAAGGCGCTGGAGGCGCTGGTGCCGAGCAACATCGTCGGCCTGGCGCCTGGCCGTCCGCGCTACACCATGTTCACCAACGACGCCGGCGGCATCCTGGACGACCTGATGGTCACGCAGCGGGACGGCGACCTGTTCCTGGTGGTCAATGCCGCCTGCAAGGCCGCCGACATCGCACGGCTCCGGGATGGCATGCCGGCCTCCGTGACCGTCGAGCCGCTGCCCGACCGGGCGCTGCTGGCGCTGCAGGGCCCGGGGGCCGAGGCGGCGCTGTCGGCGCTGGTCCCCGGTGTCGAGGCCATGACCTTCATGACCGCCGCTGCGTTCACCTTCGATGGCGCCGACCTCTGGGTCTCCCGCTCCGGCTATACCGGCTGCGACGGCTACGAGATCTCGGTGCCGGCGGAAAAGGCAGAGTCGCTCGCCACGCGCCTGCTGGACAACCCGGCGGTGAAGTCCATCGGCCTCGGCGCCCGCGACTCGCTCCGGCTGGAGGCCGGGCTCTGCCTCTATGGCCATGATATCGACGGGACCACCTCGCCGGTCGAAGCGGCGCTGCAATGGGCGATGCAGAAGCGCCGGCGCGAGCAGGGTGGCTTTCCTGGTGCCGCGCGCATCCAGGCGGAACTGCGGGACGGGCCATCCCGCCTGCGCGTCGGCCTGCGGCCCGAGGGGCGTGCCCCGGTGCGCGAGGGGGCCGAGATCCTGGATGCCGACGGGGCAGTCATCGGCGCCGTCACCTCGGGCGGCTTTGGCCCTACCGTGGGAGGGCCGGTTGCCATGGGCTATGTCACACGGGCGCATGCGGCGCCCGACACCGTTGTCTTTGCCAGCCAGCGCGGCAAGGCGCTGCCGCTGAAGGTCGTCTCTCTTCCCTTTGTCCCCCACTCCTACAAACGCTGAGCCGGGAGCACCCAATGTCTGATCGGAAATACACCAGGGACCACGAATGGGTCCTGCTGAGTGGCGGCGAGGCCACGGTCGGCATCAGCGACTATGCCCAGGACCAGCTGGGCGACGTGGTCTATGTCGAGCTGCCCGACCCGGGACGGCAGCTCAAGAAGGGCGACGAGGCCGCGGTGGTCGAGTCGGTCAAGGCCGCCTCTGAGGTCTATGCCCCGGCCAGCGGCGAGGTCACCGCCCGCAATGACGCGCTGGACGGCAATCCGGCGCTGGTCAACGAGAGCCCCGAGATGGACGGCTGGTTCTACCGCATGAAGCTCGCCGACCCGGCAGAGCTGGACGACCTGATGGACGAGGACGCTTACGAACGGTTCCTGGAGACGCTGGGCTGATGCGCTACCTTCCGCTTACGCCCGACGACCGGGCCGGGATGCTGTCGACCATCGGGGTCGGCAGCGTCGATGACCTGTTCCGCGACGTGCCCGCGGGGCTGCTGAACGCCAATGTCGCCGACTTGCCCGACCACCAGGGCGAGATGGCGGTGGAGCGGCATTTCCGCCGGCTGGCGGCACGGAATCTGAGCCCGGCGACCGCGCCGTGCTTCCTGGGTTCCGGTGCCTACCACCACCACATCCCGGCGACGGTGGACCACCTGGTCCAGCGTTCGGAGTTCCTGACCTCCTACACGCCGTACCAGCCGGAGATCAGCCAGGGCACGCTGCAGTACCTGTTCGAGTTCCAGACCCAGGTGGCGCTGCTGACCGGCATGGAGGTCGCCAACGCCTCCATGTACGACGGGGCAACGGCGACGGCCGAGGCCGTGCTGATGGCGCACCGCATCACCCGGCGGCCGAAGTCGATCCTGTCGGGCCGGCTGCACCCGCACTACCGTGAGACCACGGAGACCCTGGTCCGCTACACACCGTACCGCGCCGAGGTTCGCAACCCCGTCGTCGGCGGGCGCGGCGACCTGCTGGCCGCCATCGACGACCAGACCGCCTGCGTGGTGGTGCAGAACCCCGACGTCTTCGGCGAGCTGTCCGACCTGTCGGGCCTGGCCGAGGCCTGCCACGCGAAGGGTGCGCTGCTGATCGTGGCGGTGCCGGAGGTGGTCTCGCTGGGTGCCGTCACCCCGCCCGGGGCCATGGGCGCCGACATCGTCACGGCCGAGGGACAGAGCCTGGGTGTGCCGATGTCGTTCGGCGGGCCGCATGTCGGCCTGTTCGCCTGCCGCCAGAAGTTCGTGCGCCAGATGCCCGGCCGCCTGGCCGGCGAGACGCTCGACAAGGACGGGCGCCGTGGCTACGTGCTGACCCTCAATGCCCGCGAGCAGCATATCCGCCGCGAGAAGGCGACCAGCAACATCTGCACGAACTCCGGCCTCTGCGCGCTGGCCTTCACCATCCACCTGGCGCTGCTGGGGGAGGCCGGGTTCACCCGCCTGGCCGATCTCAACCACCGCACCGCCTCCCTCGCCGCCGGGAAGCTTGCGGCCATCCCCGGCGTCTCGCTGGTGACGGAAGCGTTCTTCAACGAGTTCACCCTCGATCTCGGCAAGCCGGCCGTTCCCGTGGTCGATGCCCTGGCCGAACGCGGCATCCTGGGCGGCGTGCCGGCCAGCCGGCTGTTCCCGACCGATCCGGCCATGGCCAACCTGCTGGTGGTCGCGGCCACCGAAACCGTCTCCGTCGATGATATCGACGCGTTCACCGCTGCGTTGCGTGAGGTGCTGGCATGACCGAGGGAACCATTTCCGGGGCCCGGGGCCTCGACCGCGACGAGCCGCTGCTGTTCGACCAGGACGCGCCGGGCCGCTCCGGTGTCGACCTGCCCGACGGTCCGGCAGCACCGGATCGCCTGGGTGGCCTGCGCCGCTCCGGCCCCGTCGGCCTGCCGGGCCTGTCGGAGCCGCAGGTGGTGCGCCACTTCGTGCGCCTGTCGCGGATGAACTACGCCATCGACTACGGCCTCTATCCGCTCGGCTCCTGTACCATGAAGCACAATCCCCGCCTGAACGAGCGGGTGGCGCGGTTTCCCGGTCTGGGCGACCTGCATCCGCTGCAGCCCGAAAGCACCGTGCAGGGCGCGCTGGAACTGATGCACCAGCTTGCGCACTGGCTGATGCAGCTCACCGGCACCGCCGGGGTGGCGCTGACGCCGGGGGCCGGCGCGCATGGCGAGCTCTGCGGCCTGATGGCGATCCGCGCGGCGCACGAGGCGAAGGGCGAGACCGCTCGCACCCGGGTGCTGGTGCCGGAATCGGCGCACGGCACCAATCCGGCGACGGCTGCCGTCTGCGGCTACGACGTCGACCCGATCCCGGCCACCGCCGACGGCCGTGTCGACATGGCCGCCTTCGAGGCCAAGCTGGGCCCGGACGTGGCCGCGCTGATGCTGACCAATCCCAATACCTGCGGCCTGTTCGAGCGCGACATCGTCCGGATCGCGGAACTGGTGCACGCGGCGGGCGGCTATTTCTACTGCGACGGCGCCAACTTCAACGCCATCGTGGGCAAGGTCCGGCCGGGCGACCTCGGCATCGATGCCATGCACATCAACCTGCACAAGACCTTCTCGACCCCGCATGGCGGCGGCGGTCCCGGCTCCGGCCCGGTGGTGTTCTCCGCCGCGCTGGCCCCCTTCGCGCCGCTGCCGGCCGTGGTCGCCACGGCCGATGGCGGGCTGAAGCTGGTCGAGCATGACGGTGCCGCCCGCGTTGGCCGCATGAAGGGCTTCCACGGCCAGTTCGGCATGTTCGTGCGCGCGCTGGCCTACATGCTGAGCCATGGCCGCGACGGCCTGCGCCAGGTGGCCGAGGACGCGGTGCTGAACGCCAACTACGTGCTGGCCCGGCTGAAGGACGTGCTGCCGCCGGCCTATGACGGTCCGTGCATGCACGAGGTGCTGCTGACCGACGAGGGGCTGGAGGGCACCGGCGTCGAGACCATGGACCTGGCCAAGGCGCTGATCGACGACGGCTTCCACCCGATGACGGTCTATTTCCCGCTCATCGTGCACGGGGCCATGCTGATCGAGCCGACCGAGACCGAGACCCGTGCGGCGCTGGACGAGTTCGTCGATGTCATGCGCGGGCTGGTCGCGCGGGCGAAGGCCGGCGAGGTGGATTATTTCCGGGAGGCGCCGCGGCTCACGCCCCGCCGTCGCCTGGACGAGACGCTGGCGGCACGGAAGCCGGTGCTGCGCTGGACACCCGATACCCCGCTCGCCGACGCGGCGGAGTAGGGGCGGCCCTCGCCGACGCGCGGAGCGCGGGCCGACAGGTCCCGGATACCGCCCAGCGGTTCCGGGATTCTGTGAAGCGCGTTGATGTCCAGAGACCCTGCCAGCCGGCAGGGGCTCGCGGCACCGGCCATGGCCAGCGCCGCGAACGGGAAGGCGTCAGACGCGGCGGGAACCGTCGCGGTTGCGCGTCCCCCAGGAGGCGTAGGCCGGCTGGCCGTCCTCTCGCGGGGCGCGCGGTGCCTGGCCGCGACCACGGCTGTGGCCGTTGCGCGAGGCGGCGCCACGCTGTTCGCCATTGCCCTGGGCATTGTCGCCGCGATAGCCGCCGCCGCCGCCATTGCGGCCGCGTCCGGGCTTGCCACGACCGCCACGACCCTCGCGCAGCGCCTCCGGCGGGGTGTCGCCCACGACGGTGAGGCGCTGGCGCGTGGTGCGCTCGATGTCGCGCAGCACGTCGCGATCGGCCGGGGCGCAGAAGCTGATCGCCACGCCCGAGCGACCGGCACGCGCGGTGCGGCCGATGCGGTGGACGTAGCTCTCGGCGTCACGCGGCATGTCGTAGTTCACCACGTGGCTCACCTCGTCGACGTCGATGCCGCGCGCGGCGATGTCGGTCGCCACCAGCAGGCGTGCATGGCCGCGCTTGAAGCGGTCCAGTGCCCGGATGCGCTGGCTGTGGCCGCGGTCGCCGTGGATGGCCTCGGCCGGGGACACGTCGCGGGTGAGCTGCTCGGCCAGGCGGTCGGCCGCGTGCTTGGTGCGCACGAAGACGATCACCCGGTTCATCTCCGGATCGGCAAGCAGTTCCTTCAGCAGGGCGCGCTTGTCGGTCTGGCCGGTGTGATAGACCCGCTGCTCCACCTGCTCGGCGGTGGTCGAGGTCGGGGAGATCTCGATCCGCGTGGGGCTGCGCAGCAGGTCACGTGCCAGCGAGTCGACGGTCTTCGGCATGGTGGCCGAGAACAGCGCCGAATGACGCTGGGCCGGGATCTTCGCGACGATGCGGCGGATGGCCGGGGCGAAACCGATGTCGAGCATGCGGTCGGCCTCGTCGAGCACCAGGTGCGTGACCTCGGAGAGGTCGGCGGCACCGGAACCCATCAGGTCCTCCAGGCGGCCCGGCGTCGCCACGACGACGTCTGTGCCGGCGGCCAGCGCGTTGATCTGCGGGCGGAAGCCCACGCCGCCGACCACGGCCAGGAACCGCAGCCGGGTAAAGCGACCCAGGGTCTTCAGCGCCTGCACGATCTGCAGGGCCAGTTCACGGGTGGGGGCGAGGATCAGGGCACGCGGGCGCTTGGCCGACGGGCGCTTGTTCTCCGCCAGCAGGCCATGCAGAATCGGCAGCAGGAACGCGGCGGTCTTGCCGGTGCCGGTCTGTGCCAGGCCCAGCACGTCGCCACCCTCCAGCAGCACCGGGATCGCGGCGGCCTGGATCGGCGTCGCCACGGTAAAGCCGGCGCCCTCGAGAGCGCGAGTCAGAGTCTCATGCAGACCGAGGTCCGCAAAATTCGTCGAAGTCATGGATGTCCAATCGATCGGCGGTCCCGTCACAACGGGCACCAGCCGCGGCAACGCGTCCGACGCGCGCCGGAAGCGATATGTTTCAAGGGTCTCTGGAAGGTGCGGAGGGACGACCGTCTGGCAGTCGCTGCGCGTCGCGCATTCAGGAGACGACGCCGCTATCCCATGTTGCAGGTGCGAAAGTCAAGCGCATTCGGCGCCGGACGGGCCGGCGCCGGAATGGCCGCGATCGCCGGCCCCGCGATCGTCACAGCCTTTCAGGCCGCGGCGACCTTCTGCCGGTAGGCGATGGTACAGTGATAGGTGCAGTAGGGCTTGCCGGTCATCGTCTCGTGGTCGCAGAAGTGGAAATCGGACTCGCCCGGATGCCCGATGGGGAACTGGCAGCGACGATGCTGCGGCAGCGCGCCGGGCGGCGGGGGCGGCGAGACGGGTTCCTGGGGCACGACGTCCTCGGGCTCGGGCTTCATGGCCGGGCGCATGATGCGCTGGCGCACGCTCGGCTTCGCCTTGGTGATGCGCGGACGGCCCGGCTTTGACAGGCCCAGCCGATTGGCCTTGCCGATCACCGCGTTGCGGGTCACCTCGCCCAGTTCGTCGGCGATCTGGGCCGCCGTCATTCCCGTTCCCCACAGCTCCTTGAGCCGCGACACCCGCTCCTCGGTCCAGCCAGCCGTCATGGCTTCCTCCGTCCAGATGTGGTGATCGATGACCTCTGGACAACAAGATACGGGAAGGGCTGGGGGTGGCCAACCCAAATATAGAATCGGTGACGCTATATGTTGTGGATAACCGCCGGGCGCCGCGAATCGCGGGAAGGGGCGTCGAACGAGCCTGCACTCAGACGTCGAGCTCGTCCACGAAACGTGCGTTGTTCTGGATGAAGGCGAGGCGCTTTTCCGGCTTCCGGCCCATCAGCTGCTCGATCAGGCCCGCCGTGTCGGCAAGGTCCGCGTGCGGCAGGTCGACCTGCAGCAGCTGCCGCTTCCTCGGGTTCATGGTGGTCTCGCGCAGCTGCTGCGGCGGCATCTCGCCCAGGCCCTTGAAGCGGCTGACCTCCACCTTGCCGCGGCCGAACTCGGCGGCGATCAGGCGTTCGCGGTCGGCGTCGTCGATGGCATAGAGCGTCTTGCCGCCCTGGCTCAGCCGGTAGAGCGGCGGGCAGGCGAGGTACAGCCGGCCCGACTCCACCAGGCGCGGCATCTCGCGGAAGAAGAACGTCATCAGCAGGGCCGCGATGTGCGCCCCGTCGACGTCGGCGTCGGTCATGATGACGATCTTGCCGTAGCGCAGGTCGTCGTCGGAATAGCGGCTGCCGGTGCCGCAGCCCAGCGCCAGGGCCAGGTCGGCCAGTTCCTGGTTCTGCGCCAGCTTGTCGGCGCCGGCGCTCATCACGTTCAGGATCTTGCCGCGCAGCGGCAGCACGGCCTGGGTCTCGCGGTCGCGCGCGGACTTGGCCGAGCCGCCGGCGGAATCGCCTTCGACGATGAACAGTTCCGTCTGCTCGCGGACCTGGCTGGTGCAGTCGGAGAGCTTGCCCGGCAGACGCAGCTTGCGCGTCGCGGTCTTGCGGCTGACTTCCTTTTCCTTGCGGCGGCGCTGGCGCTCCTCGGCACGCTCGATGGCATTGTCCAGCAGGCGGGTCGCGACCTTCGGCGCCGCCGAGAGCCAGTGGTCGAAGTGGTCCTTGACTGTCGACTCGACCAGGCGCGCGGCCTCCGGCGTGGCCAGCTTCTCCTTGGTCTGGCCCTGGAACTGCGGGTCGGTGATGAACACCGACAGCAGCGCGGTGGCGCCGTCGAGAGCGTCCTCGGCCGTGATCTGCGCCGCGCGCTTGTTGCCGACCAGTTCGCCATAGCCGCGCAGGCCGCGGACGATGGCGGCGCGGAAGCCGTTCTCGTGGCTGCCGCCCTCCGGCGTCGGGATGGTGTTGCAGTAGGAGCTGACCCAGCCGTCGCCATATTCGGGCCACTGGATCGCCCATTCGACGCGGCCACGGTCGTCGGCGGCATCCAGTGCCCCGCTGAAGGCCACGGGCGCCAGGGTCGGGCGGTCGCCCAGCGTCGCCTCCAGGAAATCGACCAGGCCGCCGGGGAAATGCAGGACCGCCTCGGCCGGGGTGTCGTCCTGGATCAGCGACGGATGGCAGCGCCAGCGGATCTCGACACCGGCGAACAGGTAGGCCTTGGAACGCGCCATGCGGAACAGCCGCGCGGGGCGGAAGGCCGCCTTCGGACCGAAGATGGTCGGGTCGGGCAGCAGGCGCAGGCGGCTGCCGCGCCGGTTCTGCACATTGCCGAGCTTCTCCAGCCCGGTCTGCGGCACCCCGCGCCGGAAGGTCTGTCGATAGAGCTGTCGTTCGCGCGCCACCTCGACGACGAGTTCGTCGGTCAGCGCGTTGACCACCGAGGCGCCGACGCCGTGCAGGCCGCCCGAGGTGCGATAGGCGCCCTGCTCGAACTTCCCGCCCGAATGCAGCGTGGTGAAGATGACCTCCAGCGCCGATTTCTTCGGGAACTTCGGATGCGGGTCGACCGGGATGCCGCGCCCGTTGTCATCGACCGTCAGGTAGCCGTCGGCATCCAGGCTCATCTCGATGCGGCTGGCATGTCCGGCCACCGCCTCGTCCATCGCGTTGTCCAGCACCTCGGCCGCCAGGTGGTGCAGCGCGCGGTCGTCCGTCCCGCCGATGTACATGCCGGGTCGCTGGCGGACAGGCTCCAGCCCCTCCAGCACCTTGATGTCCTTGGCGGAATAGTCCTCGCCGGTGGCCCGGCGGTCGCTGAACAGGTCGGTCAGGTCATTCATGGAATCGCTTACTCGTACTGTCCGGCCACCATATCAGGTGGAGATTGAATTGCGAGACACCAGATATGTGAACGTCACGCTGCCTTGCAGCTCGACGTGCAAGGCCTTGCCGGCCCGGCGCGGATGGGCTACCCGGCTGGCATGGATCCGCGACGCGGCATCGGCAACTGGATCTGGCGGGACCGGCCCCACGGGGCCGACGCGCCCGGCCGTTACTACGCCCGTCCCGTCCGCGATGCCAGCGGCGATCTGCTGGCCGTCGATATCCTGTGTCGCGCCGGAACCGTCAGCGCCTGGCGGGCCGGCCCCGACATGGCGCTGGCCTGGGCGGCGTCCCGCACCGACCGGGAGGGGGCGCGCCTGCTGGCCCAGCTCCGGGCCATCGGCATTGCCACCACGCGCCGTGTTGCACCACCCCTGGTGATGGGCATCGTCAACGTCACCCCCGACAGCTTTTCCGACGGCGGCAAGGCCGAAACCCACGCGGCCGCCATCGCGCAGGGCGACCGGCTCGCGGCCGAGGGCGCGGCGATTCTCGACGTCGGCGGCGAATCGACCCGACCCGGCTCGGGCGGGGTCAGCCTGGAGGAGGAGTGGCGCCGGATCGCCCCGGTGCTGGAGCACCTGGTCGGCGCCGGCCACACCGTCTCGGTCGATACCCGCAAGGCCGAGGTGATGCGCCGCGCCATCGCGCTCGGCGTTCCGGTCATCAACGACGTCACCGCGCTGACCCATGAGCCGGCGTCGCTGCCGGTCGTCGCGGGGGCAGGGGTCGAGGTCGTGCTGATGCATTCG
Source organism: Pseudomonadota bacterium (assembly GCA_036154895.1). GTDB lineage: Bacteria > Pseudomonadota > Alphaproteobacteria > Minwuiales > Minwuiaceae > Minwuia. The sequence continues at coordinate 168,101 of JAYZWD010000005.1, forward strand.
CAGGGCGACCCGTCGGTGATGCAGCAGGACCCGACCTATGACGACGTGGTGCTGGATGTCTTCGACTGGCTGGAGGAACGGGTCCGGGCCTGCACGGAGGCCGGCATCGCCCCGGGCCGGCTGGTCATCGATCCCGGCATCGGCTTCGGCAAGACCTGGCACCAGAACCTCGCCCTGTTGCGCCACCTGCCGCTGTTCGAGGCGCTGGGCTGCCGGATGCTGGTCGGCGCCAGCCGCAAGGCCTTCATCGGCTGGCTGACCGGTGTCGAGACGGCAGGGGACCGGCTGGGTGGCTCGGTCGGTGCGGCACTGGCCGCGGTCGAGGGCGGCGCCGACATCGTCCGCGTGCACGACGTGGCCCCGACCGCGCAGGCGCTGGCTGTCCGTCATGCGGCGGTGCATGGACTTCCCGCCGCCCCTCGGGGATAACCTAGAGCCGGGGAACGGGGAACTCGCTCGACGGCCAGGGGACCAGCATGACGCGCAAGTATTTCGGAACCGACGGCATTCGCGGCAAGGCGAATTCGGAGCCCATGACGGCGGAGACGGCGCTGGCGGTCGGCCTGGCCGCAGGCCGGATCTTCACCCGCGGCGCGCATCGCCATCGCGTGGTGATCGGCAAGGACACGCGCCTGTCGGGCTACATGCTGGAACCGGCACTCGCTGCCGGTTTCACCTCGGTCGGCATGGATGTGATCATGGTTGGCCCGCTGCCGACGCCGGCGATCGCCATCCTGACCCGGTCGCTGCGCGCCGATCTCGGCGTGATGATCTCCGCCTCGCACAATCCCTTCCACGACAACGGGATCAAGCTGTTCGGGCCGGACGGCTTCAAGCTGTCGGACGAGACCGAGCTGGAGATCGAGGCGGAGATGGACAACGGCATCTCCGCCGGCCTGGCGAAGCCGCGCGACCTCGGCCGTGCCCAGCGCCTCGAGGATGCGGGCGGACGCTATATCGAGTTCGTCAAGAACACCTTCCCGCGCGGGCGCCGGCTGGCGGGCATGAAGGTGGTGGTCGATTGCGCCAACGGCGCCGCCTACAAGGTCGCCCCGGCGGTGCTGTGGGAACTGGAGGCCGACGTGGTCTCGGTCGGCGTCAGCCCCAACGGCTTCAACATCAACGACGGCTGCGGCTCCACCTCGACCGAGATGCTGCGCCAGAAGGTCGTGAAGCTCGGCGCCGATGTGGGCATCGCGCTGGACGGCGACGCGGACCGCCTGATCATCGTCGACGAGAAGGGCAACGAGGTCGACGGCGACCGGCTGATGGGCCTGATCGCCGGCCGCTGGGCGGCGGAGCAGCGGCTGCGCGGCGGCGGCGTGGTGGCCACCGTGATGTCGAACCTTGGGCTGGAGCGTTATGTCAACGGCCTGGGGCTGGACCTGGTCCGCACCAAGGTCGGTGACCGCTATGTCGTCGAGGAAATGCGCTCGGGCGGCTACAATGTCGGCGGCGAGCAGTCGGGGCATATCGTGCTGTCCGACTACGCCACCACCGGCGACGGCACGCTGGCCGCGCTGCAGGCGCTGGCGGTGATCGCCGAGTCCGGCAAGCCTGTTTCCGAGGCCGTGAAGCTGTTCGACCCCCTGCCGCAGATCCTGAAGAACGTCCGCTTCGGCGGTGGCCATCCGCTTGAGGCGACGGCGGTCAAGCAGGCCATCGCGGAGGGCGAGCATCGCCTGAACGGCACCGGACGCCTGCTGATCCGCAAGTCCGGCACCGAGCCGGTGATCCGCGTGATGGGCGAGGGCGAGGACCGCAGGCTGGTCGATGCCGTGGTCGACGACATCGTCGAGGCCATCCAGGCGGCCGGCAACGTCGAATGAGCGGTGCGATGCACGGCCGCGTGCTGATCGTCGCGGGCTCGGATTCGGGCGGCGGCGCCGGCATCCAGGCCGACATCAAGACCGTGACCGCGCTGAAGGGCTATGCCGCGACGGCGATCACGGCCCTGACCGCCCAGGACACGCTGACCGTCCACGCCATCCAGGAAATCCCGGAGAGCTTCATCGCGCAGCAGATCACGGTGGTCGCCGATGATATCGGCGCCGACTGCGTGAAGACCGGCATGCTGCACCGCCGCTCGGTGATCGAGACCGTCGTGGCCGCGCTGGATGCGTCGCTGGCCGGCGTGCCCGTGGTGGTCGATCCCGTGATGGTGGCCAAGGGCGGCGCGCGGCTGCTGGACGCCGATACCACGGACACGGTCAACCACCTGCTGCTGCCGCGCGCGACCGTGCTGACGCCGAACCTGCCGGAGGCGGGGGTGCTGACGGGGCGCGAGATCGTCGACGTCGACGGCATGCGGCGCGCGGCGGAGGCCCTGCTGGCACGCGGGCCGCGCTGGGTGCTGCTGAAGGGCGGGCATCTGCCGGGCGAGGAGCTCACCGACCTGCTGGTCGGCGCGAACGGCGAGAGCCACGTCTTCACCGGTCCCCGCATCGAGAGCCGCCATACGCACGGGACCGGATGCACGATCGCCTCGGCCATCGCGACGGGCATCGCCCAGGGGCTGTCGGTGCCCGCGGCGGTGGAGCGGGCGCGAGCCTATGTCCAGGCCGCGATCCGCACGGCGCCGGGCTTCGGGCGCGGCAACGGCCCTCTCGATCACGCCCACACCGTGACTGGCTGAGCCGCATGGACAGCCGCCGCGCCTTCGGCGAAGGTCGGGGCGGGGAGGACACTGTTCATGGAATTCGCATTTACCGACGAACAGCAGGCGTTTCGCGATACCGCACGCCGCTTTGCCGCCGACCGGCTGCGCCCGCTCTACCAGGCGCGCGAGAAGCAGGACCGGTTCGAGGATGGCCTGCTGCGCGAGATGGGCGGGCTGGGCCTGCTCGGTGCCGACCTGCCAGAGGAGTTCGGCGGCTCCGGCGTCGACGCGGTGACATCGGGCATGCTGATGGCGGAGATCGCCGAGGGCGACATGAACGTCGCCTACGCGCCGCTGCTCACCTCCCTGCTGGGCGACATCGTGGTCAAGCACGCGACCCCGGACCTCAAGAACCAGGTGGTTCCGCGCCTCTGTTCGGGCGAGGACCTGATCGCGCTGGGCCTGACCGAGCCGCGCGGCGGATCGGATGCAGCCAACCTCGTCCTCAAGGCCGAGCGCACCAACAAGGGCTACGTGCTGAACGGCGAGAAGACCTCGATCTCGTGCGCGGCGCAGGCGGACTGGATCATCGCCCTGGGACGCACGGGCGGCGAGGGTGCGCGGGGTGTCACGGCCTTCCTGGTGCCGATGAACGCCGCCGGCATCTCCACCTCCACCTTCGACGACGCCGGTGCCATCTGCGTCGGTCGCGGCTCGGTGTTCTTCGACAATGTCCACGTCTCCGACGAGCAGCGCCTGGGTGCGGAGGGCGCGGGTTTCCGGGAGGTCATGGCCGGCTTTGACTACTCGCGCGCGCTGATCGGCCTGCAGGTGCTGGGCTGCGCCCGCGCCTCGCTGGAAGAGACCTGGGAATGGGTGCAGCAGCGCCAGGCCTTCGGCCAGCCGATCGCCAAGTACCAGGGCGTGACCGAGCCGCTGGCGGTGGCGGAAACGAAGATGCGGGCGGCGGAACTGCTCTGCTACCAGACGCTGTGGCTGCGCGACCGTGGCATGAAGCACACGGCCGAGGCGGCGATGTGCAAGTGGTACGCGCCGCAGACGGCCTTCGAGACGGTGCACCAGTGCCTGCTGCTGCATGGCCACATGGGCTATGCCAGGGACATGCCGCACCAGCAGCGCCTGCGCGACATCATGGGCCTGCAGATCGGCGACGGCACGGCGCAGATCCAGAAGATGATCATCGCGCGCGAGAAGATCGGAAAGATCGCTGTCCCCTACGCCTGAGCCGTCGGCTGCGCGATCTGGTCGTTGCAGACCTGCGCCTTCGGGCGCTGGACCGCGCCGCCGACTTGGCGCAGCATGGGATGACGCTGGGTAAGGCGAGGTATCAGGTGCCAGCACACGCGTCCATGAGTGTCACGGCGATGACGGGAGGACTCTCGTGACGGTGGTCGTGCGCAATGCCTTCTGGCGTGAGGATCCGGCGCTCGAGCCGACGCCGCGCGGCCAGATCCTGCTCGATCACTGGCGCAGGCTGAAGGCGGCGAACGGTGGCGAGACCCCGAACCGGTCGGCGTTGTCGCCGCACGAGCTGCTGCCGATCCTGCCCGAACTGACCCTGGTCGCCCTCAACGCCCGGATCGGGGAGTATCACTACCGGCTTGTAGGCACGGCGGTGGTCGAGATGGCGGGCCGCGATGCGACAGGCCGGACGCTGGACGAGACCCTCTACGGGCCGCATCTGAAGCAGCTCCTGTTTCCCTACGACCTGGCCGTGGATCGCGCGCAGCCGGTCGTCACGCATTCGCGCGTCCTGTTCGCCGAACGCTGGCACGCGGTGCGGAACACCTTCGTGCCGTTCATCTGCTCCGGGCCCGGTGTCGGGATCATCGCCGTGCATGTCGGGCGCGGCGAACTCCTGGTCGACCCGGAGCGCGAGGGCGGGCGCTACCGCGTCCTGCCGGGCTGAGTGCCGCCTACATCTCCAGCACGACCTTGCCGATGACCTGCCGGGCGGAAATCACCCCCAGCGCCTCGACCGCGTCGGCGAGGGGGAAGCGGCTGTGGACCTGCGGGCTGATCCGGCCGGCCTCGGCCAGCGCCAGCAACTCGCGGATCATCACCTTCGCGCGTTCCGGGTCGCGACGGGCATACTCGCCCGCACGGACGCCGATCACCGAGCAGCTTTTCAGCAGGGCGTAGTTGGCCGGCACGTCGGGAATGGTGCCGGAGGCAAAGCCGATCACCAGGAAGCGACCGCCCCAGGCAATCGCGCGCAGCGACTGGAACAGCACGTCGCCGCCGACCGGGTCGTAGATCACGTCGGCGCCATTGCCACCGGTGATCTCCATGACACGGTCGCGGAAGGTCTCGGTGCGGTGGTCGATGACATGGTCCGCACCCCTGGCGCGGACCGCCTCGGCCTTCTCGGGGCCGCCGACAACGGCGATGACGGTGGCGCCCAGCGCATGTGCCAGGTCGACGGCAGCGAGGCCGACGCCGCCGGCGGCGCCATGGATCAGCACCGTCTCGCCGGCCTTGAGCCAGCCGCGCTCGACCAGGGAAACCCAGGCGGTGCAGTAGGCCGACCAGAACGCCGCGCCCTCCGCATAGTCCCAGGCCGCCGGCAGGCGGATCGCCCAGTCCACCGGCACCACGACCTCGGTCGCGTACATCCCGCCCTTGGCATGCACGATGACGCGGTCGCCGGGGGCGAAGTCCGTAACCCCCACGCCGACGCCGATCACCTCGCCGGCGCCTTCCATGCCCGGCGTGAAGGGCAGCGGCGGCTTGTGCTGGTACTTGCCCGCGATCATCAGGATGTCGGGAAAATTGAGACCGGCGGCGTGCAGGCGGACGCGGACCTGGCCGGGCCCGGGCTGTTTCGGGTCCAGCCGTTCCATCCGCATGATGTCCGGCGTACCGAGTTCGTGAACGACGAGCGCTTCCATGATCCTGTCCTGGCGACTATTCGACCCTTTGACATGCATGTGATTGGCGGGCCTGTTCGGCGGCACGATATCGGCTCGGGCGGGCCGTACAAGCCGGGGGATGCGATATGGCACTGGATATCGGGTATGCAGCGGCGGCGGTCGGCGGTTTCGCGTCGTTCCTGAGCCCCTGCGTCCTGCCGCTGGTTCCGGCCTATCTCTGCTACCTGGCCGGCACGACCTATGACGAACTGGCCGAGAAGGCGTCGAACGATTCGGCCCTGACCCGGCGCGTCACGCTGATGTCGGTCTGCTTCGTGCTGGGCTTTTCCATCGTGTTCGTGGCGCTTGGTGCCTCGGCCAGCCTGGTCAACGAACTGATCCGCCCGCATCTCGACGTGCTGGCCAAGGTCGCCGGCGTGCTGATCATCGTCTTCGGCCTGCACATGACCGGCCTGGTCCGCATCCCCTTCCTGTACCGCGAGGCCCGGCTGTCGGCGGGCACGCGGAACCTTCGCGCGCCCGGCGCTGTCCTGCTGGGCGGGGCCTTCGGCTTCGGCTGGACGCCCTGCATCGGTCCGATCCTGGCGACCATCCTGGCGCTGGCCGCGAACGAGCAGAGCGTGCTGGGCGGTGCCTCGCTGCTCGCCGTCTACGCGCTGGGGCTCGGGATCCCGTTCATCCTGGCGGCGCTGGGGGTGCGCTGGTTCCTCTCGTTCGCCGGCAACTTCCGCAAGCACCTGCGCAAGGTCGAGATCGTCACCGGCGCCATGCTGATGCTGACCGGGCTGCTGATCCTGACCGACCGGCTGTCGCTGATCGCGATCTGGATGCTGGATACCTTTCCGGTTCTCGGGCAGATCGGCTGAGCGTCAGGCCGGCGCCGCGCGACGCCCGAAGATCGCGGTGCCGACCCGGACATGGGTGGCGCCGGCGGCGATGGCGGCGGCGTAGTCCGCGCTCATGCCCATCGACAGAATCGCAAGGCCGTTCCGCGCCGCGATCTCGGCCAGCAAGCGGAAATGTGGCGCCGGGTCCGCGTCGACGGGCGGAATGCACATCAGGCCGCGCAGGTCGAGGCCGGCCATGTCGCGGCAGTGGCGAACCAGCGCATCGGCATCGCCCGGCAGCACGCCGGACTTCTGCGGTTCGGCGCCGGTGTTGACCTGCACCAGGCAGCCGGGGCGCCGCCCGGTCTGGTCGCTGGCACGCGCCACCGCGTCGGCCAGCTTGTCGCGGTCGATGCCATGAATGACGTCGAACAGTTCGACCACGCCTTTCACCTTCCGGCTCTGCAGGCCGCCGATCATGTGCAGTTCCAGGTCGGGGTGGCGCTCGCGCAGCGCCGGCCATTTCCCTTCCGATTCCTGCAGGCGGTTCTCGCCGAAGACCCGCTGGCCGGCGGCGATGGCCACCGCGATATCTTCCGCGCCGAAGGTCTTGGAGACCGCGACGAGGGTGACGCTGCCCGCGGTGCGGCCGGCGGCACGTTCGGCGTCCGCGATCTCGGCCCGGACCTGCGCCAGGTTGGCGGCGATGTTATGGTCGGCTGTTCCGGTCATGGCCCCAAGGTTCACGAGGTCCCCGTTGCGCGCAACCCCCCGACGCCGGCCCGACGTGCCATGCGTCGTCATGCCGACCGATCTGGCGCGGCTGCCGGACCCGGTTGCGGCGCTCGGGCGCCTGCCGGCCGGCGCGGCCGTGATCCTGCGCGATGCCGGCCATCCGGAGCGGGAGGCCGTGGCCCGGGCGCTGCGGGCGGCGACGTCCCGGCGCGGACAGGTGCTGCTGGTCTCGGGCGATCCGGAACTGGCGGACAGGGTCCGCGCCGATGGCCTGCACCTGCCGGAACGCGATGTGGGCGGCGCGGCCGCACGGACCTGGCGAAGGCGCAATCCGCACCGGTTGCTGAGTGCCGCCGCGCATTCGCTGGCGGCGCTCCGCCGGGCGGCCGGCAGCGGCTGCGACGTGGTGCTGCTTTCCCCGGTCTTCCCGACCGCCAGCCATCCGGGCGCGCCCGCTCTCGGGCCGTACCGGGCCGCGGCCATGGCACGTTCGGTCGGGGTACCTGTGCTGGCGCTGGGCGGGGTCGAGGCCGGGACACTCGGCAGGCTGCCGCCTGTCTTCGCCGGGATCGCCGCCATCGGGCTGTTCGCTATTCTACGGCCACGCCTTCCAGCCGTCGGGTCGCAGTAGCCTTAGCCACTCTCCGAGTATTCTCTCTGCGCTGTAGTCCTGAATCGACCTTAAAGCCGCGATACCCATTTCGCGGGTCATGTCGGGTTGGCTCAGTAGGATGCGCAGCGCCGACTCCAGTTTCACTGGGCTTTGGTCTTCACACACAATGCCATCGACGCCGGTACGGACTGCTTCTGGCAGTCCAGCGGTCGGAAAGACGACCGATGGCAACCCAGCTGACTTGGCGTCAAGAATGACGTTTGGAAACGAGTCTCCCGGGCTAATCGACGGACAGACATGAACGTGACATTGAGACAAAAGACCCTTGACATCTTCGATGTGACCGAGAAAATAGATGCGATTCTCAAGTCCATCTTGCTGAATTCGCGCGCGTAATTTTTCTTCGTACTTGTCGTTCCAGTGTCCTTTGCCTGCTATCAAAATATCCACACTTGGGTCTTGTTTTACGATAGGTCTGGTCGCCAAAATCAGCTCATCTAGGCCTTTGCTTGGAGCAATCTGTCCGATGTAGGCAATGCGGAAGCGGTCCGGTGGGAGCGTCGGGAATGGCTTTGGGTCGGCAATCGGCCGCTCGGGTGCAAGATTTCGAACAACACGAATCTTGCGATCCGTGCCGACAGTCTGCGCCACGAGTCTGGCAGTGTAGTCGGCATTGCATACGATGACGTCGTAGTCGCTGTGGATACTGCGCCAGATCAACTGCTGAAAGCGTTGCCTGTTGCCAACCAGACTGGGGTCGGGCGGGTTTGGAACACGAAACACGGAAATGCGCTTGCGATGCCGCGCAAGGTGGCGTGCGCGATAGGCATAATTGACCTGGGTTGCCAGAATGTGCGTCGGATCGCAGTGTGCGGCGATCTCTGCGAGGCGCTGTTCGACTGGCGCATGACCGGTCATCCGTCGAAGGCCTGCTGGTATCAGTGATCCGGGACGCAGAGGCGGTACGACACATATCGTTGATGTCGACGCCGACATCCTTTCGAAGCGCTCTCGAACCGACGCACCCCACCAAGCGCTGGTGACACCGTGAACACCTGCGCCTCTCTCCGCCAAACCGGCCAGCAGCCGCAGCACCGCGCCTTCCATGCCGCCGACGACGAACGACGGCATGACACACATAATGCGAATGCCGGCAGCATCCTGCGTCAAGTTGGACAAGATATCAGGTCCTCATCGCTGTCCGGACCCACCTGGCCAGCCCGGTCACGCGCATGGCGAACGGCCAGCCGAACAGGCTTGTCACCAGCCGCCTCGGCCAGCGACCGACGCCAGGGTGGATATCGCTTCCACCGAGGCGCCGCACGTCCGCTTCGAGTTCCCGTCCGATGTCCAGTGTATGCTGATAGCAGGCAATTGCGGCAAAGCGGTACATGTCGGCAAGAATGGACTGGACATCCGACAACAGGAAATGCTTCAGCATTTCCTGTTCGATGGCACGGCAACTCGCGCGCATCGACTCCGCGGTCCGTCGACCGGCAGCTGCCGAAAGACTACCCGGCTGCCATGATCTGTAATAGCCCCAGGTGTCGCCGCAGAACAGGATGTGACGGGATGCCATGGCAACGCGGGCAAAGTAGTCTGTGTCCTCCATCCGGTTGACTCCGACCCGCCATTCACCGACCTGCTCGGCAATCGGTCGTGGTACCAGCCAGACCAAGGGCGGCATCGTGCCCTTTCCGCACAATTCGAAGCGCAGATGCTCGAGCGGGTCGCAATCCCGCCAGTGCGGCCCGCGAACGACCAGCAGATCATCGACATGCTGGGAAAATCGCCCCCAGGCGCAAACCGCCGACGAAAGGTCATGGTCAGCCGACATGCGTTCGATCTGGCGCTCGATCTTGGCTGGATGCAACAGATCATCGGAGTCTAGGAATTGCAGGTAGCGACCATGGCTCATCGCGAACCCGCAATTCCGCGCGGCGGACACCCCGCTGTTCTCGGTCCGCACATAACGGATCCGGGGGTCGTCAAACGACCTGACAATCGAGCCGGTATCGTCTGTTGACCCATCATCAACGACGACCAACTCCAGGTCGTCGATTGTCTGCTCCAGGACCGACTTCACCGACTCGGAGATGGTTCGGGCAGCATTGTAGGCGGGCATGACTACAGAGACGAGCGGACCTGACCTGCGGATGGCTGACATCGGACTAGTTGCCCTCCGACAACTCGACCCGACCGGTGACCTGGCCGGCCCAGTTGCGGATCTCCGGCAGGCAATGCGGACGCAACAGGGCGCGCAGGCCGTCGTCGAGCAGGCCAAGCGTCTCCAGCACGTGCCACAGGCCGGCGGTCGAGCCGCGGGAGTTGCCGTCGTCGGCCTTGATCGCATAGCCGATCCCGCGCTCCGGCAGGTAGCCGACATAGACGCCCTCGGCGCCGGACTTGGAGATGATGGTGCCCTTGCTGGCGCGAATCAGGTCGGTGTCCACGCGGTCGGTGCCGCCGACCATTTCCGGGAACGCGGTCATCGCCGCCAGCAGCGCGCGGCAGGCTTCGGCACGTGTCGCGCCCAGCCGCTCGGTTGACGCCTCGCAATAGCGCGCGGCGGCGGCGGCGATGCGGTCGAGCGGCAGCCTGGGATTCGGTGCCGAGCAGCCGTCGATGCCGAAGGGCAGCGTACCGACATCCATGTCCAGCATGTCGGAAAAGGCATCGAAGACGCGTCGCTGTACCGCGTGTTCGCGATGCTCGTAGCCGGCCGTGCTGTCCCCGCAGTGCAGCGCGGTCGCCAGCATGCCCGTGTGCTTGCCCGAGCAGTTGTTGTGGCGGCGGACCGGCGTCGCGCCGGCACATCGCATCTCGATCTCGTCGGCCTGCCGGCGCGGCCATTGCGGACCGCAGGCCAGGTCGTGATCGCCGAGGCCGATGCGGTCGAGCCAGGCCGTGACCGCGTCGACATGCATGTGCTCGCCCTCGTGGCTGGAACAGGCCAGCGCCAGTTCCCTCGGGCTGACCCCGAACCGGGCGGCCGCGCCGGTCTCCACCAGCGGCAGGGCTTGCAGCCCCTTGATCGACGAGCGCGGAAAGGTGGGCCGGCCCGCGTCGCCGAAGACATGGGTGGCGATGCCGTCGGGGCCGGCAATGACCGCGTGCACCCGGTGCACGCTCTCGATGACACCGCCGCGCGTGACGGCAACCTCGATCGGGCCGCGACTGGTCATGGGAGGGTTCACCCCGCGGGCTGTGTTCGTGTTGCAGCACGGATAGCACGCGGTGCGGCGACGGGGAATCACCCCGCGTGGTGATGACCTCCGGGGTAAGCAGCCGCTTGCAGCCGCCGGGGGGCGGGATAGCATCGGGGGGCAACATCCAGGGGGGAGCCACGATGTCCGACGAACTGCTGGCGATGGTGAAGGGGCGCATGACCCCGTTCAGCAAGACACTCGGGATCGAGATCGTGAGCGTCGAACCCGATGCCGTGGTCGCCGAGATGCCGGTACGCAAGGACCTCTGCACCTTCCCCGACATCCTGCATGGCGGTGCGGTGATGGCGCTGGCCGACAATCTCGGCGCGGTCGGCACCGTGGTGAACCTGCCGCCGAACACCACGACGACGACCATCGAGAGCAAGACCAACTTCCTGGCCGCCGTGCCGATGGGGCAGAAGGCGATCGCGCGCTGCGTGCCGCTGCACCGGGGCAAGACGACGATGGTCTGGCAGACCACCATCAGCCGCGAGGACGGGCGTGTCGCCGCCATCGTCACCCAGACCCAGCTCGTGCTGGCGATGAAGGGCTGATCGCGACCGGCTGACAGGCGCCCGCGCTCCGGCTAGCCTCCTCCCCGCACAGACGCAATCGGGGAGGAGAGCGCGATGAGCAAATGGGTCGAGACGTTCCGTGGCAGCATCTATCCGTGGCACTGCGACCACATGGGCCACATGAATGTCATGTACTACGTCCACTTCTTCGACCAGGCGGCAGGACACCTGCTGTCGGCCTGCGGCTACAAGTGGGACAAGCTGGGTGCGGAGCGCCTGGGCTTCGTCGACGTGAAGCACGTGATCGAGTACCGCAACGAACAGAAGGTCGGCGCGCAGCTGATCGTGCAGAGCGGCGTGGTGCGCCGCGGCCGCTCGTCGATGACCTGCTGCCACCGCATGGTCAACACCGAGACCGGCGCCATCGCGGCGACCATGGAGACGACGACGATCTTCTTCGACCTGGAGGCACGGAAGTCGGTGCCGCTGCGCGAGGAGACGCTGGCGCTGATCGACGGGCTGAAGGTCGACCCCGAGGCGGCATAGGGTGTCCGACCGGTCCGCGACCGGCTGGCTGGAGACCTATCGCGGTGTGGTCTATCCGTGGCAGTGCGACCACATGGGTCACCTCAACGCGATGTTCTACACCAACATCTTCGACCAGTCGCTGACCCACCTGATGGCGGCCTGCGGCTATCGCTTCAGTCCGCCGGAGGCCGCGCATCTCGCCTATGTGAACGTCCGCCAGCTCGTCGACTATGTCGGCGAGCAGCGGGCGGGCGCACGCATGCTGGTCCGGGCCGGCGTGCTGCGCCGGGGGCGGAGTTCGATCGTCACGCTGCACCGCCTGCTCAACGCCGAGACCGGGGCGCTGGCGGCGACGGCCGAGACCACGACCGTGCATTTCGACCTGAAGGCGCGGCTGTCCGTGCCGCTGCGCGCGGAGACGCTGGCACTGATCGACGGCAGGACTGTCGATCCCGAAGCGGCCTGATCCGGAGGTACCGCTCCGGCCCGGTCCCCCCGCATCCTCCGGGTCAGGCGACCCGCAGTTCCGCGGCCGGGCGTCGGCCCAGCGCCCGCCATGCGCCGGCCAGTCCCAGCGCCGTGGTCAGGCCGATGGCGCCGAACACGACGATGCCGAGCCGCGCGGGCAGCAGCGTGAACTCGCCATCCATCACCCCCTCGATCACCACCCAGGCGGCGGCGGTGCCGGCCAGGCCGGCGACGATGGCCGTGACCCCGCCCAGCACGGCGAATTCCAGCGCGGTGATGCGCAGGATCTGCCCGCGTGTCGCCCCGATCACCTTCAGCACCACTGCCTCCCGCACCCGGCGGCGATGACCCGCGGCGATGGCACCGGCCAGCACCAGCAGCCCGGCGGCGAGCGTCACCGTCGCGGCGGAGCGGACCGCCATCGCCACCTGAGCCAGGATGGTATCGAACATGACGATGGCATCCTTGACCCGGATCGCCGTGATGGTCGGGAAGCGGTCGGTGATCGTGCGGAAAAGCAGAGGATCGGCGCTGTCGGTGGCCTCCACGGTGGCGAGCAGCGTGTGCGGCGCACCGCGCAGCATGCCGGGATCGAAGATCATCACGTAGTTGATCGAGAAACTGGACCAGTCGATGCGGCGCAGGTTGGCGATGGTGGCCGTCATCTCGCGGCCCAGCACGTTGACGGTGATGGTGTCGCCAAGCTTCAGCCCCAGGCCGGCGGCGGCCTCGTCCTCGAAGCTGACCAGTGGCGGACCGGCATAGTCCGCAGGCCACCATTCGCCGGCCACAACCGGGCTGTTGGCCGGCGCATCGGCGGCATAGGTCAGACCCCGGTCGCCACGCAGCACCCACGCCTCGCCCGGGTCGACCCTGGCCTCGTCGGCCGGTTCGCCGTTCAGGCGGGTGATGCGTCCGCGCAGGGTCGGCACCGTCTTCAGGTTCGCGGTGCCAGGGACCGAGAGCACGGCCGTGCGGAAGTCGTCGATCTGGTCGGGCTGGATGTCGAGGAAGAAGAAGGTCGGCGCCTCCTCCGCCACGCGGCGGTCGACCTGGTCGGCGATGTTGCCCTCGATCAGCGCGATGGCGGCCAGCAGGGTGACGCCGAGGCCGAGCGAGACCATGACCGATGCGGTCGGTGCGCCGGGCCGGTGCAGGTTGGCCAGCGCCATGCGGAAGGCGGAACTGCGGGGGCCCTCGACCCGGGCGGCGAGCCGGGCAATGGCCCAGGCCGCCCCGCGCAGCACCGCGAAGCAGCCGATGGCCGAGACAACGAACCAGCCCGCGACCTCCATGTTGTCGGAACTGAACAGCGCCAGCGCGGCAAGGCCGGCCAGCGACAGCCCGGCGCCGAGGACAAAGGCGAGCGGCGGCCGCTCCCCCGCGTCGCCGATCACCGCGCGGAACAGGCCGCCGGCCCGGGTGCGGCGTGCCGCGCCCAGCGGCCAGAGCGTGAAGGCCAGCGTCACCAGCAGGCCGAACAGAGCGGCGAGGGCGAGCGGGCCGGGAAACAGCGTCGCCTCGGGGGCGGCCGGCAGCAGTTGCGCCAGCAGGCCGGCGGTGAGGAACGGCACGATGGCACCCAGCACCAGGCCGCCGGCGATGCCGATACCGCCCAGCAGCAGGATCTGGATCAGGAAGATGCGGGTGATGTCGGCGCCGGTGGCGCCGGTGCATTTCAGCACGGCGATGGCGGTCCGCCGCGAATCGAGATGCGCGGACACCGCGTTGCCGACGCCGACACCGCCGACCAGCAGGGCGGTCAGCCCGACCAGGGTGAGGAAGACCCGCAGGCGCAGGATGAAGCTCTCGACCCCCGGTGCGCCGCGTTGCCGGTCCAGCACGCGCCAGCCGGCATCGGGCAGGGCGGCATTCATGCGGGCCGTGAAGGCTTCGATGTCCGCGCCGTCGGGCAGCACCAGCTTGTAGTGCCAGTAGACCAGGCTGCCGGGCTGCAGCAGGCCGGTGTGGGCCATCGCATCGAGGGCCACGATGCTGCGCGGGCCGAACAGCACCGAGCCGCTGGACCCGCGGTCGGGCTCGTTGCCCAGCATGCCGGCGATGCGGAAGGTCGCCTCGCCCATCCGCACCGTGTCGCCGGTATCGACGCCCAGCCGCCGGGCCAGCAGCGGGTCGACCACCATGCCGGGTACGCCGTCAACGGGTGCCAGCGCGTCCGTGACCTTGCTGCCATCGGCCAGGGTAGCCGAGCCGAACAGCGGCCACGCGCCGTCGACCGCCTTCAGCTCCGACAGCGCACGGGCGTCACCGTCGGGGCCGTGGATGATCGTCCGCATCGTCAGGCTGGTGCCCACGGCCAGGCTGTTGGCGTCAAGCCAGTCCAGTTCGTCGGCCGTCGCCGCGCGGTGGGTCAGGCGCAGGTCGATGTCGCCGCCGATGATGACGCGCCCGTTGGCCGCCATGCCCTCCAGGATCGACGCGGTCAGCGAGCCGACGCCGGCGATGGCCGCGACGCCCAGGCCGAGCGACAGCAGCAGGATGCGAAAACCGGCCAGGCCGCCGCGCAGGTCGCGGCGTGCAAGGCGAAGGGCGACGAGCCAGTTGTGCAGCACGGTCAGTCCGCCGCCTCGGCGGGCTGCATCGCGTCGGCGACGATGCGGCCGTCCGCGATCCGCACGATGCGGCCGCAGCGCCGGGCCAGGGTCTCGTCGTGCGTCACCAGGACCAGGGTGGCGCCGCGCCCGGTGCAGGCGCCGAACAGCAGGTCGGCGATCCGGCCACCGGTGGTGCCGTCCAGGTTGCCGGTTGGCTCGTCGGCCAGGATCAGGCTGGGGTTGACCGCCAGCGCGCGGGCGATGGCGACGCGCTGCTGCTCGCCGCCCGACAGCTGCGAGGGGTAGTGACCGGTCCGTTCGCCCAGGCCGACGGCCACCAGTTCCGCCTCCGCACGGTCGAAGGCATCGCGCACGCCGGCCAGTTCCATCGGGGCGGCCACATTCTCCAGCGCCGTCATGGTGGGCAGCAGGTGAAAGGCCTGGAAGACGATTGCGACGTGGCGACGGCGGAACAGCGCCAGCCCGTCCTCGTCCAGCCGGGTGAGGTCCTCGCCGGCGACGGTCAGCGTGCCGGACGAGACCGCCTCCAGCCCGCCAAGGGCCGCGAGCAGGGTCGACTTGCCGGAGCCGGAGGGACCCAGCACCGCCACGGTCTCTCCGCGCTGCACCTGCAGGTCGATTCCCTTCAGGATCTTGACCGGGCCGGCGGCCCCGTCGAGGGTGAGGTGGACGCTTTCCAGACGGATGAGGCTTTCGCCCATGTCGGACCGTTCTCCCGGGACCTGCATTTCGACCTCTGTCGCATATGGCCGTTCGGCCCGCGCGATCAACGTGCTGTTACTGCTGGTTACGTTGCTGATGCTCGATCCGGTCACTGCCCGGGCCGAATCGCGGCGGATCGTGATGCTGGGCGACTCGATCACGGCCGGCTATGGCCTGCCGCCGGGCGATGCACTGCCAGTCCGCCTGCAGCAGGCGCTGGCCGACAAGGGTTTGGCGGCCACGGTGGAGAATGCCGGCGTTTCGGGCGACACCACCGCCGGCGGGCTGTCGCGGCTCGACTGGGCGGTACAGGGGACGCCGGACCTGGTGATCGTGGCGCTCGGCGCCAATGACGGGCTGCGCGGCATCGACCCGGCCGAGACCCGACGCAATCTCGCCGCCATTGTGCAGCGGCTGAAACAGCGGAACATCCCGGTGCTGATCGCCGGCATGTACGCCCCGCGCAATCTCGGGGCTGACTTCACGGCGGCCTATGACCGCGTCTTTACCGACGTGGCGTCGGCGGAGAACGTGCCGCTCTATCCGTTCCTGCTGGAGGGTGTGGCGACGGACCCGGCATTGAACCAGTCCGATGGCATCCATCCGAACGCCGAAGGCGCGCGCCGCATCGCCGAAAGGCTGGCGGACGCTGTCATCAGCACTTTCTAGCGGTTCGAGACCGGTATAGACGACTGTTCCCTTGCCCTGCGGAAGGATCGACTGACGGATGCTGTTTTCCCGGACGACGGATCCTTCCGGACAATGGGTGGAGATGGACCCGGAGCTGCAGTGCCAGGACCGGACCCTGCTCGAGATCCACACCTACTGGAAAGGCAAGTGCAGTGACGGCATGTTGCCGCGGCGCGCCGACGTCGACCCGCTGGACCTGCGCCGGCATCTCGCCAACCTCATCCTGATCGATGTCGAGCATGACCCGCTCAGGCTGCGCTATCGCCTCATCGGCACCCGGATCACCGAGGCGATGCAGCGGAATTCGACCGGCCGCTACTATGACGAGATCTACGATCCGGAGATCGTCGAGGACATTTACGCCAGCTTTCGCTGGATCTTCGCCAACCGCCGGCCGCTGCGCACCTTCGGCCAGGCCTTCTATCCGGACCGGAATTTCTACAGCTACGAGACCCTGAACCTGCCGCTGTCCACCGACGGGACGGTCATCGACATGGTGCTGGGCGGGCTGGTGTTCCACATGAGCAGGCCCCCGGCCGACGCGAACACGGACTGAAGGCCGCGCTTGCGCAGGCGCAGGGCGGGGCGTAGGGTCCGCCCGCCTTTTTTCACCCGCAGGATCATGGAGAAGTATCATGTCGATCCTCGCCGAAGCCCTCAGCCGCATCAAGCCGTCGCCGACCATCGCGGTGACCGCCAAAGCCCGTGCGCTGAAGGCGGAGGGGAAAGACGTGATCGGGCTCGGAGCCGGCGAGCCCGACTTCGACACGCCCGAGAACATCAAGGAAGCCGCCATCAGGGCGATCCGCGACGGCGAGACCAAGTACACCGATGTCGACGGCACGCCGGCGCTGAAGAAGGCGATCGTCGCCAAGTTCAAGCGCGAGAACGGCCTGACCTATACCACCGACCAGATCACGGTCGGCACGGGTGGCAAGCAGGTGCTCTACAACGCACTGGTGGCGACGCTGAACCCCGGTGACGAGGTCATCATCCCCGCGCCGTACTGGGTGTCCTACCCGGACATGGTGCTGCTGGCCGGCGGGACGCCGGTCCCGGTGGTGGCCGGTGCCAACCAGGGCTTCAAGCTGGACCCGGAATCGCTCGAGAAGGCGATCACGCCGAAGACCAAGTGGATCATCCTCAACAGCCCGTCCAACCCGACCGGTGCGGCCTACACGCGGGCCGACCTGGCGGCGCTGGGCGAGGTGCTGAAGCGGCATCCGCAGGTCTGGGTGATGACCGACGACATGTACGAGCACCTGATCTATGACGGCTTCGACTTCTGCACCATCGCCGAGGTGGTGCCGGAGCTGTTCGACCGGACGCTCACGGTCAACGGCGTCTCCAAGGCCTACGCGATGACCGGCTGGCGCATCGGCTATGCCGGTGGCCCGGTCGAGCTGATCAAGGCCATGGGCAAGATCCAGTCGCAGTCGACCTCCAACCCGTCGTCGGTCAGCCAGGCCGCCGCCGTGGAGGCGCTGAACGGGCCGCAGGACTTCATCCGGGAACGCGCGAAGGCCTTCGAGGAGCGGCGCAACCTGGTGGTCGAGATGCTCAACGCCGCGCCGGGCATCCACTGCCCGATGCCGGAGGGCGCCTTCTACGTCTATCCGTCCTGCGCCGGCTGCATCGGCAAGCGCACGCCGGAGGGCAAGGTGCTGGAGACCGACACCGACGTGGTCACCTACCTGCTGGAAAGCGTGGGCGTGGCGTGCGTGCAGGGCGAGGCCTTCGGCCTGGCGCCGCATTTCCGCATCTCCTACGCCACCGGCACCGAGGTGCTGCGGGAGGCCTGCAGCCGCATCCAGAAGGCCTGCGCCGCCTTGGTCTGACACCCGGCAGCCAACGACTTCAGGCGCCGTCGTCCGGGCAACCGGGCGGCGGCGCCGCCGTTTCAGATGCCGGTCAGCAGCCGCTGCACGTAGACCGGAACCACCTCGGTCGCCTTGCCGAGGCGGCTCTCGTGGAACAGGCTGTGGCCGTCTGACGGCTCCAGGTTGAGTTCCACCGTGTGGGCGCCGCGCCTGCGGAAGCGCAGGTGCTCGACGAAGCCCGCGGCCGGGTAGACATTGCCCGAGGTCCCGATGGACAGGAACAGGTCGCAACTGTCCAGCGCCTGGTAGATCCGTTCCATCTCGAAGGGCATCTCGCCGAACAGCACCACATGCGGCCGCATCAGCCCCGCCTTGCCGCAGGCCGGGCAGACGGTCGCCGTGGTCAGGTCGCAGGCCAGGTCCATGACCGTCCCGCAATGGCCGCAACGGGCGCGGTCCATCTCGCCGTGCATGTGGATGATGCTGGTCGTGCCGGCCATGCGGTGCAGGTTGTCGACGTTCTGCGTCACCACCAGCACGCTGCCGGGATGGCGCTGCTCCAGTTCGGCAAGCGCCTCGTGCGCCGCGTTCGGGCGCGCCTTGCGCAGTTCCGTGCGCATGGCGTTGTAGAAGGCGTGGCAATAGTCAGGATCGCGGGCCAGGGCCTCGGGCGTCGCGACCTTTTCCGGGTCCACCCTGGTCCAGATGCCGTCGGTGTCGCGGAAGGTGGCGATGCCCGATTCGGCGGAGATGCCAGCGCCGGTCAGCACGACGATGTTCTCGTAGTAACGCCCGAAGCCTCCGAACATGCCCGTTTCCTCCCCCTCGGATGCGTGCGGCCGTTCCTACACTTGAGCAGCGGGGCCGGCGGCGCAATATGGCGGGACCAACCCAAGCCGGAGAAGCGCCAATGCCGATGATTGCCCCGCTGGCCGACCTTGCCGGCCGCATCCTGATCGCGATCCTGTTCCTCTACGACGGCTACGTGAAGATCTTCAGCTACAACGAGCTTGCCCGTTTCATGCTGGACTTCGGCGTGCCGACCTTCCTGGCACCGGTGGTGATCGTGGCCGAGATCGGGCTGGCGCTCCTGCTGGTGGCCGGCTGGCAGACCCGGATCGTGGCCTTCCTGATTGGCGGCTATTGCGTGCTGACGGCGCTGATCTTCCACACCGCGTGGGACCAGGGGCTGGAACTGGTGATGTTCCTGAAGAACCTGGCCATCGCCGGGGGCCTCGGCGCCTTCGTTGCCAACGGGGCCGGTCCGTGGTCGCTCGACCGGCTGCAGGGCCGTCGCTGAGGCGGCGTCCGGTTCCGCCCGGTCAGTGGTCCTCCACCGGAACCCAGGGGATCGCGGCGAACGCGATGCCCTCGTCGCGCAGTTCCTCGGCCTCGTCGGGCGTGGTCTGGCCATAGATGTTGCGCGGGTCGACCTCGCCATAGTGGATGCGGCGCGCTTCCTCGGCGAAGGCATCGCCGACATTGTCGGCGTTCCGCTCGACCTCGCGGCGCAGCCGGCGCAGCATCGCCATGATTTCCGACGCGGACATCGGCTTCTCCGCGGCCGAGCGGTCGCGGGTGGCGACGTTCGGGGCCATCGGGGCCTTGGCGATCTCCGCGTCGCCACAGACGGGACAGCTCACCAGGCCGCGTTCGCGCTGGCTCTCGTAATCGGCGCCGGAGGCGAACCAGCCTTCGAAGACATGGTTCTCCGCGCATCTGAGGTCGAAACTGATCATGGGACGTGTGTCCCCTGCTCCGTGTAGCTGTCACCGGAACATCATAAATGGGCGATCCGGCGATGGCCGGCAAGCCCTGACTGGCAGTCGCGGAAGAGGAGTGCCAATGGCCGCGCCGTCATTCTGGATCAAGCGCCACATCGATCGGGTGCGCCCCGGCGGGCATGTGCTGGATGTTGCCGCGGGCGGTGGCCGGCATGTCGGTCTCTGCCGCCTGCTCGGCCTCCGGGTGACCGCTGTCGACCGGGACGTGTCCGGACTCGACCGCTTTGCGGGCGATGCGGATGTGC
The DNA here is from genome assembly GCA_036154895.1 of Pseudomonadota bacterium. Taxonomy (GTDB): domain Bacteria; phylum Pseudomonadota; class Alphaproteobacteria; order Minwuiales; family Minwuiaceae; genus Minwuia. The sequence continues at coordinate 188,306 of JAYZWD010000005.1, forward strand.
GGATCGTCGAGGCTGATCTCGAGGCAGGAACGTGGCCGTTTCCCGGCGCCACGTTCGACGGCGTCATCGTCACCAACTACCTCTGGCGCCCGACGATCCCGGACGTGCTGGGGGCCGTCGCGCCCGGAGGGGTGCTGCTGTGGGAGACCTTCGCGGTCGGCAACGCGCGCTTCGGTCGTCCGCGCAATCCCGACTTCCTGCTCGGGCCCAACGAACTGCTGCATGCGGTGCTGCCGGACTTCGAGGTCCTGGCCTTCGAATCGGTGGAGGAGGCGGGACCGGAACCCGCCGTGCGCCAGCATATCGCGGCCCGTCGCCCGCCGGCGGCCTGAGCGGTCGGCGCGGCGTGGACGTGCGCGCGGCCCGGTGCTAGAGAGTCCGTACTCAGGTCTTCTCTTTCCGGAACACGCCGCATGTCGTCACCGCCGGGGGCCGCGGCCCTGCACCCGGTCGATCTCGATCCATTTCGGAAGGGCAATGTCGGCATCGACTATGTCCACCGCTTCGAGAGCGGCCGTGCCGGTCACGATGTCGTCGTGCTGGCCCTGGTGCACGGCAACGAGGTCTCCGGCGCCCACGCCCTGAAACACCTGTTCGAGCTGGGCATCCGGCCGCGCCAGGGCAGCCTGACGCTGGCCTTCGCCAATGTCGCGGCGGCGATGACATACGACCCCTCCAACCCGACGCGGGCGCGCTTCATCGACGAGGACATGAACCGCATCTGGGACGAGGCGGTGCTGGCCGGCGCGCGGGAGACGGTCGAACTGCGCCGCGCGCGCGAACTGTTGCCGGTCATTCGCGGCGCGGACCGGCTGCTCGATCTGCATTCCATGCAAGGCCCGGGCGAGGCGTTGATGCTGTCGGGCCTGGCGCGAAAGACGCAGGATCTGGCCATGCAGATCGGATTTCCGCGCCTGATCGTGGCCGATGCCGGGCATGCCGCCGGCCTGCGGCTGCGCGATCACGGCGATTTCAACGACGCGTCGAGCCCGCGCATCGCCCTGCTGGCGGAGTGCGGCCAGCACCAGGACCCGGAGGCCGCGGTCAGCGCCCGCGAGGTCACCGCGCGGTTCCTGCATGCCTGCGGCACCATCGACCGTGCCCAGGCCGAGGGGGTCGGGCCGTTCCGGGACCACGGTGCGCCGCGGGTCATCGAGGTGACGGACCGCGTCACCATCCGGACCGGCCGGTTCCGTTTCGTCGAGGATTTCCAGGGCCTGCAGGTGGTGCCGCGCGCCGGGACGGTGATCGCCCACGATTCCGGCCGGCCCGTCGTGACCCCCTATGACGAGTGCGTCCTGATCATGCCCTCGCGCCGGCTGGCGCCGGGGCAGACGGCCGTCCGCCTCGGACGGTACGTCGCTTGAGCACCCGTCAGCCGCCCTTCAGCCGCCAGGGCCATGCGGTTGCGCTGCTGGCCGGCGGCATCGGCGGCCTGCTGTTCTACCTGCTCGGGATGCCGCTGGCCTGGATGCTGGGTTCCATGGTCTTCGTCACCGTCGCCGCGCTGTCGGGCCAGCAACCACAGGTGCATTTCGCCGCGCGCGGCGTGATGATCGGCGTGCTGGGCGTCTTCCTCGGCAGTGCCTTCAACCCCGAGGTCGCCGACCGCATCGCCGAGTGCAGCCTGGCCCTGCTGGTGCTTGCCTGCTACGTCGCGGCGGGAAGCGCGCTGGTGTTCGTCTACCTGCGGCGTGTCGGCGGGTTCGACCGGGTCACCGCCTATTTCGCCTCAACGCCCGGCGGGCTGGGCGAGATGGTGCTGTCGGCCGAGGCCATGGGTGGCGACGCCCGGCGTGTCTCGCTGGTCCACACCATCCGCATCATCACCATCGTCCTGGTCATCCCGTTCTGGTTCCGGCTGGTGATGGACGTGGACGTCCCGTCCCTGATGCCGCCGACCCCGGGCGTGATCCCGCATGTCGAGGACTGGCTGATCCTGGCCGCCTGCGCCGGTATCGGCTGGCCGCTGGCGAAGCTCTGCCGGATTCCGGCGGCGGGACTGGTCGGGCCGATGATCCTCTCGGCCATCGCCCACCTGACCGGGCTGACCGCCGTGCAGCCACCGCCGCCGCTGGTCGCCGTGGCGCAGCTGGTGATCGGTGCCTCGGTCGGCGCCCGCTTCGCCGGCACGCCGCTGCGCTTCGTCTGGCAGACGGCGCGGCTGGCCATCGCCTCGACGGCAGTGCTGCTGGCGCTGGCGCTGCTGATCACCCTGACGCTCAGCGACGTGGTCGGGGTCCGGCCGGAGGCGATGGCGCTGGTGCTGGCGCCGGGCGGCCTCGCGGAGATGTCACTGATCGCGCTGGCGCTCGGCGTCGATACGGCCTTTGTCAGTTCGATGCATATATGCAGGATTGCAATGATCGTGATCCTGGGGCCGACGCTGTTCCGCCTGTTCGGCAGGCCCGTCGACAAGGGATCCTTAACCACGCCGGAATAGGGTGCCAGCATGCGTCAGTTCGGCAATCCGCCATCGCGCTCCGGCGCGTCATACATTCCGAAGATCAAGGTCGCCGCACTGGTCCTGATGACCGACGGGACCGAGATCGAGGGCTATGTGTTCATCCGTGCGACCGAGCGGGTGCTGGACCTGCTGAACGCGCCGGGCGACTTCTTCCCGATCGAGTGTCACCACACCGGGGAGATCACGCTGATCAACAAGCGCAACATCAACAACCTCAAGCCGCTGGACCAGAAGGGCTGAGGTCGGGGGCGGGCACGGCGCGCCGCTCGATCTTCCTGTAGAGCAGACCCAGCGAGACCGTGCGCGCCACGTTGAACAGGGTCAGGGCGCCCCAGAGACCGTGATTGCCGGCCAGGTCCGGCAGCAACAGCACCGCGATGGCGAAGACGGCGAGCGACGCGATGGCGGCGTTGCGCATGTCGGCGGTCTGCGTTGCCCCGATGAAGATGCCGTCAAGCTGGAAGCACCACACCGCGACCACCGGATACAGCACGACCCAGCCGAGATAGGTTCCCGCCGCGGCCTGGGTTTCCGGCTGGTTGGTCATCAGTGCGACGATCAGTGGTCCGGCGATCCAGTAGGTGACGGCGAAGCCGAGAGCCACGATCACGGCCCAGATGGTGCTGGAGATGACGGCGGCGCGCAGGCCGGCGAGGTCGCGACGCCCCAGCGCACTGCCGATCAGGGCTTCGGCCGCGAAGGCGAAACCGTCCAGTCCATGTGCGATCAGGCCGACCATCTGGATCAGGATGGCGTTGGCGGCCAGCGCCAGTTCCCCGAAGCGGGCACCGGTCCGGACGAACCAGCCGAAGGCGACGATCAGGCAGGCGGTGCGGATGAAGATGTCCAGGTTGGCGGTCAGCATTGCGCGCAGGCTGGCACCATCGAAGATGCGACGACGGTCCCAGGTGCCGCCCTGGCGGCGCAGCATGCCGAGTGCCAGGTAGAGACCCAGCGCCAGCGCGCTCCACTCCCCGGCCAGCGTCGCCCAGGCGACACCGGAGACGCCCAGGTCCAGCAGGCCGACGAACACCAGGTCGAGGACGATGTTGACGCCGTTCAGCCAGATCTGCGTCGCCAGCGCCAGGCGGGGGCGCTGCATCCCGATGAACCAGCCCAGCAGCGCGTAGTTGCCCAGCGTCGCCGGCGCGGTCCAGATCCGGATCTCGAAATAGGCCCCGGCGTGGTGCGCGACGGCCGCGCCGGGCTGCAGCAGGTGCAGCGCGGCCTGCCAGACCGGACCCTGGAGCGCCAGCAACGCCAGGCCGATGGCGAGCGCCACCAGCAGGGCGCGGGCGAGCACCGCGCGGATCTCGTCGGCGTTTCCGGCCCCTGCGGCCTGTGCCACGAAGCCGGTGGTGCCCATGCGCAGGAAACCGAAGGCCCAGAAGGTCGAGGTGAAGGCGGTTGCGCCGACCGCGACGCCGGCGATGTACTCGGGGCCGGGCAGGCGCCCGACCACCGCGGTGTCGACCACCCCCAGCAGCGGCGTCGACAGGTTCGAGAGGATCACCGGCCAGGCAAGGTGCCAGACCCGGAAGAGCGACCCGCGATCGGGGCGGTTCAAGTCAGTCGCCGCCGCCGACGGTGCCGCCAGTCGTCCAGGGCCAGCACGGCCATCGCCGGCGGCACGAACCACGGTGTGCCCCGATGGTAGAAGCGGGCGGGGAAGTCGATGTCGTCGAAGGCGGTCCGTCCGGCCAGGTCGCCGGCAGCCTTCTGGCCCAGCTTGTGGCCGAGCCAGCTCGCCATCGCGACGCCGGAACCGCCGTAGCACATGGCGAATCCGGTCCGTTCGACCAGGCCGATCTTGGGCAGGAAGTCGAAGCTGAAGCCCAGGCGTCCCTGCCAGCAATGGGTGACGGTTGCACCGTCGAGCGCCGGCAGGATCTCCCCCAGCCGACGGGCGAGGAAGGCCGCAAGGCGCCGGCCGCGCTGCGGATGGAAGGGGGCGGGGCGGTGTCCCAGCAGGATGCGACGGCCGTCCGGGGACGGCCGGAAATAGTGCAGCAGGTGGAAGCTGTCGGTGATCATGCGCCCGCCGGGAACGAGGCGCGCCACCAGGTCGGGGTCAAGTTCCCCCGTCGCGATCATGGCGCTGGTGACAGGGACCACCCGGCGCTGCAGGTTCGGCTCCAGCATGTCGGTGTAGCCGTTGGTGCAGACCAGCATCCGGTCGGCGCGGACAAAGCCGATCCCGGTCTCCACGGTCAGGCCGTCATCGTCCTCCTCGCTGGCCAGCACCTGCGTGCGCGCCAGCACCGGGACTCCGGCCTTCCGCACCGCTTCGAGCAGGCCCGTGTGATAGCGCACCGGGTGGATGCAGCCGACCGTCTCGATCAGTTCGCCACCGTGATAGAGCGGGCTGTCGACATAGGCGGCGGTCTCGCCCGGCGGGATGATTCGCCCCTCCCGCAGGTCCTCGGGCTCGGCCTCCAGTTCCCGGCGCATGGCGCGCAGGTGGGCCGGGCTCGCCGCGGCGCAGAAGCGGCCGACCCGCGCGAAGCCGCAGTCGATGCCGAGGTCGACGGTCAGGCGCTCGACATAGTCGACGGCACTGCGTGCCTCCTGCTGCAGCGCGGTCGCACGTCCGGCGCCGTAGCGACGGGCAAGGGTGCGCCAGGAAACATTCAGGCGGTCGCCGACCATGCCGCCATTGCGGCCGGATGCCCCGTCGCCCGGATCGCCCGAATCGAAGACCGCGACACGCGCACCGGACTGGGCGAGGGTCAGCGCCGCGGACAGGCCGGTATAGCCCGCTCCGACAATGACCACATCGACCGTGGCCGGAAGATCCGGCTCCGGCGGTGCCGGACGGCCGGCGTCCTCGCGCCACCAGGGGCGTTCGTGCAGATCGTCGGCCAGCCTCAGCCGGCCTCGCGCCCCCCGATTCATGCGTATCCCGAAATGCCTGCTGTCGTTGCGTCGCGCGGGACAATAGCATGCAGCCGCCCCCGGTGAATCGGCAACTCTGGTGGTTGATTCGGGTTTTGTCGTCCTTCCGGCGTCACCGGAGAGAAGACAGCTCCCGCCGATTTCCATTCAATTTTCGGCAATGACGCTGCGGGAACTTGGCCAGCGCGTGTGCTGTGACAATAAAACCTTGAAAATAGCCCTTTTCATCTTTCACGCCGCTGCTAGATTGCGCGCAAACCGAAGGCGACCTTGTAGTCGTTGATCGAATCCCTGCCACTGGAACTGCAAATCGGGAGTTGTCGACATGGCCACCAACACAGCAGATGCCGGAAATGCCAGCGCGCATGACCTGCTGCAAATGACGGCGGACGTCGCCGCTGCCTATGTGTCGAACAATGTCGTGCCGTCAGATGAACTGCCGGACCTCATCAACCGGATTCACGCCGCGCTGGCGTCGGCCGGCAATAGCGAGCCGGAACCGGAGCCGGAAAAGCAGAAGCCTGCGGTCAATGTGCGGCGCTCGATCACGCCGGACTACTTGATCTGCCTGGAAGACGGCAAGAAGCTCAAGATGCTGAAGCGCTACCTGCGCACCAATTACAACATGTCGCCGGAAGACTACCGCGCGAAATGGAACCTGCCGGCCGACTACCCGATGGTGGCGCCGAGCTATGCCGAAAAGCGCGCCGAGATGGCCAAGGCCATCGGCCTCGGCCGTGGCGGACGCCGCCGCCGGGTCTGACCGCCCGACCCGGGCACGAACGACCAGCGAAAGACCCCGGCCACGGCCGGGGTCTTTTTTGTTCGAGCCGGCGATTTCCGTGACGGCATGACTGGCCTACAGTCACCGCGCGTGGCAGCCGGGAGGGGCGGAGATGCGTGCAGGCTTCAGGGGCCGGTTCGGCTGGGCGATGTTCGACTGGGCCGCGCAGCCCTTCTTCACGATCATCACGACCTTCATCTTCGCGCCCTATTTCGCGAGCCAGATCATCGGCGACCAGACCGAAGGGCAGGAGACCTGGGGCTGGATCCAGGGCGGGGCCGGCCTGGTGATGGCATTCGCCGCGCCGGTGCTGGGGGCACTGGCCGACGCGACCGGTCCGCGCAAGCCATGGACGGTCGGCTTCAGCCTGCTCTGCGCCGTCGCCTGCTGCGGCCTGTGGTTCGCCGAACCGGGTGCGACCGGCCCGCTCTACTGGTTCATCGTCGCCATGGTGGTGCTGGGCGTGATCGGCGCCGAGTTCGCCGTGGTCTTCAACAATGCCATGCTGCCGTCGCTGGCCGGCGAGGACCGGGTCGGTGGCCTGTCCGGCTTCGGCTGGGCCATGGGCTATATCGGCGCGCTGGTGGCGCTGCCGATCATGCTCTGGCTGACAGGCCAGCTTCCCGGAATTCCGGGGCCGGGTTTCGACATGGATTCACATGTCGGCGAGCGATTGTCGGGGCCCTTCGCCGGCATCTGGTACGCTGTCTTCCTGATTCCGTTCATGCTGTGGACGCCGGACCAGCCCAGGATGGTGCACGACCGGGTGGCGGCGGTGCGCAAGGGGCTGCGCGACTTGCGGCACACCCTGGCGACGCTGCCGTCGCGGCCGAACATCTTCCGCTTCCTGATCTCGCGCATGATCTACTACGACGGCCTGAACGCGATCTTCGCCTTCGGTGGCATCTACATCCAGGGCCAGTTGGGCTGGGGCCTGCTGGAACTCGGCCTGTTCGGGATCCTGACACTGGTCTTCGGCATTCCGGGCAGCTTCCTCGGCGGCTGGCTGGATGACCGCATCGGCTCGCGGCCGACGCTGTTCCTGTCGCTGACGGGCCTTGTGCTGACGGTGCTCGCGATCATTTCCATCGGCGACGGCAAGGTGTTCTTCGTCGTGCCGCTGGACTTCCCCGTCGAGGGGGACGGCCTGTTCGCGGCGCCCGCGGAATGGGCGGTCCTGGGCATCACGGCCCTGCTCGGCATCGTCGCCGGCCCGGCCCAGGCCGCCAGTCGTTCGATGGTGGCCCGCCTGGCGCCGCCTGACCAGCTCGGCAAGTACTACGGCCTGTTCGCGCTGTCGGGCAAGGCGACCTCCTGGGCCGCGCCGCTGACCATCGCCCTGGTGACCAGGCAGACCGAAAGCGCCCGCATCGGCATATCGATGATCCTGGTGTTCATCGTCGTCGGCCTGGTGCTGCTGCTCCGGGTGCGGGAGGTTCGCGACCCCGGCTGACCGGTTCGCGTCAGCCGTTCAGCCGGTCGAAGCCTGCCGCCAGATCGGCCATCAGGTCCTCGGGGTCCTCCAGGCCGATATGGAAGCGGACCAGCAGGCCGGGTCCGCGCCACGGCACCGCCGTGCGGAACTGTTCGGGCTTCTGGTGGAGCACCAGGCTCTCGAAGCCGCCCCACGAGGCACCGAGGCCGAACAGCCTGTAGCCGTCGATCATCCGCGCCAGCGCCGCCTCGTCGTGGTCCGGCTTCAGCACGATCGAGAACAGGCCGGAGGCACCCAGGAAATCGCGTTTCCAGATGGCGTGACCGGGATGGCTCGGCAGGCCCGGGTGCAGCACGCGGTCGACCTCCGGGCGGGTCTCCAGCCAGGCGGCGACCTGCAGCGCGTTCTTCATGTGCCGCTCCAGCCGCACCGACAGGGTGCGGATGCCGCGCAGGCCGAGATAGACGTCATCGGGGCCGGCGCACTGGCCCATGAGCTGCGCCGTCCGGCGCAGCGGTTCCCAGGCGCGCGCGTTGGCGGTGACGACGCCCAGCATCGCGTCGGAATGCCCGACGAGATACTTGGTGGCGGCGTGGATGGAGACATCGACGCCCTTCTCGTAGGGGCGGAAATAGACCGGTGTCGCCCAGGTGTTGTCCATCAGGACGAAGGCACCGGCGGCGTGCGCGGCCTCGGCAATGGCCGGGATGTCCTGCATCTCGAAGGTCTGCGAGCCGGGCGCCTCGACGAAGACGACCTTCGTTTCCGGACGGATCAGCCCCGCGATGTCGCCGCCTGCCAGCGGGTCGTAATAGGTGGTCTCGACACCGAACCGCTTCAGGACGTTCTCGCAGTAGTTCCGGGTCGGGCGGTAGGCGCTGTCGGTCACCAGCATGTGATCGCCCTGTCCGACATAGGCCGTCAGCGCTGCCGCCAGCGCGGCAAGACCGGAGGGGAAGGCGTAGGCGCGGTGCGCACCCTCCAGTGTCGCCACCGCTTCCTCGAATGCCAGCGTTGTCGGGTGTCCGGCGCGACCGTAGGTCGTGACCGCCTCGCCACGTTCACGTGCCGCACCGGCCGCCCGCATCGCCGCCATGCTTTCGAAGAGTATGGTTGACGTATGGTAAACTGGCGGGTTGACGGCGCCGTGATTGGCTTCCGGATTTCGGCCGGTCGTAACGATGGTCGTATCCTGTTTCATCGGCGGACGTTTCATTTCTTCCGGTTTGAGACGAGGTCGGCGCGATATTGGCAGAGGCACAGACGCGGCGCCAATTGCTTCCGACTTGACTGTTGTGTTGCAGGTGCGAGGGGCATAGGCTTTCAGGGCTTGGAGAGCCCGAACGGGCCTGCAGCCCCGGATCCGCGCGTCGCTTACGGCGGGGATCGACGGAATACAGGGGCCGTCGGCGACTGTGCGGGGCAACAGGACGCAACAGGGAGTTTGCGACATGAAAGTAAAAGGCGCAGTCATCGCCGCCGCCGCGGTGCTGGCAGTTTCTGCCGCCGCCAACGCGGCCACGCTGGATGACATCAAGGCCAAAGGGTTCCTGCAGTGTGGTGTGTCGACCGGCGTTGCCGGCTTCGCCTACACCGACGCGGACGGCACCTGGAAGGGCTTCGACGTCGAGTTCTGTCGCGCGACCGCAGCCGCGATCTTCGGTTCGGGCGACGCGATCAAGTTCACGCCGACCACCGGCAAGACCCGCTTCACCGCACTGGCGTCGGGCGAGGTCGACATCCTCTACCGCAACACCACCTGGACGCTGAGCCGCGACGCGGACCTGAAGTTCACCTTCACCGGCGTGAACTACTATGACGGCCAGGGCTTCATGGTTCCGAAGGCGCTGGGCGTGAAGTCCGCCAAGGAGCTGAACGGCGCCACCGTCTGCATCCAGACCGGCACCACCACCGAGCTGAACCTGGCCGACTTCTTCCGTGCCAACAACATGAAGTACGAGCCGGTCCCGATCGAGACCAACGCCGAGGCGCAGCAGAAGTACCTGGCCGGTGCCTGCGACGTCTACACCACCGACGCGTCGGGCCTCGCCGCGACCCGTTCGACCTTCGAGGATCCGAAGGGCCACATCATTCTCCCCGAGATCATCTCGAAGGAGCCGCTGGGCCCGCTCGTCCGTCATGGTGACGACCAGTTCGCGGACGTGTCCGCCTGGGTGCTGAACGCCCTGATCATCGCCGAGGAGTTCGGCGTGACCCAGGCCAATGTCATGGACATGGCCGCCAACACCGACAATCCGGAAGTCGCCCGCCTGCTGGGCAAGGAAGGCGAGTACGGCGCGATGCTGGGCCTGCCGAAGGACTTCGCGGTGAAGGCGATCGCCGCCGTCGGCAACTATGGCGAGGTCTTCGAACGCAACATCGGCGAGAGCACCGCGATCGGCCTGTCGCGTGGCCTGAACCAGCTCTGGAGCAAGGGCGGCATCCTCTACGCGCCTCCGTTCCGCTGATCGCCGGGCGGGCGCGTCCCGAAAGGGGCGCGCCCGTCTGACTTTCCGGGGGGAGGAAAGCAGCGAGGAGGGCGCAAGACATGACATCGATTTCCGAGGCTCCGGAACAACAGTTCCGCATCGGAATGCTGATCTACGATACGCGGTATCGATCCTATACAATCCAGATTATTGCCTTGATGGCTTTCATGCTGGCTGCGGCCTGGCTGATCAACAATGCCATCGTCAACCTGGCCGTGCTGGGCAAGACCTTCTCATTCGGCTTTCTTTCCCAGCCTGCATCCTACGACATCAATCAACGCCTGATCGACTACACCTCGCGCGACACGCATGCCCGCGCGGCACTGGTCGGTATCCTGAACACGCTGCTGGTCGCCGTTCTGGGCTGCCTGACGGCAACGGTCATCGGCACCATCGCCGGCGTGCTGCGGCTGTCGAAGAACTGGCTGATCGCCCGGATCATGACGGTCTATGTCGAGGCCTTCCGCAATGTGCCGGTGCTGATCTGGATCCTGATCGTGGTGGCGGTGATCAACGAGTCGCTGCCGGTACCGCGTGACTATTGCCGTACTCCCGAGCAGCTCGATTGCCTGAATCCGGTGCTGGGCAGCTTCGTCTTCACCAACCGCGGCTTCTACATGCCGATCCCGGTCTTCCAGGACGCGGCACTGGCCGTGGGCATCGCCTTCGTGCTGTCCGTCGCCGCGATCGTCTGGTTCCGCCGCTATGCCAGGGCGAAACAGGAGGCGACGGGCCAGATCCTGCCGGTGTTCCGGATCTCGCTGGCGATCTTCTTCCTGCCGTCGATCCTGGTCTATTTCGTGGCCGGCATGCCGATCGGTCTGGAATACCCGAAGCTCCAGGGCTTCAACTTCCAGGGCGGCATCTATGCCCGTGACAGCCTGATCGGTCTCTGGCTGGCGCTGTCGATCTATACCGGGGCCTTCGTGGCGGAAAACGTGCGTGCCGGCATCCAGGCGGTCAGCAAGGGCCAGACCGAGGCGGCCTTCGCGCTCGGCATCCGGCCGAACCGGACCATGAACCTGGTCATCCTGCCCCAGGCGCTGAGGGTCATCATTCCGCCGCTGATCAGCCAGTACCTGAACCTGACCAAGAACTCCTCGCTGGCCATCGCGGTCGGATACATGGACGTGACCGGCACGCTGGGCGGCATCACGCTGAACCAGACCGGCAAGGAGATGGAGTGCATCCTGCTGCTGATGGCCTTCTACCTCGCGGCGTCGCTCAGCATTTCGGCAGTGATGAACTGGTACAACGAACGCGTGAAGCTGAGGGAGCGCTGAGATGACCACCCGAGGCATCGCTTTCGTCTCTCACGAGACCATTCCGCCGTCACCGCCGCCTGGCCTGTCCCTGGGACCGGTGGCGTGGATCCGGGCCAACCTGTTTTCCAGCATCTCCAACAGCGTGATGACGATCGTCGGGCTGGCAGTCGTCTTCCATGTGCTGTCCGCGGTCATTCCCTGGCTGTTTCTGGGCTCGATCTGGAACGCCGGCTCGCTGACCGAGTGTCGCTCGATCGACACCGGCGCCTGCCTTGCCGTCATCAACGAACGGAAATGGCAGTTCTTCTTCGGCTTCTACCCGGCCGAGGAACGCTGGCGCCCGTTCGCGGCATTCATCCTGATGTTTGCCGCGATCTTCCCGGTGCTGTTTTCCGGCGCATCACGCAAGCTGCTTGTGTTCTCCGTCATCTACCCGGGGCTGGCCTACTGGCTGATCTGGGGCGGCTCGATCTGGGGGCCGGTCATGGTGTTCGCCGGACCGGGCGTCGGCTTTGCGGTGTGGCGCTACGGCGGCAGGGCTGCCGGGAGCGTGATGGACGTGAATGTGGCGGGCATGCTGGCGATGGTGGCCGGCGCGCTGGTCACGATCATCTGGTGGCTGTTCCTGGTCGAGCCGCTGGACGACCTGGTGACCGGCATCGTCGATATCGGTCTGGAGCCGGTGCAGTCCGCCCGGATCGGCGGCTTCCTGCTCTCGCTGATCATCGGGGTCTCGGGCATCGCGGCGTCGTTCCCGATCGGTGTCTGCCTGGCGCTCGCGCGGCGATCCAACCTGCTGATCATCCGGGCGCTGTCGGTGGGCTTCATCGAGTTCATCCGCGGCGTGCCGCTGATCACCCTGCTGTTCGTGGCCAGCGTGCTGCTGCAGTACTTCCTGCCGCCCAGCACCGAGTTCGACCTGATCCTGCGCGTCGTCATCATGGTCACGGCCTTTGCCTCGGCCTACATGGCGGAGGTGATCCGCGGCGGCCTCGCGGCCCTGCCCAAGGGACAGTACGAGGCGGCTGACGCGCTGGGTCTCGACTACTGGAAGTCCATGCGGCTGATCATCCTGCCGCAGGCGCTGAAGATCTCGATCCCCGGCATCGTCAACACCTTCATCGGCCTGTTCAAGGACACGACGCTGGTGTCGGTGATCGGATTGCTGGACCCGGTCGGCATCATCAACCCGATCCGCGCCGACCAGAACTGGAACGGCATCGTCTGGGAGCTCTACGGCTTCATCGCGCTGTTCTTCTTCATCTTCTGCTTCTCCATGTCCCGCTATTCCCAGTACCTGGAGCGCAAGCTCCAGACAGGCCACCGTTGAGAGGAGGTCCGCATGTCCGAAATGGTCAGTGAACGCGAGGTCGATGCCTCGAAGCTGCAGATCAGCGACGAGGTTGCCATCCAGATCACCGGCATGAACAAGTGGTACGGGGATTTCCACGTGCTGCGCGACATCAACCTGACGGTCTATCGCGGCGAGCGCATCGTCATCTGCGGGCCGTCCGGGTCAGGCAAGTCGACGCTGATCCGCTGCATCAACCGGCTGGAGGAACACCAGAAGGGCAGCATCCAGGTCGATGGCATCGAGTTGTCCTCGGACCTGAAGAACATCGACAAGATCCGCTCGGAAGTCGGCATGTGCTTCCAGCACTTCAACCTGTTCCCGCACCTGACGGTTCTGGAAAACTGCACCCTGGCGCCGATCTGGGTCCGCAAGACCCCGAAGAAGCAGGCCGAGGAAACGGCGATGAAGTTCCTCGACCGCGTCAAGATCGCCGACCAGGCCAGGAAATATCCCGGTCAGCTCTCGGGCGGTCAGCAGCAGCGCGTGGCGATCGCCCGCTCGCTGTGCATGAACCCGCGCATCATGCTGTTCGACGAGCCGACCTCGGCCCTCGACCCGGAGATGATCAAGGAAGTGCTGGACGTCATGGTCGACCTCGCCCAGACCGGCATGACCATGTTGTGCGTGACCCACGAGATGGGCTTCGCGCGCCAGGTGGCCAACCGCGTCATCTTCATGGACCAGGGCCAGATCGTCGAGCAGAACGAGCCCGAGCCGTTCTTCACCAATCCGCAGAGCGAGCGCACCAAGCTGTTCCTCAGCCAGATCCTGAGCCACTAGATGACAGTCCGAGTCCTGGCCTTCGCGGGCAGTGCCCGCAAGGCCTCCTGGAACCGCCGCCTGGGCAAGGCCGCGGCCGAAGGCGCCCGCGCCGCCGGCGCCGAAGTCACATGGCTGGAACTGGCCGGGCATCGCCTGCCGCTCTATGACGGCGACCTGGAGGCCGAAAGTGGCATCCCGGCGGAAGCGATGGCGCTGAAGGACATCTTCGATGCCCATGACGCGCTGCTGATGGCCTGCCCGGAGTACAACAGCTCGGTCACGCCGCTGCTGAAGAACACCCTGGACTGGGTGTCGCGCCCGGTTCAGGGGCGGCCGCCGCTGCACGCCTACAGGAACAAGGTGGCCGGGATCGTGGCCGGTTCGGCGGGTGCGCTGGGCGGCCTGCGCGGGCTGGTCCATGTCCGCCAGATCCTCGGCAATATCGGCGTGATCGTGATCCCGGAGCAGCGGGCGGTGACGGTGAAGCCGGAGATGTTCGATGCCGACGGCGCCGTGGTTGACGAGGGCGTGCGCCAGTCCCTGGAACTGGTCGGGCGCCGCGTGGCCGAGGTGGCGGCGGCGCTGAAGGCCGGCTGAGATCCAGCCGGCCCTGCGCCACGCCGCCGGGCTCAGAACAGGTTGAAGCTGTAGCCCAGGCCGATGCCGATGATGACCGGGTTGATGGCCAGGTTGGTGCGCTGTGTGCCGAGTCCGGTATCCAGCGACACGTTGGTATCCAGGCGGATGTACTTGATGTCGGCGTTGATCACCCAGTTCTTCGCGATCTCGTAGTCGAAGCCGGCCTGCATGGCGAGGCCCAGCGAATTGGTGGCCTCCACCTTGGTCGGACCGACCGCGTTGACCAGGCTGCCGTCCGCGCGCTCGCCGTAGAACAGCGTCCAGTTGATGCCGGCGCCGACATAGGGGCGGAACTGGCCCTCGGGGTTGAAGTGGTACTGCAGCGTCAGGGTCGGGGGCAGCAGCCAGGCGCTGGCCGCGTTGTCGAGGCCCGCCAGCGCGCCCTGGCCCTTGATCTGGTGGCGTGTGGTCGCCGCGATCAGCTCCAGCCCGATGTTGTCGGTGACGAAATATGTCAGGTCGATCTCGGGAACGACGGCATTGCCGGCCGACAGGCTGGCGCCGGGAAAGGTCGGCTGGATCGGCCCCGAGTCACCGGTCGGCAACACGCCGATGGTGCGCACGCGGACCTGGAGATCGCCGGCGCCGGCCTGTGCCGTGACGGGGGCGGTCAGGCTGACCGCGGTGGCCAGCGCAAGCGCGGCAACGGGGGCTGCGGGGAACTTCATGGTTCGGGATCCTTCCGGCATGAACGGCAATCTCGGTGCCGCGGTCGAGACTTGCGCCCCGAGCCGGTGTGAAAAATTGATCCAGATCAAAAGGTTGGGTTCATCTGCGCCGCTGCGGCGGTCCGCCACGCCCGGCGCAGGGGGGCTGTCCCGGAGAAAAGCATTGGACCATGGCGCCGGGTCGGCGCGAGACTGCGCCCATCGGAACCAGGACAGCGAACGGGGGAGGACGCGATGAAACTGGGGGCACGCAAGGGCTACGACCTGAGCATGACCGAGCCGGGGATCCTGTGGATCACCTTCAACCGGCCGGAAAGCAAGAACGGCATGACGTCGACGATCAAGCGCGAGCTGATCGAGACGCTGACCCAGGCGCAGATGGACAACGGCGTCCGTGTCATCGTCTTCACCGGCTCGGGCGACTCCTTCTCGGCCGGCGACGACCTGAAGGGCTATTCGACCGGATTGCGTGAGGATGACGGTCAGGTGCCGCTGATCCCCGCCGGCCATGACAGCGGTATCGGCACCTACGAGGGGCTGCGGGTGATCTCCCAGGCGCTCAACACCGCCGTCCGCAACATGGACAAGATCACCATCGCGGCCATGAACGGCATCGCCATCCAGACGGGCTTCTCGCTGGCGCTGGCCTGCGATT
This sequence comes from Pseudomonadota bacterium, assembly GCA_036154895.1. Lineage (GTDB taxonomy): Bacteria > Pseudomonadota > Alphaproteobacteria > Minwuiales > Minwuiaceae > Minwuia. The sequence continues at coordinate 203,719 of JAYZWD010000005.1, forward strand.
TCCGGATCGCGGCGAGCACCGCGCGCATGGGCAGCGCCACGCTGCGGTTCGCGCTGCTGCCCGACGAGGGCGGTCCGTACCTGCTGATGCAGCACCTGGGGCTGGCGCGCACCATGGACTTCCTGATGCGCAAGAAGATCGTCACCGCGGCCGAGGCGCAGGAAATGGGCCTGGTCAACGAGGTGGTGGCGCCCGGCGAGCTGATGTCCGCCACCGAGGCGCTGGCCCGCGAGATGGCCGAGGGACCGCAGGTGGCGATGCGCCTGCTGAAGCGCTGCGTCTACAATGCCGCCGAGATGAACTGGGCACAGTCCCTCGACGACATCGCGGCCAAGACCGCCATCGTCGACCACCATCCGGATTCGCGCGAGGGCGTGGCCTCGTTCAAGGAGCGCCGCACGCCGTCGTTCAATGCATGGCTGTCAAAGACCGGATCATGAGTCGACCCATCCTGGACGGCCTCAAGGTCGTCGACGCGGCGAGTTTCATCGCCGGGCCGACGGCCGGAACGGCCATGGCCGATTTCGGCGCCGACGTGATCAAGGTGGAGAGCCCGGCGCTGGACGGCTATCGCCGCCTGCGCGACACGCCGGGCTTTCCGGACGCCGGCTTCGACTATTACTGGCAACTCGACAACCGCTCCAAGCGCGGGATCGTCATGGACCTGAACACCGAGGTCGACAGGGCCCGGCTGCGGTCCCTGCTCGCGACCGCCGATGTCTTCATCACCAACCATCCGCTGCCGGTGCGCCGCAAGCTGGGCCTGACCTGGAAGGACGTGCAGGGCCTCAACGCGCGGCTGATCTACGCCTCGCTTACCGCCTATGGCGAGACGGGGCCGGAAGCGGACTCGTCGGGATTCGATGCCACCACCTACTGGGCGCGCTCGGGGCTGATGCACGTGGTGCGCCCCGACATGGCCGGACCGCCGGCGCTGTCGGTGGCGGGGCAGGGCGATCATCCGACGGCCATGGCGCTGCTGTCGGCCATCCTGCTGGCGATCATCGAGCGGATGAGCACCGGCAGGGGCAGGGAGGTCCACACCTCGCTGATCGCCAACGGCCTCTGGTCGAATGCCGTGCTGGCACAGGGCGCGCTGACCGGCGCACCGCCGATCGACCGCAGGCCGCGGCAGACGCCGTGGTCCGCCATGGTCAACTACTATCCCACCCGGGATGAACGCTGGTTCATCATCTCGGCGCTGGAGCCGGAGCGGGACTGGCAGCGCCTGCTGGAAGTGATCGCGCGCCCGGACCTGGCGGACGATCCGCGCTTCCGCACCATCGAGAGCCGCCGGGAGCATGCGACGCAACTGGTTGCGGTGCTCGACCCGGTGTTCCGGCAGCATGACCTGTCGTACTGGCTGCCGCGATTCGCCGCCGTGAAGCTGGCGGTGGGACCGGTTCTGTCGACCAACGAGGCCGTGCACGACGCCCAGGCCCGTGCATCCGGTGCCATCGTGCAGGCCGCGCCCGAGGCGCAGGTCGCCGAAGTGATCGACAGCCCGATCTGGGTCAGCGACAGCCCGAAGGTTCCGGCCGGTCCGGCACCGAAGCCGGACGGGGATGGCGACGCCATCCGCGCCGCGCTGGACGGCGGCGCCTCGCCCTGGCGTCAGGGCTGAGACGAGGGCCCCAGAATCAAGGACCCCGCCACCGACCGGCTACGCAACGGGCCGGATCGGGCGGGGTCTGCTGGTTCGTGGTGTCGAAAGGGACGTCAGGCGACCGTCAGGCCGCGGCGTGCGCCAATCGCTCCATCTCGTCCTTCAGGTAGAGCTTTCGCTTCTTCAACTGCGCCACGTGGCTGTCATCCGGGTGCGGACGTGCCTCCTCGTCGGCGATCTGGGCCTCGAGTTCGGCGTGGCGACGCTTGAGCTGAGAGAAAGACGGCTTTGCAGTCACGTGATACCCCCTTGAGCTGTGTCAGGTGGACGGGGCAGCCGTCGGACGGCTGTCACGACACTGTCATTGTGCGCCCGGAGAAGGGGCCTGTCACCCGCCAATCAGTGCCCGGTCGCCGGCCCGCCAGCGAAACGCCATGCCGGCGGTCAGGCTCTCGATCCGCGACGGCTGCTCCTCGGGGAATGCCCCGCACAGGATGTCGATCAGGGAGCGGATATCTTCATCGTCGGGCGCGATGCGGAGCAGGGCGAGATAGCGGAACAGGTTCACGATGGAATCCTCGATCTGGCGGTTGCGGTCGAAGGTTCCGGTCCCGGGCCGGGTCATGGCGGCGTGCAGCATCAGCACCTCGGCGTGCTCGGCATGCAGTTCGCTTTCCACGATCACGCGACGCAGGTCGTCGGCCAGGGTCTTCGGTGCCGGCGAGACGTCGGATTTCAGCCGGACCTTGAGGTCGTGCAGCACATCGATGACGCCGTTCCGCCAGGGACCGATGGCGATCAGGGCCTGCTCCAGCTCGCCTTCGCGGAACACGCCGCGCCCGCTGGAGGCCACCCAGCAGCAGAACAGCAGCACGTTGACGTCGACGCCCCTGGTATCCTGCAGCGACAGGCACGCCTCCCCGGCGCGGCCGCGCGCATAGACACGGGTCGCATAGTCCCAGAGATCGTTGGGCGGATAGATGCTGGCTGAAAAGACGGCCATTCGCCGATCCCCGCTTCCGGCTGCCGGCGACCCAGCCAACCCGTGAAACCCTTGCGCCACCGTGCTATCCTGCGGCGAGCAGCCGGTGCGCGGACGCCGAACTATGGCATGGCCACATCCGCGCGCAAAGCGGGAGGTAGGGGATGGTCGAGGTCAGAGAAGACGAACGTGACGTGGTCGTCCGCCGTCTCTCCCAGCTGAAGGTCGCGCATGGCGACCTCGACGCCGCCATCGAGGCCCTGATCCAGAAGGGGGCCTATGACGACCTGCAGATGCAGCGGATGAAGAAGCAGAAGCTCAGGGTCAAGGACGAGATCAGCAAGCTCGAGGCCCTGCTCAGGCCCGACATCATCGCCTGAACGACAGGCTCAGCCGGTGTCGCCGGCCGCCGCCTTCATTTCCTGCTTGCGCCGGTACATGCGCCGGTCGGCCTCGGCCAGCGCGGAGGACGCGTCGCCCCCCTGGTGGAACGAGAACACGCCGTGGGCGACCTCCAGCGGGATCAGCCGGTCGCCGTGCTGCACCTCGGTATGGCGGATGGCGTCGGCCAGTTCGTCGGCTTTCAGGTGCGCCGCCGTCTCGTCGGCCTGGGCCAGGATGACACCGAACTCGTCGCCGCCGATCCGTCCCACGACGTCGGTCTCGCGCGTGTGGTCGCGCAGCACACGGGCCACGGCGGCCAGGGCCTTGTCGCCGGCGGCGTGCCCGAGGGTGTCGTTGATCTGCTTCAGACCGTTCATGTCGAAGAAGATCAGGCTGGACGGCACGTTGTAGCGTTCGGTGTAGGACATCATCCGCGACATCTCGCGAACGAAGGCGCGGCGGTTGGAAACCGGGACCAGCGGGTCCTTGTCGGCCAGTTCCTCGAGGTCGGTGATGCGGCGGTTCGCGACCTGCAACTCGCGGCGGAGCGAATCCACCTCTGCCATCAGGTTCAGGATCGCCGACTTCACCTTGGGCGTCAGTTCCGCCTCGGGCACGCCGAACAGGTCCAGCACCTCGACGGCAGGGCTGTCGTCGATGCCGCGGGAATCGCTGGCCGGCGTGGCGGACGACGTACGGGACGTGCCGCGGGTCCGGTCCAGCGGACGCGCGCCGGCAATCGCCGAGTAGCCGTTCACCTTCATTCCCGGGCTTCCTTGCCTGTTGTCGCTCGCCCGGGCCGGAATCCGGTACGGGTCTCTCCCCCGAGGGTGGCGCGCGGCGGTTAAGAATTGGTTCATGTGCTTGCGGGGGCGCCGCCGATCCATATAATCCCGCGCTTTCCTCGAACCGGTACGGGCGGAAGACGCGTGGAGCAGGACAACGCGAAGGTCGGCGTGATCATGGGCAGCCAGTCCGACTGGGAAACCATGTCGGCGGCGGTCGAGATCCTCGAGGCCCTCGGCGTGCCGCACGAGGTCCGGATCGTCTCGGCGCATCGCACGCCCGACCGCATGGCCGACTATGCCCGTGGGGCGGCGGCGCGCGGGATCCAGGTGATCGTCGCCGGTGCCGGTGGCGCGGCGCACCTGCCGGGCATGGTTGCCGCCATGACCACCCTGCCGGTGCTGGGTGTGCCGGTGGAGAGCAAGGCGCTGTCCGGCATGGACAGCCTGCTGTCCATCGTCCAGATGCCGGGTGGTGTGCCGGTCGGCACCCTGGCCATCGGCAAGGCGGGCGCGAAGAACGCCGGCCTGCTGGCCAGTTCCATCGTCGCGCTGCAGGATCCGGCGCTGGCCGGCCGGCTGGCGGCCTGGCGTGCGGCGCAGACCGAATCGGTCGCCGAGACCCCTGTCCGCTGAGGTCGAGATGACTGCACTGGCGCCGGGTTCCGTTATCGGTGTGCTGGGTGGCGGCCAGCTCGGTCGCATGATGGCGCTCGCGGCGGCCAGGCTCGGCTATCGCGTGCATGTCTACTGCCCCGAGACCGATTCCCCGGCGGCGCAGGTGTCCGCGGCATCGACCGTCGCGGCCTGGGACGACGAGGCGGCGCTGGCCCGCTTCGCCGCCGGTGTCGACGCGGTGACACTGGAATTCGAGAATGTCCCGGTTCCGGCTGTCCGCTTCCTGGAGGCGCGCGTGCCGGTCAGGCCGGGTTCGCGCGTGCTGTCCGTGGCGCAGGACCGGCTGAACGAGAAGACGCTGGCTCGCCGGCTCGGCATAGAGGTCGCCCCCTTCGCGGCGGTCGCCTCGCAGGCCGACCTGCAGGCGGCGCTGGCGGAGATCGGTGTTCCGGCGGTGCTGAAGACCCGCAACGAGGGCTATGACGGCAAGGGCCAGCGCGTCATCCGCGACGCCGCCGTCGCGCCCGCGGCCTTCGACGAACTGGGTGGACGGGCCTGCATCCTGGAGCAGTTCGTGCCCTTCGTCGCCGAGATCTCCGTGATCGTCGCCCGTGGCATCGACGGTGCGGTGGTCGCCTGGCCGGCGGTCGAGAACCGCCATCGCCACCACATTCTCGACCTGACCATCGCGCCGGCTGCCGTTGCCGTGGCGACCACAGCCGCCGCCGACCGCGCTGCACGTGCGCTGGCCGAGGGGCTGGCGGTCGAGGGCCTGCTTGCGGTGGAGTTCTTCGTGACCGTGGATGGCGGGGTGCTGTTCAACGAGATGGCGCCCCGCCCGCACAATTCGGGGCACTGGACCATCGAGGCCTGTACCGTCAGCCAGTTCGAGCAGCAGGTCCGCGCCGCCGCCGGCCTGCCGCTTGGCTCGACCTTGGCCCATCACCGCGCGGTCATGCGCAACCTGATCGGCGACGACGCGGCGAACTGGGCGAAGCTGGTGGCCTCGGACGGCAGCCTGCATCTCTATGGCAAGGCCGAGGCGCGACCGGGCCGCAAGATGGGACACGTGACGAAGCTGTATCCGCTCGACGCCGAACCCTGGCCGCCCGCAGAACGCGACCTGCCCTGAACAGGACGGACCCCAAAGGGGGTCAGAACTGGCGCAGCAGCCGCTGGAGATAGTCGAGTTCGTCGCCCGGGCGGTGGCGCTGTCCGGAGCGGCGGCGCAGTTCGTCTAGAATCTCCCGGCTGCGCTGCATGGCGCCGGCCTCCGGCACCATGTCGCCCGATCCGTCACCCCATGTGTCGGCCGGCGAGCGGCCAAGCGGGTCCATGTCCTCGCCGTCCATGCCGACGCGGCCTGGTCCCTCGTCGCCCTCCGCCTGGCCCTGGCCGCGATTGGCGAGGTCGCGCATCACGGATTCGGTGCCCCGGCGCAGGCGGTCCAGCGCCTCGCCCTGGCTGTTGACGGCATCGTTGCCGTCGCCGTCGCGCAGCGCGCGCTGCGCGTCCCCCATGGCGCTCTCGGCATCGCCGCACTCGACGGGGAAGCCGCCCATGGCAACGTTCAGCCTGCGCATCAGGTCGCCCAGCTGACCGCGCAGGTCGCCCAGCTGGCCTGAA
>JAYZWD010000006.1:0-96055 GCA_036154895.1 Pseudomonadota bacterium
GCGAGGGGGGGGGGCGGCCCGCCCTTGACCAGCGCCGCTATCATGGGGGGCGCCGCCGGCCCCCACGCCGGCTGCGGCATCGCGCTGGAGGTGACGGACGGAGCCGCCGCGACGGAGGGGGCCGGTGCGACGGGCGCCTGGGCAACGGCCGCCGGGGCAGGTGCGGCCGCTGCGACAGCCGGAGCCTGGACAGGCGCCGGAGCGGGCTTCGGCGGCTCGACCCGTAAGGGCTGCGGCGCGGGCGCGGCGCGAACCGGTTCGACGACGGTCGGGGTCGCGACCGCCGCCACCTGGCGTTCGCCCTCGTGGCGGCGGTTGGCCGTGTCGGCGGCCAGCGTCTCGCCCGGCGCCGGCAGCGCGGTGTTCGATCCCACGCGCGAGACGGGCTGCGGAACCGGTCCGTAGTCCGAGCCGAACGGATCGGCCCAGTCCGGCAGCGAACAGCCGCCGGCGAGCAACGGCAGCGCCAGCAGTGTGACGAGTCCGAGCCGCGGCGCACGCACCACTCGCCCGGTCCCGTGCGGGAGCGATTTCGTCATGGCTTGGCCTCCGGCACCTGGAACGCGTCTTTCCCTTCGACACACAGATTCGGCAATGTAGCTTCTGTGCAAAGCCTTGTCTGCACCGGGACGCAGGGGAGAGGGCGGCGACCACGAGTCGCGCTTCCGGTGCCATTCAGGCTACCATAGGTCAACAAACGGTAACGGACCGGCTCTAGACGGGGCCGAGACCGGCCAGAGGAGGGGAGCGATGACCGAGCGGACGCCTGAAGATTTCCCGATGCCGGACCCGACCGAGTTCTCGCAGAACCTGGTCCGCATCGCCGCGCAGAGCCAGAAGCTGGTTACCGAATTCCTCGAACGGCAGAAGGACGCCCAGGACGGACCGGTCGATCCGCTGCATGTCGGCGACGCCTTCATGGAAATGACGGCCAAGATGATGTCCGACCCCGCCAAGGTCGTGCAGGCTCAGATCGATCTCTGGCAGAACTACATGCAGCTCTGGCAGAACACCGCCCAGCGCATGCTGGGCCAGGACGTGGCGCCGCTGGTCACGGAGGATCGCTCGGACCGCCGCTTCAAGGACAAGTCCTGGAGCGAGAACCAGATCTTCAACTTCATCAAGGAAAGCTACCTGCTGACCTCGAAGTGGCTCACCGAGACCGTGCGCGGTGTCGAGGGGCTGGACCCGAAGACCGCGAAGAAGGTCGATTTCTACACCCGGCAGTTCGTCGACGCCCTGTCCCCGTCCAACTTCATCATGACCAACCCGATGGTGCTGCGCGAGACGCTGGCGACCAATGGCGAGAACCTGGTCAACGGCCTGGACCACATGCTGGAGGACCTGGAGCGCGGCAAGGGCAAGCTCGCCATCAAGATGACGGACTTCGACGCCTTCCAGGTCGGCGGCAATGTCGCCACCACGCCGGGCAAGGTGGTGTTCCGCAACGACCTGATCGAACTGCTCCAGTACAACCCGACGACCGAACAGGTCTTCGAGCGGCCGCTGCTGATCACGCCGCCGTGGATCAACAAGTTCTACATCCTCGACCTGCGCCCCGAGAATTCCTTCATCAAGTGGGCGACCGAACAGGGCCTGACCGTCTTCTGCATCTCGTGGGTCAATCCCGACCAGAAGCTCGCGCAGAAGACCTTCGAGGACTACATGTTCGAGGGCATCCTGGCCGCGCTCGACGCGGTGGAGCAGGCGACCGGCCAGCGCGAGGTCACGGCGATCGGCTATTGCCTTGGCGGCACGCTGATGGCGTCGACGCTGGCCTACATGGCCGAGAAGGGCGACGACCGCATCAAGGCCTGCACCTTTTTCACGGCCCAGGTCGACTTCACCGAGCCAGGCGAGCTGGGCGTCTTCATCGACGACGAGCAGCTGGCGCACATCGAGCAGCTGATGTCCGAACGTGGCTACCTGGACGGCGCCGACATGGCGACGACGTTCAACATGCTGCGGGCCAACGACCTGATCTGGACCTTCGTCGTCAACAACTACCTGATGGGCAAGGATCCGTTCCCGTTCGACCTGCTGTACTGGAACGCCGACGCCACCCGCATGCCGGCGAAGATGCACACCTTCTACCTGCGGCAGATGTACCAGCGGAACCTGCTGATGGAGCCGGGCGGCATCACGCTGGGCGGCGTGCCGATCGACCTGCGCAAGGTCTCGATCCCGGTCTACCTGCAGGCCGGCAAGGAAGACCACATCGCGCCCTACAAGTCGGTCTTCAAGGCGACGAAGATCTTCTCCGGCCCGACGCGCTTCATGCTGGCCGGCTCGGGCCACATCGCCGGCGTGGTGAACCCGCCCGAACCCGTGAAGTACCAGCACTGGATCAACACCAAGCGCAAGAAGTACGACACGCCCGATGACTGGCTGGCCGAGGCCGAGGAGCACAAGGGCAGCTGGTGGCCGGACTGGATCAAGTGGATGGCGAAGCAGTCGGGCAAGAAGGTTCCCGCGCGCGTTCCCGGCGAAGGCAAGCTGCCGGCGATCTGCGATGCGCCGGGCGAATATGTGAAGGTCCGCTCCTGACCCGAACCTGATCCGCTGGCGGATCCACGACCGGAGGGCGCATGTACGATCTGGTCGTGGTCGGTGGCGGCATCGTCGGGCTGGCGCATGCGCTGGCCGCCCGGCGTCGCGGTCTCTCGGTCCTGGTGGTGGATCGTGAGGCACGCGCCATCGGCGCCTCGATCCGCAATTTCGGCTTCGTCACCGTGACCGGCCAGCAGCGGGGCATCGTGCACGGGCGCGCCATGCGCAGCCGCGACATCTGGGCCGAGGTGGCGCCGAAGGCCGGCATAGAGGTCAACCACAGGGGTCTCGTGCTTGCCGCGCGTGCACCGGACGTGATGGATGTGCTGCGCGACCTCATGGCGACCGAGATGGGCGCAGGGTGCGAATTGCTCGACCGGACCCAGGCCGTCGACCGCTTTCCGGTGCTGCAGGAAGACGGGTTGCACGGTGCACTGTGGAGCGGGCACGAACTCAGGGTCGAACCGCGCCTTGCGCTGCCGCGTCTCGCCGCCTGGCTGGAACAGGCGCAGGGTGTGGAATTCCGCTGGCAGACGGCCGTCCATGGTGCATCCGGGCGCCATGTCGACACCTCCGCCGGGCGGATCGGGGCCGGCGCGGTGGTGATCGCGGCAGGCGACTGGATCACCGACCTGTTCCCCGCTGCCCGGGACCACTACAGCCTGACCCGATGCAAGCTGCACATGCTGCGCCTGGCACCGCAGGGCAGCGGCTGGACCCTGCCGGGCGCGGTGATGAGCGACGAGAGTGTCGTCCGCTATGCCGGGTACCGGGAGCGGGCAGGGGCCGACCCGGTGGTGGCGCGCATCGGGAACGAGCGGCCCGACCTGATCGCCAACGGCATCCACCTGATCGTGGTGCAGTCCGCCGACGGCTCGCTGGTGGTCGGTGACTCGCACCACTATGACGACACGCCGGACCCGTTCCAGCCCGCCGAGGTCGACGACCTGATGCTCGACCTGGCCCGCCAGGTGCTGCGGCTGGCCGACGACCGGGTGATCGAGCGCTGGACCGGCGTCTATGCCGCGGCCGCCGGCACCATGTTCGTCGATCGCCCGGAAGCGGGCCTGCGGCTGGTCACGGTGACCAGCGGCACGGGCATGAGCACCGCCTTCGCCATCGGCGAGGAAGTCATTGACGAACTGTTCGGATCGGGCAGGGAGGCCGTGACGATATGAGCGATCCGGTGAAGGCCGTCATCTTCGACTGGGCGGGCACCATTGTCGACTTCGGCTCCCGCGCCCCGATGGGCGCCTTCGTCGAGGCCTTCCGCCGCTTTGGCGTCGACATCACCATCGCCGAGGCACGCGGGCCGATGGGCCTGGCCAAGCGCGACCACATCCGCGCGCTGGGCACGCTGCCCGGGGTCGAGGCGGCGTGGCGCGCGGCGCAGGGCAGCGCGTTCGACGACGCGGCCATCGACCGGGTGTACGCGGTGTTCGTGCCGCTGAACGCCGAGGTCGTCACCGACTATGCCGACTTCATTCCCGGCGCGCTGGACACCGTTGCCGCGCTCAGGGGACGCGGCATCCGCATCGGTTCCACGACCGGCTACACGCGGGAGATCATGGCGCGGCTGCTGCCGGTCGCCGCGGCCGGCGGCTACAGCCCCGACAACCTGGTTTGCGCCGGCGACCTCGCCGCCGGACGTCCGGGCCCGCTGATGATGTACCGCAGCTTCGCCGACCTGGGGGTCTGGCCGGCCAGCGCATGCGTCAAGGTCGACGACACCGAACCCGGGATCGGGGAGGGTGTCGCCGCCGGCTGCTGGACCGTCGGCCTGGCGCTGAGCGGCAACATGGCAGGTCTCTCGCGCGCCGAGATGGACAGGCTGTCATCGAGGCAGCAGGCCGCCATCCGCGAAGACGCGACAACGAAGCTGATCGCGGCCGGCGCCGACTATGTCATCGACAGCGTGGCGGACCTGCTGCCGGTGATCGATGACCTGGGCGACCGCATCCGCGCGGGCGAGCGGCCGGACGCGAACTGACCGACGCGGTCGGATCTGTTCGCGGGTTTGACCCCGATCAAGGCGCGGTGCCGGCGGCAGGGCAGGATCGCGCCATGCATCCGCGCCTCTTGAAATATGCCACCACCGAGGTCCCCCGGTACACGAGCTACCCGACCGCGGTCCAGTTCACCGACAGGGTCGACACCGGCATGGTGTCGGACTGGATGGGAGCCGTCGCGGCCGATACGCCGGTCTCGGTCTACGTCCACATCCCGTTCTGCGCGCAGCTCTGCTGGTATTGCGGCTGTCACACCTCGATCCCCAACACCTATGATCGCGTCGCCGACTATGTCCGGGTGCTGCTGGACGAGATCGACATCGCGGCGGCCCGTTGCGGCAGCCGCGCCGGCATCGCGCACCTGCATTTCGGTGGCGGCACGCCGTCGGTGCTGACGAACGACGACCTGAGGCGGATCGTAGACCGCCTGTCGGACCGCTTCGGCATCCGCGACGGGGCCGAGATCGCCATGGAGATCGATCCGCGCACGCTGGCGACCGAACGGTTCGACGGCCTCGCCGCCATCGGCCTGAACCGCGCCAGCCTGGGTGTGCAGGATTTCGACCCGGAGGTGCAGCGCCGCATCAACCGGGTCCAGTCGGTCGACATGGTGCGCGCCGGTGTTGACGGCCTGCGGGCCATCGGGGTCGAGAGCATCAACTTCGACCTGATGTACGGCCTGCCGGGGCAGACCGTCGCGACGGCCCTCGAGACGGTGGAGCGCTCGGTCGCGCTCGATCCCGACCGCCTCGCCGTGTTCGGCTATGCCCATGTGCCCTGGTTCAAGAAGCACCAGGAGATGATCGACGCCGCCAGCCTGCCGGACACGCTCGCCCGCTTCGAACAGACGGAACGGATCGAGGAACGGCTGCAGCAGGCCGGCTATGCCGCCATCGGGCTCGATCACTTTGCCCGCCCCGCTGACGAACTGGCCCTGGCGGCCGGCACGGGACGGCTGCGCCGGAACTTCCAGGGCTATACCACCGATCCGGGCGAGGTGCTGATCGGCCTCGGCGCGTCGTCCATCAGTCGTTTCCACCAGGGCTACGCCCAGAACGCGCCGCACACCGGTGCATGGCGTTCAGCCGTGGAGTCCGGCCACCCGGCCGTGGTGCGGGGCGTCGAGCTGACCGACGACGACCGGCTGCACGCGGACGCCATCGAGCGGCTGCTCTGCGATTTCAAGGTCGATATCCCCGCGGTCTGCGCGGCGCACGGCCGGCGGGGCTGTGCCCTGGACGGCGCCCTGATCCGCCTTGACCAGATGATCGAGGACCGCATGGTGGTCCTGGACGGGCGCAAGGTGGTCATGACGGCCGACGGGCGGCGTTTCGTCCGTGCCGCCGCCGCCTGCTTCGACCAGTACCTGCAGCCGGCCAGGAACCGCCACAGCCGCGCGGTCTGACGGCTCAGTCGCCGCCGGGTTCATCGAGCGGCTGCCGGGTTGCCACCGGATCGTAGTAGAACCGTTCCTCGGCGATGCGGTCGCCCTCCCAGCGTTGCAGGGTCAGTTCCTCCAGCCGCCGGGTCACGCCCTTCGCGTCCGTCATGTCGAAGGTCCACTGGATCACGACGTGGTCGCCGTCCACCAGCACGGCTCCGGCCGGATGGGTCCGCATCCGGAAGCGACGCAGCGCCTCGGCCTCGGTCTGCATCAGCAGGTCGCGACCGCGCCTGGGTTCGCCCCGGTTCTCCTGCATGCTGGCATGCGGATGGTAGTAGTCGCGGATGGCTTTCACATGGTCGCCGTGCACGACCTCCTCGATGAACGCCTCGACGCGGGCGCGATCCGGCATGCTGCTTCTCCCCGAAACTGTCGGGGGCGAAGATGGCGCGGGCCGGGAGCGGGGCAAGCTCAGCCCTGCAGGGCCCGGTATTCCGCGGCCAGTTCGGCGTAGTGGCTGGCGCCATTCTCGATCATGCGTTCTTCCTTCTCCGTCAGCGCCCGGACCGGGCTGGCCGGCCAGCCGGCCCAGAGTTCGCCCTTGCGCGCGATCTTGCCCGGCGGCAGGAAGGCACCGGCGGCGATCATCGCGCCCGTTTCCACGACGCACTGGTCCATGATCACCGCGCTCATGCCGATGAAGCTGCGGTCCTGCAGTTCGCAGCCATGCAGCATGACCTTGTGGCCGACCAGCACGTCGTCGCCGACAATGGTCGGAAAGCGCGAGGTGGTGACATGCACCACGGTGCCATCCTGCAGGTTGGAGCGCGCGCCGACCCGGATGTGGCACACGTCGCCGCGCAGCACGCAGTTGAACCAGACACTGGACCCGGCGCCGATCACCACGTCGCCGATGACCTGCGCGCCCGGCGCGATGAAGGCGTCGGCGGCGACCGTCGGCGTGATGCCGCGAAAGGTGAAGATGTTGCCCCGGTCCATGCGTCCCTCGCTGCTGCCTGTCTGCTGCCTGTCTGCGGCCTGTCGGCCAAGGCTTAGCGGATGCCGTGGCCGGCCGGCAAGGCGGCGCGGGTCCCTTACCGATCCTTAATCCCGGGCAGGCAGGATCGGTACATGGTCCTGCTGGTCATCATCTTCCTGCTGCTGGCTGCGTTCGCGGCGTCGGCCGATACGGTCGTCATCGATCACCCGGAGTGCCGCTTCGTCGAGATCCACAGGCCGGCACCCGATGTCGTCTACCGGCCCGGGGTCGATGTGCATGGCAAGCCGGTCGCGCCGGCCGACCTGCCGTCATTCGGGACACGCGTCGCCCCGCCGGAGGATGTCACCGTCCGGCTTGAGATCCCGCTGTCGCAGATCTTCGGCGCCAATGTCCCGCCCTTCCTGGGTGACGCCAGGATCGACGTCGGCGAGGTCCAGGTGAACACGGCGACCGGTGCGCTCAGCTATCGCGGCCAGCGTCTCGATGCGCCCTACGCGGTGATCTGCGCGGATCCCGACAATCCCGGGCAGTTCCGGCCGGGCGTGCCGCAGGTGCCGCCGCCCAATCCGCGCCGCTGAACCTCAGTCCAGGGTGTCGCCCTTCAGGAAGCGGATGATGGTCGGCCACGCAGCCGGATCCTCCATCATGAACAGGTGTCCGCCCTCGAAGACCTGCAGCCGCGCATCCGGCAGCACGCGCAGCATGTTCTCCTGCCGGTCCATCGGCGCCACGTCGTCATAACGCCCGGCGGCAATCAGCACCGGCATGGTCAGTTCCGGCAGCCGCGCCCAGGTGTCGTGCGCGGCACGGGCCGCGAACTGGCGGTTCTGTGCCGCGCGGCGGACCGGATCGGCGCGGTTGTCGCGTGCGCTGGCGGCATAGAATTCCCTGATCTTGTGCGCCTTTTCCGGATTGGCGGCCTCCCATTCCGCAGTCCGCCGCCGGTCGCTCAGCTTCAGCAGCGCCGACGCGTACTCGTCCGGGCCGATACCGGCGAACTCGTGCAGCGGATAGGAGGCGCCACCGTCGCCGCCCGGGCTGGTACAGCAGAGCACCAGCCGGCTGACCCGATGCGGCACGCGCAGTGCCAGGTGCTGGGCGACCATACCGCCGAAGGAGACGCCGGCCACGGCCGCCGTGTCCCAGCCGAGATGGTCGAGCAACCGCTCCGCGTCGCCGGCAAAGTCCGCCATGGACTGCGGCGTCTCGGGAATCGAGGACTGTCCCATCAGCCGATGATCATAGGCGGCGAGCGTCAGGCTGCCGATGTCGGGGACGGCGAAGACATTCGGCTGGCGCCGCAGGTCAGAGCCTGTGCCGGAGATATACAGGACACGCGGACCGTCGCCGCTGACCTCGTGGTAGATCCGGACATCTCCGAAATCGGCGAAGGGCATGGCGGCCTCCGGTCAGTTCAGGCGGGCGTGCAGGCCCAGGATGTAGCGCCGGTCCTCGGGGTCCAGTTCACCGGCGGCCAGTTCCTCGCGATAGGCGTCCAGGTCCTCCCGCGTGCCCTCGTGCAGGTTGGGGCGCGCCAGGATCTCGTCGATCACGCGCAGGATGGTCTGGTCGTCGGCATCCTCGAGTGCCGGTGTCGCCGATGACGGGGCCTTCCGTTTCATCGCGACAAGCAGGCTGTCCCAGTCCGCATCGGCAGCCTGCACCAGCCGCGCAGCGGTCCGCGCGGCGGCAAGCGCAGTCGCGTCGTCGCTGTCGCCAAGGGATTCCAGCGCAGCCAGCAGCGCGTCGCGATCGATCACCATCATTGACCCTCCTCGGGCTTCGGGCGTTCACTTCGGTCGAGCGACGCGCAATATCACGAAACGCGGCCCGCGCATAAGCCCGGGCGGCGAGGGAAGGACGCCTGCCGATGATCGACCTGTACTACTGGCCGACGCCCAATGGCTGGAAGATCTCGATCATGCTGGAGGAATGCGGGCTGCCATACCGCATGATTCCCGTGAACATCGGCGAGGGCCAGCAGTTCACCCCGGAATTCCTGGCCATCAGCCCGAACAACCGCATGCCCGCCATCGTCGACCATGACGGACCGGGTGGAGCGGCCCTGTCGCTGATGGAGTCGGGCGCGATCCTGGTCTATCTCGCGGAGAAGTCCGGCCAGTTCCTGCCGTCCGACCCGGCGGGGCGCTACAGGGCCATCGAATGGCTGATGTGGCAGATGGGCGGCGTGGGTCCGATGTTCGGCCAGAACGGCCATTTCTGGCTCTACGCGCCCGAGAAGATTCCGTACGCGCAGGACCGGTATCTCAAGGAATGCAATCGCCTGTACGGCGTTCTCGACAAACGGCTCGAGGGCAGGGACTACGTCGCCGATGTCTATTCCATCGCCGACATGGCCCTGCTGCCGTGGATCATGCTGCACCGGATGCAGGGGATCGAGATCGACCGCTATCCCAATGTCCGGCGCTGGTACGACGCACTGAAGACCCGCCCGGCGGTCCGCCGCGGCGTTGACCTGGGACGCGACCTGCGCCGCAAGCCCGAGGAGATGGACGCCGAGGCCCGGCGCAACCTTTTCGGCGATCGCCAGTTCGCGCAGCGCTGAATGCCGAACCGCAACCTGTCCCCCGAAACGGTCGCGGCCCAGGCCGCCGGTCACGTGGAACCCGCCTTTCGCGGCATCGTGCCGGCGATCTACCCGGCCACGACCTACGAGCGCGAGCCGGACATGAGCCTGCCGGGCGGCGCGCTCTATGCCCGTGACGACAATCCTGGCGTCCGGGTGGCCGAGGAAACGCTCTGCCGGCTGGAGGGCGGGGCGGATGCCATGCTGTTCGCCTCCGGCATGGCCGCCGCGGCCGCCCTGGTGCAGGCGATGGGCGCCGGCGAGCGGATCGTGGCGCCGGAGGACATGTACTACGCGCTCAAGGTCTGGCTGATCGACTTCTGCGGCCGCTTCCGCCTGCGCCTCGACTTCGTGGCCAACACCGCGGACGCATACGGTGCGGCACTCAGGGCCGAACCGGCGCGGCTGGTCTGGGTCGAGACGCCGTCGAACCCGCTCTGGTCGGTGACCGACATCGCGGCCGTGGCCGAGCACGCGCGCGCGGCCGGCGCGAAACTCGCCGTGGACAACACCGTGCCGACACCGGTGTTCACCCGACCGCTGGCGCTGGGCGCGGATTTCGTCATGCACGCCGCGACCAAGGCACTCAACGGCCACTCCGACGTCATGGCCGGCGCACTGGTCACGGCGGACTCCCACGACCCGCTCTGGCTCGGCGCACGGACACAGCGCAAGCTGGGGGGCGCCATCATCGGCCCGTTCGAGGCCTGGCTGCTGAGCCGCGGCATGCGCACGCTGTATCTTCGGGTGCAGCGGTCCGCCGACAGCGCGCTGGCGCTGGCGCGCTGGCTGCACGGCCGCGACGACGTGCGCGGCGTGATCTATCCCGGCCTGCAGAGCCATCCCGAGCATGAGATCGCGCGCCGGCAGATGCAGGGCGGCTACGGCGCCATGCTGTCGCTGCTGACCGGCGGCGGGGCGGAACGGTCGCTGGCGGTGAAGGGGCGGCTGAAGCTGTTCCGCCGGGCCACCTCGCTCGGTGGCGTCGAGAGCCTGGTCGAGCATCGCCGCAGCGTCGAGGGCGCGACCTCGCGTTCGCCCGACGACCTGCTGCGACTTTCGGTCGGGATCGAGTCGCTCGACGACCTGAAGGCTGACCTGGACCAGGCCCTGACCGGCCGCGACTGAACGGAGCCCGACGATGATCGACCTCTACACCTGGAGCACGCCGAACGGTCGCAAGATCTCGATCATGCTGGAGGAATGCGGCCTGCCGTACCGCGTCTTTCCCGTTGACATCACGAAGAACGAGCAGTTCGAGCCGGACTTCCTCGAAATCAGCCCCAACAACCGCATTCCGGCCATCGTCGACCATGACGGCCCGGACGGAAGACCGGTGTCGGTCTTCGAGAGCGGCGCGATCCTGATGTGGCTGGCCCGGAAGACAGGCCGGTTCCTGCCGAAGGATCCGGTGCAGGAGATCGAGACCCTGCAATGGCTGATGTGGCAGATGGGCGGACTGGGGCCGATGCTGGGCCAGGCGCATCATTTCCGCCGCGCCGCGAAGGTGCAGATACCCTACGCCATCGAGCGCTACACCAACGAGGCGGCACGGCTCTACGGCGTGCTGGACCGCCAGGTGGCGGCGACCGGCTGGCTGGCGGCCGGGCAGTACACCATCGCCGACATTGCCAGCTTTCCCTGGATCGCGCGCCACGAGTGGCACGCCATGCGGCTGGAGGACTTTCCGAACCTGAAGGCCTGGTATGACCGCATCTGGGCACGCGAGGCCGTCCGCAAGGGCTTCGAGGTGCCCTGAAAAAAATCTGCAAAAAAATGCGGATTCCGGCGTCGGTTAATTTCGCGACAAGCGCTCGTTAACCTTTGCGCGCCAAGCTCGGTCTCATCGGGACGGAAATATCCGTCCCTCAACCCGACGGAGGTTGATCATGGGACGTCATGCACCGCGCCAGTTCGAGATGATCCATGGCCTTGCGGAGGCCGGTGACCCCGAGGCCCAGTACCGCCTCGGCCTGCACTACGCGACCAGCGAGACCGGGCGCCACGACTTGCTGGTTGCCCACATGTGGCTGAACCTGGCCGCGGCCGGGGGCGAGACCCGCGCCCGCGCCGAGCGTCAGGAGATCGCCGGGATGCTGAGCCCGGCCGAGATCGCCGAAGCCCAGAAGATGGCCCGGGCCTTCACCATCCGCTACGTGGCCTGATCGCCGCTCAACCGCCGTCGACGGCCGCCTTCACGCGCGGCACGACCTCGGTGGCATAGCGCTCCAGGTGCCGCGCGGTCTCGTCCGGCGTCATGCCCGGCGGCACCGCCCAGGTCACCAGGTCGGTGATGCCGTGCGTGGTGATGAAGTCCGTCAGCTCCGCCACGCACGCATCCGCGTCGCCCACCACCCAGCTCTGCGGGATCCGCTCCGCGTCCCGCGTGGTCGACAGTCCGTCGCCCGCCTCCGATTCCCGGTTGAACTGCAGGTAGACCTGCATCCTGTAGCGCTCGGCATCCCGGATCCGCGGCCAGTCGCGGGCGCGATCATCGGTGACGAGGCAGGAGCGGATGATGCCGACCCGCCGCGTATCGGGGTCGTGCCCCGCGGCGATCATGTCGGCGCGCCAGGGGTCCAGCACCGCCTCGCGCGGGCCCTGCGGCAGCAGGTTGGCACCGAAGCGCGCCGCGCGGCGCGCGCCGGCCTCCGACATCGCCGCGATCCAGACCGGCGGCCCGCCAGCCTGCACGTAGCCCGGCCGGATGCGCACGTTCTCGAACTGGTAGCGCCTGCCGCTGTAGGAAAACGTCTCGCCGGTGAAGCAGCGCTGCAGCACCTCGATGCCTTCCTCGGTGCGTGACAGCCGCTGCTTCAGCGGGATGCCGAAGCCCCGGAACTCGTGCGGCGCATAGCCCATGCCGATGCCGATCTCGACCCGGCCGTTCGAGAGGATGTCCAGGATGGCCAGGTCCTCGGCCAGCCGCACCGGGTTCTGGAACGGCATCAGGCAGATGTCCGACGAGAAGCGGACCCGGCTGGTTCGCGCCGCCATGGCCGAGGCGACCGGGATCCAGGACGGCAGGTAGCCATCCTCCAGGAAGTGGTGCTCGGTGAACCAGACCAGGTCCATCCCGAGGCTCTCCAGCCAGACCACCTGCTCGATGATCCCGGCATAGAGGTCGGTGTCGGCGATGCCCGATCCCGGCGGATTGCGGAAATCGTAGGCCACGCCCACGCGAAGCTTCGGTCGCGCCATGAGGTTCCTCCCTCCCGTCACAGCATGGCTGCAATGTTACGCAGGGGCAGGGGCGGCATGATAGCGTTGTCGCGACAGACCACGCATGTCCTGGGGAGGACCGAGACAATGGCCGACACCGCGCCCGAATTCATCCTGATCGACGACCCGCGTCCGCATGTCCGGCGAATCACGCTGAACCGTCCGAACAAGCGCAACGCGCTGTCCAACCTGCTGCGTGGCGAGCTCTATCGCGCCATCGAGGCGGGCGACAAGGATCCGGAGGTCCGCGTCATCATCATCCGTGGTGCCGGCCCGTGTTTTTCCAGCGGCTACGACCTGTCGGCCGACAACCGCGAGAACCGGCCCTGGCACACCGGTGCCGGCTATGGCGAGTGGGCCCGGCACGTGATGGAGGGGCATTTCCGCAACTGGGACCTGGCGACACCGCTGATCGCCCAGGTGCACGGCTGGTGCCTGGCCGGCGGTACCGAGCTCGCGACCTCCTGCGACCTGGTCTACGTCGCCGAGGATGCGGTAATCGGCTATCCGGTCGTTCGTGCCATGAGCACGCCTGACATGCTCTACCACCCCTGGCTGATGGGCCTCCGCGCGGCGATGGAGGCCATGCTGACCGGCGATTCCATCGACGGGAAGGAGGCGGTGCGGCTCGGCTGGGCCAATCGCGCACTGCCGGCGGACGAGCTGGAGGCGCATGTGCTGGAGCGGGCCGAGCGTATCGCCCAGGTGCCGCCGGAGCTGTCAGCCATCGCAAAGCGCGCGGTGCATCGCGGCATGGAGGTGCTGGGCATCCGGGAGGCCATGCGCGCCTGCACCGACATCCATGCGCTGGGCATGCTGACCGAGCCGTCGCTGAAGACGCGCGAGGAACTGCGCCGCAACGTCACGGAATCGCTGACGAAGCGCGACCAGGCCTTCGGCGACTACCGCACGGCGAAGGGCGGCGGGAGCGACTGATCCGCCAGCCACGCGATTGACGACAACGTGGCGCGGTGCGTCGCGCATGATCTTGATGCGGCGCACCGCCGGAGGGTTGAACGCACCACGCCGGTACACGATTTCCGGCGCACCCGCACCGAGCGGGAAAGGAAGACATGGCATTCGCCATGCTTGCCGGCACCGAACGGCAACAGCGCCCGGCGGACAGGATCCTGGAAGTGCCCATAATGGTTACCGTCAAGGATGAGGTCGCCTGGTTCACGGGAACCGGGATCCTGTCGCAGGAGGAAATTCTTTCGGCCATTGACGGCCTGTTCAGCGAGTCGCCGGTGAAGCGCGCGATTCTCGATCTGCGCGGCGCCAGCCTGTCCGACATCTCGCCCGACCGCTTCGGCGCAATCACGCGCGCCGGGCAGGCCCATGCCGCGGCACGTGGACCCGGCGCCCGCACGGTGGTCTGCGTGCCGAACGAGGCGTCGCAGTTGCTGGTCCGCGCCTTTGCCGCCTATTCCGCCGATTCCTCCGTGATCCGCTATGACGCATTCCTGACGATCGAGGAGTGTCTCGACTGGCTCGGCAGGGACGACTGACCAGCAGGCGGTTCCGCCGGGCCGGCAATATTCGAACCGGGATCTGCCAGCCCGGATAACCGAATATTTCAACAGGACCCTGCTGGACCGGCATTTCGTTGCGATTCCGAAATCACCTTGATCTTTCGGAGAGTTTTACCTATCTGCGCCGCAATCCTGCCGCCAGTCTTGCACTGCAAGATCAACGCGGCATTGCTGACTGCGGTCAGCCGGTCAACTCCACGGGAGATTCAAGGTGCCGGTATCGGCAGAGATCAGGGACTCCATTGCCTGGTTCACAGGCAGCGGTCTTGTCGAGGCCGACGAGATCACCACGGCCTTTCACGGGCTGTACCGCCAGACGGCGCCGCGCTGCTGCGTCTTCGATTTCCGCAAGGCGAGCTTCTCGGCGCTGCCCGCAGGACAGTTCCGCACCCTTGCGGCCAACACGCTGCCCTATTCGGACCGCCGCGGGCCGGGCGCCCGCTCGGTCTTCTGTGTCTCGACAGCAGCCGACATGCGCTTCGTCCGGGCCTTCGTGGCCAATGCCGCCACGGTCTCCGATACCCGGTTCGAGGTGTTCTTCACGATCGAGGAATGTCTCGACTGGCTTGGCGCAGACCAGACCGAAATCGACACCGCAGCCGACTGACGCCACGCCGCCTGTCCCGCGTGAATGGTTTCCATTAATCGGGCTTTGCGTAACCGTCCGGGACCGGCTAGCGTTCCCCCGGATTCCGGACACACCGGTACAGGGGAGGGCGAGACATGGGATTGGTGGATTTCGACGCAGAGGCGCTGTCGGCGATGGCCGGCGGCAATCCGGACGAATCGGTGGTCATGCTCAATCTGCTTCGCTACCGGGACGTGGCCGAAGCAGGTCACGGGGTGGACGGACTGAGCGGACGGGAAGCCTTTGATGTCTACGGTCGGCGTCTGATGAAGCTGCAAACGCGCTTCGGCGTCGAGCCGATCTGGATCGGCCGGAGCGGTCGAACCGTCATCGGCGGGGAGGACTGGGACATCGTCATGCTCGTCCGATATCCCACCAGGCGGCAGTTCGTCGAAATGATGAAGGATCCCGACTACCTGGCGATTTCACCGATCCGGGCGGCAGCGCTGGCCGACAGCCGCCTGGTCGAGACCACGCAACTCCTGCCGAAGCCGGCGGCCTGATTTGGGGAAGGCCTGTCCCCGCCTGGCCGGGGCAGGTGCCCGGTCAGGACTGCGGGTCGATCTTCGCCAGCGAGAAGTCCACCGGCTGCCAGCTCTCGCCGGCGGCCATGACGCAGCTCAGGCCGTCCGGGCGCGTCAGGATGATGGTCCAGCTCTGGCCCTCCTTCGACGACAGCACCTCGATGATCGCGCCATTGGCGGCGAGGCCCATGGCAACCGGCGCCTCGCTGTAGGTCCGGGCGAGCTTGCCCAGCACATCGGGACGCGCGGTGCAGGCCATCTGGGCCATTGCGGTGGCGGAGAACAGCGCGACACTTGCGGTGGCCGCGAGACCGGATGCGATTGCCTTCATCGCGGGGGCTCCTTTCAGCCGGAAACCCCTCCCCAGTAGATGACATCCTATATGGGGACGATTGACGCCGGGTAAATGTGACGGCGTTGTCATCCGGGAAAACCGGCGGAGTTCACGGCCGCCGCCACTGCCGTCGCGGCACCTCCGGCACGGCATGCGGCGCCGGTCGGGCAGGGGCCTGCCAAGGCCGTTGACGCCCCCCGGAAGCCTCTCTATGACGGGCGGCGGAGAGGTGGCCGAGTGGTCGAAGGCGCTCGCCTGCTAAGCGAGTATACGAGCTTAAACTCGTATCGGGGGTTCGAATCCCCTCCTCTCCGCCAGTTATTCCATAAAATTCCGGAAACTGCGGTCAGCTCCCGGGGCTGACGATACTGATCGTGTCCCATGGCCAGGGCGCGGTGTCGACGCCGCTGTACGTCCACGGTCAATCCGCTGGACGCGCGCGCGGCGGAGCGCTACACAGCAAAATCATTTTTCGCTGTATAGACGATGAATGCGACGCGCTACCACAGCCAGGTCGGAATCTCGGCCTACCGGGACCTGCTGCGCATGTTGCAGGACGATGCGGCGTCCGACCTGCGGGGCACGCCCGGACCGGTGACGGTCAGAGGGCGGACGTTCTGGTACGACAAGTACCGCGTCGGCAACCAGATGCGGCAACGCTACATCGGCCCGGACACCCCCGAACTGCGTCAGCGGCTTGACCGCCTCGACGAACTGAAGGCGCAACGGGAAGCCCGCCGACGGGAACGCACCCGCCTGATCCGGATTCTCCGCGCCGAGGGTTATGGGTCGACCGACAGGAAGACCGGCAGCCTGTTGTCGGCCTTCTCCGCCGGCGGCGTTTTCAGGCTGGGCGGCACCCTGGTCGGCACGGTTGCCTTCCGCCACTACGAGGGCGAACTTGGCGTGGCACCCGGGTTCGATCATCTCGCAAGTACCGACGACCTCGACATCGCCAGTTTCGAACGGCTGTCCTTTGCCGTGGACGACGCGGTCGAGACGCCGCTCGCCGCCGTCTTTTCCGAACTCCGCTTCGATCCCGTACCCTCGCTCGATGGTCACAGGACGTGGCGCTGGGCGCAGAGCGACGGCGGCACGCTGGTCGAATTTCTGATGCCGGCCATGCGCGACGAGGGCGTGCGCGATCTGCCTGCGCTCGGGGTCAGTGCCATGGCGCTCCGCCATCTCGACTATCTGCTGGAGGATCCCGTGCCTGCGGTCTCGCTGTACCGGTCGGGCGTACTGGTCAGCATCCCGCGCCCGGAACGCTATGCCATTCACAAGCTCGTCGTGGCAGAACGGCGGCTGGGTGGTCCGGATGCCTTCAAGGCGCGCAAGGATCGCGCGCAGGCGGCATTCCTCATCTCGGTGCTGGCCGAACTGCGCCCCGACGAGTTGCGCGATGCCTATGAGGATGCTGTCCGTCGCGGTCCCCGATGGAAGAGCCGCATCGCGGCCAGCCTGGACCGGCTGCCGGACAGTCGTGCCCTGTTGCGTGGGACAGGCGCCTGAGCAGCGCCGTTCGGCCGCCTACCGCTCCGGGATCAGGCCCTTCGGCGCGAAGCGCATCACCACCAGCAGGATGCCGCCCATCAGCAGGTAGCGGGTGAACGGCGCGCCGGCGACCAGGTGCTGCGCGACGGTGGAGCCCTCGGGCAGCGGCGCGGTGATCGTCTGCATGAACCAGTTGCCCAGCGGCTCGGCCTCGACCCACAGGAACCAGATCACGAAGCCGCCCAGCACGGCGCCCCAGTTGTTGCCCGAGCCGCCCAGGATCACCATCACCCAGATCAGGAAGGTGAAGCGCAGCGGGATGTAGCTGGTGGGAGTCATCTGGCCGTCCAGCGTCGTCAGCATGGCGCCGGCGATGCCGCAGACGGCGCAGCCCAGCACGAAGACCTGCAGGTGGCGCGCGGTCACGTCCTTGCCCATGGCGGCGGCTGCATCGCGGTTGTCGCGGATCGCCCGCATCATCCGTCCCCAGGGGCTGTGCAGCGCGCGCTCGGCGAACCACATCACCACCGCCAGCACGGCCAGGAACAGCGCGGCATAGCAGAGCTTGACGAACAGGCTGGCGAAATCGGCGAGATCGCTGGCGCCGACAGTGCTGGCCAGGTCCATGAACCAGCCGGTCTGCGCCAGTTCCACCTCGTAGGGCACCGGGCGGGGCAGGCCGGTGACGTTCTTGACGCCGCGGGTCAGCCACTCCTCGTACTTGATGACCGCGATGATGATCTCGGAAATGCCCAGCGTGGCGATGGCCAGGTAGTCGGCGCGCAGCCCCAGCGCGATGCGGCCGATGCACCAGGCGGCGCCGGCGGCGACCAGCCCGCCCAGCGGCCAGGCCAGCAGGATCGGCAGGCCGAGCCCGCCCAGATAGCCCGTCTGGGCCGGGTCCACCGCCTCGATCGCCGTGGTGGCGTCGACGAAGAACTCCGACAGCACGAAATAGCCGGCGAGCAGCAGCAGCACGGTCGCGGCCAGCCGGTACTTTCGCGCCAGCAGCCGTCGCGCGGCGATGATGGCGGCGACGGTAACGAGCAGCACGAGGGCGGAGAGGGCGATGTCGGTCCCGCCCGCCGCCCAGGCCCCGCCGACCGGCGGCATGGAGACCAGCACCGCGGTCAGCCCGCCCAGCGCCGTGAAGCCCATGATGCCGACGTTGAACAGCCCGGCGTAGCCCCACTGCATGTTCACGCCCAGCGCCATGATGGCGGAGATCAGGCAGAGGTTCAGGATGCCGAAGGCGACGTTCCAGCTCTGGTAGAAGCCGACGAAGACCAGCAGCAGCGCCATGGCGCCATAGAGCATCAGGCCGCGGCGGGTCATGCGATCACCTTGCCGCGGATGATGCCGGTCGGCCGGATCAGCAGCACGGCGACCAGGATGATGAAGGAGACGGCGAACTTGTAGTCGGTGGACAGGAGCTGCACCAGGCTGTCGGGCGCCCAGTCGGCCGGGCCGAGATAGGCCAGGAACTTCTTGTAGGCGTAGGTCACCATGACCTCGGAGAAGGCGACGACGAAGCCGCCCAGGATGGCGCCGACCGGCTGGCCGATGCCGCCCAGGATGGTGGCGGCGAAGATCGGCAGCAGGATCTGCAGGAAGATGAAGGGCTTGTAGGTCTTGTCGAGGCCGTAGAGCGTGCCGGCCACGGTCGCCAGCACCGCCGTGATGATCCAGGCGATCATCACCACGCGGTCGGGGTCGACGCCGGACAGCAGGGCCAGATCCTCGTCGTCGGAATAGGCGCGCATGGCCTTGCCGGCGCGGGTGCGCTGCAGGAACCAGAACAGGGCGGCGACGACCACCAGGGCGACCACGACGGTGATGACCTGGGTCTGGCGCAGCGCGATGCCCTCGTCCAGGCCCGTGACCTCCCGGAAGTCGCGCACGGTGAAGATGAAGCGGGCGCCATCGGCGAAAAACTGGTCGGCGGGGCCGATGACGATGCGGATCAGGCCGGCGAGCACGAACATGACGCCGACCGAGACGATGGCGAACACGATCGGGTTGGCGTGCCTGCGGTGATAGAAGCGGAAGACGGCACGGTCGGTCAGCAGCGCGATGGCGACGGCGGAGGCGATGCCCACGGGCAGCGCCAGCAGCGCGGTGGGGAAGGGGGCGATGGAGACGCCCTGGTCCTGCAGCCACCAGGTGACGAGGATCGTCGACATGGTGCCCCAGGACATCAGTTCGCCATGCGCGAAGTTGGCGAAGCGCAGGATGCCGAAGATCAGGGTGACGCCCAGCGCGCCGAGTGCGAGCTGCGCGCCATAGGCAATCGCGGGGACGATGACGAAGTTGGCGAGCAGGGCCAGGGCGTTGAGCAGCTCCATTCAGCCCCCCAGGAACGAACGCCGGACCTCGGCATTGGCCAGCAGGGCCTCGCCGGTGTCGGTGAAGCGGTTGCCGCCCTGGACCAGGACATAGCCGCGGTCGGCGATCTCGAGGGCCTGGCGCGCGTTCTGCTCCACCATCAGGATGGCGATGCCGGTCCGCGCGATCTCCACGATCTTGTCGAACAGCTCGTCCATGACGATGGGGGAGACGCCGGCGGTGGGCTCGTCCAGCATCAGCAGCTGCGGCGCCGTCATCAGCGCGCGGCCGACGGCAACCTGCTGGCGCTGGCCACCCGACAGCTCGCCGGCCGGCTGGTTGCGCTTTTCCCGCAGTACGGGGAACAGGCGATAGACCAGCTCCATGGTCTCCCGGTAGTCGTCATCGCGGATGAACGCGCCCATCTCCAGGTTTTCCTCGACGGTCATGGAGACGAAGACGTTGCGGTTCTGCGGCACGAAGCCCATGCCGTTGCGCACACGCTCCTGCGGCGCCATCCGCGTGATGTCGCGGCCGTCCAGCGTCACCGTGCCCGCGCGAAGCTCCAGCATGCCGAAGATAGCCTTCATCGCGGTCGACTTGCCGGCGCCGTTGGGTCCGACGACGACGGCGATCTCGCCCCGGTCCACGGCGATGTCGCAGCCGGTGATGATATCGGGGCCACCGCCATAGCCGCCGGTCATGCCGCTCGCGGTGAGGAAGCTCATGCCCGGACCCGCTCGTGCTTGCGGCCGGTGCCGAGATAGGCCTCGATCACCTCCTCGTTCGATTTCACCTCGTCGATGCTGCCCTGCATCAGCAGGCGCCCCTCGGCCATCACGATCACCGGATCGCAGAGGCGCGAGATGAAGTCCATGTCGTGCTCGATCATGCAGAAGGTGTAGCCGCGCTCCCGGTTCAGGCGCTCGATCGAGGTGCCGATGGTGTTGAGCAGCGTGCGGTTGACGCCCGCGCCGACCTCGTCCAGCAGCACCACCTTGGCGTCGACCATCATGGTGCGGCCGAGTTCCAGCAGCTTCTTCTGCCCGCCCGACAGGTTGCCGGCGAGTTCGTTCTCCAGGTGCCCGATCTCCAGGAAGTCCAGCACCTCGCGGGCGCGTTCGGCGACACGCGCCTCGATCTCGCGCACACGGCCAAAGTTGAACCAGCCCTGCCGGAGCTGCTCGCCGGGCTGGTCGGCGGGCACAACCATCAGGTTCTCCAGCACCGTGAGGGTGCGGAACTCGTGCGCGATCTGGAAGGTGCGCAGCAGGCCCTTGTGGAACAGGCGGTGCGGCGGCAGACCGGTGACATCCTCGCCGTCCAGCAGGATCTGGCCCGACGACGGCGGAAAGACGCCGGCGATGATGTTGAAGAGTGTGGTCTTGCCGGCGCCGTTGGGGCCGATCAGGCCCGTGATGGTTCCCCGCGCGATCTCCAGCGAGACGCCGTCAACGGCACGGATGCCGCCAAAATGCCGGGAAACATCGCGAACGGAGATCATGCGCTGCGCCGCAAGGCCAGGGGCGGCCGGGACTGGCCCGACCGCCCGCCGGTCCGGTCTGTCGACCGGGCCCTCAGTGGTACGCCACGGTGGTGAACTTGCCGTCCTTGACGACGGTCTCGCGGAAGCTGCCCGCCGACTCGCCGGGGCCGATCAGTTCGACCGCCGAGGCGCCGACATAGTCGATGTCGCCACCCTCGGAGAGGATCTTCAGCGCCTTGGCCAGTTCACCGGGATAGATCTTCTCGCCCGGCGCGTTGGCGACCTTCGTCACGTGATCCTTGTAGACCTTGGGGTCGGTCGAACCGGCCGACTGCATGGCCAGCAGCAGGATCGCGGCAGCGTCGTAGCACTCCGGCACGTAGGGATCGTCACCCTTGAAACCCCCGCCGGCGCTCAGCTTGGCCAGCATGGCCGCACCGGGGCTGTCGGTACCGGGATTGGTGCCGATGGAACCATCGAGGGACTTGCCGAAATTGTCGGTCAGCGAGTCGCCCACCATGCCGTCAGGCAGGATGAACTTGCTGAACGCACCGGTATCCAGCGCGGCCTGGATCATGCCCTTGCCGCCCTGGTCGAGATAGCCGGCCACGATCAGCACCTCGCCGCCGGCCGCGGCCAGCGTCGCCACTTCGGCCGAGTAGTCGGCCTTGCCGTCCTCGTGCGCGGCCACGGCAGTGATCTTGCCGCCGGCCTTCTCGAAATAGGACCGGATGGCGTCCGCCAGACCCTTGCCGTAGTCGTTGTTGGTGTAGGTCAGCGCACCGGACGTGATGCCCTTCGCCTTCAGGATGTCGGCGATGACCGCACCCTGGCGCGCGTCGGACGGCGCGGTCCGGAAGAAGTAGCCGTCATCCTCGATGTCCGACAGCGCCGGCGAGGTCGCCGACGGCGAGATCATCACCACGCCGTTCGGGCGCGCGACATTGTTGAGCACGGCGGTCGAGGCGCCGGAGCAGGTCGCCCCGACGATGCCGACCACGCCCTCCGAGGTCACCAGGCGCTCGGCCGCGGCGGTCGCGGCGGCGGCGTCGATGCAGGTGCTGTCGCCACGGACGGAGACGACCTTGCGGCCACCCAGGAAGATGCCGCTGTCCGAAATCTCCTTGATCGCCATCTCGCCGCCCAGCGCCATCGGCTTGACCAGCGACTCGGTCGGGCCGGTGAAACCCTGCAGCATGCCGACCTTGACATCCTCTGCCGACGCGGCGCCACCGGACAGGGCGGCGGCGGCGAGCAGGACCGAAAGCAGTCGTTTCATTCTCTTACCTCCCGTTGAAGCCTGCCCAAGCCTAGTAACTCGGGACCGATTGTGCCAGTCCGGGCCGGAAAAACTTCCCCCGGGCAGCCATCCCTGCGGCGCACAGGGTATCGACCGGCGCGGCGGATCGGTGCAGTTTGGCTTGGTCGACACCGCAATTCGGGGCCCGCCGCGACCGATCGATGGACAAGCTTGCCGTCATGAACGCCTTCTGCCGCATCGTCGACCGCGGCAGTTTCAGCCGTGCGGCGGAGGATGTGGGCGTCTCCGCGGCGCTGCTCAGCCGGGAAGTCCGGCTGCTGGAGGAAAGCCTCGGCACCATGTTGCTGGTACGGACCACGCGCAGCATGTCGCTGACCGAAAGCGGACAGGCCTACTACGACCAGGCGCGCGCGATCCTGGATGCGGTCGGCCGGATCGAGGATCGCATCCGCGAAAGCGCCGGCGCCCTGCGCGGCCAGTTGCGCGTCAATGCACCGGGAACGTTCGGTCAGGTCGTCGTGGCGCCCATGCTTCCGGCCTTCCTCGACGCCTTTCCCGATCTCGCATTGACCCTGTCGCTCGACGATCGGGTGGTCGACATGGTGCAGGGCGGGTTCGACCTCTCGATCCGGGTGATGGCAACCATGCCGGACTCGACCCTGGTGGCACGACGCCTGGGCAGCGTGCGCCAGCAGCTGTTCGCGGCACCGGCCTATCTCCGCCGGTTCGGGGTGCCCGGAACACCGGCGGACCTGCCCGCGCACCGCATTGCCGGTTTCCTGCATGCCGATCACCTGACGGACTGGAGCCTGGAGTCGCCGGACGGAAGCACGCGGATCGCTGTCGACCCGCAGGTCCGGGTCGGCAGCAGCCTGGTGCTGCGGGACCTGCTGGTCGCCGGCCAGGGCATCGGGACATTGCCGGATTTCGTGGCCCGCGAGCCGGTCGCCCGCGGCGACCTGGTCTGCGTGCTGCCTGGCCACGAACTGCCCCGTCGCACCGTCTGCGCCGTGACGCCGGGTCGCTCCGGCAGCGACCCCAGGGCCGACGCCTTCCTCGACCACCTGCGGGCCGCGCTGGCCGGTGCGGATTGTTGAGCCCGGCTGAAAGGTGATTTCAGCCGCGGGCAATGTTTCCCGACCGCCGTCCCGCCGATCCTCGCGCCGTAACGACAGCGGCAGGCAGGAGGATCGCGATGACCCGCATACTTGTTCTCTACTATTCCAGCTTCGGCCATGTACGGGCGCTGGCCCTCGCGGCGGCCGGCGGCGCGCGCGGCATCCCCGACACGCTGGTCGATCTCCGGCGCGTGCCGGAGACCGTGCCCGAGGCTGTCCGGCGGGACGAGGGCCATATCGAGGACGATACGCCCGTCGCGGCGCCCGGCGACCTCGCGGACTATGACGGCATCCTGTTCGGCACGCCGACCCGCTTCGGGATGATGGCGGGCCAGATGAAGCAGTTCATCGACCGGGCGGGGGGATTGTGGGTGCGGAACGCCCTGGTCGGCAAGGTCGCCGGGGTCTTCGCCGCCACCGGCTCCCAGCACGGCGGCCACGAGGCCACGATGCTGTCGACGCACATTCCGCTGCTCCACCTCGGCATGCTGGTCACCGGGCTGCCCTACAGCTTTGCCGGCCAGACCACGGCGGACGGCATCATCGGCGGCGCACCCTATGGCGCCGGGACCATCGCCGGCGCGGGCGGCAACCTGCGTCAGACGGCGGTCGACCTGGCCGGCGCGCGCTATCTCGGTGCACATGTGGCGCGGATCGCGGGACGGCTTGCCGGGCTGGATCTCGCAAGGGACGCGGCATGACGGCCCCTGCGACACGGCTGCCGGACATCGCCCTCACGGCCCTCGCGCCGGCGATCTGGGGCAGCACCTTCGTCGTCAGCACCGAGTTGCTGCCTGCGGGGCATCCACTCACGCTGGCCATGTTTCGCGCCTTGCCGGCCGGGCTGCTGCTTCTGGCCGTGACGCGACGGCTGCCGCAGCGGGCCTGGATCGGACGCACCCTGATCCTCGGCGCGCTGAACTTCGCGATCTTCTGGACGCTGCTGTTTGTCGCGGCATTCCGGTTGCCGGGCGGGATCGCCGCTACGCTCGGTGCCATGCAGGCGCTGATGGTGATCGGGATGGCGCGGGGCTGGCTCGGCACGCCCATACGGGCCGGCGCGGTTGTCGCTGCCATTGCTGGTGTCAGCGGTGTCGCGCTGCTGCTGTCCGGTCCGGTGACGTCCGTCGACCCGGTGGGTGTGGCGGCGGGCCTCGGTGCCTCCGCGTCGATGGCCGCCGGGACCGTGCTCAGCCGGCGCTGGCAGCCGCCTGTCGGGCCGCTGGCCGTCACGGCCTGGCAGCTCACGGCCGGCGGGCTCCTGCTGGTACCGCTCGCGCTGGCCTTCGAGCCGGCGTTCCCGGTATTGACGGTCGCAAACCTTGCCGGCATGGCCTGGCTCGGCCTGGTCGGCGCGGCACTCACCTACTGGCTCTGGTTCCGGGGGCTGGCGCGGCTGGAGCCGGCGGCCGTCTCGATCCTGGCGATGATGAGTCCCGTGACGGCTGTCGCACTTGGCTGGCTGCTGCTCGATCAGCACCTCACACCGCTGCAGGGCACCGGCGCGGCCATCGTGCTGCTCTCGGTCTGGGCAGGGCAGGTGGCCAACCGCGCCCCGGCACGGCCGGCATCATTGGGCGAACGTGTCTGCCCCTGACCCCGACGAAAACGGGCGGCGCCGTTTCCGGCACCGCCCGTATCCGTTCCGTCCGCCTGGTCGCAGGGTCAGGCGAGGTCGAAGCGATCCGCGTTCATGACCTTGGTCCAGGCCCTGACGAAGTCGTGCACGAACTTCTCCCTCGCGTCGTCCTGGGCGTAGACCTCGGCATAGGCGCGGAGGATGGAGTTCGAACCGAACACCAGGTCGACCCGGCTTGCCGTCCACTTCACCGCGCCGCTCGCCCGGTCGCGGATGTTGTAGAGGTTGCTGCCGGCCGGCTCCCACGCAAAGGCCATGTCCGTCAGGTTGACGAAGAAGTCGTTGGTCAGCGCGCCCACCCGGTCGGTGAAGACGCCAAGCGCCGTGCCACCGTGATTGGTGCCGATCACGCGCATGCCGCCCACCAGAACCGTCATCTCCGGTGCGGTCAGGCCCATGAGCTGCGTGCGATCGAGCATCAGTTCCTCGGGCGAAACCGCGTAGTCCTCCTTCAGCCAGTTGCGGTAGCCGTCGGCCAACGGTTCCAGCACCTCGAAGGACTCGGCGTCGGTCTGCTCCGCGCTCGCGTCGCCGCGGCCCGGCGCGAAGGGTACCGTCACGGTGACACCGGCGGCCTTCGCTGCCTGCTCGACGCCGACATTGCCGGCCAGGACAATGGTATCGGCCAGGCTGGCGCCATGCTTCGACGCGATGCCTTCCAGCACGCCCAGAACGCGGGAAAGGCGTGCCGGCTCGTTGCCTTCCCAGTCCTTCTGCGGCGCCAGCCGGATGCGCGCGCCATTGGCACCGCCACGCATGTCCGAACCCCGGAAGGTGCGGGCACTGTCCCAGGCGGTCGCGACCATGTCGCCGGTCGAGAGGCCGCTGGCGGCGATCGCGGTCTTCACCGCATCGACGTCATACCCGGTCGGGCCGGCCGGTACCGGGTCCTGCCAGATCAGGTCCTCGGTGGGGACATCGGGGCCGATGTAGCGGGCCTTCGGTCCCATGTCGCGATGGGTCAGCTTGAACCAGGCGCGAGCGAAAACCTCGGAGAAGTAGTCCGGGTCCTTGTGGAAGCGCTCCGAGATCGCGCGGTAGGCCGGATCCTTGATCATCGCCATGTCGGCGTCGGTCATGATCGGGTTGTAGCGGATCGACGGATCCTCCACGTCGACCGGACGATCCTCCTCGCGGATGCTCACCGGCTCCCACTGCCAGGCCCCGGCCGGGCTCTTCTTCAGTTCCCAGTCATGGTTGAGCAGCATGTGGAAGTAGCCGTTGTCCCACTTCGTCGGATGCGTGGTCCACGCGCCCTCGATGCCGCTGGTGACGGTGTCGCGACCGATGCCCCGGCCGGTCTTGTTGAGCCAGCCCAGGCCCTGGTCCTCCGGCGCGCCACCTTCCGGGTCCGGCCCCAGCTTCGCGGCATCGCCATTGCCATGTGCCTTGCCGACGGTGTGACCGCCCGCGGTCAGCGCCACCGTCTCCTCGTCGTTCATCGCCATGCGGGCAAAGGTGACGCGGATATCCTGCGCGGTCCGCAGCGGATCCGGCTTGCCGCCGACACCCTCGGGGTTGACGTAGATCAGGCCCATCTGCACGGCGGCCAGCGGGTTCTCCAGCGACTCGCGGCTCTCGCCGTCATAGCGGTCGGCACCGAGCCATTCCTTCTCCGCGCCCCAGTAGGTGTCCTTTTCCGGGTGCCAGATGTCGGGGCGGCCATAGCCGAAGCCGAAGGTCTTCAGGCCCATCGACTCGTAGGCGACGGTGCCGGCAAGGATGATCAGGTCGGCCCAGCTCAGCCGGTTGCCGTACTTCTTCTTGATCGGCCAGAGCAGGCGACGCGCCTTGTCCAGGTTTGCGTTGTCAGGCCAGCTGTTCAGCGGCGCGAAACGCTGGTTGCCGGTGCCGCCGCCGCCACGGCCGTCCGCCGTGCGGTAGGAACCGGCGGCGTGCCATGCCATGCGGATCATCAGGCCGCCATAGTGGCCCCAGTCCGCGGGCCACCAGGCCTGGCTGTCGGTCATCAGTGCCTTCAGGTCGGCCTTGACCGCGTCGAAGTCGAGCGACTTCACCGCCGTGCGATAATCGAAGTCCGCGCCCAGCGGGTTCGTCTTGCTGTCATGCTGGTGCAGGATGTCCAGGTTCAGGGCATTGGGCCACCAGGTCATGTTCGAGGTGCCGACGGCGGTGGCGCCGCCGTGCATCACGGGGCACCGGGCCCCGGTGTTCGATCCGGTTCCGTCCATGTCTCTCTCCCTTTCTCGCTGTGCGGCCGGAAGACTGGACCGACCGCCGCACCGCAATCATAATTTAGAATAATTCCAATATAGGTCGTGACGTGGCGGATGCAAGGGGCCCGATCCGCGATTGTCGTCCGCCACCGCCGCCGAAACCGGGCGAGCCGAAGACGGGAAGCCGTCCGACATGTCGCCGCACCGGACGCGCTGCAGGAGCGAAGACATGTTGCCGCGCTTCCGGAAAATCCGCACTCCACACTTGCGCTCGGGCCGTACCTAACCATTTGATTTCCGTCGGCGGGCCAAGAGGGGGCACGTTGAACCTAACCGGTTGCGGACCGCCGCGCCGGGCGTATCCCGATGCCCAGGGGCACCGGAACGCGCGGTGGCGGGCGATCGTTTCCGGCCTCGATGCGAGTGCTCTGATGAACTCGACGACATCGCGGACTTCCAGGCGCCGGTTCGTGTCCGGCGCCGCGGCAAGTCTCGCATTGCTTGCAGCGCGCGGCGCGGCAGGCCAGAACAGCCTTCCGGCTGAAGGCATACCTTTCTCGCCGCAGGACGTGATCGAGGCTGCCGCCACACTGGCGCGGTCCGAGTACCAGCCGCCTGCGCCCATGCCCGCCGAACTGTCGCGCATCGACCAGCAGACCTACCGCGCCATCCATTTTCGCAAGAGCGAGGCAATCTGGAGCGCGTCGACGACACGCTTCTCGGTCGAGCTGTTCGCGCCGGGCTACATCTACACCCAGGGTGTGGACATTCACCTGGTCCAGGACGGCATGGCACGGCGCGTCGCCGCCACCCCGCAAACGTTCGAGACCACCAACGCAGACGTGGCGCGCCTGCTGGAAACCATCGGCCGCTTCGCCGGGTTCCGCATCCACTACCCGATCAATTCGGACGACTACGCCGACGAGTTCCTGGTGTTCCGGGGGGCAAGCTATTTCCGCGGCGTTTCCAAGCACCAGCGTTACGGCCTGTCGGCCCGTGGACTGGCGATCGACGTTGCCGAACCGCGCGGCGAGGAATTCCCGGCCTTCCGCAGCTTCTGGATCGAGCGGCCGCAGAAGGGCGCGAGCCACATCGTCGTCCATGCGTTGCTGGACAGCCCCGGCGTCACCGGTGCCTACCTGTTCACCGTGCGACCGGGCGAGCCGACCACGATGGACGTGGAGGCCACGCTGTTCCCGCGTCGCCCGCTCGACCATGTGGGCATCGGCACGCTGAGCTCGATGTTCATGCATGGCCCGATGGACATGAACGGTCGCGCGGACTGGCGACCGGAGGTCCACGACTCGCTGGGGCTGGCGATGCATACCGGCTGGGGCGAGCGCATCTGGCGCCCGCTCTCCAACCCGCGGGTGCTGCAGATCAGCGGCTTCGTCGACGAATCGCCCAAGGGGTTCGGCCTGATCCAGCGCGAACGCCGCTTCGACGCCTTCCAGGATCTCGGCGCGCGGTTCGATCTCCGGCCATCGGCCTGGATCCGTCCCCTCGGCGACTGGGGCAAGGGCCATGTCGTGCTGGTCGAGATCCCGTCGGAATCGGAAGCCAACGACAACATCATCGCCTACTGGCGCCCCGCCGAGACGATGAAGCCGGGCAACACCTACGCCATCGGCTGGCAGATCAGCTTCGACGCCGCGCCGCCAACGGCCGGGATCGCCCCGGTGATCCGCAGTTCGCAGGGCCTGGCCTTCGAGAGTTCCGACCGCGTGGTGGTGATCGACTACGCCCCGATGCAGGGCGTCGATCCGGCGTCGGTCACCCTGAACGTGCAATGCGAACCCGGCCGCCTCGTCAGCGCGACCGTGGAAACCAATGACATGACCGGCGGGCTCCGGGCTGCCGTCCGGTTCGATCCCGCGAACCAGCCCATGAGTGAAATCCGTGTCGAGCCAAAGCGCGATGACCGTCCCGTCGGAGAGACCTTCCTTTACCGGTGGACAGCCGGCGGCTGAGGCGGACCCCGTGAACCCCCTGCTGGCACTGCCCCCCGAGGCGCGGCTGGCCATGCCACGACAGGAAGTCGATGGCCCGCGCCTGCCCAACCGCGAGGGCTGGCGCAACCGCGGCACCGCAATCCTGGCCCGCGTGCTGCTGGCTGTCGGGACGCTGGCGCTGACCGCCTATGGCGTGCGCGAGATGTACATGGTGATGGCGGCGGGTGGCATCACCAACGTGCAGTGGCTGTTCTTCGCGCTGTTCGCGATCAACTTCGCATGGGTGGGCTTTGCCGCCTGCCAGGCCGCGCTGGGCTTCATCTTCCTGCTCGGGCCGGCGCCGCGGCACCTGCGCCGCAAGCGTCGCATGCCGGCAGAGCCGATGCGGACGGCCGTGCTGTTCCCTGTCTATTGCGAGAACCCCGAGCGGATCGGGCGCGCGGTGCGCGACCTGGCTGCCGGGCTGGCCGCCGAGGCGCCCGGCCAGTTCGCGGTCTTCATCCTGAGCGATACCAACCGCGCGCCGGCATGGATCGAGGAAGAGGCGTCGCTGCACCGGCTGATCGCCGAGTCCGACCCGCGCTGCCCGGTCTACTACCGCCATCGCCGCCGCAATACCGAACGCAAGGCCGGCAATATCGGCGACTGGGTCACCCGCTGGGGCGCCGACTGGGAGGCCATGGTGATCCTGGACGCCGACAGCGTCATGCAGCCCGCGACCCTGATCGAGATGGCGCGCCGCATGGCGGTCGAGCCCGGCCTCGGGCTGCTCCAGACCGCGCCGATTGTCTGGCGCGCCGAAAGCCTGTTCGGCCGCATGCAGCAGTTCGCCAATCGCTGCTACGGCCCGGTGGTGGCCCGCGGCCTGTCGGCCTGGCATGGCCGCGACGGCAATTTCTGGGGTCACAACGCCATCATCCGCACGGCGGCCTTTGCCTCCGCCGCCGGCCTGCCGACCCTGCCGGGACGCCCGCCCTTCGGCGGGCACGTGCTGAGCCACGATTTCGTCGAGGCCGCGCTGCTGCGCCGCGCCGGCTGGGGCGTGCGGCTGGACAGCGATCTCGGCGGCTCCGCCGAGGAGGCGCCGCCGGCACTGCGGGACGTCATCATCCGCGACCGTCGCTGGTGCCAGGGCAACCTGCAGCATGCCCGTTTCGTGGTCGGGCGTGGCTTCAGCCTGCCCAGCCGCCTGCACATGGCGTCGGGCATCATGGCCTATCTCAGCTCGCCGCTCTGGCTGGCGCTGGTGGTGGTCGGCCTGGTACTGGCCTGGCAGGCCAGCACCCAGTTGCCGGGCTACTTCTCGGCGCGGGCGCTGTTCCCGACCTGGCCGGTCTTCGATTCCGAGCGCGCGGTGCAGCTGTTCCTGTTCTCCATGGCGATCGTGCTGGCGCCCAAGATCATGGCCGTCGTGGCGACCATCGTGCGTCCGTCGGTCTGTCGCGGATTCGGTGGACCGTTCCGGCTGCTGGCCAGCGTGGTGCTGGAGACGATCCTTTCGGCGCTCTATGCACCGGTCATGATGATCGCGCACAGCCGGCTGGTCATGGAAGTGCTGCGCGGCAAGGACAGCGGCTGGAACCCGCAGCGCCGTGGCGACGGGCAGGTTCCGCTCGGCGTCGCCACCCGGGCGCACACCTGGCAGATCGTGTCCGGGCTGGCCTTTGCCTTCGTCGCCTTCCAGCTCAACCCCGACCTGTTCTACTGGTTGCTGCCTGTCAGCACCGGCCTTGTCCTGGCCGGCGTGCTGGAATGGGCGAGCGGCAGCGTGCGCTTCGGCACCGGGTTGCGTCGTCTCGGCCTGCTGGTGACGCCCGAGGAGCGCATGCCCGCGCCGGCCATCGAGGAGGCGGCCGATATCCCGGAGCCCGCCGCGCGTGGCCCGATGGAGCGCGTCGCGGCCGACCCGGACCTGCGGGCCTGGCACGTGGCGCAGCTGCAGGGTGCGCCGGTCGACCAGCTCTTCGATGCCGACCTGATCCTGGCGCGCGCCAAGGCCGCACGCCTGGATGACCCGGTGGCGCTGGGTGCGTGGCTGACCCCGGCCGAGACGATGGCCCTGCTGCATGACCCCGACGAGGTGGCCAGGCTGTCGAAGACGCTGGACTGAGGCGGCTGCCGGCGATCTCCGGCCTAGCCGAACCGGTAAGGCTTCATCGTCTCCTGGGCGGCCACGCGTCGCTCGTGCCAGCGCTTGCCGCCGCCGTAGTAGGCGAGGCTGCCGGGCTTCGCGTTGCCATCGCCGTTGTAATAGGACAGGCAATCCCTGAGCGGCGCGGACATCAGGTCCATCTGCGCGCAGTGCTCGGCATATTCCTCCTCGGCGTCGACCTCGACGTCGATCCAGGCCGCATCGCGCTCCTTCACCGCCTGGATGGCCCAGACGACGTAGTGGGCGTGCATTTCCGAGACCCGGGTGAAGTTGAACTGGCCACCGCCACCCTGCGGGCCGTTCATGATCAGCAGGTTGGGAAAGCCCGCCGAGTGCATGCCGAGGAAGGTCTTCGTGCCGTCGACCTCCCACTTGTCCTTCAGGGTCTTGCCGTCGCGACCGCGGATCATGTTGAAGGAGCCGGTGCCCATCCACTCGAAGCCGGTGGCATAGATCAGCACGTCGAGGGGATATTCCACGCCGTCGTGCACCACGCCGTGCGCATTGATCTGGCGCACGCCGGTCGGCGCCGTGTCAACCAGGTGGACATGCGGCAGGTTGAAGGTCGGCAGGTACTCGTCGTGGAAGGTCGGGCGCTTGCAGCCATAGGGGTAATAGGGCTTCAGCGCCGCCGCCGTCTTCGGGTCCTTCACCACGGCATCCACGCGGGCGCGGATCTGTTCCATGATGCGGAAGTTGGTGTCGAGCTGCTTCTGGACCAGTTCCTCGGGCGACAGCCGGGTGGTGAAGGTCTTGCGTTCCTTGTAGTCCTGCACCTTGCCCGACAGGAAATCGTCATTGCCCTGCAGCGCCGTCCGGCCGGCCTCGATCAGCGCCAGCCGTTCGCGCCGCTTCACCGCCCAGTTCTCCTCGTGCGCCCATTCGGCGCGTTCCTCGTCCGTCGTGGCGCGCTGGTCACGGACGTCGATGGAGGAGGGGGTGCGCTGGAAGACGTGCAGCGACTTCACCACCCTGGCGATCTCCGGGACCACCTGCACGGCCGTCGCGCCGGTGCCGATGATGCCGACCCGCTTGCCGGCGAGATCGACATGGTAGTTCCAGCGGGAGGTGTGGAAGGCCTCGCCCTCGTAGGTGTCCATGCCCTCGATGCGGGCGAGCTTGGGCGTGGTCAGGATGCCGTTGGCCAGCACGACGAAGCGGGCGCGCATGGCGTCGCCGCGGTCGGTCTTCACGATCCAGCGCGCCGAAGCCTCGTCCCAGTTCGTCTCCTCGACCGTGGTGTGGAACAGGCAGCGTTCGTAGAACCCGAAGCGCTCGGCCATCGTCTGGCAGTATTCCAGGATCTCGAAGCCCGAGGCGAACTTCATGGACGGGACGTAGCCCATCTCCTCCAGCAGCGGCAGGTAGGAGTAGCTCTCGACGTCGCAGGCGATGCCCGGATAGCGGTTCCAGTACCAGGTGCCGCCGACGTCGCCGCCCTTCTCGCAGAAGCGGACATCGGTGAAGCCGGCCTGTCGCAGGCGATACCAGAGCAGCAACGCGCCGAAGCCGGCGCCGATCACCAGCACCTCGCATTCGTCGGTCAGTGCCTCGCGCGGCACCGGTGGCGCCGAGTAGACGTCCTCCAGGTACTTCGCGAACGTGCCTTCCATCGCCATGTAGTCGGCCGCGCCGCGCCGCGCCTCCTTGAAGGCCTTGTACTTCGCCTGCTCCTCGGCATCGAACACCGCGCCGGGCGGGGGCGGGGGCAGGGTCTTCAGCGCCTTGTCCGCGACGATGGAGTAGCCCTTGCCGGCAATCCGGTCGGTCGCCTTGGCCGCGCGGGTGTTGAAGATCTTCCGGCCCGTTGCGGGGTCTGTGCTGACGGCCACTGGTGCTGGCTCCCTGATGCGTTCGTGTTCTCGCGCGGCGGCTCTCCGTGGCCGCCATCATGCCGGATGTTACGCGGCGGTGCCCGTGCGGACCATGCTTCTCAGCCTGTCTGAACGACTGTTCAGACCGCTGTTGCACCGGGCGCATGGCTTGTCTCGGCCGGGTCGCCACGCCTTGCACCCTCGCGGTAGGCCGCAGGACTGGTTCCGGTCCAGTTGCGGAAGGCCCGCGTGAAGGCACGCGCCTCCGAATATCCGAGCAGCGCGGCGACGTCCTGCATCGGCATGCGACTCTCGACGATCTTGCGGATGGCGATGTCGCGCCGGATCGACTCGACAATGGCGCGCCACGAACTTCCCTCGCGCACCAGTTTCCGGCGCAGCGTCGCCGGGGTCTGGCCGAAGCGGGCCGCGACCGCGTCGAAGGCCGGGAACTGCAGTGGCAGCCCGCCCTCGTTCAGCAGCGACGCACGGATCCGCCGCGACCAGGTGTTCTCCTCGCCCGGCAGCGACATGAACCCCGACGGGGCCATGGCGAGGAACAGCTTCAGTTCGGCGCTGGTCCGGACCACCGGCCGCTGCATGAACGTGCGGTCGAAATGCAGCGCCGTCGCTTCCGCTTCGAAGACGTGACCGCAGCGAAACATGTGGCGAAATTCCTCGGCCCGCCGATCGGGTCGCGGGAAGGCGAAGCGTGCACGGAGAAGGAGCGCAGGCTCCCCGGCCAGCCAGCCGACCAGCCGCGTCCAAATCGTCAGCCAGAAGTCGAGGAAATATCCGGCCGGGTCCCGCTCGGGATGGGCGAACCGGACGGTGAGCACCACGTCCGTGTCGCCGGTCGCCACGGACATCGCCAGCCCCGGCACCATCAGGTCGTAGAAGCGCACACCCCGCCTTACCGCGTGTTCCAGCGACGGACTGTGGACAATTCCGTGGGTCATCATGGCGAATGTGCCGGGGCGGGCAGGCGGGTCGACATAGCCCATGAATTCGTCGTCGGTCTCCCGCCAGACGGTGCGGACCATGCGCGCCAGCAGCTCGACGTCGCCGCGCCAGGCCGGATCCTCCACTTCGGCACGGGTCAGGCCGACGGAATCCAGCAGGACATTCCCGTCGACTCCGGCCCGTTCGGCCCCGCGCACGCATTCGATGAAGTAGTGGGAGCAGGATGTCGGCAAGGGCGCTCTGCATGTTCCGGTGACAGAGGCGATGTTGGCCGAAATCCCTGACCGTTTCAATTTCAACGGCTTCTGGACCAGTCGCGCAATCCGGTGAAGCCATTTGCGCGTTTGTGTCCTGTCCAGGGCATCGGTGTTGCCGCATCCTGCCGGCAAGACAGATTTGACCGGGGAGGGTCGCGATGCTCCTTGAGACACTGCTGCCGCTGGGAAAGGTCGATCCCGGTCTCCGCGCGCCGGAGACGCCGCTCGATCTCGGTGCCGTCGCCCCGCTGTCGGCATTGCTGGAAGAGGTCGGCTATGGCGGCGTGGCTGTGGAGGAGACCAAGGACGATCCGTTCGTGGTGATGGCCCTCGCGGCACAGGCCACGGAGCGTCTGCGGCTCTCGACCGCTGTCGCCATCGCCTTCCCGCGCAGCCCGGCCGTCACCGCGATGAGTGCCTGGACGATCCAGAAGCTCTCGAAGGGGCGGTTCACGCTGGGCCTCGGCTCGCAGGTCAAGGGCCACATCGAGCGCCGCTACGGCATGCAGTGGTCGCCCGCGGGACCGTGGATGCGGGAATATGTCCAGGCGGTGCGTGCCTTCTGGGACTGCTGGCAGAACGGCACGCCGCTCGATATCCAGGGCGAGCGCTACACGATCAATCTCATGGTGCCGCTGTTCAACGCCGGCCCGATCGAGCATCCGGACATCCCGATCCATCTTGCGGCGGTCAATCGTTACATGTGCAGCGTGGCCGGTGAAGTGGCGGACGGCATCCGTCCGCATCCGGTCTGCACGCCCTCCTACATCGAGCACGTCATGCTGCCGGCAGCGCGTGAAGGTGCCGCGAAATCAGGGCGTTCGCTCGAGGATTTCCGGGTCTGCATGAAGCCGTTGCTGGCCACGGCGCGGACCGAGGCGGAACTGGTACCGAAGGTGCGGGACGCCCGTGCGCGAATTGCCTTCTATGCGTCGACGCCGGCCTACCGGCCGGCGTTCGAGCATCTGGGGCTGGGTGACCTGGCAGACGAGTGCAAGGTCTTCTCGAAGGCGCAGCAGTGGGAGGAACTGCCGAAGCGCATTTCCGACGAGGTGCTGGACCAGTTCGCGGTGATCGGCACCCATGCCGAGATCGGCGGCAAGCTGCTGGAACGCTTCCGCCACGTCGTGACCGACGTCGAGTTCTCCGTGGCGGTGAACAGCGAGGCCGACCGGGAAACGCTGCGCGACCTGGCCCGGACCATCCAGTCCGACGACGATACGCCGGCGCGGCGCACCATCCAGGGCATCGCGGCCTGAACCTGGGGCATGGCACCGGCCTTGTGCCGGTGCCGGCCTCGCCCGCGTGATTGCGCCTGGTCCCCGATCCCCGCGCGACCCGGTGAGGACATCGGCTTCCTGTTGACTTACATACCAACTGGTTGGTATTTTCTGGTTCAAAGGAGTCCGACATGACCGCACTGAAACGGAGCGCCCGTGACAAGCTGCTGGATGGCGCCCTCGACGTGATCCGCCGCCAGGGCTATGCCGCCACCACCGTCGACGACCTCTGCGCCGCCGCCGGCGTGACCAAGGGCGCCTTCTTCCATCATTTCGACAGCAAGGAGGCGCTGGGGGTCGCGGCCGTCAACCACTGGTCGGAGACAACCTCGGCGATGTTCGCGACCGCCGCCTACCATGACCCGGCCGACCCGCTGGACCGGGTGCTGGCCTATGTCCGGTTCCGCCGCACGCTGCTGTCGGGAGCACCGGCCGAGTTTTCCTGTGTCGCGGGGACGATGGTGCAGGAGGTCTTCGACGCCAGTCCGGCCATCCGCGAAGCCTGCGCCGCCAGCATCTTCGGCCATGCCGCAACCTTGCAGGACGATATTGCACAGGCGATGCAGGCGCGCGGAATCCGGACCGACTGGACCGCGGCGAGCCTCGCGGCACACACCCAGGCCGTGCTGCAGGGCGCTTTCATCCTGGCCAAGGCGCGCAACGACGTCTCCGTCGCCGTCGAAAGCTGCGACCACCTCTACCGCTACATCGAACTGCTGTTCCGGACAGATGGCCTGAAGGAGGCCGGAAATGACCACTGATGCCGACGCACTGACGCTGAAGATCGAACGGACCATCCACGCGCCGCGCGCCGTGGTCTGGCGGTGCTGGACCGAGACGCAGTTGCTGCGCCAGTGGTTCTGCCCGAAGCCCTGGTCGGTTCCGGTGGCCGATCTCGAGGTCCGCCCCGGGGGACGGATGAACGTGACCATGGCCGGTCCGGACGGGGAGCGGCACGACTTGACGGGCAGCTTCCTGGAGGTGGTGCCGGGTCGGCGACTGGTGTTCACCGACAGCCTGGCCGAGGGCTACATGCCCCTGGCCAACCCCTTCATGACAGGCTTTGTCGAGCTCTCGGACAATCCCGATGGCACCACCCGCATGGTCTGGGGCGCGCGGCATGCCACCGGGGAATCGATGAAGCAGCATCTCGACATGGGCTTCGAGGCCGGCTGGGACGCCGCGGCGAAGCAGCTCGACGAGCTGGCGCGGGCGACGGCACCGCAGCCCGGCGCCACATTGCAGATGGAGAACAAGGTCCGCACCTGCCTGTTCCTGCCGTCCGGGATCGAGGCCGCGGCCGCAGCCTACACCGCGCTTGTCCCGCGGAGCCGGATCGAGACCGTCCACCGGCCGGATCCCTGCGGCGAGGCGCTGGCGGTGGAATTCAGCCTGGACGGTGCGCCCTTCCTGCTGCTTGCCGGCAATCCCGACCCTGTGCCGAGCCTGCTGGCGTCGATCTGCGTGCTGACGCCCGACCAGTCGGAGACCGACCGGCTGTGGTCGGCGCTGCTGGCCGAAGGCGGCGAGGCGGGCCCGTGCGGGTGGCTGAAAGACCGCTTCGGTGTCCACTGGCAGGTGGTGCCCGAGGCCCTGCCACGCCTGATGGGTGCCGGCGATCCGGTGGCGGCAGGCCGGGTGCAGGCGGCACTGATGCGCATGCACAAGATCGACATCGCGGCGCTGGAAGCCGCACATGCCGGGGTGGCGGCCTGACCGGCGTCACTACCGTCCGGCGGGTTCGCATTACGCTTTGTTTACGTTGACGTGCCACAACTGACGGCCAGGCGGGGGAGGGGGTTCGGAACCGCCCCCGCGTTTCGGGCCGGCACGGATGATCAAGAACAACCAGACCGTCAATCTCGAGCATCTGAACATCATGATCGCGGACGCGAACGAACCGGCGCGTCGGGTCCTGCATACGATGCTGCATTCGTTCGGCGCGACGCACATCGCGCATGCGTCCAATGGCGAGGACGTGAAGACCGAGTTGCAGCGCGCCACGGTCGACCTGCTGATCTGCGACATCACTCTGGATGACAGCACGGCGCCCGAACTGATCAAGAAGGTGCGCCAGAACCGCAACCTGCAGGCGCGCTTCATCCCCATCATGATCACCTGTGGCCATTCCGCCTTTTCCGACATCGCCCGCTGCCGCGACGTCGGCGCGAACATCGTGGTCAAGAAGCCGCTGTCGGTGCAGGTGCTGTACGACCGGCTGTGCTGGATCGCGCACAAGCCCCGCCCGTTCGTCGACGAGGACAGCTACTGCGGGCCCTGCCGGCGCTTCAAGATCGAGGGTTTCCCCAACGGTGTCGGCCGCCGCGCCGGCGACAAGCCGCTGGAGGTCGCGGACAGCGCCGGTCCGTCGATGTCCCAGGACGAGGTCGACTCGTTCTTCAACACCAACAACGCCAGCTGATCGGATACCAGTGTAGAGGACCAGACCATGAGCAACACAACCCGCACGCCAAAGGTCGTCGCCACGCGGTTCAGCATGCTCGCGCGCCGTGATCCCGGGATCAGCCGCGAGGAAATCATCAAGCGCGGCAATGCTGCCGTCTCCGACCTGAAGCCGATGTACGTGGGCTGGGTCGAGGAATACATGCACACCCTGGACGAACTGGTCTGTGGCGCCAGGGATGCCGAAGAGTTCCTGGGCGAGCGCGCCAGCGAGGCCTACCGGATCGCCAACCAGATCCGCAATCTGGGCGAGACCTTCGAGCATCCGGCGGCGACGGGCGTCGCCGACAGCTATTGCGAACTGCTCCGCCGCCTCACGGTCGGCAAGCACTATGACCGGCGTTCGCTGATCGAGCACCTGAACGCGCTGAAGCTGGTCTGCTCGCCGGAATTCCGGGCCTCGCCCAACGATGTCAACGACCTGCTGCAGGCCCTGCAGCTGCTGGTCGACCGCTTCCCCGATCCGGACGCCGACGCCAGGGCAGCACAGGCGGCCGCGCGGGCTGCCCTGGTGAAGTCCTGAAGCTTCAGCCCGTCCGGCGACCGGTCAGCAGGTCCAGCGCGTCGGCATAGATGGCGTGGGCCTCGTCGCGTTCCGCGGCGCCCTGCCG
The DNA here is from genome assembly GCA_036154895.1 of Pseudomonadota bacterium. GTDB lineage: Bacteria > Pseudomonadota > Alphaproteobacteria > Minwuiales > Minwuiaceae > Minwuia. The sequence goes on from JAYZWD010000006.1 coordinate 38,763, forward strand.
GGCATGGTGCTCCAGCATCACGCCGGAGTTCACTTCCAGCACCTGCGCCTTGCCGTCGTCGCCGACGGCGATGTCGACGCTGCCGAAGCGCAGCCCCATGGCCGCCGCCGCCCGCAGTGCCAGCGTGGCATTGGCGGCATCGGCTGGCAGCCGCTCGGACCTGGCACCGAGACCGAGGTTGTGGCGCCAGCCGACGCTGACACTCTCGCCCGATGCCGGTACGCGGTCGAGCGCACCGGCCGGCTGCTCGCCCAGCCATTCGCCGATGGCGGGGCCGCTTTCCGGCGACAGGCGCCGGGCAACCAGCTCCCGCAGGGGCGTGACGCCGTCGCCGGTCACGGCCGGTGTCCGCTTGCGATAGGCCAGCCTGACCCGCCCGTCGAGCACGACGAAACGTTCTTCGGCCGAAAGCGCCATGAAGGGCGACAGGGCGATGGAGCGACTGGTCGCGAACAGGTCCTGCACCGCGCGTTCCAGTCCCAGCCGGTCACGCACGCGGATCACGCCACGGCCGCTGGTGCCCTCGTTCGGCTTCAGCACCACGTCTCTGCCGGACGCGTGGAACAGTTCCTTGAGCCTCGGCCAGTTGCCGGTGCCGCCGGTAAAGACGTGCATTTCCGGATGCAGCACCAGGTGGTGCGGGATCGCCGGGACCCCCGCGCCATGCAACAGGTCGAAGGTCGCCGCCTTGTCATTGGCGATGCGGGCGGTGGCGGAATTGTTCAGGCCAAGTTCGTAGCCCAGCACCGGCCAGCGCCGCGTACCGTCGGACAGCACCAGCAGCCAGTCGTGGGAAAGGCGTTGCAGGTCCAGGCCATGCCGCACCGACCAGGCAACGACGGCCGCGACAAGGACACGCTCGGAGTTGCGGATGGCCATGGCGGCCGGCCGGTCAGTCGACGTTCAGCAGGACGTGCTTGAGCGTCTTCAGTTCCTCGAGCGCGCGGCCGGTGCCGAGCGCGACGCAGGACAGCGGCTCGTCGGCGATCGAGACCGGCAGGCCGGTCGCATGCCGCAGCACGTAGTCGAGATTGCCCAGCAGGGCGCCGCCGCCGGTCAGCACGATGCCCTTGTCGACGATGTCCGCGGCCAGTTCCGGCGCGGTATGTTCCAGGGCGACCTTGCACGCCTCGATGATCGCACCGACGGGCTCGGCCAGGCTTTCGGCGATCTGGCGCTGGCTGATCACCATTTCCTTCGGCACGCCGTTCATCAGGTCGCGACCCTTGATCTCCAGGGTCAGTCCGTCGCCCTCGTCGGGCGGGCAGGCGGAGCCGATTTCCTTCTTGATCCGCTCGGCCGAAGCCTCGCCGACCAGCAGGTTATGGTTGCGGCGGATATAGGCGATGATCGCCTCGTCCATCTTGTCGCCGCCGACGCGGACCGAACGCGAGTAGACGATGCCGCCCAGCGACAGCACGGCCACCTCGGTGGTGCCGCCGCCGATGTCGACGACCATGGAACCGGTCGGTTCGGTCACCGGCAGGTTGGCGCCGATCGCGGCCGCCATCGGCTCCTCGATCAGGAACACCTGGCGCGCGCCGGCGGATTCCGCCGATTCCATGATGGCGCGACGCTCGACTTCGGTGGAACCGGAGGGAACGCACACGATCACGCGCGGGCTGGCGAAGCTGCGCCGGTTGTGCACCTTGCGGATGAAGTGCTTGATCATGTCCTCGGCGACCTCGAAGTCGGCGATGACACCGTCGCGCAGGGGGCGGATGGCCTCGATGTTGCCCGGCGTACGGCCCAGCATCAGCTTGGCCTCGTCGCCGACGGCCAGTACCTGGCGCTTGCCCTTGTGCATGGTGATCGCGACGACCGAAGGCTCGTTGAGCACGATGCCGCGACCCTTGACGTAGACCAGCGTATTCGCTGTGCCCAGATCGATGGCCATATCGGCGGAAAGCCACCCGAACAGCTTTGAAAACATGGAGAGAACCGGACCTGGGGCTAAGGGAGACCGCGCATGCGCGGTGGGCGCTGGTTATAGGGATGCAGTCTTTGTGGCGCAAGGTCTCCGCCGACGCAAGCGCGCCGGCGACTGCGCCCGGAAATCCCGGAGATTCAGCAGTCGGGGACCTCGACGCTGTCCCGAATCACCTTTCCGTCGGGCCCGGGCGATTTCGCGAACATGGCCTCCAGCATGGGGCGGATCAGCGCCTCCATCCGGTCGCAGCTGCCGCGCGTGCGGACATCGCCCTCGAACACGCGCTCGCCGCCGCGCTCGTTGTCGGCCAGGAACAGCTGCACCCGCGCCGGCCAGATATTGTAGGTGAAGCGCTCTGTGCGGTAGCCGATCAGGAAACTGTCATTGACGATCTGCGTCGAGCCGTCGTTCAGCCGGACGCGGCGGCGGATGTTCGCGTATTCGGGCACGCGATTCTCGTGCACGCCCGTCTCCGCCGCCCCGACGCTTGCCTCCAGCGTCGCCACCAGCCTTGCCGCGGAACGGTCGCCCGTAACGGTGTATCCCGCCTGGGCCAGTCGTGCCGCCAGCGCATCGCGATAGCTGGCCTCGGCCAGCGAGACCGCGCCATCACCGGCGGGCGGCTCGATCACGACCGTGGTGCCGGGCGGATAGGGCGACTGGAACTGGCGGTGCTGCGTGATCTCGACCGGCTGGGTCGGGGTGCAGGCAGCGAGCGCCACCGCGACAAGGGCGGCGGCCGGCAGGGCAGTCATGGAACGGTGCAGGCGCATGATCTGAATATCGTGCCGCACCGGTCCGGGCACCAGTGCCCGGCCGTTCACATTTTGCGCGTCGCGCTGCCCTGTGACCGCTGTCAGACGCCGCGTGCGAGTTCCAGGAAGCGGCGTTCCATGTCCCGGTCCTCGCGGAAGATGCCGGTGAACCGCGTGGTGATGCACGAGACGCCTGGCTTCCTGATACCGCGTGTCGTCATGCACTGGTGCGCGGCATCGATCAGGACAGCCACGCCGCGCGGGCGCAGCACCTTCTCGATGGTGGCCGCGATCTGTGCCGTCATCGTCTCCTGCGTCTGCAGGCGCTTGGCGTAGATCTCCACCACGCGCGCCAGCTTGGAGATGCCGACCACGCGACCGTCCGGGAAATAGGCGACATGCGCCTTGCCGATGATCGGCACCATGTGGTGCTCGCAGTGGGTCTCGATGCGGATGTCACGCAGCATGACGATGTCGTCATAGCCCGCGACCTCCTCGAAGGTACGGCCCAGCACCTCCTCGGCGTCTTCCTCGTAGCCGGCGAAGAATTCCTCGTAGGCACGGGCGACGCGCGCGGGGGTGTCGAGCAGCCCCTCGCGCTCCGGATCGTCGCCGGCCCATTCGATGAGTGTCCGCACCGCGGCCTCGGCCTGCTCGCGGCTCGGGCGGCTGCGCCCGGTGGAAGGGTCGTAGATACGGCCCTCGGTGGCCTTGCCGGGTTCCTTGACCAAAGCGTCCATTCGATTGCCGCTCCCCTGGGTGGCCGCCTGCGGCCGCGCGTCTCTTCTGTTCTCGGACCGGATTTACGCCATGTCGACCGGTCCGGATCACTGACATATGGCGCGCGGACGCGTTCGCAACCGCGACCCCGGACTTTAGCATCGCCGGTCCGGGCATGGCTATGTCGGCTTTCGGATGCCGGGTTGCGTCGGACCGGCGGACAGTCGATAAGTCGGCCGCCGAAATCCTCAACCACGAGACTGCGGGAGTTCGCCGACCATGACGCTGAGCATCTACAGCACGGCCACGCGACAGAAGGAGGCCTTCGAACCGGCCGATCCGGCGCGGGTGACGCTGTATGTCTGCGGTCCCACGGTCTACAACGACCCGCATATCGGCAATGCACGGCCGTCGGTGGTCTTCGACGTGCTGGCGCGCCTGCTGCGCCGGACCTACCCGCGCGTGGTCTATGCCCGCAACATCACCGACGTCGACGACCGCATCAACGAGAAGGCGAAGGCCGAGGGCGTGTCGATCCGCGATGTCACCGACCGCTACATCGCGGTCTACCACGCCGACATGGCGGCGCTCGGCGTTCTGCCGCCCGACATCGAGCCGCGCGTGACAGACACGATCCCGGAGATCCTGTCGATGATCGCGGTGCTGGTCGAGCGCGGCCACGCCTACGCGGTCGAGGGCCACGTCCTGTTCAACGTGCCGTCCTTCGCCGCCTACGGCCGCCTGTCGAACCGCAGCCGCGACGAGATGATCGCCGGTGCCCGGGTCGAGGTCGCGCCCTACAAGAAGGATCCGGCGGATTTCGTGCTGTGGAAGCCATCGACGCCGGACCAGCCGGGCTGGGACAGCCCCTGGGGCCGCGGCCGGCCGGGCTGGCACATCGAGTGCTCGGCCATGGCGGAAACCCACCTGGGTCGCACCATCGACATCCATGCCGGCGGCCAGGACCTGATCTTCCCGCACCACGAGAACGAGGTGGCGCAGAGCACCTGCGCGCATGGTGGCGAGACCTTCGCCCGCTACTGGCTGCATAACGGCATGCTGCGCGTCGATGGCACCAAGATGTCGAAGTCGCTCGGCAACGTGCTGCTGATCTCGGAGTTGCGGAAGGACTGGCCGGGCGAGGTGATCCGCCTGTTGCTGATCTCCGGCCACTATCGCCATCCGCTCGACTTCAACCTGCAGGGCCTGGAGCAGGCGAAGAAGAACCTCGACCGCTTCTACGCCCTGCTGCGCGATACCGCTGACGCCGCCGGGCTGGAGATCGGCCAGGACGACCCTGACCTTGTGGCGCTGACCACGGCGCTGCTGGACGATCTCAACACGCCGCGCGCGCTGGCCGAGATGTTCCGCATCGCGCGCCTGCTGGAGGCCGCGACCGACGGGGACGAACGGCGGCGGCTGCGCGCGGTACTGCTGGACGGGGCCTGGTTGCTGGGCATCCTGCAGCAGGACCCGGTGACCTGGTTCGCAGCCTCGGCGCCGAAGGTGGAAGTCGACGCCGCCGAGATCGAGGGTCTGATCGCCGCGCGGCAGGCGGCGCGCAAGGCGCGTGACTTCGCCGAGGCCGATCGCATCCGCGACCGCATCCAGGACATGGGCGTGGTGCTGGAGGACGGACCGCAGGGAACCACCTGGCGCATTGCCGGCTGAACGGACGGGATCATGAGTATCGCCATCGTCGACCACTTCCGGCCGGTCGTGGCCGGCCACTCCGCCGTGCTGTTCGATCTCTGGGGCGTGATCCACAATGGCGTCGCGCCGTTTCCCGGCGCCCTGCGGACGCTGGCCAGCCTGTATGAGGCCGGCATCCCGGCAATCCTGCTGTCGAATGCACCGCGCCGCGGCATCGACGTGGACGTCCGCCTGGCCGAGATGGGCATTCCGCGCGATCACTACCTGCGCGTCGTCGCTTCCGGCGACCTCGTCCGCCACGCCCTGGATGTGCCGGAACCGCCGTTCGGACGGAAGTTCCTGTTCTGGGGCAAGCCCTCGGACCGCTCGATTCTCGCCGGGCTCGAATTCACCGAGGTCACGGCAGCGGCCGAGGCCGACTTCGTGCTCTGCGCGGGGCTCGAGGACGCCGTGCGCCAGACCGTCGGGGACTACCGCGCCGGGCTGGAGGCCGCGCTGGCGCATCGCCTGCCGCTGGTCTGCGCCAACCCCGACTACCAGGTCATGCATGGCGACACGCTGGAACCCTGCGCCGGCGCCCTGGCGCTGGAATACGAGCGGATGGGCGGGACGGCGCACTGGTACGGCAAGCCCTTTGCCAGTGCCTATGACTTCTGCCGCGGCGTGCTGGGCGAGACCGTGTTCCGCGGTGCCATCATGGTCGGCGATACCATCCGCACCGACATCGTCGGCGCCCGCGATGCCGGCATTGCCTCGGTGCTGATCGCATCGGGCATCCACGCCGCCGAGGCCATCGTCGACGGCAGGCTGGATCCCGGCCGGATCCGTGCGGCCTGCGCGGACGCCGGCGTCGCGCCGAAGGCGATCCTGCAGCACCTCGACTGGTAGGTCAGTCGCCGGGCCTGATCCGCCAGAACACCTCCGGTTCGGTCATGCCGTGCAGCACGGCGGCACCACGTTCCGGCGACAGCGGGTCGAGCAGCGGGGCGGCACCGGGGTCGGAACGCACGCGGTCGGAGACCACGATCTCGCCGCTGTCCGCCTGGTTCTGCAGCCGTGCCGCCAGGTTCACCATGTGTCCGAAATAGTCGAGCCGGCCATTGAGTGTCACCGCAAGGCATGACCCGGCATGAATGCCGATCTTCAGCGACAGGTCGGCGCCGGTACGGCTGTTGAACCCCGCCATTCCGCGCTGGATCCCGAGTGCCGCCGCCACCGCATCGGCCGGGTCGGCGAAGGCGGCCAGCACGGCATCGCCCATGGTCTTGACCACCGCCCCGTCATGGCGACGCACCTGGCGGGCGAGGTAGATGAAATGCTCCCGCACCTGGCCAAAGGCCGGGGCGTCACCGATACGGCGATAGAGCGCCGACGATGCCCTGAGATCGGTGAACATCAGCGTCACCTGGCTGATCGCCGCGCCATCGCCGGGCCGTAGCCGCTCGCCCCCGCACAGGTCGCGGAAGGCCTGGTAGGTGGTGACCGCCTGCGCCGTCAGCGCATCCGCCGCCCAGTCCCGTCGTTCGATGACCCCGATGCGGGAGCGGATGTCGCGGTTGACAAACCGCAGGGTTCCAGGCGGCACCGGCGCGCCGGCGTCGACGCTCTCCGCGTCGATCTCCAGCGTCGGTACACTGCCGTCCGTGTCCAGCATCACTTCGGCCCAGGGGCCCGCATCCAGCGTGCGATAGCGAAACGGTCCGGCAGGCAGGCGGCCGGGCCAGTCGCGTTCGGCACCCGGCTCCAGCCGGACCTGCACCAGCACGTGCGGCGTGGTCATCGGTCCGCCCAGGCAGTATTCGCCGTCATAGACCGGCCGCAGTGCCGGCGCCGGCGTGAAGCTGAGTTCCACATTGCGCCCGAAGTCCCGGTCATAGTCGACATTGCAGGCGCTGCAATGCGCGCGGTCAGGCAGCCGTTCCATGCTGTCGACCGAGAGCTTGGCACCCCGGCAGCGCGGGCAGAGCAGGTCCCAGCGCTGCTGCAGCAGCCCGCTTCTGACCGCCTGCAGCATGGCCTCCACCGTTTCCCGACGCCCGGCAGACAGCCGCCGTGCCATCTGCAATGGCCGGATCCGGACCACGTCGACTTCCTGCGCCGACAGCACCCATTCGACCAGCCGCGCGCCCAGCCCGTGGCCGTAATCGCTTCGATCCATGTCGGCGATCATCGCGTCGATCCGTTGCCGGTCGACGGCTGAGGGAACATGCGCCGGCACGCTGTAGGGTTCGGGCGTGACACCCTTCGCCCACTCCGCCACCTGGTCGCAGAGCCGCAGGAAATCCCGTTCGGCACGGCGGAAGAAGCCCGTGCGCAGCACAAGGTGGCCCAGGCCATTCGCCGGCGTCGCCCCGATCTCGTAGTGGCAGACGCAGCCGCCCGCCACGCTGTCGAACGTCACCATGGCACCCAGGGTGCGGATCGGGCCCTTCGAGAACTCCCGCCAGTGCCAGAACCACTGGCCCCAGACCCATTCGACCGGGAATTCCTCCCAGGCCAGTTCGACGCGGCCAATCCGTCCCTTGGCAAAAAGCCGAATCGATCCATCGGCTTGCGGGCGTTCCTCGATGCGGTGCTTCGGAAAGCCGGCCGCCTCGTTGAACCGCGCCGTATCGGCCAGCGCCGGCCAGACGGTCGCCACAGGATGCGCGAAGCGATAGGAGAACTTTCGGGTGAAGGTCCGGGGCATGGTCATCCTGGCTCGGGCCGCCGATGCTGACCCGATCCGCACCGGGGATCAAGGGCAGGGGGCAGGGCCGGCGGACCGGGCGCTGTCTTGCCGGTCCCGGCGCCGGCACCTACCATCGGTCCGACGGGGGAGGACCTGATGTCCGAGACACGGACCGGTGAAGGCTTTCGCGACGACGTGCGGCGCAAGGGATTGCCGGCTGCCGTCCTGAAGGACCTCACGCGGCAGGACGACGCGAAGGCCTGGCGCGGCACGGCGGAACTGGCCGGCTCCATTGCGCTGTTCATCGCCGTCCCGCTGCTCTGGTGGCACCCGCTGGTGATCTTCGCCGCCATGATGCTGATCGCGACCCGCCAGCAGGCCTGCTTCGTCCTGGCGCATGACGCCGCGCACTACCGCCTGTTTGCCGACCGCCGCCTGAACGACCTGGTCGGCGGTATCGCCGGCATGCTGGTCGGCATTTCCATGCACACCTACAGGGTCGTGCACCGCCTGCACCACAATCACCTCTACGCGGCGCAGGACCCGGATATCCCGATCAATGCCGGCTATCCGCGCGGGCGGGACTACCTCTACCGCAAGCTGACCCGCGACGTGATCGGGCTGACGGCGTTCAAGACCTATCGCTACTTCTTCGGCAACCCGGCAATCAATACCGCCACGAACGCACCCGGCCGGCCACTGGACGATACCGCGCCGAAGCTGAAGGCCGCGGCCCGGCGCGACCGCTGGCTGGTGGTCGGCTTCCATGTGGCGGCGCCGCTGCTGGCACTGTCCGCCGGGGTCTTCGTCGAGTACCTGCTGCTCTGGGCCCTGCCGCTGGTCACATTCCTGCAGCCGGTACTGCGCCTTCGCGCCATCTGCGAGCACGGCGCGGTCACCGACCTTTCCTCGCCGCTGACCGCCGCGCGGACCAACCTTGGCCCCGAGTGGCTGATCTGGCTGTTCTTTCCGCTGAACGTGAACTACCACGTCGAGCATCATCTCTATCCCTCGATCCCGTTCTACAACCTGCCCGCCGCGCACCGGGCGATGCGCGAGCACGGCGTTCTGGACGGGGCAGAGGTCCGGGATGTGCGGGAGACATTGGCCATGGTCATGGCCGATCCTGCGCCACGCGCCCCGACACCCGCCTGAATGCTGGCCATCCATGCTGTCCTATCGCCACGGCTACCACGCCGGGAACCATGCCGACGTCCTGAAGCACGCGGTGCTGGCCTTCTGCCTGGATTACATGATGCAGAAGCCGAAGCCGGTGTTCGTCATCGATACCCATGCCGGCGCGGGGCGCTACGACCTGGGCCACGCCTTCGCGACGAAGACGGCGGAGTGGCAGGACGGGATCGGCCGGGTCTTCGGCGCACCGGGTACGCCCGAACTGCTCCGGCGCTATCTCGACATCGTGGAGGCGCAGAACGCTGACGGGGCACTGCACTGGTATCCCGGTTCGCCATCGATCATCGGTTCGATCCTGCGGCCGGAGGACCGGGTGCGGCTGGTCGAACTGCATCCGAGCGATCACGACGACCTGGACCGCGCCTTCCGTCGCCGCGCGGTGAAGGGGGACGGTTTCCGCGAGCTGGTCGCCGCGATGCCGCCGCGCGAACGGCGCGGGCTGGCCCTGATCGACCCGAGCTACGAGATCAAGGACGACTATGCGCGCGTCGCGGAGGCGGTGCGGGCGGCGCACCGGCGCTTCGCCACCGGGACGTTCGTGGTCTGGTACCCGGTGGTCGACCGCGCCCGCACCGAGACCATGCTGGACGAACTGGCAGAGAGCGGCATTCGCGGGCAGTACCGGATCGAGATCGCCATCGCCCCCGACAGTCCCGGCCACGGCATGACCGCCGCCGGCGTTCTGGTGATCAACCCGCCCTGGCCTCTGCCGCAGGCGGCCGAGGCCGCGCTGCCATGGCTGGCGGAGCGGCTCGCCGCACGCGGGCCGCTCCGTGCCACGTGGTCGGTGCCGGAATAGCGCCGGTCAGCGCTTTCGGCGATCCTCGGTCAGCACCGCAGGGTCGCGGACTGCACCGAACGCCGCCGAGCGCGTCAGCGCCGCGTAGGACTGCAGCGCACGGCCGACCTTGCGGTCGCGGTTGGTCGGCAGCCAGCCGCCGTCCGCGCGGGCGTTCATGGCGGCGCGGCGGCGATCCATCTCCGCGCCGTCAACCAGCAGCTGGATCGAGCGGTTCGGGATGTCGATGCGGATGCGGTCGCCGTTCTCGACCAGTCCGATCGGGCCACCCTCGGCCGCTTCCGGCGAGACATGGCCGATGGACAGGCCCGAGGTGGCGCCCGAGAAGCGGCCGTCGGTGATCAGCGCGCAGGCGGTTCCCAGGCCCATCGACTTCAGCAGCGAGGTCGGCATCAGCATTTCCTGCATGCCCGGGCCGCCGCGCGGCCCCTCGTAACGGATGACGACGATGTCGCCCTCCTTCACCTCGGCGTTCATGATGCCCTCGGCTGCCGCGTTCTCCGACTCGTAGACCCGCGCCGGGCCCTCGAACACCAGGACCGACGCATCGACGCCGGCGGTCTTCACGATGCACCCGTCCTCGGCCAGGTTGCCGAACAGCACGGCCAGGCCGCCGTCCTTCGAATAGGCATTCTCGACAGAGCGGATGCAGCCACGGCGGCGGTCGGTGTCCAGGGTCTCGTAGTACTTGTCCTGGCCGAAGGCGGTCAGCATGCGGCGACGCCCCGGCGCCGCGCGGTAGAACGTCTTCACCGACTCGTCGCTGGTGACGGTGACGTCATAGACCGCCAGCTTTTCCTTGAGCGTCAGGCCCAGCACGTCGGTGGTATCGGTGTGCAGCAGCCCGCCACGGCTCAGCTCGGCCATGATCGCCATGATGCCGCCGGCCCGATGCACGTCCTCCATGTGGTAGAACGGCACCGACGGCGAGACCTTGCAGAGGTTCGGCACCTTGCGCGACAGCACGTCGATGTCGGCCATCGAGAAGGGGATCTCGCCCTCCCACGCCGCCGCCAGCAGGTGCAGCACCGTGTTGGTCGAACCGCCCATGGCGATGTCGAGCGACATGGCGTTCTCGAACGCCGCGCGGTTGGCGATGTTGCGCGGCAGCATCTCCTGGTCGCCCAGCTCGTAGAAGCGACGGGTCATCTCGACGATCTGCTGGCCGGCCTTCTCGAACAGGCCGCGACGCAGCGCGTGCGTCGCCAGCAGGCTGCCATTGCCCGGCATGCCGAGACCGAGCGCCTCGACCAGGCAGTTCATCGAGTTGGCGGTGAACATGCCCGAGCAGGAGCCGCAGGTGGGGCAGGCGACGTCTTCCATCGCCTTGACCTGTTCGGCCGAGGTGTTCGGGTTGCCACCGGCCACCAGCGTGTCCACCAGATCGACCTTGCGCTCCTCGCCGGCGATGACCGTCTTGCCGGCCTCCATCGGGCCACCGGAGACGAAGATCGTCGGCACGTTGAGGCGCATGGCGGCCATCAGCATGCCGGGGGTGATCTTGTCGCAGTTGGAGATGCAGACCAGCGCGTCGGCGCAGTGCGCGTTCACCATGTACTCGACGGCGTCGGCGATGATCTCGCGGCTGGGCAAGCTGTAGAGCATGCCCTCGTGGCCCATTGCGATGCCGTCGTCGACAGCGATGGTGTTGAATTCCTTCGCCACCGCGCCGGCCTTCTCGATCTCGCGTGCCACCAGCTGGCCGAGATCCTTCAGGTGCACGTGGCCCGGCACGAACTGGGTGAACGAGTTGCTGATGGCGATGATCGGCTTCGCCATGTCCTCCTCGCGCGTGCCCGTGGCGCGCCACAGCGCGCGGGCATGGGCCTGGCGCTTGCCCTGTGTCGTCCTGTGCGAGCGATAGGTAGCCATCTGATGCCTCCCGTCAGTGCTTAGGGCCGGTGATATAACGCCAAAGCGGCCGGAACGGAACGCGGAGCTGTTCCGGCGGCCGCATCCGGGCCATGCGGGCAACGGTGTATCGGGCTGAATCATGCCGCAGGGGCGTGACTCCTTTCCGCAACGTCCTGAACGGTCGACGGAATTTTCGAGGTTGCGTCGCGTGACGGCCGTTGACCCCGAATCGCGGTTCTGATTCCCTGAGCGACATGAACCGCGCACCTGGTCTTTCCCGAAATCTCGCCCGCTGGCTTCCCGGCCTGCTGATGCTGCTGTTCGCCGGCTGGTTCGGCTTTCACGCGGCGTTCGGCGAGCGCGGACTGCTGGCGCTGGAGCGGCTGAAGGCCGAAACGACCGAGCGCGAGCAGGTGCTGCGCACGGTCGAGGCCGAGCGCCATGCCTTGTCGCGCCGGGTCGGGCTGCTGCAGGGACCGGCGGTCGATGCCGACCTGCTGGAGGAGGAAACGCGCCGGGTCCTGGGCTGGAGCCGGCCGGGCGATGTGATTGTCATCGTCGGGAAATGATTCCGCGCTGACGTGACGCCCGTCCCCGGACCGACCGGGCAATTGCCCATGCAATCCCTTGCGGTTTATGCGTTACTAGGAACCGGAGACGCACGACATCCCGGGCGCGGCCATCCGTCCGGGTCAGCGAGGAGGGATCATGGCACGTACGACGCGCAGTCGCGCTTCCGCCAGGCCGGAGAGTGCCGAAGCACCGGCACCGGCTGAAGTTTCCAAGGAGGAACTGCTCGGTCTGTACCGGGAAATGCTCCTCATCCGGCGTTTCGAGGAGAAGGCGGGCCAGCTCTACGGCATGGGCCTGATCGGTGGTTTCTGCCACCTCTATATCGGCCAGGAAGCGGTCGTCGTCGGTATCCAGGCCGCGCTGACACCCAATGACAAGGTCATCACCTCCTATCGCGACCATGGTCACATGCTGGCCTGCGGCATGGATGCCAACGGCGTGATGGCCGAGTTGACCGGGCGCGCCGGCGGCTATTCCAAGGGCAAGGGCGGCTCGATGCACATGTTCAGCCGCCAGAAGAATTTCTACGGCGGCCACGGCATTGTCGGCGCCCAGGTGCCGCTTGGCACCGGCCTCGCCTTCGCCGAGAAGTTCAAGGGCACGGACTCGCTGTCGGTCACCTATTTCGGCGACGGCTCGGCCAACCAGGGCCAGGTCTACGAGGCCTTCAACATGGCCGCGCTCTGGAAGCTGCCGGTCATCTACGTCATCGAGAACAACCAGTACGCCATGGGCACCTCGGTCGCGCGCGCCTCGGCGCAGCCCGAACTGTGCAAGCGCGGCGAGAGCTTCGGCATTCCCGGCCGCGCGGTCGACGGCATGGACGTGCTGTCGGTGAAGGCGGCGGCGGCCGAGGCGGTGAGCTTCGTGCGCGCCGGCAACGGGCCGATCATCCTGGAGATGAAGACCTATCGCTATCGCGGTCACTCCATGTCGGACCCGGCCAAGTACCGGTCCAAGGAAGAGGTCGCGAAGATGCGGGCCGAACGGGACCCGATCGAGCGCGCGCGCCAGATGCTGGTCGAGAAGCACAACGCGAGCGACGACGAGTTCAAGGCCATCGACCGCGACGTGAAGGCCATCGTCAACGAGTCGGCCGAGTTCGCGCAGAACAGTCCGGAACCGGATCCGTCGGAGCTGTGGACCGACGTGCTGGTCGCCGTCTGAGGGGGGAACAGGAATGCCGATTCCGGTACTGATGCCGGCGCTCTCGCCCACGATGGAAGAGGGTACGCTGGCGAAATGGATGGTCAAACCGGGCGACAAGGTCGGACCCGGCGACATCATCTGCGAGATCGAGACCGACAAGGCCACCATGGAGGTCGAGGCGGTCGAGGAAGGCACGGTCGGCAAGCTGCTGGTCGACGAGGGCACCGAGGGCGTGAAGGTCAACGCCCCCATCGCGGTGCTGCTGGACGAGGGCGAGGACGAGAGCGCGCTGGACGGCTATGACGCCGGCGCCGGCGCGCCGGCCCCTGCAGCCGCCGCCGACGAATCCAGGCCTGCCGCACCGGCCAGGGCGCCGGCCCAGGCGAAGGCGCCGGTCGAGGACGAACCCGACGAGGCCCCGGAAATCCCGGCCGGCACCCCGGTGGCGACGGCAACCGTGCGCGAGGCGCTGCGCGATGCCATGGCCGAGGAGATGGAACGCGACGAGACGGTGTTCCTGATGGGCGAGGAAGTCGCCGAGTACCAGGGCGCCTACAAGGTCAGCCAGGGCCTGCTGGAGCGTTTCGGCGGCAAGCGGGTGATCGACACGCCGATCACCGAGCATGGCTTCGCCGGCATCGGCGTCGGTGCGGCCTTCGGTGGCCTGCGCCCGATCGTCGAGTTCATGACCTTCAACTTCGCCATGCAGGCGATCGACCACATCATCAACTCGGCGGCCAAGACGCTCTACATGTCCGGTGGCCAGATGGGCTGCCCCATCGTCTTCCGCGGCCCGAACGGCGCGGCCTCCCGCGTCGGCGCCCAGCACAGCCAGGACTACGCGGCCTGGTACGCCGCCATTCCGGGCCTGAAGGTTGTGGCACCCTGCAGTGCCACCGATGCCAAGGGCCTGCTGAAGGCCGCAATCCGCGATCCGAACCCGGTGATCTTCCTCGAGAACGAGCTGCTCTATGGCCGCAGCGAGGAGGTGCCGATCGATCCAGAGTGGTCACTGCCGATCGGCAAGGCCCGCATCGTGCGCAAGGGCAAGGATGTCACCATCGTCGGCTATGGCATCATGGTCGAGAAGGCCATCGCGGCCGCCGAGATCCTGGCCGGCGACGGCATCGACGCCGAGGTGATCGACCTGCGCTCGCTGCGGCCCCTGGACACCGAGACGGTGGTCCGCTCGGTGCGCAAGACCAACCGCTGCGTCACGGTCGAGGAGAACTGGCCGACCTGCGGCATCGGCGCGGAACTGTCCGCGCGGATCATGGAAGCGGCCTTCGACTGGCTCGACGCGCCGGTGAAGCGCGTCTCGGGCACCGACGTGCCGATGCCCTATGCCGCCAATCTCGAGAAGCTCGCGCTGCCGCAGGCCGACGACGTTGTCGCCGCGGCCCGGGCCGTCTGCTACGCGGACTGAGGGGGGTCCCGACATGCCCATCACCATCACCATGCCGGCGCTGTCGCCGACAATGGAAGAAGGGACGCTGGCCAAGTGGCTGGTGAAGCCTGGCGACAAGGTCGGTCCCGGCGACGTCATCTGCGAGATCGAGACCGACAAGGCCACCATGGAGGTCGAGGCGGTCGACGAGGGGACCATCGGCAAGCTGCTGGTCGACGAGGGGACGGAGGGCGTGAAGGTCAACGCGCCCATCGCGCTGCTGCTGGAGGAGGGTGAGGACAAGTCGGCCCTCGACGGCGCCGTTCACGCCGCCGCGTCGGCCCAGGCACCCAGGGCCGAAGAGCCTGCCAGGAAGGAAACGCAGAAGAAGGCGGAGCCGGAACCGTCACCGGCCCCGGCGGCATCGTCGGCCGGCCAGGGTGACCGCCTGCTGGCCAGCCCCCTGGCGAAGCGGCTTGCAAGCCAGGCCGGTCTCGACCTGTCGCTGATCTCCGGCTCCGGCCCGAACGGCCGCATCGTCAAGCGCGACGTGGAAACGGCGGTTGCCGAAGGGACCGGCAAGAAGGCTGCAGCACCTGCCGCTGCCGCGCCCGCGTCGAAGGCCACCGAGGCGCCTGCCGCGAAGCCGGCCGTACTGGCGACCGCCGGCAGCTATCCGCCGGTGACCGACGACTACGAGGAGATCAAGCTCAACGCGATGCGCAAGACCATCGCGCGTCGCCTGACCGAATCGAAGCAGACCATCCCGCACTTCTACCTGACGATCGACATCGAGCTCGACCGCCTGCTGAAGCTGCGCAAGGACCTGAACGGCCGCTCCGACAGCTACAAGATCTCGGTCAACGACTTCATCGTGCGCGGCGCCGCGCTGGCGCTCCGGAAGCATCCCAAGGTGAACGCCCAGTTCACCGAGAGTGCGATCCTGCAGCACCGCAAGGTCGACGTCTCGGTGGCGGTCGCCATCGAGGGCGGGCTGATCACGCCGGTGGTCCGCGATGCCGACCGCAAGGGGCTGGCCCAGATCTCCGCCGAGACCAAGGACCTGGCGGGACGCGCCCGTGACGGCAAGCTGAAGCCCGAGGAATACCAGGGCGGCACCTTCACCATCTCCAACCTGGGCATGTACGGCATCGACCAGTTCGTCGCCGTCATCAACCCGCCGCAGGCCGCCATCCTGGCCGTCGGTTCGGGCGCCCAGAAGCCGGTGGTGAAGGACGGCGCGCTGGCGGTGGCGACGGTGATGACGGCGACGCTCTCCTGTGATCACCGGGTCTTCGGCGGCGCCGAGGGGGCCGAGTTCCTCGAGACACTCAAGGGTCTGCTCGAAGACCCGATCACGATGTTGCTCTGACGGCGAGGGGGACGGGGGTCATGGCGAAGCAATTCGACGTCGTCGTCGTGGGCGGCGGACCGGGCGGGTACGTGACCGCCATCCGCGCGGCCCAGCTCGGACTTTCCACCGCGCTGGTGGAACGCGAGCACCTGGGCGGCATCTGCCTGAACTGGGGCTGCATCCCGACCAAGGCGCTGCTGCGCTCGGCCGAGGCCTATCGCATGATGCAGCACGCGAAGGACTACGGCTTCCGCATTGATGGAACTGTGCAAATCGATACGGCGGCCATCGTCAAGCGTTCGCGCCAGGTGGCCAGCCAGCTCTCGGGCGGCGTCAAGCACCTGCTGAAGAAGAACAAGGTCACGGTCTTCGACGGTCATGGCGCGCTGGCCGGCAAGGGCAAGCTGGCGGTGACGAAGGACGGCAAGGCGGTCGACGAACTGGCGGCAAAGCACATCATCCTGGCGACCGGTGCCCGCGCCCGCGCGCTGCCGGGCCTGGAACCCGATGGCAAGCAGGTCTGGACCTACAAGGAAGCCATGGTGCCGGAGAGCCTGCCGAAATCGTTGCTGGTGGTCGGTTCGGGCGCCATCGGCATCGAGTTCGCGAGCTTCTACCAGACGCTCGGCGCAGAGGTGACGGTGGTCGAGGTGCTGGACCGCGTGTTGCCGGTCGAGGACGCGGAGATTTCCGCCTTCGCCGAGAAGTCGTTCAGGAAGCAGGGCATGGGCATCATCACCGGCGCGACCGTCGAAAAGCTCGACCGCAAGCCCGCCGGGGTCACGGCGACCATCAAGGGCAAGGACGGCAAGACCCAGCAGATCACGGTCGAGAAGGTGATCCTCGCCGTCGGCATCGTCGGCAATGTCGAGAACATCGGCCTGGAAGGCACCGGCGTGAAGGTCGACCGCACCCATGTGGTGGTCGACGGCTTCGGCCGCACCGGTGAGCCCGGCGTCTATGCCATCGGCGACCTGGCCGGGCCGCCCTGGCTGGCGCACAAGGCGAGCCACGAGGGCGTCACGGTGGTCGAGAAGATCGCCGGCATGGATGTGCACCCCTTCGAGACCTGGAACATCCCGGGCTGCACCTATTGCCATCCGCAGGTCGCCAGCGTCGGCCTGACCGAGGAGGCGGCGAAGAAGAAGGGGCACGAGGTCCGCGTCGGCCGCTTCCCCTTCATCGGCAATGGCAAGGCCATCGCGCTGGGCGAGACCGAGGGCATGGTGAAGACCGTGTTCGACAAGACCACCGGCGAGTTGCTGGGCGCGCACATGATCGGCGCCGAGGTCACGGAACTGATCCAGGGCTATGCCGTCGCGCGTACGCTGGAGAGCACCGAGGCCGAACTGATGCACACCGTGTTCCCGCATCCGACCCTGTCGGAGATGATGCACGAGGCGGTGCTTGACGCGTACGGGCGGGCGATCCACTTCTAGGGCTCCAGTACGAGGACCGCGAACAGCATGGCGGCGGACACACAGAGGCCACCCCTGCGCCATCCCGAGAAGGCGCATCGACCCGACAACCCGGTCTGGAAGAAGAAGCCGGCCTGGATCCGGGTGAAGGCCCCGACATCCCCTGAATACGCCGAGACGCGCCGGATCATGCGGGACAACAACCTGCACACGGTCTGCGAGGAGGCGGCGTGCCCGAACATCGGGGAGTGCTGGGCCAAGGGCCACGCAACCATGATGATCATGGGCGACACCTGCACGCGCGCCTGCACCTTCTGCAACGTGAAGACCGGCCGGCCGGGCCATCTCGACACGCTGGAGCCGGAGAACGTCGCGCAGTCGGTGAAGATGCTGGGCCTCGCCCATGTCGTGGTGACATCGGTCGACCGTGACGACCTCGACGATGGCGGCGCGGCGCACTTCGCCCGCACCATCACCTGCATCCGCGAGGCCAGCCCCGGCACCACCATCGAGGTGCTGGTGCCCGACTTCCAGAAGAAGCCCGGCGCGCTGGAGACCGTCGTCGCCGCGCGGCCCGACGTCTTCAACCACAACCTGGAGACCGTGCCGCGGCTCTATTCGGAAGTCCGCCCAGGCGCGCGCTATTTCCACTCGCTGCGCCTGCTGGCGCGGGTGAAGGAGATCGACCCGTCCATGTTCACCAAGTCCGGGATCATGGTTGGTCTGGGCGAGGGGCGGGAAGAGGTGCTGCAGGTGATGGACGACCTGCGCTCCGCCGAGGTCGATTTCCTCACCATCGGCCAGTACCTGCAGCCGTCGGTGAAGCATCACGCCGTCGACCGCTTCGTCACGCCGGAGGAATTCCAGGCCTATGAGCGCATGGCCTACGGCAAGGGCTTCCTCATGGTCTCGGCCTCGCCGCTGACCCGCTCGTCCTACCATGCCGGCGACGACTTCGCGCGGATGCGCGCCGCCCGCGAACAGAAGCTGGCCGGGACCGCCTGATCCGGTGCCGCGCCATGCCGAGAAGCGGGTGCTGCCCTATGCACCCGAGAAGATCTATGACCTGGTCGCCGATATCGGCCGCTACCCGGAATTCCTGCCCTGGTGCGTCGGGGCGCGCATTGTCCGTGCCGATCCGCGCCTGGTCGTGGCGGACCTGCTGATCGGCTTCAAGGTGTTCCGCGAGCGCTTCCGCTCCAGGGTCGATCTCGACCCCGACAACCTCAGGATCGACGTGGCCTATGTCGAGGGGCCGATGCGCTACCTGCAGAACCACTGGGTCTTCCGCCCGCATGGCGACGGCTGCGAGATCGACTTCCTGGTCGATTTCGAGTTCCGCTCGCTGATCCTGCGCAAGGCCATCGAGCCGCTGTTCCACGAGGCCGTGCGCCGCATGGTCGCCGCGTTCGAGGCGCGGGCAAGGGCGCTCTACGGCTGAGGCCGGCTCAGGTCGCCGTCACCATCTCTCGGATCATGCGGAAGGCGTGGGCGACCGTGTCCAGCCGGATCGACTGTCGTCCATTGTCGGCGAACACCTGGCGGGCATGAACGGTCGGTTGTCCCCGCATGGCGCAGCCGAAATGCACCAGCCCGACCGGCTTGGTCGGCGTGCCGCCGCCGGGGCCGGCGACACCGGTCACCGAGATGGTCACATGGGCCCGGGAATTGCGCAGCGCACCCTCCGCCATGGCAATCGCAACGGGCTCCGAGACCGCGCCATAACGCTCCAGCATGGCATCGGGCACGGCCAGCAGGTCATGCTTGGCGTCATTGGAATATGTGACGAAGCCGCGTTCGACGACGTCGGACGAGCCGGCGACCTCTGTCAGCGTCGCCGCGATCAGCCCGCCGGTGCAGCTTTCCGCCGTTGCCAGCATCAGATTGCGGGCGCGCAGCAGCTCCAGCAGCGCCGTGGCTTCCTCGACCAGGGCAGGTGTCACCATGGCTGCCTCCCGAACAGGACAAGAACTCCGGTGACACATAGTGCCGCAAACAGCCCGGCAATCATATCGTCGAGCATGACGCCCACGGCACCGTGAACATTGCGGTCGACCCAGCCGACCGGTCCTGGCTTCCAGATATCGAACAGGCGGAAGGCGACAAAGCCGGCGAGAAGCCCGATCCAGTCGAAGCTGGCGAGTGGCAGCAGCGCCAGCCAGAGGCCCGCCACCTCGTCGATCACCACCTCCTGCGGGTCCTCGACAGACCCGGATGTGCGCATGTAGCGGGCGGTGGCCCAGGTGCCGAGCAGGATCACCAGCACGGTCCCGACGGCCAGTGCCGGACGCCCGCCAAGCTGCAGCAGCAGCCCGGCCGGAGCGAGGCCGGCGATTGTGCCCATGGTGCCCGGCCCCGGCTTCAGGAACCCGGTCCCGAGGACGGTGGCGAGCGCGCGGGCGAGGCGGTCCATCAGCCGGCCGGTCCCATGCGCACGGTCGCAACCGCCTGGGCCGCGATACCCTCCGCCCGCCCGGTGAAGCCGAGCTTCTCGGTCGTCGTGGCCTTCACGCTGATCCGTTCGACGTCCAGTCCCAGGATCTCGCCGATCCGGTTCCGCATGGCCTCCCGGTGCGGTTTGATCTTCGGCGTCTCGCAGATGATCGTGATGTCGATGGACAGGATCGTCCCGCCGCGGCGGCGCACCAGGTCGCCGGCGAAGCGGAGGAAGGTGTCCGACGGCTCGCCCTTCCAGCGTGGCTCGGTCGGCGGGAAGTGGTCGCCGATGTCACCGGCGGCGATGGCACCCAGCAGGGCATCCGTGATCGCGTGCAGGCCCACGTCGGCGTCCGAATGGCCGAGCAGGCCGCGCGGATGGGGCAGGGTGATGCCGCAGATGATCATCGGTCGCCCGTCGGCATAGCGATGCACGTCGAAGCCGCTGCCGGTGCGGATGTCGGCAGGCACGGAAGCGCCGTTCGATTCGCGGACGAAGGCCTGTGCGCGCTCCATGTCGTCGGCGGTGGTGATCTTGAAGTTGGCCTCCGTGCCCTCGACCATGCGCACGGCCAGGCCGGCGCGCTGCGCCACCTCGACATCGTCTGTCAGGTTGAGGCCCGCCGCGGCCTCGTGCGCCGCGAGTATCTCGGCGAAACGGAAGCCCTGCGGTGTCTGCGCCCGCCAGAGACCATCTCGGGTCACGGGCTCGGCGACCATGTCCCCGGCGCCGCGCTTCAGGCTGTCGACCACGGGGATGCAGGGCAGGGCGCCCGGATCGTCATCCAGGGCCCCCAGCACGCGATCAATGGTGGCCGAATCGACGAACGGGCGGGCGCCGTCGTGGATCAGGACGCGTTTGATTCCATGGTCCTGCAGGGCCAGCAGGCCGTTCAGCACCGAAGCCTGCCGGCTCGCCCCGCCGGTGACCGGCGCCGGCAGGTCCAGGTCACCGACCGCCATGCGATAGAGCGGCAGGTCGTCGGGGCCGATCACCACCAGCACCCGGTCGATCGCCGGGTGATCAAGAAATGCGCGGACGGTCCGGCGCAGCACGGGCGCCTCGCCAAGCGGCAGATACTGCTTCGGCAGGTCCGCGCCGAGGCGGGTTCCACGGCCGGCGGCGACGATGAGAGCGGCGGTTTGCATGGGCGGAAGCTAGCCGCTGCATGGCAACCCCCACAAGTCCCACGGACGTCTTGCAGAGCCGGCCTGAATGCCCCATATTGCCCAAAGGTTGAGCACAAACATCGCGTGTGTAATTTGTGAGCAAGATTGAAGTCGCGGCCGGGCCGGATGAAAGGTCCGGGTTCGCGCGGCCCGTCACATGGCGACCCTGATGGCGACACTCGCGGATCACGAGGCGATCCTGAACGCCATCCCGGATCCCATCCTGGTCGTCGACAAGGACGCCCGGATCATCATGGCCAACCCGGCCGCCGAGGAATTCTTCGGCATGGGCCAGGCCGTGATGCGCCGCAACCGCCTGAACGACATCACGCCTTTCGGCAGCCCGCTGATCGCCCTGTTCCGCCAGGCCCGGGAAGCGCGCGGCGCCATTTCCGAATATGGGGTACTGCTCGGCACGCCCAAGTCCGAGATCAAGACGGTCAACATCCAGCTCTCGCCTGTTGTCGAGCACGAGGGGATGGTGGTTGTCCAGATCGAGGAGCGCTCGATGGCCTCCAAGATGGACCGCTCGCTCACCCATCGCGGTGCGGCGCGCGCGGTCACTGGCATGGGCGCATTGCTGGCGCACGAGGTGAAGAATCCCCTGTCGGGCATCCGT
The DNA here is from genome assembly GCA_036154895.1 of Pseudomonadota bacterium. Classification (GTDB taxonomy): domain Bacteria; phylum Pseudomonadota; class Alphaproteobacteria; order Minwuiales; family Minwuiaceae; genus Minwuia. The sequence goes on from JAYZWD010000006.1 coordinate 60,445, forward strand.
GGCGCCGCGCAGCTGCTGGAACAGAGTGTCGACGAGGGCGACCGCGACCTGACGCGGCTGATCATCGACGAGGTGGGGCGCATCGTCGCCCTGGTCGACCGCATGGAGGCCTTCTCCGACCCGCGCCCGCTGGAACGCCAGCCGGTGAACATCCACGAGGTGCTGGAGCGCGTGCGCCGGCTGGCCGAGAACGGCTTCGGCACCCATGTGCGTTTCGTCGAGAACTACGACCCGTCGCTGCCGCCGGTCTCGGGCAATCGCGACCAGCTCATCCAGGTCTTCCTCAACCTGGTGAAGAACGCCGCCGAGGCGGTGCCGCCACGCAATGGCGAGATCACCCTGTCGACCGCCTATCGCCACGGCGTGCGGCTGGCGGTGCCCGGAAGCTCCGAGCGCATCCAGTTGCCACTGGAGGTGACGGTCGCAGACAACGGGCCGGGCGTGCCGGAGGACATCCGCGCGCACCTGTTCGATCCCTTCGTGACCACGAAGCCCGGCGGCTCCGGCCTCGGGCTCGCGCTGGTGGCGAAGATCATCGATGACCATGGCGGCATCGTCGAGGCCGACATGACATCCCGCGGCGCCCTGTTCCGGGTCTACCTGCCGGTGGTGTCGAACGGAGACTACGGACCATGAAGACCGCGTCGATCCTGATCGCAGACGACGACCGCTCCATCCGCACGGTGCTGGCGCAGGCGCTGGGCCGCGCCGGCTTCGAGGTCCGCACGACCGGCAATGCGGCGACGCTCTGGCGCTGGGTCTCGGATGGCGCCGGCGACCTGGTGATCACCGACGTGGTCATGCCCGACGAGAGCGGGCTGGACCTGCTGCCCCGGATCAAGAAGCTGCGCGCCGACCTGCCGGTGGTGGTGATGAGCGCGCGCAACACGCTGCTGACGGCGGTCAAGGCGACCGAACGTGGCGCCTACGAATACCTGCCCAAGCCCTTTGACCTGAAGGAACTTCTCAGCATCGTCGAGCGCGCGCTGAGTGCGCCGCGCAACCGCACCTCCGATGTCGTGGGCGACGGTGACGACGCCATGCCGCTGATCGGCCGCTCCGCCGCGATGCAGGAGATCTACCGTGTCATGGCGCGGCTGATGACCACCGACCTGACGGTGATGATCACCGGCGAGTCGGGTACCGGCAAGGAACTGGTCGCCCGCGCGCTGCACGATTACGGCAAGCGCCGCAACGGGCCGTTCGTGCCCGTGAACATGGCCGCGATCCCGCGCGAGCTGATCGAGAGCGAACTGTTCGGCCACGAGAAGGGCTCCTTCACCGGCGCCCTGCAGCGCAGCGCCGGCCGTTTCGAACAGGCCGACGGCGGCACGCTGTTCCTGGACGAGATCGGCGACATGCCACTGGAGGCGCAGACCCGGCTGCTGCGCGTGCTGCAGCAGGGCGAATACACCACCGTCGGCGGCCGCACGCCGATCCGCACGGATGTCCGCATCGTCGCGGCAACCAACCGCGACCTCCGGGTGCAGATCACCCAGGGCCTGTTCCGCGAGGACCTGTTCTACCGCCTGAACGTCGTCCCGATCCGCCTGCCCCCGCTTCGGGAGCGCGCCGAGGACATCCCCGACCTGGTGCGCCACTTTCTCAACCGCGCGACCGAGGAGGGACTGCCGGCCAAGACCGTCGACCGCAACGCCATGAACCGCCTGGTCTCCCACCGCTGGCCGGGCAATGTCCGCGAGCTGGAAAACCTGGTCCGGCGGTTCGCCGCGCTCTACTCGGAAGAGGAAATCACCGTCGATATCGTCGAGCGGGAGCTGGCCGACCCGGCGCCGGCGCCGGCTGACGAGCGCAACCCGGCGGGCGAGAGCCTGAGTTCGGCCATCGAGTATCACCTGTCCCAGTATTTCGACGCCCATGGCGAGGATCTGCCGCCACCGGGGCTCTACGACAGGGTGCTGCGGGAGATGGAACGGCCGCTGATCAACCTGTGCCTGACGGCGACGCGCGGAAATCAACTGAGGGCGGCCGAACTCCTCGGACTGAACCGGAACACCTTGCGCAAGAAGATCCGCGATCTCGACATCCGGGTCATTCGCGGCAGCAATCTCTAGACCCCGCTCATCAGCCCGGACGGACCGGCGCCGCGCATCAGGCGGGGGGAGCGGTGCGCGACGCCGGCCATGCGCCTCAGGCCGGGGTCAGTCCGCGACGCAGGCCGAGGTACTGCAGCCCGCCGAGCAGCGCGACGGCGACCGCCTGCATGGCAATGAAGGCCACGCCCAGGCCGTTGGGGTCCACCCAGCCCAGGCCAATGATCAGGAAGCTGTCGACGGCCCAGAGCAGATTGATCACCAGCACGGTCCGCACCGCGCCCGCCGGCGGTACGGGACGACGGCCCAGCCACGCCACGACGGCGGCGAAGGGCAGCAAGGCCAGCCCGGCCCAGCGCAACAGGTCGACGGGCAGGTCCAGCAGACCGGCCAGCGGCCCGGCGAGCAGCACCAGCCCCAGGCCGGTGGCGCCGCTGACGATGGCGTCCAGCAGCAGGACGCGCCGGAGGAACAGGGACGAGGTCGAGGTCATGGCGTGGCTCCATTGTTGCCGTGTCGCCCCGATCCTCGCGCCTGGCCCGCCGACGCACGATTACGCCGCAGGTACGCGCGCACCGGCGGCTGCGACCGGCGCCCGGCATCGCTATAGTGCGCGGCGATGAGTACCATGACAGCCCCCACGGACCCCGGCCCCAGGAGCCGGTTCAGGCGTGCCCTGGCCCGCTTCGAGATCGGCCGGCTGGGCTCGCTGGCGCTGGCCTGCCTCTCGCTGGTGGCGGGTGCGCTGACCTATGCGACCCTGTTCGGATCCGAGGCGCCGGTGCAGCGGGTGCGCGACCTCCCGATCGGGGTCGTGGCCTTCGACGTCGCCGTGCTGGGCCTGCTGGTCGGCGCCATCGTCACGCGGGCATTGCGACTGTGGCTGGCATTGAAGGAAGGGCAGGCGGGTGCTGCGCTGCACATGCGCTTCGCCATGCTGTTCGCCGCGGCGACCGTGATCCCGGCCCTGCTGGTCGCGGGCTTCTCCACGCTGTTCTTCGACCTGCGCATCGAGGGCTGGTTCAGCGACAGGGCACAGCAGGCCGTGGCGGAATCCGTCGGTGTCGCCGACGCGCTGATCACGGAGCACCGCGCCACCGTGAAGGCGGACGCCCTCGCCATGGCCCAGGACCTGAACCGCGTGGCCGTGAACGTCCAGAACAGCCCGGTCCTGCTGAACCGGCTCGTCTCCAGCCAGGCCGGGGCACGCGGCCTCACCGAGGCGGTGGTGTTCGACCGCTCCGGCGCCATCCTGGCGCAGTCCAGCCTCAGCTTCGCCAGCCAGGCCGACCAGATCCCCATCGCCGCGATCGAGCGCGCGGATGACGGCGAGGTCGTGGCGCTGCCATCGCCGGAAGAATCGGGGTCGCGCGAGTCCATCGCCGTGCAGCCCGACGACAAGGCGGGCGCGCTGATCCGGCTGGACGGCTTCGTCGGTGCCTACCGGGTCTATCTCTACGTCGCGCGCTTCGTGGAACCCAATGTCGCCGCGCAGGTGCAGCGCGCCCGGCAGGCCGCCGAGGACTACAAGCGGCTGGCCGCGCAGCGCTTCGGCTTCGAGCTCACATTCGTTACCCTGTTCGTGGTCGTGGCGGTGCTGCTGATGCTGGCCGCGGTCTGGCTTGCCCTGGCTTTCTCGACCGGCATCACGCGCCGCCTGGGCGGTATCGTCGAGGCGGCGGAGCGGGTGCGCGCCGGCGATCTCGGCGCCCGCGTGATCAACACCGGCGACGACGACGAGATCGACATGCTTGGCCGCACCTTCAACCGGATGACGCGCCAGCTCGAGAGCCAGCAGGCCGAGTTGCAGCTGGCGAATCGCACCCTCGACGACCGTCGCCGTTTCATGGAAACCGTTCTGGCCGGCGTATCGGCCGGCGTGCTGGGACTGGACGAGGCCGGTCGCATCGACATCCCGAACCGTTCGGCCTGGCGCCTGCTGAGACTTTCGCCGCAGGACCTCGTCGGCCGCCCGCTGGGCGACGCGGTCCCCGAGATGGCCGAGTTGCTGGCCACCGCCCGGCAGCGCCCGCATCGTGTCGCCGAGGGCGAGGTGCAGGTCCGCATCGGGGGCGAGAAGCTCACCCTGTTCGTACGCATCAGCGCCGAGATGACCGACGGTACCATCGACGGCTTCGTCGTCACCTTCGACGACATCACCGACCTCGTCTCGGCCCAGCGCATGGCGGTCTGGGCCGACGTCGCGCGCCGCATCGCCCACGAGATCCGCAATCCGCTGACACCGATCCAGCTTTCGGCCGAGCGCCTGAAACGCAAGTATCTCAAGCAGATACAGACAGACCCGGAGATTTTCGTTCAGTGCACCGACACCATCGTGCGCCAGGTCGGCGACATCGGCCGCATGATCGAGGAGTTTTCCGCCTTCGCCCGCATGCCGGCTCCGGTCTTCCGCGACGAGGATGCCGTCGAACTGATCCGCCAGGCGGTGTTCGCGGCCCAGGTGTCGTGGCCGGCGATCGAGTGGAAGACCACGCTGCCCGCCGAATCGCAGCATCTGCTCTGCGACAGGCGGCAGGTGGCGCAGGTGCTGACCAATGTCCTGAAGAACGCGGCGGAAGCCATCGAGCGCAGCAATCGGGCCACAAGGCATGGGCTGATCGAGGTGCGCCTTGAATGTCACAATGATGTCGCGGTGATCACAGTCACGGACAATGGTATTGGCTTGCCGGAGGCAGAACGTGACCGCTTGACGGAACCTTACGTGACAACACGAGATAAGGGCACCGGTCTCGGATTGGCCATCGTGCGGAAGATCATGGAGGATCATTCCGGGACGCTGCTGATCGGGGACAATGACAGCGGCGAGGGCGCCCGGGTCACACTCGGGTTCCCGCTGACGCCGGCACCGGAAACGGTTCCGGCCGGAGAGCAGGAGATAAGGGCCGCGCATGGCGCTTGATATTCTGATTGTTGACGACGAGGCCGACATCCGTGATCTCGTCGCCGGCATTCTCGATGACGAGGGCTATGAGACGCGGGTCGCCGCGGACGCGGATTCGGCGCTTGCCGAACTGGCGGACCGTCGACCGGCACTGGTGATCCTCGACATCTGGCTGCAGGGCAGCCGCCTCGACGGCCTGGAACTGCTCGACATGATGCAGGCCCGTGCACCGGGCGTGCCGGTGGTCATGATCAGCGGTCACGGCACCATCGAGACCGCCGTCGCGGCGATCCAGCGCGGCGCCTACGAGTTCATCGAGAAGCCGTTCAAGTCCGACCGCCTGCTGCTGGTGGTCGAGCGCGCGCTGGAGGCCGTGCGCCTGCGCCGCGAGAACGACGAACTGCGCGTGCGCGCCGGCGGGTCGGCCGACCTGATCGGTGCCTCGGGCCCAATGAACCAGCTGCGCGCCTCCATCGAGCGTGTGGCGCCGACCAACAGCCGGGTCATGGTCTTCGGGCCCTCCGGCTCCGGCAAGGAAGTCGTGGCCCGCCGCATCCACGCGCTGTCGCGGCGCGCCGGCGGCCCGTTCATCGTCGTGAACTCGGCCACCATCGAATCCGACCGCATGGAACTGGAACTGTTCGGCGAGGAAGCGAAGCCCGACAGCCCGGGCACACCGCGCAAGATCGGTCTGCTGGAGCAGGCCCATGGCGGCACGCTGTACCTCGACGAGGTGGCCGACCTGCCGGCGCAGACCCAGGGCAAGATCCTGCGGGTCCTGGTCGACCAGACCTTCCAGCGTATCGGCGGCAGCCGGGCCGTGCGCGTCGACGTTCGCGTCATTTCCTCGACCAGCCGGGACATCAAGACCGAGATCGAGGAAGGCGCCTTCCGCTCGGACCTGTTCCACCGCCTGAACGTGGTGCCGATCGACGTGCCGCCGCTCAGGCGCATCCGGGAGGACATTCCGGCGCTGGCCGGCTTCTTCATGCAGCGGGCCGCCGAGAGCTCGGGCCTGGCGGCGCGGGTGATCGAAGAGGGCGCGATGGCCGCGCTGCAGGCCTATGACTGGCCGGGCAACGCCCGCCAGCTTCGCAATGTCGTGGAACAGCTGCTGATCATGGCGCCGGGCGATACCAAGACCCCGATCGCCTTCGAGGCGCTGCCGGCCGAAATCGTCAATCCGGCGACCGCTGCACTGCGGCCGGAGACCAGCCAGGAGATGATGTCGCTGCCGCTGCGCGAGGCCCGCGAGATCTTCGAACGGGAATATCTGCTTGCACAGATCGAGCGTTTCGGTGGCAATGTCACCAAGACCGCTGCCTTCGTCGGCATGGAGCGCTCGGCCCTGCATCGCAAGCTGAAGCTGCTCGGTGTCGGAACGGATCGCGGTCGCCACGGCTGACTGACAGATCGCTGACACATGAAAGTCATCATTTGCGGGGCCGGGCAGGTCGGCTCCAACATTGCCCGCCACCTCGCGGCCGAGGCGAATGACGTCACCGTCATCGACCAGTCGCCCGAACTGATCCGGCGGATCAGCGAGGCCTACGACGTGCAGGGCCTGGTCGGCTTCGCTTCCCATCCCGACATGCTGGACCGGGCAGGGGCCTCCGAGGCCGACATGCTGATCGCGGTGACATTCGCCGACGAGGTGAACATGGTCGCCTGCCAGGTCGCGCACTCGATCTTCGAGGTGCCGACCCGCATCGCCCGCATCCGTGCCCAGAACTACCTGAAGCCCAGCTTCTCGCACCTGTTCACGCGCGACCACATGCCCATCGACGTGATCATCTCGCCCGAGGTGGAGGTGGCCCGCGCGGTCAACCGCGCCCTGCACATGCCCGGCGCCTTCGACATGCTGCCCTTCGCCGACGACCGGGCGCGCATGATCGGCGTACACATCCAGGACGACTGCCCGATCGCGCACCAGCAGCTGCGCCAGTTGACCGAGCTGTTCCCCAACCTGAACATCATCGTCACCGGTATCGTCCGCGGCGGGCGCCTGTTCGTGCCTAGCGCCACCGACCAGATGTTTCCCGGCGACGACGTCTATTTCGTGGTCGATTCGGCCCATGCCCGCCGGGCCATGCCACTGTTCGGCCATGACGAGACGGACGCCCAGCGCATCGTCATCGTCGGTGGCGGCAATATCGGGCTGTTCCTCGGCCGCGACCTGGAGCAGGACGAGGCACGGGTGAACCTGAAGCTGATCGAGGCCGACCGGGCCCGCGCGGAATTCGTGGCCGACCGGCTGTCGCGTGCCGTCGTGCTGTGCGGCGACGCGCTTGACAACGAGATCCTGGAAGAGGCCAACATCGCCACCAGCCACGCGGTGGTGACGCTGACCAACGACGACAAGGTCAACATCCTCGCCTCGCTGATGGCCAAGCAGCTCGGCTGCAAGAAGGCCATCACCCTGGTCAACAACCAGTCCTACGAGCCGCTGATCGGACCGCTGGGCATCGACGTGGCGGTCAACCCGCGTGCCACCACGGTTTCCAGCATCCTGCAGCATGTCCGCCGCGGCCGCATCCGGCAGGTCTATTCGCTGCGCGACGGCGCGGCCGAGGTGATGGAAGCCGAGGCGATGGAGACCTCGGCGCTGGTCGGCCGGCCGCTGCGCGAGGTCGAGCTGCCGCCGAACGTGATCATCGGCGCAGTGGTGCGCGGCAAGACCGTGATCCGCCCGCGCGGCTCGACGGTCATCCAGCGCGACGACCGGGTGGTGCTGTTCGCGCTGCGTGACAGCGTGAAGCGGCTGGAGAAGATGCTGTCGGTCGGCCTGGAATTCTTCTGAGCCGGCGACAAGCCCGACGGAGGTCCGCTCCATGGCGCTGCGCGCCGTCCTCTCGCTGTTCGGCTGGCTGACCGTCCTCTTCGCCCTGGCGATGCTGTTGCCGGCCGTCGTGGGCCTGCTGGACGGGGAAGCGGAAACGCCCGAGATCTTCGCCGTGTCAGCCGTGCTGGGCCTGGCCGCCGGCAGCGTCGTCATCGCCGTCTCCCCGCGCGAGCGTCGCCGCCGCACCGGCCGGCGCGAGGCGTTCCTGCTGGCCGTGCTGACCTGGACGGCGCTGCCGGTGTTCGGGGCGCTGCCGCTCAGCCTGGTGGCCGGGCCGCTCGATGCCTGGCTGGAAGCCATGTCCGCGTTCACCACGACGGGCTACAGCGTGTTCGATCGACCCGAGGAACTGCCGCGCTCCCTGTTGCTCTGGCGGGCGCTGATGCAGTGGATGGGCGGACTGGCGACCATCATCCTCGCCGTCGTGATGCTGGGCGTGTACGGCCTGGGGGGTCTCGCGGTCTACCGCAGCGCCATACCGGCCGGCGATTCAGCGACGCTCGCCGGGCGCCTGCGCGAGACCGCGTCGGCGATCTGGTGGGTCTATGCCATCATGACCCTGGTCTGCGCCTTGCTGCTGTGGGTCACCGGCGTCGATCCGTTCGATGCCGTCTGCTTCGGCATGTCGACCATCTCCACCGGCGGTTTCGCCAACTCCAGTGCCGGCGCCAGCGATCTCAGCCCGGCCGCGCGGGCTGTGCTGATGATCTTCATGTTGGGCGGCGCGCTGAATTTCACCCTGCACTGGGCGACGTTCCACGGACGCTTCGACCTGTATCTCCGGGATCCGGAGACCCGCGTTCTTCTGGCCATCGTGGCAGCCGGCACCATCCTGGTCGCCCTGCCGGTCTGGGGCGAGGGCACATCGCCGCTGGCCGCCGTCTCCGAAGCGCTGTTCGCCGTTGTCTCGGTCATCTCCACCACCGGCCATGTCGGCCTGCCGGTGCAGGACGGACTGTTCGCCGTCGCCTGGCCGACGTCGGCCTCCCTGGTGCTGCTGATCCTGATGATGATCGGCGGCGCGGCCGGATCGACCGCCGGCGGCTTCAAGCTGATGCGCTTCGAGCTGCTGCTGCGCCAGGGCGGGGTGGAGATGAACCGGCTCCCCTATCCCAACGGCGTCAGTACCGTGAAGTTCGGCGGCGTCCGCGTCCCCGCCGAGGCGCTGCGCGCCACCTGGGGCTTCCTGATGCTGTTCATCGTCTCGGTGGCGCTGGTGGCCGGGCTGATCGGCATGGACGGGCACGATCTCGCCACAGCGCTGGCACTCTCGGTGGGGGCGCTGAGCAATGCGGGGGCGGGCGCCGACTACGTCATCGCCGGAATGTTGCCGATCGCCGACCTCGACCCGTTCGCCAAAATTGCTATCGTGGGCGGCATGCTGGCCGGGCGGCTGGAGTTGCTGGCCCTGCTCGGCGTGTTCATGCCGTCATTCTGGAAGCACTAGGAGGGCATCCGGTGGGTCGCGTCGCCTTCGTCAACGGCAGCTATGTTCCGCATGGTCATGCCCAGGTGCATGTCGAGGACAGGGGCTACCAGTTCGCCGACGGCGTCTACGAGGTCATTCCGGTGATGGCCGGGCGCCAGATCGATGCGACAGGCCACCTGGAACGCCTGGACCGGAGCCTGCGCGAACTGCGCATCGCCCGCCCCATGAGCGACCGGGCCCTGCGGCTGGTGATCGACGAGGTGATCCGGCGCAACCGGGTCCGCAATGGCGCCGTTTACCTGCAGGTGACGCGCGGCGTGGCGAAGCGCGATCATGCCTTTCCGGCCGCGGCCGACCCGGCGCTGGTAGTCTATGCCAACCCGAAGATCGGCGCCACGCGCAAGGCGGTGCTGGAGAACGGCGTCCGCGTCATCACGGTGCAGGACCAGCGCTGGGCCCGGCGCGACATCAAGACCGTGTCGCTGCTGCCCAACTGCCTGGCCAAGCAGGCCGCCCGGGAGGCCGGCGCCTACGAGGCGGTGATGATCGACGACGAGGGTTTCGTCACCGAGGGCAGTTCGACCAATTGCTGGATCGTCGACGCCGATGGCCGGCTGGTCACGCGACCGGCCAGCAATGCCATCCTGAACGGCATCACGCGCCTGTCGCTGATGGCGCTGGCGGAGCGGGAGGGCATCCGCTTCGAGGAACGGGCCTTCACGCTGGACGAGCTGCGCAATGCCCGGGAGGTCTTCCTGACCAGCGCCAGCGGCCTCGGCGTTCCCGTGGTGCAGGTCGACGAGCGGGTGATCGGCAATGGCAAGCCCGGCAGCGTGACGTTGCAGGTGGCCGGGATGTTCGACCGCTACGTGGCGTCCGGTGATACGGACGCCGCCGCCGGCCGCACCGTCTGACGCGCGGCCGGGGCCCCGTCACGGGCCGAAATGCTGCGCCCGCGCAATATTGCCGCTATGCGAAAACGGAACTTGTCGCCACGCCCGCCGCATCCCATTTGTGACGACGGGCGGCGCATGCCCCGTTTTGTCCATGCGTAGTGAACCGCACGCGTAAGCGGCAAGAAGAAGAAGGAACGGCGCCAATGGCAAGCGAACGTCCACAGAATGTGCAGGATGTCTTCCTCAATCACGTCCGCAAGAACAAGGTTCCGGTCACCGTGTTCCTGGTGAACGGCGTCAAGCTGCAGGGCGTGATCAGCTGGTTTGACAATTTCTGCGTGCTTCTGCGCCGTGACGCCCATGTGCAGCTGGTGTACAAGCACGCGATCTCGACGGTGATGCCGGCGCATCCCGTTGATCTGTTCGAGGGGCTGCCGGGCCAGGGCGCTTGACCGCGCCCGCGCCTGACGGCGACAGGGCGGCAATTTGACAATCACCACCGGCGCCTCGGGCGCCCGCACAATCCTCATCGACCCGGTCGATCCGGCCAGGGCGACCCGTTCATCCGACTCCGCGCTCGAGGAAGCGATCGGCCTCTGCGAGGCCATCGACCTTGACGTCATCCACGCCGAGACCCTGCGCCTCGACAAGCCGAAGCCGGCTACCCTGATCGGCGGCGGCAAGGTCGAGGAACTGGCCGCGCGCGTGGAGGAGGACGGGGTCGAACTCTGCGTCATCGACGCGACACTCAGCCCGACGCAGCAGCGCAACCTGGAGCGGCAGCTCAAGTGCAAGGTCATCGACCGCACCGGCCTGATCCTGGAGATCTTCGGCGCCCGGGCGCAGACGGCCGAGGGCCGGCTGCAGGTCGAGCTTGCGCACCTGCAGTACCAGCGCAGCCGCCTGGTCCGCTCCTGGACCCATCTCGAGCGCCAGCGCGGTGGTGCCGGCTTCCTGGGTGGCCCGGGTGAATCGCAGATCGAGCTGGACCGCCGCCAGCTCGACGACCGCATCATCCGGCTGAAACAGGACCTGCAGGAGGTCAAGCGTACCCGCGGCCTGCACCGCAAGCTGCGCAAGGACGTGCCGCACCCGGTGGTGGCCCTGGTGGGCTATACCAATGCCGGCAAGTCGACGCTGTTCAACCGGTTGAGCGGCGCCTCGGTGCTGGCGAAGGACCAGCTGTTCGCAACGCTGGATCCGACCATGCGCGCGGTACGACTGGGCGACGGCCGCGCCGTCGTGCTGTCCGATACCGTGGGCTTCGTCGCCGACCTGCCGACGCAGCTTGTCGCCGCCTTCCGCGCCACGCTGGAGGAGGTGATCGAGGCCGACATCATCCTGCACGTCCGCGACGCGGCCCAGCCCGACGCCGATGCCCAGGCTCGCGATGTCTACACCGTGCTGGAGAGCCTTGGCGTCGAGACCGGCGACAACGCCCGCCTCGTCGAGGTCTGGAACAAGGCCGACCTGCTGGACCCGGACGCCCGTGCGATCGTCGCCGCCCAGGCGCGTGACCGGGAATGGCCCGGCGTGATGATCTCCGCGGTCAGCGGGGAGGGGCTGGACGCCCTGGCGGCCGAGGTGGCCCGCCGCGTCGACCGCGATCGCGTCGAGATCGAGGACATGCTGGACCCGTCCGAGGGTGCGGCACTGGCCTGGCTGTACCGCAATGGCGAGATCACGCGGCGCGAGGACACGGACGACGGCATCCGCCTGACCGTGCGCCTGACCCAGGCCGATGCCGGCCGCTGGCAGAAGTCCCGCCAGAGCCGCGCGGCCGAGTAGGGGCCGGAGCGCAGCCTCGCGTCCCGGACCTGATCCGGGTCCCGTTTCTGTGACATTGAGCCATGGGCTCCGGGTCGAGCCCGGAGCGAGTGCAGTGCACCAGATCCCGGATACCGTTACGCGGTTCCGGGACCCGCATCAAAGTCTGGTATCGTTCCCCGGAAGCCCGCAGGGCTGTCCGGGGCACCGACGCTAGGCGACTGCCAGGCCTTACGCCGCGCTCTTCGACCTCGCCTTGCGCTTCGGTTTCGCCTTGGGGGCGGGCAGGGCAGTCTTCGAACCGTGCCGGCGCAGGATGCCGGCGAGGTAGTGCCCGGTGTGGCTTTCCTTGACCTGGGCCACCTCTTCGGGCGTGCCGGCCGCGACCACGTGGCCGCCGCCGTCGCCACCCTCCGGTCCGATGTCGACGATCCAGTCGGCGGTCTTGATCACCTCGAGATTGTGCTCGATCACCACCACCGAATTGCCGGCATCGACAAGCGCCTGCAGCACCTCGAGCAGCTTGCGCACGTCCTCGAAATGCAGGCCCGTCGTCGGCTCGTCGAGAATGTAGAGCGTGCGGCCCGTGGCGCGCTTGGACAGCTCGCGCGCCAGCTTGACCCGCTGCGCCTCGCCGCCCGACAGCGTCGTCGCCGGCTGACCGATCTTGATGTAGCCGAGCCCGACCTGCATCAGGGTGTCCAGCTTCTCGCGCACCACCGGCACGGCCTGGAAGAACTCCACGCCCTCCTCGACGGTCATGTCGAGCACCTGGGCGATGGACTTGCCCTTGAACAGGATCTCCAGCGTCTCGCGGTTGTAGCGCTTGCCCTTGCAGACATCGCACTGGACGTAGACGTCGGGCAGGAAGTGCATCTCGATCTTGATCAGCCCGTCGCCCTGGCAGGCCTCGCAGCGGCCGCCCTTGACGTTGAAGGAGAAGCGGCCGGCCTTGTAGCCGCGCGCCTTGGCTTCCGGCAGTTCGGTGAACCAGTCACGGATCGGCGAGAAGGCACCGGTATAGGTCGCCGGGTTGGACCGCGGCGTGCGCCCGATGGGCGACTGGTCGATGTCGATGATCTTGTCGAGCCATTCCAGCCCGTCGATGCGCTCGTGCGGGGCCGGGGCGTCCTTGGCGCCGTGCAGGCGGCGCGCGACGGCCTTGTACAGCGTCTCGATGGTGAGCGTGGACTTGCCCGAGCCGGATACGCCGGTGACACAGACGAAGGCGCCGAGCGGCAGGGTGACGGTGACATTGTGCAGGTTGTTGCCGCTGGCGCCGACAATGCGCAGGAAGCGGCCCTTGTGGCCGTCACGCCGCACCGCCGGCACCGGCACCTGGCGCATGCCCGAGAGGTACTGGCCGGTCAGGCTGTCAGGCGTCTGCATCACATCCGCCGGGGTGCCCTGGGCCACCAGCCTGCCGCCGTGGGTGCCGGCCAGCGGGCCGATGTCGATGACGTGGTCGGCGGTCAGGATCGCCTCCTCGTCATGCTCCACCACGATCACGGTATTGCCGAGATCGCGCAGGTTGCGCAGCGTTTCGAGCAGTCGGGAATTGTCGCGCTGGTGCAGGCCGATGGACGGCTCGTCCAGCACGTAGAGCACGCCGGTCAGGCCGGAGCCGATCTGGGAGGCCAAGCGGATGCGCTGGCTCTCGCCGCCGGACAGCGTGCCGGCATTGCGCGACAGGGTGAGGTACTCCAGCCCGACATTGACCAGGAAGCCCAGCCGCTCGTTGATCTCCTTCAGGATACGCCCGGCGATCTCCTGCTGCTTGGCCGTCATGGAGCCGTTCACGGACCCGAACCAGTCGGCGGCGTCGCGGATGGAGAGCTTGGCGATGTCGCCGACGTGGCACCCGGCGATCTTCACCGCCAGCGCCTCCGCCTTCAGCCGGTGACCGCCGCAGACCGAGCAGGCCGTGACGGCCTGAAAGATCTCGATGTCCTCGCGAATCTTCGCCGAATCGGTTTCCTTCCAGCGTCTTTCCAGATTTGGAACGACACCTTCGAAGGCTTTCTTCGTGCGATAGCTCCGCATGCCATCGTCATAGGCGAACTCGATCAGCTCCTCGCCCGAGCCGAAAAGTATTGTATCGCGTACCTTTTGCGGCAATTCCTGCCACGGCGTGTTCGTCGTCGCGTGGAAGTGCCTGAGAATGCTGTCGAGCGTCTGCAGGTAATAGGGCGATGTGGTGCGCGACCAGGGTGCCACGGCGCCGGCACGGATGCTGAGAGTCTGGTCCGGGACCACCAGGTCCGGATCGACATACATCTCGGTGCCCAGGCCGTCGCAGGCCGGGCAGGCACCGAACGGATTGTTGAACGAGAACAGGCGCGGCTCGATCTCGTCGATGGTGAACCCGGAGACCGGGCAGGCAAACTTGGCGGAGAACACCGTGCGCTCGGCAGTGTCGGCGTCCTCCGCGATGGCGATGCCGTCCGCGAGACCCAGCGCGGTCTCCAGCGAGTCGGCCAGCCGTGTGGCGATATCGTCGCGCACGACCACCCGGTCCACCACCACGTCGATGTCATGCTTCAGCTTCTTGTCGAGGGCCGGCGCATCCTCGATCTCGTGCAGTTGCCCGTCGATCTTCACGCGCTGGAAGCCGGCCTTGCGCAGGTCGCGCAGTTCCTTGCGGTACTCGCCCTTGCGCCCGCGCACGATGGGCGCCAGCAGGTAGAGTCGCGTGCCCTCCGGCATCGCCAGCACCCGGTCGACCATCTGGCTGACGGTCTGGCTCTCGATCGGCAGGCCGGTGGCCGGCGAGTAGGGGACACCGACCCGCGCCCAGAGCAGGCGCATGTAGTCGTAGATCTCCGTCACCGTGCCGACGGTGGAGCGCGGGTTCTTCGACGTGGTCTTCTGCTCGATGGAGATCGCCGGGCTCAGACCCTCGATGTGATCGACATCGGGCTTCTGCATCAGTTCCAGGAACTGCCGCGCATAGGCGGACAGGCTCTCGACATAGCGGCGCTGCCCCTCGGCATAGATGGTGTCGAACGCCAGCGACGACTTGCCCGAGCCCGAAAGTCCGGTGATCACCACCAGGCGGTCGCGCGGGATGTCGACGTCGATGCCCTTCAGGTTGTGCTCGCGGGCACCGCGGACGCTGATCATCTTCTGCATGGGGAGGTTTCCGGAATCGGGCAATACGGGAACGGAACGCAAACATAGGCGAGTCGCGCGCTGCCGGCCAGAGCGCGGCCGCCGATCATACTACGCGGCGGCGGTCGTGTCGGACGGCTTTGTCGCCACGAAGACCTTCTCGCCGCGCTGCAGTCCGTAGCGCAGCACGTCGCGGCCGAAGGCGGTGTGTTCGCCGACCCGAAAGCCGGCGGCGGCCAGGCGGTCGCGGATGTCGCGACCGAAGTAGCGCAGGTGCCGCTTGCCCTCGAAATGACGCTTGCGCTCCTTCATGGTCGCAATGGACGCGTCCTCGAAGGTGTGGTCCCAGCCCTCGATGATCGGAATCATGCACAGGAAACGTCCGCCGGGCCGCAGGATTCGGAAGATCTCCGGGATCGCCTTCGCATCGTCGACATGCTCGAGCACATGCGAGGCGATGACGACATCGACGCTGGCATCGGGCAGGTCCAGGGCCTCGATGTTCAGCGCCATGTCGGCGCGCTTCGGGTCGATGTCGGCGGTGCGGTATGTCGCGGGCTTCAGGCCGGCGATCATCGGCCGGACCCAGCGCTCGGGCGCGAAATGCAGCACGTCGTCGCCGGCCTTCACCAGCCCGGTGTCCCCGGTCATGGCCAGCGCCAGCAGGCGGTGACGCTCGACCGAGCCACAGGCCGGGCACATGGCGTCGATGCGCGGCGGCCAGCTGTAGGGCAGGAAGCGGCCCTGGAAGCCGCAGATCGGGCATTCGCGCGCATACTGGCCGCGGCAGTAGACGATGGCTCGCTTGATGAAGCGGAGCCGGCCGCTCCACTGGCGAAGAAACACGCGCATTTCGGGCCGCTCGATCCGGGTTGAACCCGAGAGGCTTAATCGCAGCGGGGGCGGGGGTCAATCGCGGCTGGACGGTGGCGCGCCACGCATGTTGCCGCTATGACAGGGGTCTATTTCGGGAACAAGCCGGCGGGCAGGGAGCGGTCGATGGCGGGCAGCGTGAACAAGGTGATCCTGGTGGGCAATCTGGGCGCGGACCCGGAAGTGCGGAACATGCAGGACGGATCCCCGGTGGTGAACCTGCGTGTCGCCACCTCCGAGCAATGGCGCGACCGCAGTTCGGGCGAACGCCGTGAACGCACCGAGTGGCACAGGGTCGTGATCTTCAACGAGAACCTGGCGCGCGTGGCCGAGCAGTACCTGAAGAAGGGCGCGAAGGTCTACATCGAGGGCCAGTTGCAGACCCGCAAGTGGACCGACCAGTCGGGCCAGGAGAAATTCACCACCGAGATCGTGCTGCAGCGCTTCCGTGGCGAGTTGCAGATGCTCGACGGTCGAGGCGACGGCGGCGGCGGCGGTGACTTCGGCGGCGGGGGTACCGGCGGCGGTGGCCGGGGCGGCGACTTCGGTGGCGGACGCGGCGGTGGCGGCGGACGTTCCGGTGGCGGTGGCGCACGCGGTGGTGGCGGCACCGGACGCGACGACTTCGGCGGCAACGACCTGGACGACGATATTCCGTTCTGATTGCAGCCGCAGCGGGCGCCGGGTCAGTCGTTCCGGCGCCGCAGACGGCGCAGCAGGCGGAACAGCCGGGTCCGCAGGTTGACGACAGAGAGCAGGTTGGTGCCCTCCGGGTCCAGCTCGATGCCGACCTCGGCGACACGCTCGCCCTCCATGCGACGGACGATCAGTTCCACGGGCCCGAGCCGCGCGCGGTCTCCTGGTCCGAGCGGAGCCGGCAGGCGCCGATAGAGCCAGTCATCCAGGCTCGTGCCCCGCTCGCGGGCGGCGAGGTGAATGTCGTACTGGGCGGCAAGGTCGCCCAGCTTCGTCCCGCCGGGGAACGAGAATTCGCCCAGCACGGCGAACAGGCGGCGGCCATGTTCCTCGGGCGGTGCCGCGCCGAACAGGCGGTCCAGCGCCGGCAACTGGTCGTCGGCGGCCAGCACGATCACCTGGTCGCCATCGCCGAGAGCCACGCCCGCGGGCGCGGCCGTGCCGGCACGCAGCACCGCGACCACTTCCACGCCCGGCGCCGCCCGCACCGCGTCGGCGGTCTCGCCGGCCACGGCACTGTCCGGACGCACGACGAAGACGCTCATCACCCGGCCCGGGCCGGTCGCCAGATCGACATCGGTGCGGACGGGTGGCAGGGTCGCCGGCGGCAGCGCGAGCTTCAGGATCCGAGCCGCCAGCCCGATGGTCCAGCCCTGCACCAGCAGCGAGACCAGCACCACCACGAAGGCAATGTCGAAGTAGAGGCGGGCATTGTCGAGCCCAGCCAGCACTGGCATCGTCCCGAGAAAGATCGGGACCGCGCCGCGCAAGCCGACCCATGACACGAACAGGTGCTCGCGCCAGTTGAACCGGAAGGCCATGAGGCAGAGCACGACGGCGAGCGGCCGCGCGACGAGGATCAGGACCAGCGCCAGCCCGAGCCCGATCCAGATGCTGTCCAGCAGGGACGACGGCGTGACCAGCAGGCCCAGCATCACGAACATCACGATCTGGCTGAGCCAGGCCAGGCCGTCCTGGAACCGCTCGATCAGCAGCCGTGCCCGGTGCGGCCGATTGCCGACCACCACACCGCAGAGATAGACGGCGAGGAACCCGCTGCCGCCGGCCATCTGCGTACCCGAGAAGACCGCCAGCGCGCCGGCCAGCGCGAGGATCGGATAGAGTCCCGCCGAAAGCCGCATGCGATTGACCAGGGCGGTCAGCAGAAATCCGCCAGCCAGACCGGCAACCGCCCCGCCGGCGATCTGGGCGGCGAAGCTGATGGCAAAGGCGCCGATGGCGTCCGGGTCCAGGCCGGTCACGCCAGCGGCAACCAGTTCGATGCAGGTCACGGTCAGGAATACGGCCATCGGGTCGTTGAGGCCGGATTCGGCCTCCAGGGTCGCGCGGACCCGGCGCACCAGGTTGATGCCGTTGGCGCCGAGCAGGAAGAACACGGCGGCCGCATCGGTGGAGGCGACGATGGCGCCCACCAGCAGGGCCTCGACAGGTCCGAGCGGCAACGCCAGCCATGCGAGCGGTGCAACCAGCAGCGCGGTCAGTACAACCCCGACGGTCGAGAGCGCCAGCGCGGGCCAGCGTGCCTCCCGCAATGTCGCGGTGCTGGTCCGCAGTCCGCCGTCGAAAAGGATGATCGCCAGCGCGATGGCACCGGTCGTGTAGGCGACCTCGAAGTCGTCGAAGTCGATCCCGCCCGGGCCATCCTCCCCGACCAGCATGCCCAGTCCGAGAAAGACCAGCAGCAGCGGCGCGCCGACCCGGCTGCTCAGCAGTCCGGCGAAGACGCTGAGCAGTATCAGTGCCGCGATGAACAGGATGAGGGAACTGCCGGTGTCCATCCCGACAATCTAGCGCGCCGCGGGGCCGGACGGAGTGGCCGCGATGCAGCAGGCGCACGAATGCTGCCGTATCCGCGAACGGGCCTCCCCCTGAAACGGAACGGGGGACGCGGTTGCCCGCGCCCCCCGGCCATTTCCATGCGGTCGATCGGTTGGGATCAGACCGAATAGTACATCGCGAACTCGATCGGATGCGGGGTGTGCTCGAAGGCCCAGACTTCCGGCCACTTCAGCTCGAGATAGCCGTCGATCTGGTCATCGGTGAACACGTCGCCGGCCTTCAGGAACTCGCGGTCGGCGTCCAGCGCCTCGAGCGCCTCGCGCAGCGAGCCGCAGACCTGCGGAACGGTCGCCAGTTCCTCCGGCGGCAGGTCGTAGAGGTTCTTGTCCATCGGGTCGCCGGGATGGATCTTGTTCTTGATGCCGTCCAGGCCAGCCATCAGCATCGCGGCGAAGGCGAGGTAGGGGTTCGCGCCCGGATCGGGGAAGCGGACCTCGACGCGCTTGGCCTTCGGGTTGGAGCCGAACGGGATGCGGCACGACGCCGAGCGGTTGCGCGCCGAGTAGGCCAGCAGGACCGGCGCCTCGAAACCCGGGATCAGGCGCTTGTAGGAGTTGGTCAGCGGATTGGTCAGGGCGTTCAGCGCCTTGGCGTGCTTGATGATGCCGCCGATGTAGTAGAGCGCCGTTTCCGACAGGTCGGCATAGCCCGAACCGGCAAAGGTCGGCTTGCCGTCCTTCCAGATCGACTGGTGCACGTGCATGCCCGAACCGTTGTCGCCCTTGACCGGCTTCGGCATGAAGGTCGCCGACTTGCCCCACTGGTGGGCGACGTTGTGGACGACGTACTTGTAGATCTGCATGCCGTCGGCGCACTTCACCAGGGTGTTGAAGCGGGCACCGAGCTCATGCTGCGCCGGCGCGACCTCGTGATGGTGCTTCTCGGTCTCGAGGCCCATCTCGCGCATCACCGACAGCATCTCGGAACGGATGTCCTGGCCGCTGTCGACCGGCGGAACCGGGAAGTAGCCGCCCTTGACCGGCGGCCGGTGACCCATGTTGCCGCCTTCCATCTCCTTGCCGGAAGCGGCCGCAACCTCGCCATCATAGAGATTGTAGAAGGAGCCGTGCGAGCCGACCTCGAAGCGGACGTCATCGAACAGGAAGAACTCGGCCTCGGGACCGAAGAACGCAGTGTCGCCGACGCCGGTGAAGCCCAGGTAGGCCTCGGCGCGCTTCGCGGTCGAGCGCGGATCGCGGCCATAGCCCTCGCCCGTCGAGGGCTCCAGGACGTCACACGTCACGATCAGGGTCGGCTGCGCGGCGAACGGATCCATGATGGCGGTGCTGGCATCGGGCATCAGAGCCATGTCGGATTCATTGATCGCCTTCCAGCCGGCGATCGAGGAACCATCGAACATGATGCCTTCTTCGAAGAAGCCGTCGTTGAAGTCATCCGAATCCATGGTCAGGTGCTGCCACTTGCCACGCGGATCGGTGAAGCGCACGTCGACGAACTTCACTTCATCCGACTTGATACGATCCATCAGGGCCTTGTTGTCAGACATATTTGCTTCCTTGCAGCTGCAGACTCTTCAATCAATTTCCGGCCACCCCGGGCGGGGCGGCGCCCTCTCGACCGGTGCCTAGATGGCGTCCGATCCCTTTTCACCTGTCCGGATGCGGATGACTTCCTCCACCGGAGAGACGAAAATCTTGCCGTCGCCGATACGCCCCGTGCGGGCCGCCTGCTGGATGGCCTCGAGCGCGCGCTCGACCATGTCGTCGTCGACAACAACCTCGACTTTCACCTTGGGCAGGAAATCGACGACATACTCGGCGCCGCGATACAACTCGGTATGCCCCTTCTGGCGGCCGAAACCCTTGGCTTCGGTCACGGTGATGCCCTGCAGGCCCACTTCGTGAAGGGCTTCCTTCACCTCGTCGAGCTTGAACGGCTTGATGATGGCCTCGATTTTCTTCATCGCGGACTTCTCGGCACCCTCTCTGTCAGAATTCTCGCTCCCCAGCCTCGATGCGCGTGGAAGCGCACGGCAGGAGAAAGCACGGGTCGTGCCACTGTCGCAAACCGCCGAATTCGTTGATAATCAATGAACTGCGCCCTGCTGACTGTTTCTGCGGCACCGGTGATGACGAAAAATTCGCCATGTTGATGAAATATCATGCAATGACGCGCATATCACGTGCGATTGAAGCCGGAAGGCAGGGATTGGCTTGCGGAGGCGGTCGCGTCCCGCAGGATGGTGGCCACGTCACCCCCGCAAACCGCAGTCCGGCAAAGCCATGAAGACAGCGCCAGCACA
Source organism: Pseudomonadota bacterium (assembly GCA_036154895.1). Taxonomy (GTDB): domain Bacteria; phylum Pseudomonadota; class Alphaproteobacteria; order Minwuiales; family Minwuiaceae; genus Minwuia. The sequence goes on from JAYZWD010000006.1 coordinate 81,138, forward strand.
GGCATCCGTCGAGTTGCCGCCGGATTTCGGACAGACCTGGACCGGGCCGGTCGCAGATGCCGAAGAATTGCTCAATCCGCCACCGGACCGCTGTCTCGAGGGGCTGCCGCCCGAGACCCTCGTGGCCATGCAGCGGGCAGGGGAGGAGCTGCTGGACATCTATCGCGTCCTTGCCAAGACCGGCGACAACATCGTCGGCCTGTTGCTGCGCGACGTGGAGACCTTCTACGAGTGGGACCACTACCCGGCCGGCGATGCCTACGACCACGAGACCCATGCCCAGTACTATTACCACGCTCACCGGGGCGCCACCGGGGAGCACGGGCACTTCCACACCTTCCTGCGCGCCGGCGGCATGCCGGACTCGGCCCGGCCGCTGCCGCTGGAACGTGACGAGGCCTGGCCCGCCGGCGGCGAGGCGCTGGCCCACCTGGTCGCCATTTCCATGTCCAGCACGGGCGTGCCGACGCACCTGTTCACCACGAACCGCTGGGTCACCGGCGAGACGCTCTACGCGGCACCGGACGTGATCGCGATGCTGGACCGGTTCGCCATGGACCTGGTCTGGCCAAGCTGGCCGGTGAACCGCTGGATGACGGCGTTGATGGTGCTGTTCCGGCCGCAGATCGCGATGTTGCTGCACCGGCGCGACACGGTCCTGCTCGACCGGATCCGTCGCGACCCGGCCCGCGACGTCCCGGAGGACCGGAACCTTGAGATCACCGCCCTGATGGCCATCGATGTCGACCGCCAGATCGCGGCGGTCCGTCGGGCGATCGAGCGGGCTTAATCAAAACTTTGCCTTTCCCGCCCTAGGCTGGCGCGGGATTCAGAAGGGCGTTTCGTTTGAAATGACCGAGCAGGCGGTTTCGCGACATACAGTAGCGTCCGGCGGACCGGCCATGGGCGGCGGCGAGAGTGGCCGGGCCCAGGACTACGAGCCGTCGACCTTTCTCGAGCGCGGCACCGTGGTGCCGTTCACCACCCGAAGCCTGTCCCAGTGCCGCGTCCGCCTGGACGAGCGCGAACGTATCGAGGTGCTGTTGCCCGGCTTCTCCGGCGCGCGCAGCCTCTATGTCGCCCCGTGGTCCGCCCTGCCGACGCTGGTCAGCATGACGGTGCACGACCGTGCCCTGACCGAAGCCGTAGCGGATGCCAGGGCGGTGACGCCGGCGGACATCCGCCGCTGCTGGCTGACACTGGCCACCAGCGGCATCGGCGGGCAGGCGCTGGCGCGCCGCGCCATGCAGGACCTGGCGCACGAGGAGCGGACCCGCATCTCCGCCCGCGTGTTCCTGCTGCTCGATATCGTCAGCGCAACCGGTGGGGTTGTCGGACCGGAGATCATCGCCACGCTCGACACGCCACTGGGCGAGCAGCGCCTGCGTGCCGCACTGTCGGGCGCAGGCCGGCAGCTCAGGCTGCCGATCGAGGAGGTCGACCGCATCATCGCGTCGCTGGCCGACATGATGGCCGACCTTGGCCTGAAAGCCGTCCCCGACCCGGGGCGGCTGCGTGCCCTGCACTGGCGCATGGGCGAGTTCGAGCACGCGATTTCCAACTGGGCCCGCACCACCGTGGCCGACATCGCGCCGATGGCCCGCTTCGCGGCCAAGTCCGCGGCCCATTCCATCGAGATCGCGCGAATGTCCATCGACCGTGTCGACAAGGCACTGTCGCGCCCGTTGCGCCTGCTGGCCGACTGGCCGGAACAGCAGAAGATGCTGCGCACGGAACTGGTGCGCATTGCCTGGCTGCTGGACGGCTGGGACTACGTGATCGAGCAATGGGATGCGGCGACCTCCGGTGCGGTCCCGATCGATGTCGCCGTGGCCGAGATCGGCCGCATCGTGCCCATCGTCCCGGCCAAGGAGTGCCCCAAGGAGACGGAATCCCGCGCGGGCGACCTGCAGAAGGAATACCGCAGCCGCGTGAAGATGTTCGAGGACTGGCTGACGGGCACTGTCGACATCGCGCTGGAGGAGCGGGTGCGGGCGGCGGCGCGGAAGGACCGGAGATGACCGGACTGCCGCACGTCGATCCGGGCGAACTGCGCGAACGCTCCGGCAAGCTGCCGCCGGAGCGGTTCATCGAACTGTACCGGCTGTACGAGAAACTGCGGGAGAAGCGCGACGTCACGCCGGAACTGGAGATCCTGCGCGCGCGGCTGGTCCAGCTGCGGCCGAGCCGACCGCTCACCTTCACCCGGCTGTTGTGCCAGCCCTTCGAGGCCTTTCTCGCCAACCACGTCGCCGACGACCAGCCGGGCGGTCCCGCGCTGGCGCGCCGGCATTGCCGTGCGCTCGGCCGGCTGGTCGCGGCATCGCTGCCGGCCGACCGGCGACGGGTCATCGACGACCGGCTGCGCCAGATCGATCCCGAGGACCCGGCCGCCGCCCTCTCGGTCGGCAAGCTGCTCTGGCCCCTGGCCGCGACGGTGCTGCGCAATGCGCGCCTCGCTGCCCCCGGGGGAGCGGCGGACCCGCGGCGCCAGTTCGACATGCTGGCCGGCTGCCTGGAGATCGGCGACGCCATGACCGCGCTCGCGCGCGGCCTGCCCAACGGGCGTATCGCCGCCATCGACCGTTCCGCCGGAACCCTGTTCGCGCAACTGGCCCGCGGCCTGCCCGACCAGCGCTTCGGCCACGCCCGCTACCTGCTGGCCCTGCTGCTCCGCCGCGTCGAACAGCCGGCCAGGCTGCTCGAGATGCTGGCCGACCGGCGCCTCGACCTGTCCAGCCCGCGGCGCCAGGCGCTGATCCGCATGGCCAGGGCCGAGATCCAGCGGACGGCCTCGGATGCCGGCCGTGCCGTGCTTGCCGCCGACGATCCGGCCCGGCCTGTCGCGGACGGCCTGCACCGGCTGTGCGGCGCGCTGGACGCGCTCTCGGCCTCCGGCGCGGACGTGACCGGAGACCTGCCCGCCTATGCCGAGTCGGCCCACAGGCTGCTGACCCGCGTGCAGGCACAGGCTGCCAGCATGCCCGCGCCTGACATCGACGTGCGTGGCCTGCCGGCGGAGCATGCGGCCGGCCTGGCGCTGAGCAGTACCTATCTGGGGCTGGAGCAGGAGGCCGGGGTGCTGGCCCGGCTCGACGACGGCTTCGTCCGTCTCGGTGTCGACGGCCTGTTCGACGACGACCGCGCGCGCCTGCGCCGGACGGTCTCCGGCCGGCTGGAGCGCCTGTTCGCCAGGAGCACGGTGCCGGCGAGGGATCGCGTCGATGTCGCGACACGGCGCGCGGAGCTGTACGGCCTGGTCTTCCTTGTCGAGATGCTGGACGGGCCCGCCGAAGCCGAGAAGCTGCGGCAGCGCGGCATGTCCCTGCTCAAGGCTGCGTGAGGACCGGGGCAGGGCGGTTCACGAATCGGGCGCGCTGGCGCAGTGTCGACGGGACCATGCCGGTCTGGAGTCCCGCTATGACCTGTCGCCTGCTGACCATGCTCGGTGCCGTCCTGGCGCTGATCGGTATGGCTGCCACGGCCTCTGCCGCCGACGCGCCCGACTTCGGGCGCTGGCTCGACGATCTCAGGACCGAGGCGATTGCCTCCGGCATCTCCGCGTCGGTTGTCGAAAGGGCGCTGACCGGCGTTGAACCGGTGCGCCGCGTGGTGGAACGCGACCGCAGCCAGGCGGAATTCACGCTGACGTTCAGGACCTACCGCGACCGCCTGCTGACCCCGGCCAATATCGCCGCCGGGCAGAAAAAGGCGCGTGAGTTCAGTGATGTGCTGCAAAGGGTAGCCGACACCTATCATGTCCAGCCGCGCTTCATCCTGGCGATCTGGGGCATGGAGACCCGCTATGGCGCGATCCGGCCCACGATGCCGGTCGTACCGGCGCTGGTGACCCTGGCCTTTGACCGGCGGCGGTCGGACTATTTTCGCCGCGAGGTCTTCCAGGCGTTGCGCATGGTCGACAACGGCCATATCGAGCTGGAGCACATGACCGGGTCCTGGGCCGGCGCCATGGGCCAGCCGCAGTTCATGCCATCCAGCTACATGGCCTATGCCCGTGACTTCGACGGCGACGGCCGCCGTGACATCTGGGACTCCGAGGCCGATGTCTTTGCATCCATTGCCAATTACCTCGCCCGGCACGGCTGGTCGGACGACCAGACCTGGGGGCGGGAGGTCCGGCTGCCGGCGGGCAAGGCGTTCCGCGACGTCATTCCGGCGCGCAAGCCCGGTTCGGGTTGCCGGGCGATCGACGCCATGAGCGACAGCCAGCCGCTGTCGGCCTGGCAGGCCGCCGGCGTGCGCCGGACCGACGGCGCGGACCTGCCCGGGCGCGACCTGCAGGCATCGCTGGTCGAACCGGACGGTGCCGGCGGACCGGCCTTTCTGGTGTACCGGAACTACCATTCGATCCTGCGCTACAACTGTGCGCATCTCTATGGCCTGGCCGTGTCACAGCTTGCCGATGCCCTCGACGACCGGTAGTGTGCGCGGAACGCGGCAGGGGCAGCGAAGCGGAGAGGAACGGGGATGAGGGAGCGGCGGCGACCGGCGGTTTCCCTGCTTCTGGGGCTGGGAACGGCGTGTCTTGCGGCGGTCGTGCTGTCGGGCTGTTCCGAGACGCAACTGGCCGTGCACGCAGCCAAGCGGGTAGCGGCCAATACCGAGCCCAGCGCACCCGAGCGCCAGGTCCGGCAGGAAAAGATCCGCACCGCGAGCCTCCGGCCCTACCAGATCAAGGGCCAATGGTACTATCCCGCCATCGATCCGAACTATGACGAGACCGGCATCGCCTCCTGGTACGGCGAGCCGTTCCACGGTCGCCCGACCGCCACGGGGGAACGGTATGACCAGAACGAGGTCAGCGCGGCGCACAAGACCCTGCCGTTGCCCAGCCTGGTCCGGGTGACCAACCTGGAGAACGGTCGCGTGCTGGAGGTCCGGGTGAACGACCGCGGTCCCTTCGTGCACGGGCGGATCATCGACATGTCCCGTCGCGGGGCCCAGTTGCTGGGCTTCGAACGCCAGGGCACCGCGCGCGTGCGGGTTCAGGTGGTGGGCGCGGGCACCGACGAATTCGTCATGACGGCGTCGGAAATCAGCCGCGAGGAATCGGGCGGCGTGAACGCCGCGCCGCGCCAGCAGGTCGCCGTGGCGGCGCTGCCGCCGCCGGATGGCGTCGCGGGTTCCGCGGCCGTCGCGGCGTCCACCCCCGACCGTCCGGCCGTGGCGGCCAGCCGGCCGGTCACCGCCACGGTACCACCGTCGGAACCGACGGTGTCGATCGTGCCGGTGCAGCCGACCAGCATCTTCGTCCAGGCCGGGTCGTTCACCAATTTCGAGAACGCCAACCGGTTGCGGGCCCGGCTCTCGACCATCGGGCCGGTGCGGATCGACCAGGCCCTGGTCAACGACAGGGACTTCTTCCGCGTTCGCATCGGGCCGATGGCCGATGTCGAGGCGGCGGACGCCATGCTGGAGACGGCGCTGGCGGCCGGGGCCGATGACGCGCGGATCATCGTCGACTAGTGTGGTTCCGCCGGCGGCGGACCGAAACCCATCACGGAGCGGGAGATCATGATCACCAGGATCGCGATCATTCTGGCATTGCTGTCCGGCATTGCCGCGCCGGCCGGCGCGCAGTCCTTCGAGACCGCGGCCCGCAATGCCATCATCATCGACTACGACACCGGACGGATCCTCTTTGAAAAGGACCCGGAAGTTCCGATCCCGACGGCATCGATGAGCAAGATGATGACCGTCTACATGCTGTTCGAGCGCCTGCAGTCCGGTGCCTTGTCCGAGGAGGACAGCTTCACGGTCAGCGAGCGGGCCTGGCGCAAGGGCGGCTCCAAGATGTTCGTCGAGGTCGGCTCCGTGGTCAGCGTGCATGACCTGCTGCGTGGCATCGTGGTGCAGTCCGGCAATGATGCCTGCATCGTGGTGGCCGAGGGCCTGGCGGGATCGGAGGATGCGTTCGCCGAACAGGCGACTGCCCGCGCACGCGAACTCGGCCTGACCCAGACCGTGCTCAAGAACTCCACCGGCTGGCCTGAAGAAGGCCACCAGATGAGCGTGCATGACCTGGCGCGCCTGGCCATACTGACGATCCGCAATTTCCCGGAGTACTACCCGCTCTACGCCGAGACCTCCTTCACCTTCAACGGCATAAAGCAGAGCAACCGCAATCCCTTGCTCTACCGCGGCATCGGCGCCGACGGCCTGAAGACCGGTCATACCGAAGAGGCGGGCTATGGCCTGGTGGCCTCGGCCGTGCAGGGCGACCAGCGGCTGATCATGGTTCTGTCCGGCATGGCCGGCTCGCGCGAACGCGCGGACGAATCCGAGCGGGTGATGCGCTGGGCCCAGCGGACCTTCGCCACCTATCGCCTGGCCGATGCCGGCCTCGAGATCGAGCAGGCGGACGTCTGGCTCGGCGAAAGGCCGCGCGTGCCGCTGGTTGCGGGCGACGATGTGGTGGTCGCGATGGCGCGGACCGACCGCGCGCGGATGAAGGCCGAGGTCGTCTATGACGGGCCTGTGCCGGCGCCGGTGAAAAAGGGCGACCGCCTGGCCACCCTGGTCCTGACCGTCGACGACGCACGTGTCGGCGAGTTCCCGCTGGTCGCCGGTGCGGATGTCGAGCCACTGGGACCGCTCGGCCGCATCGGCGCGGTGGTCGGCCAGTGGATCTGGGGCACCGGCTCCTGATGCCTGGCGGCCCTACCGGCCTGTTCATCAGCCTGGAGGGCGGGGAAGGGGCCGGCAAGTCGACCCAGGTCCAGCGGCTTGCCACCGCACTGTCCGGCACCGGCCGGGAGATCGTGCTGACCCGCGAACCGGGCGGCACGCCGGCCGCCGAGGCCATGCGAACCCTGCTGCTGGCGCCGGAAACCGATCTCGACGCGATGGAACAGGTGCTGCTGCTCTATGCCGCGCGGCACAACCATGTCCGCACCCTGATCGCACCGGCGCTGGCGCGGGGTGCCGTGGTGATCTGCGACCGCTTTGCCGATTCCACCCGGGCCTACCAGGGCGCCGCGGGTGGCATCGCCGGTGCGCGCATCGCGGCGCTGCATCACCTGGTCCTCGGCGATCTCGAGCCCGACCTGACCCTGCTGCTCGACCTGCCGGTCGAGGCCGGGCTGGCACGGGCACGGGTGCGGGGCGGAGCGGTCGACCGTTTCGAGGGCGCCGGCCTCGCGTTCCACGCCCGCCTGCGCCAGGGCTTCCTGGACCTCGCCGACCATGCGCCTGGCCGCATCCGCGTGATCGACGCGACCCGGGACCCAGACAGCGTGGCGGCCGACGTGCTGACCGCGGTCCGGGAGAAGCTCGGCTGATGGCGGACGGACCGGACAGGCCGGCGCCGGACGAGATCTCCGAGGCGCTGCACCCGGCCATGACGCCGTTCCTGGCCGGCCACGCCGAGGCCGAGGCGGCGCTGGCGGCGGCGGCCAATGCCGGGTCCATCCACCACGCCTGGCTGTTCACCGGCCCGCCCGGCATCGGCAAGGCAACCCTGGCCTACCGCTTCACGCGCAGCCTGCTGGCCGGACCGTCGGGCGGTGGCCTGTTCGGCGCACCACCGGCCGGGCTGCACGGCGACCCGGATGACCCGCTGTTCGCGCAGGTGGCCCAAGCCAGCCACCCGAACCTGCTGGTGCTGCGACGCAGCTGGAACTTCGACACGAAGCGGTATGCCAGCGAGATCCGCGTCGACGACGTGCGCCGCCTTGCCGGCTTCCTGGGACAGCGCGCGTCCCGGCGCGGCCGGCGCGTCGTGCTGGTCGATGCCGCCGACGACCTCAACCGCAATGCCGCCAACGCCCTGCTGAAACCCCTCGAGGAACCGCCGGCCGACACGGTGTTCATCCTGGTTGCGCATGCGCCGGGCGGCCTGCTGCCGACCATCCGCTCCCGCTGTCGCCGGCTGGTCTTGCGCCCGCTGTCGGCCGGGGACGCCGACAGCGTCGTTGCCCGCCAGGCGCCGGAACTGGACCCGTCCGAACGCGCCGAACTGCTGGCCCTGTCGGACAACGCCCCCGGCCGTGCCTTGCGCCTCGCCGCCGCCGGCGGAACGACCCTCTACCGCCGGCTGCTGGAGACGCTCTCCGGCCTGCCGGCCATCGATCCGGGCAAGGCCCAGGCGCTGGGCGACATGGTGGCGGACCGCAGTTCCGGGGAGACCGCCTTCGCACTGCTGACCGACATGCTGGACGGCCTGCTGAAACGACTGGTCAGGGCAGGGCAGGGCGACACCGATACCCCGCCGGCGGAAGCGGAACTGCTGGCCCGGCTGGGCGGGGTGCGGCTTGATCAATGGTTCGAGGTATGGGACAACCTCGCGCGCCTCAGGGAGCGGACCGAGGCCGTGAACCTGAACCGGAAGGCCGTGCTGCTGTCGCTGCTCTCCGCGTTCGAGACCGCGGCCGCGCGTACACCGGGCACCGCGCGGCGCTGATCCAGGAGAGACCCCGATGACGTCAGGCGACGACGCCCGGCCCGGCTTCTACATCACGACACCGATCTACTATGTGAATGACCGGCCCCATATCGGGCATGCCTACACCACGCTGGCCTGCGACGTGATTGCCCGCTTCAAGCGGCTGGACGGCCATGACGTCCGCTTTCTCACCGGGACCGACGAGCATGGCCAGAAGGTGGAGAAATCCGCCGCCGCCGCCGGAGTCCCGCCGCTGGAATTCTGCGACCGGGTCTCGCAGAACTTCCGCCAGATGATGGAGGTGCTGAACATCTCCAACGACGATTTCATCCGCACCACCGAACCGCGCCACATCCGTTCGGTCCAGGACCTGTGGACCAGGCTGGAGGCCGCGGGCGACATCTATCTCGGCAGCTATGCCGGCTGGTACGCCGTGCGCGACGAGGCCTTCTATGGCGAGGACGAGCTGACGAAGCGGCCGGACGGCACGCGCGTTGCCCCCTCGGGCGCCGAGGTGGAGTGGGTGGAGGAGCCGAGCTGGTTCTTCCGGCTGTCGGCCTTCGGCGAGCGGCTGCTGGAGTTCTACGAGGCCAATCCCGACTTCATCGCGCCGCAGGGCCGGCGGAACGAGGTTGTCAGTTTCGTGCGCAGCGGCCTGCGCGACCTGTCGATCTCGCGTACCAGCTTCAAGTGGGGCGTGCCGGTGCCGGGCGATGACGCACACATCATGTATGTCTGGCTGGACGCGCTGACCAACTACATGACCGCCGTCGGCTTCCCCGAGACGGAGAGCGACCTCTACCGGCGCTACTGGCCGGCGGACCTGCACATGGTCGGCAAGGATATCCTGCGCTTTCACACCATCTACTGGCCGGCCTTCCTGATGTCGGCCGGCCTGCCGCTGCCGAAGCGGGTCTTCGCCCATGGCTGGTGGACCATCGAGGGCCAGAAGATGTCGAAGTCGCTGGGTAATGTCGTGGCACCCGAGGAACTGGTGGAGACCTATGGCCTCGACCAGACCCGGTATTTCCTGATGCGCGAGGTGCCGTTCGGCAATGACGGCGACTTCTCCCGCGAAGCCATGATCCAGCGGATCAACGGCGACCTGGCCAACGATCTCGGCAATCTCTCGCAGCGCGTCCTGTCGATGGTGCACAAGAACTGCAACGCCACGCTGCCGGAACCCGGCGCCTTCAGCGAGGCGGATACGGCCATGCTGGCATCCGTCGACGGACTGCTGGACCGTGTGCGCGTCGAGATCGACCAGCAGGGCCTGCACCGCATGCTGAACGAGATCTGGGCGGTCTGCGGCGAGGCCAATCGCTATGTCGATGCCCAGGCACCGTGGGCGCTGCGCAAGACCGATCCGGCGCGCATGGGGACCGTGCTCTACGTGCTGGCAGAGACCGTGCGCCAGCTGGCGCTGCTGGTGCAGCCGGTGATGCCGGACGCTGCGGCGAAGATCCTGGGCCAGCTCGGTGTCGGGCCCGAGGCACGCGACTTCGCCCAGTGCGGACCGGCCGGCCGGCTGGCAGCCGGCGTCCCGATAGCCCGGCCGGAACCGGTGTTCCCGCGTTTCGTCGCCGACGCCGCCGAGTGATCCCGACCCGATGCTGATCGACAGCCACTGCCACCTCGACTACCTGCAGCGCGACGGCGACCTGGCCGACGTGCTGGTGCGCGCCCGCAATGCGGGGGTCAGCCCGATGCTGACCATCTCCACAAAGCTGCGCGAATTCCCGCTGGTGCGCGCGATCGCCGAGGCCGAGCCGGATGTGTTCTGCACCGTCGGCGTGCACCCGCACGAGGCGGAGGCCGAGCCCGACACCACGACGGCCGAACTGGTCGAACTCGCCGCCCACCCGAAGGTGATCGGCATCGGCGAGACCGGACTCGACTATTTCTACGAACACGCGCCGCGCGAGGTACAACAGCAGGTCTTCCGCGCCCATATCCGGGCCGCGCGCGAGACCGGCCTGCCACTGGTGGTCCACACCCGCGATGCCGAGGATGACACCATCCGCATCCTGCGCGCGGAGATGGAGGAGGGGGCCTTTCCGGGCCTGATCCACTGTTTCACCGGTACCCGGATGCTGGCTGACGCGGTGCTGGAACTGGGCTTCAGCATTTCCGTCAGCGGCATCGCCACCTTCCGCTCGGCCGCGGACCTGCGTTCGGTGCTGGCGACTGTACCGCTGGAGCGACTGCTGGTGGAGACCGACAGCCCGTACCTCGCACCGGTGCCGAAACGCGGCAAGCGCAACGAACCGGCCCTGACCATCCATACCGCCGCGGCCCTTGCCGAACTGAAGGGCGTCTCGAACGACGAGATCGCCCGCATCACCACGGCGAATTTCGCGCGACTCTTTTCCCGGGCAGGACTGGCCGCATGAAGGTGACCATTCTCGGCTGCGGCAGCTCGGGTGGCGTGCCGCGCATCGGTGGCGACTGGGGCGACTGCGACCCGACCAATCCGAAGAACCGCAGGCGGCGTTGCTCGATCCTGGTCGAGACCGACCGCACGTCCGTGCTGGTCGATACATCGCCGGACATGCGCGAACAGCTGCTGGACGCCAATGTCACCGACCTCGACGGCGTGATCTGGACCCATGACCATGCCGACCAGAGCCATGGCCTGGACGACCTGCGCGTGCTGGCGATCACGCACCGCCGCCGCATCGAGGTCTGGGGCAATGCCGAGACCCTGGCCCGGCTGAAGAAGAAGTTCGGTTACTGCTTTCCGCAAGAAGCAACAAAGGCTTATCCGGCGATCCTGAGCGATCACCTGATCGACGGACCGTTCCGCGTCGGCGACATCGACATCGTGCCGTTCGAGCAGGACCACGGCACCATGATGTCACTGGGCTTCCGCTTCGGGCCGGTCAGCTATGCCAACGACGTCGTGCACCTGGACGACCGTGCCTTCGAGGTCATGGCGGGGTCAGAGGTGCTGATCGTCGACGCGCTGCGCTACCGGCCGCATCCGACCCACGCGCACCTGGAGCGCGCGCTGGAGTGGATCGACCGGGTGAAGCCGGCGCGCGCCGTGCTGACCAACATGCATGTCGACCTGGACTACGACCGCCTCAGCCGCGAACTGCCCGAGGGCGTGGTCCCGGCCTATGACGGGATGGTCATCGACGCCTGACGTGCGTTCCGGCTGTCATCGTCCAGGCCACGCCAATATATTCCATAATATATATTATACGGCTTACGGACACCGTGCTGGAAGGCATCTGAAGCCGCATGTCAGGCTCCTGGACTGCATGCAGCCCGGGAGACCGCCTCATCCCCGCCCGTCACTTCGATCTTGCCGGCCAGCGCCATGTCTTCGAGGACCTGAAGACATTGATGGCGCGCGCCTCGCCCCATCGGTCCGGCGATGTCCTCGCCGGGCTTGCCGCGCGCGACGCCACGGAACGCGTGGCGGCGCAGATGGTGCTGGCCGACCTGCCACTTGCGACATTTCTCGACGAACACCTGGTGCCCTATGAAGCCGACGAGGTCACGCGCCTGATCGTCGACACCCACGACGCAACGGCATTCGCGACCGTCTCCCACCTCACAGTCGGCGACTTCCGCAACTGGCTGCTGTCGGACCACAGCGACAGCGCGACCCTTGCAGCGCTGGCGCCGGGCCTGACCCCCGAAATGGTCGCCGCCGTCTCCAAGATCATGCGGCTGCAGGATCTCGTCGCCGTCGCGCGGAAATGCGCGGTCGTGACCCGGTTCCGCAATACCATCGGCCTGCCCGGACGGTTTTCGGTGCGCCTGCAACCCAACCATCCGGCCGACGATCCGGCCGGCATCGCCGCGTCCATCCTCGACGGCCTGATGTTCGGCTGCGGTGACGCGGTGATCGGCATCAATCCGGCATCGGACAGCGTGGCCTCGACGCTGGCCCTAGTTCATCTGCTGGACGAACTGATCCGGGCCTGGGACATCCCGACCCAGGGCTGCGTTCTGGCCCATGTCACAACCACCCTCGAACTGGCCAGCGGCGGCGCGCCGGTCGACCTGGTCTTCCAGTCCATTGGCGGCACCGAGGCATTGAACCGGAGCTTCGGTGTCTCCCTGTCGCTGCTGGACGAGGCCCGCCAGGCGGCCCTCGCCCTCGGCCGCGGCAGTATTGGCGACAATGTCATGTACTTCGAGACAGGCCAGGGCAGCGCGCTTTCGGCCGGGGCGCATCACGGCATCGACCAGCAGACCTGCGAGGCCCGCGCCTATGCCGTTGCCCGCGCCTTCCGGCCGTTGCTGGTCAACACGGTGGTCGGCTTCATCGGTCCGGAATACCTGGCGGACGGAAAGCAGATCACCCGCGCCGGACTCGAGGACCACTTCTGCGCCAAGCTGCTCGGCCTGCCGATGGGCTGCGACGTCTGCTACACCAACCACGCCGAGGCCGACCAGGACGACATGGACGGCCTGCTCACGCTGCTCGGCACCGCCGGCTGCACGTTCATGATGGGTGTGCCGGGTTCGGACGACGTCATGCTCAACTACCAGTCCACATCGTTTCACGATGCGCTTTACCTGCGCCAGGTCACGGGGCGACGGCCGGCGCCGGAGTTCGAGGACTGGCTGCTGCGACAGGGACTGGTCGAGGGCAGCGGCCTGCACCCGGTCGAACGCCCCCGTCCCGAGCTGTTCCTGCCCGCACAGGCCATTGCCCGATGAGTCGCGGCGACGATCCGGTGATCCCGGCGGACTGGACCGGCTTCCGGCGCTTCACCCCCGCACGTATCGCGCTCGGCCGCGCCGGCTCCGCATTGCCGACGGCAGTCCACCTGGCCTTCCAGCTCGATCATGCCCGCGCCCGCGACGCGGTCCACACTCCGCTCGACCGCCCTGCCCTGGCCGCAACCCTCGCCGCCATGGGCCTGTCATCGCTCTGTATCGACAGCGCCGCCGGCGATCGCGCGACCTTCCTTCAGCGACCGGATCTCGGGCGCGTGCCGGCGCAGGACGCCGAAGACAGGGTCCGCGCACTCGGCCGGTCGGACATTGCCCTTGTCATCGCCGACGGACTGTCGGCGCGCGCGGTGCAACGGCATGCGGTGCCGCTCCTCGCGTCCGCCTTGCCGGACCTCGCCGACCACGGACTGACGGTTTCCCCGGCGATCCTGGTCGCTCAGGGTCGGGTCGCGATCGGGGATCCGCTGGGGCACTGGCTGGGCGCGCGACTGGCCATCGTGCTGATCGGCGAGCGGCCGGGTCTCAGTTCGCCTGACAGTCTCGGGGTCTACCTGACCCATGCCCCCAGCCCCGGCCGCACGGACGCCGAGCGCAACTGCATCTCCAACATCCGGCCCGAGGGGCTCGGCCATGCCGCCGCGGCGCGGACGCTGGTCTGGCTGGTCCGGGAGTCGCTTCGACTGAAGCTGAGCGGCGTCGGGCTGAAGGACAACTCCGGCATCAACGTCGCAGCACCATTGTTGTCGACCGAATGAAAAATCCGTTCGGGGACTTAAGCATCGCGCCCAAAAAGTCACAAAGTGACAAAAATACATCAAAAATGGAAATAGTAACAATTAAATAGTCGGCACACTTTTCGTTTTCTTTGTTACTATTGTAATTGATTTATTTCAGAACAATTTCATAAAGAATTGAAGATCATAAAAGGGAATTTCAAAATGCTTACGCGCAACACGACACGATCTACGATCGGCGGCGCCCTCGCCCTGGCCTTGCTGTCAACGGCGATGCCCGTTTCCGGCGTCATGGCACAGACCGGTTCGCTTGCCAGCTTCAATTCCGAGCTCCAGTCACGCTATGCGCGCCTCGCGAACGAGGAAGCCGAACAGAAGGACGACAGCGACATATCGCTGTACCGGCGCAAGGCGCTCGACGCGGGTGCCGGGCGGGCGGTCCAGCCCGAATCCATGTCTGCACGGCAGATCGAGGCCAGCAAAATAATCGCTCTGACCGACGCCCGCGCCCGGCTGATGACCCGTCTCAACGGCGGCTACATGCAGTCGAACCCCGCCGACATGGCCGAGGCGCAGGTCCAGTGGGATTGCTGGCTGGAACAGCAGGAAGAAGGCTACCAGCTGATGCACATCTGGCGCTGCCAGAATGGCTTCGAAGCGGCGATGGCACGGATGGACCCGGTCCCGATAGTCGCGACAGCGCCCGCCCCGGCCGTTGTCGCGGCACCGCGGCCCAGGACGCCCGACGTCCACGAATCGATCTATTTCGGGTTCGACTCGTCGGAGCTCACGGACGCGTCGCTCGAGCGTCTGCGTGTGGTCGTGGCCGATATGAAGGGCCGCGGCAACCCGACAATCCGGATCGTCGGACATACCGACACCACCGGATCGGCTGCCTACAACCAGGCCCTGTCCGAGCGACGGGCACGGGCGCTGGCCAACTATCTCGATGTCAACGGGATCGCGGTGTCAGCGATCGACAGCATGGGCGTGGGCGAGGCCGATCTCGCGGTTGCCACCGGTCAGGACGTGCGCAATTCCAGCAATCGCCGCGCCACCATGGTGATCGCAGGCCAGTAGAG
>JAYZWD010000007.1:0-132152 GCA_036154895.1 Pseudomonadota bacterium
TGCTGCGAGGCGCTGATGGCACGGATCAGGAGCTTCAATGAGGCCGAGGCGCGAACGCCTCGGAAGGACACTACCCGTGGCGCTCTCCCGCGACCATGCCCCGGCTTCAATGAGGCCGAGGCGCGAACGCCTCGGAAGGCCCCACTGGTCGGCCATCGCCTCGGCGATGCCGCGATAGCTTCAATGAGGCCGAGGCGCGAACGCCTCGGAAGGGCGGGTGCGCTGGTGCGTCTCGTGCTCGCGGATGTCGGTGCTTCAATGAGGCCGAGGCGCGAACGCCTCGGAAGGGGGCGTGGCCGTGGTGAGTCTCGAAATGGGCCGCGCCGCTTCAATGAGGCCGAGGCGCGAACGCCTCGGAAGGCACCTGTGAATGGCTCGATGAGCGCCCGAAGCTGACGCTTCAATGAGGCCGAGGCGCGAACGCCTCGGAAGGCGGGCCGGTCTGGAACGGCAAGGTCAGGCTCAACGAGGCTTCAATGAGGCCGAGGCGCGAACGCCTCGGAAGGAGTTCACCAACAGCAATGCTCAAGGCTGGTCGGACACGCTTCAATGAGGCCGAGGCGCGAACGCCTCGGAAGGGGGAAGAGCGCGGTCGGTGATCCGAATTTTGTCGGGGCTTCAATGAGGCCGAGGCGCGAACGCCTCGGAAGGAGCCTGTCTACAACCGGCTGTTCTGGCTTGCAATCCTGCCGTGATTTCGAGCGCCATCACCATCCGGCGGCAGGATCGCGACGCGACGCGCAGTGTCCGATATTCACCATGTCTTTTCTCCCGCGATTCGAGGGAGTTATCCCGATTCGAGCGGGTGCCCGCCCACGGGTGTCACCGGACCGCTCGAACCCGGGGGGCGAGCCGGGTGACCGGACAGGTCCCGTACGCCGGCCGGCCGCCCCGTGCAGGACCGAACCGCACAATCATATCACGGTCGCCTGGCGTTCCAGCTTCGAAAAGACCTTGCCGATGCTCTCCACCGCCAGGTGGGTCCGGTCGGCGGGGCCGACGTCGATCAGCAGCACGTGATCCTCGCCGTTCTTCACCAGTTCGCGCAGCCGGGTCTCCATTTCCGCACGACGGCGCCGCGTCAGACGGCACTGGAATACCGACAGTTGCAGCCAGTCGCCATAGCCCTGCATGGCCTTGAACACCCGCCGCCAGCGCCGCTGGTCGGAAATATCGTAGGTGACGATGTAGAGCCGCTCGTCGCTCATGCGGTTTGCCAGCTCCCTGCCTCAACGTGGCAGATAGTGCGGATAGCCCGGCAGTTCCCCCAGCAGGAACCGGGACAGCAACCTAGCCTGAACCAGAAGCATGCGGCGCATGCTGACCTGATAGCCAAATACCGGATGGGTCGTCTCCTGCGACAGGCGACGTTCAAAAGCCGCAATGAAGCGGCGACGACCGGCCTGCGTCAACGCGGTTCCGGTCGTCCCTTTCACGAAATCCCCTGGACCGACCTCGCCGGTGTTGATGGCAGAAAGGACGACGCTGTCGGCGATGACGGGGCGGAACGGCTCCATTATATCAAGCGCCAGGGCCGGACGGCCATATCGCGGAGCGTGAAAGAAGCCGCGGTACGGGTCGAGGCCCACGGATGCGAGCGCGACCGTCAGATGGCGGGACAGCATGGCATAGGCCAGCGACAGCATGGCATTCACGGGGTCGGCCGGCGGGCGGCGATTGCGGGCGTCGAAGCGGAACGGCGCCAGTTCGTCGCCGGCCTCCGGCTGCTTCAGCAGCCGGGCAAAGGCCCGGAAATAGGTTGTGGCGGCGTCGCCCTCCTGGCCGAGCAACTCTGCGGAACTGCCCGCCTTGCCGGCCCTTCGCCGCGCGGCGCGCAGGTGGTCGAGCGCGGCCTGCCGCTCCTCCGGCGCCCCGCGCCAGTTCCGTCGCAGGATGGTGCGCTGGTTCACGATCTTGGCGGCGACCAGGTCCCGCGCGAACCTCAGACAGGCTGTTTCATCGAAACTCAGCCGGTACTGCGCCGTCCGCACCTCGACATTGCGATGGCCGACGCCGTGGGCGATGCCCCGGAACCAGCCGCCATGGCTGTGAAAGCTCACCGGGATCTCGCGTTCGAACAATGCGGACAGCGCCGGCGTGGTGATGGCGACATTGCCGAACAGTGCGACATCCGAGATGTCGATGAAGCGGACGCGCGTCTCGCCCTGCTCATCGTCGGTGATCTTCAGGGTCTCCCCGTCCTTGCCGACACGCGCGTGCTGGGACTGCACCACCAGCGGCAGGGCGGCGTCGGCGGGCACGGCGATGGAGCGCGGCGCCAGTGATGAGCCCGACAGCGCGCGCACCTCGTCGGGCAGGCACACCGTCACCAGCGCGCAGCGCGGGCATTTAGGACTGTCGCGCAGCGGTGGCGGAATACGGCCCTGGGCCACGGTCAGGCGCAGATCGCTGACGGCGGTCCGCGCCGCCGCGCGCAGGTCTTCGTCGAAGACGACACGTACGCGTTCGCGGCTTTCTGCGTAGTAGATGGCGCCTTCACTCACGCGATAGCCATGCTCCTCCAGCAGCAGTCCCTGGAGACAGACCTGGATGCGCTCGGGCTCGTAGGCGCCCTGGGCGACATGCGGGCGCCTGCCGCGCTTGTAGTCGACCGGTGTCACCATGCCGTCCGTTGCCTCGGCCACATCAAGCCTGGCGATGACACCAAGCTTCTCCGACGACAGGGTCATCGAGCGGCTGACAATCCTGTCGGGTGCGGCCGCATCATCGGCCAGTGCCTCCGGTGCCGGCAGGGGGGCATTCGGCCGGTCGACGCGGGTGTGGGCGCGCCGGCCCTCGACCGTGTCGCCGGTTTCCGACCATTCGGCCTGCGTCCACATCAGATAGGCAAGGCGAGGGCAATAGACGAACTCGTTCACCATCCGCGCGGGGACCAGCGGCATCTCACCCTTCACAGGCGGCGCAGGCAGGTGAAGCTCGAACTGCTCAGCGCCTGGCATCGCCGTCTTCGTCCACGGCCACGAACAGACCGCCGCCCGCATGGCTGTCGCGGCCAAGGAGAAGCGGGCCATCGAACGACACGGCAAAGGTCAGGCGAAGACGGGCCCGGACACCACCGCGCGGACCGATGCTGCGGGAAAGCACCTCCACACGCGGGTCCGGGTATCCGCGTCGCGCGGCTTCCGTGCGGATATCGCCTTCCAGGAAGGCGTCGACGTCGGTGTTGCCTCGCGGATGGCGGGTGGGCCAGTAGTCGGTGAGCGAGGTCCAGACCCTGGCGCGAGCGAACAGCCTGTCGTTCGGGTCTGGCACCGTGGCGGGCGTCAGGCGCAGCACGCCATATGGTCCAGTACGCAGCATTTCCAGGCTTTCCGTTACCCGCTCGAAGCGCGCGCCCAGGTCTCGCGACACGCCGGCTCGCCGGTCCGCGGCATCCGGCCGGATGACACAGAGCAGGGTCAGCCGCGTTCCGTCCGGGTCCGTGTCCGCGGCGAGAAAGACATGCTCGTGGGTGCCTTCGCCCGCCGGCGAGCCGTCCGTTCCATGACCTGAAAACAGGGTGCTGACCTGTCCCTTCGCGTCGCGGTCGAGCGCCATCAGTGCCCGGCGCAGGGCGGCGAGAATGTCGCGGCGGGCCGTGGCGGGTGGCACATTGTCGCCCGCGATGGTGAAGACCGCCATCTTGCGGGAGGCCCGAGGCTCCGGCGCCATCAGCCCGAGGCCCAGCCAGCGTCCGTCGCCGATGATGACGGGGCCGTCCTGCGGTGTGGCGAAGGCGATCTCGACGTGCCACAGGCGATGGGCGGAAAAGCGCGAGTCGTGGGCGAAGGCTTCGGCGCGCATGCCCCTGGCGTGAAACGGCTCGCGCTGCACGCGGATGGCCTCGACCGGAGTTTCGATCCCCGCATGGCGCAAAGCCTGACGAACGGCGGCGATGGCGCGGGCCTCCTCCGCCAGCCGCTCGGCCGAGCCCTTCGCCGCTGCGCCGGCGTCCGCCGGGTCGATCCGTCGGCGGGCCGCGCGGGCGGGCAGGGCGGCCGGTGTCACTGTGCGCCACAGACGGCGGGCCTGTGCGTCATTCCCGCCAATGCCGTAGTGGCCGGGCATGCGCCAGTCGTCGGTCGGGACCAGCATCGGCAGGTCACCATCCTCAACCGCGCCGGCTTCCGGATCGAAGCCGAGGTCCAGCCCCGAGAAGGCCCAGTCCAGATCGCCCTGCGGCAACGGGCAGTCCGGCGGCACCTCGACCAGTACCCGCCGGATCGAGGGTTCGGCGTGCCGGTGGCCGATGGAGGGCAGGGGCGTGATGCGGATGCGCCGCACCTTGTCGGCTTCGGACAGGTCCGGCACGCGCCCGAATACCCGCGCGATACAGTCGGCCCGGTCGGGCAGGGCCCAGGCCAGCCGCGCCGCCGCCGAGTCACGGACGGCCTCGGTGAGTCCGACAATGCCGGTCAGCGGCCAGGGCCGGAACCCGGCGGTGCCGGCCGAGGCGCGGAGATCGTAGAGCAGCCGGGCCGGCGGGCAGTCATAGGCGACCGGGTGGAAGCGGGGCCGGGGTGGCTGGACGAAGACGGTCTGCGCATTCCGGCCCTTGCCCTGGCGTCGGAAGCGCTTCCCGGTCGCCCTGTGGCGCAGGATCAGGCTGTCGAGCGAGCCTTTCAGCGGGCAGGCGAGTGCGGTTCCGCCAGCGCCGGTGGACGGGCGATGGATCGCTCCGCCATGGGCCTCCAGCCGCGCGTCCGCCGTCTCCGCGTCCAGACACTCCGCGCTGGCCCAGGCCATGTCCACCCCGCGCCCGAGCTGGTAGAGCCGGTCGGCGATGGCGATGATTGCCGGCGCATGGCCCGCCGGATCGTCGCTGAAGCGCCAGCGATAGAGCAGCGGCGTTTCGGCGTCGAACAGCATGGGGCGG
The DNA here is from genome assembly GCA_036154895.1 of Pseudomonadota bacterium. Taxonomy (GTDB): domain Bacteria; phylum Pseudomonadota; class Alphaproteobacteria; order Minwuiales; family Minwuiaceae; genus Minwuia. The sequence continues at coordinate 4,877 of JAYZWD010000007.1, forward strand.
ACGGACTTGCCCGCGCGGATCTCGGCGACGCGGGCCGGATAGCCGCCGACGGCATCGAGATCGTTGTTCGGGACATAGGTGGTGAACTGTACTCCCCTGCCGGCCTGCGGGGCGGCGATGTCGGGCGGCGGCAACCTCTCCAGCCACGCCAGCGCCTGCGCATCGGCTGGCGTCAGCTTGGCGCCGCAGGCCGCACCCGCGACCAGGGCCTGGAACAGCCGCGCCGGCGAAGGCGGCCACGGCCCCGCGCCGTGATAACGGCCATCATGGAACCGGAGGGTGAGGAGAAGGTCGGGCATGGCTGCGATGCCTAGGACTTGCCGGCTTTCTTGTCGGACTTGCTCGCGTCTTCTCGCGCCCTTGCCTTGCTGAAGGCCAGCCTGCGGTTCGTCCCGACACCGAAGGCCTGCGCCGCGCTGGCGGCATAGGCACGCGCCGTTTCCATGTCCAGTGCGACGGGCGTGCGTGTGCCCGAGCGGTCGACGCGTGTCCATTCAGCCGGGTTGTCGGGATCGGGCACGATCATGCAGCCCTGGCGCAGGAACGGGTCGAGCGGCGCGGTCGCGGCAACCAGCGAGAGACCCAGCACATAGCGGCGCAGCGCCTCTGCGTTTTCGCCACCGAGACGGCGCAGGGCCACCAGATTGACTGTCACGTCGCGGACAATCGGCCCGCGGGCGACAATGCCGCCATGAGCCTTGCCTGCGGGAACGTGAACGAATCCGCGCTTGGCGAGCGGGCTTTTCGGATCGCCTTCCTGCTTTTCCTTGTCGGCGTCGCTGAAGACTTCGAGTGCGGAATAGTCCAGCGGTGGATTGTACTGTGCCGAGCGCGTGAGGTCGTTCACATCCCATGCGCGGATCACCGACTGGACGACACGGGGCAGCTTCGCCTGGGTGTCGCGTGAATCCCAAGCACCGAAGACGAGAGATGTCGGGGCCAGTTTCGCGATGCCGCTGGCATCGTTCCGGTCCCTGATCGCGCTGAAGGCCTCATGCGCGGCCTGGCGCAGGTCGAAGCCATCGGATTCGTCCACGGCGACGCAGCGGATCACGGCGTCGCCCAGTCGGTGTCCCGCGTCCAGGATGCTCAGGATATTCTCGTTGCCGTAGACGATGTCGATCTGCGGCACGAGGTCCGCATAGGGGACGTCCTTGAAGACCGGCTCGATCCGGTTGGCCTGCGCGCCCACGCTGTCGATGGTGGCGACCCGGGTGCCATCGGACAAGGTGTCGATGTTGTACCCGATATCGGCATAGGTCGGCGGGAAGATCACGCCGCCTTCGCCTTCGACAGGTACCAGCCTCTGTTTCAGGTGCAGGGCGACGGGGCCACCCTTGTTGTCGGCCCAGTCGTTAATGATTGCATGAGTCAGCGCGGCGGTCATGGATAGGGCTCCTCTGTGACGTCGAGAATGCAGCGAGCCTGATTTTCCTGGCCAGGCCACCCGAGCTGCATGCGAAAGGTTCGCTGTCGGAACGGGAGCACCGAACAGCCGAGTGCAGCGCGCAAATAGACGGGATCAAGAAGGACGTGTTCGGGTCTCCCGACCACGCCGTAGCGATATTCCAGCTTCCTGAGGCGCTGCGGGCGCGCGTGGGACAGACCAACGGCAGCGAGAAGTTCGACAAGCGGATAGCCCATCATCGCGACATCGCCGTGGTCATTGGGCGAGAAGCCGGCATCGAGCGGGATGTAGTCACGCCTCCAGTCGAAGCGGAAACTGCTGCTTTGGGGTGCGGACAGTGCGAAGGGATCGCTGATCGCCTCCGCAATGCGCTTGTCAACAAGTCGCAATGCATCGACGGTCAGCGCGGCTCCCGGATAACCACCGGCGCCCGCCCAGAACTTGACATTGTCGCGTGTCGTCGCATCACCCCAGTTGTCCAGCACGATGACCTTGCCATGCGCTTCAAGGCAGGCCGGCAGGGTCGCGGGACTTGAAGGGTCGGGAAATGGAAAGGGTTCGCCGGGGTCCAGCAGGAGCGTTTCGACCTTCCATTTGTCGGTCCGGTTCTGCGATCCATATGGTGCGGTCGTCTTCACCTCCGCCTCCGCCAGGAAGCGCAACACCGCTTCGACCGGGTTGTCGTCGCCGGCAGAGCGCAGGTGAAAACGGGTGTCGGCCTCGTCGGGCCAGTCGAAGCCCCCCTCGGCATCGCCCAGCAGGATGTCGGCGGCCTCCAGCAGCCCGAGACAGGCGAAGACCTGGCCGGGATTGAACAGGTCGACGGGAACCGAATGTTCAGCCATTGGCTTTCGTTTCCTTTTCGAGATCGCGCGAGGCCTGCTGGTCGGCGGCGCGCAGGACGGCTTCGAGCCAGGCCAGTCCCCATGGACCGAACCGCTTCTGCAACCGCGCGAAACGCAGCGCCACGTCAGATGCCACGGCCGCGAGCCGGGACGGCGGTCCCGCATCACAGCCGTCGGTCCGGATCACCGGCCGGGCCTGGCCGTGATGCGCGGCGACCAGGTGGCGGACAAGTTCCTTCATCCCGTCGGACAGCGCATCGAACTCCCGGTCGCCATCGAGGTGGAACAGCGACCCGAACTCATGCCGGTAATGGTCGAGCAGCTTGAGGTCCGGTGGCCGGCGACTGCCGGTCTTGGCGAAGGGTCGTCCGTCGCGCGCGGTATGAAAGGCGTCCTGCCAGCGCCGCGCCCGCTTGCCTTCGTCATGCAGCCGGGCCGCGATCACGATGGCGTCCGCCAGTTCGCCGCCAAGCCCGAGCCGGCCGACCAGGTCTTTCGCGCGGCGGGCGACCCAGTCCTGGTGCTCGACCAGCGTCTGGGCCCGGCGGGCGACGGCACGCGAGTCCTCGTCGGTGCTTTCGCCGCGCCAGGTCTCGACGACCAGGCGCGCCGCTGCATTGCCTTCGTCGTCCATGCGCGTGACGAAATCGTGGATGGGGAGCCAGCGGTCCCGCGCCGCCGGTGCGCCGGACCCTGGAACCGGTTCGTCACCAGGGTCGCCACCGTCCTCGACATGACGGACGCGAAACGCCACTTGCGGCAACCCCGCGTTCTCCGCGTCCGGCCAGCCGCCCATATCGGCAGCTGACACCGGGCCGTCGACGGCATCGTCCAGCAGGCCGTCATCGCTCAGTCCGCTGATGCGGGCATCAAGCACGAGTGTCCGCCCGGCAATCGAACCCTGAAACCGATCCCGGTTCCCGAGTTCCTTCTCGACATCCGCCAGGCTGAGCGGCGCGCTCTCGGATTCGTTTCCCCGGCCGAGCACGAAGGCGACGACCTCGTCCCGCCCCGGTGGTCCATCCGGTGCCGCGGGTCCGGCCTCGCCCGGCCTCGGCCCTTTCCCGCTCTGCTTGAGCAGGCTGGTCACACGTGCTTTCAGCCAGGCATGCACGCGATGGCTTTCGGTCTCCAGCTTCTCCGCCAGATGCGGCGGAGCGGCGGCGAAGAAGGCGCCGATCTCCGCGTCGCCGGCCGGGCCCCCTTCGGTCCGCACCGGCAGGTGCCGGCGCCAGACCAGCGTCGTCTGCGGCCGGTCGTCGGTCTCCCAGCCTCGCAGCCAGGGCTGCACTTCGGGCCTGCCGGTATGCTCGTCGAGCGAGGTCATCGACCAGGCATCGAGCAGTGGACGGCTGAGCGCGGGATGGAGCGGTACGGGCGAGGAGGCCTCGCGGATGCGCTGTTCGCCGGCCCGTTGCCTCAGGTCGAGCAGCGCGCCGGGGCTGGCGTCGTGGCTGCCGTCCTCATGGCAGCGCAGGTCCGCCAGCAGTTCCGCAGCCGACCTCGCCCTCCGGGCCAGGTCTTCGGGCATGGCCTTGTCGGGTTCGTCGATGACAGTGATGTGCGCCTCGTGTCCATTTCGCCCCAGCCGGTTGACGCGTCCCAGGCGCTGCACCATGCGCTCGAAGGGGACGAGGTCCATCACCAGGTGATCGGCGTCGAGATCGACCCCGACCTCGCCCGCCGAGGTGGCGACGACGAACGCCGGCAGGCCGGGTGCGGCATCGCCGGAGAAGAAGCCCAGTGCCTTCAGTCGGTTCCGTGCGCTTTCCCGTTCGCGCACCCGCCGCGCGCCGACGAAGAGCTGGAAATGCTCTGCGGGGATCCCCTGGTGCCCGGACAGGTCCCGCAACTTTTTCAGGGTCGCCTCCGCCACCTCGCGGCTGTTGCAGTAGACCAGAACGCGGGCGGGCGCCGTGCCGCCGCCGGAGCATGCCCATGCCTCTTCGGCCAGCCGTTCTGGACGCTTCCCGCCCCCGACAGGTTCGAAGGTCAGGCATTTCCGGGCACCCAGGCGCGCGGCGACGACCGGGTCATTCCGGTCCGCCGCGTCGAGCCGGAAGCTTTCGCCGTCCCTTTCACGCCCGGTGGCGGACAGCGACAACAGGTGGAAGCCTGGTATCAGGAGGCGATCCGCGGCTGCCTTTGGGCCGAGTGCGGCGTTTCCGGCGACCTGCTCGAGCAGCCTCTCGAACGGTGGCACGAGATGGGATTCGTCGAGCACGACCAGCGTGTCCGTCCCAAGCAGTCCGGCGTGGAACGGCCGCATGCCGCGGCTCACGCCATAGCCTTCGAACAGCAGGCGCGAGCCGATCATGTCCACCGTACCAACGATGATCGCAGGGGACGCGGGGTCTTCGAGCCACTCCCTGTTATCGGCGAACTGGCCGCGCAGTGTGCTGATCCGTAGATCGGGATCGCCCGAGTGTTTCTTGATCTTTTCCGCCTCGTCGGTCGCCTGGTCGACGACCGCCCGGCGATCGACCACGTAGACGAGCCGGCGCGGCAGGTCTGCACCGGCCTCAAGCGCCAGGTACCAGATCGCCATCACCGACGTCTTGCCCAAGCCCGTCGGCAGATCGAGCGCCGCCGGCGGCCGACCCGACGACATGTGCCTTTCGAACAGCCGTCTTTGCCACGGAAGAGGCATGTGTCCGGTCAATGACCTGAAGCGTTCGTCGAATGCGGCCATCGCTGATCCCTCAACGGAGCAATTGGACAGTCAGCTGAAAGCTCCGGAACGGACGTCGACGGAATTGTCCGGCAGCCCGGAAGTTGACGCAAGCTGATTGATGCACCCGATGATTGAGGCGCATCATCACAAACCGGAATGCGTTGAAGCCCGAACAAGGTGCTCACGCGCAGGGCACGAAGCCGCGACACGACACGACAAAATGTCGGGACGGAGCCCGGATCCTGACGCCTGCCGAACCGCAGCGGCTCAGACAGAAGGCACGGGAGAACAGTGCCTGGCTGGAAAGGGCATTTGCCCATCTCGGGCCAACCGCAACGCCGGATGGCTCGGAAATCTGTCGCACAGACGACGGACCGGCTGACGCCGGTCAGACCAATCCGGGAGAAGACAAAAAGGATTGAGGGCAAGTCGTGGCCCCGGACGGCGCCCAAGCCCAGGTTCCAAGGGGTTTCGATACCCTTTGGAAACCGTCTCGAAACCCTTTCGATACGGTATCGCCGGGTCCGCGGACGTGACCGAAAGGACCCGCCGTGTGTCGGCCGCAATGGCCCGAGGCGCTCGATCCACAAGGGACCGGCGGATCGTCACGGCAACCGCGAACAACAAAATGTCCGAAGGAGAAGGGTGGCGCCCCGTCAGTAGTGCTGCGAACCGTACGGGACTCATTCCCTGGTCCCGATCCCCGGAGGGATCGTCTACCCGCCCGGGGCGCCGTTTCGCCACGGACTGTAGCGCCATCTGCCGATGCGGGAAAGCTGCGGTGGCGAAGGCAGAAACTGGCCGAATCACGGCGGGCGCCGGGTCGGCATTCCCTTCGAACTGGCTGGAGTAGCCCAGACGGCAGCACCGGCGGCACAGGAACACGTCGCCGGCAAGGTAGAGCTTCGCCGGCCTTCGATGGTTCGCGACGCTGTGGTGATGCCACCAGTCACCCGGATCGTGGCGCGGGGCCGGTCGCCACGTTTCAGCACCGCCGTTTCGCCACGTGTGACGGCATGGAAGAAGGCGTCGACATCAAGCGGACCTATTTCCCCGCGACGAAAACGGACTCAGCGCCGCAGCAGCACGCCCGGCTTCGCGCCGGTCAGTTCGCCATTGGCCAGGGTCTCGATGCCCGAGACGAAGGTATGGCGATAGCCGTCGGCGCGCTGCATCAGCCGCCGGCCACCGGCGGGCAGGTCATAGACCACCTCCGGCATGCGGGCGCGGAGGTTCCGGAAGTCGATGACGTTGATGTCCGCCTTCATGCCCGGTGCCAGCAGGCCGCGATCGGTCAGGCCATAGGTCAGCGCCGTGTCGCGGGTCTGCTTCTTCACCAGGTAGGGCAGGGGGATGCGCGGGCCGCGCGTGCGGTCGCGGCCCCAGATGGTCAGCAGGGTGGTCGGCGCGCTGGCGTCGCAGATCACGCCGACATGGGCGCCGCCGTCGGCCAGGCCGCAGACGGTGTGCGGGTCGGTCAGCATCTCGTGGATCACGTCCAGGCTGCCGGCGTGGTAGTTCTCGAACGGCAGCAGCAGCAGGGTCTTGCCGCCATTGGCCAGCATCAGTTCCAGCGCCAGTTCCCACTTGTCGCGCCCCTCCCGCTTCGCGCGGGCGCCGACGCTGTCGGCGAACGCCGGCTCGTAGTCGATCGGGGCGGACATGACGAAGGCCTTGTCGATGGCAGATTCCATCCACTTCACGTGCCCGGTCTGCGGCTTCTCGGCCAGCATGCGGGCACGCAGGCCGGCGTCACCGGCGAGGCGCTGCCAGCGGTCCTTCGGGCCCAGGTCCGCCAGTTCCTTCCAGACCGCGTGGGTCAGGAAGGGATGCACCGAGCATTCCAGGCCCATGACGATGCCGATGGGCCGCGAGCCGACCTGGCCGGTGGCGCTGATCCCGGCGGCATTGGCGGCATGGATGCCGTCCAGCGTCTCGCGCCAGCGGTCCGGTGCGTTGTCGACCTGCAGCAGCAGCACCGAGAGGGGGCGCCCGGCAAGCTGGGCCGCGGTGCGCAGCACGTCGAAGTCGCCGGGGGCGAAGTCGGAATTGACCTGCAGCACGCCCTTGCCCGCGCGGCGCATGGCGGCGGCGAGACCGAACAGCTCGGCCTCCTTGGCGGTGAGTGACGGCGTGAAGCTGCCGTCGCGGGCGCGGTGCTTGATGGTACGCGAGGTGGAAAAGCCCAGCGCGCCGGCGGCCAACGCCTGCTCCAGCAGCCGGCCCATGTCGGTGATCTCGTCCTCGGTCGGGACCTCGGTATGGTTGGCCCCGCGCTCCCCCATGCAGTAGAAGCGCAACGCCGCGTGCGGCACCTGGGCGCCGACATCCATCACGCGCGGCATCTGGCCCAGCCGGTCGAGATAGTCGGCGAAGCTTTCCCAGGCGAAGTCGAGCCCCTCCGACAGCACCGTGCCGGGGATGTCCTCGACGCCTTCCATCAGGTTGATCAGGTAGGGTTCGCTGCCCTTGCGCACCGGCGCGAAGCCGACGCCGCAATTGCCGAACACCGTGGTGGTCACGCCATGCCAGCAGGACGGCGCCAGCTCGTCGTCCCAGGTGGCCTGCCCGTCATAATGGGTGTGGATGTCGACCCAGCCGGGCGTCACCAGCGCGCCATCGGCCTGGACCTCGCGCTTTCCCGGTCCGGCCTTGCCGCCGACCGCGACGATCAGGCCGTCCCTGACCGCGATGTCGCCAGTGACCGGCCCGGCGCCGCTGCCGTCGATGATGGTGCCGCCGCGAATGACCAGGTCGTGCATCAATCGTCTCCCCCGTGACTTGTCCCCGATCATAGACCGGGAACGCGGCACGGGGGAGGGGGACTGACGCAGGGGCAGGCCCCGCCTGCCTCAGGGCGGGTTCAGATCCGCGAGAGCTGGTTCAGCGCCGAGACGATGGCCTTCAGCGAGGCCGTGGTGGTGTTCTCGTCGATGCCGACGCCGAAGCGCTGTTCGCCATGACGGTTGGCCAGGCGAATGAAGCAGACCGCGCGGGTGCGCGAGCCCTTCTCGCTGGCGTGGATGGCGTGCTCGCGATAGTCGGTCAGGTTGGCCGTGATGCCGAAGGCGTCCTTGGCCCCGGTGAAGAAGGCGCTGATCGGGCCGTTGCCCTCGCCCTCGAACGCGACCAATTCGCCGTTCTTCGCCACCTTCGCCGAGACACGCGACAGGCCGTCGCCACTGGCCGCCTCGACGCGGTAGCCGCGCAGCGCGTAGGGCGTGTCGGTGTCGATATAGGTGTCCTCGAACGCGGCGTTGATGTCGGCCGGCGACAGTTCCTTGCCCGTGCGGTCGGCGATCTTCTGGATCACCTGGCTGAACTCGACCTGGAACAGGCGCGGCAGCTCGATGCCGAACTCGTTCTCCATGACGTAGGCGACGCCGCCCTTGCCCGACTGGCTGTTGACGCGGATGATGCCCTCGTAGGCACGGCCGACGTCCATCGGGTCGATGGGCAGGTAGGGCACTTCCCAGAGGCCGTCATTGGACGACCGCATCGCGGTCATGCCCTTCTTGATCGCGTCCTGGTGCGAGCCGGAGAAGGCGGTGTAACAGAGTTCGCCCGCGTAGGGATGGCGCTGGTGCACCGGCAACTGGTTGCAGTACTCGGCCACCGCGATGGACTCGGTGATGTTGGCGAAGTCGAGCTCCGAGTCGACGCCCTGGGTGAACATGTTCAGCGCCAGCGTCACCACGTCGACATTGCCCGTCCGCTCGCCATTGCCGAACAGCGTGCCCTCGACACGGTCGGCGCCGGCCATCAGTCCGAGCTCGGTCGCCGCCACGGCGGTGCCGCGATCGTTGTGCGGGTGCAGGCTGAGGATGATCGAGTCGCGGTCGCGCAGGTTGCGGTGCATCCACTCGATCTGGTCGGCGTAGTAGTTCGGCGAGGCCATCTCCACCGTCGCCGGCATGTTCAGGATGATCCTGTTCTGCGGCGTCGGCTCGAAGACGTCCATCACGGCGTGGCAGATGTCGCGTGCAAAGTCGAGCTCGGTGCCGGTGAAGCTCTCCGGGCTGTACTCGATGCGGACGTTCTGGTCGGCGAGGTGCTCGGCCATCAGGCGCTTGATCAGCTTCGCGCCCTCCACGGCGATGTCGATGATGCCTGGCTTGTCGAGACCGAAGACGACGCGCCGCTGCACCGTCGAGGTCGAGTTGTAGAGGTGGATGATGACGTTCTTCGCGCCCTTCACGGCCTCGATGGTGCGCTCGATCAGGTGGTCGCGCGACTGGGTGAGCACCTGGATGGTGACGTCGTCGGGGATCAGGTCGTTGTCGATGATCTGGCGCACGAAGTCGAAATCGGTCTCGGAGGCCGCCGGGAAGCCAACCTCGATTTCCTTGAATCCGACGGCCAGGAGATGGCGGAAGAAGCGCATCTTGCGGTCGCGGTTCATCGGCTCGATGAGGGCCTGGTTGCCGTCGCGCAGGTCGACCGAGCACCAGATCGGCGCGACGTCGATGGAACGCGTGGGCCACTGGCGGTCGGGCAGGTCGATCTTCGGGAACTGCCGGTACTTGTGAAGATTGGGCATGGTGGGCATGGGATTGCCTCCGGGTGACTCTTGGTTCGTTTCCAGACCGCCGGGTCCGGGTCGCACGCAGAGGGAGACAGTTCCCTGGCCGCCGCGCGAGCCGATTAGTCGATTTCGGATGTAGAGGAAAGACCGGTCACCCGGCCCCGACGCACAAAAAGACGCGTGTCCCGACTCTCAGACCAGAGTCGGGCTGCGTAGCTCGAGGCCGAATAGGCTGTCGCGAATACGGTTCGCCATGGTGCCGGGACCGTAGTCCCGCCATTCCCGACCGTCAAGCGGTGGTGACAAGCTACCGCCCTGCACCAGATGATCGGGAACCGCGCCAGGGAGTGACCGATGTCCGCCTCGACCATCCGCATGACCGACCGTCTTGATGCCTACCTCGTTTCCGTCAGTGACAGGGAGCCGGCGATCCTGGCGGAACTGCGGGCGGAGACGCGGCCCATGAAAGGCGCGGGCATGCAGATCACGCCGCTGCAGGGTCAGTTCATGGCGCTGCTGGTGAAACTGGTCGGACCGCGCCGCATCGTAGAGGTCGGCACCTTCACCGGCTATTCCTCGCTGGCGATGGGACTGGCGATGGCCCCCGATGCCCGCATGACCTGCCTGGACATCTCCGAGGACTGGACCGCCATCGCGCGACGCTACTGGGCGAAGGCGGGGCTGGCCGACCGTATCGACCTGGTGCTGGGTCCGGCGGCCGCTTCGATGGAGCGCCTGCTGGCGGCGGATGGGCCGGGCACTGTCGACATGGTGTTCATCGACGCCGACAAGGAAAACTACGCCACCTACTGGGAGCATGCGCTGGCGCTGCTGCGTCCGGGCGGCCTGGTGCTGGTCGACAACGTGCTGTTCCAGTCCAATGTCCCCGAGGACATCAGCGACGCCGACATCCTGGCGCGCTATCCCGACAGCCCCGACTTTGCGCGCAATGTCATGATTCCGTCCGTGCATGCGATCCGGGCCTTCAATCGCGCCGTCCATGCCGACGACCGGGTGGAGCTTTCCATGCTGCCGGTGGGCGATGGCCTGACCCTGGCCGTGAAGCGCTGAAGCCGCATCCCGTCGCCGGCCCGATCCCGACAAAATCGGCAAAATTTGACCGATATCACACGGAAGCCCTTGCCGGACCCGGCACAAGCTGCCGGGCCACTTTCGCGGCCCCGTTTTCCGACAAATCGAAAAACACCTTTTATTCCAAATGATTGACCTGACTTCGCGCTCTGGCACGCCGGTTGTAACCGGAAGGGCACGGCGCATCGGCGTCCGTGTTGAACCGCCGGGATCGAAACGGACCCCGATAAGACAGGAGAACACCTAGATGGTAATGTCGGTAAACACCAACGTCAGCGCGATGCTGGCCCTTCAGCAGCTGAACGCGACCAACAAGGACATGGCTGAGGTCCAGTCCCGCATCAACACCGGCCTGAACGTCGCGGGTGCCAAGGACAATGGCGCGGTCTTCGCGATCGCCCAGAACATGCGCGGCGAGGTCGCCGGCTTCGAGGCGGTCAAGACCGCGCTGGACAACGCGGTCAGCGTGGTCGACGTGGCGCTCGCCGCCGGCGAGTCGATCTCCGACCTGCTGATCGAGATGAAGGAAAAGGCGGTCGCCGCCCTTGACCAGTCGCTCGAGACCGCCAGCCGTGCCGCGCTCGAGAACGACTTCGCGGCGCTGCGCGAGCAGATCGCGACCATCACCACCAACGCCACCTTCAACGGCTTCAACCTGATCGACGGCACCGCCTCGGCGCTGGCGGTCCTGGCCAACCCGGACGGCGACACGATCACCGTCAGCGCCCAGGACATGACGGTCGGCACGTCCGGTCTGGCCCTCTCGGGCCTGTCGCTGACCTCGGCCACCAACGCGATTGCCGCCCGCTCGGCCGTCGACTCCGCCATCGAGACCGCCAACCAGAAGCTGGCCCAGCTTGGCACCCGGTCCAAGACGCTGGATATCCATTCGAGCTTCGTCGACAAGCTGATCGACAGCCTGACGACGGGTATCGGCAACCTGGTCGACGCGGACCTCGCCAAGGAAAGTGCCCGATTGCAGGCCCTGCAGATCAAGCAGCAGCTCGGTGCACAGGCCCTCTCGATCGCCAACCAGCAGCCGCAGACGATCCTCTCGCTGTTCGGCTGATCCACACCGGGGGTTTCGTTACCCCTGTCAACGAAACCGAAAACGGCCCCGGCTTGCGCCGCCGGGGCCATTTTCCTTTCCGGCGCAAGCGGTACGGCCCGACGGCCGGTCGCCGCGACTACCGTCCGCGGTAGCTCTCGACGCCCTGGTCCGGCAGCCAGAGCCCCTTCGGCGGCTCGCCGGTCTGGTAGAACACGTCGATCGGAATACCGCCGCGCGGATACCAGTAGCCGCCGATCCGGAGCCATTGCGGCGCGATGGCGGCGACGATGCGTTTCGCGATCATCACCGTGCAGTCCTCGTGGAAGGCACCGTGATTGCGGAAGCTGCCGAGGAACAGCTTCAGGCTCTTGCTCTCGACGATGCGGTCGCCCGGCACGTAGTCGATCATCAGCCGCGCGAAGTCGGGCTGCCCCGTCACCGGGCAGAGCGAGGTGAATTCCGGCGCGGTGAACCGGATCAGGTAGAGTGTGTCGGGCTGCGGGTTCGGGACGCTTTCCAGCGTCGCCGTATCCGGGCTTTCAGGCAGCGACGATAGCGCGCCCAGCTGTGTCAGCGTGTCCGTCATTGTCCGGTTCCGTCCCCGTGGGCCGTGTGGCAGTGTCCGGCCATGTCCTTGCGCCTTGTCATCTTCGACTGCGACGGCACGCTGGTCGACAGCCAGTACGGCATCGTCCATGCCATGCAGACGGCGTTCCTGAGTTTCGGCTTGATCGCACCGGCGCCGGAGGCGGTCAAGCGGGTGGTCGGGCTGAGCCTGGAGACCGCGATCCAGACGCTGGCGCCCGGGCACGGCATTTCCGACATCCGCCAGCTTGCCGCGCTGTACCGGGAAGCCGCCATCGGCGACGGCCGGCCGGCCCACACCCGCGAGCCGATGTTCGAGGGGATCAAGGCTGCGATCCTGTCGCTTGAACAGGCGGGCTACCTGCTGGGGGTGGCGACGGGCAAGGGGCGGCGCGGCCTTGACGCGATGATCGCGCGCCATGGCCTGGCCAACCGCTTCGTTACCCTGCAGACCGCCGACAGCGTCCAGGCCGGCAAGCCGGCGCCCGACATGTGCCTGCAGGCCTGCGCAGAGGCCGGCGTCGAGCCGCGCGATGCGGTCGTGATCGGCGACACCAGCTTCGACATGCAGATGGCGCGGCGTGCCGGTTCGGCGGCCATCGGCGTCGCCTGGGGCTATCACCCGCCGGCCGAACTCGTCAGGGCCGGCGCGGCCGAGGTGCTCGACCATGCCGGGCAGATCCCCGACGCGGTCGCCCGGCAGTTCGGAACGACGGAGCCGGCATGAAGCGCTTCTATGCGACGGTGGCCACCGCGCCCGCCGGTGACGGTCACCAGGTGCTGCTGGATGGACGACCGATCCGGTCCCCGGCGCGCCGTCCCGTGATCCTGCCGAGCGCCGCACTGGCCAGCGCCATTGCCGCGGAATGGGAAGCCCAGGGCGAGAAGATCGACCCCAAGTCGATGCCGCTGATGCGCATGGCCGGCACCGCCATCGATGAACTGGCCGGCATGCGCGCGCAGACAGCGGATGCCGTCGCGCGCTACGGCGCGACCGACATGGTCTGCTACTGGAGCGACCGGCCGCAGAAGCTGCTGGAACGCCAGCAGGCGACCTGGCGGCCGCTGCTGGACTGGCTGGAGCAGCGATTCGGTGCGCGGCTGGCGGTCACCACCGACCTCCGGGCACTGGAACAGCCGCCGGAAGCCCTGGCGCGCCTGCACCAGGTGGTGCACGGGCTGGATGATTTCCGCCTGGTGCCGCTGTCGGTCGCGACCGGCACCGCCGGCTCGCTGGTGATCGGCCTGGCCCTGCTGGAAGGCCGGCTGGACGCGGCCGGTGCCTTCGAGGCGGCGCAGCTCGACGAGAGCCACCAGATCGAGGAATGGGGCGAGGACCACGAGGCGACGGTCCGCCGCGAGGGAATCATGGCCGAATTTTCCGCCGTGGAGCGCTTTGTGCGCGCACTGCAGGGCCGCTGAACCGCACTTCGCATTGGCGCCGGGAAAAACTGGTGCTATCGGATGACGTTACGAAACGGAAACCGGGCTGCGGGGGGTACGGCGTATGCAGGACATCATCCGGATGCTGGAGGCGAAGCGGGCCAAGGCGCGGCTGGGCGGCGGCGAGACCCGCATCGAGGCCCAGCACAAGCGCGGCAAGCTGACGGCGCGTGAGCGGATCGAGCTCCTGCTGGACGAGGGATCGTTCGAAGAGTGGGACATGTTCGTCGAGCATCGCTGCACCGACTTCAGCATGCAGGACAACAAGGTGCCCGGCGACGGCGTGGTCACCGGCTACGGCACCGTCAACGGCCGGCTGGTCTTCGTCTTCAGCCAGGATTTCACCGTGTTCGGCGGCGCGCTGTCCGAGATGCACGCGCGCAAGATCTGCAAGGTGATGGACAAGGCCATGCAGGTCGGCGCCCCGGTGATCGGCATCAACGATTCGGGTGGCGCCCGCATCCAGGAAGGCATCGACAGCCTTGCCGGCTATGCCGACGTCTTCCAGCGCAACGTGCTGGCCTCCGGCGTGGTGCCGCAGATCTCCCTGATCATGGGCCCGTGCGCGGGCGGCGCGGTCTACAGCCCGGCGATGACCGACTTCATCTTCATGGTGAAGGACACCTCCTACATGTTCGTCACCGGCCCGGACGTGGTGAAGACCGTGACGGCGGAGACGGTCACGGCCGAGCAACTGGGCGGCGCGATCACCCACACCACCAAGTCCTCGGTCGCCGATCTGGCGCTTGAAAACGACGTGCAGGCGCTGGTCCAGACCCGGCGCTTCATCGACTTCCTGCCGGCCTCCAACCGCGAGGAGCCGCCGGTGCGGCCGAGCTTCGACGATCCGGAGCGGCAGGAGCCGTCGCTGGACACGCTGGTGCCGCTGAATCCGAACAAGCCCTACGACATGATGGAGCTGATCACGAAGGTCGTCGACGAGGGCGACTTCTTCGAGATCCAGCCGACCTACGCCCGCAATATCATCGTCGGTTTCGGGCGTCTGGAAGGGCAGACCGTCGGCCTCGTGGCCAACCAGCCGATGGTGCTGGCCGGTTGCCTGGACATCGATTCGTCGAAGAAGGCCGCCCGCTTCGTCCGCTTCTGCGACTGCTTCAACATCCCGATCGTCACCTTCGTCGACGTGCCGGGCTTCCTGCCGGGCACCGCGCAGGAATATGGCGGCATCATCAAGCACGGCGCCAAGCTGCTCTATGCCTATGCCGAGGCGACGGTGCCGAAGGTCACGGTGATCACGCGCAAGGCCTATGGCGGCGCCTATGACGTCATGAGCTCCAAGCACCTGCGTGGCGACGTCAACTTCGCCTGGCCGAACGCCGAGATCGCGGTGATGGGCGCCAAGGGCGCGGTGGAGATCATCTTCAGGGCCGACATCGGCGACGCGGAGAAGATCGCGGCCCGTACCGAGGAATACCGCCAGACCTTCGCCAACCCGTTCATCGCGGGCGCGCGCGGCTTCATCGACGACGTGATCACGCCGCACAACACGCGCTTCCGGATCATCAAGTCGCTGCGCATGCTGAAGAACAAGCAGCTCGAGAATCCCTGGAAGAAGCACGACAACATCCCGCTCTGACGCGGGCTGATACTCCTGCATGGCCGGTGCGCGCGCGGGCGGCTTGCCCGTGCGGCCCCGTCGCGCGAGATCATGGCGGTCTGGCGGCAAGGGAGTTGCGTGCATGACCGCAGTTGACCAGGGGGCGGCCCCCGGTGGCGCCGGGCGCGTGTCCGGTCTCGGTTTCGGCGTCCTCATCGGGCTGGTGACGGCCTCGATCTGGGCCGGCTACCTCGTCCTCGTCCGCCAGGGCATGACCTCCGGTTTCCAGCCGGTCGACATGGCGGCGGCACGCTTCTGGCCGGCCGGCCTGATCCTGCTGCCCGTGCTGCTGCGCCACGGCATCCGCGACCTCGCCGGCATCGGCTGGGGCAGGGGGCTGGTGCTGACGCTCTTCGCCGGCCCTCCCTTTGCGCTGCTGATGAGCTATGGCCTGAAGTTCACGCCGGTCTCCCATGGCGGGGTCATCGCGCCCTCGACGCTGACCCTGACCACCACCCTGCTGACCGTGATCTTCCTGGGCGAACGGCTGAGCCGCTTCCGCGTGCTGGGCCTGGTGCTGATCGTCACCGGGCTGGTGCTGGTCGCGGGAACCGGGTTCCTGAATTCCTTCAACCCCGACGTGCTGATGGGCGACCTGCTGGTCATCGCCGCGCCGTCCTGCTGGGCGGTGTTCACCCTGTTGCTGCGGGTCTGGCAGATCGACGCCGTGCGCGGCACCGCCGCCGTCTCCGTGATCGGCAGCATCGTGCTGATCCCGCTGCACCTCGCCTTCGCCGACTACGCCCATCTCGCCACCGTCGATCCGTGGGAGATCGCGCGGCAGTTCTTCGGCCAGGGCGTGCTGAACGGCTTCCTCGCCACCATGCTGTTCGCCGTCACCGTTTCCCGGATCGGCCCGGCGCGTGCCGGCGTGTTCCCGTCGCTGGTGCCGGCGCTGACCATCATGATCGGCGCCCCGCTGCTGGGCGAGTACCCGGCCATCTGGCAGATCGCCGGCATGCTGGTGGTCACCGCCGGCCTCGTCTTCGCCGTCGGCCTGGTCGATCACTGGCGGTCCGGTCGCAGCCCGGTCCCGGGCGGGTGAACCGCGCGCCGGGCAGTGCGGCGGGGCTGAAGCTCCCGGGCCTGGCGCTGGGGTTGCTCGCCGCCCTTGCCTGGGCGAGCTATGTCGTCACCGCCCGCCATGGCGCGCTGAGTGGCCTCTCGGCTGTCGACCTCGCGGTGGCGCGCTATGTCCCGTCGGGCCTGTTGCTGTTCCCGCTGCTCTGGCGCCGGGGCGTGCGCGACCTGGCCGGCATCGGCTGGCGGCGCGGGCTGCTGCTGGCGCTGCTGGCCGGGCCGCTGTTCGGCTTCACCATGGCACTGGGGCTCAGCCTGGCCCCGGTGGCGCATGGCGGCGTGATCGGTCCGGCGGCCCTGACCCTGACCGGTGCCGTCGTCACCGCGGTCGTGCTGGGCGAATACATCAGTATCCGCCGCCGCATCGGCCTGGTGCTGGTGGTGGCGGGGCTGGTGCCTGTCGCCGGAGGTGGCACCTTCACCGTGATGACGCCGGAGATCCTGGCCGGCGACCTGCTGGTGGTCGCGGCCAATGCCAGCTTCGCGATCTATGGCGTGCTGCTGAAGCGCTGGGGCATCGACGCCATCGCCTCGACCTCGGTGGTGGCCTTCCTGTCGGCGATCTGCCTCGCCGTGATCTGGCCCTTCACCATCGACATTCCAGCCCTGCAGGCGGTCCGCGCCATCGACATCGGCCTCGCCGTGCTGGGGCAGGGCATCCTGGCCGGAACCGTCGCGGTGCTGGCCTATGCCGCCACCGTCGCCCGCATCGGCCCGGCGCGCGCGGCCGTGTTCCCGTCGCTGGTGCCCGCGCTGGCGCTGGTGGCCGGTGCCCCGCTGGTGGGCGAGTCGCCGACGACCGCGCAGTTCATCGGCGTGGCCGTGGTCTCGGCCGGACTGGTCGCCGCGGTCGGGCTGCTGGACCGCAGGCCGGCATAGATCCCGGCACTATTTCCGCCAGGAGCCGAACCTGAGGCCCAGCGACACGATCAGCCCGTAGGACACCATGGCGAAGGCGACGCAGCCGAAGGCGGCCTCGGCATCGGGTGTGCCGGCGCCGGAGAGCACCATGGTGCCGACGACGATGATGACGAAGCGCGCGACCGATCCGGCCAGCGCCATGGTCAGGGTCTTCAGGCCCTGGCTGGCGAAGTAGAGCGCGAGTCCCAGCGCGAAGAAGGCATAGCAGGGTGCGACGATGCCCATGTAGGTCGCGGTCGCCGCGATCACGGCCGGGTCGTCGGTGAACAGGCTGGCCCAGGCGGTGGGGAAGGCGGCATTGCCGAGGCCGATCAGGCCGACGACGACGCTGGCCGCCAGCGCGCCGCGCCAGGCCACGGCGATCGCGCGGGCGCGGTTGCCGGCGCCGGCATTGGCACCGACCATGGCGATCATCGCCGCGCCGAAGCCGAAGATGATCGGGATCATCAGGAACTCCAGCCGCGCGCCGATGCCGTAGCCGGCGAGCCACGCCGGACCGAGACGACCGACCAGGCCGGTGATCCAGAGCGCGGTGACCACGGTGAAGACCGCCTGGATGCCCGCGACGGTGCCGACGCGCAGCAGCGGCGTCACGACGGTCGCCGGCACCGGCCCGGCCCGCAGCGACACGGTGGCCCGGCCGCTCAGGACCAGGACAAGCGTTGCGAGCACGCCGATGCCATAGGCGCCGACAATGGCCATGGCCGCGCCCTGGATACCATTGCCGCCGATGCCGCCCGCACCGATGATCAGCACGGGGGCGAGGATGAAGTGGCTGGCGGTCACCAGTGCCTGCAGCAGGGCCGGGCGCAGCATGTCGCCGGCGCCGCGCAGCACGCCGCTCATCATGTTGAACAGCCAGATCGCGACCAGCCCCGGCATCAGCACGTCGGCGTAGGCCTGGCCGGCGGCCAGCACCTCGCCGGTCCCGCCCAGCGCGCCGAAGATGGCGGTATCGAAGGCCCAGATGCCGAAGCCCATGACCAGCCCCAGCACCACCGACAGCACGATGGCGGTGCGCAGGATCGCTTCCGCCCGCGGCTGGTCGCCCGCGCCGACGGCCTGGGCCGTGGCGCCGCTGACCGCGCCGCCGATGGCGCCGGCCGACAGCATGCCGGCGAGCATGAACAACGGGAAGACCAGCGCCACGCCGGCCAGTTCGGTGCGCCCGAGCTGTCCGAGATAGCTGGTCTCGACGATGCTCATCAGCGACTGGATCGCCATGGCGACGATGGCCGGTGCGGCCAGCCGGAACAGGGTCGGCCAGATCGGCGCGGTCAGCAGGCGTGCACGGGCCGGCGGCATGGCAGGGGCGGGACCGGTGGCGGTGGTGGCAGCAATGGTCACGGGCGGGCTCCTCGAACGTTGGCCCAAGATCGCCATAGTCCGTCTCAAAAGTGAACCCAATTAATCTCGGGCGTCACCCGAGGATTTCTCGTGGCCGGTACCGGTCCTCAGAGCAGGAAGCCAGTGGCCCGCAACAGGCCTTCATGACCCAGTGCCAGCGCCGCCAGCAGCCAGACGAACATCGAGAGCGTGTCGCTTTCCCGGCGGCCGGTGATGCGTTCGAACAGGGCCGCGACCACGCCGCTCGTCACCAGGGTGAAGGTCGAGAGCAGGATCGAGGCGCCGTAGAACAGCAGCGAGGGATGCAGCGGCAGGAAGGCCGGATACCAGAGCGGCGCGAAGCCGACCACGGCCAGGATGTGGGGCGAGAAGATACCGTTGGCGATGCAGGCGCCGATCGCCAGGACCAGGGGCAGGTCGCGGTTCATCCGGCGCCCCCCGCGGCCGGCGGCGTGATCCAGCCCGCGGACTGGAACAGCAGGAACAGCGCCATGCGCAGGCCCAGCAGCCAGGCCAGGGCAAGGGGGCCATGCAGGGCCGGGGCGATGGCCTGCGGCGTCAGCACCCGCACGACGGCCAGCGGCGGCGCGGTGAGGCGCAACAGCGCGCGCCAGATGTAGTTGTCCCAGCCCTCCGGCACGAACAGGCCGAGCAGCAGCCGGCCCAGCAGCGTGTAGAACAGCGCGGCCAGCAGGTAGTTGGGGATGGTGAAGGCGATCTGTTCGGGGGTCATGACCGTCGCAGTCTATCAGGGGATTCGCCGGAAAAGGCGACGGCCGGCGACGCTGCTGCGCCACCGGCCGCCGGGATCGCGTTCGGGTCGTCTCAGACGCTGACCGCCGGATCCTGTTTCTCCTGCATCAGGGTCGGGCCGCGCGGGCTGCGCACGGCATCGACGAAGTCCTGCATTTCCTGCGACGGTGCCGGTGTCATCAGGCTCACCACCCACATGACCACGAAACCGACGGGAATGCCGAAGATGCCCGCGGAGATGTTGCTGACACCGAACCACAGGCCCATGCCGAAGTACTTCGTCATGATCAGGTAGAACAGCGTGACACCGAAGCCGGCGATCATGCCGGCAACCGCGCCGGCACTGTTCGCCCGTTTCCACCAGACGCCCAGGATCAGTGCCGGGAACAGGCCGGCCGCGGCCAGGCTGAAGGCCCAGGCCACCAGCGCCAGGATGCCGCCTGGCCTGGTCTGCGCCACCAGTGCGCCGAGCAGGGCCACCACGATCAGCAGGATGCGCGCGATCACCAGGCGCCGCTTGGTCGAGGCGTTGGGATCGATCATCCGGTAGTAGATGTCGTGGCTGAGCGCGTTGGCGATGGCGAGCAGCAGGCCGTCGGCGGTCGAGAGCGCCGCGGCCAGGCCACCGGCGGCCACCAGGCCGGCGATGACATAGGGCAGGCCCGCGATCTCCGGCGTCGCGATGACGACGGTGTCGGCGACGATGCTGAACGAGGCGTGATCGAGGACCAGCGTGCCCTTGGCCTGGCAGGCCGCGAACACGGCCTCCGGGCTGATCGCGTTGGCGCCGCAGATCTTCACCAGCTCGATGCCGCCATAGACGAACACCCAGCCGGGCAGGCTCTTGATGGCGTCAAGCGAAGCAAGGTTGGCACCGAGGACGTTCTGGTAGACCTCCAGCTTGGCGAAGGAGGCATAGGCCGGGGCGGTGAAGTAGAGCAGGAAGATGAAGAACAGAGCCCAGCCCACCGACCGGCGCGCGTCACGGACGCTGGGGGTGGTGAAGAAGCGCATCAGCACGTGCGGCAGGGAGGCCGTACCGATCATCAGGCAGAGGATCAGCGCGAAGAAGTTCAGGGCCTCGGTGAAGTTCTGGGGCGTCTGCATGAACGCCTTGGCGCCCTGCAGGGCCGGCTTGGTCGCCTCCAGGTTGGCGATCTCCTGCAGCACCTGGCCATAGGCGATCTGCGGGAAGGGCAGGCCGGTCCGCTGTGCCGACAGGACCACGACCGGTATCAGGTAGGCGACGATCAGCACGATGTACTGTGCCACCTGGGTCCAGGTCACCGCCCGCATGCCGCCCAGCATGGAGCAGACCAGGATGCCGGCGAGGCCCACGAACACCGCCACCTCGAAAGAGATGCCGAGGAAGCGCGAGGCGATGATGCCGGTCCCGGTGATCTGGCCCAGGATGTACGTGAACGAGCAGCAGAACAGCACGATGATGCCGATGGTGCGCGCGAAGTTGCCGCCGAAGCGGGCACCAAGGAAGTCGGGCACGGTATAGGCGCCGAACTTGCGCAGGTACGGCGCGATCAGCACCGCGACCAGCACATAGCCGCCGGTCCAGCCCAGCACGAAGGCGAGATAGCTGTAGCCGGAGGCGTAGAGGCCGCCGGCCATGGCGATGAAGGAGGCCGCCGACATCCAGTCGGCCGCGGTCGCCATGCCGTTGTAGAACGCGGGCACCCGCCGGCCCGCCACGTAGTACTCGGACACCTGCATCGTGCGGCTGATCCAGCCGATCAGGGCGTAGACGCCGAGCGTGAAGAAGATGAACAGGTAGCCGATGATCCGGTTGGGCACGCCCAGCTGTTCAAGGATGGCCAGCAGGATGACGAAGCCGACGAAACCGCCGGTATAGTATCCGTAGATCCTGCCGAGATTGTTGACGAAATCCGAACGTTCGCTCATCTCGCTTCCCCTCAGATATCGTCTTCGGCCATGCCGCACTCGTCATCGATCCGGTTCTGCGCGTTGGCGAACCAGAAGCAGATGATGACGAAGGCAATCAGCGACCCCTGCGCGGCCATGTACCAGCCCAGCGGAAACCCGAGGATCACGACCTGGTTCAGCGCGTCGACGAAGAAGTGAATCAGGAAACTGAAGAAGAACCATATGGCCAGGACGGTCCACATCAGGGACTTCGACCTTTGCCAGTGCACCGCCGCATCTCCGCGGCCCGTCGAGGTGTTCACGGCTCCAAACCCTCCCGTTGGCGACGCTTGCTTGCGTCGTCGTTTCACGACCGGGTCTGAAGGAACACATCTACAACACTACGCCGAACCCTTCGGGACCCGACGATATGCGCTTGGCTTTTCGCTGGCGCTGGTGGCAGCTTTAACCCTGACGTGCACAATGGCAAGGGGCGATTGCTGATGTTCGAGAGGCTGATAGCCCCATTCCGGCGCCCTGCACCGGTCGCGGACCTTGATGCCGTCGCCCGGTTCCAGCGCGAGCGCGCCGCCTTCATCTCCCAGAAATGCACCGTCGAATATGCCCGCGCACGCGCGGGAATCCTCTGGTCGCGGCTGTTTTCGGAGAAGGCGTTCATGGAGGCGCTGCGGGCCGGGCAGTTCGTCGCCTTCGCGGCCATGCTGGGCGACGTGTCGGAACTGCTGCTGGGCAAGCTGCGGACCGCGACCGCGGCCGACCCGGCGCGACTCGGTGCACTGCTTTCGCGGATGGCGGGAGATTCGCTGGCACCATGCCCGCCGCCTGCGGGGCGGTCGGGCTGGGATGCGGAACTGCAGGCCATCATCGTCCAGCTCGACGGCGCGATGGTTGCGCCACCGCGCCCCGCCCACGCCATTCCCGGCCGCTCGGTTGCCATTGTCTACGACAGCCTGCCGATCCACGACAATCTGAAGGGGCACGACCGCGCGGTGATCGATGCGCATATCCGCTTCCAGATGGCGCGCGCCGCGGAGGACCTGGAACGACGGATCGACGGCCCTGCGCTGGCCCGCGCGCTCGACCGCGCCGATCGTGTCGGTGTCGTCTGAGCAGGATTTCCCGCCGCGCGGCTTTCCGTTAGGGTCCGCGCCCTGACAGGATCAACGGCTTCCGGGCGACAGACATGCTCTATCCCACAGGTGACGCGTTCCGCAGCGCGGAGAACAAGTCCGTGACGCTGCTCGGCATGTCCGGTGTCGGCAAGACCATGCTGGCCAACAACCTGCCCAAGGCGGACTGGTTCCACTATTCGGCGGACTACCGCATCGGGACCCGGTACCTGGAGGAGGAGATCCTCGACAACATCAAGCGCCAGGCCATGCAGGTGCCCTTCCTGCGCAAGCTGCTGATGAGCGACTCGATCTACATCTGCTCCAACATCACCGTGAACAATCTCGACCCGATTTCCTCGTTCCTGGGCAAGATCGGCCGCCCGACGCCGGGCAGCGCGCCGGAAGGAGGGCTCAGCTATGCCGAGTTCCGCCGCCGCCAGGACCTGCACGAGCAGGCGGAGATCCAGTCGATGCACGATGTCGCGCGCTTCATCCGCAAGGCGCTGGGCATCTATGGCTACCCCAATTTCATCAATGATGCGTCGGGCAGCCTGTGCGAGATCGTCGACCCGCTGGCCGAGCATGACCCGGTGCTGGAAACGCTGTCCGAACACAGCCTGCTGCTCTACATCCGTGCCGGCGAGGCCGAGTTCCAGCGGATCGAGGCGGCCGCCATGTCCAACCCCAAGCCGCTGTTCTACCGCGACGATTTCCTGCGCGCGGAGATCCCGGCCTACCGCGCCGAGCGCGCGCTGCCGCAACGGCCGGTCGAGGAGGCAGACGACATCGATCCCGACGATTTCGTGAAGTGGATCTTCACCCGGCTCTGGCAGCACCGCATCCCGCGCTACCAGGCCATTGCCGACCGCTATGGCTGCGTCATCGAGGCCTCCGAGGCCGCCCGCGTGCAGAGCGAGGGCGATTTCATCGACCTGGTGGCGCGCGCCATCGACCGCCGTAACCGGGCGGCGGCCTGACGGGAGGCGCCGAGATGCCAGTCCTGCTTCCGGCCGGCCTTCCGGCCATCGACGTCCTTCTTGCCGAAGGGATCGACGCCCGTGGTCTCGACCGCCCGTCCGCCACGCCGGCGGGGGCGCTCCGGATCGCGCTGCTGAACCTCATGCCCGACAAGCGCGGCACGGAAATCCAGATCGCGCGGATGCTGGGCGACGGCCCGTACCTGGTCGACCTGGTGCCGTTCGCCACCAGCCGCTACATGACCCAGGTACGCCAGCCCGACTATCGTTCGGCAAACACGCCGGTGGACCACCTGCGCCGCTTCTACCGTTCCTTCGACGAGATCCGGAACGAGCGCTTCGACGGACTGATCGTCACCGGCGCGCCAGTCGAGCGCATTCCCTACGAGGCCGTGCCCTACTGGTCGGAACTGCGCGAGATCTTCGACTGGTCGCTGGGCCGCGTCGCCGGCAGCTTCAACATCTGCTGGGGCGCGCAGGCGGCGCTCGGCATCTACCACAACGTTCCCAAGCACGTGCTCGGGTCCAAGCTGTTCGGCGTCTTCGAGCACGATATCGAGACCGAAAGCGACCTGCTGGACGGTTTCGGTCCGGGCTTCCGGGTACCGGTCTCGCGCTATGCCGAGGTGGTCCGGCCGGAAATCCCGGTCTCCGATGACCTCGTGATCCTGGCGGATTCGGCAGAGGCCGGCCTCTGCCTGCTGGAGGATCGCAGGCTGGGCCAGGTCTACATGTTCAATCACCTGGAATATGACGCCGACACGCTGAAGCGCGAATATGACCGCGACCGCGCGAAGGGCGAGAACATCGTGGTGCCGAAGCACTATTTCGTCGATATCGACACCGGGCAGCCGCCGGAGGTGCACTGGCGCGACGACGGTCGCCGGCTCTACCAGAACTGGTTGCGGCGCCTCGCCCGCAAGCGCGGCATGGTCGCCGGCTGACCGGCGGGCGCCGCCCGGGGCGTTGCCTTCCTGCCGCACCCGGTGGCCAGAATGGCGCACGCGCAACACCTGGCGATCATTTTGCCGGGGATTCCCGTACGTTGCGATTTTGGTTACGTTCTTGCAGCAACGCTGGCGGGTGCGCGTGGTCGGGGCCCGCGCGGGGGTGTGTCGGATCAATACGTGATACGTCTTTGCAAATTGCCGGTCTGGATGCGATGCGGGGTGGCCCTGCTGCCGCTCGCGCTGGTGCTTTCCGTACTGCCGTCGCCGTCGCTGCACGCCGACACCGCCCGTGCCGATGCGATCAATGTCGACGTGCTGCCCTCGGACCTGGGCGCCATCGCCCAGATCAGCTTTCTCTGGCCGCACCCGTTCCGGGCCACGGCCAGCCAGTCCGGCCGCACGCTGGAACTCCGCTTCGACCAGGCGTTCAACGCACCGTATCTCGGCGCGCTGCGACAGCGGCTCGGACAGTGGATCGCGCTGATCGACAAGCAGTCGCACAGCGTGACCCTGACCGCCTCGCAGGACGTCCTGTTCGACGTCCGGACACAGGACAACACGCTGGTGGTCGAGATGACACCGGCGGTGGAGCCGGCGCGGCCGCTGGCCCGGCCGCTTGATGCGCCGAAACTGACGCCACCGTCGACAGCCGTCGCCGCGGGAACGCCGCCGGCGGCCAGGGGGCTGCGGCTGACCCGCAAGCCGTTCGACGAGATCGTCGGTCACACGATCAGCCAGGGCTTGGAAACACGGGCGGAACTGACGCTGGCGCCATCCGTGGCTACGCACAGGACCGAGACGGGCGCCGAGATCCTGTTCAACTGGGCCCACAACGTGACGCTCGATTCCGAGGTCGACGGTCGCGAGCTGGTCCTCCGCCTGGACAACCCGGTCGACGGCACGATGGTCGAGTCACTCGCGAAGGACCTGCCGGACTGGCTGGAAAGCGTCAGCGCGGGATATGACACCATCCTGCTGGTGGCGCGGAGCGGCGTGGGCTACGCCGTTCGCCACGACGGCATGACGACGCGCGTCGCGCTGCAGCCCGGTGCGGCGGCGACCGTGGGCGAGGCGGCGTCGGACGATGTGCGTCTCGACATCCTGCGCGCGCGGCTGAAGGCCCGCCAGGGGGACACCTCCGGGGCCCGCGAGGCGCTGGGCGCCCTGCGCGCCGGCAATCCGGAAAACTCGGATGTGCTGGTCGAACTCGCCTCGGTCGAGGAAAGTGTCGGTGGCTGGCAGCGTGCCATTTCCCTCTACGACCGCGCGCTGAGCCTGGATCCCGACCGGCGGGACATCGCGACGTCGGTCGACGCGCTGGACCGTGAACACGGTTCCCGGGTCCGGATCGACGCGGATGGCCAGTTCGTCAAGGACGGCGACGTCCAGTGGATCGTGCGCGCCGCCGGCCGCGCGATAACCGGCGAGACCACCTGGCTTGGCTTCCGGGCAGAGAACCGCTGGCTGGACGACGATGTGGTGCGCCGCGCGAACGGCGCGGTGCAGGCGGTATCGACCACCGTCCAGCGTGGCGAGATCTTCGGCGACTGGGAGTTCATGCCGGGTCACCGGGCAGAGGCGGCATTGCTCGCCAGCGCCGGTGGTCCCGGCCTCGGCCTTGGCTGGAACTGGCGGACACCGCATTCGCTGACGACGCTGTCGGGCAGCTGGAACCGGGCCTACTGGGAACTGGTGGAGGGGCTGGCGGACGACGCGACCCAGGACGCGGTGCGTCTCGATCACGAACAGCGGATCAGCCGCCGCTGGAGCGGGCAGGTGCATGTCGGCCTCAATCGCTTCGGCATTGCCGGCATCGACACGGCCGCGACCAGCCTCGATCTCGGCGGCGGTGTCCGCTACGCGATCCCGTGGGACTACATGGACCTCTCGGTCGGCTATTCAGTCGATGCCCGCTATGTCGGCGGCGTCGAGAGCCGGCGGGACGGGGGCGGCGTCGTGTTCCAGCCGATGCCGCTGACCGACACGGAGATTCACTCGATCGATCTCGTGACCAATGACGCGATCGGAACGGACTGGCGCTACAGCGCGTTCGTCAGCATGTCGGTCGACCGTTTCGGCGGTGTCGGACCGGGCCTGGGTGGCGAACTGGTCTGGGAGCCGGTGCGGGATGTGCAGATGGGGCTTGGCGCCGGTCATTCCCGGGTATCCAGTCGTGGCGATGCCGCGGTGTTCACGCGCATCGGTGGCCACCTGCTTGTCCGGTTCTAGACCATGATTGTTGGCGCGCCCCTGTCACAACCGCCGTCCGAGCGGCAACAGAAGGCCATTCGCGAGGAATCCCGGTTCCTGAAGGCGTCGCAGTCCGTCGCCTATATCGAGATCATCCTGATCACGCTGATCCTGGTGGGCATTGACCTGGCCTCGGGCCCGCTGGACGGCTTTGCCGGCGTCAATCCCAATCCCTACTGGGCCCTGGTGATCCTGATCTCGGTCCAGTACGGCGTCTTCGAGGGGCTGGTGTCGGCCTTTCTGGCCACGCTGGTGTCCACCGGCTCGTCGATCGCAACGCAGTTCCTGGTCGATGTCGATGCCAATGGATGGCAGGCCGCGATCAACGAGGTGACGGCCGGCAATTTCACGACCTTCAGCAACGAGGACTACCTGGTCGCCTGGAAGTACGCGGCGGAACCGCTGCTCTGGGTTGTCTCGGCCCTCTGTATCGGGCTGCTGCGCGAACGCCTGCGCCAGCGCAACCAGGAGCTCGCGGCCGACCTGAAGGACACCCGGGAGCGCGAGGCACTGCTGACCACGTCCTACGAGCAGCTGCTGCGGACCAAGGAGCAGCTGGAGGTCCGCGTTGCCGGCCAGCTCAGGACCGTGTTCACGCTCTACCAGGCCGCGAAGGCGATCGAGAAGCTCGGTCCCGGCGAGGTGCTGCTCGGCATCGCCGACCTGGTCCGTGCCGTCATGCAGCCGACCAAGTTCTCCGTCTTCCTGCTGAACGGCGCGGTCCTCGAGGCCGTGCTGAACGACGGCTGGGAGGAAAGCGACACCTACCAGCGCATCTTCGATTCCACTTCGCCGATCTTCCAGGAGGTCGTCGGCCGCCAGAGGTTCCTCAGTGCCGTGAACACCCTGGAGGAGCGGCTGCTGGAGGGCGAGGGCATCCTCTGCGGGCCGCTGACATCCGTCGATACCGGCGAGGTCGTGGGCATGCTCAAGATCGAGCAACTCGGTTTCCTCGACCTGCATGTCTCCTCGCTGGAGAATTTCCGCATTCTCAGCGACTGGGTCGGCACCGCGTTCGCCAATGCGCGCCGCTTCCGCAAGGCCCAGGGCAACATGTTCATGAACGACGAGCGCTCGCTGATGACCGACGCCGTGTTCAAGCAGCAGTCGCGCTTCATGAAGATGCTGGGCGAGCACCTCGGCATCGACGTCACCTCGGTCATCATCAAGGCCACCGGGATCGACGTGCTGCATGACGACCGCCGCCAGGCCGTGATCAAGGCGATCCGCGACGTCGTTTCCTCCCACATGTCGCCGATGGTGACGGCCTACGAGCACCGCCACACGGGCCGCGAGTTTGCCCTGATCGTGCCCGGCGTGAATGCGGAGACGGACGGGGAGGCGGTGGCCGCGCAGTTCCAGAAGGCGGCCAACTGGTACCTGGCGAAGGCCGGGATCGAGGAAGTCGAACTGACGGCCAGCAGCAAGTCGATCTGGAGCGTCCCCGCAACGCCGGCGCCGGAGGTGCGGGCCGGCGCTCAGGCCGCGCGGTCATGAGCCACGCGGACATCGCCGCCGAACTGCAACGCCGCGCCGAGGCGGAAGCGCGGGAAGGGCGGCGGGAGCGCGCCACGATCGGAGCGACCCTCAGGATCGTCGGCATCGCCTTCGCCGCTGTCTTCGCCGAGGGCAGCATCATGTGGATGCTGTACGCGAAGATGGGGGCACCCTGGTTGGGGGGGCTCGGGCATCTCCTGGTGGTCGGGCTGCTTGCGCTCGCCACCCGCCAGATCCGGCCGAACGGATCGCGGTCGCGGTTTCTCGCGCTGCTGACGCTCTCGACGGCGTTCCTCGGCATCTTTGGCGCACTCGGGACCCTCTACGCGATGCTGCTGCACGTCCAGTTCCGCAGACGGGCAACGCCGTTCGAGGAGTGGTATGCCTCGCTGTTTCCCGACAGCAGCGACGCACCGTCGGAAAAGCTCTACGAGATGCTGAAGCGGGGCCTGGCCGACTCCGCCAGCCAGGACAATGTCACGTCGTTCACCGACGTGCTCCGCTATGGCTCCATCGAGCAGAAGCGTTCCGTGATCTCGCTGCTCAGCCGGGACTTCCGGCCGGAATTCGCACCGGCCCTGCAATCTGCGCTGGCCGACCCCAACCCGGCGGTGCGCGTACAGGCCGCGACGGCTGCCGCCAGCATCGAGAACGACTTCCTGGAACGCTCCATCGAGCTGGAGAAGGCCGCGGCGAAGGCACCGACGGATGCGGCGGCCCAGATGAAGCTCGCACGCCACTTCGATGACTATGCCTTCAGCGGCATCCTGGACGGCGACCGCCAGGCGGAGAACCGCCGCCGCGCCGCCGATGCCTACCGTCAGGCGTTCGCCATTGATCCGAAGCTGGCGGATGCGGGCCTCGGCTATGGCCGCCTGCTGGTCCGGACCGGCCGTCTGGCCGAGGCGGCCGACTGGTTCGAGGGCATGTTCGCGAAGGGGTTCGTGCGCCCGGCCGAGGTCGGCTGGTACATGGAGGCGCTGTACCGTCTCGGCGACTTCGGTCGCCTGCGCTATGCCGTAGCCGGCTTTGGCGACGATCTGGTCGAGGCCCCGGGAATGAGCGAGCGCATGCGCGACGTCATCAGGGCCTGGCAGGGCAACGGACTGGCGGGGTCATCGCCGGCGCTGGGGGAGCACGCCAGTGGACCGCGTTGACCGCTTCGAGCCCGTCGATGTCTGCCTGGTCCTGGAGGGTACCTACCCCTATGTGGCCGGCGGCGTCTCGAGCTGGGTGCATGACCTGGTCCGGGCCCAGAAGGACCTGACCTTCCACATCGTCAGCCTGATGCCCGGCACCAGGCCGCCGGAACGTCGCTACGAGATGCCGCAGAACGTGCGCGGCATCAACCACGTCTTCCTGCAGCACCTCGTCCCCGGCGCGCGCTGGATGCCGCGGCTGGACAAGCGGCTGGCCGCACTCGAGGCGCCGCTCCGGGCCATGCAGTCCACCGGCACGCTCCACGACCTGCGCGACGTGCTGGACGTGCTGCAGAAATCCGGGCGCCGCTTCGGGCGGCACACGCTGCTGAACTCGGAACCGGCCTGGCGGCTGCTGCTCCGGGTCTACGAGGCCGACATGTCGGAATCGAGCTTCCTCGACTACTTCTGGACATGGCGCTCGTTGATCGGTGGCCTGTTCAACGTGCTGCTCTCGCCCATGCCCGACGCCAAGGTATTCCACACGATTTCAACGGGTTATGCGGGTCTCTTCGCGGCGCGCGCGAAGCTGGAGACCGGCCGCCCGGTGCTGCTGACCGAACACGGCATCTACACCAACGAACGCCGCATCGAGATCGCCATGGCGGACTGGCTCTACGAAGGGCCGGGCGGCAGCCTGGGCCTCAGCAAGCCCAAACGCGATCTGAAGGATCTCTGGATCGACACCTTTGTTGCCTACAGCCGCAGTTGCTACCAGGCCTGCGACCGCATCATCACGCTCTACAGCGGCAACCAGGACCTGCAGCGGCGCGACGGCGCCGACGAGTCCAAGCTGCGCATCGTGCCCAACGGCGTCGACTACGAGCGCTTCTCGCAGATCGAGCGCATCCCGCACGACCGCCCGACCGTGGCGCTGGTCGGGCGCGTGGTGCCGATCAAGGACATCAAGACCTTCATCCGCGCCGTCGGCATCCTGAAGCGCGAGGTGCCCGACGTGCTGGCCTACCTGATGGGGCCGACCGACGAGGACGAGGACTATCACCGCGAGTGCCTGCAGATGGTCGAGCACCTGGAACTGCAGGAGACGCTGATCTTCACCGGCCGCGTGAAACTCGACGAGTGGCTGGGCAAGGTCGACGTCATGGTGCTGACCTCGATTTCCGAAGCGCAGCCACTGGTGATCCTGGAGGGCGGTGCCGCCGGCATTCCCACGGTCTCCACCGATGTCGGCGCTTGCCGTGACATGCTGCATGGCATGCCGGGCGAGGAGCCGCCGCTCGGGGCCGGCGGGGCGATCACGCCGCTGTCGAACCCGGCCGCCACCGCGCGCGAACTCGCCGCGCTGCTGAAGGATCCGCAGAACCTGGAATCCGCGCGCAATGCCATCCGCGAGCGCGTCCGGCTCTATTACAACAAGGTCGAGATCGACCGGATCTATCACGAGATCTACATCGAGGAGATCGCGGAACCCACCCTGCCGCCCGAGCAACGGGTACCGCCGCGCGCACCGGCGGAGGCCGCCTGATGGCCGGCATCGGGTTCGCACTGCGCCGGCTGGCCTATCGCGACGACCTGATGGGCATCGTGCAGGGCTACGCGCATTCGGCGGTGGTGTCGTCGGGACCGTGGCTGTTCACCATCCTGGCGGTCGGTTCGATCAACCTGTTCGCCATCTACCTGACCAGCCTGGCCGAACTGACCACGTTCCGGATCATCCTGATCTACAACTTCGCCTTCAGCCTGGCCTTCTCCGGGCCGGTGCTGCTGGTGGCCACGCGCTATCTCGCCGACATGATCTTCCGCAAGGACGTGGTCGAGGCGCCAGGCATGCTGCTGGCGTCGATGCTGCTGCTGCTGGGCAGCCAGGCACCGGTGGTGGTGTCCTTCTACATCTTCGCCGTCGACCTGGCGCCGGTGGTGGTCGCCGCCGCGCTGATGAACTACTTCCTCGTCACCGCGATCTGGCTGGTGAACATCTTCCTGACCGCGCTGAAGGACTATTCATCGATCACCCTTGCCTTCCTGGTCGGCATGGCGGCCGGTGGCGGCGCCGGCATCTGGCTGGCCGGCGAATTCGGGGCCGTCGGCATCCTGATGGGCTTCAATCTCGGCCTCGGCCTGATCCTGTTCTCACTCGTTGCGCGGGTCTTTGCCGAATATCCCTACCGCATCACACGGCCCTTCGCCTTCATCGGCCATTTCCGGCGCTACTGGGACCTGGCGCTGGCGGGACTGTTCTACAACCTTGCCATCTGGGTCGACAAATGGGTGATGTGGTTCGCGCCGGAGCGCGAGCAGCTCCCGAGCGGCTTCATTTCCTATCCCGTCTATGACGGGGCGATGTTCCTGGCCTACCTGTCCATCGTGCCGGCCATGGCGGTGTTCATCGTCAACATCGAGACCCGCTTCTTCGAGCACTACCAGCGCTTCTACCGCGACATCCAGCACCATGCGAACTACGCCCGGATCCTCGAGAACCACTCGGCGCTGATCCAGGCCTTGCTCGCGGCGTCCCGCAACGTGCTGGTGCTGCAGTTCTGCCTCTGCATCGCGGCGATCCTGGTGGCGGGCGAACTGTTCGCCGTCGTCGGCATCCCGGCGCTGCAACTCGGCATCTTCCGTTTCGGGGTGCTGGGCGCGCTGTTCCATGTGCTGCTGATGTTCGTCGGCATCGTGATCGCCTATTTCGACCTGCGGCGCGTGCTGATGTGGATCCAGGTGCTCTACCTGGTGCTCAACGGCGCCTTCACCTGGGTGACGCTGGAGCTGGGCTTCCCCTGGTACGGCTATGGCTACTTCATGGCCTCGCTGGTGACGTTCCTCGTCGCCTACGCGGTCTGCGCCCGGAACGTCGCGCGCCTGCCGTTCCTCACCTTCGTCAGGAACAACGCCTCGGTCAGCTGAGCCGGCGAATCAGCCGGCGGGCACGTCCTCGCGCCGCAGGAGCCGGTTCGACGGCACGGCATAGACCCGGTCGTTGACCGCCATCCAGGCATGGAACTGGCGCCGGAACAGCGGGCGGAAGGCCATGTCGGTCACGTCCAGCCCGCCGGCAAAGGCACCGAAGGCCGGCATGATCAGGCGGATACCGTCGGAGGCGAAGGCACGGGCGGAGACCGTGCGGCCGTGGCGGCTGACCCGGGCCTTCGGGTGCAGGTGGCCGGCGACCTCGCCCGCCGCGGCACCGGGCTGCGGCTCGTGGCGGAAGTGCAGGGGGCCGATGGCGATCTCGGACATGATCGTGCCGCCCAGTTCCTGCGGCGGTGCCGGGTCATGGTTGCCGGCGATCCAGATCGTCTCCTGCTTCGCCACCAGCCGCCGCAGGCGCTCGACCTCGGCGTCGGACAGGCGCTCGAACGCACCCTGGTCGTGGAAGCTGTCGCCCAGCGCGATCAGCCGCTGCGGGTGATAGCGGGCGATGACCAGTTCCAGCCGTTGCAGGGTGGCGGCGGTGTCATAGGGCGGTACCAGCCCGTGTCCGCGCGCGGCGTGGGCCGAGCCCTTCTCGAAATGCAGGTCGGAGACCACGATGGTCCGCTCCCCGGGCCAGAACAGGGCGCCGGACGCATCCGGCTGCACGCGCGCACCATTGACCAGCATTCATCTTCCTCAGAGCAGCAGACCCGCCTCGGCCAGCAGGTCCTCGGCGACGTCGGCGACGATGTCTTCCATCGCCTCGCCATAGACCGGCACCTTGCCGATTTCCAGCATCGCCGGCACGGCCAGCGGTGAAATCCGCTCGAGCTGCCGCAGGACGATGCGGTCCTTCACCCGGACCAGCATGTCGGCCAGCCGCCGCACGTCCAGCAGGCCGGTCGCCGCGTCGGCCCATGTGGCGCGCAGCAGGATGTGGTCGGGCTCGTGCTCGCGCAGCACGTCGAAGATCAGGTCCGACGAGATCGTCATCTGCCGCCCGGATTTTTCCTGGCCGGGAAAGCGCCGCTCGATCAGCCCGGCGATGGTCGCCACATTGCGGAAGGTCCGCTTCATCAGGATCGATTCGCCGAGCCAGCTTTCCAGGTCGTCGCCCAGCATGTCAGGGTCGAACAGCACGGAGACATCCTCGACCGGCCGGAGCGACCAGACCGCGATGGAATAGTCGGAGGCGACAAAGCCCAGCGGGCGGTAGCGCAGCCGCTCCATGCGCCGGGTCATCAGCATGCCCAGTGTCTGGTGCGCCAGCCGCCCCTCGAAGGGATAGCAGACCATGTAATGCTTGCCGCCGCGCGGGAACTGCTCCACCAGCAGCTCGTCGGGGCGGGGCAGGACCGACTTCCAGCGTTGCAGGCGCAGCCAGTGCCGGGTCTGCGGCGACAGGCCGGGATGGCGTTCCGGGTCCGCCAGGATCGCGCGCACCCGCCCGGCCAGGAAGGTCGAGAGCGGAAACTTGCCGCCCTGGTAGCTCGGCACGCTGGCCTCCTCGCCCGGCGCGCGGGTGACGATGGCCGTGGTCTCCTGCACCGACTGGAACCGCAGTACCTCGCCGGCGAAGACGAAGGTGTCGCCAGGCACCAGCTGCTCGATGAAGTATTCCTCGATCTCGCCCAGCGTCCGGCCGCCGCGCAGCCGCACCTTCAGCATCGGCGCCTCGACGATGGTGCCGACATTGAGGCGGTACTGCTGCGCAACCTTCGGGTTGGCGACGCGCCAGCGGCCGTCGACGGTGCGTTTCAGGCGGTTGTAGCGCTCGTAGCGCTTCAGCGCGTAGCCGCCGGTGGCGACGAAGTCGACCACGCGGTCGAAATCCGCCCGCGACAGGCCGGCATAGGGCTCGGTCGATGTGACCTCGAAATAGAGTTCGTCGGCATCGAACGGCGCGCCGCACGCGACACCGAGGACGTGCTGGGCCAGCACGTCGAGCGCGCCCTCGCGGGCCTGGGGGCCGTCCACCAGCCCCTCGTCGAGGGCCTCCAGCGCCGCCAGGCACTCGAGTTCCTCGAACCGGTTGGCCGGCGCGAAGCAGGCGCGGCTCGGCTCGTCGAGGCGATGGTTGGCGCGGCCGATGCGCTGCAGGGTGCGCGCGGCGCCCTTCGGTGCGCCGATCTGCACCACCAGGTCGACATCGCCCCAGTCGATGCCGAGATCGAGTGTCGAGGTGCAGACCACGGCGCGGAGCGCGCCGCGCGCCATCGCGGTCTCCACCTTGCGTCGCCGTTCGACATCCAGGCTGCCATGATGCAGCGCGATGGGCAGGGCATCGGCATTGGCGCGCCACAGCTCCTGGAAGACGATCTCGGCCTGGCTGCGGGTGTTGACGAAGATCAGCACGGTGCGGTGCGCCTGGATCGCCGCGTAGACCTCCGGGATCACGTGCCGCGCGGTGTGGCCGGACCAGGGGATGCGGCCCCCGGCGCGCAGGATCGTC
Organism: Pseudomonadota bacterium; assembly: GCA_036154895.1. Lineage (GTDB taxonomy): Bacteria > Pseudomonadota > Alphaproteobacteria > Minwuiales > Minwuiaceae > Minwuia. Next base: position 39,426 of record JAYZWD010000007.1, read on the forward strand.
AGCTCCGGCCGGGTGCCGGAGGGGCCGGTGGCGATCTCCGCCGCGCCGCTGCCAAGGCCGATATAGCGGGCCAGCCGCTCCGGCTCGGCGATGGTGGCCGACAGGCCGGTACGACGATGGCCGGGTGCGATGGCGGCCAGGCGGGCGAGGTCGAGCGCCAGCAGGTCGCCACGCCTTGTATCGGCGAAGGCATGCAGTTCGTCGACGATGACCGACCGCAGGCCGGCGAAGAACCCGGCGGCATCCCGGGCGGCCAACATCAGGGCCAGCTGCTCGGGCGTGGTCAGCAGGATGTTGGGCGGCGAACGCTTCTGGCGCTGGCGCTTCGAGGAGGGTGTGTCGCCGGTGCGTGTCTCCAGCGTGACCGGCAGGCCCATCTCGCCCACCGGCATCTCCAGGTTTCGGGCGATGTCGTAGGTCAGCGCCTTCAGCGGCGAGATGTAGAGCGTGTGCAGGCCCTGGAGCGGCCGTTCGGCGAGGTCGACCAGCGCCGGCAGGAAGCCGGCGAGCGTCTTGCCGCCGCCGGTCGGGGCGATCAGCAGGGCATCGCGGCCGCGTGCGGCGATCTCGACCAGGCGAAGCTGGTGCGGGCGGGGGCGCCAGCCACGCGCGGCGAACCAGTCATGGAAACGCCCGGGCAGGATGGCGGGGTCGATGATGTCAGTCGGCGCGTACACGGCGCCGATCCTGCCACATCAAATGCAGATGTTCTGCTTTTATTCGGCCGCGGTCGCGTAGTTCGCGCAGATGCGCGAGGCGTCATCCCTGGTCAGCGGCTCGCCGGTCATGCCGCATCGCGCGGTCGATGTCGCGCAGCCCTGGTCGGGCGACAGGTGGCGGCTGCAGGCCGAGCAGGTGCCGAAGGGGCGGGCGCCCATCTCCAGCTGCAGCATGGCGAGCAGGCGGCCCAGTCCGCGCACCATCGGTTCGGTCTCGCTCTCGTGCATCGCAGCCGCGATCTGCTCGAGTTTCAGGACCGGGTCGCGCGCGATCATGCGGCGCCCCTCGTCGGTCAGGTCGATCAGGCACACCCGCCGGTCCCGCGGGCTGGCGGTGCGGCAGATCAGTCCTTTCGACTCAAGCGCGGTGACGGTCTGCGAGACCGTGCCCTTGGTCGAGCCCAGGAATTCCGCGCAGGCGCCCGGCGTGCGGGAGTACTTGTTGGCGCGGCTGAGATAGCGCAGCGCCTCCCACTGGGCCGGGTTGAGGCCGTCCACATACTGGAGTTCCCGCGCCAGTCGCCCCAGCCGGTCGATGAGTTCCGCGATCCGGGCGGCGTGGTCCAACGGGATGCCGGTTTCGGCCATTTGGTTTCGACTCGAAAATTTATTCTTGCCGACATGCGGCGTGTTTCATAAAGTAGCGAGGCGAAACCAAAATGCCAAGGGGCAGGGGGTCGCAGCGGCATCTTTCGGGGGACCCGGTCCATCCCGGACCGGTCGGGCGGTGTCGAACCACGGATGAAAGCCATGTTACACGACAATTCCATCCAGTCGGCCCGGCAGGAACAGCAGTTCATCTCGACGGCAATGTCCTTGCCGTTGCTGTCGCACGATCACGAGCAGGACCTCGCGCTGCGCTGGCGCGACAAGGGCGACGAGCGCGCGCTGCACGAACTCGTCTCCGCCTACATGCGTCTCGTGATCTCGGTGGCCGGCAAGTTCCGCGCTTATGGCCTGCCGCGCGCCGACATGGTGCAGGAGGGCTGTGTCGGCCTGATGCAGGCCGCCGCACGCTTCGAGCCCGAGCGCGGCGTGCGCTTCTCGACCTATGCCACCTGGTGGATCCGGTCGGCCATGCAGGAATATGTCCTGCGCAACTGGTCCATCGTCCGCTCCGGCACCAGCGCGGCCCAGAAGGCGCTGTTCTTCAACCTTCGCCGGCTGCGTGCGCAGATCGACGGCGCGGGCGAGGTGCGGCTGACCGAGGAGGCGCGGGACCAGATCTCGGAGAAGCTGAATGTTTCCCGGCGCGAGGTCACGGCGATGGCCGACCGGCTGTCCAGTCGCGACCAGTCGCTCAATGCGCCGGCCGGCGAGGAAGGCTCCGACGAATGGGGCGATTTCCTGGTCGACGACCGGCCCACGCCCGAGGATGTCACGATCACCAATGTCGACGGCCTGACCCGCGGCGTCTGGCTGGAGGCGGCGCTGGCCGACCTGACCGACCGCGAGCAGCTCATCATCCGCGAGCGGGCGCTGAACGACGAGAAGGTGACGCTCGAGGAACTGGGCGAGCAGCTCGGTGTCACCAAGGAGCGTGTCCGCCAGATCGAGCACAAGGCGCTGGAGAAGCTGGGCGACGGCGTCCGGCGCCGGGCGCGGGAGGCGGCGGAACAGCGCCGGCTCTCACATTCGGGTGAAGCCGCTTTCTGATTGACGCGTGCCGCGCCAGTTCGCCTCCGGGCCGGAGCGCCCCATGGAGGACAGGATGAGCACGAAGATCACGGCCGGCGCGGCGATGCCGGTGATGGAAGTCCCGCGTGTCGGCGGCGGCACGGTCCGTCTGGGCGGTGAGGGGCGGTGGCAGATGGTCATCGTCTATCGCGGCAAGCACTGCCCGATCTGCAAGCGCTATCTCGGCGGCCTCGATGCCCTGAAGGACACCATCGAGTCCGTCGGGCTGGACGTCGTGGCGATCTCCGGCGACAGCGCCGAGCAGGCGCAGGCGGTGGTCGACGAGGTCGGCGTGACGATTCCGGTCGGCTACGGCCTGAGCCGGGCGCAGATGCAGGAACTCGGGCTCTACATCTCGACGCCGCGCCCCAACGAGACCGACCACGAGTTTCCCGAGCCGGGTCTGTTCGTGGTCAATGACAAGGGCCAGGTGCAGATCGTCGACATTTCCAATGCCCCCTTCGCGCGACCCGACCTGGGCGCGGTGATGAAGGGCATCGCCTTCATCCGCGAGCGCGACTACCCGATCCGCGGCACGGTCGCTTGACGGCCGGGGCAGCCTCGCACCCGGGTCTTTTCCGTTCCGGACCGGTCGGCTATTCAGGGCCGGAACGGACCGGAGAAGCCCCGATGTACGACCACCGCGAACCCACCCTGCGCGCCAATCCCATGCCGTCGGACTGCAATGCCAATGGCGACATCTTCGGTGGTTGGGTGCTGTCGCAGATGGATATCGCGGGTGGCATCGCGGCCTCGCGCTTCATGAAGCGCCGCTGCGTCACCCGCGCCATCGAGGCCATGACCTTCGAGGCACCGATCCGGGTTGGCGACGTGGTTTCGCTGTATACCCGCATCACCAGGGTCGGCCGGACGTCCGTCACCGTGCACATCGAGACCGTGGTGCAGCGCAAGTTCGGCGAGGAAACGCTGAAGGTCACCGAGGGCGATTTCGTCTTCATCGCCATCGACGAGAACGGCCGCCCGACCGGCTTCGGCCAGACCGGCGAGTTCTGATCCGCCGCCCTGACGGGCATTGGTGATTGCCGCGACAGGGTGTCGCGCCTATCATGGTTGTCGAGGTGTTTCCCACATGGCCCCGCTGGAGGGTCGTGTCGCGCCGGCGGCGCGGGACAGCTTCGCGCCGGTTGACGGGCATTGATGCTCAGGCGGGTCCCGAACAGGAGGCCGGTGCAATGCTTGTGTCCACGATGCTGAGAGACAAGGGCGGTTCGGTGGCGACGGTGCGCCCCGACGCGACCGTGATGGATGTCGTGACCCGCCTGAAGGAGGAGCGTGTCGGCGCCCTGGTGGTGTCCGAGGACGATCACAGGGTGGCGGGCATCGTCTCGGAACGGGATGTGGTGCGCAGCCTGGCCGCGAAGGGACTCGAGGCCATGAACCTGCTGGCGCGGGACATCATGACGTCCCGGGTCATCACCTGCTCGCCCAATGACGAACTCGGCGCCCTGATGCGCATGATGACGGAGCATCGCATCCGCCACCTGCCGGTGGTCGAGGCGGATGTCATGTGCGGCATCATCTCGATCGGCGACGTGGTCAAGAACCGGGTCGACGAACTGGAGCACGAGGCCGAGGCGCTTCGGGAGTATATCCAGACCGGCTGAGCCCAGACGGACAGAGCCGGCTCCCGGTCCCGGCGGATCGCCGGGACCGGGCCACCGATCATGCGATCAGCGGATGGCCAGCGGGTTGACGATCATCTGGACGGCACCGGTGATCTTCGGCACGCCGAGGGCAAACATGAACTCGGTCACGCCGTCCGCCGCGAGCTGCCGCGTGTCCATGTTCTCGAGGATGTAGATGCCGTGCTGCGCCAGCAGGATGGCGTGGCAGGGAAAGACGTCATTGCCCTCGGCGGGCGGGATGGCGTCCAGGCCCCAGGTGTCGCCACCCATGGCCACGACGCCCTTCGCGGCGAAGCCCTCGCAGACGTCGGCAGTCGGTCCCGGTTCCAGCGAGCCGAACTTCTTCGGATCGTCGGCCAGCACGTTCATCCAGCCGGTGTTGAAGAGAACGATGTCGCCCTCGCCGACGGTGACGCCCTGGGCCTTCATCGCGGCCTCGACATCGGCCATCGTGAATTGTGCGCCCGGCTCGAGGATCTTGACGCCCTTGTGCTTTGCCATGTCGATCAGCACGCCACGCGCGACGAGCGGCGGAATCTTCTCGACGCCGAGCTTGGTCAGACCACCGGTCTGCGCGAAGTCCTTGGCATGGTTCTGGTTGTAGTAGACGTTGCGCACGCCGACATGGCCCAGGCCGTCGATCTGGGTCCCGATGCCAAGCCAGCCCGAGACGATGTCGTCATTGTAGGTGCCGCCGTTCGGGAACGGCACAGTGCCGGCCTGCTGACCCGGCTGCACGATATAGGTCTTCCAGCCGCGTGGCGGATAGGCCGGGGTCATCGAGTTGGTCTCGATGCCGAGCGGATAGACCTTGCCGCCGGTGACCAGCCCGGCCGCCGCCTTGACGCGGTCGGGGGTAACCAGGTTGGCGGCGCCCGCCTCGTCGTCCGGTCCCCACTTGGAAACCGGAATCTGGCGTTCCTGCGCCACCGCCGACGCGGAGATCGCGCAGGCCAAGGCCGCCGCGGCAAGCGCGGTTGTGGTGATGTTCATGAAGTTCCTCCCGTTGGCGACGGCATTCTGTCTCGACCGTCGTGCCTCATCATACCGCCCGGCACCTGTGTTATGGTATTGCGCCACACGAACGGGAGTCCGGCCAGCGGCCGGAATGCGCGATCATGATGTTCCGCTGTTTCGTTGTCCTGTTTGCGCTTCTGGCCGGCGGTGCGGTGCATGCGCAAGCGGCGACGCCTCCGTCACCGGCCGCGGCACAGGATGGCGAGAAGGTCTACGATGCCACCACGCTCAATCCCGCCCAGATCCGCGCCTGCCTGAAGCTGGACCAGCAGATGCTGGAACAGGAAGCCAGGGTGGCGGACTACGAGAAGACCCTGTCCGGCTATCGCGAGAAGATCGCGGCGCTTCGTGCCGAACTGACCGAGCGCCGAAAGGCGATCGATGCCGCCGATCCGGTGGCCGTGAACGACTTCAACAGCCGCGTCGACCGCCACCGCGAAATGACGGAAACCTACAACGACCAGTTCGTGCCGGCGCTGGAAAAGCGCCGGCAGCGCATGAACGAACTCGTGGGCAGCTACAACGAACGCTGCGCCAACAAGGGCTATTTCGAGGAAGACTGGACGGCCGCCCTCGCCGAACTGGGGCTGCCCGATCCGCGCAGGCGTGCCGCGGGCCGCTGAGTCCTAGCTTGCGGTCGAGGCGTCGAGTTCCCGGGGCGTGACGAAGGCCTCGAGCCGGCCCGGGCTGCTGCCGGCGTCCGTCCAGGTGCCCTCGAGCTCGATCCAGGCCAGTCCGGCGGTCGGGAATTTCAGCAGCATGCGGCGGCGGGCGGCGGTATCGCCCGCGGCCCCCAGCCGTCTGGCGAGACCCTCGATGCCGGGGCTGTGGCCGATCATCATCACCGTATGTGCCTGTCGCCCCTCGCGCCGCAGCGCCGTCAGCATGGTATCCGCCGTCGCCAGGTACAGCGATTCCAGCCAGACGGGTTCGTGTTTCCAGCCTGCGGCTTCTGCCAGCCGCGCCCAGGTCTCGCGGGTACGTGTCGACGTGGAACTGAGAACAAGGTCGGGGCGCAGATTGCGCTCCGCCAACCAGCCGGCCATCGTGGCACAGGCCGCCCGGCCCCTTGCGTTGAGCGGGCGATCATGGTCCTTCAGGGACGGTTCGCCCCATGCGGACTTGGCGTGGCGAAGCAGGAGCAGCCGTGGCATGGCTGGCACTGTCATACCTCTGTCAGGAACCTGCAACACCAATGCGTTTCGGCTAGTGTCATTGACACGACGAAAGCGGGAGACAGGACTGAAATGAGCGAGGCCAGCGACACCCGTCCGGCACGGCGACGCACGGCGACAGGGCGCCCGGCGCCGGCGACCAGGGGGGCGGCACCGGATGCCGGCCTGGACGCGGCGGACCGGTTCATCAATCGCGAACTGAGCTGGCTGCAGTTCAATTTCCGCGTCATGGAAGAGTCGCAGAATCCGCGTTACCCGCTGCTGGAGCGCGTGCGCTTCCTGTCCATCTCCGCCTCCAACCTCGACGAGTTCTTCATGGTCCGTGTCGCGGGCCTTTGGAACATGGTCCGCCAGGACATCAAGACCATCTCGCCCGAGGGCCTGACGCCGGCACAGCAATATGAACGGATCGACGACCTGTCGGACCGGCTGATGGAGCAGCAGCAGACCTACTGGATCTCGCTGCAGAAGGAGCTGCGCGAGGCCGGCATCGCCATTGTCGTCGCCGATGAACTCGATGCCGGGGAGCGGGAATGGCTCGACCGCTATTTCCTCGAGGAAGTGCTGCCGGTGATGACGCCTCTGGCAATCGATCCGGCGCACCCGTTCCCCTTCATCCCCAACCTGGGGCTGGCGATGATCGCCGAACTGGCGAAGGAGGACACCGGGGACCGGCTCGACGCCATCGTGCCGATCCCGAACCACGTGCCACGCTTCGTGCGCCTGCCTGGCGACGAGATCCGCTTCATCACCGTCAGCCAGGTGATCGCGCTGTTCATGCGCAAGCTGTTCCCGGGCTACCGTATCGTCAGCCGCGGCATGTTCCGCTGCATCCGCGATTCCGACATCGAGGTCGAGGAGGAGTCGGAGGACCTGGTGCGGACCTTCGAGACCGCGCTGCGTCGCCGCCGGCTGGGCCATGTCGTCCGCCTGCAGGTGTCCGCCGACCTGAACGACCGCCTGCGCCGGCTGGTGATCAACGAGACCGATGCCCGCCCGCGCGACGTGATCTCGCTGGAGGGCATGCTGGCGCTGGCCGATATCCGGCGCGTCATCGTCGACGACCGGCCGGACCTGCTGTTCACGCCCTACAATGTCCGCTTCCCCGAGCGGATCCGGGAGTTCGGCGGCGACTGCTTCGCCGCGATCCGGGCCAAGGACATCATCGTCCACCATCCCTACGAGAGCTTCGACGTGGTCGTGCAGTTCATCCGCCAGGCGGCGGAGGACCCGCAGGTGCTGGCCATCAAGCAGACGCTCTATCGCACCTCCGACGATTCACCCATCGTCAAGGCGCTGATCGCGGCGGCCGAGGCGGGCAAGTCGGTCACTGCGCTGGTGGAACTGAAGGCGCGCTTCGACGAGGCGGCGAACATCCGCTGGGCCCGCGACCTGGAGCGCGCCGGCGTGCAGGTGGTCTACGGCTTCCTCGAACTGAAGACCCACGCCAAGATCTCGATCGTCGTGCGGCGCGAGAAGGAAGGTCTCAGGACCTATTCGCATTTCGGCACCGGCAACTATCACCCGATCACCGCCAAGATCTACACCGACCTGTCCTACTTTACCGACGACCCGGCGCTGGGGCGGGAGGCGGCGGCGATCTTCAACTTCCTGACCGGCTACGCGAAGCCGGAGGGTCTGACCGAGATCGCCTATTCGCCGCACACGCTGAAGCAGCGGGTGATGGATGGCATCGACTCGGAAATCGCGCATGCCGAGGCGGGCCGGCCGGCCAGCATCTGGGTCAAGCTGAACTCGCTGGTCGACGCCGACGTGATCAACGCGCTCTATCGCGCCAGCCAGGCCGGCGTGCAGATCGAGATGATCATCCGCGGCATCTGTTGCCTGCGACCCGGTGTGCCGGGCCTGTCGGAGAACATCCGCGTGCGCAGCCTGATCGGCCGCTTCCTCGAGCATTCGCGCATCGTGGTCTTCGGCAATGGCGAGCCGCTGCCCGGTCGCAATGCGAAGGTCTACCTGACCTCGGCCGACTGGATGCCGCGCAACCTGGTCCGGCGCGTCGAGGTGCTGGTGCCGATCAAGAACGAGACGGTGCACGAGCAGGTGGTGGACCAGATCATGGTCGCCAACCTGAAGGACGACCTGCAGAGCTGGTTCCTGAAATCGGATGGCAGCTACGAGCGGGCACCGGTTGACGGCGAGGGATTCAGCGCGCACGAGTACTTCATGACCAACCCCTCGCTGTCGGGCCGCGGCAAGGCGCTGGAGGAAGGTCTGAAACCGGTTCACCTGACCCTGGACGACGACTTCTGAGCATGCCGGACACGCCGTCGACCAGAGCCGCATCGGACCGTGTGGCCGTCATCGACGTTGGCTCGAACTCTGTCCGTCTTGTCATCTTCGGCGACTCCCTCCGCGCACCGCTGACCATGCTGAACGAGCGCGCCTTCTGCGCGCTGGGCCAGGGCATGGCGCGGACCGGGCAACTCAACCCCGACGGGATCGAGGCGGCCATCGCGACGTTGAAGCGGTTCCGCTGGATCGCCGGGGCGACGGGCGTCGCCCGCACCATTGCCTTTGCCACCGCCGCCGTGCGGGATGCCGCCGATGGCCAGGCCTTCGTGAAGCGGGTGAAGCGGGAATGCGACATCCGCCTGACGGTCCTGACCGGCGAGGAGGAATCGCGGTATGCCGGCATGGGCGTGCTGTTCGGCACCCCCGACGCGACCGGCGTCGTCGGCGACCTGGGCGGCAGCAGCCTGGAACTGGCGCCCATCGGCAATGGCGAGGTGGGGCCGGGCACGACGCTGTCGCTGGGGCCGCTGCAGTTCATGGACGGCGACAGCCAGCCCGAGCGGATCCGCGCCGCGACGCTGGAGGCGCTGGACCGCATCAACTGGCTGCCGGGCGCCACCGGCCAGACGCTGCACGTGGTCGGCGGCACCTGGCGGGCGGTGGCGAAGCTGGACATGAGCGCCCGGCAATATCCGCTGAACGTCATCCAGGGCTACGAGATGAGCGCCGACCGGGCCATCGCGCTGACCCGGCTGATCGCGCGCCAGCACCCGGAATCGCTGTCGGGGGCCGAGGGCATCGCCGACCGGCGCCTGCAGGTGCTGCCGACCGCATCGGTGGTGCTGGAGACGCTGGTCGAGCGGCTGGCGCCGGACCGGCTGCATTTCTCGGCCCATGGCGTGCGCGAGGGTGCCTATCTCGACACGCTGAAGCCGAAGCAGCGCCGGCGCGACCCGCTGGTCGCCGCGGCCGAGGCCATGGCCCTGCACGAGGCGCGCTTCGGCGTGGAGGTGGGGCAGGAGGTCTTCGACTGGATCGCGCCGCTGTTCCCCGCCGACGACGCCCGCTCGGCGCGCCTGCGCATGGTCGCCTGCATCCTGTCCGATGTGGGCTGGCGCGCGCACCCGGACTATCGCGCCACGCAGTCCTTCCGCCGGGTGCTGCGCGCGCCGCTGATCGGCATCGGCCACCCCGAGCGCGTGCTGCTGGCGACGGCGGTGATGCGGCGCTATTCGCACAAGGCCGGCGACGAGGTGCTGGACGAGGTCCGCGCGCTGGTCAGTCCAGACGACCTGAAACTGGCCGAGCGGATCGGTGCCGCGATCCGGCTGGCGCACACGCTGGGCGGCGGCGCGCCGGGCGCGCTGGCCGGCATCGGCCTGGCCATGACCGACACCGCGCTGGTGCTGGACGTGCCGCTGGCGCTGCAGCCGGTACTGGGCGATGCCGTGGAGACCCGGCTGTTCCGCGTCGCCCGCGCCTTCGGCGTCGCCCACCAGATCCGGGTGCACTGAGGCGCCTCAGTCTGCCGTTTTTCCCGACTTGTCGCGACGCCCTGGCGTGGCGGGCGGCGCGATCCTGGGGTCGCCATCGGGCAACTGGTCCTTTGGCGGGCGGCAGTGGTTCGGGGGCGGGGTGAGGCTTCCTGCCTTGCTGTCGCCAAACCGGTCAGGTCGATGACGCCACCACAGATCGGTGAGCATGGAAACCGGCAGACCGGATGTGTCGCCGGTGATGCCGTCGAGTTCAAGGAAACTCTCCCATGTCGCTCGCAGGCTGTAGGGATAGCGGCGTCCGCACCAGGGCGAATAGTACACAGGTCGCCAGCGCGGCGGCTGGGACCAGACCGGCCTGTCCTGATCGAAGCAACGGATGCCGTATTCGCGCCAGCGCGCAACATAGGTGAAGCTGCTGCGTCCGTCCGCCAACTCGCGGAACATTCTTGGGCAATGGTCAGCAACGCCGAAATTCCCGAGCGTGTCGCGACAGGCCGGACGCAGGTCGTGTTGGGAATCGAGCCAGCATTCTCCTCTGAGCTTGCGCCCTCGCCACCACCTGTCGTCGGCATAGCCATCCGGGAGCGGAACGTCGGCTTCGGGATCGATTCCCATTGCCGTGAGTTCGGCATCACGCTTGCTGCTGAGTCCCCTTGGCAGGCGAATGCCACACCACGGACAGAAGCCAATCCGGTCGATGGTCCAACCTCTTGGACCATGTTCGGGATTGCCCCCGGTGTCGACCGGTCGCGGATTGTCCCTGAAACTGTGCAGGCCATATCCTCTGCTGACCGGCCCGTAGAAGAAAGCGCACTCAGGGTCGAGGACCGCGGCGCGCAAGCCATCACACCACCATCGTTCCGGTCGTGGATGGGGCTTCATCGCGCGTGTGCTTTCTGGTTCGCTCATTTACTCGCCCGTCGGGTTTCCAGGCTCCGGTCACAGCGTCGATCGTGCCAATATGCTCCTTGCCCTTGTAGACTTCGATTTCACTGTGGCGCCGGTCGAACTGGAAAAACCTTTCTTCACTCCCGGACAGTCCGTTTGTTCTCTCGTCGGTTCCAGCGCGCGAATTTCTTTTCAACTGCTGCCAGATGAAGCTCTCGGCAGGCGCGACCTTGTAGCCGGACTCGCCCGGCGTTCCCTCGCGCAGCACGTGCATCTGCCTGTCATATCCTTCCCGCCGGTACCATTCCGCCCAGGCCTCCCGGTCGACCAGTCCGTCGAGCCCGAGGTGCTCATCCTTTTGGCGCAGCCTTCATAGTGCGCCCTGGCTTGGCGGGGGGGGCGATCCTGGGATCGCCATCGGGCAACTGGTCCTTCGGCGGGCGGCAGTGTCCCGGATCCAGGTCGCTGCCTCCGGCGCGCGGGTCGCCGTAGAGGTCGGGGCGGTCGCGCCACCAGAGATCGGACAGCATGGCGTCGGGCAGGCCGGCGATGCTGTTGGCATCGGGCAGGTGGTCCATGTCGGCATAGATGCCATAGAGGTCGAGCAGGCTGACCCAGACCGCCTTCAGGCTGCCGGGCAGTCGCCGGCCGCACCAGGGCGACCGGGATATCCGGCGATAGCGTGGCGGCCGGGACCAGACGGGCCTGTCCTGTTCGAAGCAACGGACGCCGTATTCGCGCCAGCGACCGACATAGGTGAAGCCACTGCGACCTGTCTCCAGGACCTCACGCATTGGTGCGCAGTGTTCCATCACACCGAAGCTGCCCTGGATGTCCCGGCACGGCGCAGGGTTCGCAGCCTCCCGGTCGAGTTCTCGATCCCCCACGAGGCGCCGGCCGCGCCACCACCGGCCTGTGGCGAGATCGGCCGGCGCCGGTGGGTCGTCCGGTGTATCCAGTCCGCGCGCTTCAATCTCGCGCAGCCATTCTCCAGTCAACTCTCTTGGCAGGCGAATGCCGCACCACGGACAAAATGAAACCGACAAGCAATAGAACGTCGGAAGTCCATGCCAGGTGCCAGAAGCACGATGCAGCACCATGCCATCGGGGTGGTGGTTGACAATCCCGTAGAGACGCTTTGCCGAATTATAAATCATGGTGCATTCTGGATCGAGAATTGCTTCCCGCAACTCGCTACACCACCATTTTTCCGCCGGACCCGATATCATCATAAGTATGCTTTTCTCGCCTTCCGGTTACCTGTTTTCCTTGTTTCCACTGCCCAGTCACTGCGTCAATTGCCCCAAGATGCCTATTCTTGTGATCGTAAACTTCGAATTCGCTTTTCGAATGATCATATCTGAATACTCGCCGACTGGATCCATCGAGTCCGTTGGAACGAAGATCCCTGTCGCCTCGGGGCTCTCGCACAAGCCGGCTCCACAAATAACTCTCTCCGGGGCCGATCCGACAGCCGTGTGGCCCGGCCGGCCCCTCGCGCAGCAGGTGCATCTGCCTGTCGTATCCTTCCCGCCGGTACCACTCAGCATAAGCCTCCCGGTCGACCAGTCCGTCCAGCCCGAGATCGGCGGGCAGCTCCGGCACCGGCAGTTGCGACCGATGATAGTTGTTCACTCCTTGTTCTGCACCCAATGGTTCGAGTTCGCGCAAGGCCTTCTCCTTCTCGAGGTCGTCGTTGACGGGTATCCGCTTCGTCGCCTTGATCAGGTGCTGTCGCAGATTTTCATCCTCGATCTTGAGGATCTCGCCATAGACTCCGCCATAGTCGCGCCAGCCCGCGCGGCGGGCCAGTTCCAGCACCTTGCGCACCTGGGCGGCTTGCTTCCGCTGGGTCTCCTGGTCGGGCAGGCGGGGCGGCAGATTGCGGCGCGGATCGTCCGGGCCATCGGGCGGGGTACCGCCGGTCGCGGCGTCGGTGTCGTTCAACGGCCGGTCGACGGCCTTGCCCTTGCCGGTCTTCCGCGCCTCGCTGGTCGAGAGTTCGTCGTCAGCGGGCGCTGACGATGGCACCCTGCGATCCGGCAACGGCGGCAACGGCGGCATGGTCGGCAGTCCCGGATTGCGGGTGTAGAGCCGCCGCATCCGGTCGCCGAAGGCGCGTGCCATGCGGGCCGAGCCGTCATCATGGGCCAGGACCAGCGACGCGTCGGGGCCGTCCTCCGCTTCAGGTGACGTGCCCGGCAGGGCGCTGCGGTCGGCTGCAACCGACAGGGCTTCATCCTGCAGGTCGCCGGCGATCACGCCGGACAGCATGCCCCGGTGCGGCCGGACGGGCGCATGTTCGCTGTTGCCGAATGGCACGGCGAAGGCGGTCGGAATGCCGGGAACGGGGCGGGCGACGGGCGACTTCGGTGACAGGTCGAGCAGCGAATGGCGCTCGTCCCCTTCGGTCACGGAAGTCAGGCGGTCGTGAAAGCGGATGGGCGGCATGGTGCATCTCCGTCAGGGTGATGCAGCCGATCCTCACGCGTTTTCGGGAAAGCGTATCCCCGGACCTACCAGACCGGCATGGCGGAGAGGGCGGAGATGCCGCAGAGCGCCAGGGCCGCGCGGCGGAACACGCGCTCGGACGCCAACGGGAACAGCCGCGCGCCCAGCCAGACGCCCACGCCATAGGCGGGGCCGGCCAGCAACGCCAGCAGGGCCTTGTCGAGGGTGATGAGGTCGTGCAGCCAGAAGCTGGCGCCCCCGGCGATGGTGGTGACGGCGAAGACGCCGTTCAGGTTGTTGCGCACGCGGTGCTTGTCATCGGGGCCGCCGACCCAGAACAGCACCACCGGCGGGCCGTAGAAACCGGCGATGCCACCGGCGAGGCCCGAGACACCGCCGATACCGAGCAGCCCGGGCCGCGCCACCGGCTGCGTCCGGCGCCAGCCGACGCCCAGCGCGATCACGGAGACCAGCACCAGCAGGGCGATGATCCAGCGCAGCGTGTCGATGGGGGCGTGGGCCAGGATCCAGGCACCGATGGGCGTGCAGATCAGTATGCCGACGGACAATGGCCGGACCTCCGACCAGTTGCAGCGGCGCATTCCCTCGACGGTCAGCGGCGCACCGACCACGGCATTGACCATCCAGACGGTGACCACGGCGATCTTCGGATCGACCAGCGTCGACGACAGCGGCACCACCACCAGCGCCACGCCGAAGCCGGAAAAGCCGCGCACCAGACCGCCCAGCGAGGCGACGGCCATGAACAGGAAGGTGTTGAGGGTGAGCATCCCGCCCGCGCGGGCGAGGATGTCCTCCATCATCCGGCCCCGACGGGGAACTCGACCACCTCGCCGTCGCGGATGACCAGGCCCAGGTCGCCATGTTTCAGGCGCAGCGCGTCCTCGCCGAAGACCTCCAGTCGCCAGCCCTTCAGCGCCGGGATGTCGGCAGTGTCGTCGGCGGCCAGGCGGTCCAGGTCGGCGCTGTTGCAGACCAGCTTCTGCGCCACACCGTGCGCGGCGCACTTGCGCTTCAGCAGCACCTTCAGCAACTCCACAACCGGGCCGATGCTGGCCGGCGGCGGCTCGCTCTTCGCCATGCTGGGCCAGGTCTCGCGCGGGCTCTCCAGCGCGGCCTTGCAGGCGGCGATGATGGCACTGCCGAACGGGCCCTCGGCCATCTTGCGGTTGAAGCCGCGCACCTGCGCCAGCTTGTCGATGCTTGTCGGCGGGTCTGCCGCGATCTCCAGCAGCGCCTCGTCGCGGACCACGCGGTTGCGCGGCAGGTCGCGGCCCTGCGCCTCCCGCTCGCGCCAGGCCGTCACCGCCTTCAGCACGGCCAGGAACTTCGGCTTGGTGGTGCGGATCTTCAGCCGGCGCCAGGCCTCGTCGGGTTCGACCAGGTAGGTCGACTTCTCGGTCAGCGTCGCCATCTCGTCGCCGACCCAGTGCGCCCGGCCCGACCGCGCCAGTTCCTTCTCCATGCGCTGGTAGACCGTGCGCAGGTGGGTCACGTCGGACAGCGCGTAGCTGAGCTGCTTCTCGGACAGCGGCCGGCGCGACCAGTCGGTGAAGCGGCTCGACTTGTCGATGGACTGGTTCGCCAGCTTCTGGACCAGCGCGTCATAGGCGATGGATTCGCCGAAACCCATGACCATCGCCGCGACCTGGGTGTCGAACAGCGGGACCGGAACCTCGCCGGCCAGGTTGACGAAGATCTCGATGTCCTGGCGCGCGGCGTGGAACACCTTGAGGATGCTCCGGTCGGCCATCAAATCGAACAGCGGTGCCAGGTCGATGCCGTCCGCGAGCGGGTCGATGATGGCGCCCGCGTCGTCAGGGCCTGCGACCTGGACCAGGCAGAGCTTCGGCCAGTAGGTGTTTTCCCGCATGAACTCGGTGTCGACCGTCACGAAGGGAACGCCCTTCAGCGACGTGATATAGCGGGCGAGGGCGCTGGTGTCGGTGATGATATGCATGCTGGTCGGGGCTTATAGCACGCGGAATGCGCCGTAGAAGGGGCGACGTGACGGCGACTTGACAAGTGCTGCCCGAGGCGGTTCGTTCCGCCCGCCCGAACCTCCTGGAAAGCCGGTCGCAGACATGCACGCCTATCGCTCCCATACCTGCGGCGAACTGCGCCGCGGAAACGTCGACGAAACCGTTCGCCTGTCGGGCTGGGTTCATCGCAAGCGCGACCACGGCAACCTGCTGTTCGTCGACCTGCGCGACCACTACGGCCTGACCCAGTGCGTGATCGAATCGGACGCCGAGGCGTTCCCGGTGCTGGAGGGGCTGCGCTCCGAAAGTGTCGTCACCATCACCGGCCGCGTGGTCCCGCGCAGTCCCGAGGCGGTGAACCCGGACCTGCCGACCGGGGAGATCGAGGTGCGCATCACCGCCGCCGAGGTCTGCGGCCCGGCCGCCGAACTGCCCATGCCCGTCTTCGGCGAGGTCGACTACCCGGAGGACATCCGGCTGACCTACCGCTTCCTGGACCTGCGCCGGGAACGCATGCACCGCAACATCACCATGCGCTCCAAGATCATCGCCTCGATCCGCCGGCGCATGACCGAGTCGGGCTTCCAGGAGTTCCAGACCCCGATCCTCACGGCCTCCAGCCCCGAGGGCGCGCGCGACTTCCTGGTGCCGAGCCGCATGCATCCGGGCAAGTTCTACGCCCTGCCGCAGGCGCCGCAGCAGTTCAAGCAGCTGCTGATGATCTCCGGCTTCGACCGCTACTTCCAGATCGCGCCCTGCTTCCGCGACGAGGATGCCCGCGCCGACCGCAGCCCGGGCGAGTTCTACCAGCTCGACGTCGAGATGAGCTTCGTCGAGCAGGAGGACGTGTTCCAGGCCATCGAGCCGGTGCTGGCCGAGACCTTCCTGGAATTCTCCGACTGGCCGGTGATGCAGCGCCCGTTCCCGCGCATCCCGTTCGCCGAGGCCATGCTGCGCTATGGCTCCGACAAGCCCGACCTGCGCCTGCCGGCCGCGCTCGACATCCGCGACGTCACCGAACATTTCGCCGGCGGCGGCTTCGGCATCTTCGCCCGCAACATCGAGAAGGGCTCGGTGGTGCGCGCGATCCCGGCGCCGGGTGCCGCCGCACGTCCGCGGTCCTTCTTCGACGGCATGAACGACTGGGCGCGGCGCGAGGGCGCGGCGGGCCTGGGCTACATCATCTATGCGGAGGACGGCCCGAAGGGTCCGATCGCCAACAACCTGGGCGCCGAGCGCGTCGAGGCGATCCGCGTCGCCTGCGACCTGAAGGCCGGCGATGCCGTCTTCTTTGCCTGTGACAAGGAAGCCGGGGCGGCCTCGCTCGCCGGCAAGGCGCGCACCCGCATCGGCGACCTGCTGGGCCTGCTGGACCGGGAGAAGTTTGCCTTCTGCTGGATCGTCGACTTCCCGCACTTCGAGTGGAACGAGGACGAGAAGAAGGTCGACTTCTCGCACAACCCCTTCTCCATGCCGCAAGGCGGGCTCGAGGCGCTGGAGACCCAGGACCCGCTGACCATCAAGGCGTTCCAGTACGACATCGTCTGCAACGGCGTGGAACTGTCCTCGGGTGCGATCCGGAACCATCGCCCCGACATCATGCTGAAGGCCTTCGAGATCGCCGGCTACAGCGCCGAGGAGGTGGAGCACCGCTTCTCCGGCATGCTGAACGCGCTGCGCTACGGCGCGCCGCCGCATGGTGGCATCGCGCCGGGCATCGACCGCATCGTCATGCTGATCCTCGACGAACCGAATCTCCGCGAGATCGTGGCCTTCCCGATGAACCAGCAGGCCCAGGACCTGCTGATGGGCGCGCCGTCGGAGGCTACCGCCAAGCAGCTCCGCGAGCTGCACATCCGCGTGGTGCCGCCGCCGCAGAAGCAGGGCTGACGTCCCGGCAGATCAAATCTGCACGTATTGCGGATTCGGCTGGCGCTTTTTTCGCCATGCCGCGATATCTAGGCGCCATGTCCGAGATCGCCGCATCGCAGTCGCAAGGTGGAAGCTGGCTCAACCGTGAGCGGGCCGGCTTCTTCTTCCTCAACATCGGTCACTTCTACGACCACATGTTCATGCTGATCTTCGCCACCGTGGCCGTGGCGCTGGTGGGCATGGACGGCATGAGCTACGGCCAGCTCCTGGCGCTGGCGACGCCGGCCTTCGTCATGTTCGGCCTGGGCTCGCTGCCCGCCGGCTGGCTGGCCGACCGCTGGTCGCGCCAGGGCATGATGGCGGTGTTCTTCGTCGGCATTGGCGGCGCCTCGATCCTGACCGGCATGGCCGAGGAGACATGGCAGATCGCGCTGGGCCTCGGCGCCATCGGCACCTTCGCCTCGATCTACCATCCCGTCGGCATCGCCATGGTGGTCGACGGCCGCGACAAGGTCGGCAAGGCCCTCGGCGTCAACGGTGTCTGGGGCAACATGGGAGTCGCCGCGGCGCCGCTGCTGACCGGCTTCCTGGTGGCGCAGGCCGACTGGCGCGCCGCCTTCGTCGTGCCCGGCATCGTCGCCGTGCTGACCGGCCTCGGCTACATCGTGTTCTGCCGCGACGAGGCGCGCCGCCCGAAGAAGGCAAAGGCCACCGTTGCCGATCCGCATGACGCCGATCTCACCCGCGCGGTGCTGGTGCGCGTCGCGCTGGCACTGACCCTGACCATCCTGTTCGGGGGCGTGGTCTTCCATGCCGCAACCATCGCGCTGCCCAAGCTCTACACCGAGCGGCTGGCCGGGATCACCACCGACATCTCGACCGTCGGCATCATCGTCGCGCTGATCGTCGGCATCGCGTCCTTCGCGCAGATCGTCGTCGGCCACCTGGTCGACCGCTTCCCGGCCCGGCGGATCCTGTTCGGCATTGCCCTGCTGCAGGTGCCGGCGCTGGCCGCGCTGGCGGTGCTGTTCGACCTGCCCGCGATCATCGTCGGCTTCATCGCCATGGTGATGATCCTGGGCGAGGTCCCGATCCACGACACCATCCTGACCCGCCACACCCGCGCGGCCTGGCGGGGCCGGGTGTTCGCGGTGAAGTTCGTCATCGCGCTGCTGGTCTCGGCCGTGGTCCCGTCGCTGGTCGGTGGCATCCACGATGCCTGGGGCTTTGACGCGCTGTTCTTCCTGCTGGCGGCGGGGGCGGGCGGTGTCGCGCTGTCGGCGCTGATCCTGCCCAGGCCAGCCACGCCCCCGAGCGTCGCCCGGGCGTGAAATCCCGCACGGAAACGCGGACAGAGCCGGTCCGGGGATCACCTGAACCGGGCCGTCAGCTTCGCGCGGATTTTCTTCTTTGAATTAATTCCAAAGAGCATTGACAGTGGAATGCTGCACCGCCATATGAGCCGTCGAGCAGGGGCGCTGCCCCGCCAGATGTTCATCGAGCAGGAGAAAAAGCCGTGCGTGTTCCGAGTGTTGTGTTCAAGACGCGTGTCCGTGACGAGTCCGTCGAGGGTCCGAACCCCTATCGCTGGCAGGATGTGACCTCCGACGAGATCTTCGCCGGGCGCAAGGTCGTGGTCTTCGGCCTGCCGGGCGCGTTCACGCCGACCTGTTCGTCGACCCACCTGCCGCGCTTCGAGGAGCTGTACGACGAGTTCGTCGCCGAGGGCATCGACGAGATCGTCTGCGTCTCGGTCAACGACGCCTTCGTGATGTTCCAGTGGGGCAAGCACATGGGCGCCACCAATGTCCGCCTGCTGCCCGACGGCAATGCCGAGTTCACGCAGAAGCTGGGCATGCTGGTGCAGAAGCGGAACCTGGGCTTCGGCGTGCGCAGCTGGCGCTACTCGATGCTGGTCGAGGACGGCGAGATCGTCCTGACCTTCGAGGAGCCGGGCAAGGGCGACGACTTCGAGGGCGATCCCTTCGAGGTGTCTGACGCCGACACCATGCTGAAGGCGATTCGCGATCGGAAGGCGAAAGTCGCCGCCTGATCCGCGGTCCGGCACACTGAACTGACGACCGGCCCCGGTAGGCGCCAGCGTGTACCGGGGTCGTGCATTTCCAGCCACCTCGGCTCTCGCCCTTGCCGTCGCCCGCCGCTAGATTGCGGCCGGTTCCGACGGGGTGACGGAGGGTTCCGGGCAATGATGAGGCTGAGACCGATCGCGGGGGCGCCGTTCGGCGTCGGGATCAGCGGGATCGATCTTGCCACCGGCATGTCCGACGACCTGATGCGCGACCTGGCCGAGACGCTCTACATCCACCGCGTTCTGGTGATCCGCGACCAGGCACTCGACAAGGCGCAGTACATGCGCTTCGGCCGGGCTTTCGGCACGCCCATCGCCCACGTCCTCGACCACCTCCGCGATGCCGAGTTCCCCGGCATGATGGAGGTCGGAAATGTCCGCGAGAGCCAGAAGGACCCGAATGTCCGCAATGGCGCCGCGTTCTGGCACACCGACCAGTCCTACGAGGCGGCGCCGGCCAACCTGACCATGCTCTACTGCATCCACGCGCCGGCGCGGGGCGGGGAGACGCTGGTGGCCGACCAGCGCGGTGCGGCCGACGCCCTGCCGGCGGAACTCCGGGCGAAGGTCGAGGGGCGCTCGGCGCTGCATTTCTATGGTGCCGCCAGCGGCCGCGACGGCGAGCAGGTGGCTGCCCGCCTGCGTGACGCGATGCAGCAGGCGAAGGTGCCGCCGGTGCGCCACCCCATCCTGCGCCCGCACCCGGTGACCGGTACGCGCTCGCTCTACGCCATGGCCGGCACGCCGCTGGGCATCGACGGCTACGGCCCGGAGGAGGGCGCGGCGCTGCTGACCGAACTGAAACGGCACGCCACGGCGCCGGAGCGGATCTACCGCCACGTCCACGTGCCGGGCTCGATCCTGATCTACGACACCAACCAGACCCTGCATTCCGGCACACCGGTCGAGTTCGCGACCGGTGACGCGGACCGGCGCCTGCTCTGGCGCATCTCGATCCGCGACCTGCCGGGTGCCCTCACCACCAGATTTGCGGCCTGAGACCATGCAACTGACCGAAGACCAGATCCTGATCCGTGACGCCGCGCGGGCCTTTGCCCAGGGCGAACTGGCCCCTGGCGCGGCCCTGCGCGACAAGACCGGCGAGCCGCCGATGGACCTGCTGCGCCAGATGGGCGAACTCGGCCTGATGGGCATGACGGTGCCGGAGGAATGGAACGGCGCGGGTGCCGACATGACCGCCTACGTGCTGGCGCTGATGGAGGTCGCGGCCGCCGACGGCGCCGTCTCGACCATCATGTCGGTGAACAACTCGCCCTGCTGCGCGGCGCTGAACCGTTATGGCTCGGACGCGCAGAAGGAACGCTGGCTGAAGCCGATGGCCGCCGGCGAGATCATCGGCGCCTTCTGCCTGACCGAGCCGCAGGCCGGCTCGGACGCCTCCAACCTGCGCACCCGCGCGCGCCGGGAGGGCGACCGCTGGGTGGTCAACGGCGTGAAGCAGTTCATCACCTCGGGCTCCATCGGCGGGGTGGCGCTGGTCTTCGCCGTAACCGACCCTGACAAGGGCTCCCGCGGCATCTCGGCGATCCTGGTGCCGACCGATACCCCCGGCTATCGGGTGGCGTCGAAGGAGGACAAGCTGGGCCAGCGCTGTTCCGACACCTGCCAGATCGCCTTCGAGGACTGTTCGGTCCCGCTGCAGAACCTGGTCGGCGCCGAGGGCGAGGGCTATCGCATCGCGCTGGCAAACCTGGAGACCGGGCGCATCGGCATCGCCGCCCAGGCCATCGGCATGGCCCGCGCCGCCTACGAGCGGGCGGTGGCCTATGCCAGGGAACGCACGGCCTTCGGCAAGGCGATCATCGAGCACCAGGCGGTGGGATTCCGTCTGGCCGACATGCGCACGCGCATCGAGGTGGCGACACAGATGCTGCTGCATGCGGCCGACCTGAAGCAGCGCGGCGAGCCGTGCCTGTCCGAAGCCTCCATGGTGAAGCTGTTCGCCTCCGAGATGGCCGAGCAGGTCTGCTCTGACGCCATCCAGATCCATGGCGGCTATGGCTATGTCGCCGACTACGGCGTCGAGCGCATCTACCGCGACGTCCGCGTCTGCCAGATCTACGAGGGCACTTCGGACGTGCAGCGGCTGGTGATCGCCCGCGAGATAGCCCGCGCCGGCTGAGCCTTGCCGGAGCGGGGCCGGGACTGCACTCTGCCTCCAACGCGAGAACGCGAACGAACGGGGAGGCGGACGTGAGCAATTCCTTTCTGCATGGCGGTCTGACGTCATCGGGCCTGCTGCTGCGCGACTACCGGCGCTGGGGCGACCGGATCGCCTTCACCGGCTATGGCGGTACCTGGACCTACGCCCAGTCGCTCGACCTGGTCGGCCGCTACCAGGCGGCGTTCAGGAAGCTGGGGTTCCGCCGCCGCCAGCGCATCGCGATGCTGAATGCCAACCGCGCCGAGGCCTACCTGGTCGGTGTGGCCGCCCAGGCGCTGGGACTCTGCATGACACCGCTGCACACGCTGGGCAGCCTGGACGACCATGTCTTCACGCTGGAAGACGTGGAGGCCGACTGGCTGCTGGTCGACAGCGAGAACTACATGGATCGCGGTCGTGAACTGACGGAGAAGGTCGGCCGGCTGTCGGGGACGCTGACCCTTGGTCCCGCAGACTACGGCACCGACATCCGTGCCGCCGCGGCCGGGGTCGGCGTGGCGAACGCGGTGGTCGAGGCCGAGCCCGACGATCCGGTCTGGATCAGCTACACCGGTGGCACCACCGGCCGGCCCAAGGGCGGGCTGCGCACCCATCCGAGCTTCATCGGCATGTGTGCCGCGATCCTGTCCGATTTCGAGTTTCCGAAGGAAACCAACTACCTGGCGGTGGCACCGATCAGCCATGTGGGGGGTACCAAGCTGCCCGCCATCGCGCACCTCGGCGGTCGCGTCACCTTCATGAAGGGTTTCGACCCGGAGGCGGTGCTGGACACCATCGCCCGCGAGCGGATCAACATGACCCTGCTCGTGCCGACCATGATCTATGTCCTGCTGGACCACCCGAAGCTGGACCGGACCGACATCTCCAGCCTGGAGTACCTGCTCTACGGTGCCTCGCCGATGTCGCCGACGCGGCTGATGGAGGGCCTGCAGCGGCTGGGGCCGATCTTCGGCCAGCTCTACGGCCAGACCGAGGGTTACCCGGTGTCGGTGCTGTCACGCGCCGACCACGATACCAGCCGCCCGGAGCTGTTCGCCTCCTGCGGCTTCCCGTGCACCAACGTGCAGGTGAGGCTGCTGGACGATGACCTGAACGAGGTCACGCAGGGCGAGCCGGGCGAGATCTGCGTGCGCTCGCCGCAGGTGATGGACGGCTACTGGGCCAGGCCCGAGCAGACCGAGGAGACCTTCCGCGGTGGCTGGCTGCACACCGGCGACGTCGCCCGCGTCGACGAGCAGGGCTACCTCTACATCGTCGACCGCAAGAAGGACATGATCGTCTCCGGCGGCTTCAACGTCTTCCCGCGCGAGGTCGAGGACGTGCTGACCTCGCACCCGGATGTCGCCATGGCCGCGGTGATCGGCGTGCCCGACGAGAAGTGGGGCGAGGCGGTCAAGGCGCTGGTGGTGCGCAAGCCCGGCACCAACCCGGAGCCGCAGGCGCTGATGGACCTGGTCCGCCGGGTGAAGGGCAGCGTGCAGGCGCCGAAGTCGGTGGATTTCGTCGACGCCATCCCTGTCACGCCCATCGGCAAGCCCGACAAGAAGGCGATCCGCGCCAAGTACTGGGCCGACCGGACGCGCATGGTCGGCTGAGAACGGACCTTCCGAACCGGCCCCGCCTCAGGTGTGTTCGCCATCCTGGGGCGGGGGCGGCGGATTGAGGTACAGCCGCCAGCGCCGCGCCAGCTTGTAGGTGATGACGCAGGCAACGATGGCCGGCGGGCCGTACTCGGCGCCGAAGACCTCCATCGAGAAGACGATGGCCGCGAGTGGCACCTGCACGACGGCGACCAGTGCCGAGCACAGGCCGGCAACCACGTAGAGGCCCGGATCGGTCACGGTGGTCAGGCCGGCGGCGTCCAGCAGGTGGAACATCGCCGCGCCGGAGACGCCGCCCATGTACATCGCCGGCACCAGCGCACCGGCCGAACCGCCGGCCATCAGGGTGAAGCCGGTGGCGACGGCCTTGGCGAAGACCAGGACCAGCAGCACCCACCAGACCTGCAGCAGCGGGTTGCCGGTGCCGCCGATCACCTCGACGATGGTTTCCTCGGACACGCCCATGACATGGCGCGGCTCGATGCCGAGACCGAACCAGAGCGACAGCCCGATGGCGGCCACCACCGCCGCGCCGACCAGCGGGCGGGCCAGGGGCGCCAGCGGGTGAATCAGGCCCTTCAGCCAGGTGAACAGCGCGGTGATGCCGAGGCCGGCCGGGGCGGAGATCGCCAGCGCCACCGCCGCGACCTCCAGATACTCCAGCGGCGTGTAGCTGTGCCCGTGCGCGGAGACCTGGAACAGCGGCTGCATGTCGAGGAAGTGGTTGTTCAGCGCGAACGCGACCACGGCCCCGATCAGCGAGTACATCAGCGTGCGATAGAGGATACGGGCGTTGTAGACGACTTCGGCGGCGAAGATCGCGGCGGTGACCGGTGCCTCCAGCAGGGTCGAGACGGCAGCGGCGATGCCGGCCATCTGGTAGATGCGCAGGTCGTTGTGGCGCATCACCCGCAGCGTCTTCGACCAGAAGGCACCGAGATGCTCGCCGATCGGCACCACCGGCGCCTCGCTGCCACCGGAACCGCCGGTGCCGATGGTAAGCACGGTCAGCACCACGCGCCGGCAGGCATTGCCGATCGTCGAGTGCCGGTATCGTCCGGGCGGTGCGTCCCCGGCCTCCCAGTACGATTCGTGGAAGGCCGCCAGCGACGCGCCCATGCCGTCGCCCTCGGACGGGCGCCAGGAGGGAATGCGGAGCAGCAGGCCCCGCGCCAGCGCGCCGGCCATGATCACGGCCACCAGGATCAGCGCGGCGTAGTCATCCTGCCAGCGGGCCAGGTCGCCGCCATGTCCCGATGCCGGCTCGAAGGCCGCGAAGATGAAGTGGGAGCCGGTCTCGACGCCCAGGCGGATGGCGGTGCAGAACAGCCAGACGGTCGCTGCCACGAGGGCGACGATGGCGAAGTTGGCGACGAGATGGTGCCAGCTGTCGACGATCTCGTGCGATGTGTCGCGCTGGGCACTGCCACGCTTGATCTCGTCGGACGGACCGCCAGCCATTTCCGACTCCCCTGCCGCTCTGCCGCCGGATTGTCCCATCGCGGCTGCCGTTTGGGAACCGCATAGCGCCGGGCGTGCAGAGTCGACCCCGCGCGTACTATGCTGCGCCGGGCGAGGGCGACCTGTGGCGTCAAGGGCGTGAAGTGGCGGACGACGGTTTTATCCTGAAGGTGGCGGGCGAGATCGGCTCGGTGGCGGCATCCGAATGGGATGCCTGCGCCGGCTATAGGAACCCGTTTGTCAGCCATGCCTTTCTGAAGGCGCTGGAGGAGTCGGGCTCGGCCAGCGCCGAGGAAGGCTGGATGCCGCAACACCTTGTGCTGGAGGATCCGTCCGGCCGCGTCGTGGGCGCCATGCCGATGTACGTGAAGTCCCACAGCCAGGGCGAGTATGTCTTCGACCATGGCTGGGCCAATGCGCTGGAGCGGGCGGGCGGGCGCTACTACCCGAAGCTCCAGGTGTCGGTGCCGTTCACCCCGGCGACCGGTCCGCGCCTGCTGGTCCGCCCCGATGTCGATTTCGACGAGACGGCGCGGATGCTGCTGCAGGGCGGCATCGAGGTCGCGACCCGCTACCGCGTCTCGAGCCTGCACATCACCTTCCTGACCGGACGGGAGGCGGAACTGGCGCGCGGCATGGGCCTGCTCTACCGGACGGGCGAGCAGTTCCACTGGATCAACCGCGACTATGCCGACTTCGACGCCTTCCTCGAGGACCTGTCCTCACGCAAGCGCAAGGCGATCCGCAAGGAGCGGCGGGAGGCGCTGGAGGGCGGTATCGAGGTCGACTGCCTGACCGGCAGCGACATCGGCGAGCACCACTGGGACGCCTTCTTCCGGTTCTACATGGATACCGGCAGCCGCAAGTGGGGACGACCCTATCTCAACCGCCGCTTCTTCTCCCTGCTGGGCGAGCGGATGGGGGAGAAGGTGCTGCTGGTGCTGGCGCGCCGGGAAGGTCGCTACATCGCCGGCGCGCTGAACCTGATCGGGACCGAGACGCTGTTCGGCCGCTACTGGGGCTGCGTCGAGGACCACCGCTTCCTGCATTTCGAGCTCTGCTACTACCAGGCCATCGACTGGGCGATCGCCCATGGCCTTGCGCGGGTCGAGGCCGGGGCGCAGGGGCCGCACAAGCTGGCGCGTGGCTACCTGCCGGTGACCACGCACTCGGTGCACTGGATCGCCGATGCCGGCTTCCGCCGTGCGGTGGCCGATTACCTGGAGCACGAGCGCCGCGAGGTCGAGCAGGAGATCGCGTATCTCGACCGGCATTCGCCGTTCCGCAAGGCCGGCCCGCACGTCCCCGACGAGGACGCGATCTGACAGCGGCTGCCCTGTGGGTGCGGCATGCTTTCCCCGGGCCGTGCCGCATCGTACCCCGGAAGCCCGCAGGGCTGTCCGGGGTCCGATGCCGTGTCCGGCGCCCGCCGTCAGGTCCCGGATACCGCTCTCGCGGTTCCGGGAATCCTCAACACCAGCCCCGCAGGCCCATCAGGCGGCGGCGACCAGCTTCTCGTCGATGGTCAGGCCATCCGAGCCGGCCGAGACCCGCACGACCTGGCCGTCCACGATGTCGCCGGCCAGGATCGCCTCGGCCAGCGGGTTCTGCAGCTTGCGCTGGATCACCCGCTTCAGCGGACGCGCGCCGTAGACCGGGTCGTAGCCGGCATCCGCCAGCCATGCCCTGGCCGCGTCGTCCAGTTCGAGCCGGATCTTCCGGTCATCGAGCAGAGCCTGCAGCCGCATCAGCTGGATATCGACGATGCCGCCCATGTGGCTGCGCGACAGCCGGTGGAACAGGATGATCTCGTCGAGCCGGTTCAGGAATTCCGGCCGGAAGTGCGCCCGGACGGCATTCATCACCTGGCCCTCGGCCATCGCCGCGTCCTCGTCCTCGCCCAGCCGGGCCAGGTGGTCCGAACCGAGGTTGGAGGTCATGATGATCAGCGTGTTCTTGAAGTCGACCGTGCGGCCCTGGCCGTCGGTCAGGCGACCGTCATCCAGCACCTGCAGCAGGACGTTGAAGACGTCCGGATGTGCCTTCTCGACCTCGTCGAACAGCACGACCTGATAGGGCCGGCGCCGCACCGCCTCGGTCAGCGCACCGCCCTCGTCATAGCCGACATAGCCGGGGGGAGCACCGATCAGCCGCGCGACCGCGTGCTTCTCCATGTATTCCGACATGTCGATGCGGACCATCGCCTGGTCGTCGTCGAACAGGAAGCCGGCGAGCGCCTTGGTCAGCTCGGTCTTGCCGACGCCGGTCGGACCCAGGAACAGGAACGAGCCGATCGGCCGGTTCGGGTCCTGCAGGCCGGCACGGGCGCGGCGTACGGCATTGGACACCGCCCTGATGGCGTCGTCCTGGCCCACCACGCGCTGGCCGATGCGCTTTTCCATCTGCAGCAGCTTCTCGCGCTCGCCGGCCAGCATCTTGTCGACGGGGATACCGGTCCAGCGGCTGACGATGATCGCGATGTCCTCCTCGGTGACCTGCTCGCGCACGCCGGCCGGGGCGCACTTGCCCTCGGCCTCCTGCAGGCGGGCCTCCAGCTGCGGAATGACGCCGTAGTTCAGCTCGCCGGCACGGGCGAGATCGCCGCGCCGCTTGGCATCCTCGAAGTCGTTGCGCGCGCGCTCCAGCTCTTCCTTGACCTGCTGCGCCTCGCCGAGCTTCGACTTGGCCGCTTCCCACTGGGCAGTCTGCTCCCGGCTCTGCTCCTCCAGGTCGGCCAGTTCCGCCTCCAGCTTCGACAGCCGGTCGCGGGAGGCCTGGTCGGTCTCCTTCTTCAGGGCCTCGCGCTCGATCTTGAGCTGGATCACCCGGCGGTCGACCAGTTCCAGCGCCTCGGGCTTGCTGTCGACCTGCATGCGCACGCGGCTCGCCGCCTCGTCGACCAGGTCGATGGCCTTGTCGGGCAGGAAGCGGTCGGTGATGTAGCGGTTCGACAGCGTCGCCGCCGCGACGATGGCCGAATCGGCGATGCGCACGCCGTGATGGACCTCGTACTTCTCCTTCAGGCCGCGCAGGATCGAGACGGTGTCCTCCACCGTCGGTTCCTCGACGAAGACCGGCTGGAAGCGCCGCGCCAGCGCCGCGTCCTTCTCGATGTACTTGCGGTACTCGTCCAGCGTGGTGGCGCCGAGGCAGTGCAGTTCACCGCGCGCCAGCGCCGGCTTCAGCAGGTTCGAGGCGTCCATGGCACCGTCCGCCTTGCCCGCGCCGACCAGCGTGTGCAGTTCGTCGATGAACAGGATGATCTCGCCGGCAGCAGCCTGCACCTCCTGCAGCACCGCCTTCATGCGCTCCTCGAACTCGCCGCGGAACTTGGCGCCGGCGATCATGGCGCCGAGGTCGAGCACCAGCAGGCTCTTGTTCTTCAGCCCCTCGGGCACGTCGCCGTCGACGATGCGCCGCGCCAGGCCCTCGGCGATGGCGGTCTTGCCGACACCGGGTTCGCCGATCAGCACCGGGTTGTTCTTGGTGCGCCGCGACAGCACCTGGATGGTGCGGCGGATCTCGTCGTCGCGCCCGATTACCGGGTCCAGCTTGCCTTCCCGCGCGGCCGCGGTGAGGTCGCGGCCATAGCGCTTCAGCGCATCGTAGCTGTCCTCGGCCGAGGCGCTGTCGGCGGTGCGGCCCTTGCGGATGTCGTTGATGGCCGAATTGATCGCCTGCGGCTTCGCGCCGGCATCCTCCAGGATCTTCGCCGTGCCGGCGCCCTGGGTCATGGCCAGCGCCATCAGCATGTATTCGGCGGTGACGAACTTGTCGCCCGACTTCTGCGCCAGCTTTTCCGCCTGCTCGAACACGCGCGCCAGTTCCGGCGCCATGTAGAGCTGGCCCGCGCCCGCGCCCTCGACCTTCGGCAGCTTGCCCAGTGCCAGTTCGGTCTGCTGCAGCGCGCGAACGGGATCGCCGCCGGCCGCCTTGATCAGGCCGGATGCGAGGCCCTGCTCGTCGTCGAGCAGCACCTTGAGCACGTGTTCGGGGGTGAAGCGCTGATGGCCGGACCGGACCGCAAGGCCCTGTGCCGACTGGAGGAAGCCGCGCGAACGCTCTGTGTACTTTTCGAAATCCATCGTGCCCTCTCGATCGAGCCCGCTGCCGATGCCTCATCCGAGCACATCGCCACCGCCTCTGGGTTGATGTAACGCAAACACGCGATCCCCGTCCGGGCCACCGCGCCAGACAGATGTTGTATTCGGGCAACGCCGGTGCAAGGGGGCGGGCGAAACGCTTGCGCGGTTTCCGGTGCGCCCGCAGGATGCCGGCCATGACAACCGTCGCCGAGATTTTCCGCTACCCGGTCAAGGGCCTGTCGCCCGAACGGCTGGCGTCCGTGGACGTGCAGCCCGGCACCGGCATGCCGCACGATCGCGAATATGCCATCGCCCACGCGTCCGCGCAGTTCGACCCGATGGAACCGAAGTTCCTGCCAAAGACGAACTTCCTGCAACTGATGCAGCACGAGCGGCTGGCAACCCTGCAGACCCGCTTCGACCCCGATGAGGGCGTTCTCACCATCCTGCGCGGTGGCCGGCAACTGGCGCGCGGCAACCTGACCCAGCCCATCGGGCGCAGCCTGATCGAGCAGTTCCTGTCGGCCTACATGAAGGACGACCTGCACGGCGCCCCGCGACTGGTGACGGCGCCGGGACACAGCTTCACCGATTGCGGCCGGACCTGGCTGTCGCTGATCAACCTGGAATCGGTCAGGGACATCGAGCGCGTGGCCCGCCGGCCGGTGAACCCGATGCGCTTTCGCGGGAATGTCTACCTGGCCGACCTGCCGCCCTGGCAGGAGTTCGACTGGATCGACCGCGAGGTATCGCTCGGTCCTGTCCGGGTGAAGATCGTCGGGCGGATCGACCGCTGCGGCGCCACCAACGTCGATCCGGAAACGGCCGAGCGCGACATGCAGATCCCGAAGACGCTGCAGGCCGGCTTCGGCCATGTCGATTGCGGTGTCTACGCGGAGGTCCTGGCGGGCGGGACGCTGGCCGAGGGTGACGCCGTCGTCGCCTGAGTGCGGTCGATGGCATCGATCATCGCGGTGGTCAGGTCAACGATGGCCGCATTCATGTCGACCGATTCCGGTTCTATCAGGAACTGCACCGAATAGCCGTGCATGGCGCCGGTGATCTGGGTGGCCCGGCGCCGGGTGTCGAGGTCTGGATCGACCTCGCCGTCGGCGATGGCCTGCTCCAGGTCACCGGCGATGGCGGTCCAGTAGGACCGGTTCAGCTCGACGATGCGCGGGCGGATGTCGGGCACGCTGGCCACCGATTCGATGATCAGCTGGTAGAGCGCGATGGTGGGCATCACCTGGTCCCGCACGGTCTCGATATGCGCGCGGACCCGCTCGCGAAGCGCGGTGAGCCCGCGCTTGCCCTGCAGGCGGGCTTCGAGGCGGCGCTGGAACCAGCCGTCGGTCGCATCGACCACCGCTTCCAGCAGCCGCGTCTTCGAGCCATAGCGTTCCGCCGGCAGGCCGCGACTGTAGCCAGCCTCGGTCCCGATCAGGGCCATGCTGACACCGGAGGCACCATAGGTCGCGATCAGCCGGGTCGCGGCGCGCATCATCTCGCGGTCGGATTGTGCGCGTCGTTCGGCCTGCGTGCGGCGCTCGGTCGACCGGGCGGCCTGGGCAACCGGACCTGAATCGTCCGGTGTCATTGCCGCCCTCCCGTCATCCGGCCAGCTTCTCGCGGCGCACACGGATGCCGGCCGCGTCGCGATCCCAGGTGTCGGCGGTGACCCCGTCCTCGCGCAGCTTCACTTTCTGGACCTTCTCGGTCGGTGTCCGCGGCAAGTTGTCCACGATGCGAACATAGCGGGGCACCATGAAGTGCGCCATGCGCGGAATCAGGAACTCGATCAGGGCCGCCTGGTCGATGGCCTGGCCCGCGACCGGGGCGACGACGATCATCACCTCGTCCTCGCTGACGTCGCTCTTCACGGCAATGGCGGCGCACTCGCGCACCGCCGGATGCGCCAGCACCTCGGTCTCCACCTCGAAGGACGAGATGTTCTCGCCACGCCGGCGGATCGCGTCCTTCATGCGGTCGACGAAGTAGAAGAAACCCTCCTCGTCGGTGCGGAACCCGTCGCCGGTATGGAACCAGCCGTTCCGCCAGGCCCGGGCGGTCGCTTCCGGATTGCCGTAATAGCCGTGGTTCATGGTCCAGGGGCAGTCGGCGCGGATGATGAGTTCGCCGACCACGCCGGGTCCGACCTCGCAGTCGTTCTCGTCGACCACCCGGCACTCGACACCCGGGCGCGGCTTGCCGGCGCTGTGCACGCGGGTGGGGTTCACCTCCGACAGCAGCGGGCACGAGATCTCGGTCATGTTGAAGAGCGTCATGCACTGCACGCCGAACCGGGCGCAGAACTCCTTCGGGTCGAAGTCGAAGGGCACCAGCATGACGGTGC
Organism: Pseudomonadota bacterium; assembly: GCA_036154895.1. Lineage (GTDB taxonomy): Bacteria > Pseudomonadota > Alphaproteobacteria > Minwuiales > Minwuiaceae > Minwuia. The sequence goes on from JAYZWD010000007.1 coordinate 70,400, forward strand.
GCAGCGGGTTGTCCTTTTCCTCCGGTACCGGCGGGGCCTTGGCCAGGAACTGGGCCATCACGCCCAGCAGGATGGCGAAAGTGACCCCGGTCTCCTTCACCGTCTTCCAGAAGGTCTGGGTGTTGAAGGCATCGACCACCGAGATCGAGCCGCCCAGCGCCAGCATGATGTGTGCGGGCAGGGTGCCGCCGACATGGAACAGCGGCAGGCTGAGCAGATAGCGGTCATCGGTCGTGATCAGCGGCCTGCCGTCGGTGCCCGGTGTCGAGGAATAGACTTCGCCGGTGGTGTAGAGGTGCAGGTAGGACGACAGCACGCCCTTGGACGGGCCGGTGGTGCCCGAGGTGTAGATGATCGACTGGGTATCCCAGGGCATGATCGTGCGCTGCAGCGGTGCCAGTTCGCCGCTGTCGGGCGCCAGCACGCTGCCCGGCAGGACCTTCATGTCGGCGCAGTTGTCCAGCGTGCCGCCCAGCACCACCAGCGTGTCCAGCGCGGCGCGGTCGACCTCGGCCAGGCGGGGCGCCAGGTCGGCGTGGGCGACGATCAGCGACGCGCCGGAATTCGCCACCACATGGGCCAGGATGCCGCCGCGGTAGGAGGTGTTGATCGGCACGTAGACCGCGCCGATGTAGTTCAGCGCGTACCAGACCCGCAGGGCGTCCGGCCCGTTGGGCAACCAGCTGACGACGTGGTCGCCCTGCCGGATACCCAGCTTCTGGAATCCCAGCGCGGTCTGGCGGACCAGGTCGCGCATGGCGCCATAGGTCCAGGTGCTGCGGTCGGGGAAGACCGCGTAGACCTTGTCGGGCTGGGCGGCGGCCCAGCGGTCGACCAGGTAGCGGGTGACGCAGTCCTCGGGCGAGGCCATGCGGCTGTCGATGTTTGCTGCGGTCATGCGAAGTTCCCCTGGAACAGGTACGGAGCGGCGCTCAGTTCATCTGCGCCGGCAGCCAGGTGATGATGCCCGGAAAGATGATCAGCAGGGCCACCACGACGGCATCGGCCACGAGGAACCACATGATGCCGCGGAAGATGGTGGTCAGGCTGGCCAGGTTGCCCACGACGCCCTTGATGACGAACACGTTCAGGCCGATCGGCGGCGTGATCATGCCGATCTCCAGGAACTTCACCAGGTAGACGCCGAACCAGATCAGGTCGATGTGGCTGCGTTCCAGGACCGGCAGCAGCACCGGCAGGGTCAGCAGCATGGCACCCAGCGGGTCGAGGAACATGCCGAGGACCAGATAGATCGCCGAGATGCCGAGAATCAGCGTCAGCGGATCGGCCTGGATGCTGACGATGGTCGACGCGATCAGTTCGCCGCTGCCCGACAGCGCCAGGAAACGGGTCAGCAGGTTGGCGCCGATGGCGATGAAGAACAGCGCCCCGGTCGTGGTCAGCGTCTCCACCACCGCGTCCCAGAACGCCTTCCGGCTCAGCACGCCCTTGGCCCAGGAGATGACGATGGCAGCGAACGCACCGATGGCACCGGCCTCGGTCGCGGTGAACAGGCCGACGAACAGGCCGCCGATCACGACGATCAGCAGCGCCAGTACCGGCCAGGTATTGGCCAGGTGCTCCAGCCGCTCCGACAGCGGCGGGGTTTCCTCCAGGGTCGGGGCCAGCGACGGGTTCAGCTTCGCCCGGACGTAGATCATGCCGATATAGGCGAACGCCGTCAGCAGGCCGGCGCCGATGCCGCCCATGAACAGTTGTCCGATCGGCACCTCGGCGAAGACGCCGAACAGGATCAGCAGGATGGACGGCGGGATCAGCGCGCCCAGCGTGCCGGCGGCCGCGATCGTTCCGGTTGCGAGCGCGGCGTCATAGCGCTTGGCGATCATCTCCGGCACCGCGATGCGGCCCATGGCGGCGGCGCAGGCGACCGACGATCCGGTGACCGCCGCGAAGCCGGCCGAGCCGGCGACGGACGCGATGGCCAGGCCACCCGGCACCTTGGCCATCCAGGACCGGCAGGCATCGAACAGGCCCTTGGTCAGGCCGGCGTGGTAGCAGACGAAGCCCATCAGCAGGAACATCGGTACCGACGACAGGGTCCACTTGGCGGCGAAGTCGTAGGTGACGGCCGACAGCATGCCCCAGGCCGGGCGCGAGCCGATCATGACGTAGATGCCACCGAAGGAGACCAGGATCAGCGATACGGCAATGGGAAGCCTGAGGATCAGCAGGACGACAAGGACGCCCAGCCCCAGCAGGCCGATGATTTCGTTTTCCATTCAGGCGTTGTCCCGGGAGGTTTCGCGCGCGATGGCGATCTCGGCGGTGTCGGCGTCGAACGCGGTCTCGCCCAGGCCGCTGGTCAGTCCGGTCACCGACAGGACGAAGCGGTAGAGCAGGACCAGGCAGAACAGACCGAAGCCGACCGGCAGGATGAAATGGCTGGGCCATGTGTAGATCTTCAGCCCGGCTTCGAGGACATTGGCCTCGACGCTGAACTTCTTCATGGCCTCGAACCACAGCCGGTGGGTGATGCCCCCGGCCACGATGGCGGAGACCAGCCAGATGCAGCCCATCAGGAAGCGCTGCCACTGCTGGCCGAAACGACGGAACAGCACCTCGACGGCGATGTGTCCGTTCAGCTTCTCCGACAGGGCGATCGGGATGTAGGCGACCGCGACCATGTAGTAGTGCGAGACGATCACCGAGGTCGCCGGAATAGGCCAGGCGAAGATGTTCTTCAGCAGCACGTCGGCCACGATCTGCAGCATCATGAGGACCACGCAGGCCGCCCCGAACATCGTCGAGGCGGCCACGGCCCAGGACAGGATCCGTCCCAGCGCTTTCATGTGAGGTCAGTCCGTTCGGGATCAGAGCTTGGACGGATCGACCTTGCTGAAGATCTCGTCGAAGAACAGCTTCGACACGGCGTCGGTGCTGCTCACGTCGACCTTGTCGGTCATCGCGGCCCACTTGTCGACCATGCCCATCAGGATCGCCAGCTGCTCGTCGGCGTCGGCGAGACCGAACTTTTCCTTGTTGAGCTGCGCGACCGTCTTCAGGTCGTTGGCGCGGAACTCCTCGCTGGCCTTGCGGACAGCCTCGGACGGCTGCACCAGCTCCGCGCCGGCGGCCTTCGGATCGGCCAGCAGCGCCTTGTTCTCGCCCCAGTAGGTCACGGTGGTCCAGCCGACCGTCTCGCCGCCGACCCTGATGAACGCCTTCTTGTCGGCATCCGACAGGTCGTTCCACAGGTTGCGGTTCATGTTGAACATGTTGTTGCCGATGTAGACACCGATCGGCGCATCCAGGATGTAGTCCACCACCTCGCCCAGCGACAGGCTGCGCAGGGTGTCGACGGTGTGGGTGTTGCCGTCGAGCTGGCCCTGGCTGATCGCCTCGTAGATGTCGTTGGCACCAAGGACCACCGGGGTGGCGCCCATGGCGGCGACCCAGCGGCCGAACGGCCCGAAGCCACGGATCTTCTTGCCGGCGAAGTCACCCGGCTCGGTGATCCTTTCCTTGGTCAGCGCGTAGTAGGGGCCGATCACGCTGGTGCCGAGGAAGACCTGGTTCTGGCGACGGTACTCGTCGATGCACTTCTCGCACTTGACGATGAACTCGTTCGCGGCACCGGCAACGGCGACCGGGTTCACGCCCGCGGTGGCCAGGTCGACGACCAGGTTGCCATAGGGGAACTCGCCGCGCGCATAGGCGGGAATGACGTAGCCGATGTCGGCCACGCCGTCGCGCACGCCGGTCATGGTCTCGGCGTAGTTCAGCAGCACCTGCTCGTAGACCTTGCCGGTGTAGCGACCCTCGGTGGCCTTCTCGATCTCGGTCGCGAAGCGCTTCATGCCGTTGACCAGGCCGTTGTTGCCCGTACCGCCAATGGCGATGCGCAGTTCCACGGCCTGGGCCGGAACGGTGACGGCGGCGACGCCGGCGGCAAGTACACCGGCGGTCAGAATCGTACGGATAACGTGTTGCATTGCGTCTCCTCCCTCGCATTGCTCCCCGGGGCGAACCCTATTTTCTTGCTGCCCGACCATCAAGTTTTTTGAGAGGCCGGATGCGCGAATTGCTGCGCGTGCTGCGTGCGGCGGGTGCGATTGCGAAATGAAGCGGCGGCCCGTGACCAGTCCGGTCGCTGGACGCAGCCTGGGCGCGTGCAGGCCTGATTCCTGTCAATCAGAGCCTGGACGGATCGACCTTGCAGAAGATCTCGTCGAGGAACAGCCTGGACACGGCGTCGGTGCTGTCCGTGTCGACCCCGGCTGTCAGCGCGGCCCACTTGTCGACCATTCCCATCAGGATCGCGAGTTGCGTGTCGGCGTCGGCGAGACCGAACTTCTCCCTGTTGAGCTGCGCGACCGTCTGCAGGTCGCTGGCACGGAATTCCTCGCTGGCCCTGCGAACGGCCTCGGACGGCTGCACCACCTCGACGCCGACCGACGCCGGGTTCTCCAACAACGCCCTGTTCTCGGCCCAGTAGACGACCGTGCTCCACCCGACCGTCTCGCCGCCGACCCGGATGAACGCCCTCCTGTCGGCGTCCGACAGCTCGTTCCAGCGATCACGGTTCATGTTGAACATGTTGTTGCCGATATAGACCCCGATCGGCACGTCCAGCACATAGTCGGTGACCTCGCCCAGCGAGAAGCCGGCAAGCGAATCCATCGTGTTGGTGTTGCCGTCGAGCTGGCCCTGGCTGATCGCCTCGTAGGTGTCGTTGGCGCTCAGCACCACCGGGGTGGCGCCCATCGCGGCGACCCAGCGGCCGAACGGGCCGAAGCCGCGGATTTTCCTGCCGGCGAAGTCGCCCGGTTCGGTGATTCGCGTGACCGACATCATGTAGTACGGGCCGATCACGCTGGTGCCCAGGAAGACCTGGTTCTGGCGCCGGTACTCGTCGATGCACTTCTCGCAGTTGACGATGAAGTCGTTCGCGGCGCCGGCGACGGCGACCGGGTTGATGCCGGCGGTGGCCAGGTCGACGACCAGGTTGCCATAGGGGAATTCGCCGCGGGCATAGGCGGGGATGACGTAGCCGATGTCGGCCACGCCGTCGCGCACGCCGGCCATGGTCTCGGCATAGTTCAGCAGCACCTGCTCGTAGACCTTGCCGGTGTAGCGACCCCCGGTGGCCTTCTCGATCTCGGTGGCGAAACGCTTCATGCCGTTGATCAGGCCGTTGTCGCCCGTGGCCCCGACGGCGATGCGCAGTTCCTCGGCCCGGGCCGGAGCGGCGATGGCGACGGAAAGTACGGCGGCAACCAGAACTGCACGGATGGCGTGATGCATGGTGTCTCCTCCCGCGTGACGCTGAGCAGGGACCGTATTTTCTTGTTATCCGACCATCAAGTATCTTGAGGCGAAAAACGGGATCGCTTCATGCGACCCTGTCATGGGCGAGACGCAGCAGCGCACGCGACGTGCCCGATGGGCGGGCCGAAGCCGGCTCAGATGGCGGGGGAGAGTTCCACGGGAACGCCGGGCTGGCGCTTGCTTTCGCGGATGGCCAGCGACGTCTTCACGTGCGCCACGTTCGGCGCCGCGGTCAGTTCGCGGGTGAGGAAGCCCTGGTAGGTGTCCCAGTCGCGGGCGACGATCTTCAGGACGAAGTCGATCTCGCCGGCTAGCATGTGGCACTCGCGGACCAGCGGCCAGTTCCGCACCCGCTCCTCGAACGCCTTCAGGTCGGATTCGGCCTGGCTGTCGAGGCCGACCATGGCGAACACGGTGACGCCGAATCCGAGGTGCTCGGCGGACAGGTCGGCATGGTAGCCGCGGATGAAGCCGGCATCCTCCAGCGCGCGGACCCGCCGCAGGCAGGGTGGCGCCGATATCCCGACGCGCCGTGCCAGTTCGACATTGGTCATTCGTCCATCGCGTTGCAGATCCTCGAGGATCCGCCGGTCGATATCGTCGAGCTTTACGCGCTGCATGAAAAGTTCACGATCCTGCCAGTTCCGCGCAACATTATTGCTTGATCGCCGAATGTGCAATCGGATCGTGCGGTTCGCAATCGAAGTCAGACGCCGTCTGCAGGCGTCGCGCTGTCCGACCCGGGCGCGGTCGGCCGCGGGTTCCGGACGCTGCCGGCGAAATGCGCTGTCCGGCGTGCCAACCACGTGATGCCGTGCCACAGGGCGACCCGGTGACGTGCGAAGTCGCCGGCGCGCCAGCCGATGATCGGTGTGTACAGCGCCGCCGCGAGCGCGACGTTGAATATCCCCGCGTAGAAGACGTCGGAGGCGAAGTGGGAGCCGTTCAGCATGCGCAGCAGGCCGATGACGACACCGAACCAGAGCGTCGCCGTGATCAGCCGGCGCCTGCGCCGTCCGGCGGCGAAGGCCAGCGGCAGGGCGACCAGGGCGAAGGCGGCGGACGCATCGCCGGACACGAACGAGCAGTTGCGCTCGCAACCCTTCGTCGGGATCAGGGGCGGCTGGTAGCGCGCCTCGCCGCCGAACGCGGTGGTCTGCAGCGGGCGCGGGCGGTCCCACTGGTCCTTGAGGATCGCGTTCGTCAGCAGGCCGACACCCAGCCCGAACACCGCGATGACATAGACCAGCCGCCGCACGGTCGGCATCGCGGACCCGGGTTTCAGGAAGCCGACAAGACCGAGCAGGATCACGCCGGCGATCAGCACCCAGTAGAAGGCCGGTCGCAGCACGTCGTGGAACAGGTCGCCGACCCAGCTGTCGGTCAGCCAGAAGGCACCGCCCCCGAGGTAGAACAGGCTGGCGATCCAGCGGTCGACCGGCACGAAGATGAACAGCGGCGCGGCGAGCAGGCCCAGGATCAGCAGGCGCTCGCAGAGGCGCCTCGCCCCGTTGCGCGGGCGGTCGCCGCCCAGTACGGACGGCAGTTCGGCGCCGCCGGCGGTTGGCCAGGCACGGAAGCGCGCGATGGCATGGCGGCCGATCCGGCGGGGTTCGATGGCGCCGGGGCGGCGGACGAACACCCAGCCCCGGTCGGCGAGCCAGCCCCGCATCCACCAGGTGACGGCCGCGCCGAGCACCGCGCCGGCCACGATGTCACTCAGGAAATGCGCACCGGCGGCGATGCGCCCGACGGCGCCGATTGCAGCCAGGACAAACAGCACCCTGCGCCAGCCGGGCAGCAGGAAGGCCAGCGCCATGGCCAGCGCGAACAGGGTCGTGGCGTGGCCGGAGGGGAAGGAATGATGCTGCCAGTCCAGCGCGAACAGCTGGAACTCGGCGGTGCGGTCGGAGGGCAGCGCGACCAGACGCGCGCGACCGAAGATCACCTTCAGCACGTTGGCGGTGATGCCGGAGACGGCAACAGCGGCGAAGACGAAGGTCGCGGCCTCGGCCAGCCAGCCCAGCAGGGCACGACGGGAGGCACGGGCATACTGGCGCCGGATCAGCAGCAGCGCGGCGATGGCGCAGCCGGCGATCACGAGGCTCCACTTGGAGTTGCCCCACTCGGCGGTGGTACGCAGCGCGACGGCCAGCGGCTCCTGCGAGACCGCGACCAGCCGGCTGAGCCAGATGTCCCAGCCGGCGGCACCGGCGACGGCGAACATCAGCAGGATCTCGTAGGCGGCGATCTGCCAGCGCGGGAACATGCCGCCACCGGTTGTTTCTCGACGCCGGCGCGCGGCGTCTGCCAGACGGGAGCCGTTCACGGTCAGGGCGCCTGGACACGATAGATGGCGATTCTCACGCGCTTGCCTCTGGCGTAGTTGAAGCCGGCAACTTCTTCCAGCTTCTCAAGGCTTTGACCGATTTCCTTGCTGCGGTCAAGGAAGGCCGGCAGTTGCCGCTCGTCGACGGCGGCCACCGCGCAGGCGCCGCCGGCGGCCAGGTGATCGGCCGCACCCGCACCGTCGGTGAGCCGGGTCGCGGTCCCGGCGAGGAAGACCAGGCTCGGCTCGGAGTAGCCGGCACTGGCCAGCGCCGGTCGCTCGCAGTCACCCGACGCGGGCAGCGCCGCCACGATGCGGGGGGCAATGAAGACGGGATCGAGGGCCGGCAGGAAGCGGCCGAAGACGACGGCCGAGAACAGTCCGGCGGTGATCAGGATGACCGTCGCGAACAGCGCGGGCCTGCGGCCATGGACCAGGTGCCAGCCGGCATAGCCGGTGCAGGCAAGCACGATGCCCGCCAGTTGCCAGGCGGAGAAGCCGGCGCCCGTGGTCTGCCCCAGCACCGGCATGGCGCCCGCGAGCGCGGCCGTGTTCAGCGCCCACAGGCCGAAGGCCACGTATCTCGACCAGCGCGGGCCCGGCAGGCCATCGCGGACGGCGGCGGCGGCGAGGATCGCCAGCGCCGGGTAGGCCGGCAGCACATAATGGGCGAGCTTGGTCGGTGTGGCCTCGAAGATCACCCAGGTGAGCAGCGTCCAGCCCAGCAGCAGCGCCACCGGCTCCAGCCGGCGGTTGCGCCATATCCACGGCAGGGCGAGCAGGCCGAGCAGCGAGAACGGCCAGAAGGTGAGCGGTGCCAGCGCCAGGTACAGGCCGGGCGGGGCGCCATGGCTTTCCTGGCCGCCGGCCAGCTTGGCCGCCATGTCCTTGCCGACGGATTCCGACAGGAAGCTGCCGTCGGAGATCACGACGATCGCGACCAGCCAGGGCAGGGCGATGAGCAGGAACAGCGGCAGGCCGCGCAAGGGCTCCAGCCGGCCGAGCCAGCGCAGGCCACGCTGGCGCCAGGCCTGCACCGCGATGATGCCGGCCACAGGCAGGAACAGGATCGGCCCCTTGACCAGGAAGCCGAGGCCGGCCGCGGCCCAGAAGCCCAGCGCGTGACGCCGCGACGGCGTCCGCAGCAGGTGCAGCAGGCAGGCCAGGGCCACCAGCGTCAGCGCCAGCAGCATGGCATCGGTCTTCGCCAGCCGGGCCTCGACGTTCAGCAGCACCGACGATGCCATGATGATGCCGGCGACGAAGCCGGTTCCCGGCGCAAACAGCATGCCGCCGATCAGCGCGGTCAGCGACACGGCCGCGATCCCCGCCAGCAGCGAGGGCAGGCGATAGACCCAGATGGCGTCGACGACGCCCGTCGCGTGCACGGCCACGGCCTGCATCCAGTAGATGCCCGCGGGTTTCTTGTGGCGGGGCGTGTCCTGGAAGCGGATGTCGATGTAGTCGCCGCTCTCGACCATCTGCTTCGTTGCCTGGGCGAAGCGGCTCTCGTCGCGGTCCGAAGGCGGAAGGGTCAGCAGGCCGGGCAGGAAGCACGCCAGTGATACGAGGACCAGCAGACCGTGACGCAGCGCCGCCGGCCAGCCGTCGATGCGCTCCAGCACGCGCCCGGCCGGGCCCTGCATCAGTCGGCTCCGCGCACCCGGCGCTTCTCGCGCCAGATGAAGTAGATGTTGCGACTGTAGATCACCAGGCCCGAGCTCTGCCCCAGCATGATCACCACGTCTCCGCGCAGCACGCCGTAGGTGAACAACAGGATCCCGCCGGCAATCGAGAAGTACCAGAACATCTCCGGGACGATGGACCGACGCGCCCGCTCGCTGACGATCCACTGCACCAGGAAGCGGGCGAAGAACATGCTCTGCGCCACCAGCCCGAAGACGAACAGCCAGGCATCGATGCCGGTCAGCTTGTCCCACCAGGCGGCGATGGCCTCGCTCATGCGTTGCCCCCGTCCGGCGCGGACAATTCGGTAACCGCCGGATTGCGACTGCGCCAGCGCAGCCAGACGAAGCCCGAGAGGTCGAGCACGCCGTCGATGGCGCGCTTCCAGTTGGTGTATTTCGACTGGCCGGCGTCGCGCGGGCGGTCGCCGATCTCGACGATGGCGATCTCGTGGCCGTGCAGGCGGAACAGCGCCGGCATGAAGCGGTGCATGGTGGCGAAGAACGGCAGGCGCAGGTAGTCGGCGCGGCGATAGGCCTTCAGGCCGCACCCGGAATCGGGGCAGTCGTCGCGCAGGATCGCCGCGCGGATGCTGTTGCCGAGACGGGAGGCGACCTTGCGGCTGCCGGTGGCCTTGCGGCCCTTGCGCCAGCCATTGACCAGGCCCGGCTGGCCGCCGGGCGCCGTGTCCAGCACCGCCAGCAGCTTCGGGATGTCGGCCGGCGGGTTCTGGCCGTCGCCGTCCAGTGTCACGATGACCGGGGATGTCGCGGCATGCACGCCGGTGCGGATGGCCGCGCTCTGGCCCGAGCGGGTGCCATGCCGCAGCACGCGCAGTGCCGGGATCTCCGGCTTCAGCGCGCGCAGTTCCTCCGGCGTGGCATCGGTCGAGCAGTCGTCGACGACAATGATCTCGGCGGGCGGGGCGTCGGCCAGTGTCTCCGCGATCTCCCGCACCAGGCGACCGATGTTGCCGGCCTCGTTCATGGCAGGGATGACGACCGCGAATTCGGGCATGGAAGGATCGGTCCGGTCGATGGCGATTCTCGGGCGCACTCCGGGCCCGCGTCAGGTGGCGGCGTATGGCAGATTTGCGCCGCCGCGTCCACCGGTGCGCGTGCCGGGGCTGTTCCGCCACGTCGTCGCACGCTAGATCAGGGGCAGCAGTTTTCGGACGGAGGAACCGAGAGATGAGCCAGGATCCCGTTGTCATCGTCGGCATGGCCCGCACGCCCATGGGCAGCTTTCAGGGCGAACTGAAGAGCGAGACCGCCTCCGCGCTGGGCGCGGCCGCGATCCGCGCGGCGCTGGCGCGTGGCGGTGTCCCGGCCGCCGATGTGCAGGAAGTCATCATGGGCAACGTGCTGCCGGCCGGCCAGGGCCAGGCACCGGCCCGCCAGGCCTCCATCGGGGCCGGCATCCCCGACGCCATCGGCTGCACCACCATCAACAAGATGTGCGGCTCGGGCATGAAGGCGGCCATGTTCGCCAACGACCTGATCACCGCCGGTGTGAACGACATCATGGTGGCCGGCGGCATGGAGAGCATGACCAACGCGCCCTACCTGCTGCAGAAGGCGCGCGAAGGCTTCCGCCTCGGCCACAACGAGGTGAAGGACCACATGTTCCTGGACGGCCTGGAGGATGCCTACGAGCGAGGGCGCCTGATGGGCACCTTCGCCGAGGACACAGCCCAGCACTACCAGTTCACCCGCGAGGCGCAGGACGAGTACGCCATCCGCTCGCTGAAGCGGGCGCAGGCCGCACAGACCAGCGGCGCCTTCGCGAACGAGATCGCGGAGGTCACCGTGCAGACCCGCAAGGGCTCCGAGACGGTCGGCACCGACGAACAGCCGCGCACGGCCAACCTGGCCAAGATCCCGACCCTGAAGCCGGCCTTCCGCAAGGACGGCACCGTGACGCCGGCCAACTCCTCCTCGATCTCGGACGGTGCCGCCGCGCTGGTGATGATGCGCCAGTCGGAGGCCGAGCGGCGCGGCCTGACGCCGCTGGCGCGTGTCATGGGGCACACCAGCCATGCCCAGGCGCCGGCCTGGTTCACCACCGCGCCGGTGAAGGCCATCGAGAAGCTGTACGAGAAGCTCGGCTGGACGCGTGATGACGTCGACCTGTTCGAGATCAACGAGGCCTTCGCGGTGGTGCCGATGGCGGCGATCCACGAGCTCAGCCTGGACGTGGAGCGCGTCAACGTGCACGGCGGCGCCTGCGCGCTGGGCCATCCGATCGGCGCGTCCGGCGCGCGCATCATGATCACCCTGATCAACGCGCTGCAGACCCACGGCATGAAGCGCGGTGTCGCCGGCATCTGCATCGGCGGCGGCGAGGCGACCGCCATCGGCCTGGAACTGCTGAACTAGGCCGGGCGGCGTGGAGCCGGTCACGACCATCGTCATCGCGCTGGCGGCGGCGGCCCTGGTCGCCGCCGTCGCCTGGGCAGCCTTGCGCCGGGCCACGGCGGAGCGCGCGGACCCGGAGCTTCCGGCCCGGCTGGCGCGGGCGGAGCAGCGGGCCGAGGGGCTGGCGAAGGACGTGGCGGACCGCGACATCCGGATCGAGCGGCTGGAACGCGACTTGCGTGAGGTCCAGGAGGACCGGGCGTCCCTGAAGACCGACAAGGCGACGCTGGAGCTGGAGAAGCAGAAGGATGCGGAACATTTCGCCGCACGGCTGAAGGAGCTGACCGAAGCGCGCGAGGCGATGAAGAAGGATTTCGACCTGCTGGCCAATGCCGCCCTGAAACAGCATGGCGAGACCTTCAAAACGCAGAACCGGGAGCAGCTCGAAAGCCTGCTGAACCCGATGCGCGAGAAGATCCTGGAATTCCAGCAAGGCATGCTCCAGACGCGGCAGGAAGCGGCGGCAGGACGGGCGGCACTTGAGAGCACGATCAAGTCGCTGACCGAGCGCAGCACCGAGATGAGCCAGGAGACCCGGAACCTCACGCGTGCCCTCAAGGGGCAGTCGCAGGTTCGCGGCGCCTGGGGCGAAATGGTACTTGCGACCATTCTCGAGAAGTCCGGACTGCGGGAAGGGGAGGAATTCACAACGCAGCAGTCCGAAACAATCGAAGGCCAGCGCCTGCGGCCGGACGTTGTCGTGAACCTGCCGAACGGTCACCGACTGATCATCGATTCCAAGGTCTCGCTAACCGCCTTCGAGACCTGGGTAAATGCCGAGGACGATGCGGCGCGCGCAGCGGCCCTGAAAGCCCACACCAGCGGGATGCGCACCCACATCCGGGGTCTGTCGTCCAAGGACTACACGCGTCTCGCCGGGACCGCCCCGGACTACGTCATCATGTTCGTGCCGATCGAGGCGGCGTTCGCGGCAGCCACCGAGGCCGACCACGAACTCACCCTGTTCGCCATCGAGAGCAATGTCGCGCTGGCCACTCCGAACATACTGATCACGCTGCTCAGGACCGTCGCCAGCCTGTGGCAGGTGGAGCGTCAGGAACGCAATGCCAAGGACATCGCGGATCGCGCCGGCAAGCTCTACGACAAGTTCGCTGGCTTCATCGAGGATATGAAGAAGGTCGATATCCATCTGGAAAGGGCGCGGGGCGCGCATCTGGACGCGATGGGCAAGCTGTCGACCGGCGCCGGCAACCTGGTGCGCCAGGTGGAAATGCTGCGCAAGCTCGGTGCGAAGACGGGCAGCAAGACGCTTCCGGCCGACATGGTCGAGGCATCGGGGGTCGAGACGGAGCTGCTGGAAGGCCCGGAGGACTGACCGCCCCGCGGTGAGGGGGCGGCCCCGCTGCGGATCTCAGTCCCGGCCCGTCTCCAGGCGCACCGGCTGGCCGTGCGGCGTGGCCAGGTAGGCGCGGCGCCAGTCCTCGGCCCGCGCGGCGACGGCATCGGCGCTCGCCAGCCCCTTCTCGCGGCAGAGCCGTTCCAGCGCGTTCAGCCAGTGCCGGTAATAGGTGTCGCCCAGGTCCGCGTCCCCCGCCTGCTGTGCGGCGGTGATTTCCTCCGATAGCGTCCGCGCCCACTCGTCCCAGCCGAACAGGCCGGCCTCGTGCAGGCGCAGCGCCAGCGCGAAGGCGGTCGCTTCCCACGGTTCGCGGAACACCGGGCCGGCGGCGTCGCGCGGCAGGGCGGGCAGGTCGGACAGGGGGGCGCTGGCGTTCATGCCGGTTCCAGGTGCGGCTCCCAGAGGTCGACCATCACGGAGTCGCCGCCGGCCGCGTCGGGGCCCCAGATGTCGCGCGCCATGAAGCGCACCGTGTACAGGTGCTCGCCGCGCCGCTCGCCCCGTGCACTCGCATCGGCGAAGACATGCCCGCCATGGTGCAACACGATCTCGCCCGCATGGCCGCGGACATAGCGGGGGGCGCGGGTGTGACCTGCCGGGTGAACATTGCGCGCGCGGACCCGGTCGCCGACACGGAAGCGGGCCGGGGCCGCGGCCGCCAGCGTGGTCGGGCTGCCCTTGGCCAGCACGGTGTCGACGACTTCGGCCTTCAGCACCCGCGCGCTACCTGGCGCGATGGCCACCGGAGCAGCGCTGCCGTCCATCTCCTCCGCCGTGACCAGGCCGGTCTCGACAAGCTGTTTCGAGACCGCCTCGAACCACTTCTCGTAGTAGCTGGAGCGGAGGTAGTGCGCCGGCTCCATGCTCTCCCGGACGAAGCGGGCCTTGTCCAGCGACCACTTGCCGAGCGCGCCGCAGGCCAGCGTCAGGGCGAAGACGCGGCGTTCCCAGGGCGCATGGAACAGCGGCTCGGTCGCCTCCGGCTCCGGATCGATGGGGCCGAAGCCCTGCATTCCGCCCATGTCGTGGACGCCGTTCACGAGGTGGCCTCCGCCGGTGCCTTGGCCTTCTCGACACCGATCATCGAATTGCGTGTCACCAGCGTGGCGAGCTGGTCCTCGCTCCAGCCCTCGGTGCCTTCCGGTCGCTCGGGCAGCACGAGGTAGCGCATCTCGGAGGTGGAGTCCCACACCCGGACCTCGACATCGGCCGGCACCTCGGTGCCGAACTCGGCCAGCACGCCACGCGGATCGATGACGGCGCGGCTGCGATAGGGTGCCGACTTGTACCAGGCCGGCGGCAGTCCGAGCACGGTCCACGGGTAGCACGAGCACAGCGTGCAGACGACGAGGTTGTGGGTCGTCGGGCCGTTTTCGACCACCACCATGTGCTCGCCCTGGCGCCCGGTGAAGCCGAACTCGGCGATGGCCGCCGTGGCGTCGGTGCGCAGCCGCTCCAGGTAGTCCGGGTCCGACCAGGCCTTCGCCACCACGGCGGCGCCATTGCGCGGGCCGACCTGGTGCTCGTAGCGGTCGATCAGCAGATCGAGGGCGGCCGGATCGACCAGCCCCTTCTCGACCAGCAGGGATTCCAGCGCGCGGACACGCAGTTCCAGCTCGCCCGGCGGTTCGGTGTGGTCATGGTCATGGTGGTGGCCATGGGAATGACCGTGTTCGTTGGATGGGTGATCGTCGTGCATGGCCCGAGCTTGCCACGCGCCGGGCGCGGTGTCAGCTTCCGGCGCCATGTTGGACCGCGACGGAAATCGCCCGTGACCCGCTGGCGCCTGGAACTGGAATATGACGGCGCCGGCTTTGTCGGCTGGCAGCGCCAGGACAATGGCCTGTCGGTGCAGGAGGTCGTGGAGAGCGGCATCCAGGGCTTCACCGGCGAGTCGGTGCGCGCGACCGCGGCCGGGCGTACCGATTCCGGAGTGCACGCGCTGTCCATGACGGTCCATGTCGACTTCGCGAAGCCGATGGAGCCGGAGCGGGTGATGCAGGCGCTCAACGCCCACATGCGCCCGCACCCGGTGGCGGCGCTGGCTGCACGGCCGGTCCCCGATGACTTCCACGCGCGCTTCTCCTGCCTCGGCCGGCATTACCGTTACCGCATCCTGGTCCGGCGCGCGGGGCCGGTGCTGGAGCGCGGACGGGTCTGGCACGTGCCGCAGGGACTGGACGTCGATGCCATGAACCGGGCGGCGGCCGTGCTGGTCGGCCGGCACGATTTCGAAAGCTTCCGGTCGACCCAGTGCCAGGCGGACACGGCGGTGAAGACCCTCGACCGCCTGCATGCCGTCCCGACCGGCGAGGAGGTCGTGGTTTCCGTCTCGGCGCGATCCTTCCTGCACAACCAGGTCCGCATCCTGACCGGCACGCTGGTGCAGGTCGGGCTCGGCCGCTGGACGGTCGGGGACGTGCAGGCGGCGCTGGAGGCGCGGGACCGGGCGGCGGCCGGACCGACCGCACCGCCCGACGGGCTGTATTTCGTCCGCGCTGACTATCCCCGGGGCACCGGCCCGGACCCTAGTCCATGATGTGCGGAACGAAGTAGGGTGCCAGCATGGCATTCTCGAACGCGCCCCAGGCGTAGGACACCAGCACCTCGAGGATGGCGGTGCCAAAGGCTGCTGCCGCACCCAGTCCCAGGACCTCGCGCGCGATCAGGTAGCGGTAGCCGACCACCAGGGCCAGGCTGACCAGCCACAGCAGCAGCGCCGGGCCGGTGTCGAGCAGGCCGCCGGCCATGACGGCGACGATGGGCAGTCGCAGCATCATGATCCAGATCTCGGACCAGTTGTAGGCCACGACGTAGCGGCACCAGTTGTCCAGGCAGCCGCCGAAACGCGCGATCTCGTGCGACAGCACCGGCCAGACCAGCCAGGCCGCGGCATAGGAGGCGAGATTGATCAGGGCCACCGGCAGCGGCTCGTAGTCGGCCCAGGCGGCCGTCGCCATCGCCCAGATCACGACGGCCCAGAACGGCGCCAGCAGGACGGCGGCAAAGAACGACTTCCAGACCGCGTCCGGCGTGTTCGGCAGATAGGCGACGGCACCGCGGTCGCCACGGGCGATCCGCCAGGTCGCGAACAGTGCCCGTGCGATCTCGGGCAGGGACGGGACGGGCATGCGCTTGCCGCCGCCCGCTACCAGGTCTCGCCGAAGGGGCGGATCTCGACGTCGAACGACCAGGCCGAGCGGTGCTGGTGAATGACGTGCCAGACCTCCTCCGCGATGGCCTCCGGGGTGATGAACCATTCGTCGGGCTTGCCCTTGCCGGGGCCGGCGCGGGTCCATTCCAGGTCGATCATGGCATCGATGGTGACATAGGCGACATGGACGCCCTTCGGCCCGAGGTCGCGTGCCATCGACTGCGCCAGGATGCGTTGTGCGGCCTTGGTCGGCGCGAAGCCGGCGAACCTTGCCTTGCCGCGATGCGCCGCCGTATTGCCGGTGGCGACGATGGCGCCACGCCCGTTCGCGATCATGGCCGGGGCCAGCAGGCGCGACAGGTGCAGGAAGCTGGAGACGTTGACGCGGAACACCTTCTCCAGCGTCGCCGGATCGATCTCCTGGAACGTCCCGAACGCCGCGCGCACCGCGTTGTGCACCAGCACCTCCGGGGCACCGTGGTCGGCGATCACCGACTCGACACAGGCCGAAACTTCATCCAGATCGGCAAGATTGCAGGGATAACCATATGATCCCGGCGTGCTTTCCTCGATTTCCACCAACCGTTCCGCGGTGCGCGCCAGCATGGCGACGCGATAGCCGCCGGCGGCGAGACGACGGGCGATGGCTGCGCCGGTACCGGGGCCGACACCGGTGACGAGCGCGACGGGTCCGGCGGCACTCACAGCCGTGCCACCTTGTCCAGCACCGGCAGGATGTAGGTGCGGAACCGTGCCGGGTTCTCCGACATCGGGAAGTGCCCGAGTTCTTCCATCACTTCTGCCTCCACACCGGGGATGTCCTTGGCGGTCCTGAGCGTGTCGGTGGGCGTGCAGGAGAAGTCGTATTCTCCGGTCAGCAGGAACACCGGACAGCGCGTGGTATCGATCATGTGGATGCGGTCGCGGAAGTCGGAATCGCGACGATAGAAGTGCAGGTCGCCCTTGAACACGCCCGGGCCCGAGCACTGGTAGGCCCAGAGCGTCTCCCAGCGGAACTCGTCGGGGCTCTGCGGCGCGACAAGGCCGGAAACCAGTGCCGCAGCGACCTCGCCACCATGCACGTCAGGGCGATGCAGCCATTCGGTGTCGTACCATGGCTGCTGGTGGTCGGCGGCCTCCAGCCCGATCACGGCACGAAAGCGCTCGGGGTGGCTGCCGGCCAGGTGCAGCACCAGTCGCCCGCCCATGGAACAGCCCATCACCGCCGGCCGCTCCAGCTCCAGCGCGTCGGCCACCGCCAGCACCGCGGCCGTGTAGAACCCGGTGGTCAGGCGGTATTCCTCGTCCTGGAATCCGGCCCACGGGTTGGACTTGCCATGAAAGGGCATGTCGAAGGCGATGACGCGGAACCGGTCGATCACCGCCGGATCGGTCATCAGGTGACGGAACTGGCGGCTGTCGGCGCCGGCCGTGTGCAGGCAGAGCAGCGGTACGCCCGACCCGGCCTCCTCGATGTAGATGCGGCAGCGCCGGCCCTCGATGTCGAGGGTGCAGTAGCGTCCCGTGACCGGTTCGAACTCAGCCATGATGCCCGTCCGCCAGCCGCCGCGGTGCGGCCAGCACCTCCTTGAAGTAGCGCAGGTTCGCCATCAGCGGCTGCAGGTCGCCGTCGATGGAGGCGCGCCCGGTCTTCATCATCGCGAACAGGTCGTGGAAGCCGGGGCGGGGCATCGGTGCCCAGAACCGTTCCCACGAATCCGCCGGTCCGCGCACGGCAAAGCGGTGGCTGCGCATCAGCACCGGCCCGCGCACCAGTTCGACCACCAGGCCGTGCTGGATGCGCACGTGGTAGGGCACCGCGTCGACCTGCCAGAGCCATTCCAGGTCGACATGACGCCCGCGATGGACCAGTCCGCCGTCGCCGTTCACCACGTCGGCCAGGTGTTCCATGGCGTGGCTCGCGGGTGGGCCGCCATTCGGCGTCAGCCTGGGCATCTCACCGGTTCCAGCGCGGGATTTTCAGGAAGCTGTCGCGGTCGGCTGTCTGGACCGAGGTCTCGAACACCCTGCCGTCACGCATCAATGTCAGCGGCAGGGTGCAGCCCGCCTCGCCGAAGTTCCACAGCGCCGTGTAGAACTCGTCCAGCGAGCCGATGGCCGTGGCGCCGACCCGCAGGATGATGTCGCCCTGGTCGAGGCCGGCCGTCGCCGCCGGGCCGCGCGCGGCGACGCCCATCAGCACCAGGTGGCCCATGCGCTCGGCGGCATAGACACCCACCCACGGGCGCGCCGGGGTCGAACGCCGGCCGTGGACCAGCAGGTCGTCCAGCACCGGTTCCAGCAGGTCGATGGGCACGAACATGTTGCCGACGGACTTCTCCTCGCCCGGCTGCGCGTCCTCGACATACAGCGAACCCACGCCATAGAGCAGGCCGTCCATGCCGATCAGCGCCGAGCCGCCCCAGTTCGGATGGGCCGGCACGGTGTAGATCGCCTCGTCGAGGCGGTATTCCCAGTATCCGGTGAAGCCCCGCTTGTCGACGAGGCGCTGCACCACCGTCTCCGCGCCGCCGCAGCTGGCGACGACCGTGGAACCGACCGTCAGGTCGCGCGCGGTGCCGAAGTTCAATAGCGGACGCCCGAGCGACGTCGCCGCCCGGACCAGGCCGAAGCCGGATTCGAAGTCATAGGCGATGACCTCCGCCTCGACCGGGCGGCCCTTCGAATCGGTCACCGCGACGCTCTCGGCCTCGACGATGAGATAGCCGATGGTGAGGATCAGGTTGCCCGAGCCGATCACCATGCCGCCACCGGCCCGCGTGGTGCCCAGCATACCGGCGGTGAACGCGTCTCTCGGGATCTCGGCGTGTACCGGGGTCAGGGCGCGCTGCGTGGCCTCGAAGTCGAAGGGCAGGCTTTCCGCCCCCGTGGCCTTGCCGCCGGTGGCACCGAACAGCGGCGAGAGGCCCGGCAGCTTGTGGCCGTTGACCTTGTGTCCGTTGGTCTTGGGTGTCTCGTCAGCCATGGGCGGCATCCGGCGACCGGGGCTTCAGACCGGCCTGTTGCATCCGCCACAGGCACATGTCGATGCGGTCCTGGCCGAAGAACGGCTCGTTGCGGAACGCCAGCGTGGGCACGCCCCAGTGTCCGGCCTTTGCCAGCGCCGCCTCGTTGGCCGCGATCACCGCCCGGCAGTCGTCCTCGCGGCCCGCGATGGCGCGCTCCATGTCGGCGAGGTCCAGGCCGGCGCGGGCGGTGGCCTGCGCCAGGTGATCGCCCTGGTGCCAGTTCTTCGTGGAGCCATTCCAGATCGTCGCCGCCACCTCGCAGATGAAATCCAGCCCGCGCCCGCGCTTGCAGGCCTCGATGCCGAGGAAGGTCAGGCGATGGATATAGGGCTGCTCCTTCGGAATCGTCCGCGTGCGCATGTCCATCACGACCGGATCCGGATCGGGCCAGGCGAAGGGCATGCCGAGATACTCGGCGACCCGGAAGACGTCCTTCATCAGGTATCCCGGCCACAGCGGGTCGACCTTGGTGAAGAACTCCGGCGTACGGACGGCGATCGGATAGACCGGTCGCACGTTCACCACCAGGTCCCAGTCCCGCTCCATCTCCCTGTAACGGCGCGTGCCGAGATAGGAATAGGGGCTGCGGAAGGACCAGAAGAGATCGACCTCGAGCGTCATCGGCGTGTTCCTCCCGTCGCGCGCGATGGCGGCAGTCTAGCCGTCGGCGCGGCGGTTTGGCAAAGGACGCCATGACGAAAATCGCCTCTTGCGCGCCTCGATCCGTCTCGCTAAAACCCCGGCCTCGACCGGTCGACCGATGCCCAGGTGGCGGAATTGGTAGACGCGCTAGCTTCAGGTGCTAGTTCTGGAAACGGAGTGGAGGTTCGAGTCCTCTCCTGGGCACCAGCACCTTCTTCCCGTGGGGAAGCGGGTGATGCGTCGGCGACACGGTCTGCCTGCGGCGGTGAACGCGCCAGGCGGGGCCCAGATGGCGGAATTGGTAGACGCGCTAGCTTGAGGGGCTAGTTCTGGAAACGGAGTGCAGGTTCGAGTCCTGTTCTGGGCACCACACCGCATCCCTCTCCGGACCACACGACTCAGCCCGCCCCCGGATGGCATTTCCGGGACTTGCCCGACACCGCGTCCCGTGGCACGCCTTCCCCGAACCCGGCTTGTGAAATTTCCGGCGCCAAGGGGAGCACGACCATGACCGACCATCCGATCAGCCGCTATCCGGTCCCGGACATCAACGACCTTCCCGACGACATCAAGGCGCTGGTGCTGAAGGTGCAGGAGAAGTCGGGCTTCGTGCCCAACGTCTTCCTGGGCATGGCACACCGCCCCGACGAGTTCCGCGCCTTCTTCGCCCACCACGACGCGCTGATGGAGCGCGACAGCGGCCTCACCAAGGCCGAACGCGAGATGATCGTGGTGGCGACCTCGGGGCGGAACAACTGCCTCTACTGCGTGATGGCCCACGGCGCGATCCTGCGCATCCGGGCCAAGAACGCGCTGATCGCCGACCAGCTCGCGACCAACTACCGCAAGGCCGACATCACGCCCCGGCAGATGGCCATGCTCGATTTCGCCATGAAGGTCTGCGACGACGCGAAGTCGATCTGCGACGCCGACTTCGTCACCCTGCGCGGCCATGGCTTCACCGACGAGGACATCTGGGACATCGCCGCCATCACCGCGTTCTTCGCGCAGTCCAACCGCCTCGCCAATTTCATGTCGATGCGGCCGAACGACGAGTTCTACGCCATGGGTCGTGGCATCGGCTGACGTGCCGTACGCAGTGCGCCGGCCAGGGCGTCACCGAAGGTCTTGCGCTCGGCGGGGCTGAGAAACCCGCCCACGTCGATGCGGCTGCCGCGGCTGGCGAGCCACAGCGTGTGGTCGCCGCTCGGGTGGTCCTCCTGGTCGATGCGCGCCCAGTAGGCCGGCAGGCGCCATGCCTGTTCCCGCCCGGCGCTGTCGCGGCGCATCACGACGACCTCGTCGGCGGTGACCAGCACGCGCTCGCGCACCTGCGCGGCACGGTAGCTCTGGCGGAAGGCAAACCAGACCAGCGCCACGTCGATGCCCATGAATCCCAGCACCGGCCAGGCGCCCTTCAACACGAACAGCGCGCCGGTGACGAAGCTGATGCCACCGATCAGGCCCATCACGACCAGGAAGCCGCGCGGCCCCAGCGAGCGGTGCGGGCGCAGCACGAAGTCGGCAACAGGCGGGACGGGGGCGGAACGGGTGGATCGGGTCATGAACGCATACCTGTGAGCGGGTCGAACAATCGGAACGCGGCCCGTTGCCGCTGAATCGTGCCATGGTGGCGCGGGAATGCAAGGAGGCGGCACTGCAGACGCGACGGCTGATCGGCCTGGATCCGGGACTGCGCTTCACCGGCTGGGGCATCATCGATGTCACCGGCAACCGGTTGCGCTGGATCGCCGACGGCGCCGTCGGCTCCGACGGCAAGGCCGACCTCGCGACCCGTCTGCGTGAACTGCATGACGGCCTGCAGGCGGTGATCGACGAATGGCGACCGGACGCGGCGGCGGTCGAGGAGACCTTCGTCAACCGCAATCCGGTCTCGACGCTCAAGCTCGGCCAGGCGCGGGGTGTCTCGCTGCTGGTCGCCGCCCTGAACGACCTGCCGGTGACGGAGTTCGCGCCCAACGCCATCAAGAAGGCCGTGGTCGGCACCGGGCATGCCGACAAGGCGCAGATCCTGATGATGGTCCGGACCCTGCTGCCCGGCGCGCGGATCGCCAACGAGCACGCGGCCGACGCCCTTGCCGCCGCGATCTGCCATGCCCACCATCAGGGCGGCGGCACCAGCCGCCTGGAAGAGGCGATCAGGAACGGGCGATGAGCGACGACGACGACGGGGTCGAGGCGACCGGCGCAGTCCGGTCGAAGCTGGTCGAGACCAAGGAACATTGGGCGCGTGAGGGGCGGCTGCTGACCGGCAACCCGTCGGCCGGGCGCCAGGACCGGCTGCCGCCGGGGCAGCGGCTGGTGACCAACTGGCCGGTGCTGGACCTGGGCGTGCAGCCGCAGCTGACGCCGGAGCGGTTCCGGCTGCGCGTTGACGGGCTGGTGGAGCGCGACCTGCGCGTCGACTGGGCCGGCTTCATGGCCGAGCCGCAGGTGAGCTTCGTCAGCGACATCCACTGCGTCACCGCCTGGTCGCGGTATGACAACCGCTGGGACGGCGTCTCGGCGCGCCACATCGCCGAAAGGGTGCGCCCGAAGCCGGAGGCGCGGCACGTCATCTTCCACAGCCATGACGGCTACACCACGAACGTGACGCTGGAGGACTTCCTGGCCGAGGGCGTGATCCTGGCCCATTCCTGGGAGGGGAAGCCGCTTAGCCGCGAACATGGCGGCCCGATGCGGATCGTGATGCCGCACCGCTATTTCTGGAAGTCGGCGAAATGGGTGCGCCGCATCCAGTTCGTGGCTGACGACGATCCGGGCTTCTGGGAGACCCGGGGCTATCACAACGAAGCCGATCCCTGGGCCGAGGAACGCTACTCGGACTGAAGCGCCGCCCGCAGCGCGGTCAGCACCTCGCGGAACATCTGCTCCGTCAGGCGCCCTGTGTTCACATTGTAGCGGGAGCAGTGATAGCTGTCGGCCAGTACCCGTCCGTCGGGCAGGCGGTGCAGCGCACCGTGGGCGAAGACGTAGTCCGCCGCCCGCAGCCCCAGCGTCCTGAGCACGGCATCATGCGCCAGACGCCCCAGCGCCAGCAGGCCCTTCAGGTCCGTCATGCGGGACATCTCGGCGACCAGGAAGGGGCGACAGGCCTTCTGTTCCGCGCCCGTCGGCTTGTTCTCCGGCGGCACGCAGCGGACGGCGTTGGTGATCCGCGTGCCGCGCAGGCGAAGGCCGTCGTCCGGCGTCGCGCCGTAGCTGCCGGTGGCGAAGCCGCATTCCAGCAGCATCGGGTAGAGCAGGTCGCCGGCATAGTCGCCGGTAAAGGGCCGGCCGGTCCGGTTGGCCCCCTTCAGCCCCGGCGCCAGGCCGACCACGAGCAGGCGCGCGTCAAGGTCGCCGAAGGCGGGAACCGGGTCGTTGTGGAAGTCCGGATAGAGCTCGCGGTTGGTGCGACGGAACGCGACCAGGCGCGGACAGAGGTCGCAACCGGGCGGCGGCTCGTGACGCGGCACGTCGGCCTCAGTCGTCCTGATCGTCCAGGTCGTCGTCATCCGGTCCGGCGGCGCGGTTCTGGAATTCCTCGCGGCGCGGCGACGGGCTGCGCACGATGCCCTCGCGCGCGATCAGCGGCTGCAGTACCTGGAGATCGATGAACCGGTCGGCCTGGCGCCGCAACTCGTCGGCGATCATCGGCGGCTGCACGCGGATGGTGGAAACCACCGTGCAGCGGATGCCCTTGCGCTGCACCGCCTCCAGCAGGCTGCGGAAGTCGCCGTCGCCGGAGAACAGGATGGCGTGGTCGATGAACTCGGCCATCTCCATCATGTCGATGGCCAGTTCGATGTCCATGTTGCCCTTGACCTTGCGGCGTCCGTCGGCGCCGACGAACTCCTTGGCGGGCTTGGTCACCATGGTGAAACCGTTGTAGTCGAGCCAGTCGACCAGCGGCCGGAGCGGCGAGTACTCCTGGTCCTCGATCAGCGCCGTGTAGTAGAAGGCGCGGACCAGCTTGGCCTGCTTGGCGAACAGCGCGCGCAGCTTGCGATAGTCGATGTCGAAGTTCATCGCCCGCGCGGCGGCGTAGAGATTGGCGCCGTCGATGAACAGCGCGATCTTCTCCGCCGGGTAGAATCCAAGGTCAATATCGCTCATTTGCAATGTCCCGCTAATCCAGTATCCATGGCGCCGCGCGCCCGGAGACCCCGTTGCGCGAGACAGGTTCCCGCCCCAAATCAGCGGGCGTTGAACACAGGCCACCGTTTAGTCGCCGGAGGGCGAAATTGCCAGCGGATTCCCGGCCACGGGATCCCTGGGGGGCCTGCCCGGATGGAGGTGCCATTGATCATCGTCGGGCTGGGAGCCAACCTGCCGCACCCGCGTTTCGGCGCGCCGCGCAACACGCTGGAGGCGGCGGTCACGGCTCTGGAGCGCCGCGGCCTGCAGGTACTGGCACGGTCATCCTGGTACGACAGCCCGCCCTGGCCACCGTCGCTGGGCCACCAGCCATGGTATGTCAACGGGATCATCTCGGTCGCGACCAGCGCGGCGCCGGACCGTCTGCTGCGCCTGCTGCACGAGGTGGAGTGGGCGTTCGGCCGCGTGCGGGCAGGGCGCTGGACCCCGCGCTGCCTCGACCTCGACCTGATTGCCTATGATGACCGGATCACCCAGGGCACCGGCCGGCACGGTTCGGCCGTACTGCCGCATCCGCGTGTCGCCGAGCGTGCGTTCGTGCTGGCGCCGTTGTCCGAGATCGCGCCCGACTGGCGTCACCCGGCGACAGGCGCCACGGTCGGCGAGATGCTGCGTGCGGTTGACCGCAGCGGTGTCACCCCCGTGGGCGACGACCGGAAAGACATTGCACCCGCGGGCGCTGTCAGGTAGAGACAGCGTTCGCTTTTCAGCCCCGCCTTTGCTACCGGAGGTGCCTTCATGGCCCGCGTGACCGTCGAGGACTGCATCGACAAGGTTCCGAACCGCTTCGAACTCGTGCTGCTGGCCGGCCAGCGCGCCCGTGCGCTCTCCAACGGCGCCGAGCTGAAGGTCGACCGCGACAACGACAAGAACCCTGTCGTGGCGCTGCGCGAGATCGCCGACGAGGTGGTGTCACCCGCTGAGCTGCGCAACGGCCTGATCGGCAGCTACCAGCGCCATGTCGAGCGCGACGAGCCCGAAGAGGACGACCTGGCCGAGCGCATGCGTCGTGAACTGGCGGCCTTTGCCGCCGGCGAGGCCGCGCAGGGCGACTGAGCCCCGATTCGCCCGGACCATGTGTTTGCCGTGCCGGGCAGCAACTGCCGTGATGGCTGATCACGTCGACCGGTGCCGCCGCTGTACGGCGGCACGGCGGAGCGTAATATCGTCGCCATGATGCGGCAGATGCAGCTCGTCGAGAAGGTCCTGTCCTACGACCCCTCGGCGCGCGAAGACCTGATCAACAAGGCCTATGTCTTTGCCATGCGCGCGCATGGCACGCAGAAGCGCGCGTCCGGCGATCCCTATTTCAGCCACCCGGTCGAGGTGGCGGGCATCCTCACCGACTATCACCTCGACACCGAGTCGATCGTGACGGCGCTGCTGCATGACACGATCGAGGACACGCTCGCCACCCGCAAGGAAATCGACGACCTGTTCGGCGTCGACATCGGACGGCTGGTCGACGGCGTGACCAAGCTGTCCAAGGTCGAGTTGCGCTCCGACAAGACCCAGCAGGCCGAGAACTTCCGCAAGCTGCTGCTGGCGATGTCCGACGACATCCGCGTGCTGATCGTCAAGCTGGCCGACCGCCTGCACAACATGCGCACCATCGGCTACCTGAAGCCGGACAAGGCGCGCCGCATCGCCACCGAGACGATGGAGATCTACGCGCCGCTGGCCGAGCGCATCGGCATGAACGACGTGCGCGAGGAACTGCAGAACCTGTCGTTCCAGGTCATGGACCCGCATGCCTACCAGTCGATCAATGCCCGGCTGGACCTGCTGCGCTCCAAGGCCGGCAACCTGATCGAACGCATGAAGGGCGCGCTGCTGGACACCGTCAGCAAGGCTGGCGTGCAGGCCACGGTGACGGGCCGCGAGAAGCGACCGTTCTCGGTCTGGCGCAAGATCCAGCGCAAGCACATCTCGTTCGAGCAACTGACGGACGTGTTCGCCTTCCGCATCATCGTCGACGACGCCGACGCCTGTTACCGCGCACTCGGCGCGATCCATCGTCGCTACCGGATGATCCCCGACCAGTTCGACGACTACATCTCGCTGCCCAAGCGCAACGACTACCAGTCCATCCATACCGCGGTGATCGGCCCCGAACGGCTGCGCATCGAGGTGCAGATCCGCTCGAAGGAAATGCACGAGAAGGCCGAGTACGGCGTCGCTGCGCACTGGCTCTACAAGACCGGCGACAGCGACAAGGCGCTGCCGGACCTGGAGAAGGCGCGCTGGCTGCAGGAACTGCTCGACATCATGAACGACGCGTCGAACCCCGACGAGTTCCTCGAGCATACCAAGCTCAACATGTATGCCGACCAGGTGTTCTGCTTCACGCCGAAGGGGCGGCTGATCGAGCTGCCGCAGGGCGCGACGCCGGTCGATTTCGCCTACGCGGTCCACACCGACCTCGGCAATACCTGCGTCGGGGCGAAGGTGAACGGGCGGCTGGTGGCCCTGCATGCCCAGCTGAAGAACGGCGAACAGGTGGAGATCCTGACCTCCTCGGAACAGACCCCGCCGGCGATCTGGGAGAATTTCGTCGTCACCGGCAAGGCCAAGGCCGCCATCCGGCGCTCGGCGCGCAGCAAGGAACGGATCGAGCAGGTGGAGGTCGGGCGGCGGCTGCTCGACACCACCTTCTCCGCGGCACGCCGGCGACTGGTCGACAAGAGCCTGATCGAGGTACTGCCGCTGTTCCGGGTCGACAACCTGGAGGAGCTCTATGCCGGTGTCGGCAGCGGCACCATCGCGGCCCGCGACGTGCTGGGTGCCGTGCATCCGGCCGAGAAGCGGACCCGTCGCCGGAAGAAGGACGGCAAGCATGCAGATGACGGCGTGCTGTCGGTGCATGGCCTGACACCGGGTGTCGCCGTGCACTACGGCGATTGCTGCCATCCGGTGCCGGGCGACCGCATCGTCGGTATCAGCCAGCCCGGCAAGGGCATCTTCATCCACACCATCGATTGCGCTGCACTGGAGCTCTACCAGGACATGCCGGAGCGCTGGCTCGATGTCGCCTGGTCGGGTACCGAGGCCGACGAGCAGCAGCGGCTGGCCGGACGGATCGAGGTCGAGATGACCAACCGCCCGGGCACCCTGAGCAAGCTGAGCACGGTGATCGCGCAGCAGGAGGGCAATATCGCCAACCTGCGGACCGTCCGCCGGACCAGCGACTTCTTCGTGCTGGAGCTCGACATCGAGGTCAGGGACGTCCGTCACCTGGCCGACATCATTTCCGCCATCTCCACGGAGCCGGGCTTCGCGCGCGTCGAGCGCATCCGCGGCTGAGGCGGGGCCGGCGCGACCCCGCCATGCGACAGGCTACTGGCTGGTAGGCGCCGCTCTTGTATAGTCGCCGCCGAGGGAGGATCCGCCACATGACGAGACCGGTCTGGCCGGCCTATACATCGTTGCTGGTCGAGGCGCGCGCGCATCATCTGTGGGTGACGTTCAACCGCCCGCAGATCCGCAACGCGCTGACCCACCAGATGATGGCCGAGATCGGCGACGTGATGGCGCGCGTGCGCGGCGACGACGACATCCGCACCGTGATCCTGCGCGGCGCAGGCGGGCAGTTCTCGGCCGGCGGTGACCTCAACGCCATGCAGGACATGCCGCCGGCACCGGGCGACGGCCAGGCCGACCCGATGTACGCGCCCTATCGTTCCTTCGGCGATGTCCTGCAGGCGCTCGACACCCTGCCCAAGGCCGTGGTGGCGGTCGTGGAGGGCGCGGCGGCCGGCGGCGGTTTCGGCATGGCGTGCTGTGCCGACGTCACCATCATCCGCGCCGACGCGAAGTTCGCGTTGCCCGAGACCCAGGTGGGCTTCATCCCCTCGCAGATCCTGCCCTTCATCGCCCGGCGCATCGGCGTCGATCCGCTGCGCCGCATCGCAATGCTGGGACTGCGCATCAGCGGGGAGGAGGCGTTCCGGCTGGGTGTGGGGCACTACCTCGTGCACGACGAGGCGGAGACCGAAGCCTGCCTCGCCGGCGTGCTGGCGCAACTCGACCGCTGTGATCCGGCGGCGGTGGCCGCGGTCAAGGACGTGGTGCTGGCGACCGAGTTCGAGCCGCGCCGCGCCGTGATGGACCGCGCCGCCAACCATCTCGTCCGCCTTCTGCGCCGGCCCGAGGCCATGGAAGGCATGCAGGCCTTTCTCAACAAGCTGCCGCCGCCCTGGGCGCGCTGAGGCATCATCACGACATTCGGAAGGGGAGACCGGACATGAGCTACGAGCAGATCAGGTACGAGATCGAGGACAACATCCTCACCATCACGCTGAACCGTCCCGACAAGCTGAACGCCTATACCCGCGAGATGGGGCAGGAGCTGCTGGACGCGCTGGATCGCGCGGACGCGGATGACGAGGTCCGGGCGATCATCTTCACCGGTGCCGGCCGTGGCTATTGCGCGGGCGCAGACCTCTCGCGCGGCGGCGGCACGTTCAACTACGCCGAACGGGGCTACCAGCCCGACGAGGTGGTGCGCGACGGCGGCGGCATCCTCACGCTGCGCATCTACCAGTGCAAGAAGCCGGTGATCGGCGCCATCAACGGCCCGTCGGTCGGTGTCGGCTCGACCATGCAGCTGCCGATGGACGTGCGCATCGCCTCCGAGAAGGCCCGCTTCGGCTTCGTCTTCGCCCAGCGCGGCGTGGTGCCCGAGGCCTGCTCGAGCTACTTCCTGCCGCGCCTGGTCGGTATTTCCCAGGCGCTCGACTGGGGCTATTCGGGCCGCGTGTTCGAGGCCGACGAGGCGCTGAAGGCCGGTCTGGTGCGCGAGGTCGTGGCGCCCGACGAGCTGCTGCCGCGCGCCCGGGCCATCGCCCGGACCTATATCGACCGCAGCTCCGCCGTCTCGGTGGCCCTGATCCGTGCCATGTTCTGGCGTCTGCTGGGCGCCGATCACCCGATGGAGGCGCATCGCGTCGACAGCGCCAACATGGTCTACATGGGCGCCCGGGCCGACGCCAAGGAAGGCGTGACCTCGTTCCTGGAGAAGCGCTTGCCGAAGTTCTCCATGAAGGTCTCGACCGACCTGCCGCCGTTCTATCCCTGGTGGAAGGAGCCGGGCTTCAAGGAGGACTGAGTCCCCCGGGGCTGCAATCCACCTGAAGAGACAGTAGAATGCGGGGACGCGCTGGGGAGGCGCCGAACATGCAGACCGACATCGCAACGCTCCATTCCGACGATCCATGGCCGATCCGTGACGCCAGCGTCTGGACCGCCGCCGACTTTCCCGAGACCCGTTCCTGGGTTCGCCCGCTGACGCCGGCGATGCTGGCGGAGCTGGACTCGGCCATCCGGGCCGCGAAGGCGTCCGGACTGCCGTTCTGGGAACTGACGCCGGACCGTTTCCCGCTGCAGACGGCGGCGCCGATGCTGAAGGCGGCACTGGACGACCTGGAGCGGGGACGGGGCTTTGCGGTGGTCGGCGGCTTCCCCGTCGACCGCTATTCCAGGGATGATGCGCTGATCGGCTATGCGCTGATCTGCGGTCACCTGGGGAAGATCACGGAGCAGACCCACAAGCACGACCACATGATCGAGGTGGTGGACCTGCAGAAGCCCTACGACCATACCAGCCGCGGCTATGCGTCGAACAAGCTGCTGCCGTTCCACACCGATGGCGCCGATTTCGTCGGGCTGCTGGCGCTGGGCGAACCGGCCGAGGGCGGCAAGTCGATCCTGGTCAGCGCCTCGCACGTCTACAACGTGCTGCGCGCCGAGCGGCCGGACCTCTACCCGGTGCTGCGCCGGGGCTATCACCACCCCCGCCGCGGCGAGCAGGCGCCTGGCGAGCCGCCGGTCTCGCGCGACCGCATTCCGGTGTTCAGTTTCCACGGCGGCCTGCTGCACGTCATGTACAACCGCAACCCGATCGACTGGGTTCGTCACGAGGGCATGGAGCTCGACGCCCGCGAGGTCGAGGCGCTGGACGTGCTGGACGCCATTTCCGCGCGGCGCGAGAACCAGTTGTTCATGGACATGCGCAAGGGCGACATCCAGTTCGTGAACAACTTTGTCATCCTGCATTCCAGGACCGACTACCGGGACGACGAGACCCACCGACGGCACCTGCTGCGGATCTGGCTGTCGAACCAGGACGGCCGGCGCACCGGTCCGACCTTGCTGGATCTCTACGCGCCCTGGCAGGTGCGTCGGCGTGCCGGGTGACACAGAAGTGTAATTGCGGCTGATCAATTCCGCCCCGCACCGGCTAAAGTTCACCGGGCGGTAACCACTAACCGGAACAGTGGCGGAATGATCCGGATTCTCGACTGTGTCGTCGAACAGCATGACCTGTGGCTTGTCGGGCTGGCAGCGGTTGTCTGCCTGCTGGCGAGCCATACCGCGCTGTCACTGCACCGGCGCGGCCTGACGGATTCTGACCATGCGCGGTACTGGACCTTCGCCGCCGCGCTGGCGATGGGAACTGGCGTCTGGGCCACCCATTTCGTTGCGATGCTGGCCTACCGTGTGCCGTGGGCGCTGGGATATGACACGCTGGACACGTTGCTGTCGGCACTGATCGCCGTCGTGATGTCCTGGGGCGGGCTGCTGCTGGTCCGGCACGGGCGTCACACCCTCGGCGCAGTCGTCTGTGGCTCCGCCATCGGCTGCATGCACTACATGGGCATGGCGGGCCTGACGGGACCGTTCACCATCACCTGGGACGCGCTGTACGTGGGCCTGTCGGTGGTGTTCGGCATCGCCTTCACGGTCCTGGCCTTCAACATCCCCCGCCGTGTCCACGGCATCGCCGGTACCATTTGCGTTGTCAGCTTCTATGCGCTGGCGGTCTGCTCGCTGCATTTCACCGCAATGTCGGCGGCGACGATGTCATATGACCTGACGGGCGATTCGGCCGGCCTTCCCGGCATCGAGCGCCAGACGCTGGCCATCGGCATTGCCGCGATCACCATCCTGCTGCTCGCACTGGGCCTGATCGGTGCCATCGCCGACAGCTATCTTGCTGACCGCAATGCCATGGAGGCGGCGCGGCTGCGGCTGCACATCGCCGAACTGGAGCGGACACGGGCGGAACTCAGCAATGCGCTGGAGGCTGCGGCCGCGTCCAGCAATGCGAAATCCCAGTTCCTTGCCACCATGAGCCATGAGCTCCGGACGCCGCTCAACGCCATCCTCGGCTTCTCGGACATCATGGTGTCGGGGCTGTTCGGTCCGCTCGGCAACCCGACCTACGAGGGCTACGCCGCCGATATCCGCAACAGCGGCCGGCATCTGCTGAACATGATCAACGACATCCTCGACTTCTCGAAGATCGAGGCCGGTCGCATGGAACTGAACGAGGACGAGACCGACCTGGGCGACGTGATGCGGGAGGCGGTGCGCCTGGTGCGCGGGCAGGCCGACGAGGCCCAGATCCAGCTCAGGACGGATCTCGATGCCGAGGTGCCGCCGATCCTGGCCGACCACAGGCGGCTGAAACAGATCGCGCTCAACCTGCTGTCCAACGCCATCAAGTTCACCCGCGCAGGCGGCACGGTAACCGCGTCGGTCGGCATGGACGCCGAACAGGTCTGGATGCGCATCACGGACACCGGCATCGGCATGAAGGCCGAGCACATTCCGCTGGCCATGGAGGCCTTTGGCCAGGTCGAGGGCAGCCATTCGCGCGAGTTCGGTGGTACCGGGCTCGGCCTGCCGCTCTGCCGCAGCCTCGCGGAACTGCACGACGGCACGCTGACGGTCGAGAGCGAGCGCAATCGCGGCACGGTCGTGACCGTCTTCCTGCCGCGGTCCCGCATCGTCCGCGACATCGCCGCAGCCTGATTCCCCGCGCCGGAAAGACGAAGACCCGGACGGTCGCCCGCCCGGGTCTTCCGGAAGTCAGCCGTACCGGCCGTCCCTGCGGGGACGGCCGCGCGTGCCTCAGCCCAGCGCCTTCTGCAGGTTCTGGTCGATGGCGTCGAGGAACTGGGTGGTGGTCATCCAGGGCTGGTCCGGGCCGATCAGGATGGCCAGGTCCTTGGTCATCTGGCCGGCCTCGACCGACTCGATGCAGACCTTCTCCAGCGTGGTGGCAAAGCGGGCCAGGGCCGGATTGTCGTCCAGCTTGGCGCGATGGGCCAGGCCACGGGTCCAGGCGAAGATCGACGCGATCGGGTTGGTCGACGTCTCCTTGCCCTGCTGGTGCATGCGGTAATGGCGGGTGACGGTGCCGTGCGCGGCCTCGGCCTCGACGGTCTTGCCATCCGGCGTCATCAGCACCGAGGTCATCAGGCCCAGCGAGCCAAAGCCCTGCGCCACCGTGTCGGACTGCACGTCGCCGTCGTAGTTCTTGCACGCCCAGACATACTTGCCCGACCACTTCATCGCGCAGGCGACCATGTCGTCGATCAGGCGATGCTCGTAGGTGATCCCGGCCTTGTCGAAGGCACCCTGGAACTCCGCCTCGAACACTTCCTGGAACAGGTCCTTGAAGCGTCCGTCATAGGCCTTGAGGATCGTGTTCTTGGTCGACATGTACAGCGGCCAGCCGCGGCCGAGCGCGTAGTTCATGCTGGCGCGGGCGAAGTCGCGGATCGACTCGTCCAGGTTGTACATGGACAGGGCGACACCGCCGCCGGGGAACTTGTAGACCTCGCGCTCGATGACGGTGCCGTCGTCACCCTCGAAGCGGATGGTCATCTTGCCCTTGCCGGGCACCACGAAGTCGGTGGCGCGGTACTGGTCGCCGAAGGCATGACGGCCGATGACGATCGGGTCGGTCCAGCCGGGAACCAGGCGCGGGACGTTCTTGCAGATGATCGGCTCGCGGAAGATCGTGCCGCCGAGGATGTTGCGGATGGTGCCGTTCGGCGACTTCCACATCTGCTTGAGGTTGAACTCCTCGACGCGGGCCTCGTCGGGGGTGATGGTCGCGCACTTCACGCCGACGCCGTACTTCTTGATCGCCTCGGCGCAGTCGATGGTGATCTGGTCGTCGGTGCGGTCGCGCTCCTCGACGCCCAGGTCGTAGTAGTGCAGGTCGATATCGAGATAGGGCAGGATCAGTTTCTTCTTGATGAAGTCCCAGATGATCCGGGTCATCTCGTCGCCGTCGAGCTCGACGACCGGGTTGGCGACCTTGATCTTTGCCATTGGCGGTTACCCCCTCGCTCAATCGGACCGGTCGCTGCGGACCCGTCCCCTACAGACATGCGTCACGAATGCGGGGCTTATAGCAGAGCGTCGCGGCTGCCAACAGGTATGGCGGACGCGTTTCAGATACGCTCGGGACGGGCAGGGCGACAGGGCGCCGGCTCGACCGCCAGTGCCGGCAGGACCTCCTCGACCCCATGCACCCAGGTCAGGTGTCCCGCGACCCGCGGATGCGCCAGCCGGTGGCGGATCATGTGGTCGAGCAGCGTGCGGAACGGGGTGAAATAGCCGTCCTGGTTCACCACGACGACCGGCCGGTCATGCAGTTGCAGGTCGCGCCAGGTGATGATCTCGACCATCTCGTCCAGCGTGCCGATGCCGCCGGGCAGCACGCAGAACGCATCGGAGCGGCGAAACATCTCGGCCTTCCGCTCGTGCATGGTCTGCACGACCACCAGGTCGCTCACATCCTCGTGCTGCACCTCGATGCGGTAGAGATGTTCGGGGATGATCCCGGTAACCTGCCCGCCGCCGGCCAGCACGGCGTCGGCAACGCGCCCCATCAGCCCCATCCGGCCGCCGCCATAGACCAGCGCGATGCCGTTCCGCGCCATCAGGTCGCCAAGGCGGCTCGCCGCGTCCAGGAAGGCCGGGTCGGCGCTGTTGCTGGCGCCACAGTAAACGCAGAGGGAGGCGATGTTCTTCATGGGCCGGACCATAGCGATTCTCGCCATGCTTGCGGCGACAAACTTCGCCCTGGCGGACACCGCAGGCGCAGGCGCGGCCGATGTCCTCGCGGTCGAGGCCTTCGCCCTGCCGGCCGCCGGTCAGGATGTCGTCCGCTTCCGTGTCACCGTGCGTCATGCGGATGCCGGGTGGGCGCACTACGCCGATCGCTGGGAGGTCCTGGCGCCGGACGGAACGCTGCTTGGCGCGCGGGTCCTGGCGCATCCCCATGATGACGAGCAGCCCTTCACGCGCAGCGGCGACATCGTGGTTCCCGATGGCATCGACACGGTCACCGTGCGTGCCCGTGACAGGCTCCACGGCCATGGCGGACAGGAAATGACGGTGACGATCCGTCGCTGACTGCCCGGGAATCGCCAGAATCATTGCGGTTGCGAAGGCTTCGGACTACCAATCACCGAACGGTCACAATGTGTCGGGCGGTAGGTACCGGTGAATCGAACGCTGTTGATATTGCTGGCTGCGCTGGTGGCGATCGCCGGTGCCGTCGTCGTCTGGCTGGAGGACGACAGCGATCCGGCACCGTCCGGCGCCGAGACGGCCGCGGCCACCTCGGACGCGCCGAAGGCACCCGGGACGGTCACGGCACCGGGCAAGGTCGCCATTGCGCCCGAGCAGAAGCCGGCCGCCGCCGCGCCCGCCGCGCCGCAGACGGCCGCGCCGGCTGCGACACCGGCCGCGCCGGAGCCGAAGGTTGCCGAGCCCGTCGCGCCCACGCCCGATCCGGCACCGAAGCCCGCGCAGGACGTTGCCGCCGTTTCCACGCCCGCGCCTGCGCCGGTCGTCGAGAGCAAGGCGCCCGAACTGGCGGCGGTGAAGGCGCCGACCCCGGATGCGCCGAAACCGGTGATTCTGGAACGCCCGAGCTTCGACATCGTGCGGATCTCCTCGACCGATTGCACCGCCGTGCTGGCCGGCCGGTCCGAACCCGGTGCGCAGGTGCGCGTGCTTGTGAACGGGGAGACGCTGGTCGAGACCGCGGCCGACGGCGGCGGACAGTGGGCACTGTCGATCGACCGCCCGCTTGCGCCCGGCTCCGTCGAACTGGGTCTCGAGGCCGTCAGTGCCGGTGGCACCGCGACCTCGGAGGCCGCGCTGGTGCTGGTGGTGCCCGATTGTTCCCGGCCGGCGGAGAAGGGCACGGCGCTGGCCGTGCTGGCGAAACCCGACAGCACCGAGACGAGGGTGATGCAGGCGCCGGCGCCGGCCAGCAACGACGCCTCGCCGGCCGGCCTGTCGGTCGGCAAGGTGGACTATGACGACAGCGGCGCCGTCGAGATGTCGGGCACCTCCGATCCGGAGGCCGAGGTTCGCGCCTATGTCGATGGCGACCTGGTGGGGCGGAGCCGCGCCGGGAACGACGGCCGCTGGCGCCTGGTTCCGGACGGGGAGATTGCCCCCGGACTGCACGTGCTGCGCGTCGACCAGGTCGATGCCTCCGGCGTCGTCGTCGCCCGTATCGAACTGCCGTTCGCGCGCGTGGCGCCCGGATCGCTCGACCTGCGCGGCGACCGCGTGGTGGTGCAGCCGGGCAATTCGCTCTGGCGCATCGCGCGGCGGACCTATGGCAAGGGCTACAGCTACACGACCATCTACCAGGCGAACCGCGACCGCATCCGTGACCCGGACCTGATCTATCCGGGCCAGGTGTTCCGCCTGCCGCCGCTGCCGGAGCAGGCAGGCTGAACATTCGTTCGGTCGCTGCTTGCGGGGCGGTCGGTGCATATAGTAAAGGTCGCTTACGAATTTCGGGGAGGCGACGATGGCCTATGACGGCGACAACCGCGGCGGGGCTTCGGGCTTCAGCCTGACGACCGACCAGCAGGAAATCCTGGACACCGCGGACCGCTACGCGCGGGAACAGATCTATCCGCTGGCCCAGCGCATGGACGACGAGGAATGGTGGCCGGACGCGGAGTTCCGCGCACTGGGGCCGGCCGGCTACCTGGGCGTCACCGCGCCCGTGCAGTATGGCGGCGCCGAACTGGACGTGTTCGGCTCGGGGCTGGTGCTGCAGGCGTTCAGCCGCTGGAACCCGGCCTTCGGCCTGGCCTGGGTCGCGCATGACAATCTCTGCATGAACAACATCCTGCGCAACGGCAACGAGGACATCCGCAGCCGCTATGTGCCGGGCCTTGCCAATGGCAGCCTGATCGGCGCGCTGGGCCTGACGGAACCGGGCGCGGGTTCGGACGCGCTGGGGTCGATGCGCACGGTCGCGCGCCGTGACGGTGACGACTACGTGCTGAACGGCCGCAAGCTCTACATCACCAACGGGCCGATCGCCGACGTGCTGCTGGTCTATGCCAAGACCGAGCCGGAAAGAGGCACGAAGGGAATCTCGGCCTTCGTGGTCGAGAAGGACTTCCCAGGCTTCAGCGTCGCCCAGAAGCTGATCAAGATGGGCTTCCGCGGCAGCCAGACCGGCGAACTGGTCTTCGACGACTGCCGAGTCCCGGCGCGCAACATGGTGGGCGAACTGAACAGGGGCCACGTCGTGGTCATGTCCGGACTGGACCTGGAACGCGCGATGATCTCGCCCATCTGCCTCGGCATTTCCGAGCGGGCGCTGGAACTGACCGTGGACTACGCGCGGGAGCGCCAGCAGTTCGGCAAGCCCATCGCCAGCTTCCAGATGGTGCAGTCCCACATCGCCGACATGTACACGATGGTCGAGGCCATCCGCCTGTTCACCTATCGCGGCCTCGCGGCGGTGAATGACCTGGAGGAGGGGCAGGGCGGCCGCGGCGACGTGCACAAGATCTCTGCCGCGTCGGTCATGTTCGCCGCCAACACGATGAACCGCGTGCTCGACCTGGCGGTCCAGGTCCATGGCGGCATCGGCTATATCTGGGAGAGCGAGATCAACCGCCTCTACCGGCACACCAAGCTGCTGGAGATCGGCGCCGGCACCACCGAGGTGCGCAAGATGATCATCGCCGAGGAAGTGCTGAAATAGGGCGTCAGCCGGCCTTCGCCGCCCGCGCCACCTGTGCCTCGCGCCGGGTGGTGTAGAGGCTGGCGGCGAAGATGATGCCGGCGCCGAGCCAGGTCCAGATGGTCGGCACCTCGGCGAAGGCCCACCAGGCGAGGCCGACCGACAGTGGCAGGCGCATGAAGTCGAAGACCTGGCCCAGGCTCGCCTCGCCGATCTGCAGGGCGCGCTGGATGCCGTACAGGTTGATGTTGGCGACCACGCCCAGCGCCACGATCCAGACCCAGTCCATGCCCTGCGGCACCTGCCAGTAGATGCCGGCCGGAATGGCCGAGACCGGGATGTTGATGATGGCCAGCATCAGGATCACCAGCTCCGGCCGTTCGGTGGTGGAAAGCTGCTTGCCGATGATGATGACGAAGGCCCAGAGGAACGAGGCGCCGATGGCCAGCAGCGCGCCGGGCTGCACCGATTCGACGCCCGGTCGCAGCATCACCAGGACGCCGGTGAAGCCCACCGCCAGCGCCGCGATCCGGCGCGGCCCGACCTTCTCCCGCAGCACGATGGCGGCCAGCAGGGTGGTGAACAGCGGCGCGGTGAAGGTGATGGCCGTGGCCTCGCCGATCGGCATCAGCACGGCGGCCCAGAGCAGCATCAGCGAGGAGCCGACCATGATCGCCGAGCGGAGGAAGAACAGCGGCAGCCGCCTGGTCTTCAGCGCGCCGAGGCCGCTGCGGATGATCCAGGGCGCGAACATCAGGATCGAGAAGAACGAGCGCCAGAAGGTCAGCACGAACGGATCCAGCGTCGCCGAGAGGTGACGGGTGATCACCATGATGCAGGCGAAGCCGGCGGCGGAGACCAGCATCCAGAGGGCGACGATCACGGGTACGGGCATCGGGCGATTCTTCTGTTTCTCGTTGATGCCCGCTTCATGCCCGGATCGGCGCCGACGGGAAAGGGCGCGGAACGGGGGAGGGGGGGCGACTTGACTTCGCGCCCGGCCGCGCCCGGCCTCAGCCCCAGAGGTCCGGGCCGGCCGGATGGACCGTGGAGCCGTCGAAGCGCAGGCCGGGGACACGGTCCTCGGACAGCATCAGCGGGCCGTCGACATCGACGAAATCGGCACCCTGCGCCACCAGCAGCGCCGGTGCCATGGCCAGGCTGGTCGCCACCATGCAGCCGACCATGACGCCGAAACCGGCCGCGCGGGCCGCGTCGCGCAGGATCAGCGCCTCGGTCAGGCCGCCGGTCTTGTCGAGCTTGATGTTGACGATGTCATAGCGGCCCTTCAGCCCGGCAACGCTGTCCGAGGCATGGCAGCTTTCGTCGGCGCAGACCGGCACCAGCCGTTCCACGTCGGCCAGCGCGGCGTCGTTCCCGGCGGGCAGGGGCTGCTCGACCATCTTCACGCCGAGATCTGCGAAGGCGCGGAACAGTTCGGGCAACTGCGCTGCCTGCCAGCCCTCGTTGGCATCGACCACCAGGGTCGAGTCGGGCGCTGCCGCGCGGACCGCCGCCGCGCGGGCGATGTCGCCGTCGGCGGTGCCGAGCTTCAGCTTCAGCAGCGGGCGATGCGCCTGCCGTGCCGCGACCTCGGCCATTTTCTCCGGCTCGTCGAGGGTCACGGTGAAGGCTGTCACCAGCGCCTTCGGTGGCGCCAGGCCGGCGAGTTGATGCACGGGTTTGCCCGCGAGCTTCGCTTCGAGATCCCAGAGGGCGCAGTCGACGGCATTGCGCGCCGCGCCGGCGATCATCAGGCCCGTCAGGTCGGCGCGGGTCGCGCCGTCACGGACGGCGTCGGCCGCCGCCGCGATCTGCTGCTCCACCTTCTCGAAGGTCTCGCCATAGCGCCGGTAGGGGACGCACTCGCCCCGTCCAGTCGCCCCGTCCTGGCCCAGGGTAACGACCAGCACCTCGGCCGTGGTCTTCGTGCCACGCGAGATCCGGAAGGTGCCGCGGATCGGCCAGACCTCGCGCGCGAAGGTCAGTTGCCTCACGCCAGCTTGTCCACCAGCGCGGCAACACCGGTGCGGACCGGATCGACCGCCGGCAGGCCGGTCTTGTCCGACAGTGCCTTCAGGCAGTCGGCGGCGGCCTGCTCGTCCAGGGCGTGGGTGTTCACGGCGACGCCGATGCAGCGGACATCGGGATTGGTCAGGGTCGCCGCCTCGACATGCCAGGCGATGCACTTGCCGATGTCGGGGATGGGGTGGCTGACATTGCGCATCGTGGTCCGCGTTGGCTCGTGGCAGACCACCAGCGCGTCCGGCTGCGCGCCGTGGATCAGGCCCATGGTGACGCCAGCGAAGGACGGGTGGAACAGCGAGCCCTGGCCCTCGACCAGGTCCCAGTGATCGGGATCGTTGTCCGGGCAGAGCCATTCGGTGGCGCCGGAAATGAAGTCCGCGACCACGGCGTCGACCGACACCCCGGTCCCCGCGATGAAGATGCCGGTCTGGCCGGTGGCGCGGAAATCGGCCTTCCAGCCGCGGGCCTGCATCTCGGCGGCAATGGCCAGCGAGGTGTACATCTTGCCGACCGAGCAGTCGGTGCCGACGGTCAGCAGCCGCTTGCCCGGCCGCTTCGTGCCCTTGCCGGTGGCAAAGTCCTGCGTCGGGTG
Organism: Pseudomonadota bacterium; assembly: GCA_036154895.1. Lineage (GTDB taxonomy): Bacteria > Pseudomonadota > Alphaproteobacteria > Minwuiales > Minwuiaceae > Minwuia. The sequence goes on from JAYZWD010000007.1 coordinate 109,898, forward strand.
GCGCACGTCGAACAGGGCCCGCCCGGTACGCTCGGCCGCGGCCTTGATCGCCGGCTGCGCGGTCAGCCGCATGTGCAGGCCGGAAGCCACGTCCATGCCGGATTCCAGCGCCTCGACGATGGCCTTGGTCCAGTGGTCGGGCAGGCGCCCGCCGGGGTTCACCGCGCCGATCACCAGGGTCTGCGCGCCCGCCGCGCGTCCCTCGGCGATGGTCATGTCGGGCAGGCCGAGGTCGGCCTTGCAGTCGGGAAAGCGTACCTGGCCGATGCAGTCGGGCCGGCGCCAGTGCACCACGCCGGTCGCGGTCTTGGCGGCGAGCTGGTCGTGCACGTCGCCCAGGAACATCAGGTAGGGGGACTTGATCTCGAAGCGGCCGGTCATTCCGCAGCCTCCGTTTCGCGTGCCAGCTCCTGTTTCAGGCGGTCCATCTCGTCCGCCGCGAGCTTCCAGAAATTGTCGTCGCTCCACCGCCGGTAGTGACCGTTCCGGTAGGCGATGGCGTTCTCGTAGTAGAGAAAGGCGTTCATCCGGTTGGGCAGGTAGTTGTTCCGTGTCGCCTTCACCACCGCCGGCACGCCCACGACGATGGAATTCGGCGGGATCACCTGGCCCTCGCGCACGAAGGCGTTCTGCCCGACGATCGAGTTCTCGCCGATCACCGCGCCGTCCATGATCACCGCGTTGATGCCGATCAGGCAGTTGTCGCCGATGCGGCAGCCATGGATCGTGCAGTGGTGGGTGATCGAGCAGTCATCGCCGATGATCGAGCCGGAACCGTTGCCCACATGGACCATGCAGAGGTCCTGGATGTTGGTCCGCTTGCCAATGACGATCTCGTACTGCTCGGCGCGCATGGTGACATAGGGCCAGACCGACGCACCCGCGCCGATGCGCACCTTGCCGTAGATCTGGGCGGTCTCGTGGATATAGGCGGGATTGTCGAGAACGACGTCGGGTCCGTAGATCGGCATGCTGTCGGGGCTCCCCTTCGGGCCGGTTGATCAGCGCGGCGTCTCGATGGCGACCTCGGGCCTGGATGTGGCGGCCGGTGCCAGTCGGGCGCGGCTCTTGGTGAGCTCGACCGCGCGCAGACGATAATACAGATCGCGCTGCGCGACGTAATGGTCCGGTGCGTCGGAGATCGCGATGTGTTCGTCCAGCGCCCGCTCGTAGCCGGAAATCCGCTGCGAGCCGGCATGTGCCGCGCGACCGATGGTGCCGGTGAACCAGCCGAACGGGTCGGCAACCTCGTCCACGCCGCGGCCGATGCCGTCGCGCAAGGTCGTCGGGCCGAACAGTGGCAGCACCAGGTAGGGACCGGCGGGAACACCGTAGCTGTGCAGGGTCTGGCCGAAGTCGGCCGTGTGCGGTTCCCAGCCGAACCACATGTCGGCGACGTCGAACAGCCCGCCGAGCCCGAGCGTCGAGTTCAGCACGAAGCGGCCGGCCGACAGCCCGGCGTCCCGGAAGTCGCCTTGCAGCGCATCGTTCACGAAGGTGACCGGTTCGGAATAGTTCCGCACCGCGTTGTTGAAGCCGTTCTGGATCGGATCCGGCGTCTGGTCGATCAGCCAGCTCACGGGCCGCACCACCACGAGGTCGACCGCCTGGTTGAAGCTGTAGAAGATCAGGTTGAGCGGCAGCAACGGATCCCACGGCGCCTCGGGACCGGCGACGTCCGGCTGGTCACCCGCCTGAGCGGTGGCGGCGGTTGCCGGTTGCACCAGGGCGGGGGCGGTCGCTGCCGGTGCGGTCCGGAAGCACGCCAGCGCCGGCTGGCTGTACCAGTAGCCGGTCGGCGACGCGGCGACGGCGGTCGTCGCCAGCGGTGGCGGAGCGACCCGTGCCGCGGTGCGGACAGGTCCGGCAAGTCCGGGAAAGCTGCCGGAGACGGCGGCAGCGATGTCGTCGCGGGCCGATGGCACGCCGTCGCCCAGGGTGCGCACGATCTCCGCGACAAGGTCAGGGCGTTCGGCCACGCTGGTCACGGCGACCGAGGCAACCAGTTCGTCGCCGGGGCTGTTGGCCGGCGGCACCGGCCGCCGCAGCGCCTCGGCATTGCGGGCCCTCGCCTCGACCACGGTTTCGGCCAGGCGGTCGGCGATGTGTTGCGGCAGGGCGGACTGCGCCAGCACCGGGCCGGCCAGGACGACCAGCAGCAGGGCGAGTCGCGCGCCGGTCCGGAGACTCATCGGGCGCGCTCCGTGGCTGTGGCGCCGGTGTCGACGGCCCTGCCTGGCCGGAAGCTGTCGGCAATGCTTACAGCGCGGGAGACCTCCAGGATGCCGAGCCTGTCCTTCAGGTTCTCGGCCAGTTCCAGCGCATCGTCATTGCCCTGCCGGGCGGCCAGCAGCGCAAAGGCCAGGCCCTGCACGGGATCCGCGTCGATGCCGTCGCCATCCGCCAGCCTGCGGGCGTAGTGATCCTGCGCCGCAGCGTCACCCTGCAGGGCCGCGCGCCGGAACCAGTCGGCTGCCGCTGCCGGGTCGGCCTCGACCCCCAGGCCATCGCGATAGGCCTTGCCCATGTTGTACTGCGCGCGACCGAAGCCCGCCCTGGCCGCATGCCGGATCAGCTCGATGCCGGCGGACACATCCTGGTCCTGGCCGACGCCAGCCAGTTTCATCTTGCCCAGCGTGTAGGCGGAGCGGGCATGACCGTGGGCCATCGCCGCTTCCAGCAGGGTCCGCGCCTTGTCGATGTCGCCGTCGGCGCCCTCTGTCGCTGCCAGTTCGAGTTCCAGCAGGGCGAGATTGTGCATGGCGACAGGCAGACCCTGGTCGGCCGCCTTCTGCCACCAGTCCCGGGCAGCGGCGTGGTCGACCCCGGTACCAAGCCCCTCGTCGAACAGCACGCCGACATTGTACTGGGCGTTGGCGTCGCCATCCTCCGCCAGCGGCAGCCAGAGCGCCATCGCCCGCGTATAGTTTCCGGACTGGGCGGCGTCGAATGCGTCGGCGGCGACATCGGCATGCGCGCCGGCACCAGCCAGTGCCACCAGCAACGCAAGCAATGTCGATTTCAGAAACAGACCGCCCGTGCGCCGTCCGGCGCCGGTCCGTCTTCCGGTCGCACCCATGAGATCCCTCCCGCGAGAGGGGAGCAGGGTTTCACGATCCGGCGACGATGTGCAACTGCCGAACTGCGGGACGGGGCTGCGCGGGCGCGTCGACCGTGGGCCGCTGCTCCAGACCCCAGCGCGATTCGAGCAGCCATTGCGCCAACTCGTCCGCGGGGACGGGGCGGGACATGTGGTAGCCCTGCGCGAAGTCGCAGCCCATGTCGGCCAGCATCGTCAGCGTGCGCTCGTCCTCGACGCCCTCTGCGACAACGGTCATGCCCAGGTTGTGGCCGAGGTCGACCAGCGAGGAGACGATGACCCAGTCGTCGGGCGAGCGGGTCATGCCCATGACGAAGGAGCGATCGACCTTGATCTCCTGCACCGGCAGGCGGCGGATATAGGACAGGCAGGTATAGCCGGTGCCGAAATCGTCGATGGAGATGCCGATGCCAAGCTGGTCGAGCCGTTCCAGCGTCGCGGTGGCCCGCTCGACATCCAGGATGATCGCGCTCTCGGTGATTTCAAGGATCAGGCGTGAGGGATCGGCCTGCCACTTGGTCAGCAGATCCTGCACCTGGTCGGGGAAGCGCGGGTCCTGCAGCGTCTTGGCCGACAGGTTGACCGCCACCGTGAGGTCGATGTTCTCCGCCCGCCAGGCCGTCTGCTGCGCCAGCGAATGGTTCAGCACGTGGGTGGTCAGACGGTCGATCAGGCCCGATTCCTCGGCCAGCGGGATGAACTGGTCGGGGAAGACCATGCCGCGCTGCGGGTGACGCCAGCGCACCAGTGCCTCGACACCGTCGATGTGCTGGCTCTTCAGGTCGATCTTGGGCTGGAAGGTCACGTAGAGCTGGCGGTCGCCTTCGGTCAGGGCGTGGCGCAGGTCGTCGATCAGCGGCCGGCCATGCTCGGCGTCGTGGATACGGCTGGCGACGTGCACGGCGAATCGCTGATCGCTGCGGCGTCCGTCGCGCATGGCGACCTCGGCGCGCACCAGAAGCTGCGAAGCGGACGTTCCGTGGGTCGGGAAGATGGCGATCCCGACACGTATGCCGATGGCAAAGCTGTGGTCGAGAATGTCGAAGGGCATGTCCAGCGACTCGATCAGCTTCTCGGCTGTCCGGCGGGCACCTTCCTCGTTGGCGCCGGTCGGCAGGATCATGGCGTATTCGTCGTCGCCCAGTCGCGCCAGCGTGTCGGAGCGGCGGAGCACCTTCTGCAGGCGCTCGGCGACCTGCTGCAGCAGCCTGTCGCCGACCTGGTGGCCCATCTCGCCGTTGATGCGGTTGAAGCCGTTCAGGTTGCAGGTGATGACGGCGACCGGCGTCCGCTGGCGTTCACCGAGAGCCAGGGCCTGGTGCAGGCGGTCGAAGAACAGCGATCGGTTGGGCAGGCCGGTCAGCTGGTCGTGCAGCGCGTTGAAGGCGCGCTGGGATTCGGCAAGGCTGAGCGCCCGCTCGGTCCGCGCGGCGCGGGTTGCCGACCAGACGGCGCGCAGGACGCGTTCGGCGCGGATATCGTCGCCCGCCAGGCAATCGGCAACATTGGCCCGCAGCAGGCGCATCATGTCCTGCGAGGTCAGCATCTCGGATACCACGACAATTGGCGTCAGCAGGCTGTTCGCGATCAGGCGTTCCTTCAGTCGCTCGGCGGCCGCGACATCGCCCTGCACATCGAACAGGACGCAGTCATAAGAGCCGACGCCAAGCGCCGTGACGGCATCGTCGACGGTCTCGACGCGGTCGCAGAGCACCGTCGCACCGGCCACCGACAGCTTCGACGCGATCTCGTCGAGACGGCTTCGCCCCCTGGCGATGGTCAGGACCAGATATCGGCTCTCGTTCAAGACACCGTCTCCTGCAACAAACCCGTGTCGCCGGTGGCATCGTCCAGGTCGCGTGGACCGGGCAATGACCGGCGACGGTGATGCGGCACCCTTGTGTCGCGACACCAGCCCGACCCTACGGCGCGGCGGGTAAATATCCGCTTAACCGGGCATGAAGGGCGTGACACGCGGCCATCGGGGCGGTGACGCTGCCCACCATTCGGTTCATCCTACACGTCCGCGCGCCGACAAGTCATGTCAACTTTCGATCATGTGGTGTGATTAACGAATGACAATTCAACCTCCGCCTGCCCGGATCGGCGACCCGGTCAACAAGGTCGATACGCCGGCGCTGATCGTCGACCTCGATATTCTGGCGGCGAACATTGCCCGGATGCAGCGTCTGGCGGACAGCCACGGGGTACGGCTGCGCCCCCATGCCAAGACACACAAGTCGGCGGATATCGGGCGATTGCAGGTCGCGGCCGGGGCGGTGGGGCTTTGCTGCCAGAAGGTCTCGGAGGCCGAGGCCATGGTGGCCGGCGGCATCGGTGACGTGCTGGTCTCGAACCAGGTCGTCGGCCGCGCCAAGATCGACCGGCTGGTCCTGCTGGCCCGGCGCGCGCGTGTCGGTGTCTGTGTCGACGACCCGGTGAACCTGGCCGAAATTGCCGCCGCCGCGCGGCATGCAGGTGTCAGTATCGATGCGCTGGTCGAGATCGACGTGGGCATGGCCCGCTGCGGCGTACCCGTCGGCGAGACGGCGCTGGCGCTCTGCCGGGACGCTGTGGAAGCGGAGGGCCTGCGGTTCGCCGGCCTGCAGGCCTATCACGGTTCGGCCCAGCACATCCGCGGTGCCGGCGAACGCGGAACCGCCATCGCCAGGGGGGGCGCGCATGTCCGGCGGATGCTGGACCTGCTGGCCGGGGCCGGGATCGACTGCCCGACGGTGACAGGTGCCGGCACCGGCACCGCGCCGTTCGAGGCGGCGTCGGGCCTCTGGACCGAGTTGCAGGCCGGTTCCTACGTGTTCATGGATGCCGACTACGCCCGCAATCACCTGGTGGACGGCGACGCACCCTTCGGCCACAGCCTGTTCGTGCTGGCCGGTGTGATGAGCGTGGCCCGCGCCGGACAGGCCGTCTGCGATGCCGGGCTGAAGTCGATGAGCTTCGAGAGCGGGCTGCCGCTGGTGCACGGCCGGCGCGGCGTTACCTACGCGCGACCGTCGGACGAGCATGGCAGCCTGGCGCTGGAGGCGGGGGTCACCCTGGAACTCGGGGACCGCGTGCGCCTGATCCCGGGCCATTGCGACCCGACCGTGAACCTGCACGACTGGTATGTCGGCATCCGTGACGGTCATGTCGCTGCGCTCTGGCCGGTCTCGGCACGCGGCGCGGTGTTCTGATCAGCAGGTCGGATCGCCGCTCCAGCGCGCGGCGCAGGCCCGGATCGCGGGATCCAGCACGGTCGTCTTGCAGGTCTCGACCGTGGCCAGTCCCTCCTCGGGGGGCAGGCCGAATGCCATCCTGACGGTCCCCGAGATCGCCTCGCCGAGCACGCGACCGGTCCGGATCGCCTCGATGTCGGGCATGGCGGGCAACGCCGCCCGCAGTCCGTTGGCCAGCGTCATCGCGTGCTTCTCGCAGTCCTCCCGGTCGAGCTCCTGCAGGCGGGGATCCGACTGGGTGGCGCGCCAGACCGCCACCGACAGCGGATTGCTCAGGAACATCCCGAAATAGCCGTCGATCATCGCGTGGATCGCGACCAGCAGGTCGTCGATGGTGGCGACCGGGCGGAACGCATCCTGCACGTAGACCTGGCAGCTCGCGTTGATCCGGTCCGCCAGCGTGGCGACGATGGCCGTCTTGTCGGGGAAGTACTGGTACAGCGAGGCCAGCGAGATTCCCGCCGCCGCGGCGATATCGGCAACCTTCAGGCCACCGCTGCCGCTCGTCGCCATCAGTTCCGCCGACACCTCGAGAATGCGTTCGAAGCGTTCCTGGCTGCGCGCCTGGGCGGGGGCCTTGCGGGGGCGAATGCTGGTGTCGGGCGGGGTCATGTCGTTTTCCTGGTTGACCTGTGTTGAATATGATGATTTATCACGTTTGGCAAATGTGAGGTTTTATCATGTTACAGACTGACCAGAACAAGCCTGTCGTCCTCGTCGGCGGGAACGGCAAGACAGGCCATCGTGTGGCGCAGCGCCTGCGCGGTGTCGGCATCCACACGCGGGCGGTGTCCCGCTCGACCGATCCGGCCTTCGACTGGGCCGACCGGGGGACCTGGGCAAATGCCCTCGCCGGGGCCGGTGCGGCCTGGGTGGCCTATCAGCCCGATCTCGCCGTGCCGCAGGCTGCGGGTGACATCGCCACGCTGGCGCGTATCGCGCGGGACGCCGGTGTCCGGCGTATGGTGCTGCTCTCCGGCCGTGGCGAGGCTGGCGCGCAGGCGGCCGAAGAGGCACTGGCGGCATCCGGCATCGACTGGGCCGTGGTCCGTTGCGCCTGGTTCATGCAGAACTTCACCGAGTCGTTCCTGGCCGACATGGTGGCGGGCGGCACCGTCGCGCTGCCGGTCGGCGATGTGCGGGAACCCTTCGTCGACGTCGATGACATCGCGGACCTTGGCGCCGGACTGCTGGCCGGCACGATCCCCGCCGGACGGGTCTATGAACTCACCGGACCGGAGCTGCTGGGGTTTGCCGACGCGGTGGCGATGGCCGGGGCGGCAAGCGGCGTCGACGCGCGCTACGTCCCGGTCACGCCCGACGAGTTCCGGGCGGGGCTGCGCGCGGCCGGGATCGACGCGGACACCGTCGAGCTGCTCTCGGAGCTGATGGCGGTCACCCTGGACGGACACAACGCGCGCACCAGCGATGATTTCCGTGCCGCGACAGGCCGGGCGCCGCGGTCGTTCGCCGACTTTGTCCGGGGCACGCGGGAGGTGGCGCATGTCTGAGGTCTTCGACTGGCCGGACCTGCTGGTCCGTGTCTCCGTCATCGGCTTCGCGCTGGCCGGCGGGATCTATTTCGTCTTCTCGGTCTTCTCCATGCCGGCGCTGGCGCGGATCGACGCATCAGCCGCCATCCAGGCCATGCAGTCGATCAACCGGGTGATCGTGCGGACCGCGTTCCTGCCGCTGTTCTTCGGCACGACGGTGCTCGGCGTGCTGCTGGCGGCGGGCGCGGTGTCGGGGTGGTTCGAGGGTAGCCGGACCCTGCTGGTCCTGGCCGGAACGATCTACGTCGCCGGCATGTTCGGCGTGACCGTCGCGTTCAACGTGCCGCTGAACAACCGGCTGGACGCAGTGGTTGCCGGCAGCCCGGAGGCCGCCGGGGTCTGGACGCACTATCTCGCGCGCTGGACCGTGTGGAACCACGTCCGCACGGTGGCGTGCTGCGTCGCCTCGGCGCTGGCACTGGCGGGCCTGGCCCAGGCCTGACCCGCCGGCCGTCGTCAGAGACCGAGCACCAGCTTGGCGACGATGTTCCGCTGCACCTCGTTCGAGCCGCCATAGATGGTCGCGGCCCGGTGATTGAGGTGCGCGGGCATCGCCGTCAGCGCGTGCTTCGGACCGATGGGGGCGACATTGCTGCCCCAGGTCCGCGCGTCCTTCTGGTGCGGCGCGCCATAATAGCCCACGGCCTCCGCCACCAGGGCGGCGGTCTTCTGCAGCGTCTCGGAGCCGCGCACCTTCATCAGCGAGGCGGCGGCACCGGGCGTGCGGCCGGCCGCCAGCTCGCACATTACCTGTTTCTCCATGTGCTCCAGCGCGACGATGTCGCATTCGGCGTCGGCGATCCGCTGGCGGAAGTCGGGATCGGCGATCAGGCTGTCGCCGCGCCCGTCGGACTCGGCCTTCGCCACCGACTTCAGCTTGCGGATATGCGCATGCAGGCCGGGGCTGTAGGCGTTGCCGCCGCGCTCGAACTCCAGCAGGTACTTGGCGACGGTCCAGCCCTTGTTCTCCTCGCCGACCAGGTTCTTTCGCGGCACGCGCACGTCCTCGAAGAACACCTGGTTGACGTCATGGTCGCCGGCCATGGTGATGATCGGTTGCACCGTGATGCCGGGCGCGTCGAAATCGTCGATCAGGATGAACGAGATGCCTTCCTGCGGCTTGCCCTCGTTCGAGGTGCGGACCAGGCAGAACATCTTGTTGGCGTGCTGGGCGAAGGTCGTCCAGATCTTCGAGCCGTTGATGATGTAGTCGTCGCCGTCGACCACCGCACGGGTCTTCAGCGAGGCCAGGTCGGAGCCCGAGCCAGGCTCGGAATAGCCCTGGCACCAGACATGCTCGCCCGACAGCAGCTTCGGCAGGTAGTGCGCCTTCTGCTCCGGCGTGCCGTAATGCATGATCACCGGGCCGACCATCTGGATGCCCATGACCAGCGGGATCGGGCAGCCGGCCGCCGCGCACTCGGCGTTGAAGATGTACTGCTGGATCGGGGTCCAGCCGGGGCCGCCATGTTCGGCCGGCCAGGCCGGCGCGGACCAGCCGCGGGCCGCCAGCTTCCTGTACCAGATCCAGCCGATCTCGTGGTCGGTGAACGGCCCCGTGGTGGTGGCCGCGCCCTCGCGGAGATCGTCGGTCAGGTTGTCGGCGATGAAGGCCCGGACCTCGTCGCGGAAGGCGATGTCCTCGGGTGTCAGACTCAGATCCATGTACGCATCCTCCCCAATGCGCAGCCATTGTAAGCAGGCGTACAGTCGGGGAAAAGAGCACCGACAACCGCAGGATCGCGATCGGAGGCCATCATGTCCGACCTGAGCTGGGACGAGTTTCGCCGCGTCGACATCCGCGTCGGCACCATCGTCGACGTGCAGCCCTATCCGGAGGCGCGCCGTCCGGCCTGGAAGCTGTGGGTCGACTTCGGGCCGGAGATCGGCACCCGCAAGACCTCGGCGCAGATCACCAACTACAGCCGCGAGGAACTGGTCGGTCGCCAGGTGGCCGGCGTGGTGAACTTCCCGCCCAAGCAGATCGGCAAGTTCATGAGCGAGTTCCTGACGCTGGGCTTTCCCGACGCCGACGGAAACGTGATCCTGGTCGGGCCAGAGCGGCAGATCCCGAACGGCGGCCGGCTGTTCTGACCGGCGGCGCTCAGGCCCGGCGGGCCGACGGGGCCGCGAATTCCTGCCAGCGGTCCTCGACCGCGTCGCGGATGTCATGGCGCAGGCCGGCGGCGAACAGCACCTCGGCGACGATGAACATCGGCGCGATGAAGACCTGGATGAAGCTGTCGGTCAGCGCCGGCTTGCGGCCCTCGAAGGCATGGCCGGCGAGCTGCACGATCCAGCCGCCGACGAAGGTGGCGCCGAACACGCTCCAGGCGAAGCCGCTGCCCTGTGCGACCGTCCAGGACGCCAGCAGGAACAGCGGCACGAACAGCGCTGCGGTCAGGATGCCGAGCATGGCATCCATTCTCAGCCAGTAGGCCAGCACGGCCAGGCCGAACAGCGTCGCCAGCGAGATGTCGTAGCCGCCGGCCGCAAGTCCGGTCGTCGCCATCGCCATCGGCACCAGGATCGAGAACGCCACCATCGGCACGCCCACCAGGTGCGAAGCCTTGTTGCGGCCGTCGCGGTGGTAGGACGAGTACATCGCCATCTGTGTCACGAAATACGGGGTCACCGGTTCCTCCCGCGGATTCTTGCGCCGATGGTACAGCATCCGGAACGCCTTGCCGATCCGGCTTGCGGGGGCGGGACGGCTGGACTAGACACGCCGCAACGCGGGACGGGACATGATGGCCGGCAAGGAAGGCAAGGAACGCGAGCAGGCGGAGAAGGCCGAACGGCTGGCCCGCGCGCTGCGCGAGAACCTGAAGCGGCGCCGGGAGTCCGCGCCGCGCGAGGATGCGCCGCGGCGGGCGATCAAGAACACCGAATCGGACTGAGTCGCCCTAGAGTTGCTTCCGGCGGCCGGGCCGGCGCCGCCGCCCAAGAATCGCCCGGTTCGCCGGCGAATGTCCCCGCCGCCCGATACACGGTTGAGTGAGGAACATGGACAGGATCGTCATCCGCGGCGGAGAGCCCCTTCGCGGCACCATCGAGATCAGCGGCGCCAAGAACGCGGCCCTGCCGCTGATGGTCGCGACCCTGCTGACCGACGGGACCCTGGAACTGGAGAACGTCCCGCGCCTGGTCGACATCCGCACCATGGCCGAACTGCTGACCGGCCACGGCGCGGTGGTCGAGCGTGGTGACGACACTGTCCTGCGGCTGACCACGCGCGACATCACCGATACCACGGCGCCCTATGACGTGGTCCGCAAGATGCGGGCAAGCGTGCTGGTGCTGGGCCCGCTGCTGGCGCGCGCGCGGGTCGCCACAGTCTCGCTGCCCGGCGGCTGCGCCATCGGCCCGCGTCCGGTGAACATGCACATCGACGGCCTGAAGGCGATGGGCGCCGAGATCGACATCGAGGGCGGCTATATCAAGGCCACGGCGCCGAAGGGCCTGCATGGCGCGCACATCGCCATGCCCGGCGTTTCTGTCGGCGCGACCGAGGACCTGCTGATGGCAGCGGCGCTGGCGAAGGGCACCACGGTGCTGGAGAACGCGGCGCGCGAGCCGGAGATCGGCGACCTGGTGGACCTGCTGGTGGCCATGGGCGCGCGGATCGAGGGGCGCGGCAGCGCCCGGCTGGTGGTCCACGGCGTCGACCGGCTGCATGGCTGCCGTCACCGTGTGCTGCCTGACCGGATCGAGACCGGCACCTATGCGGTGGCCGCCGCGATCACCGGTGGCGACGTGCTGCTGAAGGGAGCCGATGCCTCCATCGTCGAGGCCACGATGGAACCCATCGGCCGCGCGGGGGCCGCCATCGACAACCTGCCCGAGGGCATCCGCGTCCGGCGCAACGGCCACGGCATCCTGGGCGTCGACGTGATGACCCAGCCCTATCCGGGCTTTCCGACCGACATGCAGGCCCAGGCCATGGCGCTGATGACCATCAGCCACGGTGCCGCGATGATCACCGAGACCATCTTCGAGAACCGCTTCATGCACGTGCCGGAACTGGCGCGCATGGGCGCGAACATCACGGTGCACGGTGCCTCGGCGCTGGTGCGCGGCGTGCATCGCCTGAAGGGGGCGCCGGTGATGGCGACCGATCTGCGCGCCTCGGTGTCGCTGGTGCTGGCCGCGCTTGCCGCGGAGGGTGAGACCGTCATCAATCGCGTCTATCATCTGGACCGGGGCTACGAGCGGCTGGAAGACAAGCTGGCCGCGTGCGGGGCAAGGATCGAACGGGTGAAAGAAAAGGCCGGATGACCGATCGCGGGGGCGAGGGGAAGCAGAACGGGCCATTGCGGCTGCACGCCGTCGAGGGGGCCGACCTGGACGTGGTGAGTGCCGCGCTGCAGGGCGCGGTGGTGCTGCGCCGGGACATGAATTTTGCCGCCGCGCGTCGTCAGTTCGCCTTTGTCTGCAACCGCTTCCGCTGGGAGCAGGGGGAGATCGCCGGAGCCTCCGGTGGCAGTCGCATCCGCGCCGGGGTCCGCTTCAACGACATTTCCGCTGTCCGCGCGCAAGGTGTGTCGAAGGCGACACCCGACACGGTGATGGAACTGCTGTCGGTCCGGGCGGAGCAGGCCGACCCGCCGGCGGCCACCATCACGCTGTCCTTCGCGGGCGGCGGCACGCTGGAACTCGTGGCCGGCTGCATCGACGTACTGGTGGACGATATTGGACGGCCTTGGTATACGCCGCACCGCCCATCCCATGACGATGACAGCCAGGACGCGAAGGACAGCCAGGGCCCCCGATGACCGCCGCCGAACCTCTGGTCCTCGCCCTGCCCAAGGGCCGCATCCTCGACGAGGCGATGCCGCTGGTGCGCGCCGCGGGGATCGAGCCGGAGCCGGCGTTCGACGACCCGAAGTCGCGTCAGCTCAGCTTTTCGACCAACGTCCCGAACCTCAGGATCATTCGCGTCCGATCCTTCGACGTCGCGACCTTCGTCGCCTTCGGTGCGGCGCAGCTTGGTATCGCCGGCTATGACGTGCTGATGGAGTTCGACTATTCGGACCTCTACGCGCCGCTGGATCTCGGCATCGGCTTCTGCCGCATGGCGGTCGCCGAGCCGAGCGAGCTGTCGCGCACCGACGACCCGGCGCGCTGGTCGCATGTCCGCGTCGCCACCAAGTACCCCAACATCACCCGCCGGCACTTCGCGCGCCGTGGCGTGCAGGCCGAGTGCATCAAGCTGAACGGCGCCATGGAACTGGCGCCGACGCTGGGGCTCTGCCGCCGCATTGTCGACCTGGTCTCCACCGGCTCGACGCTCAAGGCGAACGGGCTGGTCGAGGTGGAGCACATCGCCGACATCACCTCGCGCCTGGTGGTCAACCGGACCGCGCTGAAGACCCGGCCCGTCGAGGTCCAGGGCTGGATCGAGCGGTTCCGGGGGGTGGTCGATGCCAAGGCGGCTTGACGCGACCGCACCGGACTTCGAGGCGGCGTTCCGCGCGCTGCTGGACGACAAGCGGGAAACCGCCCAGGACGTCGATGACGTCGTCGCCGCCATCATCGCCGATGTCCGCGCGCGCGGCGACGCGGCGCTGATCGACTACACCGAGCGTTTCGACCGGGTGCGGCTGACGCCGGAGCGCCTGCGCTTCACGGCCGCCGAGATCGCGGCGGCGCGGGATGCCTGCGACCCGGCGGCGCTGGCCGCGCTGGACCTGGCGGCGAGCCGGATCGAAGCCTTTCACGCACGCCAGGTGCCCGGCGATGACCGGATGGTCGACGCGGCCGGTGTCGAGCTGGGCGCGCGCTGGAACGCCATCGGCGCCGTCGGCATCTATGTGCCGGGCGGTACCGCGTCCTACCCCTCTTCGGTGCTGATGAACGCCATCCCCGCCCGTGTGGCAGGCGTCGGGCGCATCGCCATGGTGGTGCCGACCCCGGACGGGGAGATCAATCCGCTGGTGATCGCGGCGGCGGACCGTGCGGGGGTCACCGAGATCTACCGTCTCGGCGGTGCGCAGGCCGTGGCCGCACTGGCCTGGGGCACCGAGAGCATCGCCCCGGTCGACAAGATCACCGGCCCCGGCAATGCCTTCGTCGCCGCCGCCAAGCGTCGCGTGTTCGGCCAGGTGGGCATCGACATGATCGCCGGCCCCTCCGAGATCCTCGTGGTCGCCGACGGCGCCAACGATGCCGGCTGGATCGCCGCGGACCTGCTGTCGCAGGCCGAGCACGACACGGCCGCCCAGGCGATCCTGATCACCGATGACGCCGGCTTTGCCGACGACGTGGCCCGGGCAGTCGACGGCCACCTGAAGACGCTGGCCCGCAGCGCGATCAGCGCCGAGAGCTGGGCCACCCATGGTGCGATCATCACCGTGGCGAGCATGGACGACGTCCCGGCGCTGGTCGATCGCGTGGCGCCCGAACACCTGGAGCTGGCGGTTGACGACCCTGATCGTCTGATGGCCCGGGTGCGCAATGCCGGCGCCATCTTCCTCGGTCGCTACACGCCGGAAGCCATCGGCGACTATGTCGCCGGGCCGAACCACGTGCTGCCGACCGCGCGCAGCGCCCGGTTCTCCTCCGGCCTGAACGTGCTGGACTTCATGAAGCGCACGACCTTCGTCCGCTGCGACGCCGCCTCGCTCGGCCGCATCGGCGGGGCCGCCGCAACGCTTGCCGACGCGGAGGGCCTCACCGCCCACGCGCTGTCCGTCCGGATCCGCCTGAACGCGTGAGGCCATGAACACGTCGCCCGACAGGATCATCGAGATCACGCTGGACCAGGGCTCGATCAAGTCCTGGGGCGCCGATGTCGACCACGAGCGCAAGGTTGCGATCTTCGACCTGCTGGAAGGCAACAACTTCAGGCTGAAGGGCGAGGAGTTCAGCGGGCCGTACCGCATCCACCTGGCCGTCGAGGACAATCGCCTGGCCATCGGCGTGCGCGGCGAGGACGGGGTGGAGCAGGGGCGCATCGTGCTGCCGCTGACGCCGTTCCGACGCATCGTCCGCGACTATTTCAAGGTCTGCGAGAGCTACTTCGCGGCCATCAAGTCGTCGACGCCGTCGAAGATCGAAGCCATCGACATGGGCCGGCGCGGCATCCACAACCAGGGCTCCGAACTGCTGATGGAGCGGCTGGAGGACAAGGCGGAGCTCGATTTCGACACGGCGCGACGCCTGTTCACGCTGATCTGCGTCCTTCACATCAGGGCCTGATGTCATGGTGGACCTGCCGGGGGCGGTCCTGTTCTGCTGCACCGAGAACAGTGTCCGCTCGCCGATGGCCGAGGGACTGCTGAAACAGCTGCTGGGCCACAAGGTCTATGTCGACAGCTGCGGCGTGCGCGGCAAGGAGGTCGACGGCTTCTCCGTCGCCGTGATGGACGAGCTGGGCATCGACATCTCCCGCCACCGGTCCAAGAGCTTCGACGACCTGGAAGATACCTCCTTCGACCTGATCATCACCCTGTCGCCGGAGGCCCAGCACAAGGCCATCGAACTGACCCGCACCATGGCCTGCGATGTCGAGTACTGGCCCACGCTGGACCCGTCGCTGACCGAGGGCAGCCGCGAGAGCCGCCTGGAATCCTGGCGCCAGGTGCGCGACCAGTTGCGAAAGCGGATCGTCAAGCGCTTCTCGCCGGACCGCGCGCCGACGGTGTAGCGGCGATCGGCGTCAGTCAGATTTCGGTTTAAGACCGCGTCCTTCACCTATGGAGTTCTTGCCGAATTTGGCGCGGACGCTGTCCAGCGCGTCCTCGATCCGGCGGCGCTGCTGGCGACTGGTGTCGAGCAGGTCGGGCAGGTCCGCCTCGTCGTCGTCGCCCAGGCCGGAGACGCCGACCCCGATCAGGCGGAAGCTGCGGCGGCCGTCCGCCTCCAGCCGCAGCAACGGTTCGGCGGCCTTGAAGATGATGCCGGCGAGCTGCGTCGGATCCTCCAGCGTGCGGCTGCGGGTATGGATGGCGAAGTCGGGCGTGCGCAGTTTCAGGGTCACGGTCCGGCCGGCCAGGTCCTTCTTCTTCAGGCTGGCCGAGACGTCTTCACACAGGCGGAACAGGATGCCGGCCAGACGCTCTGGATCGGCGATGTCGTCGTTGAAGGTGGTCTCCGACGAGATGCTCTTGGCCTTGCGGTCGGGGGTGACGACGCGGGTATCGCGCCCCTCGGCGAAGCTCAGCAGCCGCTTGCCGATCACGCCATAGCGCTTCATCAGCTCGGCCTCGGTGAACTTGCGCAGGTCGCCGATGCGGCGGATGCCGTCGGCCGCCAGCGTGCCGGCGAAAGCCTTGCCGACGCCGTAGATCTCGGTCACCGGCCGGTCGGCCAGGAACGCAACCGCCTCGGCGCGGCCGATCACGGCAAAGCCACGCGGCTTGTCCAGTTCGCTCGACAGCTTGGCCAGGAACTTGTTGTAGGAGAGGCCGACAGAGATGGTCACGCCGACCTCGGTCTCGATCCGGCGCGCCAGGCCGGCCAGCATGGTGGCCGGGCTGGCATGGTGCAGCCGCGCGGTGCCGGTCAGGTCCAGGAAGGCCTCGTCGATCGACAGCGGTTCGACCACCGGCGTCAGGTCCTGCAGCAGCGCCCGGATCTGCCTGGAGACCGCCACGTACTTCGCCATGTCCGGCTTGATCACAACGGCGTCGGGGCAGGCCTGCAGCGCCTTGAACATCGGCTGGGCCGAGCGCACGCCATAGAGCCGGGCGATGTAGCAGGCCGTCGAGACCACGCCGCGCCGTCCGCCGCCGATGATCAGCGGCTTGTCGGCCAAATCCGGGTTGTCGCGCTTCTCGACCGAGGCGTAGAAGGCGTCGCAGTCGATGTGCGCGATGGACAGGTCATGCAGTTCCGGGTGGTTGACCACGCGCGGCGAGCCGCAGGCCGGGCAGGGGCGTTTCGCGCCCGGGTCCGCCAGACAATCGCGGCAGAGCGCGCCCATGGCTCATGCCGGCCAGAGCCACGCGGCACCGCGGACGCCCGATGAATCGCCGTGGGCGGCGCGAACGACGCGGGTCGCGACATGATCGGAGAAGACGTATTTCGGCAGGCGCTGCGGCACCTCGGCATAGAGCCGTTCGACGTTCGACAGTCCGCCGCCCAGCACGATGACCTCCGGGTCGAGTATGTTGATGACGGTGGCCAGCGCGCGGGCCAGCCGGTCGGAATAGGTCTTCCAGAAGTCGGCGTCGTCGATCTGCTCGGGCATCAAGACGCGACCGGTGCGCGCCGCATAGGCCTTGCGCACTGCCGGGCCCGACAGGAAGGATTCGATGCAGCCGCGCTTGCCGCAATAGCAGGTGGGGCCGGGGCGTTCCTCGTCGCGCGGCCAGGGCAGGGGGTTGTGGCCCCACTCGCCAGCGATGGCGTTCGGCCCCTTAATCAGTTGGCCGCCAAAGACGAGGCCGCCGCCGACACCCGTGCCGAGGATGACGCCGAACACCGGACTGGCACCGGCGCCGGCGCCGTCGACCGCCTCGGACAGGGCAAAGCAGTCGGCGTCATTGGCGATGCGCACCGGCCGCCCCAGCGCCCGGCCGACATCGCGGTCCAGCGGATGCCCGATCAGGACGGTGGAATTGGCGTTCTTGATCAGGCCCGTCCGGGGCGAGATGGCGCCCGGCGTGCCGATGCCGACGCTGCCGGTTTGCCCGGTCTCCTGCTCGATCCCGCGCACCATGTCGGCGATGGCCTGCACGGTCTTCGGATAATCGCCGACGGGGGTCGCGATGCGACGGCGGAGCAGTTCCGCACCGGCGCTGTCCAGCGCGATGGCCTCGATCTTCGTGCCGCCCAGGTCGACGCCGATGCGCATCGGGTTCAACCGCCGAACAGCCGGTCTTCGATGAAGGTCCGGGCGTCGGGCCAGCGGTCGGCGCGGTGATGGCTGGCCTCGGCCTGCGGGATCAGCCGCGCGAGGCGCGGATCGGCGACGAAATGCAGGCGGTGCACGTCCGGGGCGGCCCGTGCGACCGAGGCATGGTTGTGCGGGATGTCGTCGATGAACACGGTCGGCGCCGCCGCCAGATCGGCGAGCAACCGCACCGCCGGGCCCTTGAGCCCCTCGTTGACCACCAGCGGATAGTCCATGCCGTGCCGGATCAGGGCCCGCTGGCGTGCCGCGCCCTGGCTCTGCGGCAGGTTGCTCAGCACCACAACCTGTGCCCGACCCGACAGGTCGGCCAGCACGGCGGCGGCATGCTCCACCGGGTCCAGCTCCTCGGTATGGCGGTCGAAGAACACGCCCAGATGCTCGCGGACTTCATCGCGCGGGACCACCGTGCCGTCCGCGCGGCGGACATTGCCGCTGATGGCGAAGGACGACCAGTCGAAGGTGTAGCCCTCGCCGATCAGGTAGCGCTCCAGCCCGGCCATGAAGGCGAACAGCACCTCGTCGGCATCGGTGATGATCAGGGGGCGGCCGGCCTGGATGCGCAGGGCGTCGATCTGCTGGCGGGTCGCGTCGGCAAGGGTCTCGGGTTCTGTCATCTGTCCGAATCGTCCGTCCGAATCGTGGCGCCCCCGGTCGGTGACGCCGTGGCCTTATCCCATGTTCGCGGGGTCAACCCAAGCTGTCGTAGACGGCCCGCTCGAAGTCCAGGAACGGCTGCATCAGGTCGGGTCGCGCGAAGGGCAGGGTCTGGGTCAGGAACACCCCGGCGATGTCGCGCTTCGGGTCGATCCAGTGATAGCAGTTGGGCAGGCCGGCCCAGGCCAGGCTGCCGGCCGAACGACCGGTCGGCGCCGGCTGCTCGTTGATCATGAAGGACAGGCCCCAGCTCTTCTCCAGTCCCGGAAAGAACTCGGCGTCGGCCGAAATGGCGGGGGCGGCGGTCCGCAGCATGTGGACGCGGTTGGCACCCATCTGGTTGACCGACATCATCGCCACGGTTTCCGGGCGCAGCACCTGCACGCCGTCCAGCGTGCCCCTGCCGAGAATCATGCGATTGAAGCGGGCATAGTCGGGTGCGGTCGAATGCAGGCCGCCGCCGCCCATCTCGATCTCGGTGTCGGCGGCGACAATCCCGGGCGGGCTGGATTTCCAGCCGCCGCCGTCGGCCGGCGTGTGCATGCTGGTCCGGCGCGCCTGCATGGAAGCGGTGGGCACGAAGGCGGTGTCATGCATGCCGAGCGGGCCGCAGAGATGCTCGCGCATGTAGTGGCCGAGGCGCATGCCGGTCACGGCCTCGACCATCAGGCCGGCCCAGTCGATGCCGACGCCGTATTCCCAGCCGGTGCCGGGATCGAACAGCAGCGGCAGGTGGAGCGAGCGGCGTCTGCGCGTGGCGATGTCGGGCAGGCCGGTCGCCGCGATGTAGCGCGCGATCGGCTCCTGCCAGAAATTGTAGGCGAAGCCCGCGCTGTGGGTGAGCAGTTGCCGCAGGGTCATGCGCGATTTCGGCGCGCGCAGGATCGGACTGCCATCATCGGCAAAGCCCGTCAGCACCTGGATCGTGTCCAGTTCCGGCAGCACGTCGGCGGCCGGCGCGTCGAGCGACAGCCGGCCCTGCTCGACCTGCTGCATCGCGCAGGCGGCCGTGACTGCCTTGGACAGCGAGGCAATCCAGAACACGGTGTCGGGCGTCATGGGCGTGCCGCCGCCGCTGGCCCGCTCGCCGCAGGCGGCGGTGCAGAGGTCGCCGGCGGCCGTGGAGACCACGGCCGAGATGCCGGGAATCCCGCCGGAATCGACAGCCATGCGCATGACCGCATCGATACGTGTGGCCAGGTCCATGGTGTCCTCCCCGGATTTCAGGCGCGTGCCTGATCAGTACTCGACCGGCGCGCCGGGCAAAAGCCTCCGGGCGCGGGCCGGTTCCTCCGGGCCGACGCCGGCCGCGGCGCAGAAGGACGCAAGGGTCGGCTCGTGCGCCAGCACGAAATCCAGCACGCCGCCGCCGAACGCCGGATCCGCGGCCAGCCGGCGGATATCTTCGGGTTCGAGCCCGGACAGGCGCATGAAGCGTTCGCGCAGGTCCGGGTCGGCGATGACGAAGCCCAGTGCCTGCAGGGCCAGCGCCTCCGCGGCGTCACGCCGGGCTCGATCAGCAGCATTCATTGCGAGAAGGTCTCAGTTGGTGGGTGCGGGGCACGCGGTTAACCGTTACTTTACGGGGGGCGAGGCAGCATGACAGCGTCGATCGTCGATTTCGGCGCGTTGTCGTCAGCTTCGTTTGATCCGGCCGTGTATCCGTGCGAGTTAGGGGCAACCCTGCGCCGTACCGGGGCGGAGCGCCACCAGAGGGAAGTATGAGCAAGACAGTCCTGATCGTCGAAGACAACGATCTCAACATGAAGCTGTTCCACGACCTGCTGGATGCACACGGCTATGCCACGATCCGCACCAAGGACGGCATGGAAGCGCTGAAGCTGGCGCGGGAGCATCACCCGGACCTGATCCTGATGGACATCCAGTTGCCGGAAGTCTCCGGCCTGGAAGTGACCAAGTGGATCAAGGAAGACGATGATCTGAAGGCGATCCCCGTGATCGCGGTGACCGCCTTCGCGATGAAGGGCGACGAGGAAAAGATCCGCGAAGGCGGCTGCGAGGCCTACATCTCCAAGCCCATCTCCGTCGGCACCTTCATCGATACCGTGAAGCAGTTCCTCGGATAGGGGAGAGCCATGTCGGCGCGCGTGCTGGTCGTCGATGATGTCGCACCGAACGTGCGCATTCTCGAGGCCAAGCTGTCCAGCGAATACTATCAGGTCTCGACCGCGTCCAGCGGCCCGGAGGCCCTTGCGCAGGTCGAGCGCGAGAATCCGGACATCATCCTGCTCGACGTGATGATGCCCGGCATGGACGGCTTCGAGGTCTGCCGCCGTCTGAAGGCCAATCCCGCCGTCTCCCACATTCCCGTCGTCATGGTCACGGCGCTGTCCGATGTCAGCGACCGTGTGCAGGGCCTGGAGGCCGGGGCCGACGACTTCCTGACCAAGCCCGTCAATGACCTTGCGCTGTTCAGCCGCGTGCGTTCGCTCGTCCGCCTGAAGATGACGATGGACGAACTGAAGCTGCGCCGGGAGGCCGGCGAGCGCTTCGGCATGGCCGTGAACGCGGCGGAGATGACGGCGGAAGGCGCCTATGTGCTCGCCATCGTCGAGAACGGCTCCGATATCCGGCAGGTCCGCCGCCACATGGACCCGCGCTTCGACGTGCGCTTCGAGGCCGACGGCGCGGCGGCGCTGGACTCCATGCGCACCCGCACGCCGGACCTGGTGGTGCTCTCGCTCGACCATCGTGGCCTCGACGCGCTGCGGCTGACCGCGGCGATCCGCAACATCGAGGGCGCGCGTCACACGCCGATCATGATCATCGGCGAGGAAACCGACTCGGAACGGGTCGCGAAGGCCCTCGAACTCGGCGTCACCGACTACATCCTGCGTCCGATCGACGGCAACGAGATCATCGCCCGGGCGACGACGCAGATCCGGCGCAAGCGCTACCAGGACAAGCTGCGCGAAAGCGTCGAGACCAGCATTGCAATGGCGATGTCGGACCCGCTGACCGGGCTATACAACCGCCGCTATCTCGACCAGCATCTCGACATGGCCATCGACCGCAACCGCAAGGCGGGCAAGCCGCTGTCGGTGGTGATGCTGGACATCGACCATTTCAAGCGGGTGAACGACACCTACGGCCACGCCGCCGGCGACCGGGTGCTGCAGCAGTTCTCCGAGCGGATCCAGCGCAATATCCGTGGCTTCGACCTGGCGGCCCGCATGGGCGGCGAGGAGTTCCTGGTGGTGTTGCCCGAAGCCGACGCGGCACTGGCACAGCGGGTGGGCGAACGCCTGCGCGCCGCGATGCAGCAGGAACCGTTCGAGACCGGTGAGGCCGTCGGAAAGATCGACGTCACCTGCTCCATCGGCGCGGCGGCGCTCGGCGTCGACGACGACCGCATGAGCCTGATCAAGCGGGCCGACGCCGCGCTCTATGCCGCCAAGTCCGGCGGCCGCAACCAGGTGGTTCTGGCGGCCTGAAGGGGCGATGCGCCATGGATGGCCCCGTCAAGCCGGGTCATGGCAATGTGCTTTTGAAATCAATGAATTGTCATCGCCCGACTCGATCGGGCGATCCGGCATCATGTGGTGCCCATTGTCTCGTCCCGGGCCTGACCCGGGATTCATTCCGTTTGCCACTGCGCCATGGGCTCCGGCGTTCGCCGGAGCGTGAGACTGGCATCAGGTCCCGGACACCGCGTTGCGGTTCCGGGACACTGTCAGTTGCCCGTCGTTCCCCGGAAGCCCGGAGGGCTGTCCGGCAACTGTGTGTTCACGTGTTGCTGTGTTTGAAGTCCTGATCGTTCTTGAGCATTGCGTTGAGGATGGTGAGGAGCTTTCTGGCGACGGCGATGATGATCTGCTTCGGGGCCTTTCCG
>JAYZWD010000008.1:0-104678 GCA_036154895.1 Pseudomonadota bacterium
CACCCGCCTCGGCCTCCTTCAGCACCCCGATAATCTGCTCTTCCGAAAACCTTGCACGCTTCATCGTCTGTCCTTCCTTCAGGCCAGACTCTAATCGTTCCTGGAGGAAAATCAGGGGGTCAGGTCAAGGTCCTCTCAATCGAGTGCTATTTTTTCGTTCTGCCATGAAGCGCTGCACCCATCGGGTAAGCCTTCCCGTGTTGTTTTCTGCAGCAACAAAGCGCCCGTCCGGCAGTATCATTGCCGCACACTCTTTAGTGATAAGTTCAAGCGTCGTTCCTTTGCGTGCCACAAGCCGTGTTTCGACGAGATCATCGACAAATTCGTCAACACTTTGTCCTGAGGCCGTAACAAAAGAGACAAAGTCCGTCTCTGTCGTCTCAATGTCCTCACCCCTGCATAGTTGGTTGATGATGACGAACTGCTCGCTGGTAAGAACGTTTGGCTCCCAATCAGAAAATATTGGAGTGCTTTCTAACGTATTTTTTGTGATTTTTTCCGCCGTAAATTCCCAGCCAAACTGTCCTGGTTGGTCTGGATTTTGTTTCAATTTCATCCAAAGAAGCGGGGCTAATCCCTCCATTTGTAAATCTTCGCCGAAGAGCTCCGGCATGGGGTGGATGTACGATAGTCTAGTCCAGATGAGTTCCAGGATCAGAAGGAGAGGGTTCGCCCGCGAGCTCGCCAGCAACAACGTTTTGTCGTTCCTCATCGGGCATCGATATGGGTGCCCTGAAAATTTTACCAGGCTCGCATTCCCCGCCACGATCAACTGTGGGAAAGCTTGAGGACCATATCCTTGCATCAAAATCTTATCTTCCAGAAATTTCAGAAACCCCTTTCTCAATCCATATTCACTACTAAATCCGCCATAGCCAAGCGCAATGCGGATTGGTGAAAACTGATCTCCCACGATTAGGTGGTAAATATGCTCGATCTCGGGTGGTAGCTGATCAAGCTCGTCATGCGGTGGTGCAACAATCCCAGTCACTTCGCTGAAAGCACGCAAAGAGGGGGCGATGTTTACAGAGCTTCCGCCTTTGACGCTCTGAATCCAATTCGAGTAGGTGCCAAGCACATCACGCAGTTGGTGGTACGCTTCATCAAGGTCTTTCGAGAAGAGGCCTTTCTTAACCTCTATGACGGCCAGCACGTCCTTAATGTGCCATTTGAATTTCGTGGTGTGAGGAATCGGCGTTCCCTCACCGCGCACGAGCATACAATCTATTTGATTGCTTAGTGTCCCTTCGTGATCCTCAGCGAAGCCAGAAACGACTTGAAGGTCGAGGCTCGGTGGTATGGTTCGGATTAAGACGTCACTGGTCAGCCCCTCATACATCTCACCAATAGTCGGCGCATGTTTTACCCCTGCGCTTTCTAACACTTCGATTTCTTTTTCTACGAAAGACTGCAATAAGTTTGCGACATCATGAATCATTGAACCTCCCCTCACATTGACTTCATTCCAGCAGGTCCAAAGCTTCGATCGGAATGATTGACTGATCCTCGGTTTCGCGGGTGGCTTGAAAATTATCCGAACCGGTCACACAAACGCCTATCACCTGATTATCTGCACCAATTGCAGGCCCTCCGCTCATTCCCGCAATGATACCGGCATTGGTCAACAAGCGTCGGATACCCGATTTCATACGGGTCCCAACGATAATGCCGGGGCTGAGAACCCCTGAATCACCCAGCCTGAAATTCGGGAAACCGCAAACGGCGACGTGGTCCATTTGTTTGGTCTCGGTACTCGCCCCATGCAGTGGGGAGGGGGACTGACTCCCTTCTACCGTGATGATCGCTAGGTCGAGTGCTTGATTCTGCTTGTCGATAGATACCGCAAATTTCTCGGTTGGCTTATCCGCACGGAATGCCTGGAGATTGCTCGTGCCTTCCACAACGTGAGCGTTTGTAACCGTCCCGTACCCAACAAGATCGAAGGCCGTCCCTTGCTGAGAGCTTTCATCGCATTCGAGCACCCACATTGCCGCCTGAACACTGGCCAGCGAATATTGCGGCGGGGTCGGAAGCGCCATCCGCATGCGCTTTTCGTTGATATTCTGAGCCCGAGGTAACGGGATTACGTTTGCCCAGCTCGCGAGGTCTTCGGCGACCAAGTGCCAATCGATAGCGTCATTTTGGACATCGACCGCGATGACGAGCTTGTTCCAGTCGAAGGAGGCTGCGAGTTCGTCTATCACCTTCAACTCTGAAAATCGGCGGTTGGTTCCAATGGTTGTCTTTAATTGTGCGAACTCAGCGGCATCCATTGTGCCACCTGTCGGGATACCGCTTTCCTTGAACTCGATTGTCGCAATGCAGACCGTGTCATCGACACCGATCTTGAAATTGCTTTTCGTGAAGCTCGGCAGGTCCGGCTTGAGTTCCGGAACCTGTTCGGTCGTCATCTTTGCCAATTCGCCCATAATGGCGAAAGCAAGGTTCGGGACGAGGTCTTTGGTCGGATAGGGATACATCGGCTCTTACAATAAAAAGTCTGCCCCAAATCGAAATGCAAATCCGTTCCAGAACCATACTTTTCCACAACCATAAGCCTGTGTGTAGGCCAAGGTATATTGGCGTGCGCGTCCGCTATAGGCGGATCGGGCTCTCGTAAACCGAACCCCGTGCCGGGTTTCGGCCATTCGGCTTCGATCCCTCGCGCGCTTACTAACCCATTGAAAACTGGGGAGGTAGCCGGTTAGCTGCAAAGAGTAGATAAAATTGGTTGCGTGCCCCCGCAACCAAAAAATGAACAGCCCGGAACCGTGATCGGTTCCGGGCTGTTTTCGTTTCGGGGGCTTTGCGATCGTGTCAGGCTGCGGCCCGGACCCTGCCTGACAGGCGGTTTGCGAGACGGCCAAGCAGGGCGGCGCCGTCGCCCCGCCATGACGCGCCGTGCATGCAGGCGAGCACGCGCGGCTGAAGCGCGGCGAGCTTTGTCATGAGAGCGTCGCAACCGGCGGTGTGGGAGTAGTAGTCCATCGCCGATCGGGCCTGTTCGCTGGGTTCCAGGATGTCGTCGGTGGTGATCGCGGGATGAACGGCACCGAACTGGGTGAACAGGTCGCCGCAGAACAGCGTGCGTGTGCGGTTCTCGAACAGGTGCCCGCATTCCCAGGAATGCGGCAGGTGCGGGGTGGCGGTCCAGGTCACGCAGTGGCTGCCGAGCTCGAGCTGCTGGCCGTCGCCGAGCCCAACCGGTTCGCGGTCGGCAATGTCGGCGACCGAGACCATGGCGGCGATGTCGCTGCAGAGCGGTCGGGCCTGGGGCGCCACCGCGAGGAAGTCGTTCAGCGCGCCGCATTCGTCGGCCTCGACATGCGAGAACCCGACATAGCGGAGCGATTCCAGCGGGATGACAGACGCCACGGCCGCACAGGTGGCCGCGAACATCTGGCGCGGGCCGGTGTGGTAGAGCAGCGGCTGGTCCGCGGCGATCAGGAACTGGTTGAAGGTGAAGCCGGGCGGCAGGGCATCGCTGGGCGGCACGGGCGTGCTGATCCGGTAGATGCGGTCCGCGATCTTGTCGACGCGGGTTCCGATGTCGGGGTTGATGACGGACATGGCGGGCCTCCTTCGGTGATGGATCAATTTTCATGAAACAGTCAGTTTCGTGAAAATATCCCGCACCCGGACTCTTGTCAATTTTGATGGAATATCGTGTATCGTGAAAATATGAAGCGCACTTACAGGCTGAAGGAGCGCGGCGAACGTCAGCAGGAGACGCGCCAGCGGATCGTCGAGGCGGCCATCGAGCTGCACCAGCAGCGCGGCATCGCGGCAACAACGATGGGCGACATCGCCGAGCGGGCAGGCGTGGGGCGGGTCACCGTCTATCGCCACTTTGCCGACGAGATGGCGCTCGCCGGTGCCTGCAGCGGGGTCTATTTCGAGCGCAACCCGCCACCCGACCCGACCGGCTGGGGCGAGATCCCCGGTCCGGACTTACGCCTGCGGACCGGCATCGCTGAAGTCGTGGCGCATCACCGCCGGACATCGGCGATGATGCTGAGGGTCTATGACGAGTCCCGCGAGCTGCCGATCATGGCGCCGTACCACGCCCACTGGCGGATCATGGCGGGTGTTCTGGCGGCCGGCTGGAATCTGCCCGCCGGACGCAAGGCGCAGGTCGAGGCAGCGGTGGCGCTGGCGCTCGACTTCGCGACCTGGCGGTTCCTGGCCATCGGGCAGGGGATGCCGGACGAGAAAGTGGTCGACCTGCTGGTTTCGATGGTGACCGGCGCTGTGGCTGGATCCGGCGCAGACTGAGTAGACCGCAGATCGTTCTATTGCGCGGTTATCTTGAGGGGGATCTTGAATTTTGAATAGAATTTCCCGAGTTTTTCATAGTCAATACAGATATTTAGTGAGATAGACGAAGTGTTGATTTATTCATTGATATTAATATTTATTAAGATTTGCGTTTTTATGGCATTAGCTGGTTTTGTTATTTTTTGGGTTCAATAGTGCATCCCATTCGTCAATTGTCTCATCTTCGGACTTTCTGATAATAAGTTCTATTTCGTCCAGAATGGGTTGAATTTTTTCTATTTCGCGCGCGTTCTCCTCATTCGTGCGTGAATAGGGCTTCTGACCTTGTGCAGAATCCCTCCAGTTTGGTACGTATCGATCCCAGATAAATTCCGAAATCATTCCGGTGCCGACCCAAGGATGTTTGATGAAGAAGAATGTTCCCGTCGATTTGTCCGTTTCATCCCATCTATCCGCAACCAATTTAAGATCTGCTTTTATCTTTGCAGAATCTACAAATAGTTGATTTTTTGACATGAAAAATGGAGCTATAGTTTTGTGAAATTTATCGGCTGAGGTAAAAATATTACAAAATGGCAAATAGTAAATATACTGCAGATCGATAACATTAGATGATCGAGTGCTGATCATGTTCATGGATAACCCCATTACAAAAAACATATTTATTGCAAAACAATACACCGCATACGGTGCATATTGTTGAATGGGCGGCTTTCCACGAAATTTCCAATTTGTTACAACTTCTTCGGCGAATGATTCATTGTCTGGTATAAGATTGTCGATGATATTCCTAAGAAGAATATATTGACCCCCCCCTGTCCATAACAGATCGCCCTTATGGACGTAGCCAATTCCTCAAGAGTATTTAATGATTTTATTTGATTTTTTTTCTAAAAATATTTCTTAGTGACTGAAGGTCAATTTCCTTAATCGCGCTGCGCCATTTATCAGCGAGACCTTCTTCGAAGTTGTTAAATTGTCCTCGTTGCCAGCGACGCATGGCCTTATCTTCTGGAGATTCTTCTATAAGGAGGCTAGATTGTTGATTTTTTGAATTTATCTGTCTTGCTCCGCCAATCAATACACGTCCATCCATCGGGACTGGTTTTCCCAGGAGGCTGTGGTGCCAAATTTCACTGTGATGGATATTTTGGTATGTGCTCAGAAGGCTAAATTTATTCGCCAATTTTTGCAATTCATCCCTAGAAAGTGAATGGTTGGCGGAATATTTCTTCAGGTCTGCGAGAATTTCCATGAACAATGTGGGTATTCTGTTGATGCTATAAAGATTGGAAAGCCATTGTGCCTCCCGTTCTGCGAAAGAATGAATCGCTGATTTGTCAAATATCAGAGTGGGCCCCATTTTCATCCTCTCTGTGCTACAAAGATGGCCTACTGGCCGGAACGGCTAGCCCTGTCTGACTGCGATCGCAATGGCCTTAGGCCGGTGGCAAGCCCACCTGATCGCGCGTCAGGCCGAAGACCTGGGCGTAACGCAGGGCGAAATCTGCCTCGAAGTCCGCGAACTCGACACCTGCTCCGGCCAGCGGCTCCGGCATGGCATCGAGCGCGTGCGGCCCCGTCGCCTCCAGCAGCAGCAGGCGCTCGAAGCTGTCATCGCCGCCGCGCAAGCGCTTCTCGTCGGTCTTGATCGACGATCGCGCGTTGTCGGCCTGCAACAGTCGCGCGGCCACGATACCATCGACCCCTGCCAGCGTTGCCACCGGAAAATCCGTCGGTCCGGTCAGGCGCAGCGGTACCACGAGCCCGCCCTGGCCGCTGCCGGCGGAGGCGACAACGGTTCCGCCGCCGCGCCGGAAATTGCCGAGGATGGGCATGATGCGTTGCGACCACGGTGTTGGCGCGTTGAGGCGGGCGAGGTAGGCCGGGCTGCCGACCACGTTCCGGTCGGCCAGTTCGTAGAGGATGAAGTAGCGCCCGCCGGCTTCGATTGCGGCCCGGAAGACACGCACCGCGAGGAACCCCGGCACGCCGAGGCGCTCCTGCGCATGCTCCCGCGTCAGCCAGTGCAGGTAGTCGACCTCCCGGTCGGCGGCGACATCGCTCCAGATCGCGAGAAAGCCGGTGCCCCGCACGGTCGGTCCAGTGCTCAGGCCGCCGGCGCGGCCTGCGGGCCGCGGATCAGCGCGCCGGGCAGGTCGCCGGTGGCCTCGCCATTGTCCATGATCGGCGTGCCTGACTTGATGGTCATGCGATAGCCGTCGGCCCGCTGGATCAGCCGCCGCGCGCCGGTCGGCAGGTCGAAGGCCATGCGCGGCGCATCGATCTGCAGGCGTTCGAAATCGATCAGGTTGATGTCGGCGAGGAAGCCCGGCGCCAGCACGCCCCGGTCGGCCAGGCCGAACAGCGACGCTGTGCTCCGGGTCTGGCGGTGGACCAGCCATTCCAGCGGCAGGGTCCGCCCGCGCGTCCGGTCGCGCCCCCAGTAGGCGAGGTTGTAGCTGGGCAGGCTGACATCGCAGATCACGCCGCAATGGGCGCCGCCGTCGGAGCCGGAGAAGTGGGTGTAGGGTGCCTGCAGCATCTCGGCGACCGCCTCGAAGCTGTAGTCGGAATAGTTCAGCAGCGGGAAGTAGATCAGGCCGGTGCCGTCGAACTCCATCAGCGTGTCGTAGGCGATCTCCTCCGGCCGGCGACCCTCCGCCTTTGCCCGCTCGGCGAAACAGGCCGAACGCGGCGGCTCGTAGTCCGGCGGATTGCCGAGGCGGAACATCTTGTGCCAGCCACGCAGGAACAGGTCGGCGTCGGCACCGCCCTTGCCGCCCGAGGGCTCGTTGATGATCGCGTCGCGTACCGCCGGATCGCGCATGCGGGCGAGCCGTTCGGCCTTCGACAGGCCAAGCAGCCGGCGATAGCTCGGCTTGGCCTGGAAGGGATGCAGCGAACCGTCCAGCGTCAGCAGCAGGCCGGCGGTGCGGCCCGAGACCTGGCCGTAGATCCTCGCGCCGGCGGCATTGGCCTCGGCGATGCCCTGCAGCAGTTCCCGGTAGCGGCGCGGCGCCTCGTCGTTCTGCAGCAGCAACAGGCTGACCGGCACGCCGTAGCGCATGGTCAGGTCGCGGATCCAGCCGAGATCCTCGGCGCTTTCCTTCAGCGAGAGGTCCGTTGCCATCTCCAGCACGCCGTGGCCGCCGCGGCGGATGGCGTCGGCAATGCCGAACATCTCCTCGGCGCCGGCATGGGTGCCGGGGACATATTCGCCGTCTTTCGTCTTGTGGAACATCGTCCGCGAAGTGGAGAAGCCCAGCGCGCCGGCGCGGATGCCCTCCTCGACGATGCGGCCCATGGCGTCGATGTCATCGGGATCGGCGGTGATCTGGCTGACGCAGCGCTCGCCCATCACGTAGGCCCGGACGGCGCAGTGCGGGATCTGGGTGCCGATGTCGATGGCGCGGCGACGGCGTTCCAGGGCGTCGAGATAGCCGGGGAAGCTCTCCCATTCCCACTCGATGCCTTCGGCCAGCGCCGCGCCCGGAATGTCCTCGACCGATTCCATCAGGCTGATCAGCCACTCTTCCTGGTTCGGGCGGACTGGCGCGAAGCCGACGCCGCAATTGCCCATCACGACCGTGGTGCAGCCATGCCAGGAGGACGGGGTGAGATAGGGGTCCCACAGCGCCTGACCGTCGTAATGGGTGTGGATGTCGACCCAGCCGGGCGTGACCATCAGGCCGTCGGCCGCGATCTCGCGGCGTGCGCGGCCCTCGACCTTGCCGACCGCGACGATGCGGTCGCCGGCAATCGCCACGTCGCCGGTCACGGCCTTCGCGCCGGTGCCGTCGTAGAGGGTTCCGCCGCGGATGATGAGGTCGTGCATGCGATGGCCCTCCCCAGGTGCCTCGACGGGCCGGGCTTTCCGCCCCGGCTTGCGCCGCCTCGTGTGGACAGCGCGCCATGGTGCCCGATATCGTAAACAAGCGTACTATCGGGCTGCCCCTGCGGCAAGCCGCCACGACGCATGGGGGAGGAACCGCAATGAAGGTCGACGGCGCGTTGTTCCCGGGGGTCGATGACCTCCGGCTCTATGACGGCAACCTGGATATCGTGCCGGCGCGGGCGCGCATGCTGGAGGAGGCAGGCTTCGACGGTCTCTACACGCTCGAGACCAATGTCGATCCGTTCTTCAACATGCTGCTGGCCGCCGAGCACACGACGCGGATCGAACTGATCACCGGTGTTGCCATCGCCTTCGCCCGCTCGCCGATGACGGTGGCACTGCAATCGTGGAACCTGCAGTCCTATTCGCGCGGTCGCTTCATCCTTGGCATCGGCTCGCAGGTGAAGGCGCATATCGAGAAGCGCTTCTCCATGCCCTGGCACGGCCCGGCGAAGCAGATGCGGGAATACGTGCTCGCGTTGCGCTCGATCTGGAACTCGTGGGCCGGCGACGGGAAGCTGGACTTCCGGGGCGAGTTCTACACGCACACCGTCACCAATCCCGTCTTCACGCCCGAGCGCCTGGAATGCCCGCCACCCAAGATCTATGTCGGGGGCCTGGGGCCGCGCATGGTCGAGATGGCCGGGGAGGTGGCCGACGGGCTGTTCGGCCATCCCTTCATCACCATGCCCTTCATCCGCGAGGTGCAGGTGCCGGCGCTGCGGCGCGGGCTGGCGAAGAGTGGCCGGACACTGGCCGATTTCGACATGCCGGGCATGATCATCACGGTGACGGGCCGCAACGAGGCCGAGATGGAGCGGGCGAAGGCGGCGGCGCGGCGGTTGCTGGCGTTCTACGGCTCCACGCCGCCCTACTACCAGGTGCTGGCGATGCACGGCTGGGGCGATCTCGGCCCGCTGCTGAACACCATGACCAAGCAGAACCGCTGGGCGGACATGCCGGCCCTGATCACCGACGAGATCATGGAGGCCTTCTGCGTCATCGGCGCGCCCGCGGACATCCCTGGCCTGATCGGCCAGCGCTGTGCCGGCCTGGTCGACCGCCTGACGCTTTATGCCCCCTATCCGTCGGCGCCGGAGATGTGGCCCGACATCGTGGCGGGCATCAAGGCATTGCCGGGAAAGTCTGCCGAACTCGCTTCATAAGTCGGTGCGGGAATGCGAATGTCTGCCCGGATGCCGCACGCCGCGAGACGCCTGTGACTGAAACCCCGACCCTGAACCCGGCAAGATCCCGCCTGTCACGCTGGATGCAGCCGCAGCATCTGGACGACGCCCGGCTGGCGGAGAAGCGCCGGTTGTACTGCGCCCGGCCCATGCGTTATCACGTTCTCGACGACCTGGTTGTTCCGGGCATGCTGGAACGCGCGCGCGACGCGTTGCTCTGCGACGGCGAGCTCAAGACTGCCTACAAGCTCTACAACCGGCAGGACTGGACTGATCGGGACAGCTTCGAGCAAGCGCCGGATGACAGCCGGTTCATCTACGAGACGATTTATGTCCGGCCGCTTGCCGGGCGGGAGATGGCACCCTCGGTCCTGCAGGACATGCAGTTGCGGTCCAGGTTCCGCAGCAGCCAGTTCCACGCCTGGCTGCAGGCACTGACCGGAACCGCGGTCGGCCATACCGGCATCATCAACCTGAAGCGGCTGCACAGGGAACATTTCCTGCGCTGGCACGGCGACGGGTCGCCGGGGCGGCTGCTGTGCATGATCCTCTATCTTCACGATGGCTGGCGCCCCGAATATGGTGGCCGTCTGCTGTTCCGCCACGAGGACGGCAGCATCGAAGCCATCGATCCGCTGTTCAACCGGGCGGTCATCTTCGATCCGACCTCGCGCGCCCAGCACGCGATCGAACAGATGACCGAGTCGGCCGACGGCTGGGCGCGGCTCAACTACACCGTCTGGTTCAACGGCTGACCCTGCAGGTGCTGCGGCCCGGAGCCCGGAGTGTGCTGGTGGTCGACCCGGATCCGTGTGTCGGTGTAGCCTTGGCGCCTTGTCCGGGGGCGGGGAGGCCATGAGATGAGGCGCAGCGAACTCGACAGGATCGTGGACGAGGTCCGGGGCTACTACGAAACGGACAGCACGTGTCTCTGGCCGACCGAAATGCATTATCCGTCAAAAACCTATGTCGATCCGGAACATGCGCGCCGGGAGAGAGAGGTGATGCAGCGCTTCCCCATCATCGTCGGCCACGGCTCGCGCATTCCCGGGCCGGGCGACTTCCTGACCGACGACACCACCGGCAAGCCACTGCTGATCGTGCGCCAGGACGATGGGTCGGTGCGCGCGTTCCTGAACATCTGCCGCCACCGGGGCGCCAGGCTTTGCGACGAGGCCTCCGGCCGGTCGCGCCAGTTCGTCTGTCCCTATCATGCCTGGACCTACCGGTCGGACGGCTCGCTGCGGGCGATCCCGCGATCCGAAGGCTTTTCGGGCATCGAACAGGGCGGGTCCGGCCTGTTCGAGATGCCGGTGGAGGAACGTCACGGTCTGCTCTGGGTGGTGCCGGTATATGGCGCATCCATCGACGTCGCCGCCTATCTCGGGCCGCTCGACGAGGAGATCGCGTCATACGGGATCTCTGACATGGTGCTGGAACGCGACGAGCTGCTGACCTTCGACATCAACTGGAAGTACGTGATCGACGGCTTCTGCGAGGTCTACCACTTCGCCCGTCTGCACCGGAACTCGATCGCGCCCCACGTCCACGGCACCCATTCACCGTACGAGGCCTTCGGGCGCCATGGCCGCATGGTGGTGGTGCGGCGGACATTCGACCCGATTGCCGCCAGGGGCGCCGACGGCATGAGCCGGGAAGAGGTGCTGTCGACACTGGCGATGACCTACCAGCTGTTTCCCAACAGCGTCATCGTCTGGCAGGGCGATCACTTCGAATGCTGGACCTCCTATCCCGGCGCGACGCCGGACAAATGCACCATCCGTATCCAGTCGATCACCACGCCCGAACAGGCATCGGACGCCATGAAGCCACGCTGGGACCGGAACTGGGAGATCATGATCCGGACGGTGGTGACGGAGGACTGGGCCGTCTCCCGAACCATCCAGGACTCCATTCCGTCCCTGCCCGACGGCACCATCGTGTTCGGCCGCAACGAGCCGGGCATGCAGCACTTCCATGGCCAGATCCTGAAGGAATGCGGCCAGTCCGGCTGACCGGACCGTTCAGACCAGGATGCGGTGGCGGTTCGGGCGCAGGTCGACGGCGTTCGCCTTGTCGTAGTAGCGCACGGCGACGCTCATCGGCGGTGCCATGGCGTCGATCCGGGCGAGATCCTCGTCGGTCAGGCGGACATCGACGGCGCCGAGATTGTCCTCGGCCTGTTCGAAGGTGCGCGGGCCGAAGATCGGTGCCGTGACCCCCGGCCGGTTGATCACCCATGACAGTGCGATCTGCGAGACCGAGCAGCCCTTTTCGGCGGCCATGCCGCGCAGCATGTCGATGACATCGAAGGCCAGGCTGGTCGCCTCGCGGTTCCAGTTGTCCTTGCCGTCCTGCCAGCGGCCCTCGGCATCGCCCTTGTCGCGGTCGTACTTGCCGGTCAGCAGCCCGCCGCAGAGCGGCCCCCAGGGCAGGATGGCAAGGCCGAAGCTCTGTGCCGCCGGAATCACCTCCCGCTCGATGGTGCGGTCGAGCATGTGATAGGCCGGCTGCTCGGAGATGAAGCGATTGAGGCCGAGTTCCTTCGCCACCCACAGTGCCTCGACCAGCTTCCAGCCCGAGAACATGCTGGTGCCGGCATAGCGGATCTTGCCGGCCCGGATCAGGTCATCGAGCGCACGCAGTGTCTCGTCGATGGGGATGTCCGCGTTCGAGCGATGCATCTGGTAGAGGTCGATCCAGTCGGTCTGCAGCCGCTTCAGCGAGTCCTCGCAGGCCTGGATGACATGGCGGCGGCTGAGCCCCCGGTCATTGCGGTCCTTGCCTTGCGGAAAATTGAATTTGGTCGCCAGGATGGTGGTGGCGCGGCGGTTGTCGCGCTTCAGTGCCGCGCCGACGGTCCGTTCGCTCTCGTTGCCGGTGTAGACATTGGCCGTGTCGATGAAGTTCACGCCGCGGTCGAATGCCAGGTCGATCATGCGGTTCGACTCGGCGGTGTCGGCCTTCCCGCCGAACATCATGGTGCCGAGGCAGAGCTGGCTCACCTGAACGCCGGTGCGCCCGAGCGGTCTGTAGTCCATGGTCGATCTCCCCGTTTCCGTGCGGTGGACCCGCGACTTGTGCTGTTGCGGTCAGGGTCGCGCGAGAACCGGCGGCGGTGCAAGGGCCGCGCGTGCAGGGCGGGGATGCCGTTGGCTCAGCGGCGGAGCCGGTCCAGCCTGAGCGCGGGGGGCAACCCGGCGGGGCGGGGAATGTCGAGGGCGTCGAAGACGGCGTGGAAGCCGGCCAGCGCGCCGGCCTGCAGCCGTGCCGCGTCCTTCTCGATATTGCCGACCTCGGGCGTTCCGGCGGCCGGTGCGATACCGAGCACGGGGATATTGCCCGGTGCCGCCGCCCTGCCGTTGGCGACCTCGACCTCGAGGGCATAGCGCGCCGGGCTGCCGCGATAGAGCCGGCCGAGTCCCGGCGACCTGCGCTCCAGCCAGGGCACGAAGCGGTAGCGTTCGGCGATGTCCAGGCGTTCGGGCACGCAACCATGCGGTCGCGTCATCAGCGCCAGCACGTGCGTGGCGCCGCGCGTCGCGGCGGTGGCGACCGGAATGCTCTCGACCACGCTGGCGTCGATCAGCGGCTCGCCGTCGATCATCACCGGCGGGCCTGCCGTGCCGGGGATGCGCGCGCTTGCCCGCATGGCGTCGAACAGCGCGTTCTCGCCGGCAAAGCGGTCGATGGCGATGGCACGCTGGCGGGTGAGGCTGGTGGCCATGCAGACCAGCCGGCTGCGTGCCGCCAGCACCGCCTGCCAGTCCAGCCGTTTCGGGCGCCGGCAGACCTCGTCCAGCAGGAAGTCGACCGACACCACCGGCTGCCCCAGTGCCAGGCGGCGCAGGTCGATGAAGCGGCGGTTGTTGATGTCCTCGTAGAAGATGCGGGTGCCGAAGGCGGCCTGTCCGGCCACGAAATAGGCCCCTGCGATGGCGCCGGCGGAACTGCCCACCACCTCGTCGAAGGTCGTCGTCAGGCCGAGCGTCTCGAGAGCCGTGACCATGCCGCCACAGACCACGCCGCGCATGCCGCCGCCCTCGATGGCCAGCACCAGCCGCGTGCCGGGCCTTTCCGTTCCGTCAAGGCGGGCGCGGATGGCGGCTGCGACGGGATGTCCGGCGCCGGGCCTGTCAGCCACGCGCGGCCCCGCCGAGCACGAAGGCGCCGTAGACCGACGGCGGCAGGCCCTGCGCCCTGAGACTGTCGCGGGCTGCGAGCCAGGCCCTGCCATAATCGCGGTTCCGTGCCTGGCGGTGGAACTCGGTCATGAAGGCGCGGGTGGGCTTGTCGTGCACCGGCCAGAGGCTATTCATCACCGCACGTGAGCCACCCAGGTAGAAGCTGCGGGCGAGGCCCAGAAACTCGTCGCCGGCGATGCTGGTGCCGACGCCGGTCTCGCAGGCCGACAGCACCACCAGCTCGGCCGGCAGCGGCTGTTCGAACAGCCGCTCGGCGGTCAGCGCCGCCGGGCCGGTGCCGTCGCTCAGCAGGATCGCGGACTGCAGCGGATCGCGGGCGTCGAACAGGCCGTGGGTGGCGAGGTGCAGCACCCCGACACCGTCGCCGACGGCCTTCCGCAGTGCCGCCTCGGTGGCGCCGGCGCCATAGAGCCCCTCGGTGCGGTAGAGCGCGCCGATACCGGTTGCCTCGGTGCGGGCGCCGGGCAGCGCGGCCCACTCGCCCCCCAGCGCCGGGTCGCCGACAATGGCCGCGCCGCGCGCCGGCCTGCCCGGATTGCCGCGCGTGACCCATCCGCCGGTGGGCAGCATCACCACCGGACGGTTCACCTCCAGCGCACCCCAGGGCACGAAGTAGAGCGGGCCGGTCGGCACGATGTAGAGGACGCCCTTGCGGGCGTCAGTGTCGAGACCGAGTCCGGACGTGACGCGGGTTGCCGCGGCGCGCTGTGCGTCGGCTGCGGCCAGCGGCCGGTCGGTCGAGAACGGCACCAGTGCGGCCTCGAGCTCCGAGGGCGACAATGCGGCCTCGGTCACCGCGGCGCCTCTCCGGGTGATCGCCAGGAAGCGGATCGGTGCCGCTGCATCGACCTGCGGCAGGGCATAGAGCATCAGGTCATCGGCCCCGAGCGCGCGACGCACGCTGGCCAGCTCCGGCGCCGCCACCGACAGCACGTCGGCCATTTCCGGGTCGCGCCTGCGCAACTCGACCAGCAGCGCCGCACGCTCGGCCAGCAGGCGGTCGGCCGTGGCGACACCCTCGGCGCTGCCCGTTCCGGCGGCGGCGTTGATGATGCGCTGGCGACGGATCGAGGCGGAGAGGTCGCCGATCCGGCCGACCAGTTCCGGCTGCCGCCCGCGCGCCACGGTGCGCCGTGCCAGCATGTCGACGAAGGCCCGGGCCCGTCCGCGTTCCAGGTCGGCGAAGGCCGCGTCCAGGTCGCCGCGCCGGAGGTCCAGCCCGACCAGCGCGCGTGTCACGTCCTCGCGTCCGGTGCCGAAGCGGCGGCGGGCGCTGTCGGTCGAGAGCGCGCCGGTCACGGCCTCGATGCCGAGTTGCGCGGCGCGGTAGGCGGCCTCGGCCTCCACCGGCCGGTCCAGCGCCATGAGCGCCTCGCCCTGCAGTGCCTGCAACTGCCAGAGAATACCGCTCAGGCCCCGCCGGGCGGCGTCGGCGGCGGCGGTGCTGGCGGCCGTTTCGGCCTCGGCCGGGTGGCCCGAATCCAGCAGTGCGCGGGTGCGGATCGCCTCGACGAAGGCGATGCCGGCGCTGTAGCCCATGGCATCCAGATAGGCGCGGGCAGAGGCGAAGGTCCGCTCGGCACGCTCGGGCGTGGCGCCGGCCTGGAGCTGTGCCGCGCCGATGACCGCCATGTTGACGCCCCGGCCATAGAACATGTCCGTGTCGAGCTTCAGGTAGGCGCTGTAGAGTTGGTGCTGCCAGGCGTAGTGCGATTCCTCGAACAGCTGTTCCGCCGCCTCGGCCCAGGTCCGCGCGCGGGCGTAGTCGCCCTTGAACATCAGCGCGTTGGCGATGACCAGGTAGCTGCGGAACTGGGCCCGGTTCATCAGCGCAAGCTGCGGGATCTGCGGCGGGAACACGAACAGCGTCGGGGCGCGGAAATCGCCCAGCGCCTCGACCACCTGCAGCGCGTCGCGGATCGCGGCATCGAAGTCGCCCAGCGCCATCCGGGCCTCGGCGCGAAGCGCGCGGCTGCCAAGGTTCGAACCGAAGAACGCGGCTTCCAGCCCGGCGGTGCGATCCAGTTCGATCTCGGCGTCGGCCGCCCGGCCGACGGCGATCAGGGTCCGCGCCCGGGTAAAGGAGATATGCCAGCGACGCAGCGGGTCGTCCCCGGCCTCCGCGCGGGCAGCGTCGAGATCATCGAGCGCGCGGGTGAAATCACCGGCCAGGAAAGCCGCGTTGAACTTCGCCAGCGCCGGGCCGACCTTGAAGTTGTAGCTGTTGATGTCGCCGGCGCCGGGCAGGGAGATGGTGTGCGCCGCCGGCACCGGCAGGGTCATGTCCTCGCGGGTCTCGAGGTCCGCCGGGCGCACGCGGATGGCCGAGCCCAGGCGTTCGTCGGTGACGGGCGCGGGGTGACCCAGCACGCCGATCCGCGCCGTTTCCTGCTGCTTCAGGCCGATGTCATAGAGCACGTAGTCGGTGATGGAATCGACCACCAGGTCGCCCCAGCGATAGTCGGACTGCCGGAACCAGGCCTTGGCCGCGTCGAGGATGTAGCGGTTGCCCTCCAGGTCGCCGGTCATGCCGACCCGTGCCGCGCCGAGGAAGGTCAGCAGCCAGGCATGCCCCTCGTAGAGATGGGCGTCGGCCTTCACCACCAGGCCGAAGATCGGGTGCTGGGTGATGCCGATGGCGTGTTGCTGGCGGTCCAGGCCGCGCTGGCCCCAGTGCACGGCCGCCTTGTAGTCGCGCTTCATCACGTGGGCGCCCGCCATGCCGATATAGGAGCGGATCATCGCCTTGGCGATGCGCGTCACCGTGGCGGTGTTGTCGGGGATGCCGTAGAAGAACCCCGGAATCCACCAGTCACCGGTATCGGCCAGCAACTGGGTGTAATAGCCGATGGCGGTGTCCGGCTGGCCCAGCCAGAAATGCACCTGCCCGTACTGCGACAGCGTCTCGGCATTGTCGCCGAACAGTTCGGCCTCCATGTCGCGGAACTGCTTCAGCGCCACGAACACGTCATCGGGCCGGCCGGCATGGATCAGCGTCTGGATGCGCAGCGACAGCAGGAAAAAGCGTGCCTCGGGCGTGTCGGGCAGCGAGCGCGCGGCATCCTGCAGCCGGTCCTCCCAGTACTGCCAGTCCTTGTCCAGCGCGGCACGCCAGAGCTTCTCGAGTTCCGGCGTGACCGGCAGGCCGAAGGCCGTCTTCTCGCCGGTGCGGGGCAGGTGGACGTCGGTATCCATCGGCGGGATGTAGACCCGCGGCAGGGGGGCGGCGGCCTTGCCGACGTCGATTTCAGCCAGTTTTTCCTTCCGCACCTCCGACAGGACCGGCTCCGGATTCATCGGGTCGATGGCCGGCGTGTCGATATGCATCGTGCAGCCGGCCGCCACCGTCATGACCGCGACGAGGAACCCGTTCCTGAAAAATCGGGGAAGCAGCATCGACACCTTCCGACCCGGCTGGTTTCATCTGACCGTCGGTCTATGCCATGAACGACGCCGTGACCACAGTGCCGGGGACCATTTTGTGACAGCCGACCGACCTTCCGGACCGGCGCGGGCACAGCAATGAGTGCGGTGCGGGCGCCATCGCGCAACCGTTGGTCACGCGCCGTTCCGGTGGCGGGTGCCGCGCTTGTGGCGGGCCTGCTGTCCGCGCTGCTGTTCGCGCTGCTGCCGCCCCTGGCGGCGCTTGAAGGTGCCATCGCCGACCGCATCCAGGTACTCGCCCGACCGGTTCAACCCCGGCAGCACGAGGGCATCTCGGTGCTGACGGTGACCGAGGCGACGCTGGCGCGCCTGCCCTATCGCGCGCCGCTCGACCGGGGATTCCTGGGCGATCTGCTGGAGGCGCTGCGCGATGCCGGGGTGGCGGGTGTGGCGCTCGACATCCTGCTGGACCAGCCGACCGAGGCCGCCAAGGACGCCCGGCTGGCCGGCATCGTCGCGGACTATCCCGTGCCCGTCGTGATCGCCTGGGCCGACGCGCGCGCCGGACTGACGGACAAGCAGCAGGCCTGGCTCGCCGCGTTCCGTGAAACCAGCAAGGCGATGCCCGGCGATGCCGGCCTGGTGTACGACGCGGACGGCGTGATCCGGCGCCATGCACTCATCGATCCCGGAAGCGGAACGCTGTCGCTGCCGGCCGCACTGGCAGGTGAGCGCGCGCGTGTCACGGAGAGTCCGGCGATCACCGACTGGCTGGGCACCACGGCCGATGGCAAGGAGCCGTTCCAGGTGCTGCCGGCGCACAGCATCGTGGCGATGGCCAAGCGGCCGGCGCTGCTGAGGAAATGGCTGGAGGGCCGGTTGGTCCTGGTTGGCGCCGACCTGCCGCAGCAGGACCGCCACCGGACCGCGCTGGCCGCCGATCCGCTGCAGGCGGAGACCATTCCGGGCGTGCTGCTGCATGCCCATGTCACCGCGCAACTGCTGGACGGGCGGCGGATCGGGGCGGCGGGCGTGACGGCGACCGTCCTGCTGTGCGTCGGTGCCGGTGTGCTGGCGGTGCTGCTGGCCCTGAGCGGTATCCGCTTCTGGCTGCAATGCCTGCTGGCTCTGGTCGTGCTGGTCGGCTGGGCGGCAGCGACGGTCGGCATCGCCGTCGAGTGGCGCTTCCTCGTCCCGCTGGCATCGGTTGTCGCCGCCTTCGTTGTCGCCTTCGCGACCGGCAGCAGCCTGGAGGCGTTGAGGAACCGCCGCGAGAAACGCTTCATCCGCAGCGCGTTCTCGCATTACGTCGCGCCGTCGGTGGTCGACATGCTGACGGCGGCGCCCGAGCGGCTGCAGCTTGGCGGCGAACGGAAACTGATGAGCTTCCTGTTCTCCGATATCGCCGGCTTCACCTCGATGAGCGAGAAGCTGCCGGCGACGGAACTGGCCAGCCTGCTGAACGCCTATCTTGGCGGCATGAGCCGGCTGGTGCTGGCCCATGGCGGCACGCTGGACAAGTATATCGGCGATGCGGTGGTGGCGCTGTTCGGCGCCCCGGTGGACCAGCCCGACCACGCGCGTCGCGCCATCGACTGCGCGCTGGCCATGGATGCCTGGGCCGAGGAATTCCGGGCCGCGCATGCCGCCACCGGCATCGGCCAGACCCGGATCGGCGTGCACAGCGGCGAGGCGGCGGTCGGCAATTTCGGCGGCGAGGATCACTTCAACTACACGGCCATGGGCGATGCCATGAACACGGCCGCGCGGCTGGAGGGCGCCAACAAGGCCTTCGGCACGCGGGTGGCGATCAGCGGCGACACGGTGCGGCTGGCCGGCTGGCCCGACGATGGCGCGGGGCGGGTCGGCGGCACGGCGCTGCAATGCGTCGGCCGGGTTGTGCTGAAGGGACGCAAGGGCGACGTCGTGGTGTTCACACCGGTGACGGAGGTCGCAGACGCGTGGCTCGACGCCTACCGGGCCGCACTGGACAGCCTCGACAACGATCCCGATTTGGCCCAGAACCGGCTGGAGGCACTCCGGGCCAGACATCCCGACGACCCGCTGGTGGCCCTGCACCTGGGGCGGCTCGCGGCGGGCGAATGTGGCAGCCGCTTCGAACTGAAGGAGAAATGACGCGCATGACCATCCGCAGCGGCCTTTCCCCGGTTCTCGCCGGTCTGGTGTCCTGTCTCGCCGTGGCCGCGGTCGACGCCGCCGAGATCGTCGTCATCGAATCTACCGCGCCCGGCATTGAATCCGGCTCCATCCTCGATTCCGCGGCGACCGTCAGCGTGCCGGCCGGCAGCTTCATCGTCGTGGTCGAGGAGGACGGATCCAGCCGCACCATCGACGGCCCGTGGGACGCCCCGCTGGCGGCCGCCGCGACCGATGGCGGTGGCGGGCTGGTCGCGAGCCTGGGCAAGCTGGTCGCGGAGCGCGAGACGGAGCATCAGGTGCTGGGGGCGATCCGTGCCGCACCGGGCCAGGTCGCGCTGGACAGTTTCGTGGTGGACATCACCCGCACCGGGCCAGTCTGCGTGCCGGATGGCGGCGCGCCCGTGCTCTGGCGACCCGGCACCATGGCCGCCGAAAGCGAGATCACGCTGACCGCGCCTGACGGCACTTCGGCGCGGCTGCTCTGGCCCGACGGTGCGCAGCGCCTGGCCTGGCCCGAGAGCCTGCCGGCCGGCACCGGCGCGCGCTACGCGGTGCGCCTGGCAACCGCGCCGCGACCGGTCGGTGTCGAACTGCGCCGCATCCCGGCAGACATCGTCGCCGGCCCGGCGCAGGCGGCCTGGATGTACGAGCAGGGCTGTGTCAGCCAGGCCGGGAAAGTGCTGGCCGACGCGACGCGGCCGGCGGGCTGAACCGGCTCAGCGGCCCTTGAACGCCGCCGGGCGTTTTTCCATGAACGCGGCCATGCCTTCCTTCTGGTCCTCGGTCTGCATCAGCGGCAGCAGTTGCAGGTAGACGTGGTGGACATGCTCGGCGAACGGCTCGCTGAGGCCCATGCGCATCATCCGCTTCGACGCCTGCACGGCCAGCGGTGCCGATCCGGCGATCTCGGCCGCCAGCGCGGCGACAGCATCGTCCAGTTCGTCGGCGGGCACGACGCGGGAGACCAGGCCAAGCTCCAGGCTCTCCGCCGCGTTCAGGGTGCGGCCGGTGAAGATCAGTTCCGATGCCTTCGCCCAGCCCAGCATGCGCGGCAGCAGCCAGGTGCCGCCTGACTCGGGGACGATGCCGCGCCTGGTGAAGGCGGCGGACAGCTTCGCGGTGTCGGCCATCAGGCGCATGTCGCAGCCCATCGCGATGTCGAAGCCATAGCCGGCGGCGGAGCCGTTCAGCATGCAGATGGTCGGCTTGTCCATCTCGTGCAGCACCGTCGGCGGCGCGGTGCGCAGGTCGATGGTGGTGCGCACGGCGGCATTGGGGTCGAGGATGCCCCGGCTGCCGCCCTTCTCGTCGCGCCGCAGGTCCAGCCCGGCGCAGAAGGCGCGACCGGTGCCGCGCAGCACGACGACGCGCACGTCACTGTCGTCACGCGCCTTGAGCAGCAGGTTCGAGAGCTGCTCCAGCATCGGGCGCGAGATGGTGTTCATCCGCTCCGGACGGTTCAGCGTGATGGTCGCGACGTGGTCGGCGGTGCCGTACAGCACCTCGTCGGTTGCGGTCATGGTTGTCTCCCCCAGGGCATGGTGGCGGGAGACTAGCCCGGATGGAGACGCCCGTCGCGGGGGCTCAGAGCTGTCCGCCGCCGTCGACCGACAGGGTCTGCCCGGTGATGTAACGGGCGCGGGCCGACAGCATGAACAGCACCGCGTCGGCCACTTCGGCCGCCTCGCCG
Organism: Pseudomonadota bacterium; assembly: GCA_036154895.1. Lineage (GTDB taxonomy): Bacteria > Pseudomonadota > Alphaproteobacteria > Minwuiales > Minwuiaceae > Minwuia. Next base: position 20,803 of record JAYZWD010000008.1, read on the forward strand.
ACCCGGCGCAGCGGGATGGTGTTGGTCACCCGCTCGACCTGTTCGGGGCGCAACTCGTTGCGCAGCACCTCGCGACCGAGGCCCGCATCGATCCAGCCCGGCCCGACGCAGTTGGCGCGGATGCCGTTCTTGCCCTCCTCGATGGCGATGCCGCGCACCAGCATCTCGATCGAGGCCTTGGGCGAGGCTGACATGATGTCGAGCGGCGGCACCCGCTCCACCGCCGTGGTGATGACCGCGACATAGCTGCCGGCCTTGCGCCTGCGGAAGTGGGGCAGGGTTGCCCAGACCAGGTTGAAGAAGCCCTTCACGTCGGTGTCGATCACCGCGCCCCACTGTTCGGGCGTCAGGCGGTGGATCGGCGTCATGTGCACCACCGGACCGGCGGCATAGACCACCGAGTGCAGCCCGTCGAAGCGTTCCTCCATGCGGTCGACCACGCGCTTGACGGCGCCGGGTTCTTCCAGCACCAGCCGGGCGACCTCGACGTCCTTTCCGGCGGCGCGCACGGCGTCGGCCGCGGCCTGTGCATTGGCCTCGTTGCCGCGATAGGTCAGCGCCACGTTGGCGCCGGCATGGGCCAGCGCCGCGCAGATCGCCTGTCCGATGCCGCCGCTGCCGCCCACCACCAGCGCCGCGCCCTTCTCCCAGGCCGGATCGCCCAGCAGGTGCGCCGCGCTCATGCTGCCCAGCGCGGTTCGAGCCAGGCAGCGATGTCGGCGATGGATTTCCGGGCGATCTCCAGCCTGGGCCAGAACCACTGCCAGACATGCGGCACGCCATCTTCCATCTGCAGGGTCACGTCGACGCCCGCCGCCCGCGCGGCCCGGTCCAGCCGGAGCGAGTCGAAGCGCAGCGCCTCGGCATTGCTGGCCTGGATCAGCAGCGGCGGCAGGCCGGCGAGATCGGCATGGATGGGGGATGCGCCCGGATCGGTCGCCGGCGTGCCACCGAGATAGGCGGTGGCGTATTCGGCGATGTCGGCGGCATCGACCATGGGGTCATCGGCGGCCGCATTGGCGACGTCGGTGCCGGGGCTGCAGTCGAGGTCCACCCAGGGCGAGATGCAGACGCCGGCCGCGGCCTGCGGCGCGCCGCTGTCGCGCAGTCCGGTCAGCGTGGAGACCACCAGACCACCGCCTGCAGAGTCGCCGATGACGGCAAGCCGCAGGCCGGGACGGTTCTTCGCCGCCCAGTCGCAGGCCGCCAGCGCGTCCAGCCGCGCGGCCGGGTAGGCGTGTTCCGGCGCCAGGCGATAGTCCGGGACCAGCACGTCCGACTTCGCGGCGACTCCGATGGCGGCGGCGAGGTGGCGGTGGGAGCGCGGCGAGCCGATACCGTAGCCGCCGCCGTGCAGGTAGACGATCAGCCGCTTCGGGTCCGCGCCCGCGACACGGAGCAGGTCGCCGGACAACGCGCCATGCTGCCAGGCCTCGGTCACCACGCCGTCGGGCAGGCGGAACGCCTTCTCCGCGCGGTCATAGAGCGCCCGGCGCTCGGCCAGAGACACGGTGTGGGCCGGCGGCTGCTTGCGCAGGAACGCCATCAGGTCGTCAAGTTCGCTCATTCCCCTGTCTCCCCGGTCGGAGAATTGATCCGTTTGCGAATGGTATTCTACAATACCAGTTGCCGGCGAGACACCGCCGATTTGGGGAGGAAACCATGAGACTGTGCGAGGGCCGCGTTGCGGTCGTGACGGGTGGCGGGCGCGGGCTGGGGCGGTCGCACGCCCTGATGCTGGCGTCCCATGGCGCGAAGCTGGTGATCAACGACCTGGGCTCGGCGGCGAGCGGCATCGGCACCGACGCCACCCCGGCCGAGGAAGTGGCGGCTGAAATCCGTGCCATGGGCGGCGAGGCAGTGGTGGACACTGGCGACGTCGCGAGCTGGGACGGTGCCGCCGGCGTGGTGCGCCGTGCGGTCGAGACCTTCGGGCGGCTGGATGTGGTCATCAACAATGCCGGCATCCTGCGCGACCGCATGCTGGTCAACATGACCGAGGACGAGTGGGACTCGGTCGTCCGCGTGCACATGAAGTCGACCTTCGCCGTGACCCATCACGCCGCCAATCACTGGCGCATGGTCGCCAAGAAGGGCGAGACGCCGGATGCCCGGGTGATCAACACCACCTCGCATTCCGGCCTGTACTCCAATATCGGGCAGACCAACTATGCGGCGGCCAAGGCCGGCATCGCCAGTTTCTCCATCGTCGCGGCGCGCGAGCTGCAGCGCTATGGCGTCACCGTCAATGCCATCGCCCCGCGTGCGACCACGCGCATGACCGATGGCCTGTGGGAGTGGACGCCGGAACAGCTCGACAAGCGTCGCCCCGAATGGGTCTCCTCGCTGGTCACCTGGCTCGCCAGCACGCAGTCGGCCGGCGTCAGCGGTCGCGTGTTCGAGGCCTGGGGCTTTGGCTACACCGTTTCCGAGAGCTGGCAGCATGGTGCCACCGTCGATGCGTCGCTGGACCCGAACGAGCTGGATGGCCGGATGCGCCAGGCCATCGCGAACTCCCGCAAGAACGCCGGCATCAACCTTGGCGAGGAACTGGACCCGTAAGCAGGCGCGTCAGTCCGAGGCGTCGAGCATGCCCCGGATATTGTCCTTGATACGGGCCAGCACGGCCTCGGCGGCACCGAGTTCCGCGTCGGATATCCCGGCGAGGATGGTGCCGTTGAGCCGCTCGCCGACCGCTGCCATGCGGTCCAGAACCTGGTGGCCCTTCGCCGTGATCACCACGCGCTTGGCACGGCGGTCATGGCGGTCGGGACGGCGTTCGACGAAGCCGCTGGCCTCCAGCCGGTCGATCAGTCCGGTCATCGGCGCCTTGCCCATGTCGACAATGCGGGCGAGTTCGGTCTGCAGCATGCCCTCCTCGGCGCCGGAGCCGATGGAGCGCGAAAGCTGCGCCAGCACCCACCACTGCGAGCGGGTGATGCCGAGCGGGCGCATCTCCTGGTCGAACAGGGTGCGCCGCATGCGGGAGACGTCATGCAACAGGAAGCCGATGCGGAAGCGTTGCGGCTCCACGCGGCGGGGGCGTCCGTCGGCCGACCCGGTTTCGGTCATGCACGCGCTTCCTTCTGCACCGGTAACACTCGAATACGGACTATACTGAAGATGACCTTATGGTCGATAACCGTCCCGGATTTCGGACCACGCGCGAAAGGGGAGAGCGCATGAGCGTCAAGCGGACATTCTTTTCGGCCGAGCACGAGCAGTTCCGTGACTCGGTGCGGCGCTTCGTCGAGGCGGAGATGGTGCCCCACAACGAGGCGTGGGAAGACGCCGGCATCGTGCCGAAGTCGGTCTGGCGCCGCGCCGGCGAGATGGGAATGCTCTGCGCCAGCATGCCCGAGCAGTATGGCGGTTCGGGTGCCGACTGGCTCTACAACGTCGTGGTGATCGAGGAACTGTCGCGCGCCGGCCTGTCCGGCCCCGGCTTCTCGGTGCATTCGGAAATGGTGGCGCCCTACATCCTGGCCTGGGGCACGGAAGAGCTGAAGCAGACCTGGCTGCCGAAGATGGTCACCGGCGAGGCCATCGGCGCCATCGCCATGACCGAGCCGGATGCCGGCAGCGACGTGAAGCGGTTGCGTCTCAGGGCCAAGCGCGACGGCGACCACTATGTCATGGACGGCCAGAAGGTCTACATCTCCAACGGCCAGAACGCCGACGTGGTGGTGACCGCGGCCAAGACCGACCCGGAAGCCGGCGCGCGCGGCGTCAGCCTGATCGCGGTGCCGACGTCGACGCCGGGCTTCGAGCGCGGTCGCAACCTCAAGAAGATCGGCATGAAGGGCCAGGACACCTCCGAGCTGTTCTACACCGGGGTCCGGGTGCCGGTGGGCAACCGCCTCGGCGAGGAGGGCAAGGGCTTCATCATGCTGATGACCAAGCTGGCGCAGGAGCGGCTGACCCAGGCCGTGCGCAGCGCGGTCGCGGTCGAGGCGGCGATCCAGTGGACCGTCGAGCACACACGGACCCGCGAGGCCTTCGACGGCACGCTGGCCGATTTCCAGAACACCCAGTTCGTGCTGGCACAGCTGGAGGCGGAATCGACGCAGCTCCGCGTCTTCGTCGACTGGTGCATCCAGCGCTTCATGGAGGGTGAACTGACGCCGGTCGACGCCGCCAAAGCGAAGCTGCTGTCCACCGACCTGCACTGCAAGGCGGTCGACCAGTGCCTGCAGTTCTTCGGCGGTTATGGCTACATGTACGAGTACCCGATCGCCCGCGCCTATGTGGATGCCCGTGTGCTCCGTATCGCCGGCGGCGCGACCGAGGTGATGAAGCAGATCATCGGCCGCGACCTGTTCGCACGGAACGGCTGAGACCAGACCCGAAAGGCAGACCGGAATGAGCGAAAGGACGTTCACCGCACGCGACGACGGATTCCATTTCGCGGAGATGGGTGACGACTGGTGGGCGACGGAAACGGCCTGGTTCTCGTTCCATCATCCGGAACGCAGGCTCGGTGGCTGGTTCTATTCCATGTTCCGCCCGAACATCGGCATCGTCTCGGGCGGGGCATGGATCTGGGACGACAGCGCCGACCTGCCCTGGACGGTGCCCTATTCGGCGAACTACACGGCGCTGCCGATCCCGCCCGGCGGCGACCTCAGGGACATCACCCTGCCCACCGGGGTGTCCATGCGGGTGATCGAACCCTGCATGTCCTATGCGCTGGGCTTTGACGATGCCGACCGGCTGAAGGTCGACCTGCGCTTCGATGGCGTGATGGCGCCGGAACCGCTGACAGCCGCTGGCTCGACCTTCGGTTCCGCGCACCATTTCGACCAGTTCGGCCGCGTCCACGGCCACATCGTGCTTCATGGCGAGCGGATCGGGATCGACTGCCTCGGCATGCGCGACCGGACCTGGGGCCGGCGCCCGGAGAACCGGCCGCGCCAGGCCGCCTACATCACCGGGATGGCCAGCCCGGAGGCCGGCTTCCTGGCGGTGACCAACGTGAAGCCGGAGGGCGAGGAGGTGGCCTATGGCTTCCTGCGGCGCGATGGCCGCAATGTCGCGCTGGCCGGCGGCAGCCGCAGCGTGACCCGCGACCCGGCGACGGGCACCACCACGGCCATCGACCTGCGCCTGAAGGACCAGGACGGCCGGACCCTGCATGCGCGGGGCACCCCGGTGAGCCGTATCATCATCAACCGGCACACCTTCATCGACATCAACAGCCTGTATCGGTGGGAAACCGGGGACGGCATCGCCTGGGGCGAGGAACAGGACATGTGGCCGATGCACCGGTTCTCCCGGCTGATGCGGGAGAACCGGCAGGCTCAGTAGCCGAGGTCGCGCGCCGCCCGCTCCAGCACCACCGGCACCGACCATGCCGTGCGGGCCAGGCGGATGTCGTCGCTGCGCCCGTCGCGGTAGAGACCGGACGCGCTCATCCAGAACGCAGCCGAGCGCATGGCATAGAGCAGGGCGTAGTAGCGGCAGGCATCCTCGTCGATGGTCAGCCCCGTGGCTTCCTCGTAGCGGCGATAGAACATCTCGCGGGGCACGAGGTTGGACAGCAGGTCGCTGCCTTCCCGGTTCAGGTCGCTCAGGACATAGGCAACGTCGTACATCGGATCGCCGATCACCTGCAGTTCCCAGTCGAGCACGGCCGAGACGCGGTCGTCATGGATCAGGACATTGCCGGTGCGGTAGGCGCCGTGGACCAGGGCGAGCCGGTCGGTCCGGGGCGCATTGTCCTCCAGCCAGCACATCAGGTCGGTCAGCAGCGGCTCCGGGCCGTGACCCGAGACCGCGATCAGGTCGCGCCACTTGGCGATCTCGCGGCGCGCGAATTCGGGCGTGCCGGGCGTCGGAACACCCAGGAAATCGAGCCCGGCCGCCCGCCAGTCGATGGTGTGGAGCGTCGACAGCGCGTCGGTGAAACTGGCCGGCAGCACGCCCCTGGTCGCTGCCTCCTCGTAGAAGCGGCGGCCCTCCCGTCCCCAGGGATTGGGGCAGGTGCCCGGGACCTTTTCCATCACCAGGAACGGGGCGCCCAGGATCGAGTTCGCACCCTCGTACCAGAACACCTTCGGCGTCGGCAGCGCGGTGGGTTCCAGGCATTTCAGCACGCGGAACTGGTCGCCAAGGTCGGAGAGATGGCGCAGCAGCGCATTGCCGGGATCGCGGCGCAGGCAATAGCCGGCGGTGCGGGTCTCGCCGCCCTCGCGCCAGCGGGCATCGAACAGCCAGGTCTCGTGCGACCAGCCAACAGCGATGCGCTGGACGTTCTCCAGCACCATGCCGGAACTGCCGGGAATGTGGTCGGTGAGGTAGTCGCGGATCAGGTCCGGGACGGTATCCGCCGGTGCCATCTGGCTCATCGCGCCACCTCCATGCGGCGGTCGATGGCCCGGCGCAGGTCCTGGCGGACGCGCCCGAGCATTGCGTCGAACCGCTCCGCGCCGAGTGTGTCCCGGGAAGCATAGAGTGCCTCGATGAAGCGGCAGAGGCTGGCGTCGCCGCCGTCCGCCATGGCCGCGAAAGCCTCGCTGACCGACGCCGGTGCCTTCGCTGCACCGAGCATCGCGCCAAGGTCACGGCGCAGCGCGGCGCGGTCGGCCGCCGCCGCGCGTGCGTGCGCCTGCGACAGGCGCAGTTCGGTCGCGAGCTTTTCCAGCACCACGGCGCCAAGAAACGCCTGCGTCCTGGGATACTCGGCCTTCACCGCCGGGCCGATATCCGACCTCAGCGTCTTCGCGAAACGCGCGAGCAGGTCTTCTGGCTGCATGACCGTTGCCTCCCCAAGCCGGTCCCTGTCGTTGTTGCCGTCACGATAGGGCCTTCGCCGGGCGACGGCCAGATCGCCCGATGACGTCTCGCATGCGCCGGATGGCTGGTCCCGCGCACCGGACTGTGGTGTGCTCTGGCCCGACAGGTCGCGGGGAGGCGACCTTCCGGGGGAGAAGCACCATGATCCTGCTCTACGAGCATCCGCTGTCGCCCTATGCGCAGAAGGTGAAGATCGCGCTGCGCCGCATGGGCGTGCCGTTCGACCTGCAACGGCCGGGTGGCATCGGCTCCGGCGCGTCGGCCGGCGATTTCGCCGAGGGCAATCCGCGCATGGAGGTGCCGTTCCTGGTCGACGGTGACCTGCGCATCTTCGATTCGACGATCATGCTCGACTACATCGAGGAGAGCTTCCCCGACCGCACCCTGATGCCGGCCGCGCCGGCGGCGCGCGCCCGGGTCCGCATGATCGAGGACGTGATGGACACCCATTACGAGGCGATCAACTGGGGCCTCTCGGAGCTGCGCTACTTCAATCGCGCGACCGGCGCGGCCGCCGAGGCGCTCAGGGCCGAGGCCGGGGCGCAGATCGCGGCGATCCAGCGCTGGCTGGCGGCGGAACTGGGCGATGCCGACTGGTTCGGCGGCGCAGGCTTCGGTCGGGCCGACCTGTGCGTCGTGCCGTTCCTGAACGGCTCCGACTGGCACGGTTTCCCGCCCGTCGAGCCGGCACTCGCGGCCTGGCTGGCGCGTGCCAATGCGCTGCCCGAGGTGGCGCAGACCTCGGCCGAGGCGAAGGAAACCCTGCCGACCATCGGCAAGGCCTATCGCGACGGCAAGGCCGGCGCCTTCCGCCGCCAGTACCGCGACCACCGCCTGGAATGGATGATCCGCTCCGGCGGCATCGACGTGGTGGTGACCGGCCTTGAACGCGGCGACATCCGGTTCACCGACCTGACCCGTCTTTGAGGACAGCAATCCTCAGAAGTCGAATATGTCGCTCAGAAAGGACTCCCGCTTCTTCCGATAGGGTGTGCCACGATGTTCGTATTCCTGACGTTTGGCTGTGTCCGGTCGTGAAGAAGTGTCGTTTCGTCCGGCCGAGCGTTCGATGATCTTGTCCAGTTCACCGCGATCGAGCCACACACCACGGCATTTCGGGCAGTAATCGATCTCGACGCCACTGCGCTCTGCCATGACAAGTGTTTCGTCGTCCACGGGACACCGCATGTCTACTCCTGTCCTTGTCTCTGGCCCGGGATCGAGCCTCGCCAGATATGGGCGTGCTTTCGGACTGTTCAATTGCACCTGACGGGCCGCCAGCGGCCGGATCGGACAGACAACCGGACTCAGCGGCCCTTCTGCAGGAAGCGGCCCATGATGTCGCGGTGGATCTCGTTGGTGCCGGAGTAGATCGTGGCCGCCCGCGTCGCCAGCGCCTTGGCCAGCGCGTGGGCGTCGCGGTCATGGCAGTCGGGGGCGGGCAGGCGAACGGCCGCCGGGCCGGCCAGTTCGACGTTCAGCATGGTGATCTGCTGGTGCAGTTCCGTCGCCACGATCTTCATCATGGAGGCGTTGAACGAATCCAGCGTGTCGTCGCCGCAGGGTGCCGGCAGGAATCGCTCCATCTGCTCCAGGGTCACCAGCCGGCTTTCGGCGTCGGCGACCTTCGCGTGCAGTACCGGGTCGATCTCGGCCCCGGCGACATCCATCCTGGCCTGCACCTGGCGGAAGGCACGGCGCAGCAGGCCGGCCGTGGTGTTGGAGGCCCGGGCGAAGCGCATCAGGGTCTTCGCCGCCGCCCAGCCCTGGTTCTCCGCGCCGACGCGGTCCGCGACTGGTACCTCGACATTGTCGAAAGTGACCTCGTTGAACTCGTCCTCGCCGAACATGGTCGGGATCGGGCTGACGGTGATGCCGGGTGTCGCCATGTCGATCAGCAGGAAGGTGATGCCCTCGTGCGGCTTGCCCTCGGTGGAGGTGCGGACCAGCCCGAACATGCGCTGTGCGTGCTGCGCGCCGGTGGTCCAGACCTTGCGGCCGTTGATGACATATCGGTCGGTGCCGCAGCGCGCGCGGGTGCGCAGCGCCACCAGGTCGGATCCGGCGTCGGGCTCGGAATAGCCCTGGCACCAGAATTCGTCGCCCGAAAGGATCGCGGGCAGGTAGCGCCGGCGCTGCTCTTCCGTTCCCATGGCGATCAGCAGCGGGCCGACATTGCGCAGGCCGCCGGCGAACAGCACCGGCGCGTCGTTCAGCGCGCAGAGCTGCTCGAACAGCAGGCGCTGGCCGCGGCTCCAGCCGGTGCCGCCATGTTCCTTCGGCCAGGCCGGCGCGATCCAGCCCTGCCGGTAAAGTCGTTTGTGCCAGGCCCGGCAGGCCGCGATGTCCGAATGGGTGCCGATGGTGGCGCGACCGGCGGCACGCAGGTCGGGGGTCAGTTCACGGGCCAGGAAGGCGCGGACCTCGGCGGCGAATTCGGCGTTCGCGCCGTCATCTGCCTGCGCACGGGTGATTGCCTGGTACATGCCGCCGTCCTCCTCTGGTCGTGTGACGCAGGGTAAGGCGGCGCGCACCGACGTTCTTGACGTGGGTCAAGGCGACTGGTGCCGGGCAGTGATTTTCTCGAACCGTACCGAGAGACACCGGACCCGGGAGGGACCCATGGACGCCATCGACATCATCCGCTCCGAGCATGCGCGCATCGACGCCGTGCTGGGCTGCCTCGACCGCCTGTCCGCCGACATGGCGCGCGGCGAGACGGTTCCCGACCTGACGGCCTTCGACGCGATCCTGGACTACATGCAGTCCTTTCCCGAGCGCTTCCATCATCCGAAGGAGAGCGAGTACCTGTTCACCGCCGTGGTGGCCCGGGCGCCGGAGCTTGACCCCGTGATCGGCCGGCTGGAGGGCGATCATGATGATGGCGAGGAGCGGCTGACGGGCCTCTCGCGGTCGCTGGAACGGGTCCGGGCCGGCGAGGCCGGGGCGGTCGGGGATTTCCGCGAGGATGTCGCGGGCTATGTCGCCTTCGAACGCGACCACATGCGCACCGAGGAGAAGATGATCCTCTCCCGCGCCCGCGACGTGCTGGACGCGGCATCGATGCAGACGCTGACCGATGCCTTCACCGGCCATACCGACCCGCTGTTCGGCGAGAACCGCCAGGCACGCTTCCGCACACTCTACTCGAAGCTGCTGGACGTGATCCCGACGCCCGACGGGTTCGGCCGGCCGTGGGAGCGGAAGCCGGTCCCGCGTGACCACGCCGCCTGACTGGCAGGTGATTGCCGGCCGGCGGCCCCATCCGGCCTGCTTCCGGCGTGTCGTCGGCCAGGGGATGAACCTGACGCCCGGCCGGATCTGTACCGCGGCCGGGCGTCGGGATCCGGGTGTCGAGGCTCAGTCGATGTCGCCGGCTTCCGCCGCGCGCTTGCGGCCGTTGACCATGGCGCGGACCAGGTTTTCGCCGTGGCGGACGCTGGCCAGCACAACGCCACCGACATGCAGTGCGACAAGGGCGAGCATCAGGTTGGCGAGGAAGGCGTGCAGCCCCTCCAGGACGGGTGAGCCCCAGAACGGGTCGAGCGTGTACAGCCAGCCGGTGAGCGCCAGCCCGGCCATCGACAGCAGCAATGCGACGATCATCGCGCCACCGGCCGGATTGTGGCCCAGGTAGCGGGCTTCCCTGCCCTGGCGAACCTCGCGCAGGTAGGCGCGCACCGTCGAGGGCGAGCGGACGAAGCGCGCGAACCGGGCGTGCCGGCTGCCGACCAGGCCCCAGAGGAGGCGGAAGGCAACCAGGCCCGCGGCGACATAGCCGGCGACCTCGTGCAGGCTGTACCATTCCTCCGCGGCGATCCACGTCACGGCGAAACTTGCCACCAGGCTCCAGTGAAAGACGCGGACCAGCGGGTCCCAGACACGAACGGTCGCCGGCATCGTCTCAGTCCTCCGACTTCATGCGGACGATCTCGAAGCTCTTCGGATCGACAAGGGCTTCCACGCGATGGCCCCTGGCGTCGCGGGCATAGACCTCGTAGCAGCCGTCGTCGGTCTTGATGCGGGCGATGGTCCAGCCTTCGCCTTCCAGCTTCTTCTGCAGGGCCTCCCGCGGCTGCCATTCGGCGGCCGGGACGTTGCAGCGGTCACCGCTGGCACTGGCTGCGGACGCGGAAATGGCGGCGGTGGCAAGGACGGCGGCGGTGATCATGCGCTTCATCGGGATGCTCCTTCGTGTGCGTCTTCGATGGACCGAACATGGCCATGCATCCTGAAGCCAACCTGACGGAGCCGGAGCAGCGTCTTAAGGTTGGCGTCAGGCTGGCGGACGAGGCTGGTCGAATCGTGGACGTGGGAACGGGTGGAAGATGCGTATCCTGCTGGTCGAGGATGACACGACACTGGGCGAGGCCGTCCGCGACCAGGTCGCCGCCGATGGCCATGCGGTCGACTGGATGACCAGCCTGGCCGAGGCGGGCGCGAGCCTGGAGACCGTGCCCTACGACCTGGTGCTGCTGGACCTGATGCTGCCTGACGGGTCCGGGATCCCGTTCCTGCGGACCCTGCGCGGACGCGGTGATGTCACGCCGGTGATCATCCTGACCGCGCGTGACCGCGTTTCGGACCGCATCGAGGGGCTGAACGCCGGGGCCGACGACTACATGGTCAAGCCGTTCGACCTCTGGGAACTGTCGGCGCGGATCGCCGCTGTCGCCCGTCGCTACGCGGGCAATCCGAACCCGCTGGTGCACCTCGGCCCGCTGGAGATCGACGTGGCGGCCAAGACGCTGACGCGCGATGGCGTGCCTGTCGACCTGACCGCGCGGGAATGGGCGATCTTCCTCGCCCTGCTGGCGCGACCGGGCGCCGTCCTCTCGCGCGCCCAGCTGGAGGACCGGCTCTACGACTTCGACAGCGCCATCGAGAGCAATGCCATCGAGGTGCATGTCAGCCGGCTCAGACGCAAGCTCGGGCGGGAACTGATCGTCACCGAACGCGGCCTCGGGTACCGGCTGGCGCGGGCATGAGCGCCGCCAGTCTGCAACGACGGCTGGCCCTTGGCCTCGGCGCCTGCATGGTCGCGATGGGCCTGCTGTCGGCGCTGGCCAGCGGGATCGCCCTGCACCACGAACTCGGCGAGGCCTTTGACAGCGCGCTGGAGGAGACGGCGCAGCGGATCCTGCCGCTGGCACTGGCCGACCTGCGGACGCGCGGTCCGGGGGCGGAACTGCCGGCCGCGGTTCCCCCGCACGAGGAGGAACTGGTCTACCTGCTCCGTGATCCGGCCGGCCGGGTGCTGGCGCGGTCCCACAATGCCGATCCGGAACATTTTCCCCCCCTGCCACGCCCGGGCTTTTCGGACAGCCGAAGCCTGCGTGTCTTCGGACTCGCGACGCCTGACGGCCAGGTGATCGTGGAAGTCGCGGACCGTCGCGGTCATCGTCGCGCCGCGCTGGCCGAGTCCCTCGTTGTGCTGGTCGTGCCGATGCTGGCGCTGATCCCGCTCGCCGTTGCCGCGATGCTCTGGCTGGTCCGGCGGAGCCTGGCGCCGCTGCATGCGTTCCGGGACGGGATCGAGCGGCGCAGCGGAGCCGACCTGTCGCCGCTGGAGATCGGCGGCGTGCCGGCCGAACTGGTTCCGGTCGCGCGTTCGGTCAATGACCTGCTGGACCGGCTGCGGCGGACCCTGGACGCGGAACGCAGCCTGACCGCCAACAGCGCTCATGAACTCCGGACGCCGATTGCCGGTGCGCTGGCGCAGGCCCAGCGCCTCTGTGCGGAACTGCCGCCGGGCGAGGCACGGGAGCGGGCGCGTCGCGTCGCCGACAGCCTGCGCGGGCTGGCGCGGCTGGCCGAGAAGCTGATGCAGCTGGCGCGTGCCGAGGGTGGTGGCGTGCTGGCGGAGACGGCGACGGACCTGGTGCCGGTGCTGCGCATCCTGGTCGACGAGATGCGGCGGGAGGACGGCGGTGCAGAGGTCGGACTGGACCTGCCGCCCGGTGCCCGACTGGTGAGCCGGATGGACCCGGACGCCTTCGGTATCCTGCTCCGGAACCTGGTCGAGAATGCCCTGAAGCACGGGGGCGCGGACCGGCATGTGGAGGTGACACTGCGGGCGGGCGGCGAACTGTCGGTCCGCAACGCCGGTCGGATGGTTCCGGCCGAGGTGCTGCCCGGTCTCGCACGGCGGTTCGCCCGTGGCCGCACCGCCGCGCGGGGCTCGGGCCTTGGTCTTGCCATTGCCACGGCCATCGCCGAGGCAGGCGGCGGGTCGCTCGAACTCCACTCGCCGGCGCGCGGTCGCGACGACGGCTTCGAGGTCGCGGTCCGCCTTCCCGTGGCTCAGTGAATCTCGTCGGTCCAGACCAGGAACTGCGACAGCGTGTTCGGGCCGAAGGAATGGCTGATGGGAACGTCGGAAGCGTCCCGTCCGCGCGCGATCAGGACCCGACCGATGCGCGGGATGTTGTTGCGGGCATCGAAGGTGTGCCACTGGCCGCCGATGAAGACTTCCATCCACGCGGAAAAATCCATCGGGTCATTCGACACCGGAACGCCGATGTCGCCGAGATAGCCGGTGCAGTAGCGCGTCGGATAGTTGAGGCAGCGGCAGAACGCGATGGCGAGATGGGCGTAGTCGCGGCAGACGCCGACGCGTTCCTGCCAGGCCTCCAGCGCCGTCCGTGTCGCCCGCGCATGCATGTAGCCGAAGCGGATGTGGTTGTGGACGTAGTCGCACACTGCCTGGACCTGCGCCCAGCCCGGCGCGAAGCCGCCGAACAGCTGCCAGGCGATGTCCATCAGGCGATCGGTCTCGCAATAGCGGCTGCCCAGCAGGTAGACCAGCGTATCGGCCGGCAGGTTTTCCACCGGAACCTTCAGCGCCGACGGCGTCAGGGTGTCCGGCATGCCCGAGTCGATCACCTCGCTGTTCGTCGTGATCCGCAATCGACCCTGTGGCGCCACGATCCGGTTGCACCAGTTGCCGAACCCGTCGCGATAGGCCCTGACCGGCACGGCCGGCTCCGCGATCATCTGGTCCGGCCAGGACAGGTCGGACACGCGGGAATAGTGCACGTTGAGGGTCAGCAGCATCGGGGTCGGTTGCGGGCATTCGAATATGATGTCGTAGCCAAGACGGATTTTCATGCGGGGAAGCGTGCCTTTCTGGCCAGAGCGGGGATGACGGCACAATTCCGGGGGGCGTCCCGGCAAGGGAAAGCGCCCGTGAAGTGCGGATACCGGATGTTTCACGGACCGGGGCCACGGATGCCGTGTCGGCACTGGCTCCGCGATTGCCGCTCGTCGACCGCAGCCAAGCTAACGTGTCGGCGCTCTCATTGACAGCATTCTATCTGGCGCGGCAGGGGGAACCGCCGGACCGGAGCTATTCTTCCAGCGACGAACAGCGGCCGCGCACCCGTGTCTGGCGCATGCGGCGGCGATGCCTGTCGGCGTCATAGCCGCTGCCGCGATGGATCAGGCAGCGGTTGTCCCAGATCACGAAGTCGCCGACGGCCCAGCGGTGGGTCAGCACATGCTCGGGCCGGGTTGCCTCGTCGGTGAGGTCGTCGAGCGTGGCGCGGGCCTTCGCGTCATCCCAGCCCTCGATGGTCTTCGCGTGCGAGCCCAGGAACAGGTTCTTCCGCCCATTGGCCGGATTGGTCCGGACCAGGCGCTGGCGCACCGGCGGCAGCGAGGCGGCAAGCGCGGGCGAGACGGCGTCGGGCGCGACCCTGGAGCGCGAGTAGACATAGTCGTGGATCGCCACCAGCGGCTCCAGTTCGGCCTGCCGGTCAGGCGACTGGCGATCCCAGGCGGTCCTCAGAGAGACGAACTCGGTCTCGCCGCCCTCGGACGGCACCTCGTGCGCCGACATCACCGACAGGTCGGCCGGCACCGGCTTGAACGATGCATCCGAATGCCACATGAAATTGCCGCTGAGAAAGATGGTGGAGCGGTGGCTGTTCCCGACCGCCGTGCCGTCGGCCTGCACATTGCCGATGGTCCCGAAATACTCGATGCGACCCTCGTTGCCCTGGACGACGTGGTTGGGTTCGGGTTCGCCCAGCATGCGGGTCAGCTCAAGCTGCCGCGCATCGTCCACGGCCTGCCCCGGAAAGCAGACGAACGACCAGCGGTCGATGGCATCCCGGATCGCCGCCTCGGTGTCCGGATCCAGCGTCTCGCGCAGGTCGATGCCGGTGATGCGGACGCCAAGCTCGGCGTGCAGCGGCTCGAATGTCATGGCCGTCATTTCCGGCCTCCCCGCCGGTTGTCACCCAACGATGATGCCGCAGGCCGGTCCGGCAGGCCAGTGGCGCGCACCAGGTCGGCCAGCACGGAAGACATCCGCGAGGGGCGTCCGGTCTCGAGATGCCAGATATTGGCCCCGGCCCAGGCCAGACCGGTGTTGCCCTCAAGGATCACCGGTCCGTCCGCGGTCAGGATAACGTCCCAGCCGACCACGGCGATCCGCTCCAAAGCATCGGAGGCACGGCAGACCAGCGCCGCGAGTCCGGCGAAGTCCGGCAGGCTGTGTCCCGCCACCTGCACGCCACTTGCCGGATCGTGCGTGAACCGTTCCGTCGAGCCGTCGAAACGGACGCCGGGCAGGATAGCGCCCGTCGCGGGATCGACGGGATAGCGGATCGTGTCGGCCGGACCGGTTCCCGCGGGCCGGCCCGAAGCGTGAACGACCACATAGCCGTCATGGACGATCGCGGGGCGGCCCGGCGGCTTCAGCACCGTCAGCCGCACGAACGGCGCGTGGACGCCCGGCACGGCGAACGGCAGCACGGAATCGGAATTCAGTCGGACCTGGGCCAGCAATGTCCTGTCGCGCGACCTTGCCGCCAGGTGCCGCGCGACCTCGCTGATGGCCACGGCCGGCCTGTCGTCCACTCTTGCGGTGCCATCCGCCAGAACGGTGAGCCGGAAGCCGCCCGCGCCACGCCGCCCGGTCACGGGCTTGACGAACAGGTCGCGCGGACCCCGCCAGAGCGGCGCGGTGGCGGCGAGATCGTCCGGTCCACGGATGATCGCCACGACCTCCGGGGTCGGGACACCGATCGAGCGCAGCCACGCGCCGGACCGGAGCTTGTCGCCCAGCAGCGCGAGCAGGTCGGGCGGCGCCAGGTCGTGCAGCAGGGCCGTCGTGGCGCGCGTGGGCAGCGTTCCGGCTGCGCCCGGGCCACCCGCTTGCCTGACATAGCCGGCCATGTCGCCGCCGTGCCCCGTGCGAAGCGCGAACCATGCCGTGGCAGGACCGTCCGGCCAGCCGCCGGAACGGCAATGGCGGGGGCAGGGCGATCAGGCAGGACAGGATCCACAGGAGGCGCGCGCACGGTACGAACAACGGCCGGGCAAGCGGATGTACCCGCCTGGCAAACCGGGTGGTGACCAGACGTTGCAGCAGGCGCACATCCGGGTCCCGCGCGGCGACGAGTCCGCGACCATCCAGCGGACCCTGGCCGAGAAGGCGTCTGGCCAGACGGCGGGTCGGCCGGTACAGGCGCGTCATTCCGGTCATCGCGGGCGCTGGTCCCGCGCATTGTCGTGGCGGACACATTGCGCCAGCAGTCCGGCCATCGGCGAACTCGTGCCGGTTTCAAGGTGCCAGAGGTTCGGCAGCATCCAGCCGAGCATCACGTTGCCTTCGAGGATCACCGGCCCCGCCGCCGTGAGGATCACGTCCCAGCCGATACAGACCACGCCGTCAAAACGGGCATGGGCCCGCAGGGCGGCGGCGACGGCGTCATCGAACGCTGGCAGCATCGTGCCGGCAACGGCCCGGCCGCTCCATGGATCGCATGCATGTCGTTCGCCGGGGGACGCCATGCGCAATCCGGGGAGAAGCAGACCGGTATCCGGATTCACGGGAAACCGGATCGCCCCATTGCCCAGCCGGGCGACCGTCTGCCCCGGCCGGAAGAGCGTCAGATAGGCCCCATGCAGGGCGGGCGGCTGGCCGCGCGCGTGTGTGGTGGTCACGCGCAGCACGGGTGCCGGCGCATCGGGCGACGCAAAGGGCAGCACCATGTCCGATCGCAGGCAGGGTTGAACCAGCAGTCTGCCGCCTCGCAGGATATCGGTCAGCCGCGAGATGGCCACCTGTGCCGGTCGAGGAGGTGCGCCGTCGATGGCGACCTGGCCGTCTGCCAGCACGGAGAGGCGGAATGCATCATTGCCGTGGCTGCCGGTCACGGGCTTGACGAAGTAGTCGGCCGGAGCGGCCCAGAGCGCCGGGTTGGCCGGCAGGTCCCGGGGATGGTCCAGAACCGCGATGGTCGGCGGGACCGGTACGTCGCACCGTGCGAGCATCCCGGCCGTGGCGACCTTGTCGGAAAGCATGCGGTATTGCGCCCGGTCGGCGAGGCTCTCGAACATCAGGTTTGCGACCCGCCGCGCGGGAAGCCGGCGCCATTGCCCCGGGAACGCCATGCGCAGGACCGCGGTCTCGTCGACCGGGTTGCCACGTGCGATACTGTGCCCGACAACCTGCGGGGCGAGACGCCAGCCTGCAATCCGTGCAGCGCGTCGCAGCCGCAGCAGGCATGCCAGGATCCAGACCAGCACGGAGAACGGCCGCAGCAGGGGCCGGAGCAGGCGCGGCGCGCGGCGCGTGACAAGTTCGGAAGCGCGGTCTTCCAGAATGCGCAGGTCGGGGTCGCGCGGACGGATCAGCCCGCGCGCATCCAGCGGCCCGCGGCCCAGGACCCTGCGGACGTGTCGCGACAGGAGTTGCCGTTGTCCGAACACTGCCGGCCCTACCCGGCGGCTGCCAGCGACGAGAGCCCGCTCCGGTCGGTCAGTTCGATCCTGCCGCGGCCGATACTGACAAGACCGCGGCGCTCCAGTTCCTTGAGCTGGCGGCTCACCACCTCCCGCGCGGTCCCGAGATCGGCGGCGAGTTCCTGCTGTGTCGCCAGGACGATCCCGTCGCCGCCGGCACGGTTGATCAGGCGCTGTGCCAGCCGCTTGTCCATCCGCTCGAAGGCGACATCCTCGATCAGGTGCATCAGGCCGGCAATGCGCTGCGCATAGTCGGTGAACACCACCCGGCGAAAGGCGGCGGAGCGCGCCATGGCCGCATCGAAGGCCGTTTTCGGAATGGCGATGGCGTCGACCGCGGTCTCGGTGACGCCCTCGGCCGCATAGGATTCGCTCGCCAGCAGGCAGGCCGTGGTCATGATGCAGCTTTCGCCGCCATGCACGCGGTAGAGCACGATCTCGCGCCCGCCCGGGGAGACCTGCTGCACCCGCACCGTTCCCTCGAGCAGCAGCAGGAAGTTGTCCGGGGTCATCCCGGGTGCGAAGACCGTCGTGCCGGCTGGCAGGCGAATTCGCATGGCCGCCGTCGCCAGCAGGTTCCGCTCGTCCGGCGACAGGACGGACAGGGCCGGAAACCGCTCGATCCAGGACGTGTCTTGCATGGGGTTCGCCTCGGCTTGCGTCGATTGTGACTTAGTCACAGACATTCCGCCCCGGCAAGTGCAGGTTCCACGCGCAAGGAATGTGGAACACGTCCTGTCGGAGGTCTGAAATGAACGCCAATATCGGAACCGTGGATCGCGTGCTGCGCGTGGTTGTCGGCCTGGTCCTGCTGTCGCTGGTGGTGGTCGGCCCGCAGACATTGTGGGGCCTGGTCGGGCTTGTGCCGCTGGTGACCGGCCTGGTCCGCTGCTGCCCGCTCTACAGCGTGCTCGGCGTCTGCACCCTGAAACGGGCCTGACGATGATGGGAGACACTGCGATGACAAGGCTCCGACCCGATGTCCGGACCTTCTTCGACAAGGTCACGTTCACGGCAACGCATGTCGTTTCCGATCCGGCGACCGGCCATGCCGCGATCATCGATTCCGTGCTCGACTACGATCCGAAGTCGGGCCGGACCTCGCGCGCCTCGGCCGATGCCGTGATCGCCCATGTCCGTGAGTCCGGTCTGACCGTCGACTGGATCCTGGAGACCCATGTCCACGCCGACCATCTGACCGCCGCGCCGTACCTCAAGGCGGCGGTCGGTGGACGGACAGGTATCGGCGATGCCGTGAACATCGTGCAGGGCGTGTTCAAGACCATCTTCAACGCCGAAGCGAGCTTCGCCACGGACGGGCGGCAGTTCGATCACCTGTTCGCGGACGGCGAGACCTTCCGGATCGGTTCGATCGAGGCCGGCGTGATGCACACGCCCGGCCACACGCCGGCCTGCGTCACATACGTGATCGGCGACGCGGCCTTTGTCGGTGACACCATGTTCATGCCCGACTACGGCACGGCACGCTGCGATTTTCCCGGTGGCGACGCGCGCACGCTCTATCACTCGATCGCGCGGATACTCTCGCTGCCGGCCGATACGCGGCTGTTCCTCTGCCACGACTATGCGCCGGCCGGTCGCCCGTTCGTCTGGGAAACCTCGGTCGCGGCGCAGAAGGCGGAGAATGTGCACGTGCATGACGGCATCGCCGAGGACGCCTTCGTCGAGATGCGCACGACCCGTGACAAGCAACTGGACATGCCGGTGCTGATCCTGCCGTCGGTGCAGGTGAACATGCGCGCCGGTGCCTTCCCGCCGGCCGAGGACAACGGCGTCAGCTACCTGAAAATCCCGCTCGACTCGCTCTGAGGCGGGCGGGCTGCCGCGAGGACATCGAACCATGAAGATCAACAGCGTCGACGCCGGATTCAGCGTGGCCCCGCAGATCCTGGCCTCGGACATGACCGCGGTCGCGGCCGCGGGCTTCCGCAGCGTGATCTGCAACCGCCCGGACGGGGAAGGCAGCGACCAGCCGCCGTTCAGCGAGATCGAGGCGGCGGCGCGCGCCGCCGGGCTGGCCGCCATCTACCAGCCGGTCGAGCCGGGCAGGATCAGCGACGCCCAGGTCGCCGCGTTCGCCGGTGCCTGCGCGGCGGCAGGGGGGCCCGTTCTCGCCTATTGCCGCACCGGGACGCGGTCGATCACGCTGTGGTCGCTCGGACAGGCCGGCCGGCGCCCGCTGCCGGAGATACTCGCCTGCGCCAGTGCCGCCGGATACGATCTGATGGCGCTCGCGCCGCGGATCGACTCCCGTGCGGCCGCGCCCTGACCGTGGCAAACGGGGGAACGAATTCCCTGCTCGGCCGGGTGCTGCCCTGCACCACCTGGCTCCGGCGCTATGATCGCGAGATGCTGTCGGGCGATGCGCTGGCGGCGGTGATCGTCACCATCATGCTGATCCCGCAGAGCCTGGCCTATGCCCTGCTGGCCGGCCTGCCGCCCGAGGTCGGGCTCTATGCCAGCATGCTTCCGCTGGTGGGCTACGCGATCTTCGGCACCTCGTCGGCGCTGGCGGTCGGTCCGGTGGCGGTGGTCTCGCTGATGACGGCGTCGGCCGTCGGGCAGGTGGCCGTACCGGGCTCGGAGAACTATCTCGCAGCGGCGATCGCGCTGGCGCTGATGTCGGGGGTGTGCCTGTTCCTGCTCGGCCTGCTGCGACTCGGTTTCATCTCCAGCCTGCTCAGCCATCCGGTCATTTCCGGCTTCATCAGCGCGTCCGGCCTGCTGATCGCGGCCAGCCAGCTCCGCCACATCCTTGGCATCCCGGCCAGCGGCGACACCCTGGTGTCGCTGCTGATCAGCGTCGCGGCCCATATCGGCGAGACCAATGGTCCGACGCTGGTGATCGGCGTCGCCGCGACGGCCTTCCTGTTCTGGGTGCGCAAGCGGCTGAAACCGATGCTGATCGCCCTCGGCCTCGGTCCGCGGCTGTCCGATTCCATCGCCAAGGCCGGACCGGTCGTGGCCGTCGTGGCCTCGATCCTGGCGGTGCAGGCTTTCGGTCTCGACGCGGCGGGCGTGAAGGTCGTGGGCGACATCCCGCAGGGAATTCCGCCTCTGGCCATCCCGCACTTCGATCCGGAGCTCTGGGCCGAGCTGCTGCCGTCGGCCATCCTGATCTCGCTCATCGGCTTCGTCGAATCCGTCTCCGTGGCGCAGACGCTCGCGGCCAAGCGACGCGAGCGCATCTCGCCCGACCGTGAACTGATGGGGCTCGGCGCCGCGAACATCGCGGCCGCGCTTGGCGGTGGCTACCCGGTCACGGGCGGCTTCGCCCGCTCGGTGGTGAATTTCGATGCCGGCGCGCGCACGCCGCTGGCCGGCGTCATGACCGCCGTCGGCATCGCGCTGACCGCCCTGCTGCTGACCCCGCTGTTCCAGCAACTGCCCAGGGCGACGCTGGCCGCCACCATCGTCGTCGCCGTCCTGTCGCTGGTCGATCTCGGCGCCATCCGCCGGACCTGGGCCTACTCGAAGCCGGACTTCATCGCCATGGCAGCGACCATCCTGCTGGTGCTCGGCGTCGGCGTGGAGGCGGGCATCATGGCCGGTGTCGGCCTGTCGATCCTGCTGTTCCTCTGGCGCTCGGCGCGACCGCATCTGGCCGTGGTCGGCCAGGTGCCCGGCACGCAGCACTATCGCAACATCCTGCGTCACGACGTGGTGACCAGTCCGCATGTGCTGAGCATGCGCGTGGACGAGAGCCTCTACTTCGCGAACTCGCGCTGGCTGGAGGACCAGGTCTATGACCGGGCCGTCGCCAGCCCGTCGGTCCGCCATGTCGTGCTGATCTGCTCGGCGGTGAACGAGATCGACGCCAGCGCGCTGGAGAGCCTGGAGGCGCTGTCGCACAGGCTCCAGACCGCGCGTGTCACCCTGCACCTGTCGGAGGTCAAGGGTCCGGTCATGGACCGGCTGCGGTGCTCGGACTTTCTCGACCACCTGTCGGGGCAGATATTCCTCAGCCAGCACGACGCCATGGCCGAACTCGACCCGGCGACGACACAGGCGGCCGACTGCGGCGCGCGGCCGGACCGCTCCTCGGCCCGGCAGAAAGGCTAGATTGGAGACTTAATAATTGGCAACAAATACCGGCTCACGCCCCTGACGCCGTGCTTCCTCGGCAATGGCCCGCAACAGCGCTCGCTTTGATTCCGTACGCCGCGCACCCGAGTTACGCAAACGCTCCGGCTCAATGACGAGCCCGAGTGCCTTCTTGCGCGCTTCCAGGCGAGCAGCATACTCTTCAAATTTTATGCGCCTAGACATTGCCAGCCCATTCTAGCAGCGTCTGCAGGTCAGCGCTGCCGCCAGTTTCAGCCGAAATTCGCTTGTTAAGGTATGCAAAATCAAGCCCTTCCGCAAGCGTATATATCAAGCAAGCTTGTTCAATCATTAGGGAGTCCGGGCTTCTGCCGGAGAATGCTTGGGCCATGCGATCCGCGATCAGGTCTTCGGGGGCAATTATGCGAATCCTTTGGCCAGAAAAATCAAAAATCCGGATATGATCGCGGCTAGTCTGTCCGTCCATGAGTACGCTGCCTACCACTTCAATGCCAATATCCAGGGTTGGATGAAAAAAGCCACGCAGCGGCTTTCCGTTACCCGAACTTCGGACAAAGCCAAACTTTTGAATCTCTCTTTCGAATACAGATTGATGTGGCGTAACAATGTCCAGGTCGCCAGACAAAAATTCACCACCAGTATATAATTCGGCGGCTCCGCCGCCTACCAAGATTGGCATTGGCAAGTTCATGCGGGCCATATTTTCCGCAGTTGAAGCAAGAAGCCTCAAAGCTTCAATGAAATTATCTCGAAACATACTGGAATATACAGATTGTCAGGTCCATTGAGAACAAAACAATCCCCGGGGCGGCTATGTGACAATGTTCGTCACGCCGCGCGGAGTTTCGGCGGTGGCGTCCGGGCGAGGGCGACGGCGATCTGGATGATGCCGGCCGTCATCCCGATGCTGACACCGATCTGCAGCGCCAGGTCGTAGCTGCCATAGGCGACGAAGACCCAGCCGCCGCCGAAGGCGCCGAGGAAGCTGCCGATCTGGTGGCTGAAGAAGGTGACGCCCTGCAGCATCGGCTGCCAGCGCAGGCCGAACATCTCGACCACGGCACCGGCGATCAGCGGCGAGACGCCGAGCCAGAGGAAGCCCATCAGCCCGGCGAACAGCAGGGTGCTCTCCGGTGTCGGCGGCGTGACGAAGTACCAGGCGATCACCGCGGACCGCGCGCAATAGAGCAGGCCGAGCAGCACCTGCTTGTTCCACCGCCCCCCGGCCCAGCCGAAGAACAGGCTGCCGATGACATTGAAGCCGCCGATGGTGCCGAGGGCCTTGGCGCTGAGCATCGGGTCCAGCCCGCAGAGCGCGATGTAGGAGGGCAGGTGCGTGACCAGAAAGATCAGCTGCATGCCGCAGACGAAGAAGGCGCCGGTCATGACCAGGAACGGCCCGTGCCGGAGCGCCATCAGGATGGCGTCGCGGGCGCCAAGGCTGTCGGCGCTGTCGGGGGCGGGCGGGGGCGGGGGCAGGCGGTCGACGCGGCCCGCCATCCAGGCGGCGGGCAGCATGATGATCGCCATAGCCACGAAGCCGACCAGCGCGGTCCGCCAGTCGAACGCTTCCATCAGGTACTGGCCGATGGGAGCCGAAATCAGGGCGCCCAGCGACCCGGCGGCGGAGACAACGCCCAGGATCATGCTGCGCCGTGCCGGCGAGACCGTGCGCGCGCTGACTGACAGCGCGATGGAGGGCGAGGCGCAGGCCATGCCGAAGCCGATCATCAGGCCGGCACCGGCCATGACGCCGATCAGGCTTTCCGACGTCGCGAGGATGGCCAGGCCGCACGCGTAGACGATACCGCCCAGGACCATGACCGGACGGAAGCCGTAGCGCGAGGCGATCAGGCCCGCGACCGGCTGGGTCAGGCCCCAGACCAGGTTCTGGACCGCCACGGCGAAGGCGAAGTCCGAGACGGTGATGGTGAGGTCGCGCGCCACGTCCTGCATGAACAGGCCAAGGCTCTGCCGCAGGCCCATGGACAGGGTCAGCATGACCGAGGCGCCGATCAGGATCGGCAGCATGGGCCGGATCGAACCGGTGACCTTCATGGGCTATGGCTCCCGCGCACGGGCGTCGCAACCGACGCACGGGAAAGGACAGTAGGGCGGCGGGAAATGCCGGCAACCGCCAAGTTCGGGACCGGCCATGCACGGGCGACAATGCCGGCGTGCTTGCCTGCCGCCGGCACCGCGCCGCCGGGCTTTCAGTAGCGGCTGATCACCTGCCCGGCGAACTCGGTCAGGTTTTCCCGCGCGCTGTCCATCGCCGGCATCAGCGCGATCTCGTCCAGGCCGGTCCGTTCGCGTTCCCGCAGGATCGCGATGATGTCGTCGGGCTCGCCGACCAGGCCGCCGCTGCCGGCGATCAGGTTTTCGGTCACGAAGCGCCGCTCCTCCGGCGGGACGAAGCAGGCATGGCCCAGGTGCACGCGCTGGTAGTGCTTCTCCGGTGGCAGGTCGAGCTTCGAGACGAAATCCAGGTAGGCGTCCCACTCGTTCTCGCAGCGCTTGGAGACCATGCTGGCGTCGCCGGTGGCGGTGTAGATCTCCCACCAGTAGTGCAGCGAGCAGAGCGCCATCGCCCCGCAGGCGTCGATCACGCGGTCGGAGGTCGGCTTCTCGCCCGGACGCAGCACGCAGGCATAGCCGAGTGCCGCGTTGTGGAAGCTGTCGGGCAGGGTGCGACCGACCTCGGCCGCGCCCTCGCGCACCTTGGCGAGACTCTGTTCCAGCAGGCGGCGCGGCTCGTTGTGCGAGGAGACGCGGCCGTCGCCGAACGCACCGGTCGCCTTCAGGGCCAGCGGTCCGTTGGCGGCGACGTAGAGCGGCACCGGGTGCTCGACGTCGATGAAGCCCTGGGTGGTGTGCAGGAAGCGGATGTCGCGGGTCACGCCGTCCAGTTCGTAGCTGACCTCCTCGCCGTGCAGCAGGGCGCGGACAACGCGGAGATACTCCCGGAACGGCTTCGCCTTCATCGGGTCCATGCCCATCACCCGCATCGCCGTGTGCCCGGTGCCGAGCGCCAGGAAGGTACGGCCCGGCGCGAGGCGGTTGATGGTGGCGATGGAATGCGCGGTGACCGGCGCCAGCCGGATCGGCGCGATGGCAACACCGGTGCCGAGGCGGATGCGGCTGGTGTTGGCGGCCGCCAGCGCCAGCCAGGCATAGGTATCGGACCAGATCATCTGCGAATCCGAGGCCCAGACCGCGTCGTAGCCGAGGTTCTCGATGAACGGGGCCAGCTTCCAGTCGTCGATGCGCGGCGCGACCATGGCGCTGAATTTCATGGGCGTTGTCCTGTTGGCGGCCGACCGGCGGGTCAGGCGGATTTCGGATTGCGGGCGACCCAGTCGTCGCGCAGCGTGCGCTTCAGGATCTTGCCCGTGCCGCTGAGCGGCAGTGGCGTGGTGCGGATCTCCACGCTTTTCGGGCACTTGTAGTGGGTCAGCAGGGACCGGCAGTGCGCGATGACGGCCGCTTCGGTCACACTGGCGCCGGCACGCGGCACGACGACGGCGTGCACGCTCTCGCCCCACGTATCGTCGGGAATACCGATCACCGCGCACTCCGAAATCTCCGGCATGGCCGCGATGGCGCCCTCCACCTCGACCGAGAAGACGTTCTCGCCGCCGGTCTTGATCATGTCTTTCAGGCGGTCGACCAGGAACAGGAAGCCTTCCTCGTCCATGCGGCCGAGGTCGCCCGAATGCATCCAGCCGTCGCGCAGCGCCTGCGCGGTCTCGGCCGGCTTGTTCCAGTAGCCCATCATGATGTTGGGGCCGCGCATGACCACCTCGCCGACCTCGCCGCGCGGCAGTTCCGCGCCGTCCTCGCCGACCACGCGGACGTCGACCAGCAGCCCGGCCTGGCCGCAGGAACCGCGCCGCGCCGCCTCCGGCCCCTCCAGCGTCGTGTAGCGCGGGTCCAGCAGGGTGGCGATGGAGGACGTCTCGGTCATGCCGTAGCCGTGGACGAAGGTGACGCCGGGCAACAGCTCGACGGCGCGCTTCAGGTGCGCGTCGGGAATCGGCGAGGCGCCGTACAGGATCTGGCGCAGGCTGGCGGGGCGATACTTTCCGGTCTCGCAGGCGTCGATCAGTCCCTTGATCATGGTCGGGACGAACTGGGCATTGGTGACGCCGACGGTCTCGATGGTGGTCAGGCAGTCATGCGCGTCGAAGCGCGGCACGAAGGTGTGCGCGCCGCCGGTCCAGGTCACGGCGAAGGTCGAGGTGCCATCGGCCAGGTGGAACATCGGCGCCGAGTGCAGGTAGATCGAGCGGTCGGTGAAGCGCAGCCCGTCGACAGCGTTGATGGCGTTGGAGCAGAGGTTGCGGTGGCTCAGCATCACGCCCTTGGAACGGCTGGTGGTGCCGGCGGTGTAGTAGATGCCGCAGAGCTGGTCCTCGGCGACGTCGGCGTCCGCGACGGCGCGGCCGGCGGCAACCAGGTCCTCGTAGGCCAGCCAGCCGGCGGGTGCCGGATCGGCGTCGATCATGATGCGGGTCGCCAGTGCCGGCGGCAGGCCCCCCAGCGCCTCGACGGCGCCCAGCAGCGCGGCATCGGCGAACAGCACGCTGGTGCCGGAATCCTCCAGGCAGTAGCGGATCTCGTCGGTGGAGAAGCGGGTATTGACCGGAACCGCGACGGCGCCGGCCCAGGGCAGCGCGAACAGCAGTTCCAGATAGCGGTCGCTGTTGGTGGCCAGGATGGCGACGCGGTCGCCGGGGGCGACGCCCAGGTCCTGCAGCGCCCCGGCCATGCGGGCGACACGGCCGGTCATGTCCGCGTAGGTCTGGCGCCGGTCCCGGAAGATCGTGGCCGGATTGCCCGGGAAGTTCCGGACGGCGCGACGCAGGCAGCGGGTGACGGACATCCTGGTACGTCCTTCGGGTCGTGAGGGAAAGAAGCCGCGGCCGTCGCAGACAGGGTGTCGACGGCCGCGGCGGAGGCCCGGGGGACTCAGCCCTCGAGCGGCTCCCAACGTTCGCCGTTGAACCGCATCAGCCGGGTGCGATCCAGCGGCAGGTAGTCGTTCGGGCCGGTGTTGATGATCAGGCCCGGCTGCACCATCGGCAGCACGAGGTCCTTCAGGTTGGCGGCTTCCTTCATGACGTTCTCGCGGGTGAGATTGTCGCCGGCCTGGCGGATCACCTGCTCGAAGGTCTGGGCGATGGAATAGCCGATCAGGTTGTTCTGATCCTTCACGTCGCCGTCCGGGTAATACTTCTCCATGAAGACGATGAAGTCCTTGTAGCCCTGCGTGGCCTGGGTCTCGGCGCTGAACGGGTCACGGATGTAGGCACCGGTGACGATGCCGACGGACTTGTCGAGGCCAGCGGGCTTCAGCGTGGCGGCGATCGACGAGCCGATGCTGCCGAGATACTGGAAGGGCTTCCAGCCAAGCTCGTCGGCGCGGCGGATGGCCTGGGCCGCGAACTTCGGCACGCCCAGGTTGGCGAAGACGTCCGCGCCGCTGGACTTCAGGTTCACCACCGCGCTGTCGATGGTGGTGTCGGTGACCTCGTAGGACTCCGTGGCGATGATCATGCGGTCGGCCGCATCGCCCAGGGCCTCGCGGATGCCGGCGACGTAGTCGCGACCGATGTCGTCGTTCTGGTACAGGATGGCGATCTTGCCGTCGGGCTTCGCGCGCAGCAGGTACTCGCCGATGCTGAAACCTTCGGCGTGGTAGGTCGGCAGCCAGGGCATGGTCCAGGGGAAGTTCACCGGATCGTTGAACCGGCCCGAACCGCTGGAGATGAACAGGTGCGGCACGCCGCGCTTGTTCAGGTACTCGTAGATCGCCGCGTTCGGCGCCGTGCCCAGCGGATTGTAGATCGCGAACACGCGCTCGCGCTCCACCAGCTTGCGGATCTGCTCCAGCGTCTTCGGCGGGCTGTAGCCATCGTCGAGGCTGATCAGGTTGATCTTGCGGCCGTTGATGCCGCCCTCGTCGTTGAGCTTCCTGAAATAGGCAGCGGCTGCGCGGCCGATGGTGCCATAGGCACTCGCCGGACCCGAATAGGGCATGGTCTGCCCGATCAGGATCTCGTCGTCGGTGACGCCGGGTCCGTACTTCTTCTCTGCATGGGCCAGCATCGGCATTGCCAGGCCCAGCGCGGCGACCATGGCGACACGCGCCAGCCGACCGGTCACTCCGAATGTCATGAGCTGTCTCCTCCCCGTTCAGGCACGCAACGGTACCTGCCGGGAGACCAGCATGACAGCCTTGTCCAGAGCAACTGCTCTGAACGGGTAGAAGCCTTGCGGGAATGGCATGGGCGTATTGCTGGTTTATGCCATTGCCGTGCATAGTGCCCGTGACAGTTCGCGGAAAGGCAACGAGAGCGGCCGCTCTCCGGGAGTGCTGGATGACGGTGCAGAAGGACCTGGTGCACGAACATGACCGGCGCGGCGGCGCGGGGCGACGCGACGCGTTCATGAACGCGGCGCTGCGCCGCTTCGCGCGCCACGGTTTCGCCGCGACCTCGACGCGCCAGATCTGTGCCGACCTGTCGATCGCCCACTCGGCGATCTACAACTATTTCCCCACCAAGGAAGCGATCCTGCTGGCCATCGGCGAGCGCGACATGACGGCGATCCAGGCCGGACTGGACGCGATCCTGGACATGACGCGGTCGGAGAGCGCGGTGTCGCGCCTGCGCCATGCCATCCGCCACACCCTGATCCAGGCGATGGACCGGCGCGACAGCTGGCGCCTGCTCGTCGACATGCTGCCGTCGCTGGCGCCGCGCAACCGCGCCATCATGATCGCCCATCGCGACCGCTTCGAGGCGACGCTGCGCCAGGTGACGCAGGCGGCGGCGGACGAGGGCTCGATCGCTGTCGACGACGTCCGCATGGCCGTGTTCCACGTGCTTGGCATCGCCGACGGCGTGGGGCGCTGGTACGATCCGAAGGGGCCGCTCTCCCGCGACCGGATCGCGGAGGACACGACGGTCTTCCTGATGCGGGCCTTCCGCCCGGGCTGACCGGGCCGTCGCGGTTCCGGCAAGGCGCGCGTTCTGGTATCACTGGTCCGGGCCGGAACGGGGAGGAAACGCGATGATTGCCAGGCAAACCGCCGTCCTGGCGCTCTCGATGGCGATGCTCGGCAGCCCGTTGCCCGTCATGGCCGCCGATGACATGCCGGCGATGATCCGCGAACTGAACACGCTGGTCGACGATGCCGAACGCGCCCGCGCCGCCGATCCGCGTTTCATCGCCGACCTGCGCCGCCTGCTGGAGCGCTACGACGATCCCTTCGACCAGGTGCTGCTGCAGGATCGCTTCGAGGATGGCGACTTCACCGCTGGGCCGGCCTGGCAGGTCGCCTCCGGCAGCTTTGATGCAACCCGCTATGGCGGACTGGTCAGCGAGGTTGCCACGGCGGCGCCGGCAACCGGTGGTCAGGGCCAGTCGTCCGGCAATGACCAGGGCGCCCAGGCCTTCGCCAGGGTCGTCGGCTCGATCATTCGCGAGGCGGCGCGCCGCGAGGGCGACGGAACATCGGACACGTCCGCAGCGGCGACAGCGCCCGCGAACACGCAGCCGGCGCTCATCTTCCTGCCTGGCACGATCAGCAATGCCTTCCGCCTTGAAGCGGCCATGGAACTGCCGTCCGATCCGTCGGCGGCCGTCGAACTGGGGGTGTTCCAGGGCCGTCGCGGCGACGTCGGCTACCGGCTGGTCCTGCGCGGCAGCGGCGGCGCGGAACTGCGCCGGGTCGGACGGAAGGAAGAGGTACTGGCCCGCGGCGCCTTCGCCATGCCGGCGGGCGGTGAAAGCTGGCGGGCGCCGGAGCTGGCGGTCGAGTGGCGCCGCGACCGTGACGGCACCATGCGGGTGCTGATCGACGGCACCGAGTCCCTGTCGTTTGCCGACACCACGTTCCGCGACCGCTTCGACGGTTTCCGGATGGCCAATCTCGGCGGGCGCCAGGCCCTGCGGTCCATCACGATCAGCGGCCGGCTCTAGGCGACTGCCTCGTCGCTGCCGGCGAGCGGCAGGCTGAACACGAAGCGGCTGCCGTCCGGGCCGCTGCGGGCCAGTTCGAGCTGGCCGCCGAGCCGCCGTGCGATCTCCGCGCTGATGGCCAGGCCCAGGCCGAGGCCCGAGCGTCCACCCGCGACCTGGCGGCTGCCGCGCGCGAACTTCGAGAACAGCCGGCCCGGATCGACGTCGCCGACGCCCGGTCCGTTGTCGGTGACGCTGATCGTCAGCAGGTCGCCATTGCTGGCGGTCGCGATCTCCACCCAGGGCGCTTCCGCGTCGTTGTACTTGATGGCGTTCGAGAGCAGGTTGATCAGGACCTGGCTGATGCGGTCACGGTCGCCGCGCACCACGACCGGCCCGGCGGGCCGGAGCCGGCGCACGGTGACGCCGGCCTCTGACGCCATCCCCTCGCAGGTGGCGATGGCACGGCTGACCGCCTCCTCCGGGTCGATGGTTTCCATCCGCCAGCGCACCTCGCCGCGCTCCAGGTGGCTGAGGTCGAGGATCTCGTCCAGCAGACCGGTAAGGCGGATGCTTTCGTCGTGGATGATGCGCAGGAAGCGGGCGGTCTGCTCGGCCGTCAGTTCGCCGCCGTTGATCAGGATGTCGGCGAAGGAGCGGATCGAGGTCATCGGCGTGCGCAGTTCGTGGCTGACCTGGCTCAGGAAATCGTCCTTCTCGGTGTCGAGCCGCAGCAGGCGTTCATTGGCCTGCCGCAACTGCGCCGCCGTGCGCTCCAGCTGGCGCGAATTGGCTTCCAGGGCCTGGCTGTACTCGATCACCTGCTGGGTCTCGTCGACCATGCGGATGATCTCGGCCAGGCTGATGGTCTCGCCCGAGACCACCTCGGAGATCATCACGCGTGCCGAGGCCGCGCCGACAATGCCGCCGATCTGGCGTTCCAGGTGTCCGATGAAGGGGGCGTCCGGCACCGGCTCGCCATCCTCGCGCCCCTGTCGGTGGGCATAGTCGCGGAACAGGCGGTCGGCCGCGCTCTCGCCCAGGATCCGGCGGCTGAGCACACGCAGGTCGGCGATCGTGGCGGTGCGCACCAGCGCGCGGGACTCGTTGCCCTCGGGATTGCGGAAGACGTCGACGAACAGCGTGCCCTGCAGGCGTTCCAGCGGCTTCGGCTCGGACATCAGGGAGCCGGCGACCAGCAGCACCACATTGGCGGTCAGGCTCCAGACAAAGGCATGGACCAGCGGGTCGAGGCCGTCGAGGCCCAGGAAGGCCTGGGGCTTCAGGGTCGCGATGCCGAACGGGCCCTCGGCCACGATGGTCGCCAGCAGGCTGCCAGGTGTCGCGAGGCTGGGAAGCAGCAGGGTCCAGGCCCAGAGCGCCACGCCGCCCAGCAGGCCGAGGCGCGCGCCGCTGGCGCTGGCCTGGCGCCAGTACAGGCCGGCGAACAGGCTGGGGAAGAACTGCGCCACGCCGGCAAAGGCGATCAGGCCCATCGAGGCCAGCGCCTCGTTCTGGCCGCTGTAGTGGTAGTAGCCGAGACCGAGCCCGAGGATCAGCACGATGGAGAACCGCCGGCTGGAGAGAACCAGGGTCTTGATGTCGCCGACACGGTTGAGGCCGAGCCAGGGCAGCCGGAGTACCAGCGGCATGACGATGTGGTTCGAGACCATGATCGACAGCGCGATGCAGGCGACGATCACCATGGACGTTGCCGACGAGAAGCCGCCGATGAAGGCCAGCAGCGCCAGTCCCTCCTGGCCCGCCGCCATCGGCAGGGTCAGCACGAACATGTCCGGATTGGACCCGGGTGGCAGTTGCGTCAGTCCGGCCAGCGCGATGGGAAGGACGAACAGGTTGGCCAGCAGCAGGTAGGCCGGGAAGAGCCAGCCGGCGGTGGCGAGGTTGGATTCCTTGACGTTCTCGACGACCGTGACCTGGAACTGCCGTGGCAGGCAAAGGATCGCCATGGCCGACAGCGCGGTCAGCGCCACCCAGCGACCGCCGAAGGCATCCTCGCGCGACAGCAGGGCGCGGGCCGCCTCGTTGTCGAACAGCTGCTCCGTCCCGCCGACCGAGACCACGACGAACAGGCCGACCAGCAGCAGGGCCAGCAGCTTGATCAGTGCCTCGAAGGCGATGGCCGCGACCACGCCCGGGTGCTGCTCGTTGGCGTCCAGGTTGCGCGTGCCGAACAGGATGGTGAACAGCGCCATGCCGCCCGCGACCCACAGCGCACCCTCCAGGCTGCCCGGGCCCAGTGCGGTCTCCGCCCCCGCGCTCAGGACCGCGAAGCTGGACGTCACGGCGCGCAGCTGCAACGCGATGTAGGGGGTGGTGGAGACGACCGCCATGACCGTGACCAGTACGGCGAGGCTGTTCGACTTGCCGTAGCGCGAGGAGATCAGGTCGGCGATGGACGAGATGCGGTGCACATGGCCGATGCGGACCAGCTTGCGCAGCATGTACCACCAGCCAAGGAAGACCAGCGTGGGCCCGAGATAGATGGTCAGGAATTCCAGGCCGTTCCGCGCGGCGGAGCCCACGGCGCCGTAGAATGTCCACGAGGTGCAGTAGACCGAGATCGACAGCGTGTAGACCACCGGCGAGTTGGTGATCCAGCCGGAGCCGCGCCGGGTCCAGCGGTCGCTCAGGAACGCCAGCAGGAACAGCAGCCCGACATAGCCCAGCGCGATGGTGATGACGGCGTCAGCGGTCAGCATCGGGCACCGGCGGCGATGTTGTCGGCTGGGCGGGGTCGGGGCCGGTGTCTGCGATGCGGCCGAGCCGGCGCGAAAGGCGACGCCCGGCGACGATCAGCAGGGCCCAGGCGCCGAACAGGTACAGGACGATCGCGGGGATGCCGAGGATCGTCGTGGCATCGACCAGCACCAGTACGAACGGCGGCATGATCAGCAGGACCCCGAACAGCGGCAGGGCCAGCGCGGCGTCGACCAGTTTCTGCCGGGTCATCCGGCCCGGGCGCCGGCCGCGCCGAGGCGCGTGACGCAGTCGACGAGGTCGCGGTTGGAGAACGGCTTGGTGATGAAGGCGTCGACGCCCAGCGACTCCGCCAGGCGCCGGTCCTTTTCCTGGCCCTTGGCGGTCAGCATGATGACGCGCAGGCCGCTCAGACGCGGGTCGCCGCGCACGGTCTTGAGCACCTCGTAGCCATCGCAGCCTGGCAGCATCAGGTCCAGCACCAGCACGTCGGGCGGCGCGGCGCGCAGCTGCTCCAGCGCCTTCGCACCGTCGAACACGGCCGAGGTCCGGCATCCTGCCCGCTCCAGCAGGAAGGTCAGCAACTCGACGATGTTCGGTTCGTCCTCCGCGATCAGCACCTGGGTGGCCACCCGTCACCTCTCCCCAACGCCGCCGGATCGGGTGCCGGCTGTCATTTTGTCCGAGATTAGCGGAAAGCCGCGGCGACGGGTACATTCCCGGCATCGGTTCGCGCGGCCGGAAGGGCGGAATCCTCGCCGCGCTGCTGGCAGCCCTCGCGCGGGCAGAGCCGGCAGCCCGGTCCGACCGGCGTGGCCAGCGATGTCGCGGCCAGATCCAGTCCTTCGGCATAGACCGTGCGGTCGGCATGGACGATGTCGCAGGCCAGCATGATCGTCCTGAGGAACGGCGCGGAGCGGAAGTTCGGCGGGTCGTGGCGGACGGTGCGGGCGACGAACAGGAAACGCGCGCCGCCGGGAAATTCCGCGAGCTGGCGGATCAGGCGGTCGGGGGTCTGGAAGGCGGTGAACAGCGGCCAGAGCGGACAGCCGCCGCCCGGGCCGGGCAGGGGCATGCCGGGGATCGGCAGGCGCTTGCTGACATGGCCGGACGGGTCGGCCCGCAGCAGGGCGAAGGGCACGCCCTCGGCGCCTGGGCGGCGGAGCGAGACCAGGCGCTGGCAGATCTGCTCGAAGCTGCCTGAATGGCGCTGGCGGAGCAGTTCGATGTCGTAGCGGTAGCGCACGGCATCGGCCAGGAAGGCCTCGTAGTCGAACAACAGCGCCGACGCCAGATAGGACACAAGGGCCCGGGTGGCCCGCGTCCTGGCCTCCGGCGTCGTCAGCACATCCTGCGCCACGAGGTCCGCGATGGCCTCCTGCGCCTCCCGCGCGACCAGCAGGCGGGTGATCTGGAAGCGCCGGGTCTCGGGCGGTGCGTTGTCCAGGATCGCCAGCCGCCCGGTGGCGCTGTCGAGATGGCACATGTTGCGGAAGTTGCGCAGGTCGGCTTCCAGCGGCGATTGCCGGACCACGGTGATGCCCGTCCGCGCTTCCAGCCGTGCCGCCAGTTCACCGGTGCCGGGGCGGTCGCCGAGACCCAGTTCCCGGCGGATGCGTCCTGCCTCGTCCTCCAGCACGGGGAAGTGCGAGCGGGCCTCCATGAACAGGTCGTCGACCTCGTCGGCCGGGGACAGGGAGCGTGGGCCGCGCGTGCCGGCCTCCAGTTCCACCACCAGCATCTGCGCCAGTTCGGACAGCGCGCCGCTTTCCGACAGGATGATGTCGACGAAGCGGCCACGCTGGTCCTCTGTCAGGTCCGGCACGGTGTCGAGGATCTCGGTGGTCGAGCGGACCGAGGCGACGTGGTTCAGCACCTGGTGGACGGCGCGGGCCAGCACCGGGTCACGCTCCAGCCGGTCGGTCAGCGCCACCGCGTACTGCTGCAGGTCGCGGCGTTCGCGGGCGAGGGTCAGCAGGGCGGTCGCCCAGTCCGGATGGCGACTCACCAGCCGGGTCGCACTGGCGGGCTCGATGTTCAGCCGGCGCAGCGCCGGATCGAAGACCAGTTCGCCCAGCCGTTCCACCAGCCGCCGTTCGGCCATGCCGTCCAGCGCGTCGACCTCCAGGTCCAGCGCATCGGCGATGCGTTGCAGCAGGGCACCGCCGATGGCGCGACGGTCCGCCTCGATCAGGTTGAGGTAGGACGCCGAAATGCCGGCGCGCCGGGCGAGATCGACCTGGGTGATCCGCATGGCCTTGCGGCGTTCCCTGATCCTGAGACCGACCGGTCCGGAGACCCGTCTGCTGTCTGGCATGGGCATTGTCCCGCGGTGCAGTGTAAATTGTTCACATATTTTGCAATGCAGCAATCAGTATTTTGACAGGATTTTCTTTTGTTTTCAATGACAATTTGAGGTCGTTGACAATTTTGCTTTACTGTTGCGCCAGGTTCGGAGCGGATTCCGGCAACGGACCGGCAGGGAAGCCAACAGGCAGGCAGTTCCGCCAGGCGGAACGGGAGGAAATCGATGAAATTTACCGACAGGACGATATCCCGTCGCAACGTGCTGAAGACCGGTACGGTGCTGGGCGCCGGCGCCCTCGTCGCGCCGAGCTTCTTCGTGCGCAACGCGTGGGCCGAGGAATTCCGCAACAACCCGGGCAACTCGCCGGTGGTGAAGTTCGGCTTCAACGTCCCGCAGACCGGCGCCTATGCCGATGAGGGTGCGGACGAGCTGCGCGCCTACCAGCTGGCCGTCAAGCACATCAACGGCGAGGGTGACGGCGGCATGCTGAATACCATGAAGCCGCTGAACCTCAAGGGCAACGGCATCCTGGGCAAGAAGCTGGAGTACGTCACGGGCGACACCCAGACGAAGTCCGACGCGGCCCGCGCCTCGGCCAAGCGCATGATCGAGAAGGACGGCGTGATCATGTTCACCGGCGGTTCGTCGTCGGGCGTGGCCGTCGCCGTGCAGGCGCTGGCGCAGGAGATGGGCGTCATCTTCATGTGCGGCCTGACCCACTCCAACGACACCACCGGCAAGGACAAGAAGCGCTACGGCTTCCGGCACTTCTTCAACGCCTACATGTCCGGCCAGGCCCTGGCGCCGGTGCTGAAGGAGAACTTCGGCTCCGACCGTCGCGCCTACCACCTGACCGCCGACTACACCTGGGGCTGGACCCAGGAAGAGTCGATCAAGAACGCGACCGAGAACCTCGGCTGGCAGACCGTCGCGACCGTGCGTACCCCGCTCGGTGCCGGCGACTTCTCCCAGTACATCACCCCGGTGCTGTCGTCGGGCGCGGACGTCCTGATCCTGAACCACTACGGCAAGGACATGGTCAACTCGCTGACGCAGGCGGTCCAGTTCGGCCTCCGCGACAAGCAGGTCAACGGCAAGAACTTCGAGATCGTCGTGCCGCTGTACTCGCGCCTGATGGTCCAGGGTGCCGGCGCCGCCGCGAAGGGCATCTTCGGCACCTCCAACTGGCACTGGTCGCTGCAGGACGAGGGCTCCAAGGCCTTCGTGAAGTCGTTCGGCCAGGAATACGGCTTCCCGCCGTCGCAGGCGGCGCAGACCTGCTACGTGCAGGCGCTGCTCTATGCCGATGCCTGCGTCCGCGCCGGCACCTTCTACCCGCCGGAGGTCATCAAGGCCCTCGAGGACTTCAACTTCGACGGCATGGGCAACGGCCCGACCCTCTACCGCGGCGCCGATCACCAGTGCTTCAAGGACGTGCTGGTGGTGAAGGGCAAGGAGAACCCCTCCAGCCAGTTCGACCTCCTCGAGGTCGTGCAGGAGGTTCCGCGGGCACAGGTCGAGTATGACCCGTCGCTCTTCGGCGGTGACCTCGGCCCGTACAAGGTCTGATCCAGGGCTCCTCCCCAGCGCGGTCCGGCTCATCCTTCGGGATGGCCGGGCCGTTGCTGGTCCTGAGCACTTTGCGGCGGCGGTGGCATGGACGTCCTAGTTCTCCAGATTCTGAACGGCCTCGACAAGGGTGGCGCCTATGCGCTGATCGCCCTGGGCCTGACCATCATCTTCGGCACCCTGGGCGTGGTGAACTTCGCCCACGGCGCGCTGTTCATGCTGGGCGCGTTCTGCTCGGTCACGCTGCAGTCGCTGCTCACGATCTCCAAGAAGGTGAAGGACGAAAGCATCACCTTCTTCGAGGCGTTCAAGGAAATTCCCTACCTGCAGATCTGGTTCGGTGACACCGGCAAGGCGATCATCGACTGGTCGGTGCCACTGTCGATCCTGCTGGCCATACCGGTGATGATGCTGATCGGCCTGGCGATGGAGCGCGGCCTGATCCGCTTCTTCTACAAGCGCCCGCACGCCGAGCAGATCCTGGTCACCTTCGGCCTTGCCATCGTCCTGCAGGAAATCGTCAAGGCCCAGTTCGGTGCCAATCCGATCTCGGTTCCGGCACCGGCCGAACTGAGCGGCACGGCCAGCGTCGGGCTTTTGCTCGGGCTCGGCGAACAGGTGGTCTATCCGTGGTGGCGGCTGATCTACCTGGCCTTCTCGCTGCTGCTGATCGGCTCGACCTTCGCCTTCCTGAACCTCACCACCTACGGCATGGTGTTGCGTGCCGGCATGGCGGACCGGGAGACGGTCGGGCTGCTGGGCATCAACATCCAGCGCCGGTTCACCCTGGTGTTCGGCATGGCCGCGGTGATCGCCGGCCTGGCCGGCGTCATGTACACGCCGATCCTGCCGCCCGACTACCACATGGGCATGGACTTCCTGGTGCTGTCCTTCGTCGTCGTGGTCGTCGGCGGCATGGGTTCGCTCGGCGGTGCCGTGGTCGCCGGCTTC
Organism: Pseudomonadota bacterium; assembly: GCA_036154895.1. Classification (GTDB taxonomy): domain Bacteria; phylum Pseudomonadota; class Alphaproteobacteria; order Minwuiales; family Minwuiaceae; genus Minwuia. The sequence continues at coordinate 57,956 of JAYZWD010000008.1, forward strand.
CTGCTGGGCATCCTGCAGTCCTTCGCCTCGATGAACGAGGTGAAGTCGATCCTGCCGGGCATCGACCAGATCATCATCTATCTGGTTGCGGTGGTCATCCTTCTCGTCCGTCCGCGCGGCCTGCTGGGTCGCAAGGGCGTCATGGAGTCCTGAGCGATGTTCGGTGGACTGTCACGCAACGACCTGCTGCTTTTCGGCGGCTTCACGCTGGCGGCGCTGGCCATGCCGCTGCTGGCCTGGCCGGTCGGCGCCAATTATCCGGACCTGCTGCAGAAGTTCGCGATCTTCGGCATCTTCGCCATCGGTTTCAACATCCTGTTCGGGCTGACCGGCTACCTGTCCTTCGGTCATGCGGCGTTCCTGGGTGTCGGGTCCTACACAGCGGTGTGGGTGTTCAAGGGCCTGACCATGAACGTGCTGCCGGCGATCGTCTGTGCCGTGCTGGTTGCCGGCGTGTTCGCCGCGGCCATCGGCTACATCAGCCTGCGCCGCTCGGGCATCTACTTCTCGATCCTGACACTTGGCTTCGCGCAGATGTCCTACAACCTCGCCTATTCGGTGCTGACGCCGATCACCAATGGCGAGACCGGCCTGCAGCTCACCCTGGATGACGCCCGAATCATCGACCGCATGTTCGCCGAGCCCGGCCCCGGCCTGCCGTCGACCAACCTGTTCGGGCTGGAGATGAGCGGCTATCCCGGCTTCTACTTCTGCGCCGTGGTCCTGATCATCGCCTTCTTCATCGCGATGCGGATCCAGCGTTCGCCCTTCGGCATGATGCTGCGGGCCATCAAGACCAACCAGAACCGGATGAACTACACCGGCTTCAACACCAGGCCCTACACCCTGGCGGCCTTCGTGATCTCCGGCATGTACGCCGGTCTCGCCGGCGGACTGCTGGCCGTGACCGACCCGCTGGCGGGTGCCGAGCGCATGCAGTGGACCGCGTCGGGCGAGGTGGTGCTGATGACCATCCTGGGCGGGGCCGGCACGCTGATCGGGCCGATCCTGGGCGCGGGGCTGATCAAGTACTTCGAGAACATCTTCTCGGCCTTCAACGACGACAGCCTGCACGACATCTTCTCGTTCCTGCCCGACACGCTGGGCGACATCGTGGTGGGCGTGGTCAGCCCGTTCGTGGGCGAGGGCTGGCACCTGCTGCTGGGTCTGGTGTTCATGGCCATCGTGATCTTCCTGCCGGGCGGCCTGATGGAGGGGCTGAAGCGCCTCTACACCTGGTACCGCAACCGCAATGGCGAGGGCGGGGCACGCAGTTCCGACCGCGTCGTGGCCGCGGAATAGGGGACAGGTCATGGGCATTCTCGAAGTCAACGCGGTCAGCAAGTCGTTCGGTGGCCTGAAGGCACTGAACAACGTCAACCTCTCCGTCGATGCCGGCACGGTGCACGCCATCATCGGTCCGAACGGCGCGGGCAAGTCGACCCTGCTCAACTGCTTCGTCGGTCGCCTGGTGCCCGACTACGGCACCGTGATGTTCGACGGCACCTCGCTGCTGGGCATCCGCCCGCACGAGATCAACCAGACCGGTGTGGCCCGCGTCTTCCAGACGCCGGAGATCTTCACCGACCTGACCATCCTGGAGAACGTCATGATCCCCGCGTTCGCGCGGGTCGACGGCGCCTTCCGGATCAATGCCTGGCGTTCGGTCGCCACCCGCGGCGAGGTTCGCGACAGGGCCGAGGCCGTGCTGGCCGATGTCGGGCTGGCCGACCAGCGCGACGTGATCGCCAGCAGCCTGTCGCGCGGTGACAAGCGTCGTCTCGAACTGGCCATGGGGCTTGTCCAGGACCCGAAGCTGCTGCTGCTCGACGAGCCGACCGCCGGCATGTCGCGCGCCGACACCAACCGCACGGTCGACCTGCTGCAGCGGGTCGGGCGCAATGTCACCAAGATCGTCATCGAGCATGACATGCACGTGGTGTTCTCGCTGGCCGACCATATCAGCGTGCTGGCCCAGGGTACCGTGATCGCCAGCGGCAAGCCCGACGCGATCAAGGGCAACCCGAAGGTGCAGGAAGCCTATCTCGGAGGTGGCCACGAATGAGCGTCATGGCGGCACAGCGGCCGGTGTCCGCGGCATCGGGGCAGCCCGGCTTCTTCACCTGCCGCGGCATGGAGAGCTATTACGGCGAGAGCTACATCGTCCAGAACGTGAGCTTCGAGATCCGGGAAGGCGAGGTGCTGGCCCTGCTGGGACGCAACGGCGCCGGCAAGACCTCCACGCTCCGCACCATCGCCCGGCTGGACAACCCGACGCTGCGTCATGGCGAGATCTGGCTGGAAGGCCATGCCCTGCACCGGATGGCGGCACACGAGGCCGCCCGCCTGGGTGTCGGGCTGGTCCCGGAGGACCGGCGCATCATTCCCGGCCTGACTGTCGAGGAAAACCTGAAGCTGGCCCAGATCGCCGAGCCGAAGGGCTGGGAGATCGAACGGATCTACGAACATTTCCCGCGGCTGGCGGAGCGGCGCCGGCAGGAGGCCGTGACCATGTCCGGCGGCGAACAGCAGATGCTTGCGGTGGCCCGCGCGCTGGCGCGCGACCTCAAGCTGCTGCTGCTCGACGAACCCTATGAGGGGCTGGCGCCCGTGATCGTGCGGGAGATCGAGAAGATCGTGGCCGAGATCAAGGACCTCGGCATCACCACCATCATCGTCGAGCAGAACGCGGTCGCCGCGCTGAAGCTCTCGGACCGGGCGATCATCCTCGACATGGGGCAGGTGGTGTTCGATGGCCTGGCCTCGGACGTTCTGGCCGATGCCGAACTGCGCCAGGAATACCTCGCCATCTGAGCGGGACAAACGGGCTTACAGGAGCTGGAGCGATGCCGGACCGGCTGTCGCCGTCTTCGCAGCCGGCGGTCGACCTGGAAGATGATTTCGTCTCGCCGCTGACCGCGATCCAGGGGCTGCTGGAAGTGCTGCGCGACTGTCCGGACCTGACGCCAGCGGAGCGGCGACGCTTCGCCGATATCGCGTTGTCGGACTGTGCGCGGCTGGAGCACGGGATCGACCGGCTGCAGCGCGCCGCCACCGGCAATGATGGCGTCACCGGGCCGGAAACGGTCGACGGTTCCTGAGCCGCGGGGCATCATCGCCAGGCCCCGAGCGGAGGATCCAATGAACCTGAACGCCATATCCGTGGGGCGGAACCCGCCCTGGGACATCAATGTCGTGATCGAGATCCCGATCGGCGGCGAACCGGTGAAGTACGAGGTCGACAAGGAGTCCGGTGCGCTGTTCGTCGACCGCTTCCTGCACACGTCGATGGTGTACCCGTGCAATTACGGCTTCATCCCGCACACGCTGGCCGATGACGGGGATCCGGCCGACGTGCTGGTCGCCGCTCCCCTGCCGGTCATCCCGGGTGCCGTGGTGCGCGTGCGGCCGGTCGGTGCGCTGATCCTGGAGGACGAGGCCGGCATGGACGAGAAGATCCTGGCCGTGCCCGTCGATGCCCTGCATCCCTATTACACCGGCATCTCGTCCTGGCGCGGGCTGCCGAAGATCCTGATCGACCAGATTTCCCACTTCTTCGAGCACTACAAGGACCTGGAGCCGGACAAGTGGGTCAAGGTCAAGCGCTGGGCCGATCCGGAGGAAGCCTGCCGGCTGATCGAGGACTCGATCCGTCGCGGCGCGGCGGCGCGGGGCGGCTGAGCCTCAGGCGATGCCGGCGTGGCGCTGCCAGGGCAGTGCCGGGCCGGAGAGCGGACGTGCGGGCTTCGGTCGGTCGCAGGGCAGGAACGCGCCGTCGCCCTTTGCACCGGTGACCGTTCCGTCGCGGCAGACCACGCGCCCGCGCGACAGCGTCAGCACCGGCCAGCCGGTCACCTCGATGCCCTCGTAGGGCGTATAGTCCACGGCGTGGTGCAGGATGTCGTTGGCGATGCGGACCTTCTTTTCCGGATCCCAGAGCGCGATGTCGGCATCGGCGCCGATCGCGATGGAGCCCTTCTTCGGATAGAGCCCGTAGATCTGTGCCGGCTGGGTGGCCGTGACCCGGACAAAGGTCTGCAGGTCGATCTTGCCCGCCGCGATGCCATTGAACAGCAGGGGCAGTCGCGTCTCGATGCCGGGTACGCCGTTCGGGACATAGCGGAACGGCGCATCCTCGCCGTGGAGTTTCTTGCCCGAGCGGTCCTCGAAGCGGAACGGCGCGTGATCGGAGGAAAAGACCTGGAAGATGCCGCCGCGCAGGCCGGCCCAGATCACCTCCTGGTTCGCGGCATCGCGGGGCGGCGGGCTGCACAGGCACTTGGCGCCCTCGAAGCCCGGTCGCTTCAGGTCGTCCTCGGTCAGGTAGAGATATTGCGGGCATGTCTCGCCATAGACCCGGAGGCCGCGGCCCTGTGCGGCATGGATCTGCTCCACGGCCTCGCGACCGGAAACGTGGACGATCAACACCGGCACGTCGACGATCTCCGCCAGCGTGATGGCGCGGTGGGTGGCTTCCCGTTCCACCGGCATGGGGCGGGAGACCGCGTGATGGAACGGCGCGGTGAGGCCGGCCTGCTCCAGCTGTTCGGTCAGCCAGCTTATCACGTCGGCATTCTCGGCGTGGATCATCACCATGGCGCCCTCGCGCCGGGCCAGCGCCAGCACTTCCAGGATCTGCCGGTCGTTCAGCTTCAGGTCGTCATAGGTCATGTAGATCTTGAACGACGTGTAGCCCTGCTCGATCAGGCCGGGCAGTTCCTGGCCCAGCACCTGCGGTGTCGGGTCGGTGACGATCAGGTGGAAGGCGTAGTCGACGATGGCCTTGCCGTCGGCGCGCGCGTGGTAGTCGCGGACGGCGGCGGTCAGCGAGCCGCCCTTCATCTGCAGCGCGAAGGGCAGGACCGTGGTGGTGCCACCGGCGCAGGCCGAGCGCGTGCCGGTCTCGAAGTCGTCGGCGCAGATGCTGCCGTCGCCTGACGGCTGGTCCAGGTGGCAATGGGCGTCGACCCCGCCCGGCAGCACCAGCAGGCCGGTGGCGTCGATCTCCTCCGTGCCCGCTCCGAGGTCGCGGCCGAGGGCCACGATGACACCGTCGCGGATTCCGACATCGGCGGCGAAGGTGTCGCTGGCCGTGCCGACGGTGCCGTGGCGGATGACCAGGTCATAGGCGCTCATCATGCAGTCTCCCGGAGTGCTGCGGGCAGGTCGAAGAGGCGGCCATAGCCGCGCACGGCACGCGGATCGGCACCGGCCGCGACCAGCGCGCCCCAGACGGCGGTGGCGATGCTGTCGTAGATCGTCACGCCGGTCTCCGCCTCCAGTTCCGCCACCAGTGGCCCGCCGGCCAGGTTGGTGCAGAGCACGACGATGCCGTCGGGCCCTTCCGCCGCGACCTCGCGGATCATCCGGCGCAGCGTGTCGGCGGTGGTCAGGGCGAAGTCGAAGTTGACGGTGATGCCGAGATGGCGCTCGGCGATGCAGACGTACCCCTCGCGCCGGAAGTTCTCGATGATGCCGTTCTGGACCTCGGGGATGTAGGGGCTGACCAGCCCGAAGGTCCGCACCCCGGCGATGCGGAACAGGTCGGCCAGCGCCAGCACCGAGGACGAGGCCGGGATGCCCGTCCGCTCGCGGATGGTGGCGCACAGCGCGCGGTCCTTGTCGAAGCCGAGCCAGCCGGCCGAGGTGCCGTTCCAGCAGAGCGACTGGCAGTGCGCGTCGGCCAGCAGGTCGGCGGCGGCCAGCATCGGCTCCGGATCGAACTGGCTGAGCGCCTTCTGGCTGAGCGAGATCTCGGTCACGCGAAACCGGCCGAAATGCGCGGACGCGCCGGGCACGCCGGCCAGCATGGCCGCGGTCACCGGCTCCAGCACGGTGTTGGAAGATGGCGTCAGCATGCCGAGGCGCAGCGGTGCGGTCATGGGGCAGGGGGCTCCGTCAGGCCGGCGGCGTCCAGCGCGGCCAGCACCTTTTCAGGTGTGAAGGGCATGTCGGTCAGGCGGACGCCGGTCGCGTCCTCGATGGCATTGGCGACAGCGGCGGCAACACCCAGCATGCCGGCCTCGCCCACGCCCTTGGCGCCCATCGGCCCCGGCCCGAGCCCGGATTCCAGGATGAAGCTGCGATAGCTGCCGGGCAGGTCGGCGGCGCGGGCGACGCGATAGTCGAGCGGCGTCGGCGTCGCGAAGGCACCGTCGGAGGTGTAGGCGATCTCCTCGAACAGCGACTGCGCCAGCGCCACCAGCGTGCCGCCCTCGTCCTGGCCGCGTACGCCGCCATGGTGGATGGCGTGGCCGGCATCGACCCCGGTCACCATGTCGAGGATGCGGATCATGCCGGTGCCGGTGTCGACCTCCAGCGAGACGCCGACCCAGTGCGGCATCCAGTAGAGGTGTTTCGCGCCATGCGGTGCGGACGGATCCTTCGGATGATGGATGAAGCCCTCTCCGGTGATCTCGAAGCCGAACCGGCCATAGCGGCGCTTGATCACCGGCTCCAGCGGCAGGATCTCGCTGCCGCGCCGGATCGACCATTCGGCGAGATCGAGTTCGGAGATGTCACAGCCCAGTTCCTCGGCGCCGATTTCCAGCAGCTGCTCGCGCACGCGCATCGCCGCCTCGTAAACCGCGGTGCCGGTCAGTGCCGTGGCGCAGCTTGCGTGCGTGCCCTGGTCGAAGGGCGTCGTGTCGGTATCGACCTGGGCATAGCGGACCCATTCGACCGGCACCTTCAGCACGTCGGCGGCCAGCCGGCTGATGACGGTAGTGGCGCCCTGGCCGATCTCCATGGCACCGCACTGCACCAGCACCCGCCCGTCGGTGGTGATCTTGATCGCGGCCTTGCCGAGGCGTCCGAAGCTGCCGCCGTCCTTGAGCCCCAGCGCGAAGCCCTTGCCGCGCAGCACCGGCGCGCCCGCTGGTGCGGGCTGGTGGCGCAGGTCGGCGGCGACCCGGTCGAGACCCGACGCGAAGTCCGCATCGACGGCGCTGTCGCCGGTCTTGAACGGTACGCCGGCGGGGATGAGGTTCCTGTGACGGAAGGCCAGCGGGTCCATGCCGAGCCGTCGCGCGATCATGTCGATCTGGCTCTCGGAGGCGTAGGAGGCCTGGGTGCCGCCCATGCCGCGATAGGAGCCGGCCGGGATCGTCGTCGTGCGGATCACCGAGGCGCTGGCGTCATAGGCCTGCCAGCGATAGGGGCCGGCGGCACGGTAGCCGGCGCGGACCGCCACCTGTGCGCTGGCATCGGCATAGGCGCCGCCGTCAAGCAGGATCGCGGTGCGTCGTGCGACCAGGGTACCGTCGTTCATCACGCCGGTCGTCAGTTCCAGTTCGCCGGCATGCTGCGTGAGCGTCAGCAGCGACTCGTCGAGCGAGAACTGCAGGCGCACAGGCTGGCCGGCGAGCATGGACAGCAGCACCGCCAGCGGCTCGTGCTTGCAGTAGCTCTTGCCGCCGAAGCCGCCACCGACATAGGAGGCGCGGATGCGGAAATGCCCCTCCGGCAGGCCGAACATCTCCGACAGGTCCTGGCGCAACAGGAACGGGTCCTGGTTGCAGGTCCAGACCTCGGCCCGGTTGGCCCGGGCATCGGCGATGCAGATCCACGGCTCCATGTAGAAGTGGGCAATGCGCGAGAAGTGGAAGCGGTCGGTGAACACGCGGTCCGCTGTCGCCAGCGCCGCGTCAACGTCGCCATCGGTGAAGCTGTAGTCGAACAGCACGTTCCGCCGCGGCTCGTTGGCGGTCTCCGCGCCACGGCCGAGCTTCATGTGCACGTTGGGGTGCTTGACGCCGAACATGTCCGCCGCATCGGGCGCCAGTGCCGCATCGATGTCCATCAGCGGCGGCAGGGGCTGGTAGTCGACGCGGATCGCCTCCAGCGCGCGGAAGGCCGTGGCCTCGTCGACGGCGACCACGGCGGCCACCATGTCCCCCTCGTAGCGGACGCGGTCGGTGGCCAGCACCGGCTGGTCGTGCACCCAGTTGCCGAAGGTGATGCGCTTCAGCAGTCCGAGATCGGCGCCCGTGGCGACCAGGTGCACGCCGGGGAGCGCGCGCGCCGCGGTGGTGTCGATGGCGCGGATCATGGCGTGGGCATGCGGGCTGCGCAGGACCCGCGCCTCCAGCATGCCGGGCAGGCGGGTGTCGCCGGTATAGGGGCCCTCGCCGGAGACCTTGTCGAGCGCATCGCGGCGGGCACCATCGGCCGGCCAGCGATTGGGTCGCCTGTCGTCGGCCATCAGTCTGCCGGCTCCCCGATCCGGACGTGCAGGGTCTCTGCGCGCCGCGCCGCCGCAAGCTCGATGGCCTCGATGATCATCTGGTAGCCGGTGCAGCGGCAGACATTGGCGCCCAGCCAGCCGACGATGGTGGCGCGGTCCGGTGCCGGGTGGGCCGCCAGCAGGGCCGTCGCCGAGATCACCATGCCCGGCGTGCAGAAGCCGCACTGGAAGGCGGAGACGTCGACGAAGGCACGCTGCACGTCGCTCAGGGCATCGCTGCCGCTGGCAAGTCCCTTCGCGGTGACGATCTCGCAGCCATCGGCGCGGAAGGCCGGGGTCAGGCAGGCGGTTACCGGCACGCCGTCGACCAGCACCGAGCAGACACCGCAGACGCCCTGGTCGCAGCTCACCCGGACATCGGTCTGGCCGAGGTCGTCGCGCAGCAGGTCCGCCAGTACCTGGTTCGGTTCGACGGCGGCCTTGCGGTCGATGCCGTTGAGCCGGAAGCGGATGGGAATGAGATCGTTCACGCCGCGAGCCTTCCCCCGCCCTGGGCGGCCAGCAGGCGGGACAGCGCCACGGGTACCACGCGATGGCGCCAGCCGGCCGACATGTGCAGGGTGTCGCGCATCGGCGGCAAGGTCCGGGCCCAGTCGCGTGCGACGGCTGTCGCTGCGACCGGTGTCAGGCCGCCGGCGAGTTCACCGGCAGTGATGCCGAGCGATCGGGCCTGCGGGCGCGTGTGCGCACCGGCCACGACCGCGACGACGGTCCCGTCGGCCTGGCGACCGAGGGTCAGCAGGAATCCGGGCAGCATCGAGCGGTCATGCACGAGGACGTCGGCCCCGCCGGGAATGGCCGCGTGCAGCAGCAGGGCGCGGGGCGGCATCGCCTCGGCACTGGCCGCGAAGTCGCGCGCGGTGATGTCGACCGTACCGCCGGTGGTTGCGAGAACCAGTGTCGCGTCCAGCGCGGCGAGGCAGGGCAGCACGTCATAGTGCGGCGTGCCGGCCAGCACGTTGCCGCCCAGGGTCGCCTGGTGGCGGATGCGCACATTGGCGACCGGGATCATGGCCGTGGCCAGTCCGGGGGTCGATTGGCGGATGGTCTCGTGGCGGGCAAGGCCGTGCAGGGTCACGCCGGCGCCGATGCACAGTGCGCCGGCACCGGTTTGGACGGCGGCCAGTTCGGTGATGCCGGACAGCGAGATGACGTCGCTGGCCCGCAAGCCGGCCTTCATGCGGTTCAGCACCTCGATGCCGCCGGCCATCGGCATGGCATCATCGAGGTCGGCCAGCAGGCCGACCGCCTCGGCGACGGTCGACGGCCGGTGCAGGTGAAAGGGCGCGATGCGCTTCCGGCTTCTCGGGACGGGGTCGATCATCGGCGCGCCCTAGAACCAGATCGCCATCAGGTGATGGGCGGCATCGCAGTTGACCATGTGGACGGTCTTGGAGCGGATGCGCAGACCCTCCGCGGTCGCGACGAGCTGGTAGCGGAAGCGGCCGCCATAGGTGAACTGGCTCTCCGCCCGGTATTCCAGCATCAGGAAGCCGCAGCGCACGGCGATGCAGCCGTCGGGATCGGGCCTGGGCTCGACCATCACGTTGGTGACCAGGTGCGTGGTGCGCGACGCGGGCGTCTGGGCGTGGATTTCCGGATGGCGCAGGCGCCGGATGCGGTTCGCCATCATCTGCCGGTCGTCGAACATGATGGAGGCACGGGTGTACGGATCGGCCTGGTCTTCGGCCGTCGGGATCCAGTAGGTGCCGTCGGCAGTGAACAGGTCCGCCCAGTCCTCCCACTGCTTCAGGTCCAGCAGTTCGGCCTCCCGGTAAAGGAACTGCTCGACTTCCCGGATGTCGGGGATGGTCTGTGGCGCCAGTGTCGCGGTCGTCGTCATCGTCCCCTCCTCACTGGCACATCAGCGGCAGCCAGACGTCGTTGTACTGGTTGCGCAGCACGAACTCGCTGGAGCCGGGGGCGCCGTGGCCGCCGACATTGTTGGGAATCTCCGCGCCCATGTGGCGGGCGAACATCACCCAGTCGGCGCCGCTGGCCTGCAGACCCTCCTGCGCGCGCTCGAACACGGCCACGTCGTCGGTCTGGATCATCGAGGCCGGCGAATGGGTCGCGGCGACCGAACGCACGGCATCGCGGTTCCAGTCGTCCGGCGCACCCTTCATCAGCACCGGGTAGATGCGGACCTCGGTCCGGTCGACATCGAGCGGCATCACCACGCGGAAATGCTGGCCCATCGCCTGGAACGTGAGGTTCGGATAGATCATCGAGTTGAAGCGGTCATAGGTCAGGATCTCGGTGGTCCGTTCCTCGCCATGCTTCGCGATCAGCATGGCCTTCAGTTCCTGGAAGGCGAGGCCGTCGGGGTTCGGCACCTGCGGGACCGCGCCCTGGTAGCCGTGGCCGTTGGGGAAGCCGTGGACACCCATCGGGTCGAAGTCGACCGGGATGCGGGTCCCGGGCTTGTAGAAGCTTGGCCCGCCGCCGTGGCGGGAGAACTGCCGTCCGTCCTCGTCCAGCGTCGAATGGTGGGCGAACGGGGCGTGGTAGAGGTCCACGCCATTGTCCATCTGCATCTTCCAGTTGGCGCGGACGATGTAGCGGTTGCAGCCGGCCTGGGCGAGGATCTCGCCGTCCGGTGCGCGATCGCAGAGATCGTCGATGCTGCGCTTGATGCCGCCCAGGTGCTCGTCGAGCGGCGGCACGTCGGCCGAGAGCGACGCGAACACGAATCCCCGATAGCTGTCGACGCGCGCAGGACGGGCAAGGTCGAGGTCCGGATCCTTCAGGAAATCCTCGGAATAGCCGTCGCGGTAGGGAATGCCGGCCAGCCGTCCGTCGATGCGGTAGGCCCAGCCATGATAGGGGCAGCGGAAACCGGCGCGATTGCCCTCGGCGTCCGCGCACAGCTTCACGCCGCGATGGCCGCAGCGGTTGAACAGCACGTGCAGTTCGCCGCCGCGGTCGCGCGTGACCAGCAGCGGCTGGCGCCCGATGCGGGTGGTGATGAAGTCGTTGGGTTTGGCCACCTGGCTCTCGTGGCAGACGAAGACCCAGGACCGGCCATAGATGCGGTCCATCTCCAGGTCGAAGATGTCGGGATCGACGTAGAGCTTTCGGTGGACCCGGTCGGGCCGGACCATCGCGCGCAGGTCGTCGGGGGCGTACATCGACAGCGTTCTCCGGGTTGTCAGGAACGGATGCGGGCGAGCGCCGCCAGAACGGCGTCGCGGCGTGAGACCAGACCGATGGCGCCGCCGGCCAGCACGAGCAGCAGGCCGGCCAGCCGGACATTCGGCTCGGGGATGATCAGCAGGACACCGCCAAGGCCGAACAGCACGCGTTCGGTGAGGCCGATACGGGTGAACATCCAGCCCTGCGCCGCCGAGGCGATCAGCAGCGATCCGGCGAAGGCTGCCAGCACCGGCACCAGGTGAAAGACGTTCGCGGTGCCGAGCAGCAGGCTGGGCGAGCCGGCGATCAGGAACGGCATCAGGTAGGCGACCACGCCCATCTTCATCGCCGTCCCGGCCGTGCGCCAGATACCGGCACCGGCGATCTGTGCTGCGGCAAAGACCGCGAGGCAGACCGGCGGCGTGATGTGGGAGAGCAGGGCGGCGTAGAAGACGAACATGTTCGCCGTCAGCCGGTCCATGCCGGTCTCCATCAGCGCCGGCACGCCGATCACGGAGACCAGCAGGAAGGCGGCGACGGTGTTCATGCCCATGCCGAGCACCAGGCAGGCGAGAACGATGCAGACCAGCACCAGCAGGTCGACACCGCCGGCCAGCTGGATGATGGCGCTGGAGGCGTTGAGCGCCAGGCCGGTGAGCGTGAAGGTGCCGATGATCAGGCCGACAGCGGCGCAGGTGGCCAGGATCATCAGGGAATTGCGGGCGCCGAGCTGCAGTGCCTCGAAGATCTCCACCGGGCCCAGCCGCGTTTCCTTGCGCATCCAGCTCACCGCGATGGTCAGCACGACGGCGAAAAAGGCGGTGCGCAGCGGCGACATGCCGGTCATCAGCAGCACGACCAGGCCGACCAGGGGCAGCAACAGCAGGCCGCGTCGCTTCAGCACCGGCAGCAGGTGGGGGCGCTCTGCCGCCGGCAGGCCCTTCATGCCGGTCCGCACCGCCTCCAGGTGGATGAACCAGAGCAGGCTGAGGAAATAGAGTGCCGCCGGCAGGATCGAGGCGACGATGATGGTCTGGTAGGGCACGCCGGCCTCGGCCGCCACGATGAAGGCGGCGGCACCGAGCACCGGCGGCATCAGCTGCCCGCCGTTCGAGGCCAGCGCCTCGATGGCCGCGGCCGTGGAGCGTCGATAGCCCAGCCGGGCCATCATCGGGATGGTGAACTGCCCGGTGGTGTAGACGTTGGCAACGGAGGAGCCGGTGACCGAGCCGACCAGCGCGGAGGAGAAGATGCCGACCTTGCCCGGGCCGCCGCGGGTATGCCCGGCCAGGGCGGTCACCAGTTCGACGAAGAAGTCGGCGGCGCCCGCGCGCTCCATGAACGCGCCGAAGATGATGAAGACGACGATGTAGGTGGCCGCGACGCCCAGCGCGCTGCCCCAGATGCCGTCGACGGTCAGGTACATGAAGTCGAGGATCTGCAGGAAGCTGAAGCCACGGTGCGCGATCGTGCCGTCGGGCAGGAACTCGCCGAGCCAGGCATAGGCCAGGACCACGCTGACGCCGATCACCAGCACCCAGCCGGTCAGCCGGCGGGTTGCCTCCAGGATCAGCAGGACGGCGAGGCAGCCCAGGACCTGTTCGGTCAGGGTCGGCGTGAACATGCTGGTCATTGGCCAGCGGTCGGCCAGGTAGTCGGGGCTGAAGGCGATGTAGCCGAAGGCCGGCAGGCAGGCCGCGGCCAGCAGCCAGTCATGCCACGGCACCCGGGCATCGACCGCGCGAAAGCCTCCGGACATGCCGCTCGCCGGCACCGCCAGGAAGACCAGCGCCATACCCACGACCAGCGGAAACGCGCGCTGGGTGAAGGGGTAGTAGGTGCCGTCCCAGGCCGTGAACAGGTGAAAACCGGCGAGGATGCAGCCGAGCACGGCGCTCACCGCGCCGGCCGGGGTCAGGGACATGCGGGACAGGCGTCCGCGCACATCCTCGACCAGGCGCTGGGGGCTGGAGACGAAGCCTGTGGCATTCATCGCACCGGTACTCCCGTGCCGCCGTCCACCAGCCTCAGTTCATGTAGCCCATTTCCTTGTAGTACCGGATGGCGCCGGGATGCAGGGGCACGGCGCCGACGGTCTTCCAGGCCATGTCGGGCTCGAAGAACTTGTGCTGCGGATGCACCGCCTGGTACTTGTCCTTGTTGTCGACCAGCGCCTTCAGCATCGAATAGACGAGGTCGTCGGACAGGTCGGTGCGCACGCCGAGCGCGATGACCGTCGCGGGCGTCCAGTAGGCCTCGTTGCTGCCGTTGTGCTGGTCATAGATGCCGGCAGGCATTTCCATCACCGTCTGGCCGTACTTCGCGGCGACCTTTTCGGCGACTTCCTTGCTGATCGGCAGCAGGCGGAACGGCGTCTTGGAGCCGACCTTGATGTACTGCGGATGCGGGAAGAACGAGCCGCCGGTGAACCACATGTCGGCCTGGCCGTCCATCACCATGCGGATGCCGTCGCCGTGGGAGGTGAAGATCACCTTGCCGCCGAACGACTCGATCTTCTCCTTGGTCAGGCCATAGCCCTCCAGGATGCCGAGCGCCTGGGCGGTCGCGAGCTGGATGCGCTCGAACATGGCGATGCGGACCGGGATCTTCTCGGCCAGGATCTGCTCGAAGCTGGTGATGTTGCGATCGACCGGAACCACGGCCTGCGCGGCGCTCGGGCCGCGCACCCCCGCCATCATGCGGAAGTCGTACTTCTTGCCGTCCGGTCCCTCGCCGGCATAGGCCATCGTGGCCAGCGCGTTCTCCAGCACGGCCACGTCGGCCAGCTTGTTGGCCGGTTGCAGGCGGTCGACATTGGCCCAGCCGCCGCCCGGGATGACGGTGGTCTCCGCGCCCGGCACATCGGACTTCACATATTCGGCAAAGGCGGCTGCCGCCTGGAAGTAGCCGCCGCCCGGGGAACCGGCGGTGACGGTGATGCTTTCGGCGGACGCACCGGCCGCGAGAGACAATGTCAGGACAGTGGCGGTGACGGCGGCATGGCCGCGGATACGGGACAAGAACGTCATGGCTGGCCTTCCCTTCTGGTCGGGGGACACGACGGCTCCGGTATGGGAGCGGTTCGTGGCCCACTGGCAGGGCAATGACCAACAGTCTTCGGAGCATGCCGCAGCGCAGCAAATCCAAATTCTGAATGAAGCCATAGGTCATATCTATGGCGCCGGACGCAGATACCCGGTGGGCAGGACGGCAGCGGAGATGTCAGCCGGCCTCGGCGCGCAGCCGCAGGGCTTCCTTGGCGGCAAGGTCGACGAAGCTCTTGATCAGCCGGTTGTCGGACCGCTCGGCCAGGCAGACGATGTCGACGGTGGCGTCGCAGCGGGCATTGTCGAGCGGCAGGATCGTGACCTTGTCGGCCGGCAGTCGCCCCTCGTCGAAGATGACCCCGATCCCCAGGCCACGCTCGACGGCGGCGACGATGCCGTCGCGGCTGCCGATCTCCGTGGTCCAGCCCAGTTTCAGCCCCTTGTCGGCCGCCGCGACCTCCAGGTAGTCGCGCACCGCCGAGCCACGCTCGCGACAGACCAGCGGCTCGCGCGCCAGTTCCTCCATGGTCAGGCCGGTGCGCTGCGCCCAGGGATGGGCATTGGCGACAAGCGCCACCAGCTTGCGCCGGCGGTGTTTCATGCAGGCGAAGTCCTCGCCGTAGGTGACGCCCGACATCACGGCCACGTCGATCTCGTGGCTGCGCAGGCGGGCCTTGAGCTGCTGCGAGTTGGCGAAGACCACGGCGATCTCCAGGCCCGGATAGCGCTGGCGCATGACGGCCGTCAGGTCGATGGCGTCATAGGGGCCGTAGGTACCGATGGTCAGGCGCCCGGTCTGCAGTGCCTGGAAGCTGGAGAGGTACTCGTGGCATTCCCGCTGCAGCTCGTGCCACTGGTCGACCAGCCGGAACAGCCCTGTACCTGTCTCGGTCAACCGGGCGCCGCTCGCCGAGCGGACGAACAGCTCGACGCCGTAGGTGCGTTCCAGTTCGCGGACCTGGGTGGTGATCGTCGGCTGGCTGACGTTCAGGAAGCGGGCGGCGCTGGTGAAGCTGCCGGCCTTTCCGACGGCGTGGAATGCCCGGGCCTGGGTCGGAGTCATAGCCTCAGCCTATGGCGAGCATTGATCATTCGAATTTGCCAATCGCCTTGCACCGCACAATCGTGCCGCTGTGAAAGCCGGGTCTGCACCCGTTGTCCGGACAGCAAGTGTCATGCCGCTGTCACGTCGCGGGCCTGCCTGCCGGTCATTCGCGGTCGCAAACGGGTAATGCGACGCGTTGGCGATTGTGCCGGAACGCTCCGGACACGCGTCGCGGGCGCCGCTGCTGAAGGATTGGGCAGGTCGGCGTTGCAATTTTGGTCATTCCGGCTCCGGTTGGACGGCTGTCGCGCCGGACCGGGTGCCGCAGTGGAGGTGGCGATGTCTGGACTGCTGAGTGCTGAAGAAACCGGCTTCTATGTCGAGAACGGCTATCTGGTGGTGCGCGGACTGTTCGCGCGCGACGAGGTCGACCTGATCCTGGATGCGGCGGTCTCGGACGACCGATTGCGCCAGGCCGCGTATTCTCGGACCGATACCGAGGGCAACGAGACCCGCATGTCGGTCTGGGATGAACTGGACGACGACATCTACAGCATCGCCATGCGGACGCGGCGCGTGGTCGGGCGGGTCGAGGAACTGATCGGCGAGCCGGTCTGTCACTACAATTCCAAGCTCAACGCCAAGGACGCAAAGGTCGGCGGGCGCTGGGAATGGCACCAGGACTATGGCTATGCATATGGCTATGGCGTGCTGGCGCCGCAGATGGCGACCTGCTTCGTCTCGCTGGACCCGTCGACGCGCGAGAACGGCTGCATCGAGATGCTGGCCGGGTCGCACAAGCTCGGACGGATCGACCACGCCTTTGTCGGCAAGCAGTATTGCGCCGACATGGACCGGATGAAGATCGCCGAGGAACGGCTGGCGGTCGCGACGTGCGAGCTGGATGCCGGCGACGCGGTGTTCTTTCACTGCAACACGCTGCACCGGTCGGGCGCGAACCGGTCCGACCGGCGCCGCTGGGCCCTGATCACCGTCTACAACGCGGTCTCCAACCAGCCCTACAAGGAAGGGCCGCACAGCGGATTCCATCCGGTGGACATGGTCGAGGACGATGTTCTTCGCACCTGCGTTGGTCGCGTCAGCACGGCGTCGAAGCGGTTCCAGGCTCGCGCCTACAACCCCGCAGCAGCCTGACGACAGGTTCCAACTCCCTCTGGAATCAGTCATTTGGCAGGCCGGCGCCGGCAAGGCGCCGGCCTTTTCTTTTGCGTGCCGAACCGGGGCATAGATCGGCTCTATGGCCGGATATGAAATATGAATTTGTGCGGTGCGGCACTGGGCCGGAGCATTTCATCGGTGGAACGGGCTGCTTGTCCCGACCGTGGCGACGAGGGAGTTGCGTCGATGTCGCTGATCGCCGAACGCTTGACGACCCTGACCGATCCGGCACTGCGGATCGTACCGCTTGATGCACCGCTTGGCTGCCGGATCGAGGGCGTGGACCTGTCAGGTCCGGTCAGTGCAACGGTCGCCACCGCAATCCTGGATGCATTCCACGCCTACCAGCTCGTGGTCTTTCCCGGCCAGAACCTGGACGAGGGCACGCTGGTCCGGGCCACGCACCTGTTCGGCGAGCCGGTGATCCACCATGTCGGCGAATATCTGGATGTCGCCCATCCCGAGGTGATGCGGCTCTCCAACAACGAGGTCGACGGCAAGCCGCTCGGCGCGCCGAACAACGGCATCAACTGGCATTCCGACCAGATCTTCCGCGAGCGCCCGATGCTCGCCACGCTGCTCTATGGCGCCAGGACACCGGCGACGACGGGCGGCGACACGCTGTTTTCCAACATGTACCTGGCGCATGACGCGCTGCCGCCGCGCCTGCAGCAGCGGCTGAAGGGCGTGGGCGCCGCGCACAGCTTCGTTGCCAGCTATGACCGCAACTACATCCGGGCGCGCAAGCTGTCCGACGAGGAAAAGGCAGCCAATCCCGAGGTCATTCATCCGGCGATCCGCACGCATCCCGTGACGGGCCGGAAGGCGCTGTTCGTCGATCCCGATTCGGTCACCCGGCTGGTCGGTCTCGACACTGCAGAGGGCGAGGACATCCTCGCCTTCCTGTTCGAGCACATCGCCGACACCCGGTTCGTCTATCGCCATCGCTGGACCCAGGGCGAACTGGTGGCCTGGGACAATCGCTGTCTGCTGCACCGGGCGACGACCTATGACGACAGCCGGGAAATCCGGCTGATGTTCCGCACGCAGACGCAGGGGGATCGACCCTGGTGAGCGGCGGACCCGACGACATGGCACCGCGCGACATGCGGATGGGCCATAGCCCGCGCCGGATGGAGGACGAGCGGCTGCTGCGTGGCGCCGGACGCTTCCTCGACGATCTTGATCGCCCGGACGCCGCTGTCGCCGTGGTCATTCGCTCGCAGGTTCCGCACGCACGCATCGTCGCCTTCGATGTCTCTGCGGCGCGTGAGCTGGATGGCGTTCTGCTGGTCCTGACCGGGGCGGACGCCCAGGCCGAGAATCTCGGCACCATTCCGCCCTTCAAGGTCCCGACCCTGAAGGGGCAGCCGCTGGAGGTCACCGGCCCCGAGGTGCGCGTGCTGCCGGTCGACACGGTTCGCTATGTCGGCGAGGCGGTGGGCCTGATCGTCGCCCGCGACCGGGCGTCGGCGCTGGCGGCGCTCGACCTGGTCGAGATCGAGTACGCGGCGCTGCCGCACGCGATGGCGCCGGACAGCCCGCATGCGGAACCGGGCTACAGGCTGCATCATGGTGACAAGGCGGAGACTGACGGGGCCTTTGCCCGCGCCGCGTACCGTGTCGCCATCCGGCTGGTGAACCAGCGGGTCGCCGCGGTGCCGATGGAGACCCGCAACGCCCTGGCCTGGCCTGAGGGCGACCGCATGGTCATCGTCACCGGTACCCAGGCGCCGCACCTGACCCGCGACGTGCTGGCCCGCGACGTCTTCGGCGTGCCGCAGGACGCCATCCGCCTGGTGACACCCGACACCGGCGGCGGCTTCGGTACCAAGGCGCCGATCTACCGCGAGCAGGCGCTGGTGCTCTGGGCGGCGCAGCGCCTCGGCATGCCGGTCAAGTGGGTGGCCGGCCGCGACGAGGGTTTCCTGGCCGACGCCGCCGGACGCGACATGATCTGGTCGCTGGAACTGGCGCTCGACGGGCAGGGGCACTTCCTGGGGTTGCGAGCCGATGTCCGCGCCAATCTCGGCGCCTACCAGTCACTGTTCGGCGCCGTGCCGGCCAATGTCGGGCTGGCCGCGCTGGCCGGTGTCTACCGCCTGCCGACCGTCGATATCCGCTCGGGCGGCTGGTTCACCCATACCACCCCGGTGGACGCCTATCGCGGTGCCGGCCGGCCGGAGGCGATCTACGCGCTGGAGCGGCTGATCGACAAGGCGGCCCGGAGCATCGGGCTCGACGGGTTCGAGCTGCGCCGGCGGAACCTGATCCCGGCCACCGCGATCCCGTTCCGCACCGTCATGGGCACGGTCTACGACTCGGGCGACTTCTCCGCCTGCCTCGAGGCGGCATCGACGCTCTCCGGCTTCGCCGGTCTCGCGGCCCGCAAGGCCGGCAGCGCGAAGGCAGGCCTGCTGCGCGGCTTTGGCGTCGCGGCCTATGTCGAGCGGGCGGCCGGCGGCGCCGAGGAAGGCGCGCGGGTCGAACTGGACGGCGAGGGCGGTGCCGACATCATGGTCGGCAGCATGACCGCCGGACAGGGCCATGCCACCGCGCATGTGCAACTGGTGGCCGAGCGGCTGGACCTCGATCCGGCCCGCGTGCGCTTTCACCAGGGCGATACGGACCGCGTGGCGCGCGGCGTCGGCACCTTCGGTTCGCGCTCGCTCGCCGTCGGTGGCTCCGCGCTGCACCGGGCGATCGCCACGCTGGTCGAAAAGCTCGCTCCCCCCGCGGCGGCAATCATGGAATGCGCCGAGGCCGACCTTTCGTTCGAGCGTGGCTGGTTCACCATCGTCGGCACCGACCGGCGCCTGCACGTCAACCAGATCGCCCGCATGGCGAAAGCGGACCGCCTGCCGGGCGGACTGGATTGCGATCCCTCTGCCGACGGCGCTTTCCAGCCGAAGGAGCCGACCTATCCCAACGGCTTCCACATGGCCGAGGTCGAGATCGATCCGGAGACCGGCGTGACACGTGTGGTCGCCTACAGCGCGGTCGACGATTTCGGCAACGAGATCAACCCGATGCTGGTCGATGGCCAGGTACATGGTGGCGTCGGCCAGGGGCTGGGCCAGGCCCTGATGGAGCATGTCCGCTACGACGAGCCGTCCGGCCAGCTGCTGACCGGCTCGATGATGGACTACTGCATGCCCAGGGCCAGCGACATGCCCGACATGGTGCTGGCACGCGCACCCCGGCCCTGCCTGAACAACCCCCTCGGCCTGAAGGGCTGCGGCGAGGCCGGCGCCATCGGCGCCCCGCCGGCGATCATGAACGCGATCATGGACGCGCTCTCGGGCCTGGGCGTCGAGCATGTCGACATGCCGGCGACACCGCAGGCGGTCTGGCGCGCCATCCAGGCCGCCCGATCCGGGGCGTCGAGGCGGGAGGAGGCGGCATGATCGGCCTTGGCCTCACCCAGCAACCGGCCGACGACGACGTGATCCCGGTGATCGACTTCGGGCCGTTCCGCACCGGCGGAAATGCCGCGCGGACCGGTGTCGCCCGTGCCATCGACGATGCGGCCCGTTCCATCGGCTTCCTGGTGATCGAGGGCCATGGCATCCCCGCCGACCTGGTGCAGGCCGCGTTCGGCATCTCGCGGGAATTCTTCGCCCAGCCGGTCGGGACCAAGATGCTGGCCGCGCCGCCAGACTCCACCATTCCCCGCGGCTACCAGGCCTTCGCCACCAAGCGACTGGCCGCCACGCTCGGGATCGAGACGCCGCCGGACCTGCGCGAGCAGTTCTTCATGGGCCCCCCCGATGCCCGGCCGGGAATGGTCGAACAGCATCCGGCGGCTGCACGTTTCTACGCTGACAACATCTGGCCCGCCGCGCCGGCCGGATTCCGCGAGACCATGACCGCGCTCTACCGCGCCTACGAGCGGCTGGGCGCGGAGCTGATGGCGGCCTTCGCGATCGCCATCGACCTGCCGGAGGACCATTTCGCCGGCCGCATCGACCGGCATTTCTCGACCGGCACCACCAATCTCTATCCCGCGCTGTCCGTGCCGCCGCTGGAGGGCCAGATGCGGACCGGCATGCACACCGATTTCGGCAGCCTGACCCTGCTGCTGCGGACCGAGTCCCCCGGTGGCCTGCAGGTGCGTGACGATGACGGCGCCTGGCATGACGTGCCCGACCTGCCGGGAACAGTCGTGGTCAATATCGGCGACATGATGGCCCGCTGGAGCAACGACCGCTGGCGCTCCACCCTGCACCGCGTCGCGAACCCGCCGACCGTCGACGGCACCCTGCCGGCGCGGCAGTCGATGGGCTATTTCCTGCACCCGAACTTCGACACGGTGGTGGAGGCCCTGCCCGGGTGTGTCGATGCAGACCACCCGGCGCTCTACCCGCCGGTGCTGGCCGGCGACCACATGCGCGAAAAGCTGGTGAAGCGCGTTGCCTGAGGGGAGCGCCAGAGCCGTGCCGGCGCAGCAGACCGGCCAGACCATGGCGCAGATGCTGGCGCACTGGGCCGCCGATACGGGCTTCGGCGACCTGCCCGACGCGGTCGTGGCCGATGCCAGGCTCCGGATTCTCGACACGCTGGGCCTGATCCTGGGCGCCGCCGACAGCCCGATCGGGCGTGCGGTGCGGCAGGCCGCGCTGGGCATGGGCAAGGGCCACGAGGCCCGCGCCTTCGGGACCGGTGACCTGCTGCCGGTCGGCCTTGCGACGCTGATCGACGGTACCCTGGCCCACGCCGCCGACTTCGATGACACCCACGACCTGTCGGTGGTGCACCCGAGCGCCACGGCGGTCCCCCTGGCGCTGGCGCTGGCGCAGGCCTGCAGCCTGAGCGGTGCCGAAACGCTCCTGCTGGTGGCGCTCTGCAACGAGATCAACTGCCGGATCGGGTCCGGTGCGCCGGGCGGCTTCCATGCCCACGGCTATCATCCGACCAGCGTGACCGGCACGCTGGCTGTCGCGATCACGGCGACGCTCACGCTCGGCGGAACGCCGGCCCAGGCGGTGCACGCGGCCGGTATTTCAGGCAGCCAGGCGGCGGGCCTGATGGAGGCCTTCGCCGACGGCACCTGGTCGAAGACCATGCATCCGGGCTGGGCATGCCATTCCGGCCTGGCCGCAGCCGCGCTGGCCCGCGCCGGATTTACCGGCCCCGCCAGCATCCTGGAGGGACGCTTCGGCCTCTATCGCTCCCACGTCCAGGATCCCGGATTCGACTTCCGGCCGGACCTGGTGGTCGACGGGCTGGGGCAGCGCTGGGAGATCCTGGCGACCTCCTTCAAGCCCTATCCCTGCGCCCATGCGATCCATGCCTTTGTCGACGCGGCGCTGGCGCTGCGGGCCGAACATGGCCTGACGGCAGACACGATTGCCGGCGTGAAGGCGGTGATCGGCGAGAAATACGTGCCGCTGACCTGTGAGCCGGTGGCGGCCAAGCTTCGCCCGGCGACACCCACCCATGCCCGTGCGAGCCTGCCCTATGCGCTGTCGGTTGCGCTGGTGAAGGGCGGCCTCGGCCCCGAGGACTACGCCGACACGGCCATTGCCGATCCCGCCGTGCTGGCGCTGGCAGAGCGGTTCGACTGGGACATCGACCGCGATCCGCCGGGCGAGAACTTCCGCGGCATCGTCGAGATCACCACGACCGATGGCCGGATGCTGCGGCATGTCGAGCCGGCCAATCGGGGCAGCCGCGCCAACCCGCTGAGCCGCGAGGACCTGATCGCCAAGTTCCGCCAGGGCACGCCGCACCTCGGCGCCGGGCGCCAGCTCGCGGTCATCGCCGCCATCGACGACCTCGACGTCGCCCCTTCCATTGACAGCCTGCTGAGGGCCTGCCAGTGACCGACGCCCGTGACTTCATCGGCTATGGCCCCGACACGCCCGACCCGAAATGGCCCGGCGGCGCGCGGCTGGCGGTGAATTTCGTGCTGAACTACGAGGAGGGGTCGGAACCGAGCCACCCCGACGGCGACGGCGTCTCCGAAAGCGGCCTGACCGAACTGGGAACCGCATCGTCGGGCCTGTCCGGGCGCGATCTCGCCGCCGAGTCGATGTTCGAATACGGTGCGCGCGTCGGGGTCTGGCGGCTGTTGCGGCTGTTCCGCGAGCGGCAGATGCCGATGACGGTCTTCGCCTGCGCACGCGCGCTGGAGCGCAATCCGAAGGTGGCGGAGGCCATCGCCGAAGCCGACTACGACGTCTGTGCCCATGGCTTGCGCTGGATCCGGCACACCGACCTGGACGAGGCGACCGAACAGGCGCACGTCGCCGGGGCCTACAACTCGATCCGCTCGCTGACCGGCGCGCCGCCGCTGGGTTGGTACTGCCGCTATGCACCGGGACTCAACACCCGCCGGCTGGTCGCCGCGCATGGCGGCTTCCTCTACGACAGCGACTCCTATGCCGACGAACTGCCCTACTGGTCGACGGTGGAGGGCAAGCCGCACCTGGTGGTGCCGTACTCCCTGACCACCAACGACACCAAGTTCGTGCGGGGTGGCATGTCGCTGGGCGAGCAGTTCGCGACCTACCTGCGCGACGCCGTGGACATGCTGCTGGCGGAGGGCAGGACCCACCCGAAGATGATGTCGATCGGCCTGCATGCCCGGGTGATCGGCCATCCGGCCCGCGCGCTGGCGCTGGCCCGCTTCATGGATGAACTCGGGCGCCGCGACGGCGTCTGGATCGCGCGCCGGGCCGACATCGCGCGGCACTGGATGACGGTGCATCCGGCTGTCGCTGCCGGGTCGGAGGTCGCGGCATGAGGCTGGTGACCCACCTTCCCGATGCCAATGACGTGCTCTGGCCGGTGCTGTCGGCGGAGAAGGGGCTGGAGCCGGTGCTTGCCGCGACCCCGGCCGAATTCTGCGAAGCCGTTGCCGGCGCGGATGCGGTCGCGCTCTATGCCGGCGCCTACGACGCGACCATCGCGCGTTCGGTGCGTGCGGCGCGCGACCTGCGCTGGATCCAGACAGGATCGACCGGCTACGACCGGCTGGCCGAGTTCGGCATTCCCTCCGGCGTGCGCATCTCGACGGCCGGGCCGCTCTGGGCCGCCACGGTGGCCGAGCATGCCATGGCGCTGCTGCTGGGCATCATCCGCCAGTCACCGATGATCGAGGCGCAGCGGCAGGGCGGCTGGAACCGCGAGGAAATCCGGGCGCGCCTCGGCGTGCTGGAGGGCGCACGGGTTGCCGTTGTCGGCTTCGGCGCCATCGGCCAGGCCATCGCGAAACGACTGAGAGGCTTCGAGGTCACGGTTGTCGCGGTGACGCGCGACGTGGCCCGGATCCCGCCGCAGGGCAGGGCGCTGGCGCAGGAATTCGTGCCGGCGCGGTCACTGTCGAAGGTGCTGCAGACCGTCGATGCCGTGGTGCTGGCGGTGCCGCTGACCGCCGAGACCCGCGACCTGATGGATGCCGCCATGTTCAGTGCCATGAAGCCCGGCGCCGTGCTGGTCAACATCGCCCGTGGCGGTGTCGTCGACGAGGAGGCGATGGTGGCTGCACTGCGTTGTGGCCAGCTCGGCGGGGCGGGGCTGGATGTCTTCGCCGCCGAGCCGCTGCCGCGTTCCAGCGCGCTCTGGTCGATGCCGAACGTCATCGTCTCCCCGCATGTCGGTGGCTTCGGTCATCCGGGACGGACCCGGGAACTGGCCCGCCTGATCGCGCGCAATGCCCGCAACCTGATGAACGGCGCCCCCCTCGAGAACGAGGTGGCGCTCCCTGAATCCATGCTCACGGAGGTCACTGCATGACGGCGCGCTGGGGCGTGATGCTGGCACCATCCCTGGTGCTGGTGCTGATCCTGCTGATGGTCTCGCAGACGCTGTTCCTGGAGGGCAGCTTCTACAAGGACCTCGGCATGGGCCGGACCAGCAAGGACTTCGATTTCACCAACTACGTCCGCATCTTCACCGACGGCTTCTACCTGAACGCGCTCTGGATCACGATCAAGGTCTCGGCGCTGGCCATGATCTGCACGCTGGCCTTCAGCTTTCCCGTCGCCTACGTGATCGCGCGCATGCGCTCCCGCTGGGGCATGGTGCTGCTCTCCGGCATCGTGGTCTCGACCTTCATCACCATCGTGATCAAGGTCTTCGGCATCATCATCATCTTCTCCGCCGACGGCTGGCTGAACCGCACGCTGATGGACCTCGGCCTGACCGATGGCCCCTACACGCTGATCGGTACCCAGGAAGGCATCGTCGCCGGCCTGATGTACTTCACGCTCGGGTTCGGCGTGCTGACCCTCTACAGCGTGATCCAGACCATCCCGGTCTCGCTGGAAGAGGCGGCGATGATCCACGGCGCCAGCCGGTTCAACGTCTTCCGCCGCGTGATCCTGCCTCTCTCCATGCCCGGCCTGGTCGGCGGCGGGCTGATGATCTTCAACATGTGCATGGGTGCGTTCACCTCCGCCGCGCTGCTGGGCGGCGGCAAGGTCTTCACGCTGCCCGTGCTGATCCAGCGGACCATCATGATGGAAGTGAAGTACTCGATGGCCGGGACGCTCGCAGCGGTCCTGCTGGTCGCGGTGATCCTGATCAACCTGTTGTCCATGGTGCTGGTCCGGCGCATGCGCATCGGTCGCGGGGTGGTGGCATGAGCGCCGGCGAAACGGACATCGGCGGCATGGACACGCCGCAGTCGGGACTTGCCGCCCGGGCCGGCCGCGCCGCGCGCTGGCGCACACGCCAGGCGGTCCAGTTCTGGCTGAAGTGGATCATGGTGGCGCTTGCCTACCTGTTCCTGCATGCCCCGCTGGTGGTGGTGGTCGGTGCCTCGCTGAACGGTGGTGGCCAGTTCGCGGCGATCCAGTTCCCGCCGGTCAACCCGTCGCTGGAATGGTACTTCGAGATCCCGGCGCGCCAGTTCGAGGCGCTGTGGCTGAGTTTCGTCGTCGGCGCGGTGGCGGCGGTCGGCGCCATCGCCATCGGCGTGCCGGCGGCGCTGGGCCTGGTCCGCAGCAACCTGCCGGGCAAGACCTTCATCGCCGTGGTGTTCCGCTCGCCACTGCAGATCCCGGCCGTGGTCAGCGGCATCGCCTTCCTGCAGATGTACTACATGATCGGCGACGCCACGGGCTTCTACGCCCAGGGGACCTTCATCGGCCTCGCCATCGG
This sequence comes from Pseudomonadota bacterium, assembly GCA_036154895.1. Classification (GTDB taxonomy): domain Bacteria; phylum Pseudomonadota; class Alphaproteobacteria; order Minwuiales; family Minwuiaceae; genus Minwuia. Next base: position 83,715 of record JAYZWD010000008.1, read on the forward strand.
GCATGTCTTCATCGCCATTCCCTACGTGGTCGGCCCGGTCACGGCGATCCTGCAGCGCTTCGACCACCGGCTGGAGGAGGCGGCGCTGAGCCTTGGCGCCAGCCCCTGGCGGACGTTCCGCCGCGTGACGCTGCCGGTGATCATGCCCGGCGTTTACGCCGGTGGCCTCTACGCCTTCATGGTCTCGTTCGGCGACGTGCCGCTGTCGATCTTCCTGACGGCGCCGGGCTACGTGACCTATCCGGTCGAGCTGTTCTTCGCGCTCGAGAACGACTTCAACCCCGCCATCCTGGCTTCGGGGACGCTCGTCATCCTGTTCTGCCTCGCGATCATGATCCTGGTCCAGCGCGTTGTCGGGCTGGACACGCTGCTGCGCGTGGGCGGGACGGGGAAGGGACGCTGACGCGTGGGGGCGACCACGCGTCAGGACTGGTCTGGGTCGCCATCGTGCAGTGACAGGAGTGCCCCGAAATTGGGTGTTCGTAGCAAAGGACTGGCCTTCATTTCCCTCTTCGCGATCGGCCTTGCGTCGGTCGCCTCCGCCCACGCGGAGCAGCGCTTTGATGGCGTGGTGTTGCGGGTCGCGACGTTCGGCGGCTCCAACAAGGACGTGCTGGACGCGGCGGTCTCGCCGAAGTTCGCCGCACTGGGCGGCAAGATCGAGTGGGTCACCGGCAGCCCGCAGTCGAACCTGGCGAAGCTGATCGCCGCCCGCGGCAAGGCTCCGTTCGACACCATGGAGATCTTGGACGCGCAGTTGCCGGACTTCGCCGCGAGCGATTTCCTGGCGCCGCTCGACCTCGAGAAGATCCCGAACAAGCAGTACCTCGAGGACTGGCAGTACGACGGCAAGACGATGGCCACCTGGCTGACGCAGGAGACCATTTGCTACAACACCGAGAAGTTCAAGGAACTCGGCCTGCCGGCCCCGACCACCTACAAGGACCTGGCGGTCCCCGCGCTGGCCGGGCGTACCGTGATCCCCGACATCACCTCGGGCGGCGGCCTCGCGAACTTCGGCGGCATCGTCTACGCCGCCGGCGGTGACCTCCGCAACGTCACGCCGGGCCTGGAACTGATCAAGAGCCTGAAGGTGCTGAAGTTCTGGTCGCAGGGCGGCGAGACCGTGACGCAGTTCGGTTCGGGCGACATCTACGCGGCCGTGGTCCATGCCGGCTGGTGCGTGCGCGCCAAGAACGCCGGCAGCCCGGTCCAGACCGTGCATCCCTACATCAATGCCGAGCATACGGGCGTCCACAAGTACGGCCGCCAGGGCGTGATGAAGTCCAGCGAGAACTACGAAGCGGCGCTCTGGTACATCAACGAGTACCTCTCCATCGAGACGCAGACCGCGCTGGCGGTGAAGACCGGTGTCTTCCCGACCAACAAGGCCGTCATCGCCAGGCTCGGCGATGACCCGACCCTCAAGCAGATGCTCGAACTCGATCCGGCAAAGATCTCGAAGCAGCTGCGCGTCGACTACACCGACGTCTCCATCAGCGACTGGGTCGACCAGTGGAACAGGTCGGTGGTGACGAACTGAACCTGCCGGAAGCGGGGCCCCCGCCGCCTCCCCGGCGGGTGGTCGCCGCGTAACAGAAGGAGCCTGAGCCATGAGACACAGCAACATCACGGGCCTGATGAAGGGACTGGCCCTTGCCGGCATCGTCTGCATGACGGCACTGCCGTCTCTGGCCGAACAGCGCTTCGACGGGGCAACGCTGCGCGTCGCCACCTTCGGCGGCTCCTGGAAGGACAGTCTCGCCGAGGTGATCAGCCCGAAATTCGAGGCGCTGGGCGGCACCATCGAATATGTCACCGGCAGCCCGCAGGCCAACCTGGCCAAGCTGATCGCCGCCCGCGGCAATGCGCCGTTCGACGTCATGGAAATCCTCGACGCACAGGTTCCCGACTTCCAGGGCAGCGAGCTGTTGCAGAAGATCGACCTGTCGAAGGTGCCGAACACGACCTTCCTGCAGGACTTCCAGTACAGCGATATGCTGGTCGCCTCGTGGAACACGCAGGAGACGATCTGCTACAACACGGAGAAGTTCGCCGAACTCGGCATTCCGCGCCCGACGACCTACAGTGACCTCGCGGTGCCGGCACTGGCCGGGCGGCTCTCGATTCCCGACATCACATCCGGTGGCGGTCTCGCCAACTTCGCCGGCTTCGCCTATGCGGCAGGCGGCGACGGCGTGAACGTCGGACCGGGCCTCGAACTCATCAAGAGCCTGAACGCGCTGAAATTCTGGACGCGTGGCGGCGAGACCGTGACCCAGTTCGGTTCCGGAGACATCTACGCGGCCGTGGTCCACGCCGGCTGGTGCGTGCGCGCCAAGAATGCCGGCAGCCCCGTCACCACGGTGCACCCCCACATCAACGCCACGTACACCGGCGTCGCCAAGGAGGGCTGGCTGGGCATCCTGAAGTCCAGTGACCAGGCCGCCGCCGCGACGTGGTTCATCAACGAGTATATCGACAACGACTTCCAGTACCGTGCGGCCCTGAAGAACGGGGTGTTCCCGGTCAACCAGGCGGTGATCGAGAAGCTGAAGTCCGATCCGGTGTTTGCCGAGATGCTGGAACTCGACGCCGCGAGCATCGCGAAGCAGCTCCGTGTCGACTACACGAAGGTTTCGGTCAGCGACTGGCTGGACCAGTGGAACCGCATGGTGGCGACGCAATGACGTCAGGCCATCTCCCGGCGCGGGCAACTGCGCCGGGACCTGCGTCCCCTCTCAACAGCAATGGACTGACCCCAACATGTCGAAGGTGACGTTCCGCAAGGCAGTGAAGCGGTATGGCGCGTTCACGGCGTTGCAGCCGCTGGACCTGGATATCCGCGAGGGCGAGTTCCTGACCCTGCTCGGCCCATCCGGCTGCGGCAAGACCACAACGCTGCGGCTGGTTGCCGGCTTCATCCAGCCGACCGAGGGCCATGTCTACATCGGCGACGAGGATGTGACCGGCAAGCCGCCACAGCACCGCGGCATCGGCATGGTGTTCCAGGACTACGCGCTGTTCCCCCACATGACGATCGCGGAAAACATCGGCTTCGCGCTGAAGGAGCGTGGCGCATCGGCCGGGGAGATCCGCACCCGCGTCTGGGACCTGCTTCAACTTGTGAAGCTCCCCGATGTCGAGAAGCGCTATCCGTCGGAACTGTCAGGCGGCCAGCAGCAGCGGGTGGCGGTTGCCCGCGCCGTCGCCCACGCACCCCGCGTTCTGCTGATGGACGAGCCGCTCGGCGCGCTCGACCTGAAGCTGCGCGAGGCGATGCAGTCCGAACTGCGCAACATCCAGAAGCGACTCGGCATCACCACGATCTACGTCACCCACGACCAGACCGAGGCGATGAACATGTCGGACCGGATCGCGGTGATGAACCACGGCGTGATGGAGCAGATCGGCAGCGCCGAGGATGTCTACAACCGGCCCAGGACCCGCTTTGTCGCCGACTTCATCGGCCAGATCAACCTGCTGCCGGTCGAGACGCCGGTCGACGACAACGGCCTCGCCGTGACCCGCTTCGGCGAGACGCCGATCCGGGTGGCGCAGGTCGGCGACCGCACGCTGCCCACCGCCGGGACGCTGCTGGGCATTCGGCCTGAACAGCTTTCCATCGCCGCCGCCGGGGGCCTGCCGAACGGCGTCAACCGCCTGGCCGGCACCATTGTCGGCGCGCGCTTTGCCGGCAACGTCATCAAGGTCGAGGTCGGCGTGGCCCAGGGCCGGACCCTGCTGGTCGACAGTCATCCCGATGTCGCCGGCCTGGAGCCGGGCAACCGTATCGACGTGGTCTGGAAGCCGGAAAACGGCATCCTGCTGGAGGAGTAGGACTGTGAGCACGTCCGCCAGTTCGCTTGCACCGGTCGCTGCCGGCGACCGCACGGAAGATCCGGCGCTGAAACAGCGCCGCTTTCTGGCCATGGCCTACCGGCTGCTGCACCGCTTCGGCTTCGACGACCTGACCTACAATCACCTTTCCGCGCGGGTGCCCGGCCGGTCCTCGCATTTCTTCGTGAAGCGCGACGACGAGCTTTTCGAACAGGTGACGTCGTCGTCGCTGCTGCTTTCGGGCCTGCACGAGGCGGAGCCGACCAACGCATCCGGCAAGGTCAGCCCCGGTGCGCTGGTGATCCACGGCGCGGTGCTGGAAGCCCGGCCGGAGATCAATGCCGTCTTCCACACCCACAGCCCCGCCAACATGGGCGTCGGTGCCATGCGCTGCGGGCTGCTGCCGCTCACCCAGCACGCCTTCATCTTCCATGACCGGATCGCCTATCACGACTTCGAGGGCTTCGAGTTCGAGCCGCACATGCGCCAGGCACTGGTCCGGGATCTGAAGCAGGCCGACATCATGATCCTTCGGAACCACGGTGTGCTGGTCCTCGGACGCACCGTGCCCGAGGCCTATTTCCGTCACCACTATCTCGAGATGGCCTGTCGCGCGCAGGTGGCGGCCATGTCCGCCGGCGGCATCGACCAGCTGGTCTGGCCCGACGAGGCCACCTGCCGCCATGCCGCGGGCCAGATGGCCGCGCGCGGCATGGTCGACGAGACCGGCCGCGACTGGCGCGCGCTGACCCGCCTCGCGGAAGCCGCCTTCCCCGACTACGCCGACTGACCCAGCCAAGGATGCCGAGCCTGCCATGACCACGATCCCGACCCCGCCCGCGGGCGAATTCCGCGGCTACGAACGCAACAGCCTGCAGTCGCTGGCGCCCGATGACGAACTGACCCGCGTCGGTCCGGGCCAGCCGTGCGGGGAGTATCTCAGGCGCTTCTGGCATCCGATCGCGCTCACCTCGATGGTCGGCGAACTGCCGCTCCGGGTCCGGCGGCTGGGCGAGGACCTGGTGCTGTTCCGCGACAAGAGCGGGCGCTACGGCCTGCTGCACCTGCTCTGCAGCCACCGCAATGCCTCGCTGGAATATGGCGTGCCGACCGAGCGCGGCCTGCGCTGCTGCTATCATGGCTGGCTGTTCGACGTGGACGGCACGATCCTGGAGACGCCCGGCGAGCCGGCGTCCAGCAAGATCGCCGGTCGCACCTGCCACGGCGCCTATCCGGTGATCGAGCACCGTGGAATGATCTTCGCCTATTTCGGTGCGCCGGACCGTATGCCGCCGTTTCCGTGGTTCGACACGCTGGACCTGCCCGATGACACCATCGTTCCCTACATGGTGCCGTCGCCGTGCAACTGGGTGCAGATATTCGAGAACGGGGCCGACCCCTACCACGTCTCCTTCCTGCACTCGCTGATGAACCGTGTACAGTTCCAGGCCAACCTGGTGGCGCTGCCCACGGTCGACTACCACGAGCGCGCCGCCGGGAACGGCATGTTCTACACCTCGACCCGGCGGGTGGGGGAGTTCCTCTGGTTCCGTGTCCACGACCACATGCTGCCCAACTTCTCCCAGAACGGCGGCATGCACGTCGAGGGTGATGCCTCGACCTATTTCGTGCGCACCGGCCTGACCCGCTGGGTGGTGCCGGTCGATGACGAGAACGCGATCACCATCGCGTGGCGCCACTTCAACGCCGAGACCGATCCGAAGGGCAAGGGCCGACCCGAACTCTGCGGCTACAACAGCGTCGACTTCTATGGCCAGACCGGCGACCGGCCCTACGAACAGATGCAGCGCGACCCGGGTGACTGGGAAGCGTGGACCAGCCAGGGACCGCGCACGGTGCACAAGCGCGAGCGGCTGGGCTCCACCGACCGCGGCGTGGTGCTGTTCCGCCGCCGGCTGCGCAACGCGATCCAGGCGCATGCGCGCGGCGACGCCATCCTGCTGCCGACCGACAAGGTGACCACGCCGGTGCCGACCTATGGCGGCGATACGGTGCTGCGCGCGCGGCGCTCCAACAGCGAGACGTCCGACACCATTTCGGCCGTCTCGAAGAAGGTCGCCGACGTCTATCGCAGCGGCGACCACCTGACCGGTGAGGATCGCACCGAGTTCATCCGGGACGGCCTGCGCATGCTGGAGGCCGAGTTGCAATGAACACGACGACCGCGCCGAAAATGAACAGCCGCATGGGCGAGGCGCGGCCGGACATCGACCATGACGGTCCGCTCCGCGCTGCGCTGGAGCCGTTGCTGGACGGCTTCGCGGATGGCCGGCTCGACGCGACGCTGTTCCAGCAGGGCCTGGTCGATGCGCTGGGCGAGATCGGTGTCGCGGTGGCCCTGGGGCCGGCGATCCTGTCCGCGCGTCAGAGCGCGAAGGACGTCGTGATCTGGCGCAAGGACTTCGGCGGGCGCGACGTCACCGTCAGCATCATCCACCTGGATCCCGGCGAGGTACATCCGCCGCACCATCATCACAATGTCACCTCGGTGCAGATGGTGCTGGAGGGGCAGATCGACGGTCGCGAATACGAGCGCGTCGAACGCATCGACGAATCGACCGTGCTGCTGCGCCCGGTCTCCAACGGTCCGCTGCCACCGGGCACGTTGCTGCTGGCGCATGAATGGTCGCGCAATGTCCACTGGTTTGCGGCTGGCGAGGAAGGGCCGGCGCTGATCTTCAACTGCAATGCCCGCGGGTTCGAGCGGACGACCTTCGACCCGTCCGACGGACGGGCGCTGGGCCGGCGCCTGATCGATCCGACCGGGGATGTCCGCGACGGCCTGATCGCCGGACGCGAGGTCGATGTTACTGTTGCATATGGAAAATTTGGCGGCCGACCGCTCGGATTGTGGCCGTTGCCCCTGTCGCTGGCCGGACCGCCTCCCCCCTTGCGGGCGGATCTCCTGATCTGAGGACGTTACCCGTTGGGAGCCGGGGTCATCCCTTCTTGTTCCGCATGCCGCGTTCGCCTGTCGCCCGTCGCGGCTTATAGTCGTTGACGGGAAGCCAAACAGAATATTTGTTTGGTCACAAGCGAAAAAAGGCGACGCGGAGATCCCGCGCGCGACGGAAGGGCGGCAGATGTCAGGTTCGGGCCACGGGGCGGCGACCGGGGCGGCAGAGGACCCCGCGCACATCGGGACGGGGTTGACCCAGGCGGAACGGCGCGAGCGCGCGGAAAAGCGGATGCTGCGCGCCGCGGTCGGGCTGATCGCGGAAAAGGGTCTGGCCGGGCTCACGCTCAACGAGATCGGCGAGGCGGCGGGCTACAGCCGTGGCCTGGCGGCGCATTATTTCGGGCGCCGCGATGACATGCTGCAGGCCGTGGTACGTCACATCTCGGGGCGATTCACCCGTTCGGTACCACGCAAGCACCCGGCCGGCGGCGATGGCAACCTGGGTCTCGAACCGCTGATCCGCATCTGCGAGTACTACCTGGAAAGCGTCGCCAGGGACCCGGTTACCATGCGCGCGCTGCTGGTCATCCTGACCGAGGCGACGATGCGGCCGGAGGTCTTCCCGGACATCGTCGAGCTGAACCGCAGTTCCGTGGCGGCGTTCGCCAGGCACATCGAGGCCGGACAGACCAGGGGCGAGATCCGCAAGGATGTCGATGCCACAGGCGAAGCGCTGCTGGTGCTGGGACAGATTCGCGGCACCGTGGCGCTTTGGCTGGCCGATCCGGCGGTGCCGGATGTCGGCCCGGTGAAACAGGCCATGCGCGACTCCTTCGTCCGCCGCCTTTCGGCCTGAATTCCGGACGTCACTTGCATGCGACCCCGCGGGGGAGCGGGGTCCGAACCGGGGAGGAACCGACCATGCGCCTGACCGCGCCACGCATCCCGCCGCTCGACCAGTCAGAGCTGACCGACGAACAGAAGGACGTGCTGGGCGACTTCGCCAGCCGCCCGCGCATCCCGAACATCTTCCTGACGCTGGCCAGGGCGACGAAGGCGTTCAAGCGCTTCAATGTCTGGGGTGGCTACATCCTGTCGGAGCGCAACAGCCTGCCGGCCCGGGAGCGGGAGATCATCATCCTGCGCACCGGCTGGGTCTGCCGTTCGGGCTACGAGTGGACCCAGCACGTCGCCATCGGCAAGCGCTGCGGCCTGACGGATGCCGAGATCGAGCGGATCAAGCAGGGGCCGGACGCCGCCGGCTGGACGCCGACCGAGAGCGCCATGGTCCGCGCGGCCGACGAGCTGGTCACCGACCACTTCATCTCCGATGCCACCTGGGCCGGCCTGTCGGAACTGAGCGAGCGCCAGCGCATGGACGTGGTCTTCACCGTCGCGCAGTACACCCAGGTCTCGATGATCCTGAACAGCTTCGGCATCCAGCTGGAACCGGGGATGCAGCTCGATCCGGACTTCCCGAAATGAACCCGGTGACGGGCCGCCTCGCCGGCAAGATCGCCGTCGTGGTCGGGGCCGGCCAGACGCCGGGCGAGACCATCGGCAACGGCCGGGCCATGGCGACGCTGTTCGCCCGTGCCGGCGCGAAGGTGGTCTGCGTCGACCGGGCGATCGACCGGGCCGGCGAGACCGTCGCGGCGATCACGACCGAGGGCGGGACGGCGCTGGCCATGGCCGCCGACGTGCGCAGCACGGCCGATGTCGATGCCATGATCGCGGGATCGGTGCGGGAGTTCGGCCGGATCGACATCATGGTCAACAATGTCGGCATCGGCGGCGGCGGCGACGCACCGGCGCACAAGCTGTCCGAAGATGCGCTGGAGCTGATCCTCGACGTGAACCTGAAGGGCGCCTGGCGCTGCATCCATGCCGTGTTGCCGGCGATGCGGGCGCAGCAGGGCGGGGCAATCGTCAACATCTCCTCGCTGGCCGCCCATGCGGGGGGCATCCAGACGGCCTACGAGGTCTCCAAGGCGGCGCTGAACCGGCTGACCACCAGCGTCGCCATCGCCAATGCGCGCTATGGCATCCGCTGCAATGCCGTGCAGCCCGGCCTGATGGACACGCCCATGGCGATCACCGGCATCTCGACGCGCCGGGGGCTCGACCCGGCGGTGGTGCGGGCCGAGCGCGACGCGCGCGTGCCGCTGAAGGGCAAGATGGGCAGCGGCTGGGACACGGCCTATGCCGCGTTGTTCCTGGCTTCCGACGAGGCGGCCTTCATCACCGGAGCGATCCTGCCGGTCGACGGAGGCGGGGGCGCGCGGGTCGGTTGATGGCTGTTCCGCCTGATCCGGCTCGAAGTCCGGCCAGGAAGGTGTCGGCCGCCATGTCGGCATAGGCATCCGGGCCGACCGGTCCGTCCGGATCGTACCAGATGTAGGTGTAGTTGATCATGCCGATGAACATCATGGTCTGCGCCTTCAGGGTCGCCTGATCCAGTCGTCCGTCCGTGTCGATCTCCCGGATCAGGTCGCGGAAGACAGCCAGGATGGAACGCTGCTTCTCCACGATGCAGTCGCGTTCGGCGTCACCCAGGTTCGGCAGGTCGGTCAGCAGCACCACCTGCAGCGATTTCGAGGTCGCGTTGATCCGGACCATCGTCCGCACCGTGGCGCGGAAGCGGGCCTCGGCATCGCCAAGGCCGGTCGCCGCCGCCTGCACGTCGGCCAGCATGGCGTCGAGATGCGTGTTGAGCATCTCCGACAGGATCGCTTCCTTCGAGGTGAAGTAGTGGTAGAGCAGGCCCCTGGAGACGCCATTGCCCGTGGCCAGGTCGGCTATGGACGTGCCGGCATAGCCCTTCCGCGCGAACACCTCGGCCGAGCGGGAAAGGATATCCCGCCGGACCTCGTCGTAGTTCGCTGCCTGCGGTCGGGCCATGCCGTTCGCGCCCCTATTTCCGGACCAGCACGCGCTGGGCCTTGGCCTCGTAGCGGGGCAGGGTGCCTTCCGGATGGCACTCCACCGGGACCTTCAGCCCCAGCCGGTTCTGCAGGCTGCGGCTGACACTGTCGGCCAGCGCCGCCGGACCGCCGTTCCAGCCGCGCTCGTGCTCGATGGCGACGGTCATCTGCTTCGGCGCCTGGTCGGTGCTGTCGACATAGATTTGCCAGGCCTCCTTCACCGTGCCCTCGGTCGTTGCCACCACGTCCTCGATCTGGGACGGGAAGACGATGACGCCGCGCACCTTCAGCATGTCGTCCGAACGGCCGATGATCCGGCCAATGGACATCAGGCCCTTCCGCCCGCACGGGCAATCGTAGGGGTGTTCAGGCACGCGGACCAGATCGCGGGTGCGCCAGCGCACCACCGGGGATGCCTGCTTCGACAGCGTGGTCACGACGATCTCGCCAACCTCGCCCGGCCCGACCGGGCGGAAGGTCTGCGGGTCCAGGATCTCGGTCAGCACCGTGTCCTCGTTGATCAGGTGCATCTCGTCGCGGTCGTGGCTGTGGTCGCAGGTCGATGAGACGATGGGGCCGCCGGCCTCGGTGGTGCCGTAGGTGTTGTAGGTGCGGAAGCCGTCGGGCAGTTCGGCCTCCAGCTCGTCGCGGAATGCACGGCTGACCGACTGGCCACCGGTCACGGCATGGCGCAGCTTCCAGTCACGTTTCGGCTCGATGCCACGCTCGCGGGCGGTACGGACCAGGGTGGCGAGGAACAGCGGCGAGACCGACGCGAACGTCCACTCCATGTCGCGCAGCCATTCCACCACCAGTTCGGAACGGCCCGGGCCCATCGGGAAATTGGTCATGCCGAGTTCGGCCATGCCGAGGTCATAGGCCAGTCCGCCCAGCCACAGGCCGTAGCCGAAGCCGTTGTAGCCGCGGTCGCCGGGACGGACACCGTGGCAGTGAAGCTGGCGCGCGACCTGGCGGGCGAGCAGCTTCAGGTCGTCGGCGGTAAAGCCGAACAGCACGGGCAGGCCGGTTGTCCCCGACGTGGCGCAGAAGCGCGCGACATCGCCGACACCGGTCGTGAGCATCGGGAAGGGATAGCGCTCGCGCAGGTCGGATTTCTCCAGGAACGGCACGCTGGCCAGGGCCTGCGGGTCGGCGAGGTCGCGCGGCGTGACGCCACCCTTCGCGAAATGCGCCACCCACTCGGGCGACTGCTGCAGGCGCGCGCCGAGATCGGCCAGCCGCTGGTGCTGCACCGCGCGAAGGTCGTCCACGTCGAGTGCCTCGATCTCCGGATCGCGCATGTTGTGGGTCGCCGCTGCCATCCTGTCCTCCCTGTATGTCTGCCCGGCCCCTGGCAACGGGCATGATCGGTATTGCGTCCGGTTCGCAGCAATATTATAAACCGGACATTCGGTCAATTAATTGACGTAAGCTGAAGCAAAGGGGGCGGAGATGCCGGACAGCATGCGCAGGGAAGACGGCGTGCGTGGAAAGGAGTGGGGCGACCTGATCCGCGGCGACCACATCCATGGCTCGCTCTACACCGATCCGGCGATCTTCCGCCTGGAAATGGAACGCATCTGGTTCCGCACCTGGGTCTATGTCGGGCACGAGAGCGAGGTGCCGAACCCGCATGACTTCGTGATGAAGTCGATCGGCCCGGAGCCTGTGATCATGACCCGCGACGCGGACGGGCGTATCCACCTGCTGCACAACCGCTGCCCGCATCGCGGCAACCAGGTCTGCACCGAGCATCGCGGCAATGCGAAGTCATTCACCTGCCCGTTCCACAACTGGCACTTTGCCAGCGATGGCCGGTTGACCTCGTTCGCATTCCCCGACGGCTACGAGAGGCGCGACATGAGCCGGCTGGGCCTGGGGCGCGTCGCGCGCGTCGAGAGCTATCGCGGCTTCGTCTTCGGCTCGATGGCCTCGGAAGGCATCTCGCTGGCCGAGCACCTGGGCGGCGCGGCGGCGACACTGGATGCGGTGTGCATGACCTCCCCGGAGGGCGAGGTTGAAGTGACCGCCGGATTCCTGCAGCACCGGGTGAAGGCCAACTGGAAATACGTGCTGGAGAACGAGACCGATGGCTATCATCCGGCCTTCGTCCATGCCTCGATCTTCAAGGTGGCGGAGAGTGGTATCGGCGCGCTGTACGGCTCGAAATCGACCGCGCTGACCCGGGACTTCGGCAACGGGCATACCGAGATCGACCTGCGCCCGGAATTCCGGCGCCTCGACCAGCCGATGGGCTGGTTCGGCACCACGCCCGAACGCCTGCCCGAATACACCGCGCGCATGAACGCCGCCTACGGCCAGGAGAAGGCCCGTTCGATCATGATCGACGGCGTGCCGCACGTGATGATCTTCCCGAACCTGTTCATCGCCGAGATCCAGATGTTCGTGATCCAGCCGCGCGCCGTGGACGACACGGTGCAGCATGTCACGGCGCTGCAGTTCAGGGGGGCCGCCGACCTCAACCGGCGCCTGCGACAGCAGACCATGGGCTCGGTCGGGCCGGCCGGTTTCCTGCTGGCAGACGACTCGGAGATGTACGAGCGGGCCCATCGCGGCACGCTGGCCCGGGATCCCGAATGGCTGTTCCTGGGCCGGGGCGATCACCGGGAGCGCCGCGATGCCGACGGTTTCACCGTCGCCCATGCCACCGACGAGGTCCCCTCGCGCGGCATCTGGCGGCACTACCGCAACCTTATGGAGGCCGCGTGATGCAGATGCAGACCCATGATCTCGGTGTTCTCCGGCGCGTCGAGGCCTTCATCTACGCCGAGGCCCGGCTGCAGGACGAGCATCGCTATGCGGACTGGGAGGCGCTGTGGACTGACGACGCGCTCTACTGGGTGCCCGCCAATGGCGACGACATCGATCCCGAACTGCAGATGTCGATCCTCTATGACAACCGGTCCCGCATCGGCGTCAGGGTACGGCAACTGCTGAGCGGCAAGCGCTACACGCAGGATCCGAAGTCCCGTATCCGCCACTTTGTCACCAACATAGAACTGCTTGACCGGGTCGATGGCGACATCGAGGCCGGCTGCAACGTGATGGTCTACGAATCCAACCTGCGCGGCGAGGTGATCTGGGCGGCGCGGACCACCTATCGCCTGCGCGACACCGACGAGGGCCTGCGCATGGTGCGCAAGACCGTCGCCCTGGTGAACAACGACAAGCCGCTCTACACGCTTTCTTTCCTGATCTGAGCCTCCGGGCACGCGCCGGGGAGGCGCAGACCGATGACCGAGAATGTCGACCTGATCACCAAGGGTTTCGTCCTGTTGAGCCTGGACCGGGGCGTGGCGCATATCCGCCTGAACCGGCCCGAGGCGGCCAATGGCATGAGCGTCGAGTTCCTGCGTGACCTGTACGAGGCCGTCATGGTCTGCCATGGCACCGGCGGCTTGCGCGCGGTGCTGATCACCGGTGCCGGCAAGAACTTCTGCGCCGGCGGCGATATCCAGGCCTTTGCTTCGAAAGGCACGGAACTGCCCGCCTATATCCGGCAGGCGACGGCGTGGCTGCAGGATTCGGTGCAGGCGCTGATGCGGCTGGATGCGCCGGTGATCGCCGCGGTGCAGGGCTACGCCACCGGCGGCGGCGGATTCGGCCTGGTCTGCGCGGTCGACCTGGTGATTGCGGCCGAGAACGCGAAGTTCCTTGCCGGTGCCACCAAGGTGGGGATGTCGCCGGATGCCGGCACAACCGCGACGCTGCCGGCCATCGTCGGCCTGCGGAAGGCAACCGAGATCCTTTTGCTCAACCCGACCATGTCCGCCGCCGAGGCCCATGCCCTCGGGATCGTCAACCGTGTGGTCCCGGACGCCGAGCTGTTCGAATCGGCCATGGCGCTGGCGCGACAGCTTGCCGACGGCCCGCCCATGGCGCAGGCGGCGGTGAAGCGTTTGCTGCGCAACGGCGCCGCGATGCCGGTCGAGGCCTGCTTCACGGAAGAGGCGCGCACGGTATCCGAGCTTTCGGGAACGGCCGATTCTCGCGAGGGTCTTGCGTCCATGATCGAACGCCGTCCGGCCCGGTTTTCCGGCAGTTGACGCAGCGTCAGCCAGCGTGTCGCAATTGACCCCAAGTCTGTCTGACACTACCAAGGCAGTCAAAATGCAGGCTGAAGCACGTTCCGGTTCCGGCAATCGCGGGACTGGTAATGCCCGAGGTCTGCCGGACGTTTTGGTGGCGAGATGCAGGGTTTGCTGGCCCGTTCCCTCTCAGGTGTGACGGATTCGGAGCGTGCGGTGCCAGGGATGGCGACGGTCCGTCCCGATGGCATTGCACTGATATCGGGTGAGCAGTCGGTCACCTTCGACGAGATTTCCCGGCAGGCATCGGCCATGGCCGATGCGCTGGCCGCAATGATGCAGGCCGACGTTCCGCGCGTGGCGTTGATGACGCGGGATCAGCGGGCGTTCCTGGCGACATACGCGGCGTGCCTCGGCATGGGCTGGACCGCCGTCGTGATCGATCCGGACGCCGCGCCGATCGAGGTCGCGCGCATGCTCGACCTTGCACGCGCGGATGCCCTTGTCGTCGACGCTGACAGTCTCGGACGCCTCAGGGCCGATGTGCCGGAAAGCGTGCCGCGGGGTGGCATCACCATCGGCGGGCGCCCGCGCCGGCGCGAATCGATGGTCGACCGCCTTCTGGGACGGAAGGCCGTGCATGATGGCGGCTGGGTCGCCGATGCGGATCTGGATCCGGCGCCGGAAGCGTTCCTGGTGCCGGGGACGGGTGTCGACGATGGGCGGGCGGCCCACATCATCTTCACCTCCGGCACCACCTCGCGTCCGAAGGGCGTGGTGATCTCGCGTCGCGCGCTGTTCGCGCATGTCCGGACCCTGGCGCGGGTCTTTGGCTACGGCCCGGGTGCCGTGTTGCTCAACTACCTCCCCTTCCATCACACCGACGGCCTTGTGCACGGTGCTGCCTGCGGTCTCTTGACCGGCATGGCCGTCGTCCGTCCGGGCAAGTTCACCGTCGAGGCCGCGGCCAACCTTCCCGACATGCTGCGCGAGACCGGGGCCACCCATTTCCTGGCCGTACCGACCATGCTGGCGATGGTGCGGCGACTTCACAACGGCCGGGCCGACCTGTTCCGGACCCCGCGCTTCCGCACGCTGATCTCGACCGCCGGGTACCTGGAAGAGGGCTTCTGGGCCGCCTTCGAGCAGGACTACGGCCAGCGGATCGCCAACTTCTACGGCATGACCGAGACCGTCTCCGGTGCGCTGTACTGCGGACCGGACGACGCGACCTGGCGCCGGGGCACGCTTGGCCGGCCGATCGACGCGCAGACACGCCTGGTCGACGCGGCCGGCAGGATGGTCGGACGCGGCGAGGTCGGGGAGCTGCAGATTTCCGGCACGCTGCTGATGGACGGCTATCTCGACGACGAGATCGCCACCGCCCAGGTCCTGCGCGAGGGCTGGCTCTCGACCGGCGACCTGTTCCGGATCGACCAGGACGGCATGCATGTCTTCGTCGGTCGGCAGAAGACCATCATCAAGCGTGGCGGCATCACCATCTATCCCGAGGATGTCCGCAAGGTCATCGCCGACATGCCCGGCGTCCGCGAGGTCGAGGTCGTGGGCGTGCCCGACCCGGTCTTCGAGGAACTCATCGTTGCCTGCGTCGTGCTGGACAGCGGCGACACGCATGACATTTCCGTGGCCTGCAATGCCAGCCTGGCGGTGGAGCGCCGGCCTGACCGGATCGTGCTGCTGGACGAACTGCCGCGCGGGCCCTCGGGCAAGGTGCAGCGCGACGCGCTGCTGGCCCTGATTCCCGCACATGAGGCGGTCGACCACGGCGCGGGCGATGTCCGGACCCGGGTGTTCGCCATTGCCGAAGAGGTGTTCAAGGCCGATCCGGGCGAGATCACGTCGGACGCGACGCCCAAGACCCTGATCAACTGGGATTCCTATGCGCATCTCGAGTTCGTGACGGCCCTCGAGGAGGCGTTTTCCGTGCGGTTCTCCGCCCGCGACGTCATGCGCCTGCGGACCATCGGTCACGCCGTCGAGACCGTGCGCCGGCTCTCCGGCCTGGCCTGATGTCGCGCACGCTGCGGGCAAGGGACCGGGGTCTCGCCTGGCTGCTCGCGTTGTTGCTGCTGCTTCCGGTCCCGGTGTGTCTGGCCGCGTGGTCGCTGACACCCGGCGTGGTCGCTGACATGCTGGTCGAGGCGCACATGCGCGCGGCCCTGGCGAGGTTCGCCGGTGTGCCGCACGGCGGTGTCACGGCCGTGGCGCTGTCCATGTCGACGAACCAGTGCGCCCTGCGTGGTCCCGGGCCACTGGATTCCGGCCAGGTCGAGGTCCTGCCGCTGTACTTCCCGTCCGCCGGCTTCGACGATTTCGTCGGGCTCGTGCCCGACATTGTCCGCGCTCGGCCGGACATGGTGCTGATCGAGGCCGGACTGCTGTTCCGGCGCTATGACCTGGGCGACTCGCTGCGGCTGTTCCGGATGAACCTGGTGCAGGAGGCACGGTCACTGGTCCAGGGGCGGGGAACGGTCCTTGACCGCTATGTCGCGATTTCCGGCCCCTGCTGCCCCGCCGGCAAGCCGCTCCGGCAACAAGGCCCTGCCGCGGAGGGCGCGCTGCCCGATGACTGGACCATGACACCGGAATTCGGCCGGCTGAAGGCGGGGATCGAGGCCTTCGCGTCTGCCGGAATCCGGGTTGCCGTGGTGTCGACCCCGATGATTGCCGAACGCCACGAGATCGCCGTGCAGCGGGCAGGGGCGGCGATGGCGGTGCTCGCGGCGGAAGTCCCCGGTGCCGACATCGCCTTCCTGGCCGTCCCGGAAGCCTATCCGGACACCGACTTCTGCGACCCCCTGCATGTCGGGGCGCCGGGTCAGGCGCGGTTCAGCCGCTGGCTGGACGGCCAGCTCGTGGACCTGACCCGACCGGGCACATGATCACCGGCGCAACCGATCTGGAATTCATCGGCTGGCAGGTGGCCGGCGTGGCGCTGCATGTCCTGCTGCCGCGTCCGGCACGGCCGGTGGTCGCCGTCGCGCTGACGGCTGCCTTCCTCGCGGTGGCAAGCTGGACGTCGCTGGTGGTGCTGCTGGCGTTCACCGGTGCCATGCTGGCAGCAGTCCGCCTGCAAGGCCGGCAGCGGGACATCGCCCTGCTGTCCGTCGTCGCCGGCATCGCGGTTGCCCTTGTCGGCTTCAAGGCGCTGGCCCCGGCCCCCGGGCATGTCGCGATGGACAGCGTGCTGTTGCCGCTCGGGCTCTCCTACTACAGCTTCCGCTGCATCCACGTCCTGGTCGAGGTCTATCTCGGCGAGATCGAGCCGCCGCGGCCCGCGGATCTGGTCCGCTACCTGTTCTTCCTGCCGACCTTCGTCGCGGGACCGATCCACCGCTACCAGCCATTCATCGCCGAAACCGGCGAGCGGCCGGACCTGGCGACCTTCGCGCGTGCAGGCGAGCGCATCCTGCACGGCTATGCCCAGATCGTCATCCTGGGCAACTGGCTGGTCAGCACGCGCCTGTTCCCCGCGCTGAAGGCCGGACTTGCCGTCGATACGGCGGCCTTCCAGTACCTGGAATGCCTGCAGCGCGGCCTGAACCTCTATTTCCAGTTCGCCGGCTATTCGAGCATTGCCGTCGGGCTGGCGCTGCTGCACGGCCACCAGGTGATGGAGAATTTCAACCGACCGCTGCTGGCGACCAACATCGCCGAGTTCTGGCGGCGCTGGCACATGTCGCTGTCAAGCTGGTGCCGCGACTACGTCTTCACCGGAGCGTACTCGCTGACACGCCGCATCTGGATCGGCACGCTGTCGACCATGCTGGTGATCGGCGTCTGGCATGGCCTGACCGAGAACTTCGCAATCTGGGGCCTCTATCATGGCCTTGGTGTGGTCATCTATCACCAGACCGCGCACTGGGCCTGGCTGCGGCCGCGCGGCGGGTCCTGGCTGGAGATCCCGCGTCGTGTCCTGGCCTGGTTCATGACCTTCAACTACTTCATGCTCGGAATGGTCTGGGCCAAGGAGCCGTCGATCGCGCATTCGCTCGACGTTGTCCTGATCCTGCTGAAGGGAGTGGGCATCGGTGCATGACTGGCTTGCACGGCGACTGCCACCAAAGGCTGCGGCTGTCCTGGCGGGGATATGGTATGCCGCACTGATCTGGCTGATCGTCATCCTGTCCGATTTCACGTCGGCGGGCTTTGCCTACTGGGGCATCTGACAGGTTTGCGCACGAACGGGTCCGGGGGGGGTGATGGACGAGTACATTTCCGCGCTGGCGGCATTTGCCGCCGGCAAGGTGGCGCCGCGCGCCGACGAACTGATCCGCAGCGACGATTTCCCGATGGCGCTCTGGCGCGAGATGGGGGCGGCAGGGCTCACCGGTTTCGGCCTTGAACGCTGGGGCGGCAAGGCGGTCAACGATGTCGGGTTCTTCGACCTCGCCGAGACGCTGGAAGACAATGCCGAGGTGATCGGCTTCCCGATGACCTGGATGACGCACCACGCGGTCTCTGCACGGGTCATTGCGCCCTTTGCATCGGAGACCCAGGCGGCGCACTGGCTACCGAGGCTGGCGGCCGGCGAGACCACCTGCTGCATCGCGATCTCCGAACCCGGCGTCGGCGCGCACCCGAAGGCACTGTCGACCCGGGCGGATCGGACCGCGACGGGCTGGCGGATCAACGGCGCCAAGGCGTGGCTGACCAACGGTCCGATTGCCGGCGTCGCGGTGGTGCTGGCGATTGTGGACGAGGTCGCGGGCCGCAAGCGCTTCGGGACTTTCATGGTGCCGACCGACCTGCCGGGGGTCTCCCGCGAGGCTGGCTATCCCGTTGATTTCCTGAAGCCTTCGGGGCACTGCACACTGAAGCTGGAGAATGTCGAGCTGCCGGCCGACGCCTTCATGGAGGCGGCGGGCGATGCGATGGAAACCGTGCTGAAGCGGTTCCGGCGCATCGAGGACCTGTTCGGCATGGCGACCGCATCGGGCGGCATGGCCGTGCAGCTGCGCCGCCTGGCGCGTGTCCTGCCGGCTGATGCGGCAGGCGATCTCGGCGCGCTCGCAGCCGACAGGGAGCTCTACCGGAGTGCCGCGCGGGCGCTGGTGGCCGAAAGCGGCGGCGACCCGTCGACCCCGGACCACGAGCGCCGTCTGCTGGCGTTGCGGGCGGTGTCGCGGCGGTTCCAGGCCGAAGTGACGCGGCTGCTGGAGAGCGCCATGCGCGAGGATGCCTTTCTCGTGACGCTCACGCGCGATATGAGGGAGTCCGGTCGCATCGCCCAGCGCGTCGACCTGGCAAAGCTCGCCAAGGCGGGAAGCATGATGATCGGAGGAGCAGGCTCTTGACGGGCAAGTGGCAGGAGAAGCTGGCAACGCCGGCGTTGATCGACCAGGGATTCGCCGGGCGCGGCTATATCTCGAATGACCGCATCTCGACGGCGGTGTTCCTGGCCCAGGCGCTCGGCAAGCCGATCCTGGTCGAGGGGCCTCCCGGTGTCGGCAAGACGGAGCTGGCTATCTCGACCTCCGAGATGCTGGGCATCCCGCTGATCCGCCTGCAGTGTTACGAGGGTCTCGACGAGGCCAAGGCGCTGTACGAATGGAAGTACGGCAAGCAGCTGCTCTATACCCAGGTGCTGAAGGAAAAGCTCGGCGACCTGATGGAGGATGCCAAGACCCTGCCGGCGGCGATGGACAAGCTGCATGGCTTCACCGACGTCTTCTTCAGCCACCAGTTCCTCGAACCGCGGCCGCTGCTGAAGGCGCTGGAGGCCGAGGACGGTGCGGTCCTGCTGATCGACGAGATCGACAAGTCGGACTACGAGTTCGAGGCCTACCTGCTGGAAATCCTGTCGGCCTACCAGATCAGCGTGCCGGAGATCGGGGTGATCAAGGCCAAGGTGCCGCCGCTGGTGTTCCTGACCTCCAACAACACCCGCGAGATGGGTGACGCGCTGAAGCGCCGTTGCCTGCACCTGTTCATTCCGTTCCCCGACGAGAAGACCGAGCGGCGGATCATCGCCGCCCGCGTCCCGGAAGTGGCGGAGTCACTGCGCAAGCAGATCGTCGCCTTCGTGCAGAACCTGCGCGAGGAGGAACTGAAGAAGGTTCCGGCGATCAGCGAGACCATCGACTGGGCTCGCGCGCTGGTGCTGCTGAACTCCTCGGAACTGGACGTCGAGACGGTCAGGCGCACCATCAACGTGCTGCTGAAGTTCCAGGAGGACATCGAGTCCACCGAACGGCAGCTCTACAAGCTGGTTGCCACCGCCAAGGACACGGTCTGAGCGATCAGGCCGTGCCGGCCGACTGGCCGTCGAACGAAATGGTCTTGATCAGGGCGTGAACACCCACGCCCTGGTCGAGGCCCAGTTCCGCGACCGATTCCCGGGTGAGGCGCGCCCTGAGATGCTGGCGACCGAGGTCGATGGTGATCTCGGCGAACGGTGTGTCGGGTGCGGCCTCGATTGCCAGGATCCTGCCTGACAGCACGTTGCGGACACTCAGCCCGCGCGGCGGTTCCGTCGCCAGCGCCACGTCGCGCGCACGAACGCGCAGTCGGACCGGCGTGCCCGGCGGCTCGGCGACAGCCGGAACCGAGACGGTCTGCCCGTCGACATCCAGGCGTGTGAGCAGCCACCGGGGATCGTGGCTGACGATCCGCGCCTCCAGCCGCACGCCGGCCTCGAAGCGGCCGGTGAGGTGTTGCAGGTCGGGTCGTTCCAGGATGGCGGCCGCCGCGCCATCGGCGATGACCCGGCCATCGGCCAGCACCAGGATGCGGTCGGCCAGGCGTGCCACCTCGTCGATGGAATGGCTGACGTGGATCAGCGGGATGCCGAAGCGGGCCGGCAACGCCGCGATGATGCCCAGGATGTCGTCGCGACGGCGAATGTCGAGCGCGGACAGCGGCTCGTCGAGCAACAGCAGTCGCGGGCGACTGAGCAGGGCACGGCCGATGGCAACCCGCTGGCGCTCGCCTCCCGAAAGGGTTGTCGTGGAACGGCCGAGCAGAGGCCCGAGGCCGAGCGCGGCGATCACGTCTTCAAATGCCGGCTCGGCCCGGTCGCGCGGCGCGCGGCGGTCGGCGAAACGCAGGTTGCCGGCGACATTCAGATGCGGGAACAGCCGCGCATCCTGGAACACCAGCGCCACGTCGCGGCGATGGGCGGGGACGAAGAGGCGCGGCGCCTCCGACTGCCAGTTCTCGTCGCCGAAGCGCACATGGCCATGTGCGCCGCACTCCAGTCCGGCGATGA
>JAYZWD010000009.1:0-22421 GCA_036154895.1 Pseudomonadota bacterium
GCCGGGGTAGCTCGCTTTCTAGCCGGACCGTGGGCGCGATACATTACCGGCCAGACCGTTTCTGTAGACGGTGGAATGGTCATGTAGTGGGCGTCTCGTGCACATCGCACTCTAGCGGGACGTCACCTACTGATCCTCGAACAGACTGAACTTAGCAAAAAGGGGAAACACAATGGCGGAAACGACCGAATCCCGGGTGAAGGAAATCATCATCAACGAGTTGGGTGTCGAACCGGAGAAGGTTACGGACGACGCCTCCTTCGTCGAAGACCTGGGCGCCGATTCGCTTGACACGGTCGAGCTGGTCATGGCCTTCGAGGAAGAATTCGGCATCGAGATCCCGGATGACGCCGCGGAGAAGATCCAGACGGTGAAGGACGCCATCGACTACATCTCCGAAAACGCTTCCTGATCGGCATAACGGTCGGAAGAGCGAAAGATGCGGCGCGTCGTAGTGACAGGCCTGGGGCTGGTAACGCCCCTGGCCACCGGGGTCGAACAGACGTGGTCGAGGCTGCTGAAATGCGAATCGGCGGCGGCGACCATACAGAAGTTCGACCATTCGGATCTCGCGACTTCCTATGCTTGCGAGATCAAGCCGAAGACCGAGGACCGGCCTGACGGTTTCGACGCTTCCGAATGGGTTGACCACAAGGAACTGCGCCGCGTCGACGATTTCATCGTCTACGGCCTGGCGGCGGCGAAGCAGGCCCTGGACGATTCTGGCTACAAGGCGGAGACGGACGAGCAGCAGTACCGTACCGGCGTTCTCGTCGGTTCCGGTATCGGCGGCCTGCCCGGCATCGCCGAAGGGGCACGGACGATGGACGAGAAGGGGCCGCGGCGTCTCTCGCCCTTCTTCATCCCCGGTCGCCTGATCAACCTGCTCTCGGGTCATATCTCCATCAACAACGGCTTCAAGGGCCCGAACCACGCCGTGGTCACGGCCTGCTCGACCGGTGCGCACGCCATTGGCGACGCGGCCCGGATCATCGCGCTGGACGATGCCGACGTGATGGTGGCCGGTGGCGCCGAGGGGGCCATGTGCCGTCTTGGCATCGCGGGCTTCGCGGCGGCCAAGGCGCTGTCGACGAAGTACGGCGAGCACCCGGAACAGGCCAGCCGGCCCTGGGACAAGGGCCGCGACGGCTTCGTCATGGGCGAGGGCTCCGGCATTGTCGTGCTCGAGGAATACGAGCATGCCAGGCGTCGCGGCGCGCGGATCTATGGCGAGATCATCGGCTATGGCATGTCCGGCGACGCCTATCACATCACCGCGCCGTCCATGGACGGTTCCGGTGCCTATCGCTGCATGCAGGCGGCGCTGAAGCGGGCCGGCATCACCCCGGACCAGATCGACTACGTCAACGCGCACGGAACCTCGACGCCGCTGGGCGACGAGATCGAACTGAGCGCGGTGCGGCGCCTGATGGGGTCCGCCACCAACAGCCTGACCATGTCGTCGACCAAGTCGTCGATCGGTCACCTGCTGGGTGCGGCCGGCAGCGCCGAGGCGATCTTCTGCCTGCTGGCGATGCGTGACAACGTGGCTCCGCCGACGCTGAACCTGGACGATCCCGACGACGGCGTCGCCGGTTTCGACCTGGCACCGAAACAGCCGCGCGAGCGCAAGATCGACGTGGCCCTGTCGAACTCCTTCGGTTTCGGCGGAACCAATGCCAGCCTGATCATGCGCCGCGTGTCCTGACAGTCCGATGCGGTCGGCGCTGCGGCTGGGGCTGCTTGTCGCCGTTGTCGTCGTCGTGGCGACGGTCTTCATCGGGTTCCAGTGGTGGAAGGGGGCTGACGCCCCCGGGCCACTTGGCGCGGCCGCGACCGTTGTGGTCCCGCGCGGCGAGGGTCCGCGGGCGATCGCCGACCGTCTGACCGGTGCCGGGGTGATCACCGACCGCTACCTCTTTCTCGCCCGTCTCAGGGTCGGACAGCTGTCCGGGCGCCTGCAGGCGGGCGAGTATCTTTTCCCCGCCGCCATCAGTCTCAGCGCCGTCATCGACCAGCTGGTGGCCGGCCGGACGGTGGT
The DNA here is from genome assembly GCA_036154895.1 of Pseudomonadota bacterium. GTDB lineage: Bacteria > Pseudomonadota > Alphaproteobacteria > Minwuiales > Minwuiaceae > Minwuia. Next base: position 2,042 of record JAYZWD010000009.1, read on the forward strand.
CCGCAAGGTCACCGTCCCAGAGGGGCTGACGGTGCGGGAAATCCGCGCCCTGCTGGACGATACGCCGGGGCTGGAGGGCCCGACACCGGAGGTGGCCGAGGGATCGCTGCTGCCCGAGACCTATCACTACGCGCTTGGCGACACGCGCGCGGCGCTGGTCGCACGGATGCAGGCGGCGATGCGCGAGGTGCTGGCCGAACTCTGGGCCGGCCGCAAGGCCGACCTGCCGCTGGCGACGCCGGAGGAGGCACTGGTGCTGGCCTCCATCGTCGAGAAGGAAACCGGCATCGCCGCCGAGCGGCCGCTGGTTGCCGGGGTGTTCGTCAACCGCCTGCGCCTCGGCATGCGCCTGCAGTCCGATCCGACCGTCATCCATGCGGTGACGGGGGGCGAGGTGGCGCTCGACCGCGCCCTGACCCGGTCGGACCTGCGCTTCGAATCTCCCTACAACACCTACCTCAATGCCGGCTTGCCACCCGGACCCATCGCCTGTCCGGGACGGGACGCGATCGCCGCCGTTCTCGACCCGGCGGAAACGGATGACCTCTATTTTGTCGCCGACGGAACAGGGGGACACGCCTTCGCCAAAACGCTGGACGCACACAACAGGAATGTGCGTCGATGGCGCAAGCTGCAACGCGAACAGCAATAGACACCGCCGGGCGCGATGCGCGGTGTCCCACGACAGGGCGATGTAGTGGCCGACGCGGGTACGACGGACAGGACGGCGATTCTTGGGGCGCTTGACCTGCTGGGACAGGCGGCCGCGATCTATGATGCCCGGGACCGCCTGGTCGACTGCAACGACGCCTATCGCCGGATCTGGACGGCCTTCGCGGACAGGATCCGGCCGGGACTGACCTATCGTGAACTGGCGGGCATGGCCTGGGATTCGGGACTGGTGCCCGATGCGGCCGGTTCGCGCGATGACTGGATCGAGGGCGCGGTCGTGCGCCACCTGACCACCGGAACGGCTCACGACCTGCCGCTCAGCGACGGGCGCTGGTTCCGCTTCCAGAACCGGCAGTTGCCGGATGGCGGGATCGCCGCTGTGGTCACCGACGTCACGACCGAGGCCAAGGCCGTCGAGGAGTCGCGCCAGGCCCAGCGTGAACTGACGGAACTGGCCATGGCGACGGCGGACTGGGTCTGGCAGACCGACCGCGACCATCGCTTCGTTCCCCCGCGTTTCGGCCTGCCGCTCGGGCGCGGGCCGCGGTTCAGCATGGTCCTGGGCAAGAGCCGCTGGGAACTGGCGGGCGCCGAGCCGGAGACCTCGCAGTTCTGGAGCGAACACCGCCGGGCCCTGGAGGCGCACGAGCCCTTCCGGGACTTCCGCTACGAATTCCAGGATCCCGAGGGGGGCCGCCGGCGCCTGCGGGTGAGCGGCGTACCCATCTTCACCCGGGACGGCAGCTTCCGCGGCTATCGCGGGACCGCCATCGACGAGTCGGCGCTGACGGCGGCCGGCGAACGGGTCGAGATCGCCGAGCGCAACCTGCAGATCGTCATCGACGGCATCGGCCAGCCCATCGCCGCCTTCGATCGCAACGACAGGCTCTGGGTCTGGAACCGCGCATATGAACGCCTGTTCGAGGGCGCGTCGGACCTGCTGTTCCGCGGCCAGCCCCGGCTGGAGCTGATTCGCGGCAGCATCGTCGCCGGCATGCTCGGGCCCGTTGACGACGTCGAGGATCTCCTGAGCCGCAGGGCGAGGGAGCCGTGGCCGTCCATCGCGCCGCGCGAGCAGAACGTCAACGGCCGCTGGTTCCAGATCCGCGAGCAGAGCGTCGGCGACAGCGGCGTCATGGTGATCCTGACCGACATCTCCGACCTGAAGGGGCGCGAATCCGAACTGCGCCATTCCCGCGAGTCCCTTGAAGAACGGATGCGGGAGCGGACGTCCTCCCTGGTATCGGCCTATCGCCGGATCGAGGATGAGGTCTCCCACCGGACCGAGGCCGAAACGCGCCTGCTGGAAACCGAGACGCGCTTCCGGACCATCGTCGAGGGTTCCAGCCAGGGCATGTACATCCATCGCGATGGCCGGCTGATCTTCGCCAACCCGGCGCTGGCGACGTTGCTCGGGGCCGAATGCGCCGACGACCTGATGGACGGCACCAATATCAGGGACTTCTTCGCCCCGGAGGATGAGGAACGCCTGCTGGGCTATGCGCGGACCCGGCTGGCCGGCGGGTTCGCACCCGACCGCTACGAGTGCCGGTTCCGCCGCTTCGACGGCCGGCTGATCTGGGTGGAGCAGTTCGTCAGCGTCGTGCGCTGGGGGACCGACCGGGCGATCCTTGCCGCGGTCTCCGGGATCGACGAGCGCAAGCAGGCCGAAGAGGCGCTGGCACGTGCCGAGGCCGAGTATCGCAACATCTTCGAGAACGCCACCGAAGGCATCTATCGCTCGTCCATCGACGGCCGCCAGCTCCGCGCCAACCCGGCGCTGGTGTCGCTGAACGGCTATTCGTCCGAGGACGAGATGCTGGCCGAGGTCAACGACATCGAGCGGCGCTGGTACGTCGAGGACTCGCGCCGTGCCGAGTTCCGTCGCCTGATGGAACGCGATGGCCGTGTCACCGGCTTCGTCTCCCAGGTCTATCGCTACAAGACCCGCGAACGCATCTGGATCGCGGAGAACGCCTGGCTTGTCCGCGATGAGGAAGGTCGGCCGGCCTTCTACGAGGGGACCGTGCGTGACATCACCGCCGAGCGGGATGCCCGCATCGCCCTGATTGCCGCAAAGGAAGAGGCCGAGCGCGCCAACCAGGCCAAGTCACAGTTTCTTGCCAAGATGAGCCACGAACTTCGGACGCCGCTCAACGCGATCATCGGGTTCTCCGAGGTCATCAACAAGGAGATCTTCGGGCCGGCCGGGCACCGCAACTATGTCACCTATGCCGAGGACATCCTGCTGAGCGGGCAGCATCTGCTGGAACTGATCAACGACCTGCTCGACCTTGCCAAGATCGAGGCCGGGGCGTTCGAACTGCGCGAGGAGCCGGTCCAGCTGCACGACCTGATCGGGGAGGTGGCGATCATGGTCGCGACCCAGGCGCAGGTTTCGGGCATCGGGGTGAAGGTCGAGGTTGACCACCAGCTTCCGGCCCTGCTGGCCGACATCCGCGCGGTCAAGCAGATGCTGGTCAACCTGGTGTCCAACGCGGTGAAGTTCAACCGATCGGGCGGGTCGGTGACGATCCGCGTCTCCGCCGGGCCGGACGGGCTGGAAGTTGCCGTCGCCGCCACCGGTGTCGGCATCGCGCCGGGCAGCATCGGGTGAATCCTCGAGCCCTTCGGCCAGCTCGAGAACCAGATGATCGCCGAGCAGAAGGGCACCGGCCTGGGCCTGCCGATCGTGAAGTCGCTGATCGAATTGCATGGCGGCAGCCTGTCGATCGACAGCACGCCGGATGTCGGCACGACCGTTGTCTTGCGCTTTCCGCCTGAACGTGTGATCGACCCGTCGGCCGGCGAGGCTGGCGATTCCGCGCCGGACCAGTCCCGTTCCGGATAGCGGACGCACGAAGCGGAGGATCGGTTCATGTCACTGGTCAGCATGACCGGGTTTGCCCGTGTCGACGGGCATTGCGGCGCCTGGGACTGGATACTGGAAGTCCGATCGGTGAACGGGCGGGGACTTGATCTGCGCTTCCGCATGCCGTCGGGACTGGATGCCGTTGAGCAGGGCGCACGCAAGCTGCTGCAGGCCCGGCTGGGGCGGGGCAATGTCAGCGTGTCGCTGAACATGCAGTCGACGGCCCGCGGCGACAGCTACCGGGTCAACGAGGCCTGGCTGGCACAACTGGCGGAGGTCGCCCGGACCCATGCGCCGGACGGCCGGATCGACCCGGCCAGCCTGCTGTCGGTGCGCGGCGTGGTGGAGGCGGTCGACCAGGACGACGCGGCCGATGACGGCGTCGCCGAACGCGACGCGGCGATTCTGGAGAGCTTCCGCGCGGCGGTGGAGCAGATCGACCGCGCACGGCGGGAGGAGGGCGCCCGGCTGGCCGCGATCCTGTCCGAGGTGGTCGACGGCATCGAGGCGCTGGTGAACGCCGCCGAGGCCACGGACGCCGCCCGGCCCGAGGCGCGCAAGGCGCGATTGCAGAAGGCCCTGTCGGAACTGCTGGAACAGTCCCCCCCGGTGGCCGAGGACCGCCTGGCCCAGGAACTCGCCATCCAGTTCACCCGCAGCGACGTGCGCGAGGAGATCGACCGCCTGCGGGCCCATATCGGTCAGGCCCGCGACCTGCTGGTGGCCCCCGATCCGGTCGGTCGCCGCTTCGACTTCCTGTCGCAGGAGTTCAATCGCGAGGCCAATACACTCTGCTCCAAGTCCGGCGATGTTGCCCTGACCCGTGTCGGCATGGACCTGAAGGTGGCGATCGACCGCCTGCGGGAGCAGGTACAGAACCTGGAGTAGCCTTCAATGGAACAGGTACGACGCCGTGGCCTGATGCTGGTGCTGTCCTCGCCTTCGGGCGCCGGCAAGACCACGATCGCCAGGCACCTGCTGGAGGGCGATTCCGCGCTGGAACTCTCGGTCTCGGTCACCACCCGCCCGCGCCGCCCCGCGGAGCAGGATGGCGTCGACTACCATTTCATCGACCAGGCGCGCTTCGCGGAGATGGCGGCGGCCGGCGACCTGCTGGAGCACGCGACGGTGTTCGGCAACAGCTATGGCACCCCGGCTGCGCCCGTCGATGCGGCGCTGGCGGCCGGGCGCGATGTCCTGTTCGACGTCGACTGGCAGGGCGCGCAGCAGCTGCGCCAGCGCCGGGGCAACGACATCGTCAGCATCTTCATCCTGCCGCCCAGCACGGATGAACTGGAGCGCCGGCTGCAAGGCCGCGGCCAGGATGCGCCGGAGGTTGTCCGCAAGCGCATGGACAAGGCCGCCGACGAGATCAGCCACTATGCCGAGTATGACTATGTCGTGGTCAATGACGATGTCGAACGCTGCCTGGCCGAGGTCCGTGCCGTGCTGGCGGCGGAGCGTGTCAGGACACGGCGACAGCCGGGGCTGGCGGACTTCGTCGGTGGCCTGACCCGTGTCTACCGCGCGGCGTCGGAATAGGCCCGGGCCAGCGCACAGAATTCCTCGATCGACAGCGTTTCGCCGCGGCGCGTCGGATCGATGCCGGCGATGCCCAGCATGTCCTCCGGTGGCAGGCCGAGCGGCTTCAGGCATTGCCGCAGCATCTTGCGGCGCTGGTTGAAGGCCGCCGCCACCACCCGCGACAGCATCCCGGGGTCCGCGTCACCCAGCGGCGCCGGGCGCGGGATGATGTTGACCACGCTGGAATCGACATTGGGCGGCGGGGTGAAGGCGCGCGCCGGCAGGTCCATGACGATGTCCGCACGACAGCGCCAGCCGGTCATGACCGCCAGCCGGCCATAGGCCCGGGTGCCGGGTGCAGCGACGATCCGTTCCGCCACCTCGCGCTGGAACATCAGGGTCATGCCGGCGATGTGGTCCAGCCGGTCGAGCCAGCCGAACAGCAGCGGCGTCGCGACATTGTAGGGCAGGTTGGCCACGACCCGGGCACCGGGGCGCACCATGTCGCGGATGTCGGCCTGCAGCGCATCGGCGCCGATCACCTCCAGCCGGCCGTCACTGGCCGCCGCGACCTCGGCCAGGGCGTCGAGGCAGCGCGAATCCTTCTCGATTGCCACCACCCGCCGCGCGCCGGCCAGCAGCAGGGCGCGGGTCAGGCCGCCAGGGCCGGGGCCGACCTCCAGCACGTCGCAACCGGTCAGGTCGCCGGCCATCCGCGCGATCTTGGCGGTGAGGTTGAGGTCCAGCAGGAAGTGCTGGCCGAGACCCTTGCGGGCGTCGAGGCCGTGCGAACGGATGACCTCGCGCAGCGGCGGGAGGTCGGTGAGCGCACTCATTCCCCGGCCCGCCGGGTGGCGATGGCATCGGCAAGGCGGATCGCGGCGATCATGCTTTCCGGTCGCGCCAGTCCCTTGCCGGCGATGTCGAAGGCGGTGCCGTGATCGGGCGAGGTGCGCACGATCGGCAGGCCAAGCGTCACGTTGACGGCCTGGTCGAAGTCCAGCGCCTTCACGGGCACCAGCGCCTGGTCGTGGTACATGCAGATCGCGGCGTCCCATTTCTGCCGGGCGGCGGCATGGAACAGCGTGTCGGCCGGCAGCGGCCCGCGCACATCATGCCCCAGCGCGCGCAGGGCCTGGACCGCCGGGGCGATGATCTCGACATCCTCGCGGCCGATGGTGCCATTCTCGCCGGCGTGCGGATTGAGGCCGGCATAGACCAGGCGCGGTGACGCGCAGCCGAAATCGCGCTGCAGCGCCGCCAGCACCACGTCCCCGACCGCAACGAGGTTCGCGGTGGTGAGCAGTCCCGGAACACTGGCGAGGGGAACATGGATCGTGGCCGGGACGACCCGCAGCGACGGTCCGGCCAGCATCATGACCGCGTGCTCCGCGCCGGTCCGCGCGGCGATGAACTCCGTATGGCCGGCATGGGTGAAGCCGCCGGCATAGAGGTTGGCCTTGCTGATCGGGGCAGTGACCATGCCGCGCGCGGCGCCGGCCAGGCAGAGGTCGACGGCACGGGCGATGGCCTCGATCACCAGCGGTGCGTCGTCCAGGCACGGTGCACCGGGACGCCCCTTCGCGGCACCGGCAAGGGGCAGGACCGGGATGGCCCTGTCGAAGCTGCCGGCGGCGTCGCTGGCGGTGCCGATGCAGTCGACCGCACAGCGATCCCCGGCCTCGCCGGCCAGCCAGTCCGGGTCGGCCAGGACGGCGAATGGCGGCAGGGCCAGTCGTGCGCGATCCCGCCATGCGGCACGGATGATCTCCCCGCCGATGCCGGCCGGGTCCCCCATGGTCACCAGCAGGGGCGGGAGGGGACCGGGCATCAGCGCAGGTCGATGATCGCGTCGCGCCGGAGGTCGCGCAGGTAACCCTGTGCGCGCTGGTTCAGCTTGCGGTTCATGATGGTGTTGCGGACCGAATCCCGGTCCAGGCTGGCCACGGCCGGATTGGTGCGGTCGCAGATGACCAGCAGATGCAGGCCGGCCGCGGTCCGGACCGGTTCCGTGACACCGCCGACCGGCAGCGCCGAGAGCGCCTTCTGGAAATCGGGCGGCAGGTCGCCCAGCGACAGCCGTCCAAGCTCGCTCGCCTGCGCGCCGGGCCGGCTGGCGGCCACGGCATCGAGATTCTCGCAGCCCGTGATCTGCGGCCGCAATGCCTCGGCGGCCGCGCGTGCCGCCGCCACGTCGGCGTCGGCGGCATTCCGCCCGATCGGCAGCAGGATCTGGGACAGCGTGATCGATATCTGGTCGGCATTCGCCTGCCCCAGCACGCGGCTGTCGCGCACGGCGATGATGGTATAGCCGACGGGGGTTTCGACCGGCTCCGACACGTCGCCCGGCTTCATGCCATCCAGGACCCGGGCGACCGCTTCCGGCATGCGCCGGGGCTGCACCCAGCCGACATCACCGCCGTCGGCCGCGGTCGCACCGGCGGAAAACTGCCGGGCCAGGGCCTCGAAGCTGGCACCCTGGCGGATCTGGCGGACCAGGCGCTCGGCGGCGGCCTGGACCTCCGGCGCGTCGGCGGCGTCGTCGACCGCCAGCACGATCTCGGAGATCAGGAAGCTCTCGGTGCCGCGTGCGGCCTCCAGTTCGGCCACGGTCTCGTCGATGTCCTGGTCGGAGACGTCGACACTGCGCAGCAGCCGGGCATCGACGAAGCGCTGCCAGGCGATGGCGGCCAGGACCTGGTTCCGCAGGGTCGAGGGGTCGATCCCGGTGGACTGCAAGCGGGCGGTCAGCATGGCCGGGGACAGATCGTTGCGTCGGGCGATCTGGGCGATACCCTCGTCGATGTCTTCGTTGGTGACCTGGACGCCGATCTCGCGTGCCGCCTGCTTTTGCAGCGCCTCGTCGATCAGCGTGCGCAGCACCTGGGGGCGGAGGCGCCTGCGGGTGTCCTCGGTGCGTGGAAGGTTCGCGCTGAAGACGACGAGATCGATCCGCTCCTCCAGGTCGAAGGCGGAGATCACCTCGTCATTGACCACGGCGGCGATGCCCAGCACCTGCTGCGCCACCGCGCGCCCGGCCGTCAGTGACAGGCCGGCCAGGGCCATGCAGGCCAGTATCAGCAGCGCCCTGATCATCGTCGCTCCATCGCCTGATCGAGCCCTTCTCTAGCCGATACGCCGGGCCGTTCCAACCGTCTGCTCCATGGTCAGTTGAGGCCCCTGAGCAGCACGCGAACGAAGACCGAGGTGGATTCCTCGACGTCGCGGTCGCTGGTGAAGTCCCGGACGGCGCCGATCTGGAAATCGAAGCATTCGTCCAGGTACCGCACGCCGGCCTCGGCCCGGATCGGGCCACCACCGCGCGACAGGTCATGGCGATAGCCGCCGAAGATGCGCCAGTCATCGGTGATCGCCGCCGCGGCGGACGTGTTCAGCTCGCGCGTGTTGCCGGCAGCCACCGCGCCGCCCACTGGCGACAGGGCAACGAAGCCGACCTTCAGGCGGTAACGGTCGTCGCCGCCCTCCAGGGCATGCTCGTGCCGCTCCATGGTCGGGCCGTCGACGTCGAAACGGAAGCGGAAGGAGTAGTTCACCAGGTCCGACGGCGCGATGGTCAGGCGCCCGACCATGTCCGAAAGGCGGTCCTCCAGGCCCGTGCCGACACCCGCCGCCGACTGCTCGTTGAGGCGAAGCGACTGGCCGATCAGCAGGTCGGTCCGGCCGCCGCCCTCGCCATGCAGTCCGAGGCGGACGCCATAGTTCAGGCGACTGCCGCTCTCGATCCGGTCAAAGCCCACGAAGCGGTTCCGCGCGAACAGGTTCGCCTCCGAGAACTCGAAACTCTGCGAATCCTCGTTCGGGATGTCGTTGGCATTGCCACCGGCGGGCGAGGCGATCAGTTGCACGACCGGTTCGACCGTCTGCATCAGCCGGCCCTCGTCCTTCACCATGGGCAGGCGCCAGAGGAATGTCGCCATCGGCCAGACCCGGCCCAGCAGGTCATCGTCGGCGCTGGCGGTCGGGTCGGTCAGCGTCGCCTCGGAGGTGTTGTAGGCATCGCCGCGCAGGTGCAGGCCGACGGTCATGAGGTCGCCGAGTCCGCCGACCCAGCTGTCCGACCACGTCCCGTCGAACGACAGGCGGCGCGTGTCGCGCCCACCCGTCCGCTGCAGCGCAACGCCGGCCAGCTGCGTGTCGAACCGGCCGCCGAATCCTGGCTCGACCGACGCGGTCCAGCTCGCCAGCGGCAGCACGAACGGCGTGTCGCCATCATTGTCGGTGATGCGCAGGCCCTGGTAGGCGAACATCTCCATGGAGGCCTGGGCGCGGCCGTTATAGCCCTCGACGAACAGGTCGGAGACCAGCGTGTCACCGGAGTGGATGTCGTAGCGCCGCAGGTAGGTATCGTCGCTTGCACGGTGCAGGTCGAAACCCCAGCCGAAGTCCCTGTCCAGCGTGAAGCGTCCCGTCGACCTGATGTGGCCGCGGAATTCCTCCTTGCCGGTCTTGCGGTTCAGCGCGTCGCGTTCGTCGACGTAGGTAATGCTGCCCTCGGTCTGGAAGCGGCCGCTGTCGAGGCGCTGTCGATACTCGCCGCCCATCACCAGGCCCTCCTTGGAGGTCATGCGCGGGCTGAGTGTCATGTCGCTGGTCTCGTCGAGCACCAGGTAGAGCGGCAGGGTCAGTTGTGCGCCGAGTTCTCCCGACGTGCCGATCACGGGGACCAGCAGACCGGTCTTGCGCTCCACGGTCGGGTCCGGATGGAAGAAGTAGGGCGTGTAGAACACCGGCATGCCCAGGAACTCGAACATGGCGTCGTCGTATTCGACCAGTCCGCTGTCGACATCGCGGGTGACCTCGCCCGCCTTGATCTGCCAGATCGGCGCGCGGTCCGGATGCTCGGCGCAGGGCTCGCAGCGGGTGAACACCGCGCGCTCCAGTACCGTCCGGTTCTCGCCCTCGCGGCGCGCGACACGGGCCGAGAGCCGGCTGCGGTCGGCCTGGCGCAGCTTCAGTTCGCGGATCACCCCCTGCTTGAAGCTGTCGCGCAGCTCGACATAGTCCGCGAAGGCGACATCGCCATTGGGTTCGCGCAGCACCACGTTGCCGCTGGCGGTCACGACGTCGTCGCGCTCGTTGTAGCTTACGCGATCGGCCAGCAGCACGCGTTCGCCCTGGGTGATCTCGACATTGCCGGTCGCGGTCACCAGGCCGAGATCACGCTCGTGCACCATCTCGTCGGCGACGAGCCTGACCGTCTCGTCGGAGGGGGCGGCGCTGTCCTGGGCGGCCGCCATGCCGCAGGTAAACAGGGCAAGGGCAAGTGCCGGCAGCAATGAACGGATCGGGCGCGCCACGTTCAGCCGTCCTCCAGGTGGAACATCGCCGCGATGGTCGACATCGACGTGACGGCCGCCGGGGTCCAGGCCGCGAGAACCACCGGCAGCTTGCCCGCGGAACCGAAGGCCTGCACCAGGTCGGTGAGGAAGAAGATCGCGAAGCCGGACATCGTTCCGGCGAAGAACACCCAGCCCATGCCGCCACGGCGACGGGAGAGGCGGATGCAGAACGCGGCGCCCAGGATGACCATGCCGGCCAGCAGCAACGGCGTCGCCAGCAGGGAATGCCAGTGCAGCCGGTGCGCCAGCGTGCTGAAACCCGAGCGCTGCAGCAGGTCGATGAAGTGCGGCAGCTGCCAGAACGACAGCGATTCCGGCGGGGCGAGGCTGTCGACGATCTGCGTGAGCGTCAGCGTCGTCGGTAGGTCCATGGTCTCCAGGAAGCGGCGCGGCTGGTCCGGTTCGGCGATGCGGGCGTTGTCCAGCCGCCAGACACCCTTGCCAAGTCGGGCCTCGTCGGCGTCGATGCGGCGCGCGAAGCGGTCGCCGGCCTGGTAGATGAAGATGGTGACGTCGTTCAGCACCGAACCGTTGCCGGACACGGCGGTCGCGTGGATCACCTGCTGGCCCTCGCGCTCTGCCTCGCGCAGCCACAGGCCGGTCCGGGTCGAGACCGTGATCAGGCTGGTCTGGCCCTTGAAGTAGGTCGCGTCGAGCTGCTGGTGGCGGGCCGCGAGCAGGGCCGCGACCGGATTGTAGACCGTGACGATCAGGCCACCCGAAAGTGCCGCGCAGATCACCAGGGGCGCCAGCATCTGCCAGACGGAGACGCCGGCCGACCGCGCGACCACCAGTTCGGACGAATTGGCGAGACGGGTGAGCGACAGCATGGCGCCGAACATGAACACGAACGGCCAGAGCTGTTGCAGCACCGAGGGCAGTTTCATCGCTGCCATCCGGATCACCAGGGTGAAGGCGATGTCCTCGCGGCCACTGGCCCGGCGCAGGTGTTCGATCACCTCGACGGTGAACATCACCACGGCCAGCAGGCCGAGCACGATGGCGATGCCGACCAGGAACTGGCGGGCGAGGTAGAGGCCGAGCGTCTGTGTCGGGCGGATCACGGGGACACCGCCACGGCCGGAGCGGCACCGCCGATCAGCCGGCTGCCCGCGCCCGGCCGGATCATCCACAGGCACAGACCGATGCTGGTGGCCAGAACCAGGTAGAGCACCGGCAGCAGGACCGGCGTCGAGCCGGCGGCCTGGCCGAGGGCGAGCGCGGCGGCCTGCACGACCGCGGCGCCCGCGGCGGCAATCAGGATGCGCCGGCCCTGTCCGCGCCGGTCGAATTCGCCCGACAGGATCGCGGCGATGGCGATCAGGCTGAAGGCGATGGCCAGCAGCGGCAGCACGATGCGCTTGTGGCCCTCGACATGGCGGCGCCAGCGCGCCTCCTCGCCCATGCCCGGCGGGGTGAGGAACAGTTCGACGATGTCGAGTTCCTCGAGCTTCTGCGGGCGGACCGGTGTCGCGCCCGACAGCAGGTCGAGTTCCAGGTTGTAGTTCTCGAAGAACAGGATGCTGACGTCGCCGCTGCGACGGTCCCGTTCCTGGCGGTTGCCGTTGCGCAGCAGGATCTTCGGTCCGGCATCATTGCGCACGATGGTGCCATGCTCGGCCATCATGGTGACGGACTTGCTGGTGTCACGCTCGTCATGGATCAGCAGGCCGCGCAGTTCGCCGCCGGGCCTGCGTTCGCGGACATAGGCGGTGAGCTGTCCCTTGAGCGGCGTGAAGGCGCCCTCGCGCAGCACCAGGTTCGAGTAGATGTAACGCCAGGCGAAATGGGTATCGCGCATGGTCGAGTTCGACGCCGGCATCAGGAAGAAGGTCATGATGGCGACCACGGTCGCGCAGGCGCAGCCCAGCACCAGGCCCGGCAGCGCCAGGCGCATGCGGCTCAGTCCCGCCGCGCGCATCACCACCAGTTCGCTTTCCGTCGAGAGCCGCCAGTAAGCGTAGAGCATGCCGCAGAACAGCCCGATGGGCATCGTGACCGGCAGAAGCTGCGGCAGAAGAAGCAGGGTCAGGTACAGGAAAGCGCTGGTCGTCATGTCGTAGTTGATGATCTCGTCGACGAAACGCAGCGCCTGCACGATCCAGATGACCCCCGTCAGCACCATGGTGACGAAGAGGAAGGGCCCGAGCGCGGACCGAATCATGTAGCGGGACAGGGATCGCATTGCCGCGAAGTATCACGGCGGGCACCTGTGGCGAAAGCAGGGCGTGCGCGGAATTGATCGACGGGCGCGGACGGGGGTTTCCGAGACCCCATTTGCCTGCCCTCGAAAACGCTGCGATAAATTGACCGCTGATAACTCGACGCATTCCGGGAAGGCACGGGCGGAGATCATGGATATTTCGATTTCGGGGGCGGCGCTGCCCACACGCGGCGCGGTAGCGGTTGGCGTCGCGAAGGACGGCAAGCTGACGCCGGCGGCGGCGAGCCTGAACGAGGCGACGGGCGGTGCGATCCGCCAGGTGCTGAAGTCGAGCCGGTTCACCGGCGCGGCGGGCCAGAGCATCGAGATCCTGGCGCCGGCCAACACCAAGCTGGACCGCATCCTGCTGCTGGGTCTCGGCGACGCGGCGTCGATGACCATGACCGACCTGGAGGCACTGGGCGGGCGCACGGTCGGCGCCTGGTCGGGCTCGGGCGTGAAGTCGGGCAAGATCGTCATCGACGATCCGGACCTTGCGGCGTCCTCGAAGCTGTCCAAGGGCGCGGTGCAGGCGCATATCGCCATCGGCGCGCGGCTGGCGTCCTATCGCTTCGACAAGTACCACACCCGGCTGAAGGACGAGGACAAGCCGAGCCTGGGCGAGCTGCAGGTCGGCACGCGTGCCGCCGCGGCTGCCCGCGAGGCGCTCGATGAACTCGACAAGGTGGCCGACGGTGTCTTCCTGACCCGTGACCTGGTTTCCGAGCCGGCGAACATCCTCTACCCGCAGACCATGTCGGAGCGGTGTCAGGAACTGTCGAAGCTTGGCATCAAGGTCGAGATCCTGGGCGAGGCCCAGATGAAGAAGCTCGGCATGGGTTCGCTGCTGGGCGTCGGCCAGGGCTCGGACCGCGAGAGCCGGCTGGTCGTCATGCAGTACAGTGGCGCGAAGAAGAAGGACGCCCAGCCCGTCGCCTTCGTCGGCAAGGGCGTGACCTTCGACACCGGCGGCATCTCCATCAAGCCGGCCGCCGGCATGGAAGACATGAAATGGGACATGGGCGGCGCCGGTGTCGTCACCGGCCTGATGGCCGCGCTGGCCGGCCGGGGCGCCAATGTCAACGCCATCGGCGTGATCGGCCTGGTCGAGAACATGCCCGACGGCAAGGCACAGCGTCCGGGTGATGTCGTCACCTCCATGTCGGGCCAGACCATCGAGGTGCTGAACACCGACGCCGAGGGCCGGCTCGTGCTGGCCGATGCGCTCTGGTACACGCAGGACCGCTTCAAGCCGCAGTTCATGGTCAACCTGGCGACGCTGACCGGCGCGATCATCGTCGCGCTGGGCAGCGAGCATGCCGGCCTGTTTTCCAACAACGACGAACTGGCCGACCGGCTGCTGGCCGCCGGCAAGGCGGTCGAGGAGAAGCTCTGGCGCTTCCCGCTGCACAAGAACTACGACAAGGACCTGAAATCACCGATCGCGGACATGAAGAACATCGGCGGCGGCCGCGGCGCCGGCTCGATCATCGCCGCGCAGTTCCTGCAGCGCTTCGTCAACGACGTGCCGTGGGCGCATCTCGACATCGCCGGCGTGACCTGGTCGTCGGCGGCGAAGCCGACCGTGCCGAAGGGCGGCACCGGCTTCGGCGTGCGCCTGCTGGACGAGCTGGTCCGGCGTCACTACGAGGGCTGATCCGGGCCACGGCACCATGACCGATGTCGCCTTCTACCACCTGACCCGCAAGGCGCTGGAACAGGCGCTGCCGGAATTGCTGGAAAAGGTGGTGGAACGCGGCATGCGGGCCGTGGTGCTGACCGGCTCGGACGAGCGGCGCAAGGCGCTGAACGACCTGCTCTGGACCTACAGCCGGGAGGGATTCCTGCCGCACGGCACGGCCGAGGATGGCCATGCCGACCGCCAGCCGGTCTGGCTGACGGTGGAGGAGGAAAACCCGAACGATGCCGGTGTCCTGCTGCTGGTCGACGGCATGGACGCGGACTTCAAGGGCGGCTTCGCGCGCTGCCTCGACCTGTTCGACGGTCGCGACGCGGAGGCTGTCGCACGCGCACGCGACCGCTGGCGTGCGGCGAAGGCCGCCGGCCATTCCTGCACCTACTGGAAGCAATCGGAGTCCGGCGGCTGGGAACGCGGTGGCTGAAGGACGGAACGCTTCCATCTGATCCGGTATAAATACCCATGCACCTGATCCCCTTGCGCGGAGCTTCGGTGCATGAACCCCGATCCCTATTCCCTGTCCGGTCCCTTCTATCTGAATGACCGGATCTCCCCCGACGGCGCCAATGACCTCGACGAGGTGCGTCGGCTCGACGTGGCGCTGCATGCCAGGCGCGGCGAGGCGCCGCCGGCACGGGTCCGCCCGCAGTCGGCGGTGCTGGAGGACCTGGTCCACTACCAGTCCCTGCGCGGTCTGAAGCCGGATGGCGCGGCGGCCATCGATGGCCCGACCGCGCTGAGTCTCGCCGCAGACATGGCGCCGGATGGACTCCTGCAACATGCCGTCCATCGGCTGCCGCTCAATGGCGGTGTCGGCGCCGGCGAGGCCAACCGGCCCGGCGATGTGGCCTCCGCGCGTCGCGGCATGGCCCTGCTGGGGCACTACCCGCCGCTGCTTGCGCTGGACATGCTGGCGCCCGATCCCCGACTGGAGCCGGCCTTGCAGGCCTTCCAGGCGGCACACGGGCTGCGGCCCGACGGCATCATGCGGCCGGGCGGTCCGACGCAGCTACGGGCGGGGCAGTTGCTGGGCGCGCGGATGACCGGCCTGATCGGTCCCGATCCGTCCCGGCCGGCGGCATTCAGCCCGCGACCGCAGGTCCCGGTGGTCCGCCAGGTGCCGGGCATGCCGGATGCGCGCGCGGTTCCGGTCAGCCCCGGCGTTCCGGCGGCAACGGAAGAGGCCCTGCACGCCGTCGCTCTGTCGCAGGCGGAGGCGATCCGGACCCGCAAGGCGGCGGCAGCCGACGACAGGATGTCCGGCGGCGCGGGCGATGACAGCCTGTCAGGCGAGGAGGCGGGCGACACGCTTGCCGGCGCCGGCGGCACCGCGGACGACAATCGTGCGCACCTGATCGCGCGCTTCGGCGGCGCGGATGCGACCCGGCCCTGGGCACGTGGCGCGGACGAGGCGCAGGGCGACTGGTTCCGCCGGCTGGATGGCGTGATGCGCCATGCCGCCGACGCGACGACCCGCCAGCAGATCGTGGACGATGCCCGCGCGGCCCTGCCGACCGAACCCACGGAACGGCTGGCGGCGGAGCAGGGCGTGCGGCCCGACGCCTGGCTGCTGGCCGAGGAGGCGCCGGAGGCCGAGCAGAAGGTCTATGCCGACTGGCTCGCGGTGCCGGCCGACCGTCGTCCGCCACTGCCCGAGACCATGGAGATGCTCTGGTTCGCCGGCCCGGACGGCCGGCTGTACCGACGCAGCGATGCCGTGGTCGATCCGGCGCGACGCGCCGGGATCATGCAGGTCGAGCGACTGGAAGCGATGGTCGAGGCCGGCGGCGCGGCCGCGCCGTCCTATGGCGAGCTGTTCGCGGCGGCGGCGGAAGAGGCTATGTCGACCCCGCCGGCGCTCGGCACGGGCGCCGCGGACGCGCGTGCCCGTCGCGGTGCCGCCACCCGCCGGCCGCGGCTGGAGACATTCGCGGCGCGCGCCGCCCTGCCGACCCCGGACGGCGCGGCAATCGCTCGCCCGTGCCTGGATCGACGAACGGCTGAAGCAGGTCGCCGCCGGGATCCGGCATCCGCGCGGCGAGACCATTCGTGTCGGCGAGCTCAACCCCACCGTGATGGCTTTCGTTCGCGCCAGGGGCATCGACCCGACGTCGACGTCCATCGTGCTGCGGGACAATCAATTGTTCCATATGTTTCGAGATCAGAAGAAGCAGAGAGGGCAAGCACTTCCGCAGGAAACCATACTGAATATGGCAAATCATCTTGACAACCCGAAAGCCGTACTCTGGGATTTCAAAGATCCTGCATTGTTATATGTTTTTGATGTAAAGGGGGATTCTCGGTCCGGAAAAATTGTTGTTCGAATAAATCTCTTCCAAAATTCTCAGGTCAAAAAATTGAAGCGAATGCCGTGCGTACTGGCGGTCTCGTATCAGTCACCGCTCTAAAAGACCCAAGTCAGTACATTCGCATCGAAGGGAAACTGTAAAATCATATCAGCCGCCGTGGTGGGGCGCCGACCTCCCACATACAGTGTCCTGCTGCCAGGGCAGGATCACCCCCAGGATCAGACTATTCCTGTCGTCACGGCGGCGACCACACTCTAGCGTCCGGATTGAACAAGTCAAGAACATGCATGTGTGGCTTGTCCGCCGCCATGATGACGGCGTGGCCGGGCTTCGGTGGTGGTCATTCGTGGTCGGTGGGTGATGACTGCCTTGCTCCGGCGCAGGCCGGAGCCCATGTCTCAGATGTCGCCGGTCCAGGCCCCGGATCAGGTCCGGGGCGAGAGTCAGACGTGCGTTCAGGCCCCGGACAGCCCTGCGGGCTTCCGGGGATCGAAGGAAGGCGAGTCCCGGACCCGCGTCAGCGGTATCCGGGACCTGACACAGCGCACTCTCGCTCCGGCTCAGGCCGGAGCCCATGCATCCGATGCCGCCGGTCCAGGCCCCGGATCAGGTCCGGGGCGAGACGCGGAGTGCCGCCGTGGTGGGGCGTCGATCTCCCACATACAGTGTCCTGCTGCCAGGACAGGATCACCCCCAGGAACAGACATTTCCTGTCGTCACGGCGGCAACCACACTGTAGCGTCCGGGTTGAACAAGTCAAGAACATCAGCCCCGGCCGTGTCGGCGGCGGGAGATACACAAGCGCGTCGGCCTGTGGCAGGATCGCGGCCAGGATACGGACCGGGGAGGATGACGGAGATGAGCAAGGTCAACCACATCGAGGTGCGGCCGCTGACCGGCGTGCTGGGTGCGGAGATCTTCGGCGTCGACCTGACCGGCCCGGTGTCGGAGGCCGAGTTCCAGGCCATCGGCGACGCCTTCGACCGGCACAGCGTCATCGTCTTCCGCGACCAGGCGCTGGACCACGAGGGGCTGAAGCGCGTCACGCGGATGTTCGGCGAGTTCGGCCATGAGCCCTATGTGAAAACGCTGCCCGACCACCCCGAGATCATCGAGGTGATCAAGGAGGCGACCGAAACCGGGATGGTCAATTTCGGCGGCAACTGGCATTCCGACTGGAGCTTCCAGGAGGCGCCGCCGCGCGCCACCTTCCTGCATGCCAAGGAAGTGCCGCCCTATGGCGGGGACACCTGCTTCGCCAACATGTACCTGGCATACGAGACGCTGTCGCCGGGCCTGCAACGCATGCTGGAGGGGGTGCGGGTGATGCATTCGGCGCGCCGGCCCTATGGCACCGACCAGAAGCTGTTCGGCAAGGCCAAACGCGCCATGACCATCATCAACTCCGAGGAAGCGCATGCCGAGTTCGCGCATCCGGCGGTGCGCACGGTGCCGGAGACCGGGCGCAAGGCGCTGTTCATCAACCCGGTATACTCGATCCGCTTCGAGGACATGACCGAGCGGGAGAGCAAGCCGCTGCTGGATTACCTGAACGCGCACGCCACCCGCTCGGAACTGCAGTGCCGCGTGCGCTGGGCGCCCGGAACGCTGACGATCTGGGACAACCGCTGTGTCCAGCACAACGCGATGAACGACTATGATGGCTTCCGCCGCGTGCTGCACCGGACCACGGTGCGGGGCGAGCGCCCGTTCCTGAACTGACGGAGACCGATCCATGGCCAAGGCCCATCCCGTCTCGCCGCTCGCGCCGGCGAGCCAGCCCGACCTGCCCGCCATTGCCGGCTGCCGCCTGGGCAGCATGGCCGCCGGCCTGCGCTACAAGGACCGCTATGACCTGAGCCTGTTCGCCTTCGCGCCCGGCACCACGGTGGCCGGCGTGCAGACGACCTCCACCACGGCCGGTGCGCCGGTGGTCTGGAATACCCGTCGGCTGCCGGCGGGGCTGGCCCGCGCGCTGGTGGTCAATGCCGGCAATGCCAATGTCTTCAACGGCGAGAAGGGTGTCCGCGACGTCGAGGCCACGGCCCGCGCGGTGGGCGAGGTGGTCGGCTGCGCGGCGGAGGAGGTGTTCGTCGCCTCCACCGGCGTGATCGGCGAGCCGCTGCCGCTGGAGAAGCTGGTGGCGTCGTTGCCGACACTTGGCGGGCGCATCAAGGATGACGGCTGGGCCGAGGCGGCGGGCGGCATCCTGACCACCGACACCTTCGAGAAGCGCGCGACGGCGGTCGCCGACATCGGCGGCACGAAGGTGCGCATCAACGGCATCGCCAAGGGCTCGGGCATGATCGCGCCGAACATGGCGACCATGCTCTGCTACGTCGTCACCGATGCGCGCCTGCCGTCGGATGCGATGCAGGTGGCGCTGTCGGCCATCGTCGACCGCACGCTGAACTGCGTCACCGTCGACGGCGACACCTCCACGTCCGACATGTGCCTGCTGTTTGCCACCGGCATGGGCCCGAAGCACCCGGAGGTGACCTCGTTCGACGACCCGCACTTCGCCGACTTCCGGGCGAAGCTGGAGGAGGTGCTGCGCCACCTGGCGATCCTGATCGCCCGCGACGGCGAGGGCGCGCAGAAGCTGATGACCATCGACGTGAAGGGGGCGGTCAGCGACCGCTCGGCCCGCATCGTCGCCATGTCCATCGGCAACTCGCCGCTGGTGAAGACCGCCATCGCCGGCTCCGACGCCAACTGGGGCCGCGTGGTGATGGCCATCGGCAAGTGCGGCGAACCGGCGGAGCGGAACCGGCTGGCGATCCGCTTCGGCGGCGTGACCATCGCCGAGGATGGCGGGCGCGCGCCCGGCTATCGCGAAGCCGACATCACCGAGTACATGAAGGGCCGCGACATCCACATCGAGGTCGACCTGGGCCTCGGCAACGGGCGGAGCCGTGTCTGGACCTGCGACCTGACCCACGGCTACATCGACATCAACGGCGACTACCGCTCGTGAGCGGAAAGCGGCTGGTGCTCGTCGCCGCGGTCGCACTGGTCCGCGAGCGGCGGGTGCTGCTGGCCGAGCGGCCCCAGGGCAAGGCGATGGCCGGCCTCTGGGAATTTCCCGGCGGCAAGGTGGAGGCCGGGGAGACGCCCGAAGCCTGCCTGGTGCGCGAATGCGCCGAGGAACTGGGCATCCGTATCGATCTGGCCGACCTTCGCCCGCTGGCCTTCGCCAGCCATAGCTATGACGACTTCCACCTGCTGATGCCGCTCTGGTCCTGCCGGCGCTGGGCCGGCGAGCCGGAGGGGCGGGAGGGGCAGCAGCTTGCCTGGGCCGGCGCCGCGGCGCTCGAGGCCTATCCCATGCCGCCGGCCGACCTGCCGCTGATCCCCGCGATCCGCGCCGCGCTGGGCTGAAGGGCGGGGAACTGCTCGTTCCGGGCCTGACCCGGAACCCATGGCTCTAACCGCGGCGGAATGGGCCCCGGAGCAGGTCCGGGGCGAGATGAACGGCGCTCACTGCGGCGAAAGCCGGAGTCCCTGGCTCGAAGAATGGATCGCCCGATCAAGTCGGGCGATGACAACATATTGAAATATATGAATTCTTGTCATGGCCCGGCTTGATCGCGCCATCCAGCCGTTCGACAGTCCCCAGGCCCCTGTCTGAGGGAAATGTGGTTCCATCGGGCTGGCGGGCGGCATCCCGACAGGCCCCCGGGCCTTGTGAACCCGCTTGTCCGGCGTGGGAGCCGCCCGCCTGTCTGATCGTCATCCTGA
>JAYZWD010000010.1:0-6806 GCA_036154895.1 Pseudomonadota bacterium
TGGCGCCCGCCCCCCCCGCCCGCCGGCGGGGGGGGCGCGGGGGGGGCGCCCCCCCCCCCACCCGGTGTTCAGCAGGCCATTCCCCCCACCCTCACCCTCCCCCGCATGGGGGGAGGGGACGTCGACCGCGGCGCCAGGCCCTTGCCCTTCGGGTCTGGCGCGACCTCACCACTCTCTTCGCTTGATCTTCGGCGTGGCCGGTCGAGACGGCCCGTGCCGTCGCCGCTCAGCCCATGGCGGCGAAGTCGATACCGATCTCGCGGCGGGAGAACTTCCAGCCTTCGGCCGTGCGCACGAAGGTGTCGCGGTATTCGCCGACGATGGCCGGCACGCCGGACGGCCGGACCGGCGGGTTCGCCGGATCGTCGTGGCGATAGAGTGTCAGGTAGACCGTGCCGGTGGCGTTGTCGGCGTCGATCACGTTGACCAGCGCGTTGCAGCAGACATGGCGGGAGCGGCGACGCACCACCTTCTGGCGCCGCTCGAAGCCGGCGCGGACCTCCGCCTTGCCGGTCATGGTGGTGTCGGGCGAGGTCCAGACCCCGTCCTCGGTGAACTGGTCGGCGATGCGCGCGGCCTCGCCGTGGTCGACGAAGTGGCAGTATTCGACCATCAGCCGCTCGCAGGCGCGCTCGATCAGCATGCGTTCCATCCCGGTCATCGCGGTCCCCTCCCCCGGTCCCGTTGCGTCAGTCGTTCAGGCGATCTCGCGACGGAAGGCGCCGTTGCCCTCCTCGAACAGCCTGTATTCCTTCTGGTTCCAGAACACCTTGCCGGTCGGGCCGTCATTGCCCATCTCCGCCAGCCAGCGGGCGGTCGGATAGACCGATTCCGGCGCCTGCTCTGCGTTCTTCATCATGCCCGAGCGCGTCGGGCCGGGGATCAGTCCGTTGATCCGCACACCGGTGCCGAGCGTCTCGCGGGCCGCCGCGCGGGTCAGCGCGAACAGCCCGGCCTTGGACGAGGCATAGGCGGAAAAGTTCGCCATCCCGGCCTCCGCCGCGCGCGAATGCGTCGAGACGATGTGCCCGCCGCCCTGCGCCCGCATCACCGGGATCGCCGCGCGGATGCCGTAATAGGGGCCGAACAGGTTCACCCGCACCAGCCGCTCGAACTGGTCCGGCGCATGGTCGGTGACACCGACGCGATAGCCGAGCCCGGCATTGTTGAACAGCACGTCCAGCCGGCCAAAGGCCTCGACGGCACGCGCCACCATCGCCTCGACCTGGGCAAGGTCGGTGACGTCGACCACGCGGGTCTCCAGCCCCGGCGCCTGCACGCCCGCCAGGTCGTCGCCGTTGATGTCCACGGCCAGCACCCGCGCCCCGTCGGCGGCGAAGCCCAGCGCCAGCGCGCGGCCGATGCCACTTGCCGCACCGGTGACGATGATCGATTTGCCCGCGACGCTCATGCCAGGTGCCCCTCCAGCTGAGGCGCGACGTCGGCCAGTGCCTGGGCCAGCAGGTCCATGATCAGGTCCAGTTCGCCCGCCGTCACGTTCAGCGGCGGCGTCACCAGGAAGTGGTCGCCACGCAGCCCGCCCAGCATGCGCCGGGAATAGATGATCAGGCCGCGGTCGTAGCAGGCCTGGGCGATGAGCTGCCCGGCGTTGAGCTCGGGCGGCAGGGGCTTGCGCCGCACCCGGTCGGCCATGACGTCGAAGCCCAGCATCAGGCCGCGACCGCGCACCTCGCCCACGAACGGGAAGCGCTCGGGCAAGGTCTCCAGCCGCGCCTTCAGGTCGGCGCCCATGCGCGCGGCATTGGCGATCAGGTCGTTCTCCATCAGCTCGTCGAGCACGGCGAGACCGGCGGCGCAGGCGAGCGGCCCGGCCGAATAGGTATGGCCATGGGCATAGCCGCCGGCGGCGTAGACGGCCTCCACCATGTCGCCGCGCGCCAGCACGGCGCCGAGCGGCACGTAGCCCGCCGCCAGCCCCTTGGCCATGGCTACGATGTCGGGCCTGGCCGGCCAGTGCTCGGCGGCGAGATACTTCCCCGTCCGGCCCGAGCCGCACATCACCTCGTCATAGATCAGCAGCACGCCGTGGCGGTCGCAGATCTCCCGCACCCGGGCGTAGTAGATGTCGGGTGCCACCAGGCCGCCGGTGGCCGCACCGCCCACCGGCTCGACGATGAAGGCCAGCACGGTGCCCGGCCCCTGGTTGATGATCGCCTCTTCCAGCTCGTTGGCATAGGCCAGCGCGGACTCGTCCTCGGTCATGCCCGCCGGTCGCTCGATGACGAACGGCGCGCGGATCTTCGGCTGAGTCTGCATCATCGGCGCGAAGGGCGCGAACATGTCCGGATCGCCGGTCAGCGACAGCGCGCCCAGCGTCGAGCCGTGATAGCCGGGAATGCGGGAGATGATCTTGTAGCGCCCGGCCTGGCCCATCGCGAGTGCGTACTGCCGCGCCAGCTTGATGGCACCCTCCACCGCCTCCGACCCGCCCGAGCAAAAGAACGCCCGCGTCAGGCCCTTCGGCGCGCCGAGATCGGCCAGCCGGTCGGCGAGCCGCTCGGCCGGGCCATTCTTGAAGTGGGTGCGGAAGGCGAAGCAGATGTCGTCCATCTGCCGGCGCATGGCCTCGACCACGCGGCGGTTGTTGTGCCCGACATTGGTGGTCTGCGGCCCGCAGGAGGCGTCGACATAGCGCCGGCCATCCTCGTCCCAGATGAAGATGCCGTCACCGCGCGCGGCGAAGGGCCGGTCCGGCGTCGGCCAGAAGAACATCGATGACGGCAGGTTGGCGCCGTGACGCCCGGCGATCTCGTTCATGGCGGTCCTCCCCTGATCCGGGACGGGATGTTAACCGCAGCCGCGCTGCATGGGGCGCATTAATTCACAGGCTGCAATGTGGATCGGCCCGCGCCAAAACCGACTTGTCCCTGTCACCCATTGCGGTTGTAGTTCCGGTCGGGCGTGCGCGAGAGGGACGAGGGGCACATGGACGAACGGGACGACCGGGCGGGATATTCCGTGCCCGACACGGGCGGGGACGCGGCCGCGAGCGAAGCGGTGCCCGTCCGGCTCGACTATGACGGGCAGTGGCGGGACATCGCGAAGATCGCGGTGGGCAATGCCCTGCTGACACTGCTGACACTCGGCATCTACAGCTTCTGGGGCCGGACCAACATCCGCCGCTATCTCTGGTCGCGGACCACGATCAACGGGACGCCGCTGGAATATACCGGCACCGGCCTGCAGCTCTTCCTGGGCTTCATCGTCATCATGGTCCTGTTCTTCGGCGTCAACCTGGCGTCCCAGTTCCTCCAGGGCGCGCTGATCGCCCAGGTCAACACCGGGGACGGTCCCGGCATCGTCGCCGGCCTCATTGCCGTCGTGGTCGCGCTGGTCACGGTCTGGCTCTACATCGCCTTTGCGTCCTTCCTGGAGTTCCGGGTCCGGCGCTACCTGCTGCGCCAGACCGCCTGGAACGGCATCCACCTGCGCCAGGGCGGCCGCAACGGCGCCATGATCCGGATCGCGCTGCGCGAGGCCGCGCTGGTGATGGTCAGCTTCGGCGTGCTGGTGCCCCGCATGATCATCCGCACCGAAGGATATGCCTATGCCAGCAGCTTCTTCGGCAATCGCCGGTTCGGCTATTCGGCTTCGCCCCGTTCGCTGTACCAGCCGTGGCTGGTCGGCGTGCTGCTGCCGATCCTGGCCTATGTCGCCGTGTTCGCGGTGTTCGGCATCCGGGTCGCCCTGTCTGCGCAGGACGGCGGAGATGTCGGCGAGGCCTTCATGCACAACCTGATCCTGCTGCCCTTCGCCGTCCTGTTCCTGGCGCTGCTGCTGATCGGCTGGTGCTGGTTCCGGGCGCACCTGTTCAACCTGTCGGTCAGCGCACTGACCCTCGTGCCGTTGCGCTTCGAGGCCGGCATCGAGCCCCGCGCATTCCGCAGCGCCTGGCTGCGCTATTACGGCGTCCTGCTCGGCGGCCTCCTGGTGCTGGGCGGGCTGGCCGCGCTTGCGCCGGGCCTGCTCGACGCCGGCGGCATCGTCGTCATGGTGATCCTCTATGGCGGGTTCGCGCTCGCCACCCAGATATTCTATGACACGATCGTCGTGCACGGCCTGTGGAAGGCGCGGGTGGCGGCGACAACGGTCACCGGCCTGCTCGACCCGGACACCATCCGGCAGGCGCAACTGGAGACGCAGCGTGCCGGCGAGGGACTCGGACAGTACTTCGATGCCGGCATCGGCGAGGTCTGAGCCCGCCCGCTTCCTGGACGGCATCAGCGCCCGCCCGCACCCGGTCGAGATCAGCGTCACGGCGTCCGGCCTGCACTTCGGCCCCGTCGACGGCGTGAGCCGCCACTGGCGGGCACAGGGCCTGCGGCTGGTCGATATCCTGGAAAGCGGCCGGCTGTTCCGCTTCGCCCATGCCGATCACGGCGCCGAGCGGCTGCTGGTGCCTGCCGGCCCGGCGCTGACGACCATCCGCGAGAACCTGCCGGACGTGTTCGCCCGGCGGCGCGGTTCCGCCGTCGACCTGCGGATCGCGGTGCGGATCATTGCCGTCTGCATTGTCGTGCTGGGCGGGCTGTGGCTCTCCCTGCCGGCGCTGGTCCGCCTGGCCACCGCGCTGGTGCCGCTGTCGGTCGAGCGCGAGATGGGCGAACAGACCCTGCGCTCGCTCTCCGGACTGGTCGATGGCCTCGACCGGACCTGTGTCGCACCGGCGGGCGAGGCTGCGCTGGCCGCCCTGGTGACACGACTGGAGGACGGGCGCCCGCTGCGCGTGCCGGTCCAGGTGCACGTGGTCGACAGCGGCATCGAGAATGCCGTGGCGCTGCCCGGCGGCGTGATCCTGGTGTTCCGCGGCCTGCTCGAGAACGCCGGGGGCGGCAACGAGCTGGCCGGCGTGCTGGCGCACGAGATCGGCCATGCGCAGTACCGCCACGGCATGCAGCAGTACATCCGGGCCAACGCGCTCTCGCTGCTGTTCTCGCTCATCGCCACGGGCGGCCTCTCGGA
Source organism: Pseudomonadota bacterium (assembly GCA_036154895.1). GTDB lineage: Bacteria > Pseudomonadota > Alphaproteobacteria > Minwuiales > Minwuiaceae > Minwuia. The sequence continues at coordinate 4,984 of JAYZWD010000010.1, forward strand.
CATGGGCTCCATGCTCGGCCAGACCCTGGTAACACTGTCCTATGGCCGCGATGCGGAGCGGGAGGCGGACGACTATGCCGTCGAGACGCTGAACCGCACCGGCATCAGCGGCGACGGGCTGGCCGGCTTCTTCGCGCGCCACAGCGACGGTTCCGGGTCCTCGGGCATGCTGTCGGTCCTCTCGACCCACCCGCCCTCGGCGGAACGACAGGCGGCCATCGATGCGGCCACCACCGGCACCGGCGCCGCCATGTCCGACACGGACTGGCAGGACCTGAAGACCATCTGCCGGATCACCGAACCGACCCTGCCGCGGAGGCGGGGCTGACCGCTCCGCCCCGGCTGCGGGTCCGACCCGAAATTTCTCCACTGGCCGGACGGACAATGCCGCGCTAGATGGCGCCGACGACCACCCGGCCGTTCCGGCCGGGCTGCCCCTGGACACGATCATGACCGCCATATCCCCGACCGAGGACGTTTCGGCATTCGACGGCGCGCCCGCGTGGCGCCGCCTCGCCATCGCGCTCGCGCTCTCGACCTGCAGCGGCATCGGCCTGTGGTCCATCGTCGTCTCGCTGCCCTATATCGAGGCCGCCTTCGGTGCCGACCGGGGCGGTGCCTCGCTGCCCTATACCGCGACCATGCTGGGCTTCGCCGCGGGCGGCGTGCTGATGGGCCGCCTGGCCGACCGCTACGGCACCCGCATGCCGCTGATGGCGGGCGGCGTGCTGCTGGCGCTGGGCTATGGCGTCGCCGCGCTCAGCCAGTCGATCTGGCAGCTTTCGCTGGTGCAGGGCCTGCTGATCGGTCTCGGTGCCTCGGGCGGCTTCGGGCCGCTGGTCGCCGACATCTCGCTCTGGTTCCGCCGCCGCCGCGGCATCGCCGTCGCCATCATCGCCAGCGGCAACTACCTGGCCGGCACGGTCTGGCCGCCGATCCTGCAGGCGGCGATCGAGGCCCATGGCTGGCGCATCGCCTTCGCGGGGCTGGGCGTCATGGTGATCTGCACCGTGGTGCCGCTGGCGCTGGCGCTCCGTGCGCGCCCGCCGGCGGAGCTGGCCGCGGACGTCGCGGCGCAGGAGGCCGGTCGCGCGGCGGCGATGATGTCCAAGGGCACGTTGCAGGCGCTGCTGCTGCTGGCGGGGCTCAGCTGCTGCGTCGCCATGTCGATGCCGCAGGTCCACATCGTCGCCTATTGCGCCGACCTCGGCTTCGGCCCGGCCCGCGGCGCGGAGATGCTGTCGCTGATGCTGGGCTTCGGCGTGCTGAGCCGGCTGGTCTTCGGCGTGATCGCCGACCGCGTCGGCGGCGTGCGGACCCTCATCCTCAGTTCGACCCTGCAATGCCTGGCGCTGGCCTTCTACCTGCCCTTCGATGGCCTGACCTCGCTCTACGTGGTCTCGGCCATGTTCGGTCTGGCGCAGGGCGGCATCGTGCCCTCCTACGCGCTGATCGTGCGCCAGTACTACCCGGCGGCCGAGGCCGGCACCCGCATCGGCGCGGTACTGATGATGACCATCCTGGGCATGGCGCTGGGCGGCTGGATGTCGGGCGAGATCTACGACTACACCGGTAGCTACGCCGCCGCCTTCGTCAACGGCATCGCCTTCAACCTGGTCAACATGTCGGTCGCCGCCTGGCTGCTGCTCGGCCCGCGCCTGGCCACCCCGCGCACGGCCTGACGGCACGGTACGGCATCAGGCCCCTGTCTGAGGGAAATGTGGTTCCATCGGGCTGGCGGGCGGCATCCCGACAGGCCCCCGGGCCTTGTGAACCCGCTTGTCCGGCGTGGGAGCCGCCCGCCTGTCTGATCGTCATCCTGA
>JAYZWD010000011.1:0-16872 GCA_036154895.1 Pseudomonadota bacterium
TGAGCACGAACGGAATGATCGCGTTGGCATCGAACACCGTGCCGTCCATGAACCAGACGCCATAGCCGCAGGTCATGGTATTAAACGGTGGGCTGACAGTTTGGAAAGCGGACCGGGCGCTGCGTTCACCGCCGACATCGCGCTCGATGCCGGTGCCGATCGCCTCGACTGTGAAGTCGGTACCGAGACGGTCGAGGCTGAGCCCGGTAAACGTCGCAGCGCCGTCCGTCGTGGGCAGGATCAATGCCGGCCCCCCCCCCGCGCCCAAAGGCGATAGCCCTGCCGGGTTGGGGTGGGTGAGGGGGGGGGGGCAGCCGAAGACAGGCATGGCTCAGTCCGCCTCGCCGATGGCCGGGCCGTCGGCCATCCCGGCCAGCACCTCGGCGACGTGGCGGACCCGGATGTCCGAACCCTCGCGCTTCAGCCGCCCCGCCATGTTCAGCAGGCAGCCCATGTCGCCGGCCAGCAGGGTGCCGGCGCCGGTGGCGGCGATGTCGGCGGTCTTGCGGCTGACCATGTCGACGGAGACGTCCGGGTACTTGACGCAGAACAGCCCGCCGAAGCCGCAGCAGGTCTCGGCCGAGGGCAGCTCGGTCAGTTCCAGCCCGTCGACGGTGGCGAGCAGGCGGCGCGGCTGCGCCTTCACCTTGAGCTCGCGCAGGCCCGAGCAGCTGTCGTGGTAGGTGACGGTGCCGGGATAGCTGGCCTGCACCCCGGTTCGGCCGCAGACATCGGTCAGGAACGAGACCAGCTCCCAGGTCCGGGCGGCCAGCGCTTTCGCCCGCATCTCCCAGGCCGGATCGCCGGCGAACAGCTCCGGGTAGTGCTTCGCGATCATGCCGCCGCACGACCCCGAGGGCGCCACCACGTAGTCGAACGGCTCGAAGGCCGCGATCACCTGCCGGGCGATGGCCTGCGCGTCCGGGCGGTCCCCGGCGTTGAAGGCCGGCTGGCCGCAGCAGGTCTGGACCTCGGGCACCTCGACGGTGCAGCCCGCCTCGGTCAGCAGGCGCACGGCGGCAAAGCCCACCGTCGGCCGATAGAGATCGACCAGGCAGGTGACGAACAGCCCGACGCGGGCGCGGCGCGATGGATCGGCAGTCATGTCAGTCATATACGGGGAATCGGGGTCCGCGGGGAAGCGTGCGCGCCATCACGTGCGGCGTTCACCGTTACGTGTGCCTCTAAAATGCCCCAATTCGGCCCCTTGGCGGTCTCCCCGCTCCACCACATATCGGTTGCAAGGGAAGGGCCGAAGCCGATCTCGACCGCGCGTAACTGGCGTCCCCCTCCGCCAGGCGGAAGAGACGGCCCGGCCCGGGACCGGGAAGCGAGACGAGCGTCGTGCCGCCGGGTAGACACTCCCTCCTGCGACCCAATCCGGCGGAAGCGACGTTCGCCCGCCCGGTCCATGCACCCGGCCCGTCGTCTGCGGCAGCCCCCTCCTGTCCGCGGACGGCGGGCTTCTTATTTGCGGTGCGTGGAATTCCTGTTCCAGCCCTCGTCCCCACCCGGCCACCCACTCAGGATACTGTCGCTGGGCGGCCGGGTGGGGGCGAGGGCTGGCGCCGCGAAACAGTCCCCTACCTCCCGCCGAACAGCAGCCGCCAGCCGGCCAGCACCGTGCCCGCGAACAGCACCAGCGACGCCAGCGCCGCCGTGACGGCCAGGTCGCCGGCCTGCCCCTGCATGTGCTCCAGCACCCACCAGCCACCGCCGACCGCGACAGCCAGCCGTGCCGTGCCGGCAAGGAAGGGAAACAGCGTCGAGCCGGTACCGAGCAGGGCGAAGAACACGGCGAAGCCGAAGCCCAGCAGCGGCAGCAGCGGCCCCATGGCCGTGAGGTAGACCGCGCCGGCCTCGATCATCACCGGGTCGGTGCCGAACAGCCCCATCCATGCACGCGGCAGGAACAGCGCCACGGCACCGAAGACCATGCCGATGGCCACCGACAGCGCGCCGCCGGTCCAGGCGATGCGGCGGACGCGGTCGTGGCGCCCGGCGCCGGTGTTGGTCGCGATCATGGTGATGACCGCCGACCCGACGGCGAAGGTGATCGGGATCTGCAGCAATTCCAGCCGGTTGGCGGCACCGAAGCCGGCCAGGCTGGCGGCGCCGAAGCTGGCGAACAGGCCGGTCAGGCCCAGGAACGTCGCCTGGATCTGGATGGTGTTGAGGGAGGCCAGCAGCCCGACCTTCAGCACCGCGCCCAGCACCGCCGGCCTGAAGCGGAAGGCGGCGCGGCGGAAGCCGATCACGCCCCGACCCCGCACCAGGTAGACGATCAGCACCAGCGCGCCGACGACATAGGCCGACAGGATGGCGATGCCGGCGCCGACGACACCCAGTTCCGGGAACGGCCCGAGGCCCAGGATCAGGGTGGGCGAGAGCGCCAGGTGCGCCACCTCGCCGATCACGATGGCCGCCGCGGGCACCGTCATGACACCGGAGCCGCGCACCACGTTGGCCAGCAGGTTCATGGTCCAGACCGCGACGATGCCGCCGAAGACGATGCCCGAATAGGTCAGCGCCGCGTCCAGGCTGGCGCCCTCCGCCCCCAGCGCGCCGTAGATCCAGGGGCCGCCGGCGAGCATCAGGGTGGTGAACAGGGCGGCCACGATCAGCGCCAGCCAGACCGCGTGGGCGGCCACCGCCTCCGCCTCCGCACGCCGGCCCGCACCCAGCGCCTGGCCGATGGCGGCAGCGACGCCGGAGCCCAGTCCCGACGCCGACATGGTCTGCATCAGCAGGAAGATCGGAAAGGCCAGCGAGACGCCGGCCAGGGCATCGGTGCCGATCCAGCCGACAAAGATGGCGTCGAAGGCGATGAAGGCGATCCGCGCCGCCGCCTCGCCGAAATTGGGCGCCGAGAGCCGGACCAGCGTCCGCAGCACCGGCCCCTCCAGCAGCAGGCGTGTCCTGGCGCTCATCGCCGGGGCTGCGGCTGGCGTGTCGGCCATGTCGGTGGCGACGGTCATCGCGGTCACTCCTCTCCGGATTGCGGCCCGATGATCGGGTGGCCCGGCGGAACGACAACTACGTGCGGGGTAATGGTCCCGCGCAGGGGGGCGGCATAGAGTCGTGGCGTGGTCGCCTGTCGACGCCGTCTTCGCGATCCCCGGAAGCCTGCAGGGCTGTCCGGGGTCCGGGGCAAGGCGTGTGATCAGACCCCGGACACCGCGGATGCGGTTCCGGGGATCGGCAAAGCGGTGGAGAGGAACGGACAATGGCAACGATGGCGGTGCGCGACGGTGTGGGCGGCATGATCGCGGGCTGGCGCAAGGCCCGCCGGCTCAGCCAGCTTGCCCTGGCCGGCGACAGCGGCATCTCCGCCCGGCACCTCAGCTTCCTGGAATCCGGTCGCTCGAAGCCCAGCCGGGAGATGGTGCTCCGGCTCTGCGAGGCGCTGGAGGTGCCGCTGAGGGAGCGCAACGACTTCCTGCTGGCCGCCGGCTACGCGCCGCTGTTCCGCGAGAGCGACTACGAGGCCCCGGAGATGGAGGAGGCGCTGGCGGCGCTGCGCCTGATCCTGGGCCAGCACGACCCGATGCCGGCCGTCGCCATGGACACGCGCTGGAACTACGTCATGGTCAACCGGGCCTATGCCGCCTTCATGTCGCTGCTGGAACCCGGCGTGGTCCCCGGCGGACCGATCATCCCGCTGGACCTGATCCGGGAGCCCAGGCCGAACCAGCTTCGCCTGCTCTGCCAGCCCGGCGGCTACCGCCGCATCTGCTCGAACTGGACCGAGGTCGTCCCCGTCATGCTGGCCCGCATCGCGGCGGAAGTGCACAACGACGCCGACGAAGGGCGCCGCTCGCTGCTGGCCGAGTGCCTGGCATATCCGGGCGTGCCGCCGCTGAAGCGGGGCCCCGAGGGCGCGGCCGGCAGCGGGCAGTTGATCATTCCCGTCGAGATCGGCCAGGGCGCCGGGCGGATCCGCATGTTCTCCACCGTCGCCACCCTGGGCACGGCGCAGGACATCATCCTGCGCGACCTGCGCATCGAGATGTTCCACCCCGCCAGCCCCGGCGACCTGAAGCGGATCATGGCGCAGGCGGGCAGCAATTCTTGAAAATGACTCTGCGTTCAGTCACTTATGGAACTCCTTGAATCTAAAAGAAAATATTGCCTCACAGAACATTTTGTTGCATCATAACTTAGTGGGCTCGCCGGGCACACTTCGGGCCAAGGCGCACTTCGCTAAGGCGTCTATCTCGGACGGCTGACAACGGGGAAGTCAGCCTATTTGCCGATAGATCAGACGGAGCCGGGGGCCCACCATTGCTTGTTGGGATAGCCGTAAAAGCGAAATATTTCCTCCTGAGAACTAAGGAGGTTCGCCTTCCTCCAACTAGGCATCAATTTGACGCTGTAACCGGACATCAAGCCCTCCGGCGATAGCGCCATGCGAGGCATCAATGCTTTTGCGAATCTGGTGTCGCAGGATCCTGATCCGTGGATGTCACACGCCCTAAAGTAGGCACTGGCCGCGACATCTGCCAATTGCAATCCCGCTCTTTCGGCGTGATTGTATATCTTTAACAGATCGAAATCGATTACCTCATAAGCAATATCGCCAAGCGGTAGAAATTGCCCCCCAGTGCTCTTGTATCGAAGCCATTGGTAGTAGGCATTCATCTGTGTATATGATAAACCACCGCGCTCACTGTATTCAATTTTCAATTTTCTCACTTCGCCGAAATCGTATAGAGATCGCCTCTTTGTCCAAAACGTCACACGCTCAAGTAATAGCCGAGTCATCCAACAATAGAACCAGTTTTTTGATGGGATTTTTTCGGCGAACGGATTCCGATAGCCCCGCATGTTTTTCTTGTTCGAACAAACTGTAAAAATTCTGACTGGCCGACTCGCAAGATCCTCGCAGGAAATCAATTTCTTGGCGGAACTCAGCTTACTGAAATGAATCCCTTCTCTACTTTGAAAGTTCTTGAACTTCGAAGTAGTTTGCCGAACCCAATCAACAATTTCTGGCTCTCTCTCGGCACGCACGACAACCGCTGCCAGAACTAGCCATTCACTGGCTCCATTGTTGTCAATTGGGCGTACCCGAGCAAGCCCATCATCGCCAGACTCATCTATATATGCTACATATGCATACTTCCGCTGACCGTCTTGCATTGAACAATTCGACCAATCGGTCGACCATCTCCCTGAGCTAATGTTACTCAGAAGACGCGATTCGCACAAAATTGCAACCAGAAGATCCCACAGGAGAGAAATGCCGCCACCAACAAAAAAGACCCCGCTCGCGCGGGGCCTTTTCGTCTCCGGTCCCGCCACTCGGGCAGGACCGGCGATCCGTTGAAACGGCTTACTGGGTCAGAGCCGCGAACTGCTTCAGGTGCCAGTCGCGATTGCCGAACATGGTGTCGATCTGCATCAGCCGCTTGTAGTAGTGGCTGATCTTCAGTTCGTCGGTCATGCCCATGCCGCCGTGCATCTGCACCGACTGCGCGCCGATGAAGACGCCGCCCTTGCCGATCTGCGCCTTGGCCGAGGAAGCCGCCTTGCGCCGCTCGGTGGTGTCCTCGTCCAGCTTCAGGGTGACCATGTAGGCCATGGAGCGGGACTGTTCCAGCTCGATGAAGCAGTCGACCATGCGATGCTGCAGCACCTGGAACTTGCCGATCGGAACGCCGAACTGCTTGCGGGTCTTCAGGTACTCGTTGGTCTCGTCCTTCAGGACTTCCATGCAGCCCACCGCCTCGGCACAGAGCGCGGCGATGGCGCGGTCGACCACGGTCTCGATCACCGGCAGGGCCTGGCCCTCGGTGCCCAGCAGCGCGTCGGCACCGACCTCGACACCCTCCAGCATCACCTCCGAGGCGCGCAGGCCGTCGGCGGTCGGGTAGTCGCGGCGGGACACGCCCTTCGCGTCGCGGTCGACGATGAACAGCGAGATGCCGTCCGCGTCGCGCACCGCACCCGATGTCCGGGCGGAGACGATGATCCTGTCGGCCGACGGCGCGCCGTAGACCACCGACTTGTGGCCCGACAGCACCCAGCCGGCGCCCTTCTTCTCGGCCTTCGTGGTCACGTCGGCCAGGTTGAAGCGCGAGGTCGGCTCGGCATAGGCGAAGGCCATCATCAGCTTGCCCTCGGCGATGGCCGGCAGGATCGCCTGCTTCTGCGCCTCGGTGCCGGCCTCGGCCACCAGGCCACCGCCCAGCACCACGGTCGGCAGGTACGGCTCGGTCACCAGGCCCTTGCCGATGGCCTCCATGACGATCATGGTCTCGATCGGACCGCCGATCCCGCCATATTCCTCAGGGATACCCACGGCCAGCCAGCCCAGCTCGGCGAAGGTCTTCCAGTTGTCGCGGCTGAAGCCCTCGTCGCTGTTCGCGATCTTGCGCCGCTTCTCGAAGTCGTAGTCGTCGAGGATGAAACGATCGACGCTGTCCTTGAGCTGCTGCTGCTCGTCAGAAAGATTGAAGTCCATGCGGCCCCGATGCCTCCCGCCCTACAAGCCCAACACCATCTTGGCGATGATGTTTTTCTGAATTTCGCTCGAACCGCCGGCGATCGTGATCGCGCGGAGGAAAAGATGTTCGCCCATGGCGCCCTCGCCGGCTTCCGGACCCGGCGGCGCCCGGTTGCTGCCGGGGGCCGGATCGCGCGCCTCGTAGGGGGCGGCATAGTATCCGAGCGCCTCGGTCGTCAACTCGGTAATCGACTGCATGACTTCCGAGCCAAGCAGTTTCAGCATGCCCGCCTCGCCGCCGGGCGGCGAGCCCTCGGTCATCTCCGAGAGCACACGCAGGTTGCAGTATTCCAGCGCCGTCAGCTTCACCTCGGTCTCGGCCACCTTGCGGCTGAACACCGGGTCCTTCAGCAGCGGGCCGTCGCCCGTCGGCGTGTCCTCCGCCAGCTCCTTCAGCCGGCGCAGCATCTTCTTGTTCAGCCCGACCTCGGCAATGCCCGCCCGCTCGTTGCCGAGCAGGAACTTGGCATAGGTCCAGCCCCGGTTCTCCTCGCCGATGCGGTTGGAAACCGGCACGCGGACATTGTCGAAGAAGACCTCGTTCACGTGATGGCCCTTGTCCATCAGGATCAGCGGCCGGACCTCGATGCCCGGGGTCTTCATGTCGATCAGCAGGAAGGAGATGCCTTCCTGCTGCTTGCCGGTGTTGTCGGTGCGGACCAGGCAGAAGATCCAGTCGGCATAGTGCGCGGTGCTGGTCCAGATTTTCTGGCCGTTGACCACGTAGTCGTCGCCGTCGCGCACGGCCGCGGTGCGCAGGCTGGCGAGGTCCGAGCCGGAACCGGGCTCGGAATAGCCCTGGCACCACCAGTACTCGCCCGACAGCGTGCGCGGCAGGAAGTGGTCCTTCTGGTCCTGGCGACCGAAGGTGTAGATCACCGGTCCGACCATCTGCAGGCCGAAGGGCGGCAGCGCCGGGGCATCGGCCTCGTGGCAGCATTCGTCGAAGATGTGGCGCAGCGCGGGCGTCCAGTCCTGGCCGCCATATTCCTTCGGCCACCAGCCACCGGCATAGCCGTTCTCGTGCAGGATGCCCTGCCAGCGCCGGTATTCCTCGCGGCTCAGCACCCGGCGATGGCGCACCTTGTCACGCAGGTCGTCCGGCAGGTTGTCGGCCAGGAACGCGCGCACCTCGTCGCGGAATGCGCGCTCGGCGGCAGAGAATGCGAGATCCATGTGTCGGGCGCCTCCCCTGCGCTCGATCCGTCAACGGGTCACGGGCTGGGAGATTAGGAGCCGCATCCGGGGCTGTCCAGTTCGCCGGGCGCGGAATTGACGCGAACGGAAAGCATGCCGCAGGGGCAGGTCGGAAGCGGCTGGCCTCACACCGGCTTCAGCAGCCGCGGCCGGTCGCCGACGTCGCCCATGGCGTGGCGCATGAAGAAGCGGCGCAGCGGCCCGGCGCGGTTGACCGCAGCCAGCCCCAGGTCGCGGGCCAGCTTCAGCGGCGGCAGGTCGTTGGAGAACATGCGGTTCAGGATGTCGGTGACGGCGGCCAGCGTCACGGCGTCGGTCCGGCGCCAGCGCTGGTAGCGTTCCAGCACGGTGGCATCGCCCAGGTCCTGGCCCAGGCTGGCTGCCTCCTCCAGGCATTCGGCCAGTGCCGCGACGTCGCGCAGGCCCAGGTTGAAGCCCTGGCCGGCGATGGGGTGGATGCCGTGCGCGGCGTCGCCGACCAGTGCCAGCCGGCGGTCGACATAGCGATGCGCCAGCACCAGCGACAGCGGGTAGGCGAAGCGGTCGCCCACCACATCGATCCTGCCCAGGAAGCCGCCGACGCGGCTCTGGATCTCGGCCACGAACTCCGTCTCCGGCAGGGCCAGGAAGTCCTGCGCCAGCTCCGCCCGCTCGGTCCAGACCAGCGAGGCGCGGTTGCCGGTCAGCGGCAGGATGGCGAAGGGCCCGGCCGGCAGGAAGCGCTCGTGCGCGATGGCCTGGTGCGGCAGTTCGTGGGCGATGGTGCAGACGATGCCGTCCTGCGGATAGCGCCATTCCAGCGTGTCGATGCCGGCCTCGCGACGCAGGCGCGACATCCGCCCGTCGGCACCGATGCAGAGCTCGGCGCGGACCACGCTGCCATCGCCCAGGATGGCCTCGACGCCGGAGGTGTCGCGGCGGATGCGCCCCACCGTCTCCGGTGCGCGCAGCACCACGCCGTCGTGCGCGGCCAGCGCCGCGTGCAGGGCGATGCGGGTGTGGCGGTTCTCCACCATCTGCCCGAGCGGCTCGTCGCCCACCTCCCGGTGGTCATAGTGCAGGAACAGCGGCGAGGTGCCGTCGGAGACGCGGATCTCCTCGATCGGCTGCGCGGCCTCGACATGGGCGGCGATGCCCAGCGTGCGCAGCATGCGCCAGCCGGCGGCGGCGATGGCCGAGGAGCGGCCGTCGAACGGCGCCGCCGTCTGCGTCGCGGGATCCTCCCGGTCGACGATCACCGTGGCGATGCCGGCACGGCCGAGCGCGACCGCCAGGCTCATGCCCACCAGCCCGCCGCCGACGATCAGCACGCGTGTACGGAACTCGGTCATGGTCCGAGGATTGGACGCCACCGGGCGCCTGTCCAGCCGTGCCGGTGTAGCGGGCGTCAATAATTCGCAAGTGTCGCATCAATGTCAGGCCGCAAGTCCGCCTGCCAGCAGCGCCGCCAGCATGATGGCGCCGAGACCGATGTTGGACTTGAACCTGGCCAGGCAGTTGGCGCCGTTGTCGATGTCGACGGTCAGCGCCTGCCAGGCGAAATGGGCCAGCACGCCGGCAAAGGGCAGCAGGAACCAGTGCGAGAAGCCGGCCTGCCGTGCGGCGAGGCCCCAGAGAATGATCGTGACGCCATAGAACACCCACAGCATCGGACGGGTGTTGCCGCCCAGCCGCCGGGCCAGCGACTTCACGCCGATCAGGGCGTCGTCCTCCTTGTCCTGGTGGGCGTAGATGGTGTCGTAGCCGAGGGTCCAGAAGAAGCCGCCGGCATAGAGGATGATCGCCGGCCAGCCGATATCGTCCGTCGCCGCCGCCCAGCCCATCAGCGCGCCCCAGTTGAAGGTCAGCCCCAGCCAGGCCTGCGGCCACCAGGTGATCCGCTTCATGAACGGGTAGACCACCACAAGGCCCAGCGAGCCGATGCCGAGCCAGATCGCGGTCGGGGTCAGTTGCAGCAGGATGACGAGGCCGACCAGCGACAGCAGGCCGGCCCAGGCCAGCGCCTGCCGGACGCTCACCTGTCCCGACGGGATCGGGCGCAACCGCGTGCGCTCCACCCGGCCGTCGAAATTGCGGTCGGCGATGTCGTTCACGGTGCAGCCGGCACCGCGCATGATCACCGCGCCGATGCCGAACAGCACGAACAGGCGGAGCGTCTCCAGGTCCAGCACCGGCCGGGCCAGGATGATCGACCACCAGCAGGGCCAGAGCAGCAGCCAGGTGCCGACCGGCCGGTCGAAGCGGGCCAGCTTGAAATACGGCTTCAGCGCGTCCGGCGCGTGGCGGTCGACCCAGTTGTCGGCCCGGGCATCGGCGATCACGCTCATCTCTTGCCTCCGTCGTCCCCGGTTCAGGCGCCTTCGCCGGCAAGCACGCGCCAGACATCGGTCGAGCGCACGTCCTTGTCCTCCAGCTCGCGGGTGGTCGGCACGGCGTAGTGGGCCAGCCGCTCGACCCCGTCGCGCGGGCGGTAGGTGCGGCCCGGATCACCCAGCAGCACCGGTAGGCCGGCGGCGGCCAGCGACCGGAACCAGCCCAGCACGCGCCCCGCGGTCGGCTGTTCGTAGCAGATGTCGGCGGCGAGGACGAGATCGACGCCGGTCAGTGTGCTGCCCACCAGGTCGTCCGCCGAACAGGTGACGCTGACGCCGTTCAGCGCGGCATTGGCCCGGGTCGCGGCAATGGCAAAGCGGTCGATGTCGCTCGCCCGGACTTCCGCCGCGCCGGCCAGCGCGGCGGCGATGGCGACCAGGCCGGAGCCGGTGGCGAAGTCCAGCACGCGCTTGCCGCGCACGGTCTCCGGGTGGTCCAGGACATAGCGTGCCAGCGCCTGCCCGCCGGCCCAGGCAAAGGCCCAGTAGGGGGGCGGCAGGCCCTTCGCGGCCATCTCCTCCTCGGTGAGCTGCCAGAGCGGCACGGCCTCGCTGGCGAGATGCAGCCGCACCTCGGGCACCAGCGGCGCGGTCAGCACCGCCGTGTTGCGCGCGACAAAGCCGTCGAGATCGACGATCCGTCCGTTCATGGCCGCCCGTTCAGTCCCTTTCCCCGCCGCGCCGGCCCGTGATCCGCCGCAGCGCCTCCCGCGCGTCGGCGCGCAGCCAGTCCGGATTGTCCTCCGCCGCGGCCTGCGCCCGCAATGCGGCAACGGTGTCGGGGTCATCCTGGCCGATCGCCCCGGCCGCCACGATGGCGGCGACGGCCTCCCCGAAATACTTCTCGCTGGCGCTCGGCGCCTCGTCGAAGGGCAGGGCGATCAGGGCCGGCGGCACCTGCCCCGCGCCCCGGACCCGCATGGCGTTGAGGATGATCCAGCGCCCGAAGCGGCGATAGCTCGCCATGTTGCGCCCGCCGACAAGGGACACATCGCCCTCCGGAAAGGGACCATCGAGCAGGTCGGCCAGCGCCGTACCGGGCAATCCGGCGACCAGCAGCTGGTCGATGCCGTCACGCAGGCCCTCGCCGTGGTTGCGGTAGCTGGCGCGGTCGGCCATCAGGCCCCGCAGCGCCTGCAGCGCCGCGTCCCGGTCGACCGGCAGGTTGCCGTACTGCGCCGGCAACGGCGGCGCTCCCGCCCCGACGGCCGGCAGGTCCAGCGGCGCCATCCACAGCGCGCCCTTGCCATCCAGCCCGCCGGCGACCACCGGGCGCCCGCCGGCAACTGCAAGGTCCAGCACCTCGCCGGCCGGCACCTCGGCAACCGGCGTCCAGCCGTCGCCGTCCAGGCGCCAGACCCGGCCGCCGGGCTCCGTCGCCGCCAGCGCGTGGAGCCGGTCCCCGTCCACCGCCAGGTCGACGGCCAGCCCTTCCGGCAGTGGCGGCAGGGCGGTGACGGTCTTCAGGTCGGTGCGCCAGATCTCGCGCACCCCGTCCTGGCGGATCACGATGCCGGTCACGGACCGGCCGGTGCGGACCAGCCGCGCGACCGGTGCACCGTCGGGCCAGCCGGTGACGGGAACGGCACCGGAGGCCGTCAGCCGCGCCACATCGCCGGACTCCCGGCCATCGCCGAACCGGTAGAGATCACCGGCGATGCCATGACCCAGGTCATGGGCGGCGTAGGTGCGGCTGAACCGCCCTTCCTGCCAGGGCTGGGCGAACACCGACCGCCAGGTGACGCCACCATCAATGGACGACAGTACCAGCGCGCTGCGCTCGGAGCCGGCCAGCAGCAGCCCGCCATCGGAGCCGGAGACGGAATGCAGGTGATATTGCCGGCCTGTCCGGGTCTGCAGCGTCCGCCAGGTCCGGCCGTCGGTCACCGCCACCTCGCCCCAGCCCAGGCTGGCACGCGGGTCTTCCAGCGGCCACCAGAGCAGTCCGTCGAAGACCGCCGGTCGCCCGGTGTCCTGGCTGAACAGCCGCCGCTCCGGCCGGGCGCCGCTGCCGTCGGCGCCGATGCTCCAGATGTCGGCGGAGTTGTGGTCGGGCCAGCGGTTGGCACTGGCAAACCAGACCCGGCCGGCATGGATGACCGGCTGCGCGGCCCAGCGCCACGGCCCGACGGTGGCCGCCAGCGGCAGCGGGTCGGCGCGGCATGGCAGCAGGCCTGCAGCCAGCAACAGGCCGAAAAGAACGGTCGCGATGCGCATGTCCAAGTAGCACCGCGCGGGCGGCCCGATGCAAGCCCCGCGACGGAACCGCCGGATCTTGCCGGTTTTGTTGCAATCGGGGGCGTCGTGGTTATATTCCCGGCACCTTCATTGGCCCGCTGTAGCCGGGCCAGCTGACCTCCCATGCAAGGAGCCTGACGATGTGGATTTCGCCGGCCTATGCGCAGGCCGCCGGGGGCGGGGCGGACATGCTCACGACCTTCCTGCCGCTGATCCTGATCTTCGCCGTGTTCTACTTCCTGCTCATCCGTCCGCAGCAGCGGAAGATGAAGGAGCACCGGGCGATGATCGAGAGTGTCAAGCGCGGTGACGTGGTCGTCACCGGCGGCGGCATCATCGGCAAGGTGATCAAGGTCAAGGACGACGCCACCATCCAGATCGAGATCGCCGAGAACGTCCGCATCGATGTGGTCAAGGGCACGCTGACCGACGTCCGCAACCGTGGCCAGGCGGCCCCGGGTGGCGGCGGCACGGCGCCGGCCGCTCCCGCCAATGATGGCGAAAAGGGCGGCCTGCTCGGCAAGATCGGCCTGAAGAAGTAAGCCGGCCAGCGTCGGGCCCGCGCCATGCTGTTCTTCGCCAGATGGAAGATCGCGACCATCTCGATGGTCTGCCTGCTCGGCATCCTGCTGACGGTGCCGAACTTCCTTGACCAGGAGGCGCGCCAGTCGATTCCCGGCTGGCTGCCCCATCGCTCGCTCAATCTCGGCCTCGACCTGCGCGGCGGCGCCCACATGCTGATGGAAGTCGACCGCCAGGACGTGATCCACCAGCGCATGGAGGATCTCGAGGACGGCATCCGTGCCGAGCTGGCGAAGGCCGAGCCGCGCATCCTGCGCTCCGGCTTCATCGTGGAGGGCGCGTCGGTCCGCTTCGACGTGCGCGATGCCGCGCGTGTCGAGGAGGCACGCGACCTGGTGCGCGGACTGGCGACACCGGTCACCGGCGGCCTGGGTGTCGGCGGCGGCAACGACATCACTGTCAGCACCGACGGCAACCGGATCACCGTGGAACTGACCGAGGCGGGCATCAACCAGCTGCTGTCGACGGCGGTCGCCAAGGTGATCGAGGTCATCCGCAAGCGCATCGACGAGCTGGGCGTCACCGAGCCGGCGATCCAGCGCCAGGGCGTCGACCGCGTTATCGTGCAGGCGCCGGGCGTGCGGGACTCCAAGGAACTGCGCGACATCATCGGCAAGCCCGCGCGCATGACCTTCCACCTGGTCAACACGGCCGCGGACCCGACCGCCGAGCACGCGCCGGCCGGCAACGTGAAGCGCTTCGAGGAGCGCGACGGCCAGAAGATCCCGTGGATCCTGAACCGCAAGGTCGAGGTGGCCGGCGACGACCTGGTCGACGCCCAGACCACCTTCGACCAGGGCCAGCCCGTCGTTTCCTTCCGCTTCAACGCCGTCGGCGCGCGCAAGTTCGCCAAGGTGACGCAGGAGAACATCGGCAAGCCCTTCGCCATCGTGCTCGACGACAAGATCATCTCGGCGCCGCGCATCAACGGCGCGATCCTGCAGGGCTCGGGCATCATCACAGGCGGCTTTTCGGTGCAGGAGGCCAACCAGCTCGCCCTGCTGCTGCGTGCCGGCGCCCTGCCGGCCAACATAAGCATCCTGGAGGAGCGGACGGTCGGTCCCGATCTCGGCGCCGACTCGATCGCCGCCGGCGAGATCGCCAGCCTGATCAGCTTCGCGGCCGTCATCGTATACATGGCCCTGTCCTATGGCCTCGTGTTCGGCATGGCGGCCAACATCGCGCTAGTCATGAACCTGTTCCTGATCATCGGCGCGCTCTCGGTGCTGCAGGCGACCCTGACCATGCCCGGAATCGCCGGCATCGTGCTGACCATCGGCATGGCGGTCGACGCCAACGTGCTGATCTTCGAGCGCATCCGCGAGGAACTGGCCGCCGGACGCTCGCCGATCAACGCCGTCGAGGCCGGCTTCCGCCGGGCCTTCGTCACCATCGTCGACAGCAACGTGACCACCGCCTTCGCCGCCCTGATCCTGTTCGCCATGGGATCCGGCCCGGTGCGCGGCTTCGCCGTCACGATGTTCCTCGGCATCATCTCGTCGATGTTCACCGCCACGCTGCTGACCCGCATGCTGATCGCGATCTGGCTGCGCCGGCGACGGCCGGCGAGGCTTGTGGTCTGAGGACGCGCGCATGTTCCGCCTGAAACTGATCCCCGACCGCACCAGCATCGCCTTCATGCGCTGGCGCACGCTCGCCTTCTCGATCTCGGGGGCGCTGATGATCGGCTCGGTCGTGCTGTTCCTCGGCATGGGCCTCAACCGCGGCATCGACTTCGACGGAGGCATCCTGATCGAGGTCGGCACAAAGGGACCGGCCGACCTGTCGCGGATGCGCGCGACGCTGGGTGACCTGGGTCTGGGCGAAGTGACGCTGCAGTCCTTCGGCTCCGAGTCCGACGTGCTGATCCGCGTCCAGCGGCAGCCCGGCGAGGAGGCGGCGCAGCAGGCGGCGGTCGATTCGATCAAGGCCGCGCTGGACCCGGTGTTCGAGGGCGTGTCCTACCGGCGCGTGGAGTTCGTCGGGCCGAAGGTGTCGGGCGAACTGGTCGAGGCCGCGGCGCTGGCCGTGGTCACCGCGGTGATCGCCATGCTGGGCTATATCTGGCTGCGCTTCGAATGGCATTTCTCCGTCGGTGCCGTCGTCGCGCTGGTGCATGACATCCTGATCACCATCGGGATGTTCGCGCTGACCCGGTTCGAGTTCAACCTGGCCTCGGTCGCGGCATTGCTGACCATCCTCGGCTACTCGATCAACGACACGGTCGTGGTCTATGACCGCATCCGCGAGAACCTGCGCAAGTACAAGCAGATGCCGCTCGGCGACCTGATCGACCTGTCGATCAACGAGACCCTCTCGCGCACGGTGATGACCGGCGTTACCACCCTGCTGGCGCTGGTTGCACTCTACATCTTCGGCGGCGAGGTGATCGCCGGTTTCGCCTTCGCGATGATCTGGGGCATCCTGATCGGCACCTATTCGTCGATCTTCGTCGCGGCGCCGATCCTGATCACCCTCGGCCTGAAGCGCGGCGCCGATGCCGGCGAGGAAGAGACGGCGGGAGCCTGAGATGGACATCACCCCCGCCATACCGGGCGACCGGCAGGTGGTGGAAAGCTACGGTGGCGGCGGCTTCCGCATCAGCGGCCGCCGCATCGCCGGCTCGGCCCTGGTGTTCCCGGGCGAGAGCCTGGCCTGGCCGGTGGTGGCCATGTCCGGGATCGACGAGACGGCCCTGCGGCCGGTGGCCGAGCGTGCCGGCGCCATCGAGATCCTGCTGGTCGGCTGCGGCAGTACCATCGCCTTCCTGAAGCACGACCTGCGCGCCTTCCTGAAGGGGCACGGCATCGTCGCCGACGTGATGGACACCGGCGCCGCCTGCCGCACCTACAACGTGCTGCTGGCCGAGGATCGCCGCGTCGCCGCCGCCCTGATCGCCGTCGACTGAGCCCCGCAATGCCCGACAGCCCGCCCGTGGAGGGCCTGGACCCGCTGGCCGCCGGCCTGCGCGCCGACGATCCGGACCGCTTCTACACCGCGCTGCTGGCGCCGGAGGCGCTGCGCCCGCGCCTGTTCGCGCTCTATGCCCTGAACCAGGAGATCGCCCGCACGCGGGAGCGGGTGCGCGAGCCGATGCTGGGCCAGATCCGCCTGCAATGGTGGCGCGAAACCCTGGACGAGACCCTGGCCGGCACGCCGCGCCGGCACCCGGTGGCCGAGGCGCTGGCCGGCTGGTTCAGCCAGTCGGCGCCGGACCGCGCCACCCTGATGGCGCTGGTCGATGCCCGTGAACACGACCTGGACGACGCGCCCTTCGCCACCACCGACAGCCTGGTGACCTATCTCGATGGCACCGGCGGCGCGTTGCTGCGGCTGGGCCTCGATGCGCTCGGGGTCGACAGCGCGGCGGCACGCACGGTCGCGCATCATGCGGGCCGGGCCTATGCGCTGGCCGGCCTGGTCCGGGCGATCCCGTTCCATGGTGCCGCCGGGCGGGTGATGCTGCCGGCCGACCTGCTGGCCGGCGCCGGCATCGCCGATCCGCGCATGATGGTGGCCGACCGCGATCCGAAGCGCATGCGTGCGGTGGTCGCGGGCCTGGTCGATCTGGCCGCCGGCGAGGCCGCGGCCGCACGCAAGGTGCGCGGCGTGCCACGGGCCGCGCGGCCGGTGCTGGCGCATCTGGGGCTGGCGGAGCTCTATCTCAGCCGCATCCGGCGCGCCGGCCATGACCTGGCCGACCCGCGCCTCGATCCCGGCAACGGCGTGCGCATCGCGCGGCTGCTCTGGCGCAACCTGACCGGGCGGTACTGATATCGCAGGGCCGCCTCTCGCTCCGGCGAAGGCCGGAGCCCATGGACCATCGCTGAGGGGATTGGTCTCCGGGTCAGGCCCCTGTCTGAGGGAAATGTGGTTCCATCGGGCTGGCGGGCGGCATCCCGACAGGCCCCCGGGCCTTGTGAACCCGCTTGTCCGGCGTGGGAGCCGCCCGCCTGTCTGATCGTCATCCTGAAC
>JAYZWD010000012.1:0-67083 GCA_036154895.1 Pseudomonadota bacterium
CGCCAGCCATCTTCTTGGCCGCCTTCATGGCGGCATCCATCGTCTTGTACGTGCCATCGACATCCTCGAAGCAGATGCCGTCGACGGTGTGTGCGTGCTTGGAAATCGTGATCATCTCAGTGGCTCCTTGCCTTCTGCGGCGGCCCCATCGGCCATCGGATGTACCTAATATAAGGTACTATGCCGGGAGATGCAAGGGGAATTTCTCACGCCGCCAGCGCCTTGATGCCCGCGAGGAATGCCGTCATCCGCGCATGGTCCTCGCTTGTCCTGATCCCAGCCATCCAGCCCGGCCATTCGTCGTGGACACATACCCGGTGGATTTCCTGCATCACACCCGGCAGGGAGATGCGGTCCTGCATCCTGCGAAAGCGCTCGTGGTCCTCCGGGTCGTCCGGTCCCGGTGAACGCACGCCAGCCGCAACGGCACCGATACCCCCGATGCAGGCCAGATACAGCCGGCGATACTGCTCGCCCGCCGACTTCTCGCTCGGGCCTATGTCCCGGCGCAGGTGCAGCATGTCCAGAGGATGCCCGCACGCATTCATGGCGACCGTGCGCAAGTGCTCCAGGCTGCAATCCGCGCGCTTGGCGTGGCATTCCCTGATGCAGTGCTGCACCAGCAGGGTGCGGTGCCTGAGCAGGGCCGGCGTACCATCGTCGCGCGTTGTCACCTCGCGGGGGCGCCCGTTCGGCTGGCGCGGGCCGTGCTTGCGCTTGCGTGCCCCGATCTTGCCGCGCTTGCGTGCCATTACCGCGTCTCCCGTTTTTGTGGCGTCAGGTTACATTTTCCCCTTGCAAGTGTGGCGTCAGTTCCCATATACTCAGTATCAGCAAGGGAGAAACGCAAATGACCGACCTCAAGCACCTGTCCGACACCACCGAGACCAGCATCGAGATTTTTCGCGCCATTGCAGAGCGCGTCGGCAATTCTGAGGCCGAGATCATGGCGCAGTGGCAGGAGCCAACCGACCGTGACGCCATCATCGCCCGCGCCAAGGAACTGGCCCCCGGCGAGGAATTGTTCTGGGGTGCGGAGGGGCAGGTCGCATGACACCCTCGCAGCGCGCTGCGGCGCTGCTCGGCTCTGCCTCCGGTCACGGGTGGGTTTCGCGACTCGCCCGTGGCCTCGGCATTTCCCGGCGTGCGATCTACCGCTGGGATGACGCATGGCCGGATTACGCACTCGCCAGCCTGGAATTGCTGGAAATGACGCCGCGAGACAGGTGGCCTCAACGCTGGGCCTGAGCATCACTCCAGCCTCCATGCCCGCACGATCAGGCGCCCGTCATCCAGCACCGTCCGTGTCCGCGTCCTGATGCCGTCGGGGCGGCGCTTGTTCACCGTGTTCATCACCCGGTCTGGCGTGCTGGTCTCCGGCACCGGAACGTCGAACCAGTCGCCCGGCTGCATGTCAGGCCACGGGTACTTGCGCCGGTTGCCGCGACCGCCTGTCTGGATTTCTCCGAAGTACCTGCTCATCAGCGTGTCTCCCTGCCGCTCATGAAGCCGCTTCCCGGATGCGCTGTGCGGCCACGGCATCGCCGCTGTTCAGCGCGTCCTGATACCGCCGGTAGTCGGGGTGGGACGGCCCCCATCCGTCCCGTCGCTTCGGTTTGAGTGCTGCGTTGATCCAGCTCACAGGGTCTGCTTTGGAAAGGCTGGTCTGGACCGCCTCGATCACCGGGTCGGGGTCGTCGCGGGCCTGCTTGAGCCATCGGCCCAACTGCGGTCTCAGCCTGTCCGGCTTCTGGCCAGTGGCCTGGGAAAGGTCGGGCACCAGGTCGAACAAAATCTTCAACCGATCGGGCGGAACGCCTGTATCGCTAGATACAGAACCTCCTTCCCCTTCCCCTTCCCCTTGGTAATTGCACTGACGCGTGGATGACGCGCGCTCGACGCGTGGATGACGCGTCAATTCCTCTTTGCAATCAACATCTTCCGAAGGGGAAGGTAGATCGCTGTCCCGTTCACGGTTGTTGATGGCCTGATGCCTCTCCCACGACGGAATGTAGGCATATTCTACCCCGTCGACAGAGTACCGAACAACGTATCCACGCGTGGCCAACGCGTCGAGCACGCGTGAAAAGTCCACGTCGTCATAGGGCATCACCTCGGTCTTGATCCGTCGTGGGCGCCATTCAAAGCGCCCTTTCTTGTCCGCCACCGTCCACAGGCCGGCGAAGGCAAGTCGCACGGGAAGCCCGGTCTCCTGCTCCAGGTCGAAAAGCCCCTCGTGGCGGAAGAAGTCCGGCTTGATTGTCCTGATCCGTGCCATCAGCGCCTCGCAGCATCTGTGAAGTAGTCGCACCCTATGTCGACGAAAGCCGTCACAGTGCCGGTGGCGCCCATGCGGTTCTTCTCGACGATGATCTCGGCAATGTTCGCAACAGCCGCGCTCTCGGCTTCCCACTCGGCCACACGGTCCTTCGACGCATTGTCCGGGGGGCGGTTGCGGCTGACGTAGTAGCCGGGGCGGTACAGCATCAGGATCGCGTCGGCGTTTTCCTCGATCTCGCCGGAAGCCCGGAGGTCCGCCATCGTGGGCCGCTTGTCGTCCCGTCCCTCGACGCCTCGGGAAAGCTGGCACAGGGCGAGGACGCAGCAGTCGTAGCGCTTCGAGACCTCTTTCAGCCTGGCGGTGTAGTAACCCAGCTCATCGACCCGGTTGCGCTTGGGGTCGCGGCGGATCAGGCCGATGTGGTCGACCACCACGAGACCGATCTCCGCATCGAAGTCCCGGCGGAATGCCGCTCGGGCAGATACGATGCCGGCCTCGATCCGGTCGATGGTCTGGCCCGGAGTGTCGTCGATCAGGATGGGGAGCCCGTTGAGTTCGGTCTCGGCCACGTCAAGGCTGGTGGCCCATTCCTTCTGCACACCGTCCGTCAACCAGTCGTAGCAGATCCGGTTGCCACGCCTGCGGCAGACCCGGCTGATAGCCCTGGTACCGAGTTCGGCGCGGCCCATTTCGAGACTCACCACGGCCACGCCCAGCCCCTGCCGGGCGACGTTCTCGACAAGTGTCCCCGCCAGTGCGGACTTGCCCATTCCGGGCCGTCCTGCGGCCACTATGAGGCGTCCCGGCGGCAGGCCCTTGGTGTACCTGTCCAGATCGACAAGCCCGGTGGAAGGCCCCTTGGGGGCCAGTCCCGAGTAGATCAGGCGGGCGCCGTCGACAGCAGCGGCCATCGGCTGCATGCGCTCGTTGATGCACCCTGCCGCGATGGCGTTGAGGCGGTTGATGGCATCGGCGGCGATCTGGTCGCCCATGCGTCCCGGCTCGTGCTGGTCGCAGTCGTCGCGGGTGTCTTCGCAGGCCCCGACGATCTGGCGGCGAAGCCAGAGGTCGCGGATCATCCTGGCATGATGCGGAGCCGTCGTGACTGTCACGTTACGCGCCATCAGGTCCATCAGATATGCCGGGCCACCAATCTCTTCCGCCGCCCTGTCCCCCTTGAGGTACGGGGCAAGCGTGATCGGTGATACCGGCTCTCCGCGCTCGATCTGCTCACGCATCAGGGCCCAGATGCGGCCGTGCAGTGGCTGATGGAAGTGCTCGGCCTGCACCAGATGGCTGACGGCTTCCCATGCCTCGTTGCGGTAGAGAATGGCCCCGAGAAGCTGCTGTTCGGCGGCGAGGTCGTGCGGGAGCGGAGCGCGTGCGTCAACGACCCCCATCATTTGCTCCCGAGCGCGGCTTTCAGCCGCTCCGCGTGCAGTTCGATCATGTCCCTGTCACCGCGTGCGATAGCGCGGCGCATGGCGTGCCAGATGGCCTCGGCGCGGGTCATTGCCCATCGCTCCAGTACAAGGCATCGGCATGGCCACGGAACACGTCCCATGCGAGATACAGGCGCAGGCGGATGTTGTGCAGCGACCACGGGTGCGGGCTGGAGCACCAGCGGGCGTAGGTCTCGGAACCCGGACACCAATCGCTGTCCCGAAGGCTCTCGCGCATGATCCAGTTCGGCATACGCATCACACCGCCTCCGGCCACTGGCGGACCATCAGGTCGTCGGGGATCGATCGCCGCCCAGGCATCTGCTTCTGGAAGTACGGGACACTGGCCGCCGCGCACTGGTCACGCAGGCTGCGGAAAACGTCGTCCGGGATGTCGCGCCAACCGGGGCCCGATTCTCCGCCCGCAACGCACCAGTCGAGCAGTCCGGTTGATCCTGAAATGTCGCACTGCCGCAGGCCGTCGGGGCCACCATGGGTGGACGCGCCGACATACGGCATGTGCCCGATCCAATGCCGCAGATCCAGCGGCCCGAGCAGCGGCTCTGCGCTGATCCCGACCCACGGGATGTCCAGCCGCTCTTTCATCTCGAGCAATCGCGGCACGTCGCGGTCGGCCTCCGGCTGGTTGACGACGCTCACCATCAGCCCGGCATGCTTCGGCCATTCGTCCCAACCGAGGTCCGGCATCCTCTTCTCGACCATGGGCAGCCGCTTGGTGACGATCTGGATGTCGAGATGGGTGGCGGCCTTGATCGCTTGACCGGCCTCGCGCACCCACTCGGTCGGCACTTCCTTGTCGAACAGGTCTGACATGGACTGGATGAAGACGCGGAACCTCCGCCCGCCCGGCGCAACACGGCGCGTGCGGTTGAGCCGGTGCAGCAGCGCTACCGCGCCCTTGATCTTGCGGCGAGGGGCACCGGCGCCCCAATGCGCACCGCCATAGCGGCGGTCCACACCCTCGGCGTAGCAGTGGTCGCAGCCAGGCCCGACCTTCGTGCAGCCCCACCAGAAATTGACCGTCGCGTCGGTCCATTCGATCTTGCTGTGCTCGGCCATCACACCGCCTCCAGTACGATTGTGCAGGGCTGGTCCTTGCCTACCCATTCGGCAGACACGCGCTTGACGTGGCGGCTGTCGTCGCCCGCCAGAACGCCAGCAGTCACCAGAATGTCGAGGGCAGGCTTGACCCGGTTGTCGATGTCCGCGTTGACCCGCGCGCAGGGCACATACAGCGCCACGGAGCACAGGCCGGGGAACTGGCGGGCACGCTGGGCGAGCAATTCGTTTGCCGCCGCTCTGGCCCATGTCTGATAGCGTGCGGTCCTGATCCTGCCCCCGCGCTTGGTGTCCTTGCCGAAGCCCGCATTGCGCCAGCACGCATTGGCAGGAGGCGGGACAGGTATGGTGTAGGTCACGCCCATTGTGCTGCCATTGCCTCCGCTATGCCGGTGAATGTCCTGGAGCGCTCACGCCACCGATCAGGACCGGGGGGCATGCGGTGGACCCGCTGCGCGCGGCCATCCACGATCCGGGTCGGCACCAGCGGATCGAGGCCGGCCAGCCAAAGGCCGGTCGCCTTGCACTCGCCGTGCCCGAACTGCCACGGCTGGATGATCTGCGCCGGCTCGCGGTAATTTCTGATCCGCGCCTTCGCATGCTTGTGCATGATCGGGTTTTCGATGGCCTTGCGCTCGATGGGCGCGTTCCAGCAGGCCGAGAACAGGTCGGCGCCTTCGTCCAGGTCGCGCCACATTTCGTCGAGCGTCCGGCCCTTCGGCGGCTTGGTCAGCCAGCGCACCCCGGAATTGCAGAGCCGGGTGCAGGGCGGGTGGGCGACCATCAGCAAGTCCCATCCGTCATCGAGAATGTCGCGGACGTCGCATTGCAGGTGCTTGTTGTTGCCGTCCTCTGCCGGCAGCAGATCACAGGACCAGGCATCGTGCCCTCTGGCCGCGAAGGCCCGGCGGACAACGCCGCTGAACTCGCAGGCGACAAGAACACGCATAGGGGACGCGGCGGTGTGGAGACCGTGCTCCGCGCCCCCTGATGCCTGCTGCTTCCCCGGATTGGCCGGCGAATGATCCGCATTGCGCGGCCCGTCTCCCCCCGGCACGGCATCCGGGGCGTTGTCCTGGACCTTCAGGCTGGTCCTCGCGAAAGCGGGGGAGCGGGTGTTCATCAGGCTGACCTCGGCAAAGCGATCCAGCCGTTGTCAGCGTCGACATTCCAGAGCGCGCCGACCGCCTTCGCACCAATGCCGAACAGCGCACAGCCATTTGCCGGAGACGCGCCTGTGGTGCCGTCCGGGCGCTCGAATTTCACCTTCGGCAAGAACGCGATGATGTCGACACGGCGGGCGTAGTCGCGGAACCACGGCGCGGATGTCCGGTCGGGGACCAGAGCGATCCCATTGCCGTGCGCCACGAACTTCTCCAGCCACGGCGTCAGCCCGTTGCGCCCCCCGAAGGGCGCATTCATCCAGACGAAGCCGTACCAGCGCTCATCCAGCGACCCTTCCGAAATCCAGAAATCGCACGGCACATGGCGCGGCCCCTCCGGGGGCGCCGCAACGTCGAGCGCGAACCGGCAACCAAGCATTTGGAAAACCCATGCTGGCGTGTACCAGTCGCCCGATTGGCTCGGCATCTGACCCTGGAACATCAGGACACGACCTTGAGCGTGTCGCCCATGCGGCCCAGCGCCAGAAGCTGCGCCCGGATCAGCGCTCGCTCGCTGGCGTCGATGTCCTTGTCCTCCAGAGCCTCGGCAATGGTCGCGATGGCCTTGGCGAGGTCGCCGGTCGTGCGGTGCGGGCAGAAGTGGCCGGGGTCGATGGGGCGGACACCCGTGAAGCCGGCGGCGCCGAGGATGCCATTGAGGAACTCGGGGCCTTCGTCACCCATCGCGACAGCGGCTTGCAGCACGGCACGGAGGGACGGCACCTTGCATCCCGAGCGCACCATGCCCCAAAGGGTGTCACTGCCTCCGGTAGCGGCGGCGATTTCGCATACGGAATGAGCCTTGCCCTGCCCGACATGCCGGCGGAATGCGTCTGTCAGGGCCTCCTGAACCACGGCATCCGTGATAAATTGGGGGTCTTTCGTCACTGTGATTGCGTCCTGTTCGCGTTTACGTTGCAGGGATGAACTACTGGCATCACATCGGCGAGGTTGTCCGCGACGTGCTTGGGCAGGTACGAGCCGGCCCACCAGCCGATGAGAATGGCCGCGACGACGTTGAGCGCGGTGTCGGGGTCGATGTACCTGCGCAGGGTCCGTCGCATTCAGACCCCCGCCCATTGGATGAGCGCGGCCGCGCCTGCGTAGGCGAGCATGGCGCCCAATGTCGCGATCGCCACAAGCATGAGCGCGAGCAACACCGCGCCAACCGTGCCGAAAGCACGCGCCAGCCAAAGTTCGACGTCCTCAGGGAGAAACGTGAGCCGGGGCATTCAGACGGCCTCCATGTACCAGCCGCCGTTGCCCTTGCGGATGCGGAGGTTGTCGACGGGGCCGAAGAAGTGCCGCTCGTTGCGCTCGCCATTGGACGACTTGGCGGTGGGCGTGATGCCCACGCGCACGTCGAGACCACGAGCGGTCCAGTAGTCCCGGATGCGAAGGGCGAGGATCGAGGCCCCGTGCTGGGTGCTGTAGTCGATGCGGTCCGCCATTCAGATCACCGCCCACACGACAGCGCCGATGACCAGAAGCCCCGCCAGTACCACCACCACGGTGCTGCCTGTGCGCTCGTCCTGGTGGCATCCCTCGGCCTCGCGGAGGCTGCGGAACGGATCGAGGGTGTCCCGCGCATCATCGACGGCGACACCATCGTCATAGACGGGACGCGCATTCGCCTTCGCGGCATCGACACGCCGGAAATGGACACCATCGCCGGGGTTCGCGCCCGAGATGCGCTCGTGGCCTACATCGCAGGCCGTGCCGTCTCCTGCGAGGCGCACGGCCTCGACCGATACGGCAGAACGGTTGCGGTCTGCGAAGTCGCTGGAGCCAAGCTCGATGAATGGCTGCTTCGGTCGTGCCTCGCTGTCGTTGTGCCCCGGTACGTCAGGGGAGCCGAACGCGCGAGGCTGATGGTCGCCGCTCAGGAGTGTGACCATTGAGCCCTTCACCGCTGATCCGCCTTGTGCTTCCGGCAGAACTTGGAGCCTTCGGCCGCGTCTTCCGGGCAGAACGTGTCCGTCTCGCCGTGATAGTGAATGCACAGCGGGAACGCGAACGGGTTGCGCTTGGCCGGGATGGCGCAGTATTCCGGGCCGGCCAGCAGCCTCAGATCCCAGTCCACGGTGCCCGGCAGATACCGCTTGGACCACCAGTGCTGGACTGTATTCGGACTGCGGCCGAGCCGTTCGGCAACCACGTTGATGCCACCGGCCGCGTCAATCATTTCGCGGACAATGCCCTGTCTCATGCGGCTTCTCCCTTTGCTCTGATTTGCTGGTTGGCCCCGAACATCTGCTCCAGCGACACGCCGGACAGCTTCATGAGCGTGGGCCAGTGCCAATCGGGCACGCCTTTGCGCGCCCACTTCTGGACCGCGTGAACGGTGACGCCGGCCTCTACAGCGACGGCCTCAGCACCACCGGCAGCGCGGATGATGTCGGGAATGCGTTCCATGCCGAGTACTGTATCGTACTTTTATTCCGTATCGCAAGCCGGAAATTACGATGACGACTCAGGGGCAGTAGCCGATGGTGCGGACGCTATGGAATGGTGGGAACGATTTGAAAAAGCTCGGGAAGCGCTCGGCCTGACACGGGTCGATGTCGCGCGGGCTACCGGTCTGTCCAAAGAGGTCGTCCAGAAATACGGCACCGGGGCGATCCGCCACCCGCGCGGCGACACGATGGAAAAGCTCGCAAAGGCGGTCGGTGTCACAGAAATGTTTCTGCGCTATGGGGATGCTGTGCCCAATGCTCGCCCTGCGCCTGCCGTAGCGTTGCCGCCTTCGCGTTCCGAGATGCCCCTTGATATTCCAGTGCTGGGGACTGGCGCCGGCAGTTCTCAAGGGGCAATCACATTGGACACAGGACCGATTGACTACGTTCGACGGCCGCCCGGCCTGACCGCCGCGCGCGATGTCTATGCCGTCTATGTCGAGGGCGACAGCATGGAACCCCGCTATTTCGCCGGGGATCTGGTCTACGTCTCCCCCTACATGGCACCCAAGGTTGGCGATCATGTCGTGATCCAGTGCCGCCGGAATGGTGGCGACCAGGATCAGCCGGTCGAGGCGTTCGTGAAGGTCATCACCGGCAGGAACAGCTCGGGCTGGGTCTACGGCCAGTACGAGCCGAAGGGCGAATTTGTGCCCCCGGCGCCGGTCATCGCCGTCCACCGAATTTACAGTTGGAACGACCTGTTTAGCGCCTGATCGCGATTGCCTCGCAGGATCAAGGCCCTAGCTCCCAGCGTACCAATCGTATTTTTTTTCCGATTTTTGATTGACCGCATCGTCTGACGTACTTAAAGTACTCTCCATCGCACTGATGGAGGAACGCGATGATCGGTTGCCATCTCAGCTTCAAGCCGTACCGCGACAAGAAGGGTCTGCTGCGCGTTCGTAGCTGGTCGCAGTGTTGCGGTGCCGTGAACCGCCCAAATGGCGTCTGCACGCTCAAGCAGCAGCCCCCTGTCGGAAACGAAGTTCTGGCGGCGGTGAACGAGACCATGAGCGGCAAGCCCCTGCCGAAGTCGCATGGGGCGCGGCGATGACCCTCAAAGAACTTCACGACGACCTGGTCGGCTGGAAGGCCGACCGCTACGCGCTGGTCTCCGCACTCGACGCCGCCGTTGACGCGCACATGAAGCGGTTCAGCGCCAAGGAGCGCGAGGACACCAAGGCAGCGCTGCACGAGGTCATCGACGACGCATTCTTCGAGGTGATGGACCCGCTGTTGACCGAAATCCGCGAGCACGAGACGCACCAGCGCACCCGCCAGCTTCGCGCTGACACGCGCGACTTTCAGCGGAGGGTGCTGTGAGGAACAAGTACGGCGGCGACTGCTACCGCTGCGGCAAGTGGTGTGCGCCCGGTGCGGGTCACTTCGAGCGCGTTCCCGGCAGGGGCTGGCGCGTCCAGCACGCGGACTGCGCAATCGAGCATCGAGGCACCAAGACCGTGGCCGCGAGCGACGACCGAGCCGCCGGGGACAACCCGGAAGGCCTCGATTACTCGGACATTTTCTAAGGAGGGCGCTGTGACCGGCGACGAAGCATCCCTGCTCACCTGCCTCCCGCTGCTGCGCCGTCTGGAGCAGATGCTGGAAGACGGTCCCGACACCACCCCCGAGGACGATGACGGCGAGGAGACGGAGGAATGATTTTGACCCTTCAGAAGGTTATCGAGCAGCCCGAGGGGGCGCCGTATCGACTGGAGGTCGATGATGCGCGGTATCTGAGCGTCTACCGGCTTGGCAACGAGATGATTATCCCGGCAGCGCTCATCCCGCATATGACCGACCTGCTGGAGCGCTACAGGCGTGCCTGCGCGGCGGCGGACGAACCCCTTGAGCCTTCCGGCTCGGGCAGCGGAGCCAGTTCCTCCCCAACCTGACGGCTCCGCGCTCCGGGCGCCTCCTCCCGCCCGGAGTTCCGAACTGTCACGGAGATTGATGATGACGCCCGAACAGATTGAGGCCCTGTCACCGATGGACCGCATCGCGGAGGTGATGGCCCGTGCCGCAGAAGCGGCGGAGAAGCTGGCCATCGACCACGGCGGGCAGGCGGTTGACCTGGCCCTTGCCGTCGCCCGGATCGAAGCGCTGAGCATCGTCGCTACGGGCTTTCTCGGTGCGGCGCTCGGTGCGGCCCTCCTTTATGGCGCCAACCGGTTCATTCGGAGAGCGCTCGTGACCAAAGACACCGCGGAAGTATTCAACGAATGCGTCGGGCTCTGGTTGCTCGGGGTGCTGTGTGCCGTTCCCGGCGCGGTGGTGCTTCTGGTCAACATCGGTGATGCGCTGAGCATCAAGGCATGGGTCGGGGTCTTCTACCCGGAATACTGGATCGCCATGAAGGCGCTGTCCGGGCTGCTCTGATGACCCGCTACATCTCCCGCCCCCAGCCCGGTCACTACACCGTCTCGGCCTATCGCAAGGGACCGAAGCTGCCCGCCCGTATCTGGCGCGAGTGCCTTTGCACCGTAGGTCACGGCGTCCGCCACACGCACACCGATGCGTGCGACCGACGCGGAGAACTGGTGGCCGAGATCAACGGCGAGCGCGTCGATGTGGAGCGCGTCTGGCACTACGGCTGGGAGTGGCTCCCGACAAAGCACCACCCCGAAGCGGCTGAACCCGTCGACTACACGACGTGGCGCCGGCTCGGGATCGAGTACCTGGATTTCGTTGGTAAGGAGAACGTCTATGTCTGAGGCGCCGAACATCTACCAGCGGCTGCACGCGGCGGCAGGCGAGATCAAGAGGATCGCCAAGGAAAAGCCCAAAGGGCTGATGTACGAGGTGGTGACGCACGATGCGGTGACGGCTGCATGCAAGCCGGTCCTGCTCGCGAGGGGTGTCCACTACCACCCGGTCAACATGCGTGTCACGCAGTGCGGCAACCGCACCGAAGTCCTGATGGACGTGCGGTTCGTCAACATCGACAAGCCCGACGATTTCGTGGACGTGCCGTCCTGCGGCTATGGCATCGACCCGCAGGACAAGGGGCCGGGCAAGGCCATGTCCTACGCCGTGAAGTTCGCGCTGCTCAAGGCGCTCGGTCTGGAGACCGGAGAAGACGCTGACCTTGAACAGCCGGCCAACCACGAGGCCCCTCAGAAGCCCGTCAAGGCTGTCCAGCAGGTCAAGCGCGATGGCCCGATCTTCCGCCTGCAAGACGCGCTCTGGAATGCCACCGGCGTCTATTCCGACACCGCCGAGCAGTCCTTTGCGGAGATCGACCAGTTCGGCGCGCAGCGTGCCGTGGAAGCGCTGGCCGAGTTCGACAGGACGATGGCCGAGATCAAGGAAAGCGCGGACATGAAGGCGCTGACCGAGGCCGGCCGGAAGCAACTCCGCGATCTGGCGCGGGACATTCGCACGGCGATCCAGTCGCGCGTTCAACTCCATGAGGCAGCAGCATGAGCGTGAACAAGGTCATCCTGATCGGCAACCTGACCGCCGATCCCGACGTTCGCACCATGAGCAACGGCGATCCTGTCGTCACGCTCAGGATGGCGACCAACGAAACCTGGCGGGACAAGTCGACCGGGGAGCGGCGCGAGAGGGCCGAGTTCCACCGGGTGGTCATCTTCAACGAGCACATCGCGAAGGTGGCGTCCGAGTACCTCCGCAAGGGCAGCAAGGCCTATGTCGAGGGGCAGATCCAGACCCGGAAGTGGACCGACCAGTCCGGGCAGGACCGCTACCAGACCGAGATCGTGCTCCAGCGGTTCCGGGGCGAGTTGCAGTTGCTCGACAGCAAGGGCGACGGTCGCACCAGCGATACCGCGCGGCGCAACGACCTCGACGATATCGACTCGATACCATTCTAACGACGCACCACAACGCAACACTTCACGTCGCTACTCAACACAACGCAACGAACCCATGCACGTCAAGACCCTCAGAGATCGCAAATACCTGGATCACCTCAGATCCGAGCCATGCGTTTTCACGGGTTTTCGCGGCACGGAATACGAGACGGTCGACCCTGCGCACATCGGCACAGGCGGCAAGGGCATCAAGGGCCCGGACAGCGAGGCACTGCCGGTCCTGCACTCGATCCACGCAGAGATGCACCAGCGGGGCGAGATGACGGTTGTCAGAGAACGTGCCCCCGACTGGCTGCTGAGAGCCGCGCTCAGGGCATATGCACGAGAGCTTTACGAGGAATGGAAGCGATGAAGACGAAGGTCTACGCGGTGGCGGAGAAGGTGCCCCCATACGGCAGCGACGGATTTGAGCCGGGGCGGCTGTATGCGGTCACTGGCGAGGATGAAGACGCATCCGGACCCGGTACATTCAACGCCATTGGCGACGGCGGACGAGGCCGCGGGCATCGCTGGGCGTCCCCCAACTACGGCTGGACCCGCCTTGTCCTCCCCGACATCGACCCGCGCGACGTGGCGGAACTGATCGAGGCGGCGCGGGGTATGTGGACCGTTGCGGCGGGCGCTGGCGACTACCCGAAGCTGGAGCGCCTTACCGCCATCCTGAACAAGATCGAGGGAGACGAGTGATGGTCAAGGTGTATCAGCCCCGACCCGAAGAACCTTCGCTGCAACTACATCTGGAACAGATTGGCAGCGACGCAAGCCTGTGGATTGTCGACGGAAATGGCAAATGGGAGTCGACCATAGCTGTTGTTGGCGACGGTGGCCTCGAACGTTGTGGCTACAATTCTTCTGGAGACGCTGAACTTGCCGGCATCCCGCTGGACGACTACGGCTGCATCGCCCTGCACCCTGACGACCCGGCCATGCGGACAATAGCGGAACTGGAGGCGCGGGTGAAGGAACTCGAAGCCGCCCCCACCGTGGCGCCGGAACTGACGGATAAGCAGTGCGAGAAGCTGTGGCGGGTGTTCGTCGATGATCCGTCGAGCGAACTTGACTCCCTCCGCGTCATGTTCGCCGCCTACGAGGCCATGCGCCGGCCCATCACTGACGAAGATGTGGAGAGGGCGGCGAAGGCTGGGTACGAAGCCCGCTGGGGACACAGGGGCCTGTGGGAAAAGCAGGATGATCGGCTGAGGGAGCAGGTTCGCGAAGGTGTTCGCGCCGCGCTGGAGACGATGCGGTGATGAGCACTCCCGAAAATGATGCCGAGATCGAGCGGCTGGCCCGTGTTGCCTACCACGAATATTCGCGGCTGTTCGCCAAGCCCCTCAAGTGGGACGAAGACACCTACGAGGCCGACCGGGAACTCTGGCGACGGGTTGCCCGTGCTGTCGTGGAGGCAATGCGGTGACACCGTTCCTGATCCACGACGCGCAGTCCAAGGCGCGGGTGCTGTCGTTCATCGACGGGCTTAGCCTGGATCGCCAGTGGGACGTGGAGGTCAAGCGCCACACGAAGCGCAGGTCGCTGTCACAGAACGCCCTGATGTGGACGTGGATCAACCGTGCCGCCGAGGTGTTCGGCAACCACTACGGCTGGGATGCAACGGACGTGCACGAGTATTTCAAGCAGAAGTTCTGCCCGCCCGTCGTCCGCGAGATCGACGGCGAGACGGTCGAGATCAGGTCGACCAAGAAGCTGAGTATAGAGCAAATGACGCGTTATCTCAACGACATACACCGTCATTGCGCACAGGAACACGGGATCAACCTGCCCCTGCCAGAGGAGATGTACGCGAGATGATCGAGTGGCAGCCTATCGAGACCGCGCCGAAGGACGGGACGCCCGTTCTTGTGTGGTCAGAACATGACGAACCGAGCGCGGTCGTCGCGCGCTGGGAGTGGACATGGGATATGTGGGAATACGTCGACACGATGCTGGCTGACGTAAGCCCGGAAGGCCCGCCCGCCCCGTCCCACTGGTCCCCCATCAACGCACCGGAGAACTGAGATGCGCAAGATTCGACTGATTGACGGTCCGGAGATCAAAATGGGTGTCGGTCTGTACCACAGGGCAAGACTTATCCAGAGCATCGTGCCGTCACCCGTGAACCCGTTCCTGCTGGACGTGTTCATTGATGGCCGTCTCAGCGAGTCGGTCCCGCTGTCTGCGCTGAATCGCATCGTTTACACGGAAGGGCAGTGAGATGAGCCATACACCGGGGCCTTGGGCCGTTGACACTTGCGATGTGGACGTGGGGCCGCGAGGCGGGTTCAAGCCCTTCGGCGGCTGCGGATGCTGTGGCAGCCCGTGGATGACGGCGAGCGATCACGAGACCGCGCAGGCAGATGCCCGCCTGATCGCAGCCGGCCCCGACATGCTGGAGGCGTTGGAGGCGCACCGCGCGTGGTCCTATGCCGAGGAACACCACATCGGAACTTTCGACGTGCGGATGGTGCTGTGCGCGCATGCCCAAAGCCTCACGCTGCGGGCCATCGCGAAGGCGAAGGGACAGCCGGAGCCTGATTACTCGGGTGCGAAATGGCTGAAAGTGTGGCCGCAGGTGCGTCTCGACGAATGCGAGATCGAGGCAGCGCGCGCACTGGTGGCCGAGGTGCTGGAGCACGAACGCGCAGCCATCGCAAAGGCAGAACAGGGATGAGACCCGCTCTCAGGGTTGCCGATGTAGCGTCCATACTCGGATGCTCCGGCCAGACCGTGCGAAACCTCATTGCACGCGGCGACCTCCCCGCGCTTCACTTCGGGCGGAATATCAGGATCCGCCCGGAGGCTCTGGAACAATGGATGTCACGCTCGGAAAGCACCGGGGCATGTGGTGCGCTGTCTGGTACAGCGGCGGCAAGCGAAACCGCCGAAGCACAGGCTTGCCGGCCTCGCGCGAGAACCGTGGTGATGCCGAACGGACGTGTCGCGAGATTGCCGACGCATTGAAACGACCAACCGTGGAAACCTGCGAGACCATCATGACCGCGTACCTGGCCGACTTTCAGGGGCACTCGAAAGAGCGCGTCGAGTATGCGTGGGAGGCGCTCAAGGGCACCTTCGCGAACCTCGCGCCAGAGCACGTCACCCGCCAGCTATGCCGGGGCTATGCCGCAGAGCGGGAGGATGAGGGACGCGCGTCAGGCACGATCCGCACCGAACTTGGCTACCTCAAGACGGCCCTCCGCTGGCACGACAGGAACACGAAGGCGCAGGTCTGGATGCCGCCGCAGTCCCCGCCACGAGACCGGCATCTGTCCCGCGCGGAGTTCCGCAAGCTGCTCGAGGCCAGCCAAGGGCACATGACCGTGTTCCTGCACCTCGCCATCGCAACAGCCGCGCGCCGGGAAGCCATCCTCGACCTGACATGGGCGCAGGTGAACTTCGATGGCAACTGCATCAACCTGGGCCAGAAGCCGGGCGGCAAGGCTCGTGCAACCGTGCCGATGACAGCGACGGTGCGGGCTGTTCTGGAGGACGTGCGCGAGAAGGCCATCAGCGAGTACGTGGTCGAGTACGGCGGGCGGAAGGTGGCGAACATCAAGACCGCGCTCCGTGCGACCTGCGACCGCGCGAAGATCGAGCGCATCGGCGCGCACACGCTGCGCCACACGGCGGCGGTCTGGATGGCTGGTGCCGGCGTGCCGCTGGAGAAGATCAGCCAGTTCCTTGGGCACGCCAACGTCAACGTCACGGCGCGGGTCTATGCCCGGTATCAGCCGGAACATCTGAAGGATGCTGCCGATGCTCTTGAGGTCTGACCAACACAGTGCTTGGCGGTACGAGCGTACCAGTGTACACTTTGAGGGGTTGATTTCGTTGGGCTTGAAGGGCTTGCAAATGTGCGGGAAATTGCCGGAAGCCGCAGGAATTGGCGCAGACCCCGGTGTTCACATCGCAGGGGTCACTGGTTCGAGTCCAGTATCGCCCACCATCCCGCCGCCCGGGGTCGACGTCATCTGACGCACCCGGATCCGCCCCGCCCCCCGACGACCGCCCACCATCCCGCTGAGGCCGCGGTCCGCTTCGCATGGCCGGCAGCAGCACCTGCAGGCCGGCCGGCCCAGCTGACCAGCGACTGACGCAACCCTGCATTGACCCGCCGCATGGAGGGGCCTGAAACCTCCGACTCCCGCGCCCCGAAAAAGGCCGCAAATCCGGCTGGTTCGCGAGGAAAAGGCAGGATTGATCTTCCCGTCATGAATCCGCCAACCGGGCAAGACTGGACGCCGGTCAGTTATCGTCAAGTTACAGCGTCGTTGCTTTGCCCCCGCGCCCCTGACAGCATTTGACGGGGAGAGGCAGGCATTTTTGAAAGATGTGCCTGCCAGGCGGGAGGATTTAATGAGTTGTTGGCAACGACGACCGCAAATGCACGGGTCGCGGCGGACGTGTGGCACATCTCCGACCGATGCCGGCATGCCGGCGAGCAGGCACGCCGCTGGGATCGACGACCGGAGGGCGCAATGACCTTTACCGGACGGGTCCTCGGCTGGCTGGTGATGGCATCGACCGCCATCGGTGCGGCGGCCGTGATGCTGATGATGCTGCAGATCGTCGCCGACGTGCTGCTGAAGAACCTTTTCGAGTTCCCGCTGCCGGCGACAACGATCTTTGTCGCGCACTACTACATGGTCGTGGTGGCCTACCTGCCAGTCGCGCTGGCCGAGAAGCTGAATTCCCACATCACCGTCGAGATCCTGGCGCAGCACTTCGCCCGTCGCTACCGGGTCTGGCTGACAGCCGTGATGTGGCTGGCCTCCGCCGTTGTCGCCGGCGCCATCGCGCACCGCCTCTGGCTCGAGGCGATGAAGAAGTACGACTTCGGCACCTTCATGATCGAGCAGGACGTCACCTTCATGATCTGGCCGGGCTATTTCGTCCTGCCGCTGGGCTTCGGGCTTTTCGCCCTCGTGCTGCTCTACCGTTTCGCCTGCGCCGTCACCGGTGCCGCCAGCGGCCTCGGTGAGGTCGTCGACGACGTCGACGGACAACGCGTCCACCAGCAGGCGGAATAGCGATGGAAAACGAGGTCATCGGCCTGCTGGGCATCGCGTCCCTCGTCCTGCTCCTGCTGCTGCGGATGCCGATCGGCATCGCGCTGATCCTGGTGTCGTTCTGCGGCATCTGGGTGCTGGTCGGCCAGCGGCCGGCCTGGGGCATCCTCTCGGCCGTGCCCTATGATTTCGCGGCGAAGTGGACGCTCTCGTCGGTGCCGATGTTCCTGCTGATGGGCTATGTCTGCTACCACACGGGACTGACAAAGGGCCTGTTCGACGCCTGCCGGTCCTGGCTTGCGCGCCTGCCCGGCGGGCTTGCCATCGCCTCGGTCTTCGGCTCGGCCGGCTTCGCCGCCGTCACCGGCTCGTCGGTTGCCTGCGCCGCCGCCATGGGGCGGATCGCCATCCCGGAAATGCTGGACAAGCGCTATGACCCTGCGCTGGCCACAGGCACCATCGCCGCAGCCGGCACGCTCGGCGCGCTCATCCCGCCCTCGATCCTGCTGATCCTCTACGGTGTCTTCGTCGAGGTGCCGATCAGCAAGCTGTTCATCGGCGGTGTCGGTGCCGGCCTGCTGACCGCCGCGGCCTACATCGCGGTCATTCTCGGCCGCGCCTCGTTCAATCCGTCGCTGGCGCCGCGCCTTACCGTGATGCCGCCGCTGGTCGAGCGCCTGCAGCACCTGCGCGAGACCTGGCCGATCCTGCTGCTGGTGGTCGCGGTGCTGGGCGGACTCTTCGTCGGCCTGTTCACCGCGACGGAGGCCGGCGCGGTGGGTGCCGGCGCCTCCATGCTGATCGCCCTGGCCAAGGGATCGCTCACCCGCAAGGCGCTGTGGCAGTCGCTGGTGGAGACGCTCGCGACCACCGGCACGCTGTTCGTGATCGCGGTCGGCGCCAACCTGCTGACCCGTTTCCTGGCGCTGTCGGGCACGGCGGAGCTGATCGCCGGAAGCGTGATCGGCCTGGAAGCCGACGTCCTGGTCCTGATCCTCGGCATCTCCCTGCTCTACCTGCTGCTCGGCATGTTCCTGGACCCGCTGGGGGCCATGCTGCTGACGCTGCCGGTGCTGCTGCCGATCCTGGAGAAGGCACAGGTCGACCTGATCTGGTTCGGCGTGTTCCTGGTGAAGTTCCTCGAGATCGGGATGATCACGCCGCCGATCGGCATCAACGTCTTCGTCATCAAGGGGGTCGTCGGCAACCAGGTCAGCCTGACCACGATCTTCCGCGGCATCCTCTGGTTCCTCGCGGCGGACCTGGTCGTGGTCGGCCTGCTGGTGGCCTTTCCCGAGATCATCACCTTCCTGCCGTCACAGATGGAATGACGGCGGGCAAACCCTGCACAGGGGAAACGTGCCATGACTGACTGGAGCGACGAGGTCGCGGAACTGGAACGCCGACGGAAGCTGGCGGCCATGATGGGCGGCGCGGACAAGATCGCGCGCCAGCACAACGCCGGAAAGCTCACCGTGCGCGAGCGGATCGAGCGCCTGCTCGACGACGGCTCGTTCGACGAGGTCGGCGGACTGGCCGGCAAGGCGACCTATGACGAGCATGACCGGATGGTCGACTTCATGGCCTCCAACCAGGTCATGGGGCGGGGTCTGATCGAGGGCCGGCCGGTCGTCGTGGCGGGCGACGACTTCACCATCCGCGGCGGCGCGGCCGACGCCGCCATCCACCGCAAGATGGTCCAGTCGGAACTGATGGCGCGCGACCTGCGGCTGCCCGTCATCCGGCTGATCGACGGCACCGGCGGCGGCGGCTCCATCAAGGTGCTGGAGCGCGAGGGCCGGACCTATGTCCCCTTCACCCCGGGCTGGGAGGTGATGGCCGAGAACCTGGGCGTCGTGCCGGTCGTCGGCCTGGCCCTGGGTTCGGTCGCCGGGCTGGGCGCCCTCAGGGCCGCCGCCTGTCACTATTCGCTGATGGTCGAGGGCACCTCGCAGATCTTCGTCGCAGGCCCGCCGGTCGCGGCGCGCGCGGGCGAGACGATCGACAAGGAGGGACTGGGCGGCGCCGCGTTGCATGGCGTCAACGGCACCGTCGACGATGCGGTCGCCAGCGAGGAGGAAGCCTTCGCGCGGACCCGGCAGTTCCTGTCCTACCTGCCATCCTCGGTGCACGAACTGCCCGAGCGGCGACTGAACGGCGACCCCGCGGACCGGCGCGAGGACTGGCTGCTGGGCGCCATCCCGCGGGAGCGGCGCCGCGTCTACCGGGTCCGCCCGATCATCGAGGCCGTGGTCGACAAGGGAAGTTTCTTCGAGATCGGCAAGGGCTGGGGACGCTCGGCAATCACCGGGCTGGCCCGACTGGACGGCTGGCCGGTCGCGGTGCTGGCCGGCGACCCGATGCGCTATGGCGGCGCCTGGACGGCGGACGCCTCCGACAAGGTCACGCGCTTCGTCGACATGGCGCAGACCTTCCACCTGCCCATCGTCCACTTCGTCGACAATCCGGGCTTCGCGGTCGGCAGCCAGTTCGAGGCCGCCTCGACCATCCGTCGCGGCGCCCGCACGGCGGTCGCCATCTACCAGGCCACCGTGCCGTTCTGCTCGATCATCCTGCGCAAGGTCTTCGGCGTCGCCGGCGCGATGCACATGAACCACACCCGCTACATGTACCGCTATTCCTGGCCGTCCGGGGACTGGGGCTCGCTGCCGGTCGAGGGCGGGATCGAGGCCGCCTACAAGTCCGAACTGGCCGCCGCGCCGGATCCCGCGGCCCGGCTGGCCGAGATCGAGGCGAAGCTGGAGCGCATGCGCTCGCCCTTCCGCACCGCCGAGGACTTCATGGTCGAGGACATCATCGACCCGCGGGAAACCCGCCCGCTGCTCTGCCGGTTCGCCAACATCGCTGCCCGGCTGCGGGAAACGGGGGAAAGCAAGTTCGCGTTCAGACCCTAGCGGAGGGTGCCGAGCCCGGTGTGTGAAGCACGGTCGGCACCCGCCAATAGACGTTGACCTTAGGTAATGCAGATGTGCGAGGATATCCAAAATACAAACTGACTGAAGGTTGGTCCGGCGTTTGGGAGGAAGCCGAGCTGACACGTCCCGGGAACGCGATGCAGACCCCGACGGCGGGAGCGCCGGGGCCCGCGCCGTCGCCGCGACATGCCATGCACCCGCCCCGCCCGCATGGACCGGCATCTGCCGCGCCGGAAGGCTTGTACGCCAGCCGGTCCCGGGGCCACGGCCTCCGGGAAAGCACCGTCAGGAAGAGAGGGCGCAACGCGCCGGGGGGAAGTGAATGACGTCGACGACAAGCGATCCGCGGATGCCGAGGCGCGAGGACTGCGTGCTGGCCAGCCAGCTCGAACGCTGGGCGAGCGAGCGCGGGGACAAGGTCTTCGCGATCTACGAGGACTACTCGACCTGGACCTACAGCGAGACGCTGGAATTGACCCGGTCGACCGCGGCCGCGTTCCAGGCGCTTGGCGTCAAGCGGGGCGAGCACGTGCTGGTCTGGATGCCGACCGGGCCCGACTGCATGCGCATCTGGTTCGCGCTCAACTACCTGGGCGCCGTCTATGTCCCGATCAACACCGGTTATCGCGGCGGCCTGCTGGAGCACGTGATCGAGAACTCCGGCGCGCGCCTGATGGTCGCGCATTCCGACCTGGTCGAACGGCTGGACTATGTCGAGCTGGCACAGCTTGAGCAGATCGTCGTCTTCGGCGGTGAGACCGCCGTTCCGGACAAGCTCAGGCGCCTTGATGCCACGGCCCTGGACGGCGATGCCGCCAGCCTGGTGCCGGTGTCATCGCCGGTCGAACCATGGGACACCCAGTACATCATCTATACCTCCGGCACGACGGGACCGTCCAAGGGCGTGCTGTCGTCCTATGTCCAGGGCTATGCCATGGGCCCGGAGTCATTCCCGTGGTTTTTCGAGAAGGAAGGCGACCGCCTGCTGGTCGACATGCCGCTGTTCCATGTCGGCGGCACCATGCCGGTGATCGCCGCGCTGGCCAATGGCGGCTCGGTCTCGGTGCTGGAGTACTTCAAGACCGACATCTTCTGGGAGTTCATCCGCAAGACGAAGACGACGGCCGCGATCCTGGCCGGGGTGATGACACCGTTCCTGCAGAAGCAGCCGCCGCGCGACGACGACCGCGATCACCCGCTGCGCCATGTCCTGACGATCCCGTGGAACGAGGATTCCCTGAAGTTCGTCCGGCGCTTCGGTGTCGACATGTACACCGCCTTCAACATGACCGAGATCTGCTCGCCGATCATCTCGGTCGCCAATCCCGAGAAGTTCGGGATCGCCGGCAAGGTGCGTCCGGGCTGCGAGTGCCGCGTGGTCGACGAGAA
Organism: Pseudomonadota bacterium; assembly: GCA_036154895.1. Taxonomy (GTDB): domain Bacteria; phylum Pseudomonadota; class Alphaproteobacteria; order Minwuiales; family Minwuiaceae; genus Minwuia. The sequence continues at coordinate 21,593 of JAYZWD010000012.1, forward strand.
CGACTGCGAAGTCCCGCCGGGCGTGGTCGGCGAACTGGTCGTCAGGACCGACCGGCCCTGGTCGATGAACCACGGCTACTACAAGAACCCCGAGGCGACCGCGAAGGCCTGGCGCAATGGCTGGTTCCATACCGGCGACGGCTTCAAGTACGACGCGGACGGCTATTTCTACTTCGTCGACCGCATCAAGGACGCCATCCGCCGCCGCGGCGAGAACATCTCGTCCTTCGAGATCGAGTCCGAGGTTTCCGGTCATCCGGCCGTCAAGGAGGTCGCGGCGATCCCCGTGGCCAGCGAGATCAACGAGGACGAGGTCATGGTGGTGATCACGCCGGTCGAGGGCATGACGTTCGATCCCGCCGACCTGATCGAGTACCTGAAGCCGCGCATGGCGCACTTCATGATCCCCCGCTACGTCCGCGTGGTCGACAGCATGCCGCACACGCCGACCGAGAAGATCCAGAAATACAAGCTGAAGCAGGAAGGCATCACCGCCGACACCTGGGACAGGGAGGCCGCCGGCATCGTCATCAAGCGCGACACCTTCAACCGCAGGACCGCGTCGTAGGCCGGCGCAAGGAAACCGACAGCGCCGGCGAACGGCGCTGCGGCACATGGGAGGAACCGATGAAAGCATTCAACCGAACGGCCCGACTGGCCGGCATCGTCGCCGGCCTCGCACTCATGGCCGGCGGCCAGGCCGCCCAGGCCCGGGAGATCAAGGGCGCGATCGGCCTGCCGCCGACGCACGTCCTGACAACGCCCTATCACTACATGGAAAAGACGCTGCCGGAGAAGACCGGCGGCAGCCTGACGATGAAGGGCTTCTACGGCTCCCTGCTGTCCTACAGCGAGACCGCGACGGGCGTCCGCGACAACATCGCCGACGTTGGCTTCGTCGTCACCGCCTATCACCCGGCGGAATTCCGCGAGATCAACCTGCCGGCCGAACTGGCGATGCTTGGGCGGAACAGCCTGGCGATGACCGGCGCGGTGTCTGAGTACACCTTCACCTGCGCCGAGTGCATCCGCGAGTTCGAGGTGTTCAACCACGTCTATCTCGGCACGGTCGCGCCGCCGCCCTACATCATCATGTCAAAGAAGCCGGTCACGACCATCGCCGACCTGAACGGCCTCAAGATGAGGACCGGCGCCTCGGCCTACAGCCGCTGGGCCGAGCATTTCGGCGCGCAGCCGGCGCGCATCTCCGCGACCGACACCTACGAGGCACTGGGCCAGGGAACCATCGAGGCCAACCTGCACCCGGTCACCGAGCTGGTCGGCCTGAGCTTCGCCGACGTGGTCGGCTACTGGACCGACATGCCGATCGGCACCTACAACGGCGTGTCGACCTATTCCGTCAATCTCGACACATGGCGCTCGCTGTCGGACTCCGAGCGGAAGGCCATGATCGACACGGCCGCGGAAGGCACGGCGATCACCACGATCGACTATCTGCTGTTCGCCGACGAGGCCCAGGCCAAGGCCGCCAGGGACAAGGGCGTCAAGCGCATGGAGCCGTCGGCGGAACTGCTCAAGGCCTCGACCGAGTTCGTAGCCAACGACGTCGGCAAGGCAATCGGACTGCTGGAATCCAACTACAAGATCAAGAACGCAGCCGAGAAGGTCGCCCGCTTCCGTGCGCTGGTCGACAAGTGGAACGCCCTGGCCGCGGATGTCGGCATGGACAAGGACAAGTACACCGCGCTGCTGAAGAGCGAGGTGTTCGGCAAGCTGGACTCCTCGAAGTACGGGATGTGATCCCCGCGGCGGCCTGCCTGGTGGCGGGCCGCCGTCTTCTTCCCGAAATCCCGCGCCATGGGAGGCGGACATGGACGTAGCCATCACCGGCGTCGGCGTGATCTCGTCGATCGGTCTCGATATCGACACCTTCAACGACAACCTGTCGGGCAATCGACCGAAGATCGCGCCATCGCCCTGGTCGAACGAGCCGGAATTCGAGAACATCTGGGTCTCGTGGATCGACGACTTCGATGCCGAACGCTGGATGGCACCCCAGGTGGTCGCCGGCACGGACCCGTTCGCGCAGTTCGCCATCGCCGCGACCGACCAGGCGATCCGCTCGGCCGGATTCGAGACACCGCCCGACCCGAACCGCACGGCGATCGTGATGGGCACCGCCATGGCGGGCGCGGAATCGATGTTCGGCGCGCAGGAAGCCTATGACAAGCACGGCATCGAGGGCATTCCGCGCAAGTTCCAGCTGATGGCCTGGCCCAATATGGCGGCCGGCCAGATCGCCATGCGCTACAGGCTGCACGGCCCGCTGCTGACGATTTCCACCGCCTGCGCCTCCTCGCTCGATGCGGTCGGGCACGCGGCCCGCATGATTGCGTCCGGCCAGTGTGACTATGCCATTGCCGGCGGAACCGATGCGGGCGGCTCGCGGCTGCAGACGCTGGCGGCCGGGCTGTTCCGCATGCTGACGCGCGAGCCCGAGTCGGAGAAGGCCTGCCGGCCGTTCGATGTCGAGCGCTATGGCATCATGCTGGGCGAGGGTTCGGGCGTCGTGTTCCTGGAACGCGCCGACATCGCCGAGAAGCGCGGCGCGACCATCCACGGCCGCATCCGGGGCTATGCCTCGCTGTCGGATGCCTACCACATCTCCTCACCCGACCCGACGGCGACCTGGGAAATCGAGACCATGCGCCGGGCGATCGCCGAGGCCGATCTGGACGGCGGCGAAAAGGGTGTCGATGCCGTTGTTGCCCACGGTACGGGCACGCAGGTCGGCGACACCGCCGAGATCCTGGCGATCAACGAGGTCTTCGGCAGCCACGCACCGAATGTCCGCGTCACCTCGATCAAGGGGCATGTCGGGCACACCGGCGGCGCCGCGGGCGTGATGGGCATCCTGGCCGGCCTGCACGCCATGCGGTCCGACGGGCTGCCGCCGACCGCGAACACGCAGAACCTGGAAGCCGCCATCCGCTTCCAGGTCCCGCTCGGCACACCGGGCAAGGGACCGATCCGCGCCGTGCAGGTCAACGGCTTCGGCTTCGGCGGCCAGGACGCCTCCATCGTCATCGCCCGCGAGTGAGCCCTGACATGGCAGGGACCGACATTCGCTGCCTCGCGGACGTGGAGACCGTGGAGCAGGTCGACTGGAAGGACCGCCTGACGGCGACCAACGTCCATGACGGTATCGCCCGGGTCGCGGCCGAATGGCCGGACCGCCCGGCGATCATCAGCTTGGCGCGCGGCCAGGCCGACGACGCGCCCGTCGTCTACAGCTACGACGCCGTCATCCGGGGTATCCGCCAGGCCGCCAACCTGTTCCGCCGCCTCGGCATCGGTGACTCCGACGCGGTCTCGCTGATCCTGCCGACCCTGCCGGAGACCCATTTCGCGATGTGGGGGGCCCAGACCGCGGGCATCGTGAACCCGCTGAACCCGTTCCTGGAGATCGACCACATGATCTCCATCTGCCGCGCGGCGGGGACGAAGGCCGTGGTGGGCGCGCACCCGTCCATCGATCCCGATTGCTGGCCCAAGGTCGAGGCCCTGCGGCAGGCCCTGCCGGGCCTGATCGTGCTGCAGGTCGGCGGCGGGGACGACAGCGCCGGCATCATCGATTTCGCTGCCGCCGCGGCACGGGAGCCGTCGGACCGCCTGACCTTCGCGCGCACCTACGACGAGACGACCGTCGCCGCCTGCTTCCATACCGGCGGCACCACCGGGGCGCCGAAACTCGCCCGGCTGACCCATTTCGGGCAGATGCTGCACGCCTGGACCTACGGCAATGCCTTTGCCGGCCAGGTCCATCACATGCCGGTCGGCGTGCCGATGTTCCACGTCGGCGGCTCGAATGCCTGGGGGCTGGTGCCGCTGACGCGTGGCGACACGGTCACCCTGCTGGGGCCGATGGGCTATCGCAATCCGGCGGCGATCCGCGACTTCTATCCGAATGCCGCGCGGCTGGGCTGGACCGTCGCCACCATGGTGCCTGCGGTATTGTCGATGCTGCTGCAGCAGCCGCACGAGGACCACGATCTCTCGCGCATGACCGTGGGCGTGATCGGCGGCTCGACCCTGTCGCTGGAGGTTGCCAACGCGGTGCTGGCCAAGCTGGGCATCATGCTGCGCGAAGGCTGGGGCATGACCGAGATCCACGGCTTCGCCGCGATCAACCCGCCCGACGACGCCGTCCGCGTCGGCTCGGTCGGCCTGCGCATGCCCTACACCGAAATCCGCATCGCCGAACTGGACGGCAAGGGCGGCACTGCCCGCGACTGCGCACCGGGCGAGATCGGCGCCATTCTCTGCCGCGGCCCGCAGGTCTTTGCCGGCTATGTCGACCCGGCCCACAATGCCGGCGCGTGGGTGGACGGCGACTGGTTCGATACCGGCGACCTCGGCCGCATGGACGCGGACGGGTACATCTACCTGACCGGCCGGGCCAAGGACGTCATCATCCGCGGCGGCCACAACATCGATCCCGCGTTGATCGAGGACGCGCTGTACGCCCATCCCGACATCGCGCTGGCCGCCGCCATCGGTCGGCCCGACCGCCGCGTCGGCGAGATGCCGATGGCCTGGGTGCAGTTCAAGCCGGGCAGGTCGGTGGACGAGGCGACGCTGAAGGGCTTCGTCGCCGGGCGGATATCGGAACGCGCGGCCAATCCGGTCGAGATCGTGGCCGTGGAGAGCATGCCGCTGACCGCGGTCGGGAAGATCTTCAAGCCGGCCCTGCGGATCGAGGTGACGCAGAAGCTGTTTGACCATGACATCGCGGCGCTGGCCCGGGAGCTCGGCGTGGCGATCGACGTCACTGTCGCCGCGCACAAGGTCCATGGCACGCTCGCCACCGTCCGCATCGGCGCGACCGGCGACCGGGCCGCGGTCGAGGCCCGCGTGCGGGAGACGCTCGGCGGCTATCCGGTCCGCTTCGAGATCGAGCCGGCCTGAGAGCTGCCGACCGGATCAGCCCCAGCCGAAGATCGGTGCCGCATAGTGGGTGTCGGCGAATTCCTCCATGCGCGCGATCCGGCCATCCCTGACCTCGTAGACCCAGCAATACTCGTTCTCGTAGGGCAGTCCCGTCGACTTCGCCGTGCCGTGCATGCGCTGGCGGACCACCGCCATGTCGCCGTCGGCCATGATCCGGTGGACCTCAAGACCAAACGGCTGCGAGAGATCGAACATCTGCTTGATCAGGTCCCCGCCGAGAAGGCGGGCAATGGCCTCGCCGCCACGGACTGGCTCGATCGGCGCCGATTTCGGCGGCACGAACTCGCAGTCCGCCGACAGGCACTCGGCGATCCTGTCGCGCCGGCCGGTCTTCAGAACGGCATAGTAGTTCTCGATGACGCTGCGCGTTGCCTCGGTACCCATCCTTGACCTCCCCGATCCTGTTCCGTCACGCGTTGTAGTTGAGCCGCAGACCGGGCGAGGGCCAGCGCGCGTGATAGAGCCGGCCGCTGCCCGAGGCGGTGATCCACGCGTCCATCATGTCGGCACCGCCGAAGCAGATATTCGTGACATAGGGTTCATCGGGCACCTTCACGAAGTCGGTGGCACCGGTAAAGGCGTTGATGGTGGTGATGCCGCCCCGGATGAGGGTCGCGACACAGACCGCGCCGTCGGCCTGCACGGCCAGGCTGTCGAGCAGCTGGAAGTCCGGCAGCGTCGCCAGCAGGTGACCGGGGATGAAGCCGTCGGGCCGCAGCACCTCGCCGGGCGCGGTCACGTCGAAGGACCAGACGCGGCTGGTGCGGGTCTCGGCGACATGCAGGCGCCGCTCGTCGGGCGACAGGCCGATGCCGTTCGGCGTGATCAGCGGCGCCAGCACCTGCCGGATCGCGGAGCCGTCGGCCTTCGCGTAGTAGACCGCGCCGTGATACTGGAAATCGGCCGTGGCCTTGCCGAGATCGGTGAAATAGAAGCCGCCGGACCTGTCGAAGACGATGTCGTTCGGGCCGCGCAGCGGCTTGCCGTCACAGGAATCGTAGAGCGTCTCGAAGGCGCCGGTGGCCAGGTTCACCCGCTGGATCGACCCGCCCTTGTATGACTCCGGCGTGCCGTGCGGGATGGTGTAGCCCGCGCGCGTGGTCCAGACGAAGCCGCCATTGTTGCAGACATAGGCATGGCCGTCGGGGCCGATGGCCGCCCCGTTCGGGCCGCCGCCCAGGTCCGCCACCACGTCGATCCGGCCATCCGCGCCGACGCGCGACAGCGTCCCGCGCTGGATCTCCACCAGGATGACCGAGCCATCGTCCATGGCGATCGGCCCCTCCGGAAACTGCAGCCCGGTCGTGACGGTCCTGAAATCCATGATGCGCTCCCCCGCGTTCTCTCCCGGGGGGCAGCATCGACCGCGACGCCGCGGTTGGGAAGCCCGGTTTCCGGATGGCGGCCACCCGGAAACCGGAAGGCCGCGTCAGACCGCTTCGGCGATGAACACCGGGATGCGACGGTCGGTCTTGGCCTGGTACTCGTCATAGGGCGGATAGGCCTCGGCGCCGGCCTTCCAGTAGGCATCGCGTTCCGGTCCTTCCGGCACCTCGCGCACGCGCATCTTGTAGACCTGGGTCGCGTCGCGGATCTCGACGTCCGGATGGGCGCGCAGGTTGTGCACCCAGACCGGGTCCTTCGGCCGGCCGCCATAGGAGCCGATCAGCACATAGCCCTTGTCGACCTTGACCCGCATCAGCGGGATCTTGCGGATGCCGCCGGTCTTGTTGCCCTTGTGGGTGACCAGGATGCACGGCATGCCGGTATCGCGGAGCGTCGTACCCTTCGTGCCGCCGCTGCCCTCGTAAAGCTCGACCTGTTCGCGAACCCAGTCGATGGCCGGCGGGATATAGTTCGTCATGGTATCCTCCCTGATGCGTTTTCACCTGGTGCGGGGGTCGCGGGCATCGCTCGCCGCGCAGCCCCTGCATCCCTGCCCGCATCATGGAACAGATGACGCCGACTGTCGCCGTTGGTGTCGCACGGCAGTTGCCTCAATGCCTGGCCCGACAGGGTCCAAGGGCGTGATCTCGCGCCACAATTCAGGGGCGAACACCCTTTCCGTTCCTGCGTCCATTGAAATTTTCTATCGGGCACCTGGTCGATTTCGCCCTACACTTCACCACCATCCGGCAAACGCATGCTTGCCGTACCGGCGCACGCGGCCGGCGCCACCCCTTCCACCGACACGGAGGATTTCCCAGCAGTGACCGACCTGTTCACGCCATTCACGCTCAAGGACGTCACGCTTCGCAATCGCATCGCGATGTCCCCGATGACCATGTACCGCTCGGTCGACGGCGTGATGTCGGATTTCCACGTCATGCTGATGGGGTCGCGGGCGGCCGGCGGCTTCGGCCTGGTCTTTCCCGAACAGATCGCCATCACGCCGGACGGCCGGACCAGCACAAGCTGCGCCGGCATCTATGACGATGCCCAGATGGACGGTCTGCGCCGGGTGGCATCGATCATTTCGGACATGGGCGCGGTTCCGGCGATCCAGCTTGGCCACACCGGCCGGCGCGGCAGCGAGAACAAGCCCTGGGAGGGCAAGATCCAGCTGGCGCCCGACAGTCCGGGCGGCTGGCAGGTGCGCGGTCCGTCAGCCATCGCCTATGGCGGCCGCTACACACACCCGGTGCAGGAACTCGGCGTCGACGAGATTGCCGAGCTTCACCGCGCCTATGCGCGGGCGGCGCAACGGGCGCTCGACTGCGGCTTCCGGTGGCTGGAGATGCATTTTGCCCACGGTTATCTGGGCGCGAGCTTTTTCTCGCCCCTGGCGAACCGGCGCACCGATGCCTATGGCGGCAGCCGCGAGAACCGGCTGCGCTTTCACCGCGAGGCGCTGGATGCGGTGCGGGCGGTCTGGCCCGAGCGTCTGCCGCTGACCGTGCGACTGGGTTCGGATGACTTCAACGCCGACGGCATCCAGTTCGACGATGCCGTCTGGGCCATCGGTGAACTGAAACAGCACGGGCTCGACTTCGCCGACATCAGCCTGGGCATGAACACCGACGCCATGAAGGACGTGCCGTTCGACGAGATCGGCTTCATGGTCAGCCGCGCCAGCCGCATCCGCCGCGAGGTCGGCATTTCCGTCGGTGTCAGCTGGAACCTGGGGGTTCCCGCCGCTGCCAGTCGCGTCATCGCCGAACAGCTGATCGACGTGGTGTTCCTCGGCCGACCGGCGCTGGCGAACCCGCACTGGCCGGTGTGGGCGGCCCGGGAACTGGGCCATGCCGATCCGCTGGACCTGATGCCCGAAGACTGGTCGTGGTGGCTGCGCCGCCGCCCCAAGCCCGACGAGACCCTGGGCTGGCCGCCGGTCGGGGCCGCGCAGGCCTGAGGTCGCCGCGCCCCAGCCGGCTGGGCCCGACCTGACCGCGCCGGCGGCGATCCAGGCGTCGATGTCCGCACCGGCATGGCCGAGTTCGCCCGGTTGACGGCTCCGGTGGCGCCGGCATGCGGCTCGCGCAGCCATACGCCATAGTAGCGCACCCGCTCCGCCATCACCCGGCGCGCAAGCAGGTCGGCCGTCGGCCGCTTCGTGTTCGGACCGGTCTGGCAGAAGCCGGAAGCCGAGGCATGGACGATCTTCGGACTGATCGCCGACACCTGCTCCCACGACAGGCCAAGGCCGGCCAGGCGGTCCGGCGCGGACGCGCCTCAGCACCCACCACATTGCATGCGCCCGGCCACCTGCGCTGGGCTAGCATAGTCCGGCGCGTCCGGGGGAGGATGTCGCCGTTGCGTCTGCCGAACCGGGGAGAGGACTGATGGGACCGCTTGCGGGAATGAAGGTGGTGGAGCTGGCCGGTATCGGGCCGGGACCGTTCTGCTGCATGATGCTGGCCGACATGGGCGCGGAGGTGATCCGCATCGACCGCACGGCCGCCGCCGACCTCGGCACCCCGATGGACCCGCGCTTCAACATCCTGAACCGCAGCCGCAAGTCGTTGGCCCTCGACCTGAAGCAGCCGGAAGCGGTCGAGATCGTGCTGAAGCTGGTGGAGAGCGCCGACGTGCTGGTGGAGGGCTTCCGCCCCGGCGTCACCGAGCGGCTGGGCCTCGGCCCCGCCGACTGCCATGCCCGAAATCCGAAGCTGGTCTATGGCCGCATGACCGGCTGGGGCCAGGACGGGCCGCTGGCACCGGCTGCCGGCCATGACATCAACTACATCGCCATCACCGGCGCGCTGGATTCCATCGGTGTCGCCGGCGGACCGCCGGTGCCGCCACTCAACCTGGTCGGCGATTTCGGCGGCGGCGCGCTCTACCTGGCCTTCGGCATCGCCTGCGCGGTGATCGAGGCCGGGAAGTCCGGCAAGGGCCAGGTGGTCGACGCGGCCATCGTCGATGGTGCGGCCTCGCTGATGACCGGCATGTTCTCGGCACTGGCGCGCGGTGCCTGGACGCACAGCCGCGGCGAGAACACGCTGGCCGGTGGCGCGCCCTGGTACGGTGTCTACAGGACCTCCGACAACCTCTACATCTCCATCGGCTCCATCGAGATCCGCTTCTGGCGCGAACTGCTGGAGACGCTGGGCTTTGACCCCGCCACCGTTCCGTCGCGCGACGACCGCGCCAACTGGCCTGTGCTGAAGAAAATGTTCGCCGAAGCCTTCGCAAAGAAGACCCGGGCCGAATGGACCGCGATCATGGAAGGCACCGACATCTGTTTCGCGCCGGTGCTGAACCTGGAGGAGGCAATGGCGCACCCGCACATGCAGGCGCGCGGCATCTTCGTCGACATCGACGGCATCCCGCAGCCCGGTCCGGCCCCGCGCTTCGACCGCTCGGGAACCGTGACGCCGACCCCGCCGCCGGCGCCTGGCCGGGATTCGCGCGAGGTCCTGTCCGCCGCCGGCTTCAGCGCAGTGGAGATCGACGCGCTGATGGCCCGCAAGGTGGTCATCTGACCGGCCGGGTGACGGCATGAGCGCCGAAACCGCTTCGGACGTCGGCATCCTGGGTGCAGGGGTGTCCGGCATCCTGATGGGCATGCAGCTCCGCCGTGCGGGGCTGCATGATTTCATCATCCACGAGCGACTGGCGGACGTGGGCGGCACCTGGTTCCGCAACACCTGGCCCGGCCTCTGCTGCGACGTGCCCTCCCACCTCTACAGCTATTCCTTCGCGCCGAACCCGGACTGGTCACAGCTCTATGCCGACCAGGCCGAGATCCAGCGCTATCTGCGCGCCTGCGCCGACCGTCACGACCTGCCGCGCCAGACGCGCTTTTCCACCACGGTCGAGAGCGCGCGCTTCGACGAGGACACCTGCACGTGGCTGCTGGAGGATTCTGCGGGCAACCGGACCCGGCACCGCATGGTGGTCTCGGCCACCGGCGGCCTGACCGAGCCCAACCTGCCGCGCATCGGCGACTTCGAGGACTATCGTGGCATCTACTGGCATTCCGGCGCCTGGCGCCATGATGTCGACCTGGCGGGCAAGCGCGTCGCCGTGGTCGGCAGCGCCGCCAGCGCCGTGCAGGTGGTGCCGCAGGTCGCCCGCCGCGCCGCGCACCTGACCGTCTACCAGCGTTCGCCCAACTGGATGCTGCCGCGCAACAATCGCCCCTATACCGACACCGAACGGGCGGCCTTCGCGGCCGATCCGGGCGTCTGGCGGCGGCACTGGCGCGACCTCTACCGGCGCTCGATGCTGTGGCACCGGGTCTACAGCCGCATCCCGCGCGGCGTCGAGGAACTGCGCCGGACCTGCCTCGACCAGATGCGGGCGGCGATCCCCGACCCCGCGCGCCGCGCCCTGCTGACGCCGGACTACGAGCCCGGCTGCAAGCGCATCCTGGTCTCCGACGACTACTATCCGGCGTTCGCCCTGCCCCATGTCGACCTGGTGGCGAGCGGCGTTACCGCGATGACGCCGACCGGTATCGCCAGCGCCGACGGGCAGCGGCGGGACTTCGACGTCGTGATCTTCTGCACCGGCTACAAGCTGGGCGGACGCGCCGACGGGAGACCCGCCGTCGAGGTCTACGGCCGCGACGGCCTGCGTCTGGCCAACGCCATCGCCAGGCGGCCCGAACAGTATCGCGGCATCGCCACGCCGGGCTTTCCCAACTGGTTCACCATCTGCGGCATCAACGGCAGTGCGGCCTATACCTCGCTGTTCGCCAGCGCCGAGATCCATGCGGAATTCATCGCCCGCATGGCCGGCAGGATAATCGGCGGCGAGCTCCGCTCGATCGAGCCGGACGCGGACGCGACCACGGCCTACAGCGCGGCGCTGCAGGAGCGGCTGCAGCGGATGAGCTGGGCCGGCGACTGCACCAATTTCTACAAGAACCGCGCGGGCCGTATCCTGTCGTTCCATCCCGGGACCGCGGGCGAGATGCGCCGCGACCTGCGCAGCGACGACGGCAGCGGCTGGCACGTGGCCTGACCCGCCTCTTCGCAGGCGCGACAGGATTGCTGTCGCACTGCAGCAACAATCGCGCGATACTGACCCATGTTGCGGCGGGCGTTGTCGCGGACCTGAACAGGACGAGCCATGTGGGGTGGCCCGCCTGCGGTCGCGGCCCTGCCACGGACAGGCAGGAGTCCGGGATGGCACCCACGAGTCCGAGTCACGAGTTCGACCTGGTCTGCATCGGCAGTGGTCCGGCGGGCCAGCGCGCCGCGGTACAGGCGGCAAAGTTGCGCAAGCGCGTCTGCCTGGTCGAGCGCGACATCGACATCGGTGGCGTCTGCCTGCACACCGGCACCATCCCGTCCAAGACCTTCCGCGAAGCGGTGCTGTCCTTCAAGGCGCCGAACAACCCGATGACCGCGCATCCGCGCGAGACGGCGGCAAACGGCACCGCGCGCCCGACGGCCGAGCGCCTGCTGTCCCGCGTCGGGCATATCGTGCATTCCGAGGCGCGCATCCTGCAGGACCAGATGCGCCGCAACGGCGTCGAGGTGGTGGCCGGCGAGGCGCGCTTCACCGGCCCCAATTCCATCGTCGTCCGCTCGTCCCAGGGACAGCGGGAGATCAGCGCCTCCAACGTCGTGATCGCCGTCGGCACCCGGCCGCAGCGCACCATCCAGGCCGGCGTCGACCTGCCCATGGTCATCACCAGCGACGAGATCCTGGGCCTGAAGGAACTGCCCCGCTCGATGATCGTCATCGGCGCCGGCGTGATCGGCATCGAATACGCCTCGATGTTCGCAAATCTCGGCTCGAAGGTGACCGTCATCGACGGCCGCGAGCGCCCGCTGGAGTTCCTCGACGGCGAGATCGTCGACGAGATGATCCACCAGTTGCGCAAGCACATGGTGACCTTCCGCATGGGCGAGATCGTCAACCGGATCGAGCGACGCGAGGGACCCCCGGAACAGGCCGTGGTGTTCCTGGAATCGGGCAAGCGCATGGTGGCCGACCTGGTGCTGGCCTGCACCGGACGCGTCGGCGCCAGCGACTTCCTGGACCTGCAGAAGGCCGGGCTGGAGGCCGACGACCGCGGCCGCATCAAGGTCGACCAGCAGTTCCGCTCGGTCGTGCCGCACATCTTCGCCGCCGGTGACGTGATCGGCTATCCGAGCCTTGCGGCAACTTCGTCCGAGCAGGGACGGCTGGCCGCCTGCCACGCCTTCGGCATCAAGGCCGAGCCGATGTCGGCGCATTTCCCGATCGGCATCTATGCGATCCCGGAAATCTCCATGGCCGGCGAGACCGAGGCCGTGCTGACGAAGGCCCGCGTGCCCTACGAGACCGGCACGGCGCGGTACCGCGAAATCGCGCGCGGCCAGATCCTGGGCGACGATTCCGGCATGCTGAAGCTGATCTTCCACGCCGAGACGCGGAAGCTGCTGGGCGTGCACGTGATCGGCACCGGCGCCACCGAACTGGTCCATATCGGCCAGGCGGTGCTCAGCCTCGGCGGCGGCGTCGACTATTTCCTGAACACGGTGTTCAACTATCCGACGCTCGCCGAGTGCTACAAGGTCGCCGCGCTGGATGCCCACAACAAGATGATGCTGTAGGCACGCAACCAGCGGGAAGGATAGCCATTCGCCTCGCCCCGGACATGATCCGGGAGCCATTCCGAAAGCACCAATGTCATGGACTCCGGCTTTCGCCGGAGCGAGTGCGTGGCATCAGGTCCCGGATACCGCTTCGCGGTTCCGGGACTCGGGTCATGTCGCGCGTTCCCCGGAAGCCCGCAGGGCTGTCCGGGGACTGACGCAGTTCAGTACCCAGGCCTCAGCGCGTCGTCACCTGCACCTTGCCGCCCGCCACCAGCGCGTCGATGTCGGCGTCCGAATAGCCGATGCCACGCAGGATGTCGGGGCCGTCCTCGCCCATCAGCGGCACATAGGTCGATTCCGGGAAATCCTGGATCGGCGTCACGCCGGGGATGTTGACAACCGGCAGCGAGCCGAAGCCGTCGAATTCGGTCCACGCCACGGACTTCACGGCCTTCACGTGCTCCTCCTCCAGCCACTGGCCATAGTCCAGCACGCGCTCGGCCATCACGCCGCGCGCATGCAGGTCCTTCAGCCATTCGGCGGTGGTGCGCCTGGGGAACTCGGTGCGCAGGTCGGCCATCATCTGCGGCGAGTTCTTCAGGCGCAGCTCCTGGGTCTCGTAACGCGGGTCCCCGGCCATGTCCGGGCGGCCGACAACCTCGCAGAGCGCCTTGAAATGGGCGCTGCGCATGCCGCTGATGACCATCATGCCATCGGCCGTCGGCATCATGCCGGACGGCATGTAGAGCGGCAGCGGCTTGCCCTTGGCCTCGTGGAACTCCATCACCTTCGCCGCCTGGAAGGCCGCGGCCGCCTGCATCAGGCTGATGTCGAGGCGGCTGCCCTTGCCGAAGCGGATCTTGCGGATGATCGCGGTCGACAGCGCCTGGAAGGCGTAGAGGCCGGTCAGCACGTCCACGGCGATCATGTTCTGGCGATGCGGCAGGCCGTCATTGCCCTTGTTCATCACCATCATGCCGCTGTAGGCCTGGATCAGCAGGTCGACGGTCGGCCGCTTGGTGAAGGGGCCGGACTGGCCGAAGCCGGAGATCGAGGCATAGACGATCTCCGGGTTGATCTCGCGCACTTCCTCGTAGGACAGGCCGATATTGGCGATAGCGCCGGGGCGGAAGCTCTCGACGAAGACGTCGGCCTTCGCCACCAGGTCGCGCGTGATACGGCGCCCTTCGGCCGACTTGGCGTCCAGGCAGATCGAGCGCTTGCCGCGGTTGAAAGCCAGGAAGTGGACGCAGGTCTGGCCGATGGTCTTGCCCAGCACGCGACCCCAGTCACCCTCCGGCGGCTCCATCTTCACGACATCCGCGCCGTGCTGGGCCAGCAGCATCGTCGAGTGCGGACCCGCAATGCCCTGCGTCGCGTCAAACACCCTGATGCCGGAAAATGCCTGCTGATCGTCGATCCCTGCCACGCCCGGTTCCTCCTGGATCCTGTTCTTTCCGGCCGCGCCGGATGCGGCCCTGCCCTTTGCACGAAACGCCCGCCCCGGACAATGGCGAGATTGCGGGACTCGGCATGCACGGCAGGCGGCAAGCCACTTGCGGTCGATGCGGATTCATGAGTTAACTTCGAAATCAGAAGTCAAATGCCCCAGGGGAGCGCCGACGCATGAAGACCCGCATCACGGAACTGTTCGGGATCGAACACCCCATCATCCAGGGCGGCATGCACTATGTCGGTTTCGCCGAGCTGGCGGCCGCGGTGTCGAATGCCGGTGGCTTGGGCATCATCACCGGCCTGACCCAGCGCACCGCCGACGACCTGGCGAAGGAGATCGCCCGCTGCCGGGAGATGACCGACAAGCCCTTCGGCGTGAACCTGACCTTCCTGCCGGTGGTCAACGCACCGGACTATCCGGGCTATGTCCGCGCCATCATCGAGGGCGGGGTGAAGATCGTCGAGACCGCCGGCAACAATCCGCAGAAGTGGCTGCCGGCCTTGAAGGACGCCGGGATCAAGGTGATCCACAAGTGCACCACGGTGCGCCACGCGCTGAAGGCCGAATCGATCGGCGTCGACGCACTGTCCATCGACGGCTTCGAGTGCGGCGGCCATCCCGGCGAGGATGACATCCCCAACATGATCCTGCTGCCGCGCGCGGCGGAGGAGCTGAAAGTGCCGTTCGTCGCCTCGGGCGGCATGGCCGATGCGCGCTCGCTGGTCGCCGCCCTGTCGCTCGGCGCCGACGGCATGAACATGGGCACCCGCTTCATCGCCACACAGGAAGCGCCGGTCCACGAGAACGTGAAGAAGGCCATCGTCGCGGCGTCCGAGATCGACACCCGCCTGGTGATGCGCCCGCTGCGCAATACCGAGCGCGTGCTGACCAACGTCGCCGTCGAGCGGCTGCTGGAGAAGGAGCGCAATCTCGGCCGCGACCTCAAGTTCGAGGACATCGCGCCGGAAGTGGCCGGCGTCTACCCGCGCATCATGCTGAACGGCGAGATGGACGCCGGCGCCTGGTCGTGCGGCATGGTCGCGGGCCTGATCAACGACATCCCGACCTGCAAGGAGCTGATCGACCGCATCATGGCCGACGCGGAGAAGATCATCCGCGGCCGGCTGGAAGGCCTGCTCGGCGCCGCCTGAACCGCCGCGCGCGCAAGGAACGGCAGGGTGCCACCGGTCTCGCTCTCCGAGATGAACTGCGCCGTCGCCCGCACCCTCGAGGTGGTGGGCGACTGGTGGACCCTGCTGATCCTGCGCAATGCCTTCCACGGCATGCGCACCTTCGACGCCTTCCAGCAACAGCTCGGCATTTCCAGCAGCGTGCTCAGCAGCCGGCTGAAGACGCTGACGGAAGCCGGCGTGCTGGAACGGCGGCGGTCCCGGGACGACCGCCGTTCCTTCGAATACCGCCTGACCGACTGTGGCCTCGACCTCTACCCCGTGCTGATCTCGCTGATGGAATGGGGCGAGCGCTGGGCGGCGGACCCGCGTGGACGCCGCCTTGACCTGATCGAGAAGGCGACAGGCCAGCCGGTGGCCGGCGTCGCGGTACTGTCGGCGGACGGCCGACCGCTCTCCGCGCGAGACGTGAGGCCGGAAGCCGGACCGGCCTCCGACGACCAGACGCGCGACCTGCTCAGCCTGCGTCACCGCCCAGCCGCGTCCTGACGAACTCGGCCAGCGCCGGACGCGCGATCTTGGCCGTCGCCGTCCGTGGCAGGGCATCCGTGGTGAGGATGGCGAACGGCACGAAGGCTTCGCCAAGCGTGTCGAGTATGACCTTCTGCAGTCGCACGGCGAGGTCCGCTTCAGCGACTGGCGCTTCGACGACCGCGACGGCCTGGGCGCCGCGGACCGGGTGGACATACCGGCTGATCGCAGCATCGTTGACACCCGGCTGGCGCCGCAGGATGTCGGCGACCGCTTCCGGGTCGAGCAACTGCCCGTTCTCCAGCTTGAACTGGTCGTCGGCGCGGCCCAGCACCAGCAGCGAGCCATCCTCTTCCCAGACCGCGATGTCCTGGATAGTGAACCAGGCGCCGTCGAAAGCCGACCGCTCGAAACCGTCGGCGGTCGCATATCCAAGCATTGCCCGGTCCGACAGCACATGCGGCCGTCCCCGCGCCACGATCGCACCGCCGGGACTGTCGATGTCCGTCAGCCATACCAGACCCTCGCTGGCCCAGCCGACCCGATTAACGTCGCCGGATGTCTCCGGTGGCGCGCGGTCAACGCACAGTCCGGATGAGAGCTCCGTCGCACCGTAGCTGATGTTCACATGCACGCCGAACGCGGCATGCAGTTCCCGGCGGACCCCGACCCGCAGCGGCCCGCCTGCCGAGGAAAGCCGGCGCAGGGTCGGGACCGATGGCAGGCGTCCGTCGCGATGCAGCCGCAGGCTCGCATGCCAAAAGGCCGGTGTGGCGTAGATCTCGGTCGCCCCGAGCCGGGCGGCATCTGCCCAGATGCGCAGGATATGACCGGGCGCCGCGACCGGTTTGAGGATCCGCGCTCCGCCACGACAGACCGCGACGAAAACCTCGCAGCGGAGGTTGCCGACGTTGAAGATGGTTGCCGGCGCCGCGATCCGCTCGCGCTCGCCCCAGTCATAGGCGTGGCCATTGGCACGTGCGGCCCGCGCGATGGTGCCATGACTCAGCAGGACGATCTTGCTGTCGGCCGTGGTTCCCGAGGTCGGAACCAGCATGGCGGGATCGTCACCGTGCAGGTCCGGTGCGCGCGTCATTGTCGCGTCGGATGGCCCGGGGTGGCCGAACAGGCCGGCTGGATCGTCCACACCAACCGTCATTGCATTGCACGCCAGTTCGCCGTCATCCAGCTCCGCCAGCAGTTCCGCGTCCCCCAGCAGCAGCACGATCCCGAGCCGCCGCACCAGCAGTGCGATTCCCGCCGCCGGTGCCAGCGGGTCAAGGCTGAGCAGCACGATGCCCTGGCGCCAGGCGGCCTGCACCAGCGCGGTCTCGAGTACCGACGGCGCCATCCAGAGCGCCAGCCGGTCGCCCTTCCGCAGGCCCGCCGCCTGCAGCGCGGCCGCCAGAGCGCCGACCAGGACGTCCATCTCGGCATAGGTCGGCTCATCCCCTTCCAGCGTCACCACGGCCGGACGGTCGCCCCAGAGCGTCACAGTCCGACGCCACAGCCGGTCCAGGGTGTCGATGGCCGGCGGCAGGGACAGGTGCCCGGTCGCAAGCCAGCCATGCAGGCGCGCGGCCATGCCGCTGGCCGGCCAGGCCACCAGCAGGCCGATGTCGACGAGATCCTGTGCCAGCCTGACGGTCGCTTCCAGGTTCCTCTCGCAGCGTTGCGCAATCTCGGCGACGGTCAGCCCGCGCGGGGCGAAGTAGAACAGTTCCGCGATCTCGCGGGTCAGCGGGCCCGTGGCGCCGCCTGGGGCCGTCCAGCACCCGGACCGAGGGTCAATGCCCGCAGCCGGAACGGTCAGCAGGCGGCTGGCGGCGGATGCTGCCGGCAGACCGGCCGACCCTGGAGCCAACGCCCCGGCGTCAATTGTCGGGAGATCATCCGGCGCGCTGTCCGCCAGTGTGACAGTCCCGCCCGCGTCCGGCTGGGCCCGCCAGTAGCGTTGCGCGACCCCGCTGCCGGAGCGGGCGAGCGTGACCGGCACGGCCGGGACAAGCCCGGACAGCAGTTCGGCGGCGAGACCGTCCGGATCGTTGACAACATGAATGCCGGCAGGCTGCGGCCGGACGTCAAGTTGCACGGCGACCGATACCAATGCCCGGAGATCGGGCAATTGACCCGCTTCAGGGGACTGGCGTTCCGGCCAGAACCCGCGAAGCGAGATTTCGTGGTTCATCAGGGCGTAGTCGCCGGCCAGGTCCACCGGATCCTGACAGGCGCCACGTCCCGGCCTTCCTACTTGCCGGTCCAGTTCGGCTTGCGCTTCTCGGCGAAGGCTTTCGGGCCTTCGATGAAGTCCTGCGACTTCCGGAGCGCATCGACGGAGGCATAGGGCGCCTTCATCGCCGTTTCCAGGTCGGCCTCCTCCAGGCCGCGCCGGACCACGTCCAGCGACGTCCGGACCGAGACCGGCGAGCATTCCAGGATCATCGCCGCCCAGCGCTTCGCCGCCGCCAGCGCCTCGCCCTGCGGCACCACCTCGTTGACGAAACCGAGTTCCTTGCCCTCGGCCGCCGGGACGTGGCGACCGGTCAGGATCATGCCCATGGCATGCTTCAGGCCGATCTGGCGCGGCAGGCGATGCACGCCGCCCGCCAGTGCCGCCAGGCCGACCCGTGGCTCCGGCAGGGCGAAACGGGCATTCTCGGAGGCAATGATCATGTCGCAGGCCAGCGCCACCTCGAAGCCGCCGCCCATGGCGACACCGTTCACCGCGGCGATCACCGGCTTGGCACGGTCGTGGCGATTGGTCAGGCCGCCGAAGCCCTGCGGCGCGTACCACTTCGGATGGCCCTGCGCCTGGTATACCAGGTCGTTGCCGGCACTGAACGCGCGGTCGCCGGCGCCGGTGATGATGGCGACCCAGAGGTCGTCATTGGCCTCGAACATGTCGAAGATCGCGCCCAACTCGGCATTCGCCGGCGGATGCAGCGCGTTCATGCGCTCCGGCCGGTTGATGGTAACGACGAGGACGTGACCGTCCTGCTCGGTTGTCGTGAATTCGCCCACAATACCCTCCCCAGGTTGCCTGGCCCGAAGGATAGGGGGTCCGCCGCAGCGTGAAAAGGCGCTCAGTCGTGCAGGGTGCGCGATGCCGGGAAACGCAGGAACACGCTGGTCCCTTCCCGCGGCGCCGAGACGATCTGCAGCGATCCACCGTGCAGCTCGATCAATGACTTGACCAGCGGCAGGCCCAGGCCGGTGCCGCCCTCGCGGCGGCTGAGGGAGCGGTCGGCCTGCCCGAACGGCTCCAGTACCAGCGGAATGTCCTCCGGGTCGATACCGATGCCGGTATCGGCCACCTCGATCAGCACGCTGTCGTCATGCTCGGTGCGCAGGCTGACGACGACCGAACCGCCGGGATCGGTGAATTTCAGGCTGTTGGACAACAGGTTGGTGATCATCTGTCGGACTGCACGCGCGTCGGCCAGCACCAGCGGCAGACCCGGCTCGACATCGATGGTGACGGAGATGCGCCGCTCGTCGGACCGCGTCCGCAGCAGGTGCTTGACGGCACCGGCGATCTGGCCGACGTCAACGGCCTCCTCGTTCAGGTCGAACCGGCCGGCCTCGATCTTCGATATGTCGAGGATATCGTTGATGACGTTCAGCAGATGCTGCCCGCCGTCGAAGATATCCTTGGCGTAATCCACATAGCGCGGGTCTGAGTGCGGACCGAACATCTCCTTCATGAAGATCTCGGAGAAGCCCATGATCGCGTTGAGCGGCGTGCGCAGTTCGTGGCTCATCATGGCCAGGAATTCGGACTTGGCCCGGTTGGCGACATCGGCCTCGACCTTGGCGCGGACCAGTTGTGCCTCGTTCTCCTTGAATCGTGTCAGGTCGATGGCTGTGGTGACCATACCGCCGCGCGTGGTGCGGCGGTGCGTGATGCCCGCCCAGCGTCCCCCCGGCAGCCGGTCGATGACCATCTCGCCGGACTGGCGCGAGCGCCGGACATGCACGTTCACCCAGTCCCGGGCGTGCGGGCCGTTGACGCCGTCAGTCAGCAGTTCGCCGAAATCCCGTCCCGGCCGCACGGCCTTCGGATCGATGTCGAGGAACTCGGCGAAGCGGTCGTTGGCCAGCACCATGCGGCCCTCGCTGTCGAACAGCGCGAAGCCCTCGGTGGAACTGGCGATGGCATCCAGCAGGTCCAGACGCGCCGATGACAGGTCCGCCAGCAGGCGGTCATTGGCCACCCGGCTGCGGATGGAATCGATGAACGAGACGTAGAAGCTGCGCGCGGCGGTCAGCAGGACGACGATGTAGATCAGGCCCATGATCGCGATCGACGTGTAGGTCCACTCCCCCACCAGTGCCAGGCGCACGACCAGCGGCAACACGCAGCCGACGGTATAGCCGATGGCGGCCGCGGGCAGGTTGGAGAGGATCATGGCGGCCGCGCCGCTCATGCCGGCGACGACCATGCCCAGCAGCATCTGCTGGGCCGCGCCCTGCTCGGGGAAGATCAGCGCGCAGCCGACACCCCAGACCAGTCCCTGCAGCGTGGCCGATACAGCGAGCCGGCGCGGGCCGCGGTTGCTGATATGCGCGGGCATGCTGCGCTTGCGGCGCACGCGCCAGCGGGCATAGCCGAGCGCGCAGCCGATCACCACCAGCGCGGCCCAGATTGCGGCGACAAGCGGACTGGACTGCGGCCCGACGGCCGTCGCGGTCAGGATGGCGTTGGCCGCCGTGGCAGCCAGGATGACAGGTGTGCGGCGGGCAACGATCGCCACCTGCTGCACGCGGATCAGGATACCTTCGGGTGTCTCGCCGGTCTCGTGGCGGACCCAGAACGTCGACAGGCCCGACCACAGGCCTCGCGCCCGGGGTTCCAGCCGGACGTCCTCGGCCGTCGATGCCGTATCAGACGAGCTGGAAGCCATGCGCGAACGGATCCTGCTCGTCGATGAAGATGGTGTTGATGCCGGTCATGCGGGCCCAGCCGGCAATGGACGGCACGATGCCGGGCGTCGATCCGGCGGATGCCGCCGCCTCGACGCGACCGTGGAACAGGCTGCCGATGATCGATTCGTGCACGAAGTCATCGCCCACAGCCAAGTCGCCTCGGGCCTGGAGCTGCGCCATGCGCGCCGAGGTGCCGGTGCCGCAGGGCGAACGGTCGATGGCGGCGTCGCCGTAGAAGACGGCGTTGCGGGCATGCGCGCCGTCGACGGTCGGACGGCCGGTCCACATCACGTGGCTGACGCCCCGGATCGCCGGGTTCTCCGGATGCGCGAAGTCCCGGAGCGCATTTACCTGCCGGCGGACCATCGGGCTGAGCCGCCTGATCTCGTCCGGGCGCAGGTCGGAAAGGTCGCCATAGGCGGCCTGGGGCTCGATGATGGCGTAGAAATTGCCGCCATAGGCGACATCGACCCTGAGCGCGCCAAGTCCCGGAAGTTCGACCGGCAGCCCGATCGCGGCGAGGAACGAGACCACGTTGGTGATGCGCACCCGGTCGACGCGGCCGTTGTCCTGCTCGTACGCGGCGATCACGACGCCGGCCGGCGTGTCGAGGCGCAGCCGCCCGGGTTCGCGCGGGCGCACGACCTGGCGCTCGATGGCAAAGGTGACCGTGCCGATGGTGCCGTGCCCGCACATCGGCAGGCAGCCCGAGACCTCGATATAGAGCACGCCGGTATCGCAGTCGGACCGGGTCGACGGCATCAGTATGCTGCCGGACATGATGTCATGACCGCGCGGTTCGAACATCAGGCCGGTCCTGATCCAGTCGAAGTCGCGGATGAAGGCGACCCGCCGTTCAGACATGGTCGAGCCTTCCGGCACCGGGGCACCGCCCACGACCATCCGCACCGGATTGCCGCAGGTATGTCCGTCAATGCAGAAGAAGGTCCCGGATCGGCCTGAAGTCGTCTCCGTCATCACGTGTGCGCCTTGCGTCCTGTCGCACGTCCTTTCTATTGTGGCCCCCCGCCGCCGCCGACCGCAATCACAGGATCGCCATGGGCTCGTCCGACGCCGACCGCGCCCTTTTGTTTCGTCTCTATCGTGCTGCCGTCGATGCCGTCCAGCCGGCGCGATGTGTCCCAGCGCACATTCCCTCACGTCCGAAGGGCAGAACGGTGGTCGTCGGTGCCGGCAAGGCCGCGGCCGCGATGGCACAGGCCTTCGAGCGGCACTTCGACGGACCGCTGGAGGGCCTGGTGATCACCCGTGACGGCTATGCCGTGCCGACGGAGCGGATCGAGGTGGTGCAGGCCGCGCACCCGGTCCCCGACGCGCGCGGACGGCAGGCGGCGCTGCGCATCCTCGACCTGGCGCGCGGACTGGGTGAGGACGACCTGCTGGTCTGCCTGCTGTCGGGCGGCGGATCGGCCCTGCTGGTCGCACCGGCAGAGGGACTGGCGCTGGAGGACAAGCAGGCGGTGACGGCGGCGCTGCTCAGGGCCGGTGCGCCGATCCAGCATCTCAACACCGTGCGCAAGCACCTCTCGGCCACCAAGGGCGGTCGCCTGGCGCTCGCGGCCGCGCCCGCCCGCATCCTGACCCTGGCGATCTCCGATATCGTCGGCGACGACCCGACGATCATCGCCTCGGGCCCGACGGTGGCCGACCCGACGACGCCGGCCGACGCGCTGGCGCTGTTGCAGCGCTATGGCGTCGCGATGCCCGATGCGGTGCGCCGCCACCTGGAATCGGCGGCTGCCGACACCCCGGCGGAGGTGCCCGCCGGCGCGTACGTGATCGCCGCGCGCCCGCTCGACGCGCTGGCCGCCGCCGCGGCGCAGGCCCGGCTGGAGGGGCTGGAGCCGATCCTGCTGGGCGATGCGGTCGAGGGCGAGGCGCGCGACGTCGCCTGCACCCATGTCGACATGGCCCGGCGGCGACTCGGCGGCAACGGTCCCGCCGTCATCCTGTCGGGTGGCGAACTGACGGTGTCGGTGCGCGGCCAGGGCCAGGGCGGCCCGAACCAGGAATATGCGCTGGCCATGGCCCTTGCGCTGGA
This sequence comes from Pseudomonadota bacterium, assembly GCA_036154895.1. Classification (GTDB taxonomy): domain Bacteria; phylum Pseudomonadota; class Alphaproteobacteria; order Minwuiales; family Minwuiaceae; genus Minwuia. Next base: position 44,648 of record JAYZWD010000012.1, read on the forward strand.
CGGCTGCGCCGGCATCTCGGCGCTGGCGGCCGATACCGACGGTGTCGACGGCGTGGGCGAGGCGGCCGGCGCCTTTGTCGATCCGACGACACCGGTCCGTGCCCGTGCCGCGGGCGTGGACCTTGGCGCGGCGCTGGCCGACAATGACAGCAACGGCGCCTTCGCGCGGCTGGGCGACCTGCTCGTCACGCCGCCGACACTGACAAATGTCAACGATTTCCGGGCGATCATCGTCCGCCCGTCCACATGAGGTCCCCGATGCGACGCCAGCGCCAGACCAAGATCCTCGCGACCCTGGGGCCGTCGAGTTCGACCGCGCACCGCATCGCCGAACTGTTCGATGCCGGTGTCGACGTGTTCCGCCTGAACTTCAGCCACGGGGAACGCAACGATCACCGCAAGCGTCACCGCATCGTGCGCAGCCTGGAGGAGGCCCGCGGCCGCCCCATCGGCCTGCTGGCCGACCTGCAGGGGCCGAAGCTGCGCATCGGCACGTTCGTCGACGGTGCCGCCGAACTGAAGGCGGGACAGACCTTCCAGTTCGACATGGACGACAAGCCCGGCGACACGAAGCGCGTGCAGCTTCCGCACCCGGAAATCCTGCAGGCCCTGGTCGAGGGCACCAACCTGCTGCTGGATGACGGCCGCATCCGCTTGCGGGTGAAGGACTGCACCGCCCGCAAGGCGATAACGGAGGTCATCACCGGCGGGCGCCTGTCAGACCGCAAGGGCGTGAACGTGCCCGATGTCGTCCTGCCCGTCGCCGCCCTGTCGCCGAAGGACCGCACGGACCTGGAATTCGCCCTGTCGCTGGGCGTCGACTGGGTCGCACTGTCCTTCGTGCAGCGGCCGGAGGACGTGGCCGAGGCCCGCAAGCTGGCCGCCGGCCGCGCCGCCATCATGGCGAAGATCGAGAAGCCGGCCGCGGTCGAGCGTATCGCGGAGATCATCGACATCGCCGACGGCGTCATGGTCGCGCGCGGCGACCTGGGCGTGGAAATGCCGGTCGAGCAGGTACCGACCATCCAGAAGTCGTTGATCCGTCGGGCCCGCGCGGTCGGCAAGACCGTGGTCGTGGCAACTCAGATGCTCGAATCGATGGTGCAGAGCCCCTTCCCCACCCGCGCCGAGGTCTCCGACGTGGCGACAGCGGTCTACGAGGGCACGGACGCGGTGATGCTGTCGGCGGAGACGGCGGCCGGCGCCTACCCGGTCGAGGCGGTCAAGACCATGAACAACGTCATCGAGCAGGTGGAGCGCGACACCAACTACCGCGCCATCATCGAGGCCTCCCGCACCCAGCCGGAAGCGACGGCCGCCGATGCCATCTCGGCTGCCGCCCGGCAGGTGGCCGCGACGATCAACGCCGCCGCCATCGTGACCTACACGACCTCGGGTTCGACCGCCTATCGCGCGGCGCGGGAACGGCCCGGCACACCGATCCTGGGCCTGACACCGAAGGTCGAGACCGCGCGGCGCCTGACACTCGTCTGGGGCGTGCACGCCGCCGAAACCGAGGATTGCCGCGATCTCGCCGACATGGAGGACAAGGCCTGCCGCATCGCCCGGCGCGACGGCTTCGCCCAGCCCGGCCAGCGCCTGGTGATCACCGCCGGCGTCCCCTTCGGCACGCCGGGCGCCACCAACATCCTGCGCATCGCCTGGATCGGCGACACGGACTGACGGTTGACGACCGGGGCCGTCAGTCCATGCGCAGGCCACCGTCGACGTTCAGCGTCTGGCCGGTGATGTAGGCCGCGTCCGGCCCGGCCAGGAACGCTACCGCCGCCGCCTGCTCGGCAGGTGTGCCCTGCCGGCCAAGCGGGATCTGGCGTCGCACGCCGGTCTTGATGCGGTCGAACTCCGTGCCGGCACGGCCCGCGGTGCGGCGGAAGGTGCCGTCCATCATGTCGGTGTCGGTGGAGCCGGGGCAGACGCAGTTCACGCGGATTCCGTGCCTGGCCAGTTCGGCGGCCATCTGCTGGGTCAGGCCGATCACCGCGAACTTGGTGGCGCTGTAGGCCCCGTAGTTCGCCATGCCGACGCGGCCGGCCGTCGACGACAGGTTGACGATGCAGCCGCCGCCTCCGGCCTCGATCATCGCCTTCGCGGCATGCTTGGAAACATGGTAGACGCCGTTCAGGTTGACCTCGACCGTGCCCAGCCATTCGGCATCGTCGATCTCGACGATCGGGGTCGCGCCGGCACCGCTCGGCACACCGGCATTGTTGACGACAATGTCGAGACGGCCGAAGCGGGCCAGCGTCGCGTCGATCATCGCCAGCACGCTGTCGCGATCCGTCACGTCGCAGTCGACGGCCAGTGCCTGCCCGCCGGCAGCCTCGATCTCGGCCGCGACCGAGGCATGGCCGAGCCATCCCGCCGCGCGCTCATGTTCGGGGAATGCCGCCGGATCGGCCCGGCGGCCGGAGACCGTGACGGCGGCGCCGTCGGCGGCCAGACGCAACGCGATCGCGCGCCCGATGCCGCGCTGGCGCGCCGCGCCGGTGACGATGGCCACCTGTCCGTCAAGCTGTCCCATGGTCCCGATCTCCCGCTCTGACGTTGTCCTGCCTACCGTCCCGTCGCCCGGGCCCGCGCGACGATCAGCGGCGCCGCGATGGCACAGGCCAGTCCGACCAGGAACAGCGCGGTGACCTGCTCGCCCAGCAACAGGAACCCCAGGCCGGTGGCGGCGATGGGACTCATCGGCACCCAGATCGCCGCACGGGTCGGCGACAGGCGCTGCAGGCCCCAGTTGAACAGCAGCATCCCGACCGCGCCGCCCGGTACCGCGAGCCACAGGAACACCAGCCAGTCATGGGTGTCGTAGCCGGTGCCGGTCTCGAACAGTCCCTCGGCGATGGCGAAGGGGAACAGCGCCAGCGCGCCGGAGGCCATGGCGATGGCGGAGATCGCCGGCAGGGAGTGGCGCTGGAACAGCCGCGCCGAGAAGGCGTTGTAGGTGGCGCCGCAGCAGACCGCGAGGAAGAACAGCCCCTCGCCCAGCAGGCTGTCGCCGCCGACGCCGGGTACCAGCGCCTTCTCGCCGATGGCCAGCGCCACGCCGGTGAAGGCGAGCACGGCGGCGAAGGCCGTCATCCAGGACATGCGGTCCCGTCCGGCGGCCCATGCGATCAGCATGGTCATCACCGGGATCAGCGCGAAGATCACCGCGCCGCGCGCCGCCGGGATCAGCTGCAGCGCCGAATTGACGAACAGGTGGAAGATGCCGAACTGCATGACGCCGAGGGCCACGGCGAAGCGCACGTCCGCGAATGACATGCGCCAGTGCCGTGCCGAGGTGACGAACGGCAGCAGGCAGAGCGCGGCCACCAGGTAGCGCAGGCTGGCCAGGGTCGCGGGCATGGACGAATGGTCCATGATGGCGCGCGCGGCGACGAAGGAACTGCCGAGAATCGCGGACGCGACCAGGCATGCCGCATGCGGCGCCAGCGCGGCCGCCTTGCCGCCCGGTGCGTTGTCTGCCGTTACCGCGCTCATCGATCCTCCCGCCGGCCAACAGCTTGGCATATTGACGCCGGCACCAACAATTGGCTCGCTCTGCGGAGCTGATCCGCACCCGCTGGCGAAAGGGACCCTTGACGCGCATACCACCAGGACACCCGGGCGAAGACAGCTTGCCGGCGCTGTGGCGTGCGGCACGCGCGCGTTTCGGCGACCTGCCGGCCATCGTCGATGGCGACGGCGGCGTCACCAGCTATGCCGGTGCGGAGACGCGAATCGCCGGCTGGATCGACAGGCTGCGCGGGGCCGGACTGCCGGCGGGGGCCGTGATCCTGTTCAGTTCCGAACCGGCGGCCGGGCTGTTTCCGGCATTCTGGGCGGCCGTGCACCTGGGCCAGGCCGTTGTCGCAGTGGATCCTTCGGCCCCAGTCGACGCCACGCTGGCGACGGCACGCCGCCTCGGCGTCAGCGCCATCCTCACCGATCGGCCGGATGCGTTCGGTCCAGCCACAGGAATGGCGATCCTGTCCGCCGACACGCCCCTGCACGGTCCGGCGGCGATCGCCGACGTGCCGGATCCTGCCCCGGAGACACCCGCGGTGATCGCGCTGACGTCGGGCACGACCGCCGACAGCAAGGCCGTGGTCCTGTCGCACGCCAGCCTCGTCCGGAACGCGCGCGCCACCGTCCGGTCCATGCGAATCGGTCCGGGCGACCGTTCACTGACCGCCGCAGGAGTGCACGTGCTGGGCTGCCTGCGCCGGAACTTCGTCGACACGGTCTGCAGCGGCGGCGCCTTCTGCGTGGGGCCGGATGGCGGCGTCGGCCAGGTCGCCGCGATCTGGCAGCGCGCGGCCGACACGGGCGCGACCAATCTCTGGTGTCCGCCCGCCGCCGTGGCCATGGCGCGGGCATTGCGATCGACAGGCCACCTGCCCGAGGCGCCGGCGCTGCGCCTGATCCAGACCGGTGGCTCGCCCATGACACGGCAGACCGTGCAGGAAACGGCCGGGTCCCTCGGCGCCCGGATCCTGGTCTACTACGGCTCGACGGAGGCCGGTGGCCCCTGTACAGCCCATGAGCCCGGTGCGACTGCGCGCGAGCCATCGGACATCGTCCTCGGAATGCCGATCGAGATGGAGGCCGATGTCCGCACGTCTGAGGGCCAGTCCTGCGCGGACGACGAACCGGGAGAGCTGTGGCTGCGCAGCGACCGGATGATGCTGGGATACGCCACCAACACGGGTCTCGACCGCAGCGTGTTCGTGGACGGCTGGTACCGGACCGGCGACGTCGTCCGGCGGTCCGCGGATGGTGAACTGGTGATGCTGGGACGCCTGTCCAACAGCTTCAGCCTGCCCTCGGGCCAGCTCGTCTCGCCGGAAGGTGTCGAGGCGGCGATGGAGATGCATCCGGCCGTGGCCGCCTGTGCCGCCGCCCCGGTGCGCCTCGCCGACAGACGCGAGGTCCTTGCCGTGCTGGTGACCCCCGCCGCCGGGGCAAGCCCAAGCCGGACCCTGGAACGCGATCTGCGGCTCTGGGCGCGGGAGAAACTTGGCCCGGCATTCGTACCGGCGCAGGTTGTCCTTGCTGCCGCGCTGCCGCGCACGGGGATCGGCAAGATCGATCGCGCGGCCCTACCGGCCGCGATCGCCGCTGCTGTCCGGCCGCCCGGCTGATCCCCGGCGCCACAGCGCCGCCTCCCGCGCGCGGCGGGTCCGGAGCCCAGGAACATCCGGCCAGAGCCGCTGCATCGACAGCAGCAACCCGGGAACCGCGTGCAGGTCATCGCGGTCCAGCGCCGCGCGGATCGCCCGCATCTCCCGGCGCCTGTCGCCTGGCCCGAGACCGGCACCGCGATTGTGGACAAGGCTGACCAGCGCGGCGCGGCAGGCGTCGGGCAGTCGGTCGAATGCAGGAAAGGCCTTCCGGGTTGCCGAAATGGTCGCCGGCAGGCTGTGACAGGTGAATTCGGTCCAGGCATGGCGCCAGTGGATCCGGACATGCCGGGTGTCCCGCACGGCATCTGCACTGCCGGGCCGGCCGAGATGGGGGCGCAGCGCGGCCATGACCCCGGGGTCGAGAAGCGGCCCCCAGTCGTCGTCGAAGCTGCCGGCGCGGAAGCGGAGATCGCAGCCGATGCCGATGGTGAGGCCGCTCGCCCCGCCCGGCCAGTGCGGCCGCGTCGCCTCCCGGTCGTAGCGAGCACGGCTGCCCACCTCCTCGGCCACGATGAAGTTCACCGAGTCCGTGGAGAGGTCCGGCACGGGCTCAGGCTGCATGGCGAGCCAGTCCCGCAGCGCGGAATTTTCGAGGCCGCCCGAGAGATGGCGCGCTTCGGACAGCGCGGCACGGGTCCGCGGCCCACAAAGACCGTCGACCGCCAGCAGTGCGCCAGTGCGGTTGAGGTGTTGCTGAAGAAGCCGGATGTCCGGATCGGCCATGTTGCCCTGCCCCGCTTGCATGAAGACAGGGGGCATACTGGGCAGAATTGGCAAAAGCGTTGCGCCGAAGTCGGGGAACGCGGCGCGGCGGCATCGGGGATACGCTACACGCCCGATGCCACTCCCGCGACCGGCCTCGCGGCCGGGTTCGTCGATGGATCAGAAGCCGACGTCACGCAGGTGAACGGCTGCTTCCTTCCAGGTCTTGCTGATGGGGTCGACGCCCTCGGAGAGGATCTTCTGGCACCGCTCGTTGACCGCCGTCGAATGGTCCGACCACGCGGCCACGGCGTTCTCGGCATATTCGCGCTGCGCCGCCATGATCGCCTGGATGTCCTGGGTGCGGGAGACCTTGGCCGACAGCTTCGCCTGCGCGTCGAGGCGCGCGCGCACGAAGTCGGTCTGCATCGCGGCCAGGCCCTTGCTCGCCTCGAACGCAGCCTTGTTGGTCGCCTTGGCCAGTTCGATGCTGTCGAGCATCATCGCGAAGAAATCGCCGAAGCGGGCCTGCACGGCGGCGCCCACTTCCCTGGCGGTGGAATCCAGAACCGAGTCCTGCGCCCGCTTCGGCGCGGCCTTCGCAGGCGCGGCAGGCTTCGGGGCCGCGGCTGCCTTGGGGGCGGCTGCCTTCGGCGCCGGCTTCGCCACCGGCGCGGTCTTCACCTCTTCGGGCTTCGGTGTGTCAGCGGCAGCCTTCGCGGGGGCGCGGCGCGGCGTGGCGCGCTTGCGCACGGTCTTCGGGGCAGCGGCGGACCCGGGGGTGGTTTCGTCGGCCATCGTGGTATCTCCGTCCGGTCCCGGTGACCCTTGCGGGTCACCTGTCTATTGCGGACAGAAATACCAGTTTATATTGCAGCGCACAATATTTCTCTTGCGGTGCGGCAACCCGCCCCGGTCCGAAACTGCGTCGGTCCGTCAGGCCGGCGCGTCGGCGCGGCCGCCATGGGCGCCGGACCAGCCGACCGGATCGTTCAGGAAGGCCTCGACCTCGTCCAGGGTCTTCGTCTCGAAATAGCCGCTCTCCCGTGCCGCCGCGAGCACGTCGCGCCAGGTGGCGAGGTAGTGCAGTTCGACCGCCGCCTTCGCCAGGTTCGCGGCCGCGTGCGGGAAGATGTCGTAGTAGAAGACCACGAAGGCATGATCGACCTTCGCGCCGGCATTGCGGATGGCCTCGGCGAAGTTGATCTTGGATCCGCCGTCGGAGGTCAGGTCCTCCACCAGCAGCACCCGGTCGCCCTCGTTCAGCATGCCCTCGATCTGCGCCATGCGCCCGAAGCCCTTCGGTTTCTTGCGGATGTACTGCATCGGCAGCATCAGCCGGTCCGCGATCCACGCGGCATAGGGAATGCCCGCCGTCTCGCCGCCGGCCACGCAGTCGAAGCTCTCGAAGCCGACCTCGCGCCCGATGGTCTCGTCGGCCAGTTCGACGATCTTGCGGCGGACGCGCGGAAACGCGATCAGCTTGCGGCAGTCGATGTAGACCGGGCTGGCCCAGCCGGCGGTGAAGATGAAGGGCGTCTCGGCGTTGAAACGCACCGCCTCCGTTTCCAGCAGCATCCGGCTGACCAGCCGCGCGCCCTCGCGCGCCGCGGGGTGGTTGCGATCGACCGCCATGCGATGTCTCCCTGTGATTTCGAGCCGGTGTGTCTTCGGGCGAGCGCCGTTATAGTCCGGCGCGGCCCGTCCCGGAACCATCAAGCTGGAGCAGTCATGACCCTGTCCGCGCCTGTCGCCGCACGTCACCCCCATGTGCTTTCGGCCCACGGCCACGACCGCGATGACCCCTATTTCTGGCTGCGCGACCCGGAATGGCGCGAGGTCATGCGCGATCCGGCGCGGCTGGACCCCGAAATCCGCGCCTACCTGGAGGCCGAGAACGCCTGGACGAAGGCGCAGCTTGCCGATGTCGCGGCGCTGGAAGCCGACCTGTTCGAGGAACTGAAGGCCCGCATCCGGCCCGACGATTCGGCCCCGCCCAGCCCCGACGGCCCCTGGCGCTATTTCAGCCGCTACCTGCCCGGCGCCGAGCATCCGCAATATTGCCGCAGCCCGCGCGCCGGCGGCGAGCCCGAGGTCCTGCTGGACGGCGACGCGATGGCGAAGGACCACGCCTTCTTCCGCCTCGCCTCGGTACGGCATTCTCCCGATCACGGCCTGGTCGGCTACGCCGTCGACACCCGTGGATCGGAGCTGTTCGCCATCGCCGTGCGCGACGTGGCGACCGGAGAGACCATCGACCGCGGCCCGCAGGAAAGCGCGGGCGACCTGGTGTGGTCGGCGGACGGGCGCGCCTATTTCTACACCGCGCTGAACGACGACCACCGACCCGACCGGGTCTACCTGCATCGCCTGGGCGACGACCCGGCCGACGACGACCTGGTCTTCCAGGAGGACGACCCGGGCTATTTCGTCTCGGTCGACAAGGGCGAGAGCGGCCGGTTCGCCTACATCACCAGTCATGCCTCCGAGACGGCGGAAGTCCGCTTCGTTCCCGCCGATGTGCCGGACACCGCGCCCGCCGTGGTCGCCGCCCGGCGGGAAGGCCACGACTACGACGTCACCGACCAGGGCGGGCGGTTCGTCATCCGCACCAACCGCGACGGTGCCGAGGACTACAAGCTGATGCAGGCGCCGCTGGACGCCCCGGCCGAAACGAACTGGACCGACCTGGTTCCGGCCGAGGCCGGGTGCCTGCGCCGCAGCGTGCTGGCCTTCCGCGACTGGCTGGTGCGGCTGGAGACCGTCGACGCCCTGCCCCGCATCGTCGTGACGGAGACCGCGACCGGCGCCGACCACATCATCGCCTTCGACGAGGAGGCCTATGGCCTGGGCGTCTCGGCGGGCCTGGAGTTCGCCACCGACACGCTGCGCTTCTCCTACTCCTCGCCGACCACGCCGGAGCGGGTCTACGACTACGACATGCGCACCCGCGACCGCGTGCTGGTGAAGGAGCAGGAGATCCCGTCGGGCCACAACCCGGCCGACTACGTGGTCCGCCGCCAGGTCGCGACCGGCCATGACGGCGCGCGCATCCCCGTCACCATCCTGCACCGCGCCGACATGCCGCCGGCGCCGGAGCGGCCGGTGCTGCTTTACGGCTATGGCTCCTACGGCATTTCCATGCCCGCGAGTTTCAGCCCCAACCGCCTCAGCCTGGTGAACCGCGGCTTCACCTATGTCATCGCCCATATCCGGGGCGGCATGGAGCGCGGCTGGCGCTGGTACCTGGACGGCAAGCTCAAGCACAAGACCAACACCTTCAGGGACTTCGTTTCCAGCGCCGAGCACCTGGTGGCGACCGGCCAGGCGGCCGCGGGCAACATCGCCATCCACGGCGGCAGCGCCGGCGGGATGCTGGTCGGTGCGGCGGCCAACATGCGACCCGACCTCTGGCGCGCCGTGGTGGCCGAGGTGCCGTTCGTCGACTGCCTGACCACCATCCTGGATGCCAGCCTGCCGCTGACCCCGCCGGAATGGACCGAATGGGGCAACCCGATCGAATCGGAGGAGATCTACCGGCTGATGCTGTCCTACAGCCCCTATGACAATGTCGCCGCGACGGCCTATCCGGCGATGCTGGTGACGGGCGGCCTGACGGACCCGCGCGTGACCTACTGGGAGCCCGCCAAGTGGGTGGCGAAGCTGCGCGCGACGCGCACCAACGACAGCCTGCTGCTGCTGAAGATCAACATGGAGGCCGGGCATGCCGGCTCGGCCGGGCGCTTCGACAAGCTGAAGGAAATCGCCACCAACTACGCCTTCCTGCTGAAGGTGTTCGGGAAGGCGGGCTGAGCGACCGTCACTCGGCGGCGCGGATGTCGGCGGCGGCGAGTTCGGCCTCCAGCTTCGCCGCCGCCGTGCCGCGCGGCTTCGACATCCAGGCGACCAGCACGTAGATCGCGGGCGTCAGCAGCAGGGTGAAGATGGCCGCGAGACCGAGGCCGCCGAACACCACCCAGCCGATGGCGGCGCGCGCCTCCGACCCCGGTCCGCTGCTCAGGATCAGCGGCAGTCCGGCCAGCACGGTCGAGATCATCGTCATGGCGATGGCGCGCAGGCGCAGCGTCGCCGCCTCCAGCGCCGCCTCACGCACCGTGCGGCCCCGGTCGCGCAACTGGTCGGCGAACTCCACCATCAGGATGCCGTTCTTCGCCATGACGCCGATCAGCATCAGCACGCCGATCTGGCTGTAGATGTTCAGCGTGGTGTCGGTCAGCCACATCGCATGGATCGCCGCGGCGATGCCGAAAGGCACCGTCAGCATGACGATGGCGGCACTGGTCAGGCTCTCGAACTGCGCCACCAGCACCAGGAAGACCACCACCAGCGCGATCAGGTAGGTGGCGTTCACCTCCGCGTTCGTCTCCTCCTGCGTCGCGGCCTCGCCCATGAACACCAGTCCGATGTCGGGCGGCAGTTCGGTGCGCGCCAGTTCGCGAAGCGCCGCCACGGCCTGCTGGACCGGGTAGTCCGCGGGCGCGTCGGTGCGGATCTCCACGGCGCGGCGCTGGGCATGCCGGTCCAGTTCGGCGGCGACGCCCACTTCCTCGAAGCTCACGATCTGCGCCAGCGGGACCGGCCTGCCGCTGGACGAGGGCACGTGCAGGTTCATCAGGTCGGCCGGATCGCGCACCGAGCCAATGGTCGCCTCCAGGATCACCGGCACGGCCCGGTCGTCGACGGTCAGTTCCGCCACCTCGTCCTCGTCGACCAGGGCGCGGACGGTGGTGGAGATGTCATCGAGCGCCACGCCCAGGTCGGTGGCGCGGCGGCGGTCGATGTGGACGGTGAGCTGCGGCTGGGTGGCCTGGTATTCCACGCGGACATTGTCCAGCTTCGGCACCTCGCGCTCGATGGCACGGGCGAAGCGGTCGGCGACCTCGGCAATTCGGGCATAGCCGGAACCGGTCAGTGCCATGTTCACGCCGGTATCGGTGCCGCGCAGGCCCAGGCTGTTGGTGCGCTGTACCCCGACCGACGCCCCGGCTATGGCGCGGAGGCCGGGCACGAGTGCTTCCTCTATGTCCTGCTGGCTGGTCTGCCGCTCGTCCCAGGGCGCCAGCGTCGCCACGACCTGGCCGCGGTTGAGATCGAAGCGACCGGTGATGGAGAACAGGTGCGTGACCTCGCCGGTCTCCAGCCACGGCCGGAACAGCGCCTCCACCTGCTCGACCTGGCGGTCGGTGTAGTCGAGGCCGGTGCCGTCAGGCCCCTGCAGCCGCACCACCACCTCGCCACGATCCTCGGGCGGGGCCAGTTCGCCGCCCAGCAGGCCGAACAACGGCACCGCGGTGGCACCCAGGAACAGCGCGACCGCCAGCGCCACCAGCGGGGCCTGCAGCACCCGACCGAGCACCGCACGATAGATCCCCATCAGCCATTCGCCGAAGCGGTGCGCCGGCCCGCTGCCGTCATTCTCGCCGAGGTCCGGCAGGCGGGAGGCGATCATCGGGCAGACGGTCAGCGCGACGAACGACGACAGCGCCACCGTCACCGCCAGCACGAAGCCGAACTCCCGGAACAGCCGCCCGGCGGTCGAGGGCAGCAGCGAGATCGGCACGAACACGGCGATCAGCACCGCCGTGGTGGCGATCACCGCGAAGAACACCTGTCGCGTGCCGATCACGGCGGCGGCACGGGCCGGCAGGCCTTCGGCGCGGCGGCGCTGGATGTTCTCCAGCACCACGATGGCGTCGTCGACCACCAGGCCGGTCGCCAGCACCAGCGCCAGCAGGGTGACGAGATTGATCGAGAAACCCAGCAGCCAGATGGCGGCGACCGAGCCCAGCAGCGCCACCGGGATGGTCACCGCCGGGACCAGCGTGGCGCCGAGGCGGCGGATGAACAGGCCGACCACGGCAATGACGATCAGGATGGCGAGCAGCAGGCTGGTGAGCACCTCGGCGATGGCGCCCTCGATGAACACCGCGTCATCGGCGATGACCGATATCTCGATGTCGCCATAGCGCTCGTTGAGCCGGGCGACCACCTTCCCGGCGTCCTCCGAGATCGCGACCGTGTTGGAGCGCGGCTGGCGGATCAGGCCAAGGTTGATCACCGCCCGCCCGTCAAGGCGCACGATGGAACTGGCCTCGGCCGGCGCGAAGAACACGTCGGCGACGTCACCGATCCGGACAGTGTCCCGCACCACCAGCCGGGCCACGGCCGACGGGTCGGCGGCCGAGGCATTGGCGCGGACGATCACGTCCTGCTGGTCGGAGCGGAAGCTGCCGGCGGGAATGTCCAGCCGCGCACTGGAGAGCACGCGCGAGACCTCGGCGATGGACAGGCCGTGGCTCGCGAGGCGCAACGGGTCGACGGCGACGCGCAGCACCTGCTGGCGGACGCCGAAGCGGGAGACATCGGCCACGCCATCGATGGCCGTCAGCGCCGGCGCGATCTCCGAGTCGATGACCCGGCTCAACTGTTCCACCGGCAGGGTGGCACTGGAGACCGCCAGGCGGACCACCGGCACCGCGTCATTGTCCGCCTTCACCACGAACAGGTCGTCGACGCCGTCGGGCAGCACGCCGGTCACGCGACTGATCGCCTCCCGCACGTCGTTCGCCGCGTCGATCAGGTCGACATCGGGCGAGAACTCGATGCGGATGCGGAAATTGTCCTCCTCGCTGGAGGAGCGGACCTCGCGCACGCCGTTGACCCTGGCAACAGCGCCCTCGACGATGCTGGTGGCCTCGGCATCGATGGTCTCCGGCGAGGCACCCGGCCAGACCGCGCGTACCGTCACCACCGGGCGGTCGACATTGGGCAGTTCGCGGACCTCGACACCCATCAGGGCGGCAATCCCGGCGATGATGACCAGCAGGTTGGCGACGATTGCCAGCCACGGCCGGCGGACGCTGAGGCCCGCGATCCCGTCGCCGGCACTCATGCGCCGGGCTCCGAGGCCTCCAGGCGGCGGACGGCGCGCCCGGGACGGAGTCGCTGGACGCCCTCGACCACGACCTGGTCGCCGGGTACGAGCGCACCCTCGAGCAGGGCAAGACCGTTGCGGCGTGTCACCAGCCGGACCGGCACCTTCTCGGCCGCGCCGTCGACCACGCGCCAGACATAGGCGCCCGCTCGCTCCCACTGCAGCGCCAGTTCCGGCGCGGCCGGCAGGGTCGGGCCATGCACGGTGATGGTGACGGTGAAGGACATGCCGGGGCGCAGCAGGTCGCCGGTGTTGGGCAGTTCGGCGCGGACACGCACCGAACGGTTCAGCACGTCGATGCGGCTGTCGATGTCGCGGATCGTGCCGTCGAAGGCGCGGTTCGGCAGCGCCGGGGTCTGCGCGCCGACCAGTTGTCCCGGCGCGAGCGACGGCACAAAACGCTCGGGCACGCTGAAGCCGACCAGCAGCACATCACGGTCGTCCAGGCTGGCTATGGACGTGTCCGGGCCGACCCGCTGGCCGACATCGACCTGCGGGATGCCCATGATGCCGGCGAAGGGCGCCACCATGGTCCGTTTCGACAGGGCCAGCCTCGCCTGGTCGCGCTCCAGCCGCGCCAGCTCGGCCGCGGTCTCCGCGTCGTCCAGCGTCACCTGCGGCGTGGATCCCCGCGCGCGCAGGGCCCTGAGCCGCTCGACATTGCGCTGCGCATCGGCATGGCGTGTCTCGGCCAGATCGAGGGCCAGCTGCTCCTGCCGCGCATCGAGGGACAGCAGTTCCTGGCCTGCCGTCACCCGCTCGCCGGCCCGGAAGCCGACCTTGCGTACCCGTCCCTCGGCTTCGGTCCTGAGGTCGACCGACAGACGCGCCGCCGCCGTGCCCACGGCCTCGATCAGACGGTCGTCGGACATCCTTGTGACCGACGCGGTGATGACGGGTACGCCATCGTCCAGCGTCCTCCGGGCGGTCGCGCTGCTGTCGGCGACGACGAACAGGCCACGCGCGCTGTCGCGATCCACCACCATCCAGACGGCGGCGGCAACCAGAAGGGCGGCGACAAGTCCCTGGACACCCGTTGTGACGACACGCCTCTTCAACACGACCTCCGCTGTCGTCGATCCCCGACACCATAGCAGTCCGGACCCGCCGCCTGCACCGATCTATCGCGGTCCGGGGCTGGCCTGTCGCCGCCCGGAACGGCATGCTGCATCGCACCCAGCGCAGACCGGGACGCCGCATGACCGCCGAGATCGCCACTGACCGACCCCGATTGACCGACCGCCGCGCCCTCCGCCTGCGCGCCGAGGCGGTCCTGCTGTTCGCCGTTGCACCCGTGGTCCACTGGGTCTTCTACGACCGGGTCGGGCTGTTCGGACCAATTCTCGGCATTTTCGCCGCCGGCATCGTGCTGCTCGCCCTGACGCCAGGCTTCCGCTGGCGCGAATTGCTGCGGCTGCGCGGATTCCTGGGCCAGCCCGTGTTCACGATCGCGTTCCTGGCCGTCACCGCGACCGTCGTCGCCGGGCTGGCCTGGTGGCTGGTGCCGGCGCGGTTCCTTGAACTGCCGCGGCGCATGCCCGACCTCTGGCTCAGGATCATGATGTTCTATCCCCTGCTCTCCGTGCTGGGGCAGGAACTGGTCTACCGGGTGCTGTTCTTCCGTCGCTACGGGGCTGTCCTGCCGTCGGGCTGGCCGGCTGTGCTGCTGAACGGTCTCGCCTTTGCCGCCGCGCACCTGTTCTACCTGAACCCGGTGGCACTCGGACTGACCTTCGCCGGCGGCCTCGCCTTCGGCCTGCTCTGGCAGCGCGGCGCCCCGTTCCTGCTGCTGGTCGTGCTGCATACGCTGGCCGGGCAGGCCATCTTCAGCTTCGGCCTCGGCATCTACTTCTACCACGGCGCCATCCCCTGACAGCGTCGCGGATTGCGCTACACTCGGACGGTCGATCCGTTTCCGGAGTGTCCGCAGATGCGCCTGATCCCGGCCGCACTTGTCCTGGTGCTTTCCGCCACGACCCTTCGCGCGGAACCGACAGAGGTCGACGCCGAACTCTGCCTCGCCGTCGACGGATCGGGCTCCATCGAGCATGACGAGTTCGTCTTCCAGCGCGACGGCTACGCCCGGGCGCTGGCAAGCCCCGAGGTCCAGGACGCCATTGCCCGCGGCTATCGCCGTCGCATCGCGCTGGCCCACATGGAATGGGGCGGTGCCGACAGCATGGAACCCATCGTCGGCTGGACCCTGATCGACGGGCCGGAAGCGGCGGCGGCGTTCGGCGCGAAGCTGCGCGCCGCGCCACGCAGGGCCCACGGCTGGAACTCGATCTCCGAGGCCATCGCCTTCTGCCAGCGCTGGATGGAGAGCAACGACTTTCGCGGGCCGCGCATGGTCATCGATGTCTCGGGGGATGCCGGCCAGTATGGCGGGCGGCCGCTGGCGCTGGCCCGGCTGCAGGCCGTGGATGCCGGGATCACCATCAACGCGCTGGCGCTGAACTATCGCGGCAGCGGCATGGCCGGACCGCTGGACATCCCGCTGATCGAACATTACCAGCGCGACGTCATCGGCGGCTTTGCCGCCTTCGCGCTCGCCGTCGACAGCCAGGACCAGTTCATCGCCGCCTTGAAACGCAAGCTGGTGCTGGAGATCGCAGGCCGGAGCCCGGACGACGGGACAGCCGTCGCCCGGTCCGACTGAGGCCCAGTCCGTCTGAAGACTGTCAGCCCGCGATCATGCCGCCGTCGACCGGCAGCGCGACACCGGTGACGAAGGACGCGCGGTCCGACATCAGCCAGCAGGCCGCCTGCGCGATCTCGACCGGCTGGCCCAGCCGCTTCATGGCCGTGGCCCCCTTCATGGCCTCGGTGACGTTCGGCCGGTTGCTGGAAATCTTGCCCAGCATCGGGGTCTCGATCGGGCCGGGACAGACCGCGTTCACGCGGATGTTGCGCCGGGCATATTCCATGGCGCCGGTCTTGGTCAGCCCGACCACGGCATGCTTGGACGCGACATAGGCCGGCATGTAGCTCGCACCCGACAGGCCGGCGATGGACGCGGTGTTGACGATGGCACCGCCCCCGGTCTCCAGCATCGCCAGGATCTCGGCCTTCATGCACAGGAAGACGCCGGCCGAGTTCACGGCGATCACCTTGTCGAAATTGGCCAGTGTCGATTCGGCGGTCCGTCCCCAGTCGCCCTCGATGCCGGCATTGTTGAAGGCCCCGTCCAGGCGGCCATAGGCGTCGACCGTTGCCTTCACCAGCGCGTTCACGTCCGCTTCGTTGGCGACGTCGGTACGGCGCGCTGTGACCGTGCCGCCGGCCTTGCGGATCAACTCCGCGGTCTCGTTGATCCAGCCCTCGTTGAGGTCGGCGATCATGACCTTCGCCCCCTCGGCCGCCGCCAGGATCGCCGCCGCGCGGCCAATGCCGCCGCCGGCGCCGGTGATCAGGACAGACTTGCCGTCCAGCAATCCGCTCATCGTTTCCTCCCCATGTGTCAGACCCGGCCCGGTTTTCGACCTTGGGCCGGATTGATAAGCAAGCGTATCATCTGGCACACACACGGCACCAGACCGGGGAGGAAAGCATGCGTGGACTGAAGGACAAGACCATCATCGTCACAGGTGGTGCCAGCGGCATCGGCCGGGCGATCTCGGAGCGGCTGGCAGAGGAAGGCGCGCACGTCGCCATCTTCGACCTGAACGCCGACGGCGCCCGGGGCGTGGCGGCCGGGCTGGGCGGCAAGGCACACGGCTATGGCGTCGACATCGCCGACCATGCCGGGGTCGAGGCAGCGGTGGCGCTGGTCGAGACCGAGATGGGGCCGATCGACGGCCTGGTGAACAATGCCGGCTGGGACAAGATGAGCCCGTTCCTCAAGTCCGACCCGGCACTCTGGAAAAAGATCGTCGACATCAACCTGTTCGGGCCGGTGAACGTCACCCATGCCGTGCTGACCCGCATGGCCGCGCGTGGCGCGGGACGCGTCGTCTCGGTCGCGTCGGACGCGGGCCGCGTCGGCTCCACCGGCGAGGCGGTCTATGCCTACTGCAAGGGCGGCGTCCCGGCGTTCATGAAGACGCTTGCGCGTGAGCACGCGAAGCAGGGCATCACCTTCAACACCGTATGCCCCGGCCCGACGGAGACGCCCCTGTTCGACGGCTTCGATCCGGAAGGCAAGATCAAGGCCGCGCTGGAGCGCTCGATCCCGCTGCGTCGCCTCGGCCGTCCCTCCGACTATCCGGGCATGATCGCCTTCCTGCTGTCCGACGACGCCGGCTTCATCACCGGGCAGGTGATCAGTGTCTCCGGCGGCCTGACGATGGCCGGCTGACGGGCACACGGGGAGAATCGCCATGGATTACAAGGACATCATCGTCTCCACCGAGGACGGCACCACGACCATCACCATCAACCGGCCGGAGGTCTACAACGCGTTCCGGTACCGGACGGTGGTCGAGCTGATCGACGCCTTCATGCATGCCGGCTACGACAAGTCGGTCGGCGCCATCGTGCTGACGGGCGCCGGCAACCGGGCCTTCTGCACCGGCGGCGACCAGAAGGCACATGACGGGCAGTACGACGGGACGCTGGGCACCGTCGGCATGCCGGTGCAGGAGCTGCACACCGCCATCCGCGATGCCGCCAAGCCGGTAATCGCCAAGGTGCGCGGCTATGCCATCGGCGGCGGCAACGTGCTGGCCACCCTCTGCGATCTCACCATCGCGGCCGAAAGCGCCATCTTCGGCCAGGTCGGCCCCAAGATGGGATCGGTCGATCCCGGTTTCGGCACCGCCCTGCTCGCCCGCTGCGTCGGCGAGAAGAAGGCACGCGAAATCTGGTATCTCTGCCGCCGCTATACGGCTGCCGAGGCCTGCGCCATGGGCCTGGTCAACAAGGTGGTCCCCGATGACCAGCTGGATGCCGAGGTCAAGGCATGGTGCGACGAACTCAACCAGCGCAGCCCGACAGCCATCGCGCTGGCCAAGGCGTCGTTCAACGCCGATTCGGAAAGCATCCGTGGGATTACCGGCCTCGCCTTCCAGGCCTTGCGGCTCTACTACGACACCGACGAATCCCGGGAAGGCGTCACCGCACTGAACGAAAAGCGGGCGCCGGAGTTCCGGAAGCATTTCAAGTAGATTTTCCTCGACATCGATGCACCTTCCGATTGCACGGGAGGTGCATCGCTGTCACAGTTCCTGCATTGCATGCAGGAATCCGCCAAGTGCGTATCGCTAAAGCTGTTCTTCCCGTCTCGCGAGGTTGCTAGTCTGCTTCGCCTCAGGGGTGTCGGGCGGGGTCCAGGTGGTGTCTTTTGCGGTTGCACAGCCAGCCGAACTTCGGTGCACGCCGGTTGGTGCCGCGTACCCACACACGGGGGGCGACATGAATGGCGCATGATCGCCTGCCGCCCGATTCGCGCACCCTGATCTCGGGCTCCGGCGGCGACGCCGAGGCCTTTGCCGCCGTCATCGACGCTGCCGGCAAGACCAGCCTGGTCGTCGACATCGGCCACCTGATCCTGACCGCCACCTATGTCCGCCAGGGCCCGGACCTGATCCTGGTCGGCAAGGACGGCCTCAAGGTCCTGATCCTCAACTACTTCGCCTCGGAGACTCCGCCCGATCTCTACACGCTGAACGGCGCGAGGATCGGCGGCGACCTGGCCGAGGTGCTGGCCGGCCCGCGCGCCGACGGCCTGGCCCAGGCCGGCAATGCCGTCGGGGACCCGATCGGCACCGTCGAGTCCGCCAACGGCACCGTGTTCGCGACCCGCGCGAACGGCACCCGTGTCGAGCTGAACCAGGGCGATCCGGTCTTCCAGGACGACATCGTCGAGACCTCCGACGGCGGCGCGGTCGGCATCCGCTTCGTCGACAACACCACGTTCTCGCTCGGCGAGGACGCGCGCATGGTGCTGGACGACTTCGTCTTCGACCCGAGAGCCAATACCGGCAATGCCGTGGTCAGCGTCCTGCAGGGCTCGTTCTCCTTTGTCTCCGGCCAGGTGGCCAGGACCGGCGACGACGCCCTCTCCGTCCGCACGCCGGTCCTGACCATCGGTATCCGCGGCACCTACGTCACCGGCCGCGGCGCCCAGGAAGGCGAACTGTCGGAAGTCGTGAACCTCCCCAAGGAAGACGGCTCGACCGGGCGCATCTTCGTGTCCAACGCGGCTGGCGGGGTCGAACTCTCCGAGGCATTCCAGGGCACGACCACCACCAGCCAGTTCCAGTCGCCGTCGCCGCCGCGCTTTTACAGCCCCGACGAGATCCAGTCGAAGTTCTCCAGCACCCTCAACACGCTGCCTCCCGCCGGCGGCCCCACAGGCAATGCCGGCCAGGGCGGCGACGACACCGACCGTGGCCGTCGAGAGGGTGGCGAAGGCGGCAATGGCGATGCCGGGGACGAGACCGGCGAAGCGGACGGCGACGACAGCGGCGACGAGTCCGCGGCGGAGGACGGGGGTTCCGGCGAGGACGATGCAGCCGAGGAGGAACCCGCGCCCGAGGATACCGGCGCCGGACAGTCCGATGGACCTGCTGGAGGTGGCGGCGGCGAAGGTGGCGCCGGTGATGACGCGGGCGGCGGTGGCGGTGGCGGCGGGAATGATGCCGGTGGCGACCCCGGTACGCCCCAGCAGCAGACACAGCCGACGCAGCAGACCCAGCCCACCCAACAGACGCAGCAGACGCAGCAGCCCCAGCAGACCGGATCGCTGCTGAACCAGGCCAATACGCCGGCCAACACCAACCAGCAGACCCCGCAGACGCAGCAGACGCAGCAGACACAGCAGACCCAGCCGCAGAACGACACGCCGGCCTTCCAGACCGTTACGCGCGGTGCCGGCAATGACCTGGTCACCGGAACGTCCGGGGCCGACCTGATCTCCGGCGGGGACGGAAACGACACGCTGTTCGGCGGCGACGGCGCGGACAGCCTCGTCGGCGGCACGGGCGCGGATTCGCTGGACGGCGGCGCAGGCGCCGATTCGCTCAGGGGCGGCATCGGCAATGACCGCGTCGGCGGCGGCACGGGCAATGACAGCCTGTTCGGTGGCGACGGCGATGACACGCTGCAGGCGGATGCCGGAAACGACCAGTTCTTCGGCGGCACCGGCACCGACGAGGTCAGCTTCCAGAACGCCACCTCGGGCGTGACGGTCAGCCTGCTGTCGACCACCAATCCCGACGGCTTCGGCACCACCGACACCTATGACAGCATCGAGAACCTCACCGGCTCGGCCTTTGCCGACCGGCTCACCGGTTCCAACGGCAACAACCGGCTCGACGGCGCAGGCGGCGCCGACACGTTGGTGGGCGGCACCGGCCTCGGCAACGACACGCTGATCGGCGGCGCCGGGACAGACGTCGTCACCTACACCTCGACCTCCGGCGGCGTGAACGTCAACCTGGCAACCGGCGTCGCCACCTCGCGCGGCCAGACCGACGAGATCGGCACCGACTCCCTCTCGGGCATCGAGAATGTCGTCGGCGGCAGCGGCGCAGACAGCATCACAGGCGATTCCGGCGCCAACAGCCTCTCGGGCGGCGACGGCAACGACACCCTGGCCGGCGGCGCCGGCAATGACACGCTGGCGGGCGGCAATGGTACCGACACCGCCTCGTTCGCCGCGGAGTCGGCGGCGCTGACCATCAATCTGTCGACCGGCGTGGCGACCGGCGCCGGCACCGACTCGCTTTCGAGCATCGAGAATGTCATCGGCGGCAGCGGCGCCGACAGCATCACCGGTTCTTCCGGCGCCAACCTGCTGGCCGGCGGCAACGGCGCCGACACCATCGACGGCGGCGACGGCGCGGACACCCTGTCGGGCGAGGCCGGCGACGACGTGCTGGTCGGCAATGCCGGCAATGACAGCATGGAGGGCGGCGCCGGCGATGATTTCGTCATCGCGGCCGGCGGCTCCATCGGCCTGGGCAACGACACCATCTCCGGCGGCGACGGGACGGACGTCCTGGACTACAGCCTTGCCGCCGCCGGCATCGTCGCCGACCTCGGTGCCGGTACGGTGACCGGCGATACGCTGGTCGGCACCGACAACGTCTCCGGCTTCGAGGTGCTGGTCGGCTCGGACCTGGCGGATTCGCTGCTCGGCGGCGACGTCGCCGAATCCCTGTTTGGCCAGGCCGGCAACGACATCATCCGCGCCAATGATGGCGATGACGTCGTCTCGGGCGGCAATGGCGCAGACAGCCTGCAGGGCGGCGACGGCGCCGACACCCTGTTTGGCGACGCCGGCAATGACACGCTGGACGGCGGCGATGGCGCCGACGTGCTGGCAGGTGGCGACGGCTTCGACATCGCCGACTACAGGGTGCCCGGCAGTTCCGGTATCGACGTCGACCTCGCGGCCGGCACCGCGATCGACACCGAGGGCAATGCCGACACGCTGTCCTCGATCGAGGCCGTGTTCGGAACCTTGTTCGGCGACACCATGGCCGGATCGGCCGACGGCAACATCCTGGCCGGCCTGGCCGGCGATGACATCCTTTCGGGTGCCGCGGGCCTGGACAACATCTTCGGCGGCAGTGGCGACGACACGCTGGTGGGTGGAGCCGGTGACGACACGATCGAGGGCGGCGACGGCGCCGACCTCGTCGATTATGCGCAGGACGGCGGCGCGGGCGGCGTGGTGGTCGATCTCGGCGCCGGCACGGCGACAGACAGCCATGGCAACGCCGATAGCCTGGTCGGCATCGAGAACGTCACCGGCACCGACGCCGCTGACACGCTGGCCGGCAGCGCGGATGCCAACCTGCTGACCGGCGGCACCGGCAATGACCGCTTCATCATCGGCCCGGGCGGCGGCAACGACACCATCACCGACTTCAGCGCCGGGGTTGGCGCCGGCGACCAGATCGACCTGTCGGCCTTCGGGCTCGGCGGCATCCAGGACGTCCGCGACATCGCGACGGACTTCGCTGGCGGCACCGTGCTGCAGCTGGCGCAGGACCAGACCCTCACGCTGCTGGGTGTCAGCGCCGCGGACCTGTCGAAGGACGACGTCCTCGGCCTGCCCAACACCCCGCCGGTCGCCACCGACGACACCGACACGACGACCGAGGATGACAGCCTGGCCGGCGGAAGCCTCCTCGACAACGATTTTGACGATGACGTCGAGGATACGCTGACCGTCACCGCCTTCGACAGCCTGTCGACCGAGGGCGCGACCGTGGTGGTGAATGCCGACGGGACCTACAGCTACGAAGCCGGCACGCTGTTCGACAGCCTGGCCGCCGGCGAGCAGGCGACCGACAGCTTCACCTACACGGTCTCCGACGGGAACGGCGGCAGCGATACCGCCACGGCGACCATCACCATCACCGGCGTCAATGACGCCCCCGTCGCCAATGCCGACACGGACACCACCGACGAGGACACCACGCTGGCCGGCGACGTGCTGGCCAACGACACCGACGTCGATGCCTCGGACCTGCTGACGGTCACCGCCTTCGACAGCCTGTCGACCGAGGGCGCGACCGTGGTGGTGAACGCCGACGGGACCTACAGCTACGAAGCCGGCACGCTGTTCGACAGCCTGGCCGCCGGCGAGCAGGCGACCGACAGCTTCACCTACACGGTCTCCGACGGGAACGGCGGCA
>JAYZWD010000013.1:0-32313 GCA_036154895.1 Pseudomonadota bacterium
GTTCAGGATGACGATCAGACAGGCGGGCGGCTCCCACGCCGGACAAGCGGGTTCACAAGGCCCGGGGGCCTGTCGGGATGCCGCCCGCCAGCCCGATGGAACCACATTTCCCTCAGACAGGGGCCTGGCGCCGGATGCCCGGCCCGCCCCCGCGCCCGGGGTGCCATGCGTTACATCCCTGCCAAGCCCACCCTAGGCGCGGGGCGCGACAGTTGGCACAATGGGCTGCCGGACCCGGGGGTGTCAGACAGTCCGGCGATCGCGACCGGGGGGCCGTCGCTGACGTTCCTGCCGCCGTGACTCCCAGCTTTGCATTCGGAAGGACGAGGTGACATGGCTCGCAAGAAGATCGCCCTGATCGGCGGTGGCAATATCGGCGGTACGCTGGCCCATCTGGCGGCGCTGAAGGAACTTGGCGACATCGTCGTGTTCGACATCGTCGAGGGCCTGCCGCAGGGCAAGGCGCTCGATCTCGCGGAGTCGGGCCCGGTCGAGGGCTTCAACGCCGGCCTGTCGGGCACCCAGAGCTATGCGGACATCGCCGGCGCCGACGTGGTGATCGTCACCGCCGGCGTGGCGCGCAAGCCGGGCATGAGCCGCGACGACCTGCTCGGCATCAACATCAAGGTCATGCAGGCCGTCGGCGAGGGCATCAAGGCCCACGCCCCGGACGCCTTCGTCATCTGCATCACCAACCCGCTCGACGCCATGGTCTGGGTGCTGCAGAAGATCTGCGGCCTGCCGCCCCACAAGGTCGTCGGCATGGCTGGCGTGCTGGACTCCGCGCGCTTCCGCTTCTTCATCGCCGAGGCGCTGAACGTCTCGGTGCAGGACGTCACCGCCTTCGTCCTGGGCGGCCATGGCGACACCATGGTGCCGTCGACCCGCTACACCACCGTCGCCGGCATCCCGATGCCCGACCTGGTGAAGATGGGCTGGCTGACCCAGGAGAAGCTGGACCAGATCGTGCAGCGCACCCGTGACGGCGGCGCCGAGATCGTCGGCCTGCTGAAGACCGGCTCTGCCTTCTATGCCCCGGCCTCCTCGGCGATCCAGATGGCCGAGGCCTATCTGGGCGACCAGAAGCGCGTGCTGCCCTGCGCCGCGCACCTGACCGGCCAGTTCGGCGTCGACGACCTCTATGTCGGCGTGCCGGTGGTGATCGGCGCCGGCGGCGTCGAGCGCATCGTCGAGATCGAGCTGTCGGCCGAGGAGAAGGCGGGCTTCGACAAGTCCGTCGAGTCCGTGCGCGGCCTGGTCGCCGCCTGCAAGACCATCAACCCCGCCCTGGCCTGACGCCGGGGCACGCGGGGTGCGCCGCGGCGCGACATGCCCCTGCGGCATGCGCGCACCGCGGCGTCCGCGCGGGCCGGGCATGATGGTTGCGTACGGGGCGCTCTGTCGCTAGGTTGCCCCCCGCCGGCCGAGCGGGGGACGTGCGGCGGGCGTTCCTTGGTTTCTCTTTTCCAGATCCGGATCGCCATGAACATTCATGAATACCAGGCGAAGGCGCTGCTTCGCAAATACGGGGTAGCGACGCCGAAGGGTGTGCCCGCGTTCACTGTCGACGAGGCGGCGAAGGCCGCTGCCGAACTCGGCGGCAAGGTGTGGGTCGTGAAGTCCCAGATCCATGCCGGCGGGCGTGGTGCGGGCCGTTTCGCCGACAATCCCGAGGGCAAGGGCGGCGTCCGCGTCGTCACCCAGCAGGACGCCGTCAGGACCAACGCCGCCGAGATGCTGGGCCATGTACTGGTCACCAAGCAGACCGGCCCGGCGGGCAAGGAAGTCAAGCGCCTCTACATCGAGGAAGGCTGCGACATCGCCCGCGAGCTGTACCTGTCGCTGCTGCTCGATCGCGCCACCAGCGCCATCACCATCATCGCCTCGGCCGAGGGCGGCATGGAGATCGAGGAAGTCGCCGAGCACAGCCCGGAGAAGATCCTGCGCGTGCGCGTCGATCCGGTCATGGGCATCCAGGCCTTCCACACCCGCCAGATCGCCTTCTTCCTGGGCCTGACGGGCGACCAGATCAAGTCGGCGGCGAAGTTCGTCACCGCGCTGTACAAGGCGTTCGTCGACCTGGACGCCAGCATGGTCGAGGTCAACCCGCTGGTCGTCACCGGCGCCGGCGAGGTCATCGCGCTCGACGCGAAGATGAACTTCGACGACAACGCCCTCTACCGCCACCCGGACGTGCGCGAGCTGCGCGACCTGGAGGAAGAGGACCCGATGGAGGTGCAGGCCTCCAAGTACGACCTCAACTACGTCAAGCTGGACGGCGAGATCGGCTGCATGGTCAACGGCGCCGGCCTGGCGATGGCGACCATGGACATCATCAAGCTGTACGGCTCGGAGCCGGCCAACTTCCTGGACGTCGGTGGCGGCGCCACCAAGGAGAAGGTGACCGAGGCGTTCAAGATCATCCTGTCCGACCCGAACGTGAAGGGCATCCTGGTCAACATCTTCGGCGGCATCATGAAGTGTGACGTGATCGCCGAGGGCGTGGTCGCGGCCGCGCGCGAGGTGAGCCTCGACAAGCCGCTGGTCGTGCGCCTGGAAGGCACCAACGTGGACCTCGGCAAGAAGATCATGGCCGAGTCGGGACTGACAATCATCGCCGCCGACAACCTGGCGGACGCGGCCGAGAAGATCGTCGCCGCGGTGAAGGAGGCTGCGTAATGTCGGTTCTGGTCAACGCGGACACCAAGGTCATCTGCCAGGGCTTCACCGGCCGGCAGGGCACCTTCCATTCCGAGCAGGCGATCGCGTACGGCACGAAGATGGTCGGCGGCACCAGCCCGGGCAAGGGCGGCAGCACCCATATCGGCCTGCCGGTCTTCGACACCGTCGCCGAGGCCGTCTCGAAGACGGGCGCCAACGCCTCGGTGATCTACGTGCCGCCTCCGGGCGCGGCCGACGCCATCCTGGAAGCCATCGATGCCGGCATCGAGCTGATCGTCTGCATCACCGAGGGCATCCCGGTGCTGGACATGGTCACCGTGAAGCAGGCGCTGAAGGGTTCCGGCAGCCGGCTGATCGGCCCGAACTGCCCGGGTGTCATCACCCCCGACGCGTGCAAGATCGGCATCATGCCCGGTCACATCCACCGTCGCGGTTCGGTGGGCATCGTCTCCCGTTCCGGCACCCTGACCTACGAGGCGGTGGCGCAGACCACGGCCGCGGGCCTGGGCCAGTCCACCTGCATCGGCATCGGCGGCGACCCCGTCAATGGCACCAATTTCATCGATTGCCTGGATATGTTCCTGGGCGACGACGAGACCGAATCGATCATCATGATCGGTGAGATCGGTGGCAATGCCGAGGAGGATGCTGCGGAGTTTCTTAAGCAGTCCAAGGTCAAAAAGCCTGTTGTCGGCTTCATCGCCGGCGTGTCGGCGCCTCCGGGTCGCCGCATGGGCCATGCCGGCGCGATCATTGCAGGCGGCAAGGGCGGTGCGGGCGACAAGATGGACGCGATGCGGTCCGCCGGGATCCGGGTCGCCGACTCCCCGGCCGCGCTGGGCACCACTCTGGTCGACCTTCTGAAGGGGTAAGGGCGACCGGAAGGACAGGTCTTCACCCGCCCCTTCGCGCAATTGATGGAAAGGGACGCGGGGGAAAGCCCCGCGCCGATCGGCACATGGGCGTTCAGGCTGACGCAGCGAGCTTCCTAAACGGCGCCAACTCCGTCTTCATCGAGGAGATGTACGGCAAGTTCCTGTCCGACCCGAATTCGGTCGACGCGAGCTGGCGGGACTTCTTCCAGCAGATCGGCGACGATCTGGAGACGGTGCAGCGCCAGGCGATGGGTCCGAGCTGGCGTCAGCAGAACGGCCATGTCGAGATCGACGATCCCTACGAGCTGATCATGCCCGCGGCCAAGGCCGCGCCGCGGGCGGCAGCGCTCGGCGCCGCCGATTCCAAGCAGGCGACGCTGGACAGCCTGCGCGCCATCATGCTGATCCGCGCCTACCGCGTGCGCGGTCACCTGGTCGCCCAGCTCGACCCGCTGCAGATCGATCCGCCGGCGGTGCATCCCGAACTCGACCCGGCCACCTACGGCTTCACCGAGGCCGACATGGACCGGCCGATCTTCCTCGACTTCGTGCTGGGCATGGAGACGGCGACGGTCCGGCAGATCCTCGACGTGGTGCACAAGGTCTATTGCGGCACCATCGCGGTCGAGTACATGCACATCCAGAACCCGGAGATGAAGGCGTGGATCCAGCGCCGCATCGAGGGGCCGGACAAGGATGTGACCTTCACGATGATGGGCAAGAAGGCCATCCTCAACAAGGTCGCCGAGGCCGAGGGCTTCGAGAACTTCCTCAACGTCAAGTACACCGGCACCAAGCGCTTCGGCCTGGACGGCGCGGAGTCGCTGATCCCGGCGATGGAGGCGATCATCAAGCGCGGCGGCCAGCTCGGCCTGCGCGAGATCGTGCTGGGCATGCCGCACCGCGGCCGCCTGAACGTGCTGACCAATGTCATGGGCAAGCCGTTCCGCGCTGTGTTCTCCGAGTTCCAGGGCAATGCCGCCAACCCCGCCGACGTGCAGGGCTCGGGTGATGTGAAGTACCACCTGGGCACCTCGTCGGACCGGGAGTTCGACGGCAACAAGGTGCACCTGTCACTGACCGCCAACCCCTCGCACCTCGAGGCGGTGGACCCGGTGGTGATCGGCAAGGCCCGCGCCAAGATCATGCAGCTCGGCCGTGACAACTGGCGCCAGGTGCTGCCGGTGCTGCTGCACGGCGATGCCGCCTTCGCCGGCCAGGGCATCGTCGCCGAGTGCCTGGGCCTGTCGGGCCTGAAGGGCTACCGCGTCGGCGGCACGCTGCACATCATCGTCAACAACCAGATCGGCTTCACCACGGCGCCGAAGTACTCCCGCTCCTCGCCCTATCCGTCGGACGTGGCGAAGATGGTCGACGCGCCGATCTTCCACGTGAACGGCGACGATCCGGAGGCGGTGGTCCACGCCGCGAAGGTGGCGACGGAACTGCGCCAGGAATTCGGCGTCGACGTCGTGCTCGACATCTTCTGCTACCGCCGCCACGGCCACAACGAGGGCGACGAGCCGTCGTTCACCCAGCCGATCATGTACCGCACCATCGCCTCGCACCCGACCACGCGGCAGATCTATGCCAGGAAGCTGGTCGAGGAGGGCGTCGCCACCCAGGAAGAGTGCGACGACATGGTGTCGAACTTCCGCAATTTCCTGGAGGGCGAATACGAGGCGGCCACAAGCTACAAGCCGAACAAGGCCGACTGGCTGGAGGGACGCTGGCGCGGCCTGTCGGTGGCGCCGCTGGGCGACCGTCGCGGCTCGACCGCGGTGCCGGTGGACAAGCTGCGCGAGATCGGCAAGCGCCTGACCCACATCCCGAAGGACTTCAACGCCCATCGCACCATCCGGCGCCTGATGGACCAGAAGAAGAAGATGTTCGAGACCGGCGAGGGCTTCGACTGGGCCACCGCCGAGTCGCTGGCCTTCGCCCCCCTGCTGATCGAGGGCGTGCCGGTGCGCCTGTCGGGCCAGGATTCCGGTCGCGGCACCTTCAGCCAGCGCCATTCGGTGCTGGTCGACCAGACCACCGAGGACCGCTACCTGCCGCTGAACACGGTGGCCGACACCCAGGCCCATTACGAGGTCATCGACTCGATGCTCTCCGAGGCGGCGGTGCTGGGCTTCGAGTACGGCTACAGCCTGGCCGAGCCGAAGGCGCTGGTGCTGTGGGAGGCGCAGTTCGGCGACTTCGCCAACGGCGCGCAGGTCATCGTCGACCAGTTCCTGTCGACGGGCGAGCTGAAGTGGCTGCGCATGAGCGGCCTGGTGATGTTGCTGCCGCATGGCCACGAGGGCCAGGGGCCGGAGCACAGCTCGGCGCGCCTGGAGCGCTACCTGCAGCTCTGCGCCGAGGACAACATGCAGGTTGCCAACTGCACCACGCCGGCCAACTATTTCCACATCCTGCGCCGCCAGGTGCATCGCGACTTCCGCAAGCCGCTGATCCTGATGACGCCGAAGTCGCTGCTGCGTCACAAGTCCTGCGTCTCGACCATCGAGGACATGGGACCCGGCTCGTCGTTCCACCGCGTGCTCTACGAGGACCAGCCGCCGTGCAGCCGCGCGGACACGAAGAAGCTGATCCTGTGTTCGGGCAAGGTCTACTACGACCTGGTGGAGAAGCGTGCGGAACTGGGCGTCAAGGACGTGCAGGTGCTGCGCGTCGAACAGCTCTATCCCTACCCCACCCAGCCGCTGGTGGATGAACTCAAGGGTTTCACCGGGGTCGAGAAGGTGATCTGGTGCCAGGAGGAGCCCAAGAACATGGGCGCCTGGCTCTTTGTCCAGGACTGGCTGGAGAACTGCTTCCGTCTCGCCGGCATGAAGAATGTCAGCCGAGCGGCCTATGTCGGGCGTCCGCCGTCGGCCTCGCCCGCCACCGGCCTCAACAAGGTTCACCTGCACGAGCAGGACGTGCTGTGCCGCAAGGCGCTGACCGGCCTGCCCGCCGAACCGATCCGCGAGAACTTCTGAGAACCCGGGTAGCTTCGTTGGCGCGAGGGGGCGCGACATGACCGTCGAAATCAAGGTGCCCGTGATGGGCGAGTCGATCTCCGAGGCGACTGTCGGCCAGTGGTTCAAGAAGCCGGGCGACGCGGTGGCCATCGACGATCCGTTGTGCGAGCTGGAAACCGACAAGGTCACGCTGGAGGTCAACGCGACCGCCGCCGGGGCCCTGGCCGAGATCCTGGCGGAGGAAGGCGCGACCGTCGCCGTCGGCGCCCTGCTCTGCACCATCGACGAGGGCGCCGCCGGCAAGACCGTTGCCGCCGCCCCGGCGCCGAAGCCGGCCGCGTCCGCCGCGCCGCAGCAGCCGAAGGAGACCCGGCCGTCCGCGCCCGCGTCCGCTCCGGCTCCGGCCGCTGCCCCGGCCGCACCGGCGAAGCCGGTCGTGGCCATGGACTCCGCGAAGAAGCTGGCCGAGGAAAAGGGCGTCAGCCTGGCCGGCATCGTCGGCACCGGCGTCGATGGCCGGGTGACCCGCGCCGATGTCGCGCTGGCGATCGCGGAGGGCCGTGCGAAGGCCGCCGCCGCCGCACCCGCGACCGCCGCCCCGACGCTGGCCGCGCCCGCCGCCGCGGCCGTCGCCGCCGGGCCGCGCCCGGAGGAGGCGCGCGAGGAACGGGTGAAGATGACCCGGCTCCGCCGCACCATCGCCAACCGCCTGAAGGAAGCGCAGAACACCGCGGCCATGCTGACGACCTTCAACGAGGTCGACATGACCGAGGTCATGGCGCTGCGCAATACCTACAAGGATGCGTTCGAGAAGAAGCACGGCGCCCGGCTGGGCTTCATGTCGTTCTTCGTCAAGGCCTGCATCGCGGCGCTGAAGGACGTGCCGGCGGTGAACGCCGAGATCGCCGGCGACGACCTGATCTACAAGAACTACTACCACATCGGTGTCGCCGTCGGCACGCCGAACGGCCTGGTGGTTCCGGTGGTGCGCGATGCCGACACCAAGTCCATCGCGGACCTGGAATCGGAGATCGCGGGCCTGGGCCTGAAGGCACGCGACGGCAAGCTCGGCCTGGCCGACCTGCAGGGCGGCACCTTCACCATCTCCAACGGGGGTGTCTACGGCTCGCTGATGTCGACGCCGATCCTCAATCCCCCGCAGTCCGGCATCCTCGGCATGCACAAGATCCAGCAGCGGCCGATGGAGGTGAAGGGCGAGATCAAGCTGCGCCCGATGATGTACCTGGCGCTGTCCTACGATCACCGGATCATCGACGGGCGCGAGGCCGTGACCTTCCTGGTCCGCGTCAAGGACTGCCTGGAAGACCCGCGCCGGATGATCCTGGACCTCTGAGGAGGCGATGATGAGCCAAGAGCAGCGTTTTGACCTCGTCATCATTGGCGGCGGTCCCGGTGGCTACGTCGCGGCGATCCGCGCGGCGCAGAACGGCCTGAAGACCGTCTGCATCGACAAGCGCGGTCGCCTGGGCGGCACCTGCCTGAATGTCGGCTGCATCCCCTCGAAGGCGCTGCTGGAAAGCTCGCACCACTACGAGGAGGCGACGCACAGCTTCGTCGACCACGGCATCGACGTCGGCAAGGTGAAGCTGAACCTCGATACCATGCTTGCCCGCAAGGACGAGGTGGTCGCCGGCCTGACCGATGGCATCGAGGGCCTGTTCAAGAAGTACGGCGTCGAATACGTCGTCGGTACCGGTCGCATCGTCGATCCCGAGACTGTGGAGGTGGAGACGGCCGGCGGCAAATCGACCCTGAAGACCGACACCATCCTGATCGCCACCGGCTCCGAGGTCGCGACGATCCCGAACGTCGACATCGACGAGGAGCGGATCATCTCGTCCACCGGGGCGCTGACGCTGCCGAAGGTGCCGAAGTCGATGATCGTCATCGGCGGCGGCTATATCGGCCTGGAACTCGGCTCGGTCTGGCGCCGCCTTGGCGCCGAGGTGACGGTGGTCGAGTTCCTCGACCGCATCATGCCGGGCATGGACGTGGAGATCTCGCGCCGCGCGAAGGTGATCTTCGAGAAGCAGGGCATCACTTTCCGCCTCGGCACCAAGGTGACGGGCGCGAAGGTGCACAAGTCGAAGGTGACGCTGACCATCGAGCCGGCGGCGGGCGGCACGGCGGAAAACCTCGACACCGAGGTCGTGCTGGTCTCGGTCGGCCGTCGCCCCTACACCGAGGGGCTGGGGCTGGAGAAGGTCGGCATCGAGACCGAGCGCGGCTTCATCCCGGTGGACAGGCACTTCCAGACGAAGGTGCCGGGCATCTTCGCCGTCGGCGACGTCATCCCCGGCCCGATGCTGGCGCACAAGGCCGAGCACGAGGGCGTGGTGGTCGCCGATTACCTGGCCGGCGAGCCGGGCCACGTGAACTACGACACCGTTCCGGGCGTGATCTACACCTGGCCGGAGATCGCCTCCATCGGCAAGACCGAGGAGCAGCTCAAGGCCGCGGGTACCGCCTACAAGGTCGGAAAGTTCCCGTTCTCCGCCAACAGCCGCGCCCGCTCCATCGGCGAGAAGGACGGTCTGGTTAAGATCCTGGCCGACAAGGACAGCGACCGCGTCCTCGGCGTGCACATCATGGGTCCGGACGCCGGCACCATGATCCACGAGGCGCTGGCGGCGATGGAACTCGGCGCCACGGCGCACGAGATCGCCGAGATGTGCCATGCCCATCCGACCTTGAACGAGGCGGTGAAGGAAGCCGCCCTGGCCGTGGCGAAGCGGACGATCAACATGTAGCCGGCAACATGCGAGCGGGTGTCCGCGCCATTGCGCGGAACGGCTGGAAATGACGCGAGGGGGCCGGGCGACCGGCCCCTTTCCCGTCGGGTCGGCCGGCGGTCAGCCCTCGTAGGCCTCCAGGTTCAGCACGCCCATCTCGAACAGCAGGCGATAGGCCTGCACCAGCGCGTCGTAGCGCGCGGCGGCGGCGCGCGAGCGGGCGTCGTTCAGCTGCCGCTCGGCGTCCAGCAGGTTGACCACCGAATCGCGGCCGGCGGTGCGCAGCTTGGAGCGCGCGGTGAACAGCTCGGCGGCGATCGAGGCGGCATTCTCCGCCAGCGCCTGGCGCTCGCGCAGTGTCACCAGCTGCTGCCATGCCACCTCGACCCGCCTGGCGATGTCGCGGCCGAGGCTCATGTGGTTCGACATGGTCTCCGCGATGCGATTGCCGGTGCGCCGGGTGGCGGCGACGGTGGCGAAGCCGTCGAACAGGGTCCAGTCGGCGCGCAGGCCGACGAACAGTTCCTTGCGGTTGCCCGGAATGCCCTCGGCGTCGTTGTCCATGGCGCCCTCGGCCACCACGTCGATCTGCGGCAGGAAGCCGGACATGGCCACCTTGCGCTCCTGCCGGGCCTCGCCGATGGTTTCCTCGCTCTGGCGCATCAGCGGGTTCTCGGTCAGCGCGCGGTCGATGGCGAGGTGCAGTTCCGGCGGCAGGAAGGCTTCCGGCGTCCGCGGCGGCTCCATCTGGCCGAACTCCGGCGCGGTCTCGAACACCGCGATGTATTCGGCGATGGCCTCGCGCAGCTGGCCCTCCAGCGTCACGCGCGTCTCCTTGGCGCCCTGCAGGCGCGACTTGGACTGCAGCACGTCGACCGACAGGCCCGAGCCGCGCCGGACGCGCTCGTCCTCCAGCGCCAGCTGCCGGCGCACCGTGGCCTCGGTCTCCAGCGCGATGTCGACCAGTTCGGTCTGTTTCAGCACGGCCAGGTAGGCCACGGTTCCGCGCAGCAGCAACTGCTGCTCGGTCCGCTCCATGCTGTAGCCGGCCTTGAACTCGCGCGCGATGGCGGCCTGGTAGACACCGTCGGTGCGGAAGCCGTCGAACAGCTTCTGCGTCACGGTGACGTTGCCGGCCTCGCGGCCCTGGCTGACGGCGTCGCCGCCGGCCGCGCGCCGCACCGGGCTGTCGACATTCTCGTAGCCATATTCGCCGGTGAAGCGCAGGCGCGGCAGGAAGCCCGACCACGCCTCGACCACGGCCGAGCGGGCCTGTTCCAGCCGCTGTTCGGCCGAATGCAGGTCGGGATGGCTGGACAACAGGCCGCGCAGTTCCTCCGACAGCGGCGCAGCCCCTGCCGGGCCCGCCAGTGCCGAGACCATCATCGCGATGAGTACGCGCCGCGACATCGTGCCGGTTCGCCTGCTGCCCTTCCCTCAAACGCGTTACAGGATCAGACTTATCCCGCGTCGTCCACCATGTGTATAACAGCATTGTACCTGAAGCGGCCAATCATGATCATCCAGCAACACCCTGAAAACCTGTCCGGTTGCCCGGCGTGAGCGACGCGTCGCGGGCGTGGATGGATGATGTGCTGGCGCCGGTGCGCCGCCGGCTGGGGGAGGTCGTGGCCTATTCCCTGCTGGTCAACCTGCTGGCCATCGCGATCCCGGTGTTCGTGCTGCAGGTCTATGACCGCGTCGTCTTCCACGCCGGCATCTCGACCCTGCAGGGCCTGCTGATCGGCGTGGTGGTGGCGCTGGCCTTCGATTTCCTGCTGCGCCAGGGCCGCGCGCGGCTGCTGCGCGGTGCCGCCGTCGAGATCGACGTCACCCTGGGGCGCGGGCTCTACGCCCGGCTGACCGCCGCGCCGCTGCCGGTACTGGAGGGGCGGCCGGCGGCCTGGTGGCAGGCGCTGTTCCGCGACGCCGACACGGTGCGCAACACCTTTTCCGGCCTGTCGGCGGTGCTGGTGGCCGACCTGCCCTTCGCCCTGCTGTTCGGCGTGGTCATCGCCGTGGTGGCCTGGCCGGTGGCCTGGGTCTACCTGGTGGTCTTCCCGCTGTTCATCCTGCTGGCCTGGTATTCGGGCCGGGTGATGCAGGCAGCCGGCGAGATCGAGCGGCGCGCCGCCTATGACCGTGACGCCATCGTCGCCGAACTGATCGGCGGCCGCACCACGGTGAAGGCGCTGGCGCTGGGCGCACCGCTGTCGGGGCTGTGGGAGCAGCGCCACGCCGCCTCGGTCGAGGAATCGGTCCGCCGCGGCACGGACAGCGACCGCTTCGTCCATGTCGGCCTGCTGCTGACCATGCTGACGACCGTCGCCACCACCACGGTCGGCGCGCTGGCGATCCTGGACCAGCAGATGACCATCGGCGCGCTGGTGGCGGCCAACATGCTGGGCGGGCGCATCGTGCAGCCGTTCCAGCAGTTGCTCGGCAACTGGCGCACCTATGCCGCCGCCCGCCAGGCCATGCAGCGGCTGGGCGAGCTGTTCGGCCAGCCGCCCGAGCCTGACCGGGGCGCGGTCGCGCCGGGCCGGGCCGGGGGCACGATCTGGCTCGACGGTGTCGGGTTCGCCTACGGGCCCGACCGGCCGCCGGCGGTGCGCGATGCGCGGCTGAAGGTCGGCCACGGCCTGCACGCGCTGATCGGCCCGAACGGCTCGGGCAAGACCACGCTGCTGAAGCTGATGCAGGGCCTCTATCGCCCGCAGTCCGGCCGGGTGCTGCTGGACGAGGCCGACATCGCGCAATATGGCCGCGGCGACCTGGCCCGGGTGATCGGCTACGTGCCGCAGTTCACCTTCCTGTTCGCCGGCACGATCCGCGAGAACATCGCCATCGCCCGCCCCGATGCCACCGACGCGGAGATCGTCGCGGCCGGGCGGCTGTCGGGCGCGCACGACATCATCGCCGCCATGCCCGACGGCTATGGCAGCCGGGTGGGCGAGGGCGGCATGGAGCTGCCCGGGGGCCTGCGCCAGCGCATCGCCATCGCCCGCGCGCTGCTGGGCGACCCCGCGGTGCTGCTGCTGGACGAGCCGAGCGGCAACCTGGACCAGGACGCCACGCGGACGCTGGCCAGGAACCTGCAGCACCTGGCGACGCAGCGCACCATCATCGTGGTGACGCACAACCCGCTGTTGCTGGAGGCCTGCGAGAACATCGTGGCCATGGATGGCGGCCGCATCGTCGCCGCCGGCGCCGCCGCCGACATCCTGGCGCGGCTGGCACGGGCGCAGCGGGAGGCCGGGGCATGAGCGCGCTCGACGACCTGGTCGCCCGTCACCGGCCGGCCGGCGGCATCCTGATCGCCCGCGCCGTCGCCGTTCTGATCGTGCTGCTGGCGGCCTGGTCGCTGCTGGCGCGGCTGGACGAGGTGGCGGTGGCGACGGGTCGCGTGGTGCCGCAGGGCGACGTGAAGGTGATCCAGCACCTGGAGGGTGGCATCGTCGAGGAACTGCTGGTGCAGGAGGGCAGCCGTGTCGCCACCGGCGATCCGCTGCTGCGCCTGAAGCTGGGGCTCGACGCGCAGAACCCGCAGGAGCTGTCGATCCGTGTCGACGGCCTGTTGCTGCGCCGGGCGCGGCTGCAGGCGGAGGCGGCCGGGACGACGCCGGAATTCCCGCCCGAGCCGGCCCGTCGTCGCCCCGACGTGCTGCAGGCCGAGCATCGCGCCTTCGAGGCCCGGCGCTCGGAACTGGTGACGGCCCAGTCGGTGTTCGACCAGCAGATCAGCCAGAGCGAGCAGGAGACGGCGGAATATGTCGCCTCCCGCAGGGCCCGTCAGCGGGAACTGGAGCTGGCCACGGAATCGCTCAACACGCTGCGCGACCTCGCCCGCGACAACCTCGCCTCGCGCCTGGAGGTCAACCAGAAGGAGGGCGAGCTGACCCGGCTGGCCGGCGACATCGATACCCTCGCGGCGTCCATCGCCCGGGCGCAGGCCCGCCGCCGCGAGGCGCAGGAGCGCAAGCAGGAGGCCGTGAAGTCGTTCCGACGGGAGGCGCAGGCGGAGATGGCCGAGGTGGAGGTCCAGCTTGCCGGCTTCCGCGAACGCCTGGCCGGCGCCGACGAGCAGGCGCGGCGGACGGTGATCCAGAGCCCGATCGACGGCGTGGTCGGCAACCTGAAGTTCCGCACCATCGGCGGCGTGGTGGCACCGGGCCAGCCGATCATGGAGATCGTGCCGGTGGGCGGGCCGCTGGTGGTGGAGGCCGAACTCAGCCCGACCGACCGCGGCTTCGTCGCCGAGGGCCAGCGGGCGACGGTCAAGGTCTCGTCCTACGACTTCGTCCGCTATGGCGCGCTGGAGGGCCGGGTGGTGCGCATCGCCCCCGACGCCAATGTCGACCCGAATGGCCGGCCCTATTTCAAGGTGGTGGTCGAGACCGACAAGGATCACCTGGGCGACAGCGCCGGGCAGTTCCCCATCGGCGCCGGCATGGAGGCGACGGTGGACATCCACACCGGGTCACGCTCCGTCGCCGACTTCCTGCTGCGCCCGGTGCTGAAACTGCGGCACGAGGCGTTCCGCGAGCGCTGAAAGGCAGCAGCGCGGACAATCCGCCCGGGCGGTGTGATCCTTGTCCATCCCGCGGATGTACAATAGCGAGCGGTACGGCACGTACCGCGGCATCCGGCAGGGAGACGACCGACGCGATGTTCGACGGCATGGGCAGTCCGGATTCATGGCGCATCCGCGATGACAGCGTGCACCTGCGCTCCCCCTGGCTGGCGCGGGCGCTGCAGCTGTGGCAGGAGCGTCGCGACGGTGACCGCCTGCCGGCACGGGCGGACTTCGCGGCGGAGGACCTGATGCGGCTGGGTGGCCGGGTGGCCCTGGTCGAGGTCGTCGACGGCCCGCCGCGCCGCTATCGCCTGCGCCTGGTCGGGTCGTCCATCACCCGCAATGCCCATCGCGACGCCACCGGACGCTGGCTGGACGAGATCTACCGGCCCGACCGCTATCCGCTGGCCATCAGCGGCTACGAGAGCTGCATCGCCGAGCGGGGGCCGGCCGGCGCGCGCGGGCGCCTGGTCCATGTGGAACGGGAGTTCGTGCCCTTCGTCGCCCTTGACCTGCCCCTGGCCAGCGACGGGAGGCGCATCGACATGATCCTGAAGTGCGTGGATTTCGTCTGAGGCCGGACAGCCGGCACAGGCAACCGGAATGCGCGCGAAGACGGCCCGGGCTGCATCGTCCAGGGGCTGTCCCGGTCCGCCGCCAGGCGTGCGAGGCCGTGCCGGATGTTCGACTGCGTTCGCGCGCTTTTCAGGCTATGGTTGTCCAGTCGACGACCCGCGATTTCCGGTTGTCATTGCGAATGCGAGACAATATGCAGGATTCCGGAGAAATTTGATGATCTACATCAAATTTCAACAATCCCGGCTGGTATTTCTGTCAGACCCGGATGAAACATCCGGCGTGAAAGAGCCGATGACGAGCTGCACGTGACCTACCTGAACCGCGTCCGTATTGCCCTTGGTGCGCTGCTGTTGCTGGCGGCGGTGCTGGCAGGCATCGGGATCTTCCAGATCTTCGAGAACCGGCAGATGCAGGTCCGCTTCGATGCCATCATGGCGACGGAGCGGCAGGCACTGGACCAGCTCGACACACTTGTCACGCTGAATGCCCAGATCGGCTACACCCGCTTCATCCACAATTTCAAGAACGGCGTGTTGCGCCGGCTGCCGGCGAAGCTGGACCAGGCCGCCGAGGACCTTGATGCCGCCGACCGCACGCTGGATGCGCTGGTGGCCGGCGACCCGGGCCTGGCGGAACCGGCGGCGGTGATCCGTGCGACGCTGCGCGACTACCGGGCCATGGTTCCGGTGGCGCGGCAGATGATCGACGACGGTGCGGAGGCCGTCGCGATCGACCTGCGGGTCAAGGTGGATGACGGCCCGGCCATCGCCGCGCTGGCCACCATGCAGACCTATCTGCAGGATCGACGCGAACGCCTTTTCACGCTGCTGGAGCAGCTGTCGAGAGACCAGCGGTTCGACCGTATCCAGTTCACCGTGATGTCGGTCCTCGCGATCCTGATCGCGTGCCTGATCGCCGTGCTGGCACAGATTGCCCGGCGACGCACCCGCGCCCTGTCGGCCACCGTGGACACGATCGACGCCATCAGCGCGGATCTCGCGGCCCGCATGCGCCATCGGAACGGCCTGGACTGGGCCGACTCGCCGACCCTGCTGGAAGACGGCGCGTCCGGCGACGATACCCTGCTGGCCGGACTGCGCGCGTCGCTGGCCACCCTGATGGCGCGACTGCGCGCGCAGCGACGGGAACTGTCGGAGCGGGCGGAGGCACTGGCGCTGATCAACGAAGACCTGTCGCGCTTCGCCTTCGTTGCCAGCCACGACCTGCAGGAACCGCTGCGCAAGATCGAGATGAACATCGACCTGATCAAGACCCGCGACGGCGCCGACCTGCCGGCACGCGCCGCCGAGCGCCTGGTGCGGATCGAGCACGCGGCCGGCGGCATGCGCCGGCTGATCGAGGACCTGCTGGCCTTTTCCCGCGCCGGAACCCGCGACCTCGCGGAGTCGAGTTGCCCGGTCGGGGACCTGGTGTCCGCCGCCCTGGAGGCGACGGAGGAGCAGTTCCGGGAGAAGGGCGGGGATGGCACCTCTGCCATCGATGCCGGCCTGGCGGTGGCCGGCGACCGGACGATGCTGGTGCAGGCCTTTGCCAACATCCTGTCGAATGCCGCGAAGTACGCCCGGAACGACGTGCCGCCGCATGTCGATGTCACGGCGACCCGGCAAGGCGGCGAGATCGTGATCAGGTTCGCGGACAACGGGATCGGTTTCGAGCCCGAATTCGCCGAACAGATCTTCGAGCCCTTCCGTCGCCTGCACGGCAAGTCCGAGTATCCCGGCAGCGGCATCGGCCTGTCGATCGTGCGACGGGTCGTCCAGCGTCATGGCGGTCATGTCGCCGCGACGTCGACACCCGGGGCGGGGGCCACCTTCACGGTCACGCTGCCGGCGGGGGACGCGCAGGCCGCTGCCAGCAAGGAGAGTGATGGTTCATGAACGCGAGTCCGGCAACACTTCTGCTCGTGGTCGATGACGACGTCGAGGACACCGGACCGATACCGTGTCGGCCGACAACCGGATCGCATTTGACTGCCTGCCCGCCGGGGCCTATTCGATTGTCCATGCGAACCTGACCGGCGGGAGACGGACGTTGGGTGCAGCGCGCGCGCCTTTGCTGCTGGTCGTGGATGACGACGCGGGGGACCGCGAACTCACCCGCGAGGCGCTGGCGGAAATCAGCTATCCGGGGCGGATCGAGTTCGTGAATGACGGTCTCGCGCTGCTGGAATATCTCGACCATGCCGTGACCACGGGCCGCGATGGCTTGCCCGACCTCATCATGCTGGATCTGAACATGCCGCGCATGGACGGGTTCTCGGTGCTGGTCAGGCTGAAGGCCGACGACCGTTTCAGCGCGATCCCGGTCCTGATTCTCTCGACATCGCGCGCGCCGGGCGATGTCGCCCAGGCCTACAGGGTCGGCGCGCAGTCCTATCTCGCCAAGCCGTCGCGGTTCAGCGACCTGGTGGCGGCAATGCGTACCGCCTACCAGTACTGGTTCGCGACCGTCTCGCTGCCCGACGGTGGCGGGGCCGGCTGATCCGCGCCGGGCGGTGGCTCAGGCCGCGGCCTTGTAGCCGATGATCGCCTCGGTCTCGCCGGCGCTGTAGAAGGTGTCGGCGACGTCGCGATTCTTCTCGTAGATGGCGCGGCGGGTCGCTTCCGAATAGCGGGTGACCGAACGGTAGTAGCGGTCGGTCGAGACCGAGTCGCCCACGTACTTCGCGAAGATCCTCGAGGTGTGCCTGTTCGCCGAGCCGTCGACCGACGAGGTGTCGACGCCCAGGAACTCGCCCAGCACCTTCACCGCCCGGTCGCGGTTCATCACGATGTCCTCGAACTTGATGAACAGCGAGTTGTCCATCACGTCCTTGTTCTTGAAGGGGAAGTGCGCATAGGGGTTGCGGTACTGGCGGATCGCCTGGGTGACGTCCTTGTAGCGGTCCATCAGCGAGGTGACGCAGGTGATCGGGTGGCGCACCACGAAGATGATCTTCGACGCGGGATACATGGCGCGGATCACCTCGACATGCAGCGCGTTGTCCGGCGTCTGCTCGCCGAAGACGCGGCCGGTGGAGCCCGAGGCGGCGGCGAACTCCGCGAACAGGGCGGCCAGCGAATCGGCCCAGCTCCTGTTGCCGTTCTCGAAGCACTCCATGTAGCGGTTGTAGTCGAAGTTCTCCAGATAGGCCTTGTGCGCGAAGACGTCCTTGGTGACGTCCGAGCGGGACGAGTTCACCAGGTTCTCGTAGAAGCAGACATGGAACAGCGGCTTGTGGGTGAACGGTGTCACCGCCGTCTCGGTGACGAAGTCCATGAAGCTGCCGCAGTGGATCGGGTCGATGCCCTCGATCTGCCCGCCCTGCTCCACCACCCGCTTCACCAGGCTGTAGAGGTTCGACAGGCGCGTCATCACCGTCGTGCCCTGCACCGCGCAGACGTCCGGCAGCTGGTCCAGCACCGTGCCGGTCATGGTGGTGCCGCCGCGTTCCGAGCCGCAAATGAAGAAGTCGATCTGGTTGGGGAGCATGGACGGCCTCGCGCGCAGGGACTGGAGTTCTGGCGCGATGGTCGGCGATCACCGTGAATCTGTGGTTAACGGACGCCCGGCACTTTCAGTCGGTTCGCATGTCCAGCACGCCCTGCAGGATGTAGGCGGCGGCATGGGCGTCGATCACCTCGGCGCGGCGCCCGCGCGAGACGTCGTTGGCGATGAGCTGGCGTTCGACCGCGGCCGTCGACAGCCGTTCGTCGGCGAACGCCATCGGCAGGTCGAACACCTTCGCCAGCTCCCGCTGGAAGGCGCGGACCGATTGCACCCTGGGGCCCTTGCTGCCGTCCATGTTCAGCGGCAGGCCGATGATGAAGCCGCCGGCCCCGGTCTCGGCGACGATGGCCCGGAGCTGCTCGAGGTCGAGCACCAGCTTGCGCCGCCGGATCACGGTGCGCGGCGTGGCGATGACATGGCCCGGGTCGGACACGGCGACACCGATGGTCTTCGTGCCCGGGTCGAGGCCGATCAGGCGGCGTCCGGCGGTGGCGCGGCGCAGGTCGAGGGGTGTTTCGAGAAGCATGGCAGACGATCATCCGCCGGCCACCCGTCCGTCAAGCCGGCGGGCATGGTCGTCCGCGGTCAGCTCGACAACGGCGGCGGCGTCGTGGGATTGATGGTGCCGTCAGTCTCGCCGCCGGGCGTGTTCCGGGTCAGCGCGACGTCGAGAACGCGGTAGACCGGTACATGCCATGCCTTCCGCGTCGCGGACGGCACCCGGCCGGTCGGAGCAGTGAATCTGGCGCTCATGGATCCCCTCCGCACGCCCAAATCAACCGCATCCGCATAGCATTCGCGGGCGCCGGGACACAAGGTGATCGTTGCCAAATAGGCACGATTTCCGTACCGCCGCGCACCGGATAGTTGCCCTGTATCCACGAAAATGCCGGGAATCCAGTGATCATGATCACAAGTTGTGTTTGATAATGATACAATGCTACCTGGAGGAGCGTCGCCGGGCACGCTGTTGCCGACCGGCGCGTCTTTCCGACAACATCGTGCGACCCGGCCGAGCGGTGCCGATTCCTCGGGCCGCGTCTTCATGCTAGACCCGGGCGGCGCCCAACCTCTTCGACGGAGCCTCGATGACACCCGAGCGCTGGATCGCGCCGCACTGGCTGCAGCCGGAGTCCCTCGCGGGCCTGCGCGCGGCGTTGCACGCCAGTCCGATGCGCGCGGTGGTGGTGGACGACTTCCTGCTGCCCGACCGCGCCGCGTTGCTGCTGGACTGCTTCGAGCGGTGCGGCGCCTATCGCACCGGCCACGCGCTGAACGGCACCGACGGCAAGCGGATCGAGGCCGCGGTCTGGGAAGCGGCACCGGAAGCGGACCGGTTCTACCGCTACCGGGAGATCATCGGCCCGACGCCGGGCAACGAGATGGCGCCAGGGTTCCTGGGCCACCTGCGTTTCAACACCGCGCTGCGCCACGCGCCGATGCGGGCCTGGTTTACAGAGGCGGCCGGGCTGGAGCTGACGGAGACCGTCAACTCCTACGCCAAGGCCTACGAACCCGGCGACTTCCTGCGGAAGCACTCGGATGTCGGCAAGGGTCGCAAGCTCTGCCTGGTGCTGTACCTGTCGCGCGAATGGCGCTCCGAATGGGGCGGCGCGTTCGAGATGTACGACCCGTCGGGGGCGACCGTGCTGACCGTCGACCCGATGCCTAACCGGCTGCTGCTGTTCATCCCGCGCCCGAAATGGGACCACGCCGTGGCGCCGATCGACTACGGGGCCACGACCATCCGGCGCTACAACTACACCAGCTGGTTCATCTGAGCGACGATCGCCACCTCAGCTTTCGGTCGTCTGGGACCTGGATTCGTTGCCGTCGCTGTCGGCGGCCGGGTTTGTCGCGGCCGTCCGGCCGCCATGTCGATGAGCCTTGGTGCGTGCCAGGTCAGAAGTGGATCCCGGTGTTCGTCGGCGGTAGCCGGAAATCCGGTCAAGATGCGTGCTCCGTCACATGCAGAGCCGGAGCATCGCAGACTCGCTGCGACGGCGGAAGAGGGCCTGTTACGTGGCGCGCGCGGCGTTTGCCGGGGCGCGGGAGCAGGTCGGGCTCACGAAGCGCCGCTGCTGGACCCCGTTCCGTCCGCCAGTGGTCCCGGCGAGTTGTCGGTGTCTGTCAGCGGCCCGTGTTCGACAAGTTCCGGCGTGCGCCACATGACGGATTTGCCCGAAGCAGCTGGCTGTCCGGACGGGGTGGTGCGGCCTGCGGCCGGGTCGTGGTTCGACATTCCGGTCCTCCGGTTGGACATGAGCCGTAGCGCGGATTGCCAGTCTACACCGGATGGTCGTCCGGTACCATTGATGCATCCGCAAATCGGGAAGGGCGGGCCGGAGACGCACGTGGCGGCGGCGGAAGTGGGCCGCTTGCGTCTCGCGCCCCTGCTTGCCGGGGGCGGGGGCCGATGCTAGGTACGGGACGCCGGCGCGGGCCGGACTTTCCTTTGGTATTGCGGGACGGATTTCGATGTCGCTCGACAGGGATACGGTACGTCGCGTCGCGAAGCTGGCGCGCATCAGCGTGAACGAGGACCGGCTGGACGACCTGGGCCACGATCTCAACCGGATCCTGGGCTTCGTCGAGCACCTGGACGAGGTCGATGTCTCCGGCGTGCAACCCATGACCTCGGTCGCCAGCCAGACCTTGCGCTGGCGCGAGGACAGGGTCACCGACGGTGGCTATCCCGAGAAGGTGACGGGCAACGCCCCCGCCGCCGACCACGACTTCTTCGCCGTTCCCCGGGTGGTCGAATAGATGACGGACCTGAACGAACTGACCCTGGCCCAGGCCCGCGACGGGCTGGCCCGGGGTGACTTCACCAGCGTCGAGCTGACCGCCGCGTGCATCGCGGCGGTCGAGGCCGCGCGCCCGCTCAACGCCTTCATCACCGAGACGCCGGAGAAGGCGCTGGCGATGGCGAAGGCCTCCGACGAACGCCGCGCCAGCGGGACCGTCGGGCTGATGGAGGGCCTGCCGCTCGGCATCAAGGACCTGTTCTGCACCGAGGGCGTGCTGACCACGGCGGCCAGCCACATCCTCGACGGTTTCCACCCACCCTACGAGTCGTCGGTCACGACCCGGCTCTGGTCGGAGGGTGCCGTCATGCTGGGCAAGCTCAACATGGACGAGTTCGCCATGGGCTCGTCCAACGAGACCTCGTACTACGGCAACGTGGTGAACCCCTGGGTGCCGGAGGGCGACAACCGCCGCTACGTGCCCGGCGGCTCCTCGGGCGGTTCGGCCGCCGCGGTCGCCGCGCGCGCCGTGCTGGCCGCGACCGGCACCGACACCGGCGGGTCGATCCGCCAGCCGGCCGCCTTTGCCGGCATCGTGGGTGCGAAGCCGACCTATGGCCGCTGTTCCCGCTTCGGCATCGTCGCCTTCGCCTCCTCGCTGGACCAGGCCGGGCCGATGACCCGCGACGTCCGCGACGCGGCGATCATGCTGCGTGCCATGGCCGGCTTCGACCCGAAGGACTCGACCTCGGTCGACATGGCGGTGCCGGATTTCGAGACGGCGCTGGACGGCGACGTGCGCGGCCTGAAGATCGGCGTGCCGGCGGAATACCGCGTCGACGGCATGCCGGCGGAGATCGAGCGGCTGTGGCACCAGGGCGAGGCCTGGCTGAAGGATGCCGGTGCCGAGATCGTGCCGATCAGCCTGCCGCACACGAAATACGCGCTGCCGACCTATTACATCGTGGCGCCGGCCGAGGCGTCGTCGAACCTGGCGCGCTATGACGGAATGCGCTACGGCCTCAGGGTGCCGGGCAAGGACCTGGTCGAGACCTACGAGGGCACGCGGGCCGCGGGCTTCGGCGCCGAGGTGCAGCGGCGCATCATGATCGGCACCTACGTGCTGTCGGCCGGCTATTACGACGCCTATTACCTGAAGGCGCAGAAGGTGCGGACGCTGATCCTGCGCGACTTCCAGCAGGCCTTCCAGGGTGTCGATGCCATCCTGACGCCGACCGCGCCGTCGGCCGCGTTTGCCTTTGGCGAGAAGTCCGGCGACCCGGTGGCGATGTACCTGAACGACGTCTTCACCGTCCCGGCCTCGCTGGCCGGCCTGCCCGGCATGTCGGTGCCGGCGGGCCTGTCGGCGACGGGCATGCCGATGGGCCTGCAGGTGCTGGCCCCGGCCTTTGACGAGATGACCATGTTCCGCGTCGGCGCGGCGCTGGAACGCGCCGCCGGCTTCGACGCGCGGCCAGCCAAGTGGTGGGTGTCATGAACCTGATCGAGGGCGCGACCGGTCCCTGGGAAATCGTCATCGGCCTGGAGGTGCATGCCCAGGTCTCGTCCAACGCCAAGCTGTTCTCGGGCGCGGCGACGGCCTTCGGCGCCGAGCCGAACAGCCAGGTCAGCTTCGTCGACGCCGGCATGCCGGGCATGCTGCCCGTGATCAACGCCTGGTGCGTGGAACAGGCGGTGCGCACCGGCATGGGCCTGAACGCCGAGATCAACCTGCGCTCGGTGTTCGACCGGAAGAACTATTTCTACCCGGACCTGCCGCAGGGCTACCAGATCAGCCAGTACAAGCAGCCGGTGGTC
This sequence comes from Pseudomonadota bacterium, assembly GCA_036154895.1. Lineage (GTDB taxonomy): Bacteria > Pseudomonadota > Alphaproteobacteria > Minwuiales > Minwuiaceae > Minwuia. Next base: position 22,510 of record JAYZWD010000013.1, read on the forward strand.
GGCCGCGGCTCGGTCACCATCGAGCTGTCGGACGGCACGGTGAAGGTGATCGGCGTCGAGCGCCTGCACCTGGAGCAGGACGCGGGCAAGAGCCTGCACGACCAGCATCCGTCGATGTCCTATGTCGACCTGAACCGCTCGGGCGTGGCGCTGATGGAGATCGTCTCCGATCCCGACATGCGCTCGGCGGAGGAGGCATCGGCCTATGTCGAGAAGCTGCGCCAGATCGTGCTCTATCTCGGCACCTGCGACGCGGTGATGGCCGAGGGTTCGATGCGCGCGGACGTCAACGTCTCGGTGCGCCGGCCGGGCGAGGGCTTCGGCACGCGCTGCGAGATCAAGAACGTCAACTCCATGCGCTTCATCCGCCAGGCCATCGAGTACGAGGCGCGGCGCCAGATCGCGATCATCGAGGATGGCGGGAAGATCGACCAGGAGACGCGGCTGTTCGACCCGAACAAGGGCGAGACGCGGTCCATGCGCTCGAAGGAAGAGGCGCATGACTACCGCTACTTCCCCGATCCGGACCTGCTGCCGCTGGAACTCGATCCGGCCTGGGTCGAGGGCATTCGCGCCAGCCTGCCCGAACTGCCCGACGCCAAGAAGGCGCGCTTCGTCGCCGAGTACGGCCTGTCGGACTACGACGCCCGCACGCTGGTCTCCGACCGTGCCTCCGCCGACTATTACGAGGCCGTGGCGAAGGGGCGGGATGCCAAGCTGGCCTGCAACTGGGTGACGACGGACCTGTTCGGCCACCTGAACAAGGACGGCAAGACCATTGGCGACAGCCCGGTCAGCGCCGCGCAGCTCGGCCAGCTGATCGACCGCATCGTCGACAGGACCATTTCCGGCCGCCTCGCCAAGGAGGTTTTCGAGCTGATGTGGGAGACCGGCCGCGACCCGGACGCCATCATCGAGGAAAAGGGCCTGAAGCAGGTCACCGACACCGGCGCCATCGCCGCCGTGGTCGACCGGGTGATCGCGGAGAACCCCGACAAGGTGGCCGAGGTGCAGGGCGGCAAGGAAAAGCTGCTCGGCTGGTTCACCGGCCAGGTGATGAAGCTGTCGGGCGGCAAGGCCAACCCGCAGGCGGTCAACGACATCCTGCGCGCGAAGATCCTGGGCGGCTGAACGGTTCCCGCGCCGGGCCGGCCCCGGATCGGGTCCGGGACGGTCGAGCGCGGCCTACAGCCGGACGCGCTCGCGCAGGTCGGCGGCGATGGTGTCGAGGCGTTGCTCGGGCAGCTTGCCGATCAGCATGTAGCCATAGCCGTTCTCGACCCAGTGCACGATGCCGAGGTCGTTGCGCACCTCGAAGGCCGGTGCGGCGTCGGCATTGGCCGAGCGCAGGATGCAGAAGGCCAGCGGTACGCCGTCGTCGCCCAGATAGGCGAGCTGCGCCAGTTCCTTGCCGTTGAAGGCCAGCAGGGTGGCGCGGCGGAAGCTGACGCCGCCGACGTCGGCGGCGGCCTTCTCCAGCGGCAGGCCGAGCCGTTCGGACACCAGCGCCAGCGCGGCACCGTCGCCCTGGTCGGGGGTCAGCGATTCGGTGATGAACAGGGCCTGGTAGTCGGCGACGGCCTGGCGCCAGCCCTTGGCGGGGGCGACCTGGACCACCTTCTCGATCTCGACGATCTTTTCCTCGACCGGCTTCGCGCCCCAGCCGACGGCAAAGCCCAGGCCCACCGACAGCAGGATCATCGCGGCGATACCGGCGGCGCGCCAGTCGGTGCGCGGGCCCTCGACCGGCTTCACCGCGACCGGGGTCGACTGCTCGGTGAGTCGCGCCAGCATGCGCTCGACCGGCGCCTGGTCCAGCAGCAGGTCGAAGGCCTCCCGGAACGGCCGGTCACCCATGTGCAGCTCTTCCAGGCGGGCGCACAGCTCCGGCGAGGCGGCAAGCGCCTCGTCCATTGCCTGTCGCGCGTCGAGGGAGAGTTCGCCGTCGATATAGGCGACCAGTTCCTCGTCCGTCGGCATGTGCTGACCGGTGGTCGGCATCGCGGGCTCGGGGCCCTCCCTTCTCACGTACTGTCCGGTGCGCGCGCAAGCCCCGCGAGTGCGGTCCGCGCAGCGGCCAGCCGGCTCATTATAGTCCCTATCGGAACGTCGAGGATGTGAGCGGCCTCACGGTAGGTGAACTGCTCCACATAGACGAGATGCACTGTCTGTCGCTGGGCTTCCGGCAGGCTCTCGACCTCCCTCAACACGCGGCGAAGCAAATTATTCGTTTCCATCTGGCGGGCGCCGTCGACGACCAGCACCTCCTCCGGATCGACGAAGCCGCCACCGGTGCGGACCTTGTCGGCGCGCAGCTGGTTCTTCCAGATCGACGACAGGATGGTGAACAGCCAGGCGAGCACGTTGGTGCCGGCCTGGAACTGGTCGCGGCGCTCCAGCGCGCGGACACAGGTCGCCTGCACCAGCTCCTCGGCCATGTGATGGTTGCGGCTGAGCGACAGCGCGTACCGCCAGAGCCGGGGCAGCTCGGCGGTCAGTGCCGCGGTCACGATGTCGTGATCGGTTTCGCCCATTTCCGCCCGAATAGGAGCCGCGCCAGGAGTGTTTCCCGGCCGAGAGCTTAGTGGAGGGATTCTCACGATACGAGTGAAATGACGCGCCGATTTGACTGAAAGTTAACGAAATTTGATGCCAACCGATTGAATCCGCTGACATCCGGGCGTTGTTCCGGCAGCGAGCGGGTGGCGTTGTTAACCAGTTCCGGCACGTCAGGGGTGTATCGGGGGAGCGTCTTTCCGAATCAGTCGGCCTTCGACCGTACGGGTTTCGCCCTCAACCGGGGTCGGGGGCGCCCGGCCGGTGTGGCGGTTTCCCTGGACCGCACCACCGGCCGGCATCGATCGGGACGGGCCGATTTCCGGCCGGGCCAGCCTTGAGCCCGTCCCGTGGTCGGGGGGTCACGCCAATCGGTTCCACGTGACCCCCCGATCGGTTCATCGCCCCTCCCGCCATTGCCCGATGCCGTCCGGCCGCTATCCTCTGCCGGAGACGCACAACAGCGGACCAACCGCGAGGGGGAGGCGATGACGGACCTGCACAGGATGTCGGCACGCGAGGTCGCGACCGCGATCCGTGCCCGCCGCGTCGGCGCGCTGGAGGCGCTGGAGCATTTCATCGGCCGCATCGAGCGCCTGGACACCCGCGTCAACGCCGTGGTGGTGCGCGACTTCGACCACGCGCGGGAGGCGGCGCGGGCCGCCGACGCGGCGCTGGCGCGCGGCGAGGCGCCGGGGCCGCTGCACGGCGTGCCGATGACGGTGAAAGAGAGCTTCAACCTGGCCGGCCTGCCGACCACCTGGGGCTCGCCGGCCTGGAGCAACAACATCGCCGCCGCCGACGCCATCGTGCCCGAGCGGCTGAAGCAGGCCGGCGCGGTGATCATGGGCAAGACCAACGTCCCGCTGATGCTGGCCGACTTCCAGTCCTACAACGCCGTCTATGGCACCACGCACAATCCCTGGGCGCACGGCCACACCCCCGGCGGCTCGTCGGGCGGTGGCGCGGCGGCGCTGGCGGCGGGCATGACGGCGCTGGAATACGGCTCCGACATCGGCGGCTCGATCCGCAATCCCGCGCACTATTCGGGCGTCTGCGGTCACAAGCCGACCTGGGGCATCGTGCCCATCGGCGGTCATGCGCTGGTGCCGGATGCGGCGCCGCCCGACATCTCGGTGGTGGGGCCGCTGGCGCGCAGCGTCGATGACCTGGAACTGGCCCTCGACCTGACCGCCGGCGCCGACCCGGTGCTGGCTGGCGGCTGGCGGCTGGAGCTGCCCCGGCCGGAGTTCCGCACCGTGCGCGACCTGCGCGTGGCGCTGTGGCTGGACGAGCCCTTCGCCGAGGTCGATGCCAGCGTGAAGGCGGTGCTGACGAAGGTCGCGGAACAGCTCTCGGACGCCGGCGCCGACATCGACCCGGAGGCGCGGCCGGACTTCGACCCGTGGGAGAGCATGCTCTGCTACCTGCGCCTGCTGCACTCGGCGCTGGCCGCGCGCCAGCCCGACGATGCCTATGCCGCGATCCTGGCGAAGGTCGCCAAGCTGGATCCGGCCGATGACGGCCCGACCGCCTTCACGCTGCGCGCCCAGACCATGCGCCATCGCGACTGGCTGGCCGCCAACAACCAGCGCACCCGCCTGCGCAAGGCCTGGCACCGCTTCTTCCAGAGCTATGACGTGCTGCTCTGCCCCGTGGCCTCGGTGCCGGCCTTCCCGCACGACGAGAGCCCGGCGATGGGCGCCCGCACCCTGCAGGTCAACGGCAGGCCGGTCCGCTATTTCGACCAGCTGTTCTGGGCCGGCTTCACCGGCGTCGCCTACCTGCCGGGCACGGTGGTGCCGGGCGGGCTGACGCCGCAGGGCCTGCCGGTCGGCGTGCAGGTGGTGGGGCCGGAATTCGGCGACCGCCGGACGCTCGCCGTCGCCCGCATGATCGAGGCCCTGCGCGGCCCCATGCCGGTGCCGGAAGGATTCGCGTAGCTACACCGTACTCGACTGTGCGTTTTGGAGAATTCTATTCGACTAGCAACTTATTGTGTTTCATGTCCGCTGAACCGTTCCAACGCCGCGTCATGGTCGCTAGAATCATTCTAGATTGCAAAGACTTATGGAACTATTTCATTCAGTTGAAATCGAGTGCCGAATCTCAATATAATTGCGCAGGCTAGCTATACCGCACTCGGGATACTGGCAACGGATACTAAAAGGGCGGATTCAATGGCTTGGAAGAAATCATTCCGGAAGTTGCCGAGAAAGGTGCTATCTGACTTAGTAAAAATAGAATCGAATAAGATTTCTGTAATAGCCTCGAAAATTGTCAATTCAAATGAGGTAGATAGCGGAGTATACGCTCATATTGGATTGAATAAAGAGTCTTGTGTAGTTGGAGGGGCTTGGGAAATTTTGCCAAGCAAAGACGTAGGTCCGAATTCCAAAAAGAATTGTGAAGGGTGGTATGAAGTCCGCAAGGATTTACCGAAGCATACAAAGTATTTTTATCAAGACATCCAAAATTATGGTGATGGTGCGCGATTTGGCTGGTCAACAGTTGCAATACCTAAAGAAATTTATGAAAGAGATGAATATCCGCCTTATGCATTTCACGTACAGATTCGCGTAAAAAGAGTCATACGCGGCCTATTCGAGATAATATTCTCTGTTGACGAGATTTTTGATAAGGATGATGCGAACTTCGATAGAGACATTCTATTTGGATTGAATCTTCTCCAGGAAAATACAGGTGTATCTGGTGTTGCGGCTTCGGGGGCAACTGAAATTGTGCCTCAAAAATATTTGGATTGGGCATTTTTTCCGCCGGAGAATCTGGAGGAATTGAAGGCTGCGCTTCTTTCTGGTCGGCCACATTTGTCAATTGATGTTGTCACCGATAGGCTGGAGCTGTTTCGAGATTTTTCTCCCCGGCGGTACTTGAAGGGAATGGGAGGCAACGATCTCTATGTTGGTGCACAATATGCTGACGATCTTGTCGTGTTCGAGAATATGAAATATGGAAACGCATTATATGTTCTTTATGGGAAGTGGGAGGAATTGTCAAAGAAATCGAGAAGTGAATTGCTTGTTATGAAAAGTAGTGAATTTGATAGAATTGTGCATACTGAAGGTTGGAAGAATCGATTCGCTGTATTGATGCAGGAAGAGTTCAAAAAAAGAAAAATTAATGTTAAAATAGGCAGGCCAGGTCGACGACGCCGAAGGTAATATTTGTTGTTTTGAGCAAAAATAGTCGAGCGAAACTATCGAAGGAGCGTCTTCGCCTTGCCGAACAGGTACGGCACTGACGGCGCGATATCGTCCCACATCGGGTCGGGGCGGCGGCCGGTGCGGTGCAGCTTGACGTTCAGGCAGCTGATGACGCCGAAGATGTAGTTCGACAGCGCCTGGTACCACGGGATGCCGGGGAAATGCTGCCCCATCGCGCCCTCGTAGGCCGCGACCAGCTCCGCGCCCGTCGGCACCTCCCTGGCCGCCCATGACGGCTCCCAGCTTTCCGGGTCGCCCATCATCAGCAGCCAGCCGATATCGAGCAGCTGCGGGCCGATGCCGGCCAGTTCCCAGTCCAGGAAGGCGACGATCTCGCCCTGGTCGAACAGCACGTTGCCCGGCTGGAAATCGCCATGCAGCAGGCCGACCGGCGACGGCGGCGGCGTGCTGGCGGCGATCATGTCGGCCACCTCCAGCCCGGCGGCGATCCAGTCCGGCTCGTCGGTCTTCTCCAGGATCGGGCGCCACCTGGCGATCTCCGCGTCCAGGTCGCGCGGCTTTTCCCAGTCCGGCAGATGGGCCTGCCAGTCGAAGCGGTGGATATCGGCCAGCGCCGCGGCGGATGTCAGCCAGCCCTCGCGGATCAGGCCGGGACGGGTGCGGAACTCGTCACCCGGCTCCCAGATGATCATGGTGCGGCCGGGCAGCTTGCGGGTCATGACGAAGGGGACGGAGAACCAGTCCTCGCTCTCCTGTGCCATCACCACCGGCGGCACGCGGACCCCGGCGGCGTGGAGCGCGCGGAGCAGCGGCGCCTGGCGGTAGACGTCGGTGTTGCCGGCGCGGCGGACGCCCTTCGGTGCCAGGCGCAGCACCACGTCGTCGACGGTGCGCTCGCCCTGGACGATGCGGAAGCCGAAGCTCAGCCCCGCATGCCCGTCGGCCATCGGCCCGAAATCGCGGATGTCGTGGTCCGCGCCCCATTCGGATCGCACCAGCCGGCGCGCCTCCGCTTCCGCCTCAGCCCTGATCGCAGACATGCGCCCTCCCCGGCGTCGTCCGTGTCTCCCCGGGGCCAAGACTAGGACGGTCGGCGCCGGGGCGGAAGTGCGGACGGGCGGGCGACGCGGCGCGTCGGGCCGTGCTCCCGACGGAATGTCCATCCCTCATGCACAGGCGGGCATGGCATCGGCGCGCCGCACGATATAATTTGGCCGCCAACAAGCAGGACAGCCGGGGAGCGAGCGAGATGGACCTGTCACTGACGCCCGAGGAGGAGGCCTTCCGCGACGAGGTGCGGGCCTTCATCGCCGAGGCGATGACCGAGAAGGCGAAGGAGGCCGGGCGGCTGACCGCCGGCGTCGTCTCCGACTTCGAGGGCTCGATGGACTGGTACCGCGCCATGTCGAAAAAGGGCTGGATCGCGCCGTTCTGGCCGGTCGAGCACGGTGGCACCGGCTGGACCCCGATGCAGCGCTACATCTTCGATTCCGAATGCCAGCGCGCCTCGGTGCCGCGCACCTTCGGCATGGGCCTGCGCATGGTCGGCCCCGTGATCATGAAGTTCGGCACGCCCGAGCAGCAGCAGGCCTACCTGCCGAAGATCCTCTCGGGCGACCACATCTGGTGCCAGGGCTATTCCGAGCCGGGCTCCGGCTCCGACCTCGCCAGCCTGCAGTGCCGCGCCGACCGCGATGGCGACGAGTACGTCATCAACGGCACCAAGATCTGGACCACCGGCGCGCACCACGCGAACATGATGTTCTGCCTGGTCCGTACCAGCCGCGAGGGCAAGCCGCAGGAAGGCATCTCCTTCATCGTCTTCCCGATGACCCTGCCCGGCATCGTTGTGCAGCCGATCATCACCATGTCGGGCGACCACGAGGTCAACCAGGTCTTCTTCGACAATGTCCGCGTGCCGGTGGCCAACCGCATGGGCAAGGAGAATGACGGCTGGACCGTCGCCAAGTACCTGCTGGAGTTCGAGCGCGGCGGCTCCGCCTACAGCCCGTCGCTGCATGCCATGCTGGACAAGCTGAAGAAGCTGGCGGCCGACGAGCCGGCGGGCGAGGGCTCGGCGCTGATCGACGACGCGTCCTTCCGCCAGCGCCTGGCCGACATCGAGAGCCAGGTGACAGCGCTGGAGTTCTTCGAGAAGCGGACCATGTCGGCGCTGTCGACCGGCCAGAATCCCGGCGCCTCGGCCTCGGTGATGAAGCTGCGCGGTTCGGAGTGCCTGCAGGCCACGGCCGAGCTGGCGGTGCAGGCCATCGGCTACTATTCCGCGCCGTTCCTGCCCGAGACCCGCCAGCCGTTCTCGAACGCCATGCCAGTCGGGCCGGAGCACGCGACCGGCGTGATGGCCAAGCACCTGAACAGCCGCGCGGCGACGATCTATGCCGGCGCCTCGGAGGTGCAGCGCAACATCATGGCGAAGATGGTGCTGGGCCTCTGAGGCACCGCGCGGCGCTGCTGCTGGCTGGCGTTCAGGCCAGCGACGGCGCCACCATCGTCGACGGCACGCCAAGGCCCATCAGGTCCAGCACGGTGGGCGCCACCGAGAGCTGCGAGACGTCCGTGTCCCCGTCCGGGGGGCTGGCGCCGAGGTCGTAGAACGGCACGTGGCGCACGTCGTCCTTCGTGCCGCCATGATAGCCGTCGGCGTTCATGCCGTGGTCGGCGGTCACCAGCACCCGGTGGCCGCGCGCCTCCCAGACCGGCGCGAAGCGGGCGATCAGCGCGTCGATCTTCGTCGCGTTGGTGCGGTATGCGGCCGACTGGCCGCCATGGGCATGGCCCAGGTGATCGCAGCCCATCGGGTGCACCAGCAGGTAGTCGGGTGCGAAGCCGTGCAGCAGCGCCGAGGCGGCGTTGAACAGGTCGCCGTCGGGAAAGCTGTCGGCCACGTAGTAGAAGCCGTGCTGGATATCGGCCGATGTGTCATGGCGCAGGCTGTCGGCATGGGCGTCGAACGGGGCCTTCACGTAGAGCTCCGAGAACCAGGAATAGGCGGCGGCGGCCGTGGTGCGCCCGGCGGCGCGGGCCAGCGAGAACACGCTCGGCACGTCGGAGGTGCGCACCGTGTCGTTGGAGGTGATGCCGTGCGCCACCGGACCCAGGCCGGTATGGATGGTGTGGTAGAGCGGACGCGACATGGACGGCAACTCGGCCAGCATGCGCCGGCGACGGCCCCGGCCCGCCGCCACCCGGCCCTCCAGGTAGCCGCAATGATGGACGGCGGTCTCGTAGCCCAGGCCGTCCACCAGGATCAGCACCACCTTGTGTGTCATTGTCCCGTCCCCCTCGATCCGAAGCGTCACTGCCTGCCATGGTCCGATGACAGGGGGATGAAGGCGGGTTCGTGCCGGTCCGGTCCGATGCCCAGACCGACGGGAATGTCCGCCCGGCTACTCCGCCGTCGTCTTCCTTCGCGGCTTCCGCTTCGCCGCTTCCTTGCGGTGGGCGGCGTCGATGGCCTTGCGCGCCCAGGCGATCACCGCGTCCGGCTCGTCATACAGCGTCTCGGGCAGTTCCATGTAGTTGAGCGAGGCGCGCCGGCCGTCCTTGCGGCCATAGGTGAAGGGCTTCGATCCCAGCGCCTCGAACTCCGCACGGGTAAGGTCATCGGCCTTCAGGAACAGCGTCTCGTCGGCGACCAGGCCGAACATCAGTCCGTCGCGGAAGATGCCCAGCCCGCCGAACATGCGCCGGATCTCGACCCGCCCGACCGGTTCCAGCAACTCGGCCACGAAGGCGCGGAACTCCGGATTGACCGCCATGCTCACCTGCTCCCTGACCGCACCCGTTTCACGGGCGAATGCCTGTCCTGACTTTCGTACCATTTTTGTTCCGGATCAAGGCCCGGGTGCGGCGCGATGGGTCCACGGGCAGGTCCGGGGCGAGATGACAAGCCTTTGATTGCAGTAAATAATTGTCATGGCATGGCGCGACCGGGCCATCCATCTTCAAACCGACCTCAGGCCCCGGATAGCCCTCGCGGGCTTCCGGGGAACGATGCAAACCAATGAAGCGAGTCCCGGAACCGCGGCAGCGGTATCCGGGA
>JAYZWD010000014.1:0-130216 GCA_036154895.1 Pseudomonadota bacterium
ACGCTGACCGCCGTGATCCGCCGTGCCACGCCGCCGCCTGTCGATGCCACCCCCCTGCCCCTGCCGCAGACGCTGACCGCCGTGATCCGCCGCGCCACGCCGCCGCCGGTCGATGCCACGCCCCTGCCCCTGCCGCAGACGCTGACCGCCACCATCCGCCGTGCCACGCCGCCACCGGTCGATGCCACGCCCCTGCCCCTGCCGCAGACGCTGACCGCCACCATCCGCCGCGCGCCACCGCCGGTCGGGGATGAACTGGTTGCGTGCACCGGCGACGACTGTTTCGAGGTGGTGGGTGTCACCATGGATTCGGTCCGGGTGATCAGCGGCTTCAACGCCTTCGATTCGGCACAGGTCGAGCAGCTGGAGGACGTGCAGGCCTTCCGCAATGCCGACGGCGGCGGCAACGGACTTGGCGGCGACAATGGCGGTGGCGGGGATGTCGACCTCAACACCCTGGTGCCCGGTGGCACCTTCGTTGCCGCCCAGGGCGGGTTCTATGCCGTCTCGATCCAGTGCAACGACAACAACGCGACGCCGGACGTTCTGGCCGACCAGCTCAGTGCCGCCTTCGACTTCGGCTTCGCCAACTTCCAGGGCACCAATGATTCGCAGCCGCTGGCGCGCTTCGTGACGTTCAATGGCGACGTGAATGCCCGCAGCTTCACCTTTGCCGACAATGTCGCGACTGCCTTCACCGTCGAGGATGTGCGGGATCTCAGCGCCGTCGCCACCGGCACCGTGGCGGCCAATTCCACCGGCGTCATCTTCGACGTCACCTGCTTCGCGTCGATCTTCTGATGCAGATGACGTGTGATACCGGGCACAGGGCCAGCCGCTGGCGGAAGTATTTCGCGTCGCGGCCGTATTTTGCCGTTGCACGAAACAAGGTCCTTTCGGAAAAATTTTCCGGATCAGGAATGGTGGCCCCCATGCCGGCCGGTCCTGGCCTTTCGGGAGCGGTCGATGCGGCCTTGCTGGCGTGTCGTGGCATTGCTTGTGGCGCTTGCGCCGCCTGTCTGGGCGCAGCAGGCGGCGCTCGACATCCGCAATCCCGAGACCTCCGGTTCCGTCGCCGTGCCGCCCGCCACGCCGTCGGTGACGGTGCGCCTGCAGGGCTGGCACTGCCTGCCGGCGGACGCGGATGCCGTTGCGGCGGAACTGGCGCGCGACACGCTGCTGTCGTCGGACCTGGACCTGGAGATCGCGCGGGCACGCTTCTTCCGCAGCGCCACGGAGACACCGCCGGATCCGGGCAACAGTCGCACCGTGGACTATGCGAACTGCTGGTCGACGGCGGATTTCGATGCGGTGCTGGGTTACGTCGTCCGGGTGGCGAAAGGCGAGACACCGGCCGATGCAGCGGCGGATTCCACCGCGCCGGCCCCGAGCGCCCCGGCACCGAATCCCACGGCCCCGGATCGCACGGCGACGACACCCGGACCTTCGTCCCCGCCACCGCGGGCCACCGGCGGTGTCCTGCCGCCCATTCTGACGACCCCCGATCCGACGCGCTCCGGACCGCCGCCGGCGCAGGACGATGCGGACGACGACGACGCACTGGGCGCGATCCTGCGTGGCTTCGCCGGCATCGCCGCGACGCCGGCGCCGACCACGCCGGCCGATGCCCGCCTCGACGCGCGGCTGGACCAGTTGCTGCGCGAGCAGGCGGCGAACGAACAGGCGATCGGGCAGCTGATGCGCGGAACCGCGCCGGGAGGTGCGGCCGTGAACGCTGAAGCCGCCCCCGGCGATTTCGGAATCGGCCGCGTGCTCGACGACACGCTGGGCCGCTTCGAGGCGGCTGCGGCCGGCTTCCAGCAGAATTTCCTCGGTGTGACCAACGCGGCGCGCGAGCTGAACGACCTGATCGCCCGGCGTGACACCGAACTGGTCCGGGCCCAGAAGACCGATACCGCCATCGGCCTGGTGCAGATCGCCGGCGGCCTGGTCAAGTTCGGCGTCGGCATCTTCACCCGGCGGGGCGCCACCGCCGCCGCCGGACTGGCCGACGAGGCCGGACAGGTGGTCAGCGAGGGCGAGCGCATCCTGGCCGAGGGCGTAGAGGGCGCGGCGGTGCGCGGCACCGGGCAGGTCGCCGGCGCCGCGGGTGACGCTGCTGCCGTGCTCGGTGCCGACGAGGTCTTTGCCATCCAGGACGCCACCGGCTTCGTGCTGGGCGAGGTGCGCGGCACCGAGGTGGTGAAGGAACTGGTGGATTCCGGGCTGCGCGAGGCGGCGGAACGGCTGGGCATCAATGTCGAGCAGGCCATCCTGCCGGTGATCGACGAGGCCGGCGCGCGGGCCCTGACCGACCGCCTGTCGAAGCCGGTGATCAGCAGCTTCGCGCTGAACGAGGCGCTGGCGACAGCCGTGGCCGAGGGGCTGGGGCTGCACCAGGCCCTGCCGGGCGCCGCCGAGGTCGCGCTGAACGACATCATCTTCAAGGTCTTCCGCGCCGCCCAGACCGGCGCCAACGCCGCCGACATCGCAAGCGAGGCCGAGACGCTGGTGCAGGTGGCGCGGCAGCTCGGCTTCAATACGACCGACGACCTGCTGAACTTCGTCGGCCGCGCCTTCGGTGGCACCGGCGAGGGCGGCATCGAGCTGCTGTTCACCGGCGAGACGCTGGAGATCGTGCGCGCGGCGCTGGCGGGCCAGGGCTCCATCAACACGGTGAAGCGGGCGCTGGGTCCGGTGCGCGCCGCGGCGCTGGAGAGCGCCATCGCGGCGGGAGCGGCGGGCAACGACGCGCTGCGCCGCGAGATCCTGAAGCTCGGCAAGGAGGGCGTGCTGGAGAGCCTGCCCGATTCAGAGGTGCTCGATGCCGCCGGACGCGGCACGGGCACCGGGCCGGCCAACGACATCCTGGAGCGCATCCTGCGGGAAAACCCGGAACTGGCGCGCTTCGGCGGCGTCGAGGAATCGCTCGAGCGCTTCGAGGCGCTGCGCCGGATCAACGCGCTGGCCGGCAATAGCCAGGGGCTGGACAACCGCGGCATCGCGATCTTCTTCCGCGATCTGCTGGCCAGCGGCTTCCTCTCGCCGGTGGAAACCCTGACCGACCTCAAGTTCTCCTCGGATGCGCTGGATGCCTTCGGGCGGCTGGCCGACGGGCAGCAGGAGCGCATCGAGGGGCTGGCGCGCGATTTCCGCGAGGCCCGCTTCGCCCTCGACCGGCTGCGTGGCGCGCTGCAGTCCTTCGGGGTCGGCCAGCTTGACAGCGACATCGGCGACCGGATCGACACCATCGACCGCCAGTTGCGCGACCTGGACCTGATCGAGCTCGAATCCACGCCCGGCTTCCGCGACCGCACCGCCGATGCCCGGGCCGAGCTGCGCCGCCAGCTCGAACAGCAGAAGCGTGACCTCGGCCTGCTGGATGCGCGGCTGCGCGCCATCCTGCGCGAGGTGGAACGCGCCATCGCCGAGCTCGACGCGGCCGCCATCGGCCCCGACGGGCAGCGGCGCTCCGGCCTGGATTTCTTCGACCCCCAGGTGCTGGTGAAGCTCGGCCTGATCGCCCGCCGCCTTGACGCGCTGGGCATCGCCGCGCTGACCGGCCAGCTCGGCCCCGTGATCAGCGGCACCGAGGGCGCCGCCGGCACCGGCAACCCGGCCATCGCCGAGCCTGGCCGTGCCGTGGGCGAGGTCATGACCGGCGATATCGTTGACAGCGGCGAGATCACGACGCCGGGCAGCCGCACCGGTCCGTTCGGCTTCGAGCTGCCGCCGCTGGTGCTGCCGGCGCCGACGACCGTGCAGGCGACCATCGCCACCCGTGCGATCTTCCTGGTGCAGCCGCTGGACGGCGCGGCGCTGGAACCGGTACTGGTCTGCCCCGGCGACACCTGCTTCGAGATCCGGGCGGTCAGCCTGGACGCCATCCGCGCGATCACCGGCTTCAACGCCTTCGACAGCGCCCAGGTGCAGCGGCTGGAGGAGGTGCAGGCCCTGCGCAACCCGAATGGCGACGCCGTCGATCAGGGCGGCAACGGCAATGGCGGCAACGGCAATGGCGGCGGCGGCGATGTCGACCTTGCCACCCTGATCCCCGGCGGCACCTTCATCGCGGCTGACGGCAATGGCGAGTACGTGGTCTCCATCGAGTGCTTCGCGGGCAACGCCGCGCCCGGCGTCAACAATGGCGTGCTGCTGGACAACGTGTTCGACTTCGGCTTCGAGAACATCTTCGGGCGCGGCAACGAGATCTTTCCGCTGGCGACCTTCGTCGGGCTGAACGGCGTGCGCGACATCGTCTCCTTCGCCGACAACACCGTGACCGCCTTCGTCGCCACCGACATCCGCAACAACGACCTGGTCGCCACCGGCGCGGTCGCGGCCAATTCCACCGGTGTCATCTTCGACATCACCTGCCAGGGGCCGGTCGATTGAGGGCCGCGGTGCGCATCCCCGGCCTGCTGGCACTGGCGGTGCTGGTGCTGCTGCCGCTGGGCGAGGGGCCGGCCGACGCCCGGCGCTTCCGCGATTTCCAGGCGATCTCCCGGCCCGAGGCGGCGCCGCGCGGCTTCACCACCGTCGAGCAGCCGCTGCGCCTGCCACGCGCGCTGGTCGAGGCCACGGTGCGCGACGTCTTCGCCGCCTGGAGCGACGGGCGCCTGCGCGAGAAGCTGTCGGACCGCTTCGCCGACGCCGAACGGCTGGTGCAGCAGATCGCGATCTCGGCGCCGCAGGACGCCCGCATCCGCCTGCTGGGCCTGCAGTCGATCAACGAGCTGGGCCAGTTCCGCGGCGACGCCGCCACCGGTCCGGACATCATCATGAGCCGGGTCGCCGTGGTGGCGCGCACGGCGCTGGAATTCGACGACCCGACCAACGGCTTCCAGCGCCTGGAGGGCACGCACGAATACATCTTCACCATCACCGCACGGGTCAAGCGATGAGCGCGCGGCGCCTGATCCTGCTGTCCGCGCTGGTCGCGGGCGGACCCGCGGCGGCGCAGGAGGGTGGCACGCTGCTGGCCGGCTGGGCGATCAGTGGCGAAAGCACCACCCGCGCCGAGTATTATTCGATCAGCGGCAACGGCAACGCCTCGAGCTTCCCCGATGATGGCTTCCACCCGTTCACCGAACTGGACCTGACGCTGGCGCGGCGCATCTCGCCGTTCAACCGTGTCACCGTCGGCTTTGGCGCCCTGCTGAACCAGTCCGACTATCGCAGCGCCGAGGAAGGCTTCCTGCTGGAACGCTTCCGCGTCGAGTGGGAGAAGGGCGACGGCGCCGTGCCGTTCCGCGCCACCGCCGGCGATGTCTTCGCCTTCTTCAGCCCCCTGACCATCCAGCGTTCGCTGAAGGGCGGGCTGGTCGAACTGCAGCCGACCACGCCGGGCCTCGACCAGTCCATCGTGCTGTTCGCCGGCCTTGACGAGCCCATCTACCGCAACTTCCCCGATGACAGCTCGATCTTCGCCGGTGCGTCCTGGCTGGTCGGGCGGGAGGATGGCCCGTCGCTGGCGCTGTCGGGGGTGATGAACTGGCAGGAGGCGACGTCGACGGCGTCGCAGGCCACCCAGGCCACCTCCAGCGTGGCCTTCGAGGTGCCCTTCGGCCTGCAGGGCCAGAGCCTGACGCTGGAGGGCGAGGGCGCCTTCTTCCACGGCGAGGACACGGGTCTGACGGGCACCCGCAACGACCTCGGCAACTACCTGTCGCTGCGCGGGCGCGACGGCGGCAACCGGCTGGACTATGGCCTGACCTTCGAGCGCTACGGCGCCGACTTCGATCCGGCGGGTGGCGCGGCGATCTCCGACCGCGCGACGCTGGAGGGCTTCACCGGCTGGCGCTTCGACAATGGCCTGCGCCTGCGCGGCCGCCTGCAGCGCTTCACCGACGACCTGACCAGCGACAACGTCACCATCACCCGCATCGCCGGTGTCACGCTGACCGGCCCGTTCAGCAAGGCCAACGCGCTGACCGGCACGCTGGACGCCTTCCTGCGTGACGCGGCGGACGAGAACGGCACCCGCGACGAGTGGTCGGGCACGCTGCGCCTCGGCCTCGCCATGCCGGTCACGGACCAGTGGACGGGGCGGCTGAACCTGTTCACCGAGATGCTGGAAGACGAGACCATCCCCGACACCCGGATCACCCGCCAGGCGGTGCTGGGCGCCAGCCGGCAGGTACAGGCCGCTGGCTGGCGCGGCACGGTCTCGCCCTCGCTGACGCTCCGCCGCGTGACCGGCGGCAACCTGGACTCCGACGACATCGGACCGGGCATCGGCGCCAGCTTCCGCAATGGCAACCACGCCCTGAACGGCAACTGGCGCCTGCTCTACAGCAACCGTCGCACGCCCGGCGTGGCCGACAACCTCACGCAGGACATGGCGCTGGCCTGGGGCTACACCATGGGTCAGCACCGCTTCGGCGCCGACATGGCGTATTCCGAGCGCCAGCCCGGCAATGCCGAGGACACGCACGGCTTCAGGGTCGGTGTCAGCTACACCCTGCGCTTCGACAAGCCGGCGGCGGGCGGTGCCATCGCGGCCGGTCCCGCACCGGTCACGCCCGACTCCATCGACCTGCGCGACCTCGCGCCCGGCCGCTCGCTGGCCCAGGCCCGCCAGATCGTCAGCTTCGAGGCAGGCGAGGGCGTCAGCTTCGGCGGCGCCACGGTCTGGGACTACCGCTACCTGCGCGACATCGATGCCCGCCAGCGCCTCGCGGTGCTCGGCGACGGCACTGTCGTGCAGGGCTCGGCGCTGCTGGTCGACTTCGACGACACCGGCCGGCCGGAGAACGCCGAGCGCGCCTTCCAGCGGGTGCGCGAGGCGCTGCTCCGCCGTTATGGCGCGCCGACCTCCAGCACCGCGCGTGGCGCCTTCGTCGCCGATCTGAATGCGGCCATGGAGCGGGGCGAGTTCGTCCGCGTCGACGAGTGGCGGACGCCCGACGGCGTGATGCGCTTCGGCATCCCGCGCCGCCTCGACGGCACGGTGCGCATGGAACTGCAGCATGCCCGCCGCTTCGGCGCGCCCGAGGACACGCTCTGGAGCGTCGAGGCCATCCCGTAAGGTGAACCAGGCGGCCAGGCCGGCCGCGCGTTCGGCGGCACCCGGCGCCTCGACCGCGAAAGCGGCGCGGGAACTGGTCGGAGCGTTCCGGCGCGCGCCGGAACGTGACTGACAAGGCGACTCATCCATATCTGGCTGCATTGAACCGATCAGGGATGGAGACCCCGATGACCGACGCTGCCGTGACACCTGTTGCCATTGTCGCCGCCGATGCCGAGCCACGCCTGACTCCGTCGAACTACCCGGAGCCGTTCTTCAGCCGGATGGCGAAGCGGGTGAAGCGGCCGCTGGGCGACCTGTTCGGCCTGCGGAACTTCGGCGTCAACCTGACGACCCTGCTGCCGGGCGGGGAGTCGGCGCTGCTGCACCGGCACAGCCGCCAGGACGAGTTCGTCTATGTCGTGTCAGGCAACCCGACCCTGGTGACCGAGACCGGCGAGCAGGAGCTGGCGCCGGGCATGTGCGTCGGCTTCGCCCATGGCGGCATGGCGCACCAGCTGGTCAACCGCACGGACCGGGACGTCGTGGTGCTGGAGATGGGCGACCGCGTGGCCGGCGACGCGGGCTCCTATCCGCAGGACGACATCCAGGCGGTGATGGGCAGCGACGGCAAGTGGGTGTTCACGCACAAGGACGGCACGCCGTACTGAGCGGCGCGCCTTCATCTCCCTCCCCCACAAGGGGGGAGGGCTTTGCCGGACGCCTCAGTTGGCGCCTTCCAGCAGGCGGCGCGCGATGACCTGCGCCTGGATCTCGCCTGCACCCTCGAAGATGTTGAGGATGCGGGCGTCGCAGAGGATGCGGCTGATCTGGTACTCCAGCGCGAAACCGTTGCCGCCATGGCTCTGCAGGGCGTTGTCGGCGTTCGCCCAGGCCACCCGGGCGCCGAGCAGCTTGGCCATGCCGGCCTCCAGGTCGCAGCGACGCCCCTCGTCCTTGGCGCGCGCCGAGAAGTAGGTGAGCTGCCGGGCGATCATGGTCTCGACCGCCGACCAGGCGACCTTGCCGTGCACGCGCGGGAAGTCGTAGATCGGCCGGGCGAACTGCACACGCTCCTTGGCGTAGCGCATGCCGGTCTCCAGCGCGTTCTGGGCGACACCGACCGCGCGGGCGGCGGTCTGGATGCGCGCGGATTCGAACGTGGCCATCAGCTGCTTGAAGCCGTTGCCCTCCTCGCCGCCGAGCAGGTTGTCGGCCGAGACCTCGAAACCGTCGAAGCCCAGCTCGTACTCGCGCATGCCGCGATAGCCCAGCACCTCGATCTCGCCACCGGTCATGCCCTCGGCCGGGAACAGGTTGTCGTCGGTGCCGCGCGGCTTCGGCGCGAAGAACATCGACAGGCCCTTGTAGCCCGGCTGGTCGGGATTGGTGCGCGCCAGCACGGTCATGACGTCGGCGCGGGCGGCGTGGGTGATCCAGGTCTTGTTGCCGGTGATCCTGTAGACATCGCCGTCCTTCACCGCGCGGGTGCGCAGCGAGGCCAGGTCGGAGCCGGTGTTCGGCTCGGTGAACACGGCGGTCGGCAGGATCTCGCCCGACGAGATCAGCGGCAGCCAGTGCTGCTTCTGCGCCTCGGTGCCGCCGGTCAGCAGCAGTTCGGCCGCGATCTCGGAGCGGGTGCCCAGCGAGCCGACGCCGATATAGCCGCGGCTCAGTTCCTCGGAGACCACGCACATGGCCATCTTGCCCATGGCCAGCCCGCCATATTCCTCCGGCACGGTCAGGCCGAAGACGCCGAGCTCGCTCATCTCGCGCACGACCTCGATCGGGATCAGGTCGTTCTTCAGGTGCCACTGGTGGGCGAAGGGGGCGACCTTCTCGTTGGCGAAGCGGCGGAACTGGTCGCGCACCATGCCCATGGTCTCGTCCAGGCCCGGATCGCCGAAATTGCCGGTGTCGAGCGCATGGTCCAGCAGCGCGGCGATGCGGCTGCGGACCGCCGCCGTGTTGCCGTTGAAGACCAGCTTGCGCACCGCGCCGGTGGCCAGCTTGGCGACCGATTCGGCGGCGATGTTCATGTCCTGCGGGCGCACGATCTCGCCCTGGTTCATCGGGATGCCGTTGCCGAGCTGGGCCAGGTACTCGCCGAAGCCGGCCTGCAGGATCAGGCGCTCCAGCTCGCCCAGCTTGCCCTCGGCGTCCAGGCGCTCGGCCCAGGCGAAGAGCTGGCGCAGGCCCTCGACATAGGTGGCGACCCAGGCGAGGCCGTGGGCTGCGTACTGGTTCTGGTCGATCAGACTGCCGTCGACGCGGCCGTCCTCGCCCTTCACCATGCCGGCGACGGCACGGACGGCGACCTGCTTGTAGCGGTCGGCGGAGTCCACCGCCGCGCGGCAGAGATCCATCAGGTCGGGCAGGACGGGGCTCTCGATGGCGTCGACGGAGCTCTCGATGGCGGAATCGGGCATGTGGTTATCCAACTCTGACCGGAGGGTGAGGGACAGTGCGTCAGGCCCGGTCCTGCATGCGCCGCGAACCGTGCGGCCCGCGTCGCCACGCACCGGTGGTCCGGGCCGTGTCACGGCACTGTGTTAGAGCCGGCTGACGCGCCCGTCAACGACCGCAGGTGCGAAGCGGACGGATTCCCGCGCGTCAGCCCTTCGCGACACGCGGGATCATGGTTCCCCCGGCGTCGCCGCTGCTGGCCGGCGGCAGGCGGGGTTCACGCGGAAGGACGGAACTCCTCCGTGAGCCCTGCGACGCAGCCGGAACCGGCCGGCATCGCGCGGTCGACGGATGGCGCCGTTTTCCCCGCCGGGGCCGGCATGACCCGGTCGGCGGGAAAGCGGACCGTCACCCTGGTCCCGGTTCCGACCTGGCTATGGATATCCAGCGCACCGCCGTGCAACTCGATCAGCGACTTCGACAGGGGCAGTCCCAGCCCGGTCCCCTCGAAGCTGCGGTTGAACTCGCGCTCCATCGAATGAAACGGCATCAGGCAGGCGGAGATCCGGTCGGCCGGGATGCCGATACCCGTGTCCTCGACCTCGATCTCGATTCCACCATCCGGGACCGGGGCGGCCCGGACCCGGACCTCGCCGCCTGCGGGCGTGAATTTCACGGCGTTCGACAGCAGGTTGGTCAGGATCTGCTTCAATGCCCTGAGATCGGCAACAAGGTCCGGCAGGTCAGCGGGGAGTTCGTCCTTCAGATCGACGCCCGAGGTCCGGGCCTGCGCGCCGACGATGAACAGGCAGGCGCGAACCGTCGCGGCCAGGTCGACCACCTTCTCCGACAGCTCCATGTTCTCCGACCCGACCCGGGACAGGTCGAGGATGTCGTTGATGACACCCATGAGGTGACGACCGGAGTTGAGGATCTCTTCTCCGTATTCGCGGTACTTCCTGTTTCCGACCGGACCGTAGAGTTCGTGGGTCATGATCTCGGAAAAGCCGATGATCGCGGTCAGCGGCGTTCGCAGTTCATGGCTCATGTTCGCCAGGAAATTCGACTTGGCATGGCTGGCGGCCTCCGCGTCGAGCCGGGCCTGCACGAGCCGGTCGTGCGCGAGCTTCTCCGGGCCGATGTCGCGAATGACCAGCGAATAGATGGTGCCGCCGTCCGCCTGGAATCTCGAAAGCGAGATTGCCGCCGGAAACCGCTCGCCATTCTTCCGCAGGCCGAGCAGTTCGCGCCGGGCGGACATGAGGAGGCTGTCACGTCCGTTCGCTTCGAACGCAGCGACATGGGCCCGATGGCGGGTCCTGAGGTCTTCCGGAATGAGGTTCTCGATGCTCATCCCGATCAGGTCTTCGGGCGCATGGCCGAAGATCCGTTCCACGCCGGAGCTTGCCAGCCGGATCCTCAGATCGTGGTCGGCCACGACAATGGCCTCCTGGGAGATCGAGAGAATGCCGGCCAGCATGCCCCGGTTCTCGTCCAGCGACCGCTCGACGGCTATCCGGTCGGTAATGTCCCTCACTGTGCCCGTCGACACCGTCGGCGCGCCATCCGGTCCAAACTGCGTCTCGCAGCGTTCACTGACCCATTTGACCCGGCCGTCGGGCATGCGAAGGCGGTGCGTGATCTCGTAGGGCGCCCGGGTGACGAGCGATTCCCTGTACGCACGGTCCACCCGGTCCCTGTCGCCGGGGTGTATGGTCGCAAGAAATGCCTCGTAGGACGCACCGAACCGTGCCGGATCGATCTCGAAGATCCGGAAGATTTCCCGGGACCAGAACAGGTCGTTGCGGACCAGATCAAGTCGCCAGAACCCCATCCGGGCCACGCGCTGCGCCTCGTCGAGATAATGCACGTTCTCGCGCAGTTCGGTTTCCACTGTGCTTCTCTGGTCGATATAGGGCCGGATGATCCAGACATAGATCAGCGGCGAGGCGATGAGGACAAGGATCGCCGACTCGGCAATGGCATACAGGCCGATCCCCGGGCCCCGGCCGAACCCGGCGTTCTCCATCAGCACGAGAACAGAAAGCCTGATTGCGAATTCCACGAGAAAGACGACAAGGGCGACCCGCAGCACGACAGCAAGTGCCGCGATCGCCCCCGGTCCCGAACCTGAATCCTGTCCAATCAGACGGTGCGCAACACTCCTGATTGCCGAGAGCCCGCCCGAATGCAGGCGATACGAATACATCAATCAACCACCGGTCGCATGACATCAAGCAAACAAGCAACGAATTCTCATTATCGCCACCTATTGTTAGCAAATACTGAACCCGGTGCCCCGGAGTTCTAGTCATTGCTGCGCATACCGGCCATGCATCGCGGCGGCAACCCGTCCCGGCGACCAGCGCGGGCAGTGGCGCGAGGCACGCCACAAGGACAACCGGGACGATCCTGCCGGCGACATGGCAGGGGCAACCGGTATCCCCTCTTCCGCAACGCCGCGCCGGCGCCGGTTCGGGGGCAGGCCCGACCGAGGGACCGCGGCGCATCGTCCGCCCCCTTGCATGCCGGGGGTCATTCGCGCCATATAGCGGGCGGGAGACTGTCGCGGACGGCGCACTCGCCAACCCGGTCAGGTCCGGAAGGAAGCAGCCGTAACGAATTCGCGCCGGGTCGCCGGCAGTCTCCCACCCGCTGACCGGCAGCCGTGCCGGCACAGCCGGCAGGGGATGGGAGCGGAGGCGTCCGGCGCATGAGCGGAAGCGACACAGCCCCCTACCAGGTCCTCGCCCGCAAGTACCGCCCGCAAGCCTTTGACGAACTGGTCGGCCAGGACGCCCTGGTCCGCACGCTGTCGAACGCCATCTCGAAGGGCCGGCTGCACCACGGCTACATGCTCACGGGCGTGCGCGGTGTCGGCAAGACCACCACCGCCCGCATCATCGCCAAGGCGCTGAACTGCTCCGCCGCCGACGGGCCGACCATGACACCCTGCGGCAAGTGCGACGACTGCCGCCTGATCGCCGAGGGCCGGCATATCGACGTGCTGGAGCTCGACGCCGCCTCCCGCACCAAGGTCGAGCAGATGCGGGAGATGCTGGACGGCGTGCCCTACCTGCCGGTGCAGGGCCGCTACAAGGTCTACATCATCGACGAGGTGCACATGCTCTCGACCAACGCCTTCAACGCGCTGTTGAAGACGCTGGAGGAGCCGCCGTCACACGTCGTCTTCATCTTCGCCACCACCGAGATCCGCAAGGTGCCGGTGACGGTGCTGTCGCGCTGCCAGCGCTTCGACCTGCGCCGCGTGCCCGCCGACCGGCTGGTCGAGCACCTGGGCCGGCTGGCCGAGCGCGAGGGCGCCACGGTCGATGCCGAGGCGCTGCGCCTGATCGCCCGCGCCGCCGAGGGCTCGGTCCGCGATTCGCTCTCGCTGCTGGACCAGGCCATCGCGCATGGCGGCGGCAGCGCCGACCTGGCGCTGGTGCGCGACATGCTGGGCCTGGCCGACCGCCAGCGCGTGCTCGACCTGTTCGAGGCCGTGATGGGCGGCGACGCACCCGGCGCACTGGGCCACATGCGCGGGCTCTACGATGCCGGTGCCGAGCCGCTGGTGGTGCTGCAGGACATGCTGGAGATCACCCACTGGCTGACGGCGACCAAGGTGGCGCCGGGCAACGAGCCGGCCGAGGCGCGCTCGGACGAGGAGCGACGCCGCGGCACCGGACTGGTCGCCGCGCTGGGCATGCCGGCGCTGAGCCGCACCTGGTCGCTGCTGCTGAAGGGCGTGGCCGAGACCCGCACCGCGCCCTCGCCGCTGGCCGCCGCCGAGATGACCATCATCCGCCTGGCCTATGCCGCCGACCTGCCCGACCCGGCCGACCTCGTAAGGCGGCTGCAGTCCGGCGAGGCGCCCGCCCGCGCGCCCGCAACGACGGCGCCGGCGCGACCGCAGGGTGGCACGGCCGGTGGTCCCCCTGCCATGTCGACACCCCCGGCCCCGCGCGGTGATGCCATGGCCCGGCCGGCCACCGCGCCGGCGCCGCAGCCGGTCACCGCCACCGCCACCGCCACGCTGCCGAAGGACTTCCGCGCCCTGGTGGCCTGGATCGAGGCGGAAAGGGAAATCAAGCTGGTGGCGGAGCTCACCCGCAATGTCCGGCTGGTGGCCTATCAGCCCGGCCGGCTGGAGATCGCGCTGGAGGCGGCGGCGCCGGCCGATTTCAGCCAGCGCCTGCTGCGTTTCCTGCGCGAACGCTCCGGCCATCCCTGGCAGGTGAGCATCGCGCGATCGGGCGGGGCCGCAACGCTGGCCGAACAGGACCGCACGGCCGCCGACGCGGCGCGCCAGGCCATGCTGGAGGATCCGCTGGTGCGCAAGGTGCGCGCGGTGTTTCCCGAGGCGGAGATCATTCATGCCGGCCCGCCGGAGGAACCGCCGCCGGCACCTGTCGCGGGCGACGAGGAGGACATGGACGAGGAATGAAGAATCTCGGCAACCTGATGAAGCAGGCCCGGCAGATGCAGGAGCGCATGGAGCGCATGCAGGCCGAGCTGGAAGCCATGGAGATCACGGGCGAATCCGGCGCCGGCATGGTGCGCGTCACCATGACCGCCAAGGGCCATCTGCGCGGCCTGAAGATCGACCCCTCGCTGATCGATCCGGACGACCCGGAGATGCTGGAGGACCTGATCATCGCCGCCCACAACGATGCCCGTGCCCGCGCCGACGCGGTGACGCAGGAGCGGATGGGTGAGCTGACCGGCGGCCTGCCCCTGCCGCCCGGCTTCAAGATGCCGTTCTGACGCCCTGCCATGGCGGGAGCGGAGATCGAGCGGCTGATCCGGCTGCTGGCGAAGCTGCCCGGGCTCGGGCCGCGGTCGGCCCGGCGCGCGGCGCTGCACATGATCAGCAAGCGGGCGACGGTGATGGAGCCGCTGGCCGAGGCGCTGGACGCCGTGGTGGCGTCGGTCAGCATCTGCGGTACCTGCGGCAATATCGATACGGTCGACCCCTGCGCGATCTGCACCGATCCGCGCCGCGACCCGTCGGCGATCTGCGTGGTGGAGAGCGTGGGCGACCTGTGGGCGCTGGAGCGGGCCGAGGCGTTCCGCGGCCGCTACCACGTGCTGGGCGGCGTGCTGTCGGCCCTCGACGGCGTGACGCCGGAGGACCTGAACATCGAGCCGCTGTTCACCCGTGCCGCCGACCCGGCGGTGACGGAGATCATCCTGGCCACCAATGCCACCGTCGACGGCCAGACCACTGCGCATTACCTGACCGAGCGGCTGGCCGGCACCGATGTCGGCATCAGCCGGCTGGCGCGCGGCCTGCCGGTCGGCGGCGAGCTGGACTATCTCGATGACGGCACGCTGGCCACCGCGCTGTCGAGCCGCCGCTCGGTCCGGGAGACGTGACAGCTTGCGTCTGGACGAGCGCGCGACCCACATGGCAATCACGGCGCCGGTTCAACCGGGGCGGCAGGAGTAGCCATGGCGCAGTCGGCGCACGCGATCGTGGTGGGCAACGAGAAGGGCGGCACGGGCAAGTCGACGACGGCGATGCACATAGTCGTCTCGCTGCTGCATGATGGCCACCGGGTCGGCGTGGTCGACCTCGACGCCCGGCAGGGCACGCTCACCCGCTATGTCGCCAACCGCCGGGCCACCGTGGAGCGCAAGGGTATCAGCCTGCCGATGCCCGAGGTCCATACCGTCAGCGTCAGCACCGACCCGGAGGCCGACCGCCAGGCGCTGTTCGCGGCGCTGACCGCACTGGCGCCGGTCAACGACTATGTCGTGATCGACTGCCCCGGCACCGACAACCCGCTCAGCCGGCTGGGGCACAATTTCGCCGACACGCTGGTCACGCCGATGAACGACAGTTTCGTCGACCTTGACAACCTTGCCGACGTGGAGCCGGAGAGCTTCGAGATCCGCCGGCCCAGCCGCTATGCCGAGATGGTGTGGGAGGAGCGCAAGCGCCGGATGCTGCGCGACCGCGGCAGCATCGACTGGGTGGTGATGCGCAACCGGCTCTCGCACATCGACGCCCGCAACAAGCGCCGCGTCTCCGACGTGCTGGACCGGCTGGCCGAACGCATCGGCTTCCGCGTGATCCCGGGCCTGGCCGAGCGCGTGATCTATCGCGAGCTGTTCCTGGACGGACTGACCCTGCTCGACGTGATGGCGGAGGAGACCGGCGTGGACGTGACCATGTCCCACGTCGCCGCCCGCCAGGAGCTGCGGGACCTGATGGACGCGCTGAACCTGCCGCTGCCCGGCCCCGGAACCGCCGCCGCCGTCAGCTGACGGTGATGTCGCCCGCCACGGGTGCCTGCGCGCCGATCTCGGCGATGGCGACATAGCCGGCCTGGTTGACGTCCGGGTCATAGATCAGGTGCTGGCCGTCGTAGACGAAGGTCGCGCCGTTGGCGACGCCGGAATTGGTGCCGTCGTAACCGTCGCCGGAGAAGGCCAGCCCGACATTCTGGAACACGGCGGCATCGAAGACGAAACGGTCGGTGCCGGAGACGAAGTCGGCGATGGTGTCCACGGCCTGGCCCGAAACGGCGACCTTCACGTTGGCCGCGATCTCGGTCGCGTCGGCAAATGCGTCGTAGCTGAAGCTGTCCTGGCCATCCCCGCCCCGCATCACGTCCGCCCCGGCACCGCCGTCCAGGGTGTCGTTGCCCGCGCCGCCATCGAGGTCGTCCACGCCGGTGCCGCCGTCCAGGCTGTCATCGCCCGCGCCACCCTCGAGGTCGTCGGCGCCGGCGTCGCCCGACAGCGTGTCGTTGTCACCCTCGCCGCGGAGCTTGTCATCGCCGTCGCCACCGAAAAGCCGGTCGTCACTGTCGCCGGTGAAGATGGCGTCATTGCCGTCACCGCCGAGCACGAACTCGTCGGCCTGGGACTGCGCCGGAGCATCGAAGACGTCATTGCCGGCGCCGAGGACGACGATCATGTCGGTCAGCGCGCCGCCCACCGTGTCGTCGAAATCGGTGCCGTTGAACCGTTCGAAACCGGCGAAGGAGTCACCGTTGGCGTCGCCCGCCAGCCCCCCGGCCGCGGTGTTGGCGAACGCGCCGCCGATGCCGTTGTTGTCGGTATCGGCAAAGGCCAGCGCGACCCCGGCGGCGGACGCGGAATAGTCGAGCACGTCATCATCGCCGGCCCCGCCGTCCAGGGCATCGCGCCCGGCGCCGCCGACCAGGGTGTCGGCACCCGCGCCGCCGGCGAGCCTGTCGTCGCCACCCCGCCCGTTGAGCAGGTTGTCATTGCCGTCGCCGGTCAGCGTGTCGTTGCGGTTGGTGCCGGTCACGCCCTCGACGCCGGTGAAGGTGTCGCCGTTCGCATCGCCCGCGGAGCCGGTTCCCGTGCCGAGATCGACGCTGACGCCGGTCGGCGACGGGCTGTAGTCGGCGATGTCGAAGCCGGCCCCGCCATCCAGTTCGTCACCGCCCTGCGCGCCCTGCAGCGTGTCATCGCCGGCGCCGCCCCGCAGCGTGTCCGTACCCTGGCCACCGATCAGGCTGTCATCGCCGGCATTGCCGACCAGCAGGTTGTCGTCGTTGTTGCCGCGCAGGGTGTCGTTCGAGGTGGAGCCGGTGACGTTCTCGATGCTGCCATAGGTGTCGCCGTCCGCATCGCCGCCGGTGCCGGTGTTGGTGCCGAGGTCGACATTCACGGCCGCGGCCGAGGCGGAATAGTCGGCGGTATCCGCGCCGCCGCCACCGTCGAGGAAATCGCGGCCGCCCAGCCCCGCCAGCGTGTCGTCGCCGGCCTTGCCATCCAGGTCGTTGTCATTGCCGTCGCCGGTGATGTCGTCGGCGAAGTCCGAGCCGATGACATTCTCGATGTCGGCGAGCTGGTCGGTCGCGCCCAGACCGTCGACGCCGGTGCCGGCGGACAGGTCGACCGCGACACCGGCCGGATCGCGCGCATAGGTGACGGTGTCCTCGTCACCCTCGCCGTCCAGCGTGTCGATCCCCGGCCCGCCGGCCAGCGTGTCGTCGCCATCGCCACCCAGCAGGCTGTCGGGGCCGCCCTCGCCCTCCAGCAGGTTGTCGTCGTCATCGCCGATCAGCGTGTCGGCACCGGCGCCACCCCGGACATTCTCGATGTCCTCCAGCTCGTCGCCCTGGGCGTCGCCGAACAGGCCGAAGCCGTTGTCGAGGTCGACCAGGATCGGGCCGGGCGCCGAGCCGTAGTCGGCCGTGTCATTGCCGTCGCCGCCGTCCAGTTCGTCCGCCCCCTGGGCACCGACCAGCCGGTCATCGCCGTTGCCGCCCTGCAATTCGTCATCGCCCGGGCCGCCATCGAGAAAATCGTCGCCGCCCTTGCCCTGGATCAGGTCGCGTCCCGGGCCGCCGCGCAGGGTTTCGTCGCCACTGCCACCCGTGATCGTCTCGTCGAGCCCCAGGTCGTCGTCATCGTCGTCGTCCTCGAGCCCCTCGATGAAATCGTCGAGGTCGAACCCGGCGATGAAGTCCTTGAAATTGTCGAAGCCGAACTCTGCCAGGGCGCCGAGCGACAGGCCGAGCCGGTCATCGAAGTCGTCGCGCCGCGGCCTGCCGTCCCCGTCCTCGCCGAACCGGAAGCGTGGTGGCCGCCCCTCGCCGTCCAGCAGGCGCCGGTCGCCGTCACGGTCGTCGTCGTCCGCGTCCGCCGCTTCGGCCTCGTCCTCCGCCCCGTCGCTTTCATCATCGCCATCATCGTCATCGGCGCGGTCCGAGCCGTCGCTGTCCGACGCCCCGTCGCCGGACGCCTCCGCCTCGGCGTCCTCCCCGTCCTGGCCCTGCGTCAGCGCCAGGGCGACGGCGGTACCGGAGTCGAGCTGGCCACGGCGCTGCGGATCGTTGCGCTGGTCGATGCCGAACAGGGAATTGAGGTCGCCCGGATCGCCGAAGCCGGTCTCGGCCTGGAAGCCCAGCAGTTCGCGGAAGCGGGCAAGGATGTCCGTGGGGCCGCGGACCGCCGGTGGCCGCGGTGCCGCGCCGGTGGCGACGTCCGTGGTGTCGAAGGGCCGCTCCAGCAGGACTTCGCCGTCCCGGTTGCGGACCGACACCTTGCCGACCGTGCCATCAGCCTCCGGCAGCAGCACGATTTCGGTTTCCGCCATCCCTTCCCCGGCCCCGTCAACTGGCCCGCCGGAAGGCGCAGCCGAAAGATTGTCCCTCGATTGCCGGCACCGATGCCTGGCAACCCCGCGCCGACCCCGGCCCGATCATGGCGCCAGACTGGCACGATTGCCAGACCGGATCGCCTGTCCGATCGGTCAGGTCCCGAGCTTCCAGGCCCGGCGCATGTAGTCGGCAGCTTCCCGCGTGGCGTCCAGTCCCTCCGGTATCGCCTTCGCCAGCATCATGAAGCCGTGGATCTGGCCCGGGTACTCGTGCAGCACCACGTCGACCCCCGCCTCGCGCAGCCGGCCGGCATAGGCCAGTCCCTCGTCGCGCAGCGGATCGAAGCCGGCGGTCTGGACCAGTGCCGGCGGCAACCCCTCCAGGCTCGGTGCCTTCAGCGGCGAGGCCAGCGGATCGGCGGCGTCGGCGGGGCTGTTGAGGTAGTGGTTCCTGTAGAAGATCACGCGGTCGCGCGGAATCACCGCGCCATGCTCGAACTCGGCATGCGAGGCGGTGTCCATGGCGAAGTCGGTCGCCGGGTAGATCAGCAACTGGAAATCGGGCACCGCGATGCCGGCGTCGCGCGCCTGCAGGCAGGTGACGGCCGACAGGTTGCCACCGGCCGAGTCACCGCCGACCGCGACGCGCGCCGGGTCGCCGTCCAGCCGGCCGGCATGCGCGCGCAGCCAGGCATAGGCGGCCACGCAATCCTCCACCGCGCCGGGAAACTTCGTCTCCGGCGCCAGCCGATAGTCCAGCGCCACCACCAAGGCACCCGACCAGGCCGCGAGGCGGGCGCAGAGGCCGTGATGGCTGTGCAGGTCGCCCTGCACCCAGCCACCGCCATGGATGAACATCAGCACCGGCAACGGGCTACCGTCGGCCACGGGCCAGTAGGCGCGGGCGGGAATGTCGCCCGCGGCGCCCGGCACGGAAATGTCCTCGATGCGCGGCAGCGCCGGCGCCGGCTCGTCCAGCAGGTCGACCATGGTTCGGATCTGCTGGCGCAGCTCGTCCAGCGGCGGGAACACGCCAGGCTGGCGGATGGAGCTGACGAAATCCGCCACCACCTGGGCCTTGATGTCCATGACGCGGCCACCGCTGCGATGGCGCCGCCCATCGACCATCCCGCGCACCTCGTCGACACCCATCAGGCAATGACGCAGCTCGAACACCGGACCGTCACCCATCTGCACCCTCCCGCTCCGAATGGCTCTTATTAACCCTTCACGGCGCGGACCGGAACAGCCACGAGGCCTTGCCAGCGGCGGATTTCGTGTGGAACAAACGGAATGTCTTCCGACAGGCAGGATTCATCGATGGCCGGGGTGCCGCTGCTGGAGATCGACCGGGTCACGCGCACCTTTCCGGGGGTGATCGCGAACGCCGATGTCAGCTTCCGCGTGGCGCCCGGCTCGATCCATGCGCTGCTGGGCGAGAACGGCGCCGGCAAGTCGACCCTGGTCAAGATGATCTACGGCGTGATGCGGCCAGATTCCGGGTCGATGCGCATCGACGGTGCGGATTTCGCCCCGGCCCGCCCGGCCGAGGCACGCGCGCAGGGCGTCGGCATGGTGTTCCAGCACTTCTCCCTGTTCGATGCCATGACCGTGGTCGAGAACGTGGCGCTGGCCCTGCCCGGCGCGCGCGCGGGCCAGGACCTGGCCGACCGCATCCGGTCCATCGGCGATGCCTATGGCCTGAACGTCGATCCCTGGCGCCGCGTCGACGCGCTGTCGGTCGGCGAGCGCCAGCGGGTCGAGATCGTGCGCTGCCTGCTGCAGTCGCCGCGCCTGGTGATCATGGACGAGCCGACGTCGGTGCTGACCCCGACCGAGGTCGGGCGCCTGTTCGAGGTGCTGCGGCGCCTGCGCGACGAGGGGCGCTCGATCCTCTACATCTCCCACAAGCTGGCGGAGATCCGCGCGCTCTGCGACGCGGCGACGGTGCTGCGCGGCGGCCGCGTCGTCGGCTCCTGCGACCCGCGTCAGGAATCGCCCGAGAGCCTGGCCGCCATGATGATCGGCAGCGAGATCAGCCGCCCGGAGCGGCGCCGGCGCAATGTCGGCTCGGTGCGGCTGGTGCTCGACCATCTCGACCTGCCGGCCGACGGGCCCTTCGGCACGCCGCTGCGCGACATCTCGCTGACGGTGCATGCCGGGGAGATCCTGGGCCTGGGCGGCATCGCCGGCAATGGCCAGACCGAGCTGATGGAGGCCCTGATCGGGGAGCGCCGCGCGGCCCGCCCCGATGCCATCCTGCTGGACGGCAAGCCCGTGGGGCAGCTCGGCCCGGTCCAGCGCCGCAGCCTCGGCATGGCCTTCGTGCCGGAGGAACGGCTGGGCCATGGCGCCGCCGCCGGCCTCAGCCTGACCGAGAACACCCTGATCTCCGCACGCGGCCATGGCGGGCTGGAGCGGCGCGGGCTGCTGAGCTTCCTTGCCGCCGGCCGCTACGCCGCGCGCGTCATCGATGCCTTCGGTGTCGCCACCACCGGGCCGGGCCGGCTCGCCGGCTCGCTGTCGGGCGGCAACCTGCAGAAGTTCGTGGTCGGTCGCGAGATCCTGCAGGAGCCCGGCGTGCTGGTCGCCGCCCAGCCGACATGGGGCGTCGATGCCGGTGCGGCCGCCGAGATCCATGCCGCGCTCGACCGGCTGGCGGAGGCCGGCGCCGCGATCCTGATCATCTCCCAGGACCTGGACGAACTCCTGGCGCTGTCGGGCCGTTTCGCCGTGATCGCCCAGGGCCGGGTCTCCGAGCCGCAGCCGACCGAGTCCATCACGCTGGAGGAAATCGGCCTGCTGATGGGCGGCATCGACCGGCGGAGCGCCGCATGATCCGCCTCGAACGCCGCCGGCAGCCAAGTACGCTGATGCTGTGGCTGGCGCCGCCGCTGGCGCTGGTGCTGACCGTGCTGACCGGCATGGCGCTGTTCGTCGGCCTGGGCGCCGACCCGGTGCAGACCATCATGGTCATCTTCGTCACCCCCTTCTCCAGCCTCTACAACCTGTCCGAACTGCAGGTGAAGGCGACACCGCTGATCATGATCGCCATCGGCCTGTCGCTCGGCTTCCGGGCCGGGGTCTGGAACATCGGCGCCGAGGGTCAGTTCACCATCGGCGCGCTGGCCGGTGGCGCGGCGGCCCTGGCCTTTCACGGCGATGGCGGCGTGCCGCAGGCGATCCTGGTCTGGCTCGCGGGCATGGGCGGCGGCATGGCCTGGGCGGCGATCCCGGCCTGGCTGCGCACGCGCTTCGGCGCCAACGAGATCCTGGTCAGCCTGATGCTGGTCTATGTCGCGACCCTGCTGCTGTCGGCGCTGGTGACGGGGCCGCTGCGCGATCCGGACGGCTTCAACTTCCCCGAGAGCCGGCTGTTCGAGGACTGGGCGACCATGCCGCTGCTGATCGGCGGCACCCGCGCGCATGTCGGCTTCCTCGTCGCGCTGCTGGCCGCGTTCGGCGCCTGGTTCCTGCTGGGACGGCACGTCGTCGGCTTCCAGATCCGGCTGATGGGCGAGGCGCCGCGCGCCACCCGCTTCGCCGGCTTCGTCGAGCAGCGCATCGTCTGGATCTGCCTGCTGTGCTCCGGCGGACTGGCCGGACTGGCGGGCATGTTCGAGGCCACGGGCCCGGTCGGCCAGCTCGTTCCCGGCCTGCCGGTCGGCTACGGTTTCACCGCCATCATCGTCGCCTTTCTCGGCCGGCTGAACCCCCTCGGCATCGTCCTGGCCGGGCTGATCATGGCCGTCACCTATCTCGGCGGCGAGGCGGCGCAGGTGAAGATGGGCCTGCCCGACGCCGTGACCGCCGTGTTCCAGGGCCTGCTGCTGTTCTTCCTGCTCGGCACCGACGTGTTCGCGGCCTACCGCCTGCGCATCGGCCGCCGCGCCACCGCGGGAGCTGCCTGATGGAACTGGTCGTCAGCATCATCGTCGGCATGATGCTCGCGGCGACGCCGCTGCTGTTCGCGGCCACCGGTGAACTGGTGGTCGAGCGCTCGGGCGTCCTGAACCTCGGCGTCGAGGGCATGATGATCGCCGGCGCGGTCGCCGGCTTCGTCACCACCGCCACCACCGGCAGCCACCTGGCCGGCATCCTGGCGGCCATCGGCGCCGGCGCCGCGCTGGCGCTGCTGCACGGGCTGATGACCCAGGTGCTGCTGGCCAACCAGGTGGCCTCGGGCCTGGCGCTGACCATCTTCGGCCTCGGCCTGTCGGCGCTGGCCGGGCAGGGCTTTTCCGGCATGTCGATCCCGCCGCTGGCCCGCCTCGACCTGCCGCTGCTTTCCGACATCCCGTTCCTCGGGCCCCTGCTGTTCCGCCACGAGCCGCTGTTCTACCTCTCGCTGGCGCTGCTGGGCGGCGTGGCCTGGTTCCTCACCCGCTCCCGCGCCGGCATGATCCTGCGCGCGGTCGGCGAGAACCACGACGCCGCCCACGCGATCGGCTTTCCGGTCGTCCGCATCCGCATGGCGGCGCTGGCCTTCGGCGGGGCGCTGGCGGGCCTGGGCGGCGCGCATCTGTCCATCGCCCGCACGCCGCTCTGGTCGGAGGGCATGACCGCCGGGCGCGGCTGGATCGCGCTGGCCATCGTCGTGTTCGCCGGCTGGCGGGCCGGCCGCACCCTGTTCGGGGCCTACCTGTTCGGCGGTGTCACCATCCTGCAGCTGCACGTGCAGGGCCTGGGTGTCGCCATCCCGGCGCAATACCTCTCCATGCTGCCCTATCTCGCGACCATCCTTGTCCTCGTCCTGATCTCGGTCGATAGTTCACGTCAGGTGCTGCGCGCGCCGGGCAGCCTGGGTCGCACCTTCCACGCGACCTCCTGACCGCCCGGGCCGCGCACGTTCCGGGTGCGTGACGGCCCGGGGTGCAGGAAAGAGGGTGACCGATGTCGAGGTGGAGACTTCTGGCCGGGGCGATGCTGCTCGGCCTGGTGGCGACGACCGGAATCGCGACGACCGGCCAGGCGGCCGAGAAGCTGAAGGTGGCATTCGCCTATTGCTGCCCGGTCGGCGACCTGGGCTGGTCCTACGAGCATGACCAGGGTCGCCTGGCGGTGGCCGAAGCCTTCGGCGACAAGGTGGAGACCGTCTTCGTCGAGAGCGTGGCCGACGGCCCGGACGCGGAGCGCGTCATCCGCCAGCTCGCGCAGGACGGTGCCGACGTGATCTTCGGCACCACCTTCGGCTTCATGAACCCGATGTTGAAGGTCGCCAAGGCGTTCCCGGACGTGAAGTTCGAGCACGCCACCGGCTTCAAGCGCGCGCCCAACATGTCGACCTATTCCGCCCGCTTCTACGAGGGCCGGCATGTCATCGGCCTGGTCGCCGGCAAGATGACGAAGTCGAACACCATCGGCTATGTCGCGTCCTTCCCGATCCCGGAAGTGGTGCGTGGCATCAACGCCGCCTATCTCGCGGCGAAGAGCGTGAACCCCGCCATCAGGATCAAGGTGGTCTGGGTCAACAGCTGGTTCGACCCGGGCAAGGAAGCCGACGCGGCCCGCGCGCTGATCGACCAGGGCGCCGACATCATCATGCAGCACACCGACAGCCCGGCGCCGATGAAGATCGCCGAGGAGGCGGGCATCCACGCCTTCGGCCAGGCCTCCGACATGGCCCGCTTCGGCCCGCGTGCGCAGCTCACCGCGATCATCGACGACTGGAAGCCCTATTACATCGCCCGCGTGAAGGCGGCGATGGACGGCACCTGGACCTCGACCGACACCTGGGACGGTATCGGTCCGGGCATGGTCGCCTTTGCCCCCTGGGGCCCGGCCGTGCCCGAGGACGTGCGCGCGCTGGCCGAGACGGCGAAGGCCGAGATCGCCGCGGGCAAGCGCCATCCGTTCACCGGCCCGATCAACCGCCAGGATGGCTCGGTCTGGCTGAAGGCCGGCGAGACCGCGCCCGACGTCGACCTGCTGGGCATGAACTTCTACGTCGAGGGGATCGAGGGCAGCGTCCCGAACTGATTGCCCGCTGACCGCCGGTGCCGGGGCGCCACGGGCGTCCCGGTGCGGCTCAGCCCGCCCGCTGGTTGGCGCGTGCCGTTTCGCGTTCGTGCAGCAGCGGCTGTTCCGCCGGATCGAACAGGATCCCGCAGCGTTCGCGGGCGGCATCTTCCGCCCGGTTGCCGGTCGCACCGGTGGCACGCACGATCTCGGATGCCAGGACCCGGACGCACCGCGCCTCCGCGACCTGCAGCGCCATGCGCTGCTCGCCGGGCGAGAATGGCCCGAGGCCGAATACAGCACGTGCAACGGGGGTGCCCGCAAGAGCGATCCAGAACGCGCCACAGAATGCGACGGCAATCACGAATCGATGTCGGGCGGGGAGGTTCATCGTCGGGTCCGGCTTGGCCTTGGCGAGTCCAATGTGCGTTTCGACACACCTTCAGCAAGCTGCTTGCCATTGACCCCGGCGGAATTGACGACGGTCACCATGACGCCGCGTCAGGGCGGGTAACGATGGCCTTTCGCGCCCCTCAGGCCGGGGTGAACAGCTCCACCTCGCCCGCCCGCCCGCGGATGGTGGTGCTGCCGATCGGGCGCAGCGCGACCTCGGTGCCGGCCTGGCGAGCGGTGGCGCCACAGACCAGCAGCCGGGTTCCGCGTTCCTTGTTCAGCTGCTCCAGCCGTGCGGCGAGGTTCACCGTGTCGCCGATGACCGTCCAGGACAGCCGCGCCCGCCCGCCCAGCGTTCCGGCGATCACCGGACCGGAGGCAATGCCGATGCGCACGGCGAAGCGGCGGCCGAGGAAATCGCGCGTTGCGGTCAGCCGGGCGATATCGAAGGCCGTGCGAATGGCGGCCAGCGCCGGGTTCGGGCTGGCCAGCGGCGGCGAGAAGCTGGCCAGCAGCCCGTCGCCCTGGAACTGGGTGACGATGCCGCCATGGCGGCTGACGACCTCGCCCACCGCGTCGTAATAGGCGTTGAGCATGTCCAGCACCTCGGCCGGGTCGGCATGCTCGCTGGAGGCGGTGAAGCCCTCGATGTCGGCGAACAGCACCGTCGCCTCGCGCCGCTCCGGGGCCAGCATGCCCTCGTCGGCCAGCAGCCGCCGCGCGATGTCGGCAGGAACGTAGCGGCCGAAGGTGTCACGGGCGCGACGGCGCTCGGTTTCGGCGTCGGCAAAGCGCTGCAGCGCCGCGCGACCACGCCAGGCCGCCAGCGCCAGCAGGCCCGACAGGCCGAGAATCACGACGATCTCGAGGATCCGGGCGTTGATGTCGAAGAAATCGGGACGCAGGAACAGGTCCAGCGCGGCCTTCGGATTGACGTTGTCGGTCAGGTCGAGCCAGGTGACGACATCCGCCCGGTTCATGATGCTGACGCTGATCGCGAACCAGACCGCCGCCAGCGCCGCGCCGGCCGCCAGCACCACCGCCGGGGCGTTGGTCAGCGCGATGGAACCCAGCCAGGCGAACAGCACGACGTGATATTCCAGGCGGAAGGCCTGGACGGTGGTCCAGAGGTTGTCCTGGAAGGGATTGCGGATCACCAGCAGCGCCATCAGCGCCATGCCGTCGATGAAGACGAACAGGTGCTTGCCCCAGCGCAGGAACCAGTCGCGGTCGGCCAGCATCGCCTGCGCCAGGCTGAAGGCGGCCAGGACGACCAGCGCCAGCATGACATACCAGCGGGTCTGCGGCGGAAAGCCGATCGGGGTGTAGAGCGCAACCAGCCCGATGACCGCGACCCGGCCGACACCGGCGACGCGAAAGCCGAAGACCTGCTCGGCCCGGAGTCGCGCGTCCACCGAGCTGTCGTCGTCGCGACGCCCGCCGTGCAGCCAGTTCCGGAAACCGGACGCGAGCGTGCCTGACCTCATCGGCGGGCGGCCGGCACCGGCGGCTCGGTTTCGCTCATCCGTGCCGTGTAGGCCGCGTCATCCATGGCCAGGATGCGCCGGTACGCCTTTTCCGGAATGCGCAGGTGCGGCTTGGCCGGGTCGGGGTCCGGTTGCGGCACGGCCTCGGCCGGCCGCACGTAGTCCGCCGGCTGGCGGTATGCCGGCAGTTCCGCCGCTGCGTCGATGCCCAGATAGGCCACCACCTCCGGGTCGATCCAGGCCGCCGCGTCGATCGGTCCGGCCGAGGTGGAGATCTCGAGGGCCAGGTCCTCGGGCCCGGCGAGGTAGATCGACTGGCACATGCCGTGGTCGATGGGGCCGAACACGTTCACGCCGCGCGAGCGGATGCGGTCGCGCATGGCCAGCAGTTCGTCGGGCGTGTCCACGCGCAGGGCCAGGTGCTGCATGGTGCCGCCGGCGCTGACCCCGCCGGCATGGCCGGCATGGCTGACGCCCAGGCGGCGCGGCGCGGCGGCGATGGCCTCGTTCTGCACGAAGGCGATGGAGGAGCGATCGTTGAGGCGCAGGAAGCCGTGCACGGTCTTCTCGGCGCCGTGCATCCAGTAGAGCGCCACCAGTTCCATGCCCAGCACGTCGGAGAAGAAGGCGATCTGCGCCTTCATGTCGGCGGTGCTGAGCGCGAGATGATGCAGGCCGCTGGCGCGGTTCATGGTCGTGGTCCTCCCGACGGGCAGGTCATGCTGCCCGCGATGGTGGCACGGCCCGGTGGCCGCGGCCAGCGGCCTGCATCATCACCCGCGGCCAGCGGCCGCCGTCATCAGCCGCGGCCGGCGGCGGCCGTGTCAGAATGTGAGCGTGTCGCCCGGCGCCATCTCCAGCACCTCGATGCTGGCATCGCCCAGCGCGGCCTTGAACTCGGCCGGCGTGCCCTTCAGCGGCGGGAAGGTGCCGTAGTGCATCGGGATCACCTTGCCGATCTTCAGCAGCCTGGACGCGGCATAGGCCGCGTGCGCCGGGTCCATGGTGAAATGCCCGCCGATCGGCAGCAGCGCCACGTCCGGCCGGTAGATCTCTCCGATCAGCGTCATGTCGCCGAACACGCCGGTATCGCCGGCATGGTAGAGCTTGAAGCCGTTCTCCAGTTCCACGACGTAACCGGCGGGCTCGCCGCCCGGCAGCGACATCTGCTTGCCGGAGACCGGATCGGTCCAGGCCACCGACGAGCTGTGCTCGGCATGGGTCATGGTGACGGTGATGCCGTCCAGCGGCTTGATCGGCCCGGACTTGTTGAAGCGGATCAGCTGCTCCGGCTTCAGCAGGCCGACGGCGGCGAAGGTCGAACCCATGTCAGCGTTCATCGCCACCTTGGCGCCGGTCAGCTCGGCCAGCTTCACGGTGTCGCCGACATGGTCGCCATGGCCGTGGGTGACCAGGATCAGGTCGACCTTGCCGATGGCGGCGAGGTCCTTCAGCGCCTCGGGCGTCTTCGGGTTCTTGGTGATGAACGGGTCGATGACGATGGTCTTGCCGCCCGGCGTCATGATCTTGAACGCCGCCTGGCCGAACCACTGCACCGACACGTCGGCCGCCATCGCGGTCGTCGTCAGCGCCAGTGCGGCGGCCCCGGCCGCCAGTGCGAGAAGTTGCCTGCCCAGTCCCTTGCGCATTCGTCCAGTCCTCCACCCGTGATGCCCCGTGATCCGGACATGATGCCTGAAAGGCACCCGGTCCGACGATCACGTTCTGTCATACGGGGTGGCGGGCCGGTGGATCAGTCCCTCAGCGGGCGATGCCGGCGGGCCGGCCGCCGGGCAGGGCGAAGGCGTGGACGGCCATGCCCGTGAGCATGGCGGCAACGAAGACCAGCACCGGCCAGCCGCCGAGCGTCAGACCCGCCAGCGCCGGTCCGGGGCAGAGGCCGACCAGGCCCCAGCCGGCACCGAACAGCGCGCCGCCCAGCACGAGGCGTCCGTCGACCGGGCCGGGCGCTGCCGGAAAGCCATGCCCCAGCACGGGATGGCTGCGCGCGGCGCGGATGCGCCAGGCCACGGCCATCGGCACCAGGGCGCCGCCCATGACGAAGGCCAGCACCGGGTCCCAGGCGCCGCCGGCGACATCCAGGAAGCCCAGCACCCGGGCCGGGTTGATCATGCCCGAGACGATCAGGCCGATGGAGAACAGGCCGCCCGACAGCAGCGAGACGAGAATGCGCATGGTCTCAGCCCCCGATCACGTGGCGCGCGGTGCCGGTGACCAGCGCGGCGACGACCATGAAGGCGCCGGTGGCGACCAGCGAGCGCGGCGACAGGCGCGACAGGCCGCAGACGCCGTGGCCGCTGGTGCAGCCGCCGCCGATCCGGGTGCCG
The DNA here is from genome assembly GCA_036154895.1 of Pseudomonadota bacterium. Taxonomy (GTDB): domain Bacteria; phylum Pseudomonadota; class Alphaproteobacteria; order Minwuiales; family Minwuiaceae; genus Minwuia. The sequence continues at coordinate 28,690 of JAYZWD010000014.1, forward strand.
ATGCCGACCAGCAGGCCGCCGGCGACAAGCAGCGGCACCGAGCCGGTGATCGTGATCTCCGGGGCGCCGGCGACGGCCGCCCAGATCGCGGGCACACCGATCATGCCGGCCAGGAAGGCGACGCGCTCGCCGCTCTCCACGCCACGCGGGGCCGCCAGCACGCTGCCGGCAATGCCGCTGATGCCCGCGATGCGACCGTTCAGCAGCAGCAGCATGGCCGAGGCCAGGCCAATCAGCAGTCCGCCGGCCAGTCCGGCCAGCATGGCATCGGGTTCGATGAGCATCCGTGTCCCCCCGCGCGATCCGCGCGCCGTCCAAATCACACAGTGCCGATGTGCATTGCCGGTACGAAAAAGACAAGATCGTGGTGTGATTTGCCGCAGGGCGGTCAGTCGAGGCGGAACCGCAGCAGGAAGTCGCGCAGGGCCGCAGCGGCGTCGAAGGTCGCGGGCGCCGGCCCCAGCAGGTCGATCGCACGGCCCATGCGCGCGGTCCTGGTGTCGGGCCAGCGGTGGCCCATGCCGTCAAACCGGTACAGCGTCACCTCGACCCCGTTCCGGCACCCGGCACGGCGTGTCGCCGCCAGGCGGATGCCGTTGCCGACATCGCTGGCCGGCAGGGTCTCCGGTGCCGCCACGCAGCCGTTCGCATCGGCCAGGTGGGCCACGGTGTCCTCGACCGCGATGGTACGGCCGCGATCACCCGGGAAGTCGCCGGCCACCGGCCCGCCCTGCCAGAGGATCAGGCGGTCCAGCGTGCCGTTCATCAGCAGCACCGGCACCGGCCGCGCCGGGCGGCAGCCGGTGAGTTCCACGGGCAGGCTGGCGGTGACAGGGGCAAAGGCCGCGAAGGTGCCCGCCGCCTCGCAGGCCAGCCGCAGGCTCATCATGCCGCCGTTGGAGATGCCGGTGACATAGGTGCGGCGCGGATCGGCGATGCCGGTCGCGGCCAGGTGCGTCGCCAGCGCGACGAGGAAGCCGGTATCGTCCGTGTTCCGCCCGTCCTGCTCCAGCCGCACCGTCGGGGCATCGCGGCCATCGTTCCAGTGCCCCCCGATGCCCTGCGGGAAGACCACAACCATGCCAATCCGTGCGGCCTCCCGGTCCAGGCCGGAAAAGTTCCGCATGCGGGCGATACCGCCGCCGCCGCCATGCAGGGCGAACAGCGTTGGCGCGGGCAGCGCCAGGCCGTCCGGGACCACGGTCTCGTAGCTGCGTTCGGTCCCGCCATGCATGATCGTCCCGGCGCCGGCCGGAAATGCCGCCAGCAGCAGGGCGAGCAGGGCCAGGGCGCCCCTCACCGGCGGGGGACCCTTTGCAGGTCCGACAGCATGCCGGAGGCATCGCGGAAGCCCGTCTTCCGGTCGCTGTCGAGCGCCAGCGCGATGCCGGCGAGGAAGAACTCGCCCTCCGGTCGCATGGCGATGCCGGCCCTGTAGGGGATGGCCCGTCCGAAGCCCTGGCTCTGTCCGCACAGGCTGGCGCCCAGGTCGGCGGTCGACACCTCCGGCTCCAGGCAGTCGATGGTGGCCCTGCTGTTGTTGACGATACGCCGCTGCACGAAGTCGCGCATGACCGCGAAGACCTGGCCGCGATGCTCGGGCGGCAGCATGGCGGTGAGCGACTTCATGCCGTGGAACTGCGCCAGCGCCGCGTCGTCGGCCACCAGCGGCGCGCCGTTCCGCGTCGGCAGCATCACGACGCGGACGTCCAGCGGGCCTTCACTTGATCCGGACAGCAGGCGGTCGAGCCCGGCGCAATCAACCTGGGCGGCCAGCACGGCACCACCCCAGGGGTGCAGGCGCGCCACAATGTCGGCCCATGGCGGCGCCGTCTCCAGCACCTCGGGGCGCAGGTCGCACTGGCCTTCGGCGATCGGCAGGGCGAAGACGTCCGCGCCGAGCTGGAAGCGGCTCTCGGGCACGTCGCCGGCCGCAGCCGTGACCGGGACGGTGGCGCAGGCCGACAGGGCAGCAAGCGCAAGCCGGGCCAGGATTGCAATCCGTCGTTTCCAGCGGCCGATCCGCACGCGTGCCTCCCGAGCGGGTTGAACCCGATCATGTCGGCCTTTCGCCGGCAGCCGTCAACAGCAGGTCCGGTTGTCACGTTTCCGACACACTCCCCAAGGCCATGAAGCAGTGTCAGAATGAGAAAAAACGCATCGCGGACATCGCCGATGCGGCACGACAACGGGGGGACGATGCGCAGGCAGGTCGTCATTGTCGGGGCGGGACCTGCGGGACTGCTGTTGGGACAGTTCCTGCACGATGCGGGCATCGACGCGCTGATCCTCGAGCGGCAGAGCCGGGACCACGTGCTCGGACGCATCCGCGCGGGCGTGCTGGAGCAGGGTACGGTGGACCTGCTGCGACGGGCCGGCGCCGGCGCCCGCATGGACCGGGAGGGCCTTGTCCACCGCGGCTTCGACATCTGCTCGGACGGGCGTCGCCATCACATCGACCTTGCCGGACTGGCCGGCGGCAGGACGGTGACGGTCTATGGCCAGACCGAGGTGACGCGCGACCTGGTGGACCTGCGCGCCGCCAGCGGCGCCGAGACGGTCTACGGGGCCGTCGATGTTCGCGTGGAGGACTTCGACGGTGACCGCCCGAAGGTGAGCTGGACCCGCGACGGCCGGCGCCACGAGGTCAGCTGCGAGATCATTGCCGGCTGCGACGGCTACCACGGCATCTGCCGGGCCTCGGTTCCCCGTCACTCGATCCGGACCTATGAGCGGACCTACCCCTTTGGCTGGCTCGGCGTGCTGGTCGACCGGCCACCGGTCTCCGACGAGCTGATCTATGCCCGGCATTCGCGCGGCTTCGCGCTCTGCTCGCTCCGCTCGCCCGTCCGCAGCCGCTACTACATCCAGTGCAGCCTGGACGACCGGATCGAGGACTGGAGCGACGACCGCTTCTACGACGAACTGCGCCGCCGGCTCGACCGGGAGGCGGCGGCAGCGCTGCAGACCGGCCCCTCCATCGAGAAATCCATCGCGCCGCTGCGCAGCTTCGTCGCCGAACCGATGCGCTTCGGGCGGCTGTTCCTGGCCGGCGACGCCGCCCACATCGTGCCGCCGACCGGCGCCAAGGGCCTGAACCTCGCCGCGTCCGATGTCCATTACCTGGCGGAGGCGCTGCTGGCCTGGTTCGGCGACCGCGACACCTCGGCGCTGGGGACCTACTCGGCACGCGCGCTGCGCCGGATCTGGGGCGCGGTCCGGTTCTCCTGGTGGATGACCACCCTGCTGCATCATTTCCCCGAGGATGGCGGATTCCAGGAACGGATCCAGCAGGCGGACATGGACTATCTGGCCGGAAGCGCCGCCGCGAAAACCGTTCTGGCCGAGAACTATGTCGGGCTGCCGCTGTGACCGGGACGACATCGGCGTGAAACAATTATTCATGTTTTCCAATATGTTGACATGACATACAGGACGGCGGGATGACAGCGGGGAACGGGGGCGGCGATGTCGGATAGCGGGGACGGCTCCAGCCAGTATGCCGCAGGTATGGCCGTGCGCCGTGCCGTGCTGGGCGATGCGCATGTCGACCGTGCCTCCGCCGCAGTGACCGAGGTCGACGCCGACTTCCAGCGCTTCATCACCGAGGCAGCCTGGGGCAGCGTGTGGACCCGGCCCCAGTTCACCCGGCGCGAGCGCTCCATTGTAACACTTGCCTTACTTGCGGCGCTCGGGCACGAGGACGAACTCAGACTTCACGTCAGGGCAACGCGGAATACCGGCGCCAGCGTCGCCGATATCCGCGAGGCCATGATGCATGTGGCGGTCTATGCCGGCGTCCCGGCCGCCAATGCGGCAATGCGCGTGATCAAGGCGACCCTGGCGGAGATGGAAGGAGCAGAGGGCAATGACTGAAGCTGTCCGCGACCCGGCGAGCCATCCGCCGGCCATCGACCCGGAATACCGCTCGACCCTGCAGCGTGGCCCCCGCATGGCCCCCGTGCTGCTGCCGTCGACGCTGTCGGAACGGACCGGACCGGCCATCGTCTCGGTGCCGACCGGCTCGTCGGACCTGACGCGGAACGGCCGGACCAACGGTGCGCCGCTGGGCGAGCGCATCATCGTCACCGGCCGCGTCACCGACGATGCCGGGCGCCCGCTGCCCGGCGAACTGGTCGAGATCTGGCAGTGCAATTCGGCCGGCCGCTACATCCACCGCGATGACCGGCACGACGCGCCGCTGGACCCCAACTTCCTCGGCGCCGGACGCTGCGTCACCGACGAGGACGGCTGCTACCGCTTCCTCACCATCCGGCCCGGCGCCTATCCGTGGGGCAACCACCCCAATGCCTGGCGGCCGGCGCACATCCACTTCTCGCTGTTCGGCCCTACCATCGCCAGCCGGCTGGTGACGCAGATGTATTTCCCCGGCGATCCGCTGCTGGAATTCGATCCGATCTTCGCCGCGGTGCCGGAGGCGGCGCGTGACCGGCTGGTCTCGCGGTTCCAGCGCTGCATCACCGAGGAAGGCTACGCGCTGGGCTACAATTTCGACATCGTGCTGGCCGGTGGCGGCGCGACCCCGTTCGAGGAGGGGCCTGAATGAAGGGCGTGCAGACACCGTCCCAGACCGTCGGCCCCTATTTTGCCTATGGCCTGACCGCCGACCAGTACGGCTACCATCCGTTCCAGGTCACCACGTCGGTGCTGGTCGATGCCAGCACGGCCGGGGAACACGTGCGGCTGACCGGCCGGGTGCTGGACGCGGCCGGGGAACCGGTGAAGGACGCCATGATCGAACTCTGGCAGGCCGACGCGACCGGGCGCTACGCCCACCCCGCCGACGGCCGGCCGGCCAATGCCGACTTCGGCGGCTTCGGCCGCACGGGGACCGGCACGGCAGCCGATCTGAGCTACTGCTTCGAGACGGTGAAGCCGGGGTCCGTCGACGGCCGGCAGGCGCCGCACCTGAACCTGATCGTGTTCATGCGCGGCCTGCTGAACCACTGCCACACGCGGGTCTACTTCTCGGACGAGGCGGCGGCGAACGCGGCGGACCCGGTGCTGGCACTGGTGCCCGCGGCGCGCCGGCACACGCTGGTCGCCCGGCGGGAAGATGGTCCACAGGGCCCGGTCTACCACTTCGACATCCGCATGCAGGGTGACGACGAGACCGTGTTCTTCGAGATCGGGGCCTGAGCCGTGGCCCGGTTCATGAGCCTGGCGGACGCGGTTGCCGCCAACCTGAAGTCGGGCGACAGCGCCGCCTTCGAGGGCTTCACCCACCTGATCCCGACGGCGGCGGCGCACGAGGCCATCCGCCAGGGCTTCACCGACCTGGAACTGATCCGCATGACCCCGGACCTGGTCTATGACCAGATGGTCGGCATGGGCATGGCGCGGCGGCTGGTGTTCTCCTATGTCGGCAATCCGGGGGTAGGGCTGCTGCGCCGGGTGCGCGACGCCATCGAGGGCGGCTGGCCGCGGCCCGTCGAATACGAGGAGCACAGCCACGCCGGTATGGCCAATGCCTGGGCCGCCGGCGCGGCGGGCCTGCCCTGCGCCATCTTCCGCGGCTATCTGGGTGCGGGGCTGAAGGCGGTGAACCCGAACATCCGCAGCGTGACCTGCCCGTTCACCGGCGAGGAACTCGCGGCCATACCGGCGCTGCGCCCCGATGTCAGCTTCATCCACGCCCAGAAGGCCAACCGGAAGGGTGACGTGCTGGTGGAGGGCATCATCGGCGTGCAGAAGGAGGCGGTGCTGGCGGCGAAACGCGCCGTGGTGACGGTTGAGGAAGTGGTCGACGACTTCGACGACCTGCACCCGAACCTCTGCATCCTGCCGCACTGGACCATCGATGCGATCGCCGTGGTGCCGGGCGGCTCGCATCCCTCCTATACCCACGGCTATTACGGCCGTGACAATGCCGCCTACCTGGAATGGGACACGGTGGCCGCCGACCGCGACCGCTTCCGCGACTGGATGCAGGCCAACGTGCTCGACACGGGGCCTGAGGTGTTCGCCGGGCGGGTCGCACGCTTTCGCGGCCGGACCTGAAGGGGGCGAGGATGGGCGATTTCACCCGTACCGAGATGATGACCATCGCCGCCGCCCGGGCGCTCGGCAATGACGATGTCTGCTTCGTCGGCATCGGCGCGCCGTCGGCGGCCTGCAACGTGGCCCGCCTGACGCACGCGCCGGACATCACGCTGATCTACGAATCCGGCACGCTGGGCACCGCGCCGAGCGTGCTGCCGCTCTCCATCGGCGACGGCGAGCTCTGCGAGACCGCCACCACCACCGTGTCGGTGCCGGAGATGTTCCGCTACTGGCTGCAGGGCGGGCGCATCACCATCGGCTTCCTGGGCGCCGCCCAGCTCGATCCGTTCGGCAACATCAACACCACGGTGATCGGCGACTATGCCAGCCCGTCGGTGCGGCTGCCCGGCGGCGGCGGCGCACCGGAGATCGCGTCCTCCTGCGGCGAGATCTTCATCACCATGGCCCAGTCGAAGCGCGGCATGGTGCGCAAGGTCGACTTCTTCACCTCCTTCGGCCATGGCGATGGCGGCGATCACCGCCAGCGGCTGGGTATCACCACGAAGGGCCCGACCCTGCTGGTGACCGACATGGCGGTCTGGCGGCCCGACCCGGAGACGAAGCGCTTCGTCGTGCACTCGCTGCACCCGGGCGTCAGCCGGGCAGAGCTGGAGGGCAGCTGCGACTGGGACGTGGACTATGTCGCCGGGGTCGCGGAAACGGCGGCACCGACGGCGCCGGAGCTGGAGACGTTGCGGGAACTGCGGGCCCGCACCGACGCGGCGCACAAGGGGATGTAGGGTCCGGCACCGGCCCTCCCCCCACCCGGCCAGCCCTGCCGCTCAGTCGTCCTCGCCGACCGACAGCGCCAGCGTTCGGCTGACATGGGCGTAGGGCCGGCCGGACTCGGCGGTCCAGGCGTTGAAGGCGGCCTGTACGGCGGCCATGTCCTTCTTCGACGACGGCGCCTTGTCGACCGCGCCCCACTTCACCAGCGCCTTCGCCACGTCGGCCGAGATGACGAAGCTGTCCTTGCCCATGAAACGCAGCAGCATCGGACCGGAATTGCCGCCGAGACGGCTGCCGCGCGCCTTCAGCAGGTCGAGCAGCCCGACCTGGTCGGAGAGCGGCCAGTCGGCGAAGAAGCGCGCGGCGGAGCCGTGTTCCCGCGCCAGCTCCGTCACGAACACCGCGTTCTCGCGCACCGAGCGGATCTTGGCGGCGTTGCGCACGATGTCGGGGTTCTTCAGCAGCGCATCGATCCGCTCGTCGGACATGAAGGCACAGGCATGCGGCTCGAAGCCGTGGAAGGCCGCCTCGAAGCCCGGCCATTTCTGCTCGATCACGGTCCAGGAGAACCCGGCCTGGAAGACCACGCGCGCCATGCAGGCGAGCCAGCGGTCATCGGTGGTGGCGCGCAGCTCGTCGACCGGCTTCATCGCCGGCAGCATGGCCTCGATGGCTGCGGCGCCGCCCTTCCGTTCGGCTGCGCGGGCGAAGATGGCGGCAAAGGGCGTCAGCGCCATGGGGCTCTCCGGTTGTCTGCACCGATGATCTAGTTCTCGATGTCGTCCACGTCGGCCTGACCGGACACACGGCGGCGGACATGGCTCCACGAGACGCCGACGCCCAGCACGGTGGCCGCGACCACCAGCACCAGCCAGGTGACCAGCGTCGAATCGGAGGCGTCCATCAGGCCGAGGTCGGCCAGCACCCAGAAGACGGCGCCGAACAGCGCCACGACCAGCAGGATGCCGAAGGCGCCGATGGAGCGCCAGGTGGCGCGCAGGAAGATGACATAGCCGATCAGCAGCAGCACGCCCGCCAGCGCCTTGTAGGGCAGTTGCGTGAAGGGGTTCTCCAGCACCCAGGTCAGGAACGACCAGCCGGTCGGGTTGAAGGTGGCGAAGACCAGGATCAGCGCGATGATCCAGCGCTGCATGAAATCGCCGAAGTCGAAGCGCATGGGATCCTCCGCCGCTGTCCGCGCAACCGTCTGTTCCCTAGCACAGGCAACGGCGCGACCGAAGCGGGACCGTTCCGGGGCGCCGTTCCCCCGGACACCTGGAGGGCACCCGAAGGATCCTCCCCGCCGCCGTCAGGGGCGCGGGAAGCGGAGTCCCCGACGATGCCGCGGGATTCCCGAAGCCTCCGGTTCGCGCCCTATGTCCGGGGGCCGACGGTGCGGCCGCCGCGCCAGTGTTCCAGCGCCGCGTTCAGTTCCGCCTCGTTGATCGGCTTGGCCAGGTAGTCGTCCATGCCGGCGTCGAGGCACATCTGGCGGTCCTCGGCCATGGCGTTGGCCGTCAGCGCGATGATCGGCAGGTCCAGCTTGTCGCCCTCCAGCGCGCGGATGCGGCGGGTCGCCTCCAGGCCGTCGACCTCGGGCATGTGGATGTCCATCAGCACGATGTCGAAGCTTCCGTCGCGGGCGGCGGCCTCGGCCTCGGCGCCGTTCATCACTGCCGTCACCTTGTGGCCGCGCTTGCCCAGCAGCGCCAGCGCCAGCATCTGGTTGATCTCGTTGTCCTCGGCCAGAAGGATCCTGAGCGGACCCGTCACCACCTTCGCCGGCGGGCGGACGCTGGTCTGCGACGCGCCGTCATCCGCGTCGTCGCCGGTGCCGGTGACCAGAAGCTGGCGGTTCAGCGAGCGGCGGCGGATCGGCTTGGTCAGCCAGGCGTCATAGCCGGTCTCCTTGAACGCGTCGTTCTCGGAGCGGCGGTAGGCCGGCAGCATGATGATCAGCCGGGTGCCGGCGATGTCGGGATTGTCGCGCACCCTGGCGACAAAGGTGTCCGGGGGGATGTCCTCGATGGAGCCGTCATAGAGCACGCCGTCGAACGGATTGCCCTGCGCCGCGGCCTCCCGCAACTTGCGCAGCGCCTCGGCACCCGACTCGGCGGGCTTGGCCATGCCGCCGGAATCCATGATCTGGTCGACCAGCACCCAGCGGGAGATGCGGTTCGGATCGACCACCAGGTAGCGCTGGCCGTCCAGGGCCTGGCCGGTGACCACCGCCGGGGCGCCCTTGGCCTTCTTCAGCTCGATCTCGAACCAGAAGGTGCTGCCCTCGCCGGGTTCGGAAATGATGCCGATCTGCCCGCCCATCTTCTCGACGATGCGGCGGGTGATGGCGAGGCCGAGCCCGGTGCCGCCATAGCGACGCGAGACCGAGGAGTCGACCTGGGTGAACTCCTCGAACAGTTGCGCCTGCTTGTCCTTCGGCACGCCGATGCCGCTGTCGATCACCTCGACGCGCAGCGCCGCGCGATCCGGCTTGTCCTCCAGCAGGCGGATGGCGATCACCACGCCGCCCTCGTGGGTGAACTTCACCGCGTTGCCCGCCAGGTTGACGATGGCCTGGCGCAGGCGTCCCGGGTCGCCGATCAGGTAGCGCGGCAGGTAGGGATCGGTCTGCGCGGCGATCTCGATGCCGCGCTCGTAGGCCTTGGGCGCCAGCAGCTCGGCGATCTTCTCGGTCATGCCGGCGAGATCGACGTCGATCTCCTCCAGCTCCAGGTAGCCGGCCTCGATCTTGGAGAAGTCGAGGATGTCGTTGATCAGGGTCAGCAGCGACTGCCCCGATTCCTGCACGGCATCGGCATAGTTGCGCTGTTCCGGCGTCAGCTCGGTGTCCAGCAGCAGGCTGGTCATGCCCAGCACGCCGTTCATCGGCGTGCGGATCTCGTGGCTCATGGTGGCGAGGAAGCCGGACTTGGCGCGGTTCGCGGCCTCGGCCTTCTCGCGGGCGTCGGCCAGTTCGCGCTCGGTCTCCTTGCGGTCGGTGATGTCGCGCCCGACGCGCTGGATCTCGGTGATGCGGCCGTCGGGATCGCGCAGCGCCACGTCCTCCCAGGCGATCCAGCGCCAGCCGTCGCGGGTCAGGATGCGCTGGTCGTAGCTGGCGCGATAGGGCGGCCTGGTCACCCGGGTGAAGTCGAAGGCCTCGGAGCCGGCCTCCAGCGAGACGCTGGCGCTGAACGGCGCGCCGAGGGCGCGGGCCGGATCGACGGCGAAGGTCCGCACCAGCGCCTCGTTGGCGAAGCTGAGCCGACCCCGGTCGTCCAGGCGCAGGATCAGGTCGTGCTGGGTCTCGACCAGGCCGCGATAGCGCTCCTCGTTGGCGCGCAGCGTCGCGTTCATGTCGTTCAGCGCCTCGACCGTCTCCGACAGGCGGTCGGCCATCTCGACCATGCGCTGGTTCTGGCCGTTCAGGCGCATGTACTTGCGCCGCGCGTCCTCGATCAGCACGCCGACGATCACCACGACGATGATCACCATGGCGCTGATCGACTTCGGGCCGATCTCGATCGTGCCCTCGCCGGCGAACAGGTCGATGTTGAAGATCCAGACAATGGCCGCGACGCCGCACATCGCGAACAGGGGCGCGAAGTAGCGCACCCATCCGATCGACTGTCGCTTCTCCGGCCTGTCAGGACCGAACTCGATCACATTCCCTTACCCCGGCCCATGGCCGATCCGTGTTCCGGCCTGTTCCCCGACTGCACACGGACCGACCGGCCCGTGCCAGAACGCAACGAAACGCAAGCGTTTCGCAGGTATCGGCGACAAATCTAGCAAGAATTGTGCTTGACGACGACGATTGCTTCGGTCTGGTCCCCCGGGACGCGGCCGCGCACGGCCCGCCACCGGCCGGAGCCTGCCCGGAGAACATGGACAAAGGGTTTCCGGGCGAGGGACGGCGGTGCGATCCTTCCCCGGCGCCCGGCCACGGGTGTCGCCCGGCCGGCCGCGCGGCTCAGTCGGACACGAAGATGGCGAAGGGCTGCTTCATCCGGACGCCCCAGAACTCGTAGACCACGAAATAGCGCCGACCCTCCTGCAGCATCTGGCGGCTGAGCGTCAGCGTGTTGGACGCATAGATGGTCTCGCCGGGCGCAAGGACAGTCGTGGCCTGCTGCGTGCCGCAATCCTGCATATCGCCCTTGGCGGCGATGACGTCGTTGTTGGGCAGGGTGATGTTGTAGTTGTGGACCTGGCAGACATTGGGTGAGACCAGCTTCAGCGGCTCGGTTCCGGTGTTGGTCAGCGACAGGTTCACCGGGATGCGCGCCGCGATGCCGCCCTGGGGCAGGTGCACGCGCGGGTCCATGGTGATCTGGCCCTTCAGGAATTCGTCGGTGGTGGCCACCTTCGGCTCCGCGGCGGTCGCGAAGTGCGTGGTGAAGACGACCAGCGCGGCGGCAAGATATGTGCGGACTGCTGTCATGACCCTGGTTCCGGAACGTCAACCTCTGGCGCAAAGGTGGCGCCGGTCCCGTCCTCCGGCAACCCGGCGACCGTCACGATCCGGGCAGTCCCGGACGCGGCCGGTTGCGTTCAGTCCGTGGCGCCGCCGCGGGGCGACTCCATCACTGCCCACCCTTCGGGCGTCAGCTGCTCCAGCGGCCGGAAGGCGGACTTGTAGGCCATCTTGCGGCTCTCGCGGATCCAGTAGCCGAGGTAGACGTGATCGAGCCCCTCGGCCAGCGCATGCTGGACGTGCCACTGCACGACGTGGCTGCCGAGGCCGCGCCAGGCGATGTCGGGCCGGAAGAAGCTGTAGACCAGCGAGAAGCCGTCGTGCATGCGGTCGGTCAGGCAGACCGCCACGATCTCCCGCTCCGGGTCGCGGAATTCCACCAGGAAGGTGTCGACAGGCGTATCCTCGACCATGGCGCGGTAGTCGCCGAAGCGCATGTCGGCCATGCCGCCGTCGGCGTGGCGGGCGGACAGGTACTGGCGGAACAGCAGGTAATGCTCCCGCGTCGCCAGCGCCGGCACGATCCGTGTCGAGAGGTCGGCATTGCGCCGCCACAGCTTGCGCTGGGTCCGGTTCGGCTCGAAGCGCCTGGCCGGGATGCGGACGGGCACACAGGCATTGCAGTCGTCGCAGGCCGGGCGATAGGCGAGGTCCTGGCTGCGGCGGAAACCGGCGGTCGACAGCACGCTGTGCAGCTGGTCGGGCTCCTCGCCGGACAGCAAGGTCACCACCTTGCGCTCCATCCTGTCCGGCAGGTACGGGCACGGCGTCGGCGGTGTCGCAAAGAAGTGTCGCAGCGGGATCTGGACGCGTCTCATGCGGGGAATCGTAGTCGATGCGATGTGCGGACGCAGCAACTTCTTTGCAGGTGCGGGACCATGCGGCGCGACGGCGCGGCGCCCGCGTTGACAGGCCGGCGGACGAGGGCTATCCGGGCCGCTTCGCCCCGAAGAGAGCCGCGGGACCGCCACGCGCCATGACCGACCAGCCGCCCGTCCACTTCTTCGTCCACGTGCCGAAATGCGCCGGCCGCACGATCGAGCTGCACCTGGAGCAGCACATCGGGCCCCGCTACATCCACACCCGCCGCCGCAAGGCGCCGGGGCGCTGGTTCGCCCCGTCGGCGTTCCGCGAGCCGTCCGGCGTCGACCTGGCCGCGGTCCGCGCGGTCTCCGGCCACCCGCTCGGTGCGTCGATGGCCACCCGCTTTCCGGGCCGGGAGATCCGCCAGGCGGTGCTGCTGCGCCATCCCGTCGGCATGATGGTCTCCTTCCACAATTTCCGCATGATGATCTTCCGCCGCGAGGGCTGGCCCGAGGTCAGCTTCGAGCGCTTCTGCCGCAGCCGCCACGTCAACCCGGCGGCGACCTTCCTGCTCAGCTACTATTTCGAGCAGCCGTGGTCGCGCATCGTCCGCATGACCCGGCAGGACAAGTTCGACTTCATTTCCGAGCGGCTGGACCGCTTCTGGTTCGTCGGCGACTACCGCAATTGTGACGACCTCATCGCCACGGTCAGCCGCGACCTCGGCATCCCCGAAACGGCGGACCGCGCCAACGTGCTGGAGAAGAAGGTGACACGGGAGGCGGATCTCGTCCCGGCGACGGTCGACCGCCTGCTGGAGGAGAACGCCCTCGACCTGAAGCTCTGGGAGACGTGGAAGGACCGCCGCTTCGCGACCGCCACGCCGGCGCCCGCCCCGGTGCCGATCCCGGACCGGCGGATGGCCACCTTCGCCCACGAGATCGGGCGGATGGTGGAGAACCAGCGCCTGCAGCTCAGCCACGGCCGCCACGGCGGGACCTGAACACCGGCTCGCCCCTAAAGACCCAGCACCGCCTTGGCCAGCACGCCGCGCTGCACCTCGCTGGTGCCGCCGGCCAGCGTGTAGCCACGATGGTGCAACTGCCCCGAGGTGATGGCGACGGCATAGCCGGGCCCGGCCGGGATCTGGTTCTCGCCCCGGAACAGGTAGCCCGAATGGTCGGGCGCGCCGTAGACGCCGATCGCCTGGTAGAGCACCTCGTCGAGGTCCTGCACCAGGTGGCTGCCCAGCAGCTTGGTCATCGACGGCTCGGCACCGATGGTCTTGCCGCTCTCGGCGTCGGCCAGGATACGCAGGCTGGTCATCTCCAGCGCGTTCAGCCGGTTCTCCAGCACCGCGATCTTCATCGCGAATTCCGGATCCTCGATCAGCGGCCGGCCGGCGGCGGTCTCGGCCCGGGCCACGTCCTTCAGGTTCTGCAGGATGCGCGTGTTCTCGGAGACACGGCTGACCAGCAGGCGCTCGTCGCCCAGCAGGTGCTTGGCCACCGTCCAGCCCCGGTTCTCCTTGCCCAGGACGTTCTCCACCGGCACGCGCACGTCGTCGAAGATGACGATGTTCCAGAGCCGCCGCCCGTTCATCGCGATCAGCGGCTTCACCTCGATGCCCGGCGTCGCCATGTCGATCAGCAGGAAGGTGATGCCCTCCTGCTTCTTGGCGTTCGGGTCGGTGCGCACCAGGCAGAAGATGTGGTTCGCCTCCTCCGCCGCGCTGGTCCAGATCTTCGAGCCGTTGACGACATAGTGGTCGCCATCGCGCACGGCGCGGGTCGAGACCCCGGCGAGGTCGGAGCCGGCGCCCGGCTCGGAATAGCCCTGGCACCACCAGTGCTCGTCGGCCAGGATCTTCGGCAGGTAGTATTCCTTCTGCTCCGGCCGGCCGAAGGCAATGATCGCCGGGCCGATCATGTTGAAGTTGAAGCCGAGGGTCTGCGGCGCATTGGCCAGCCGGCATTCCATGTCGAAGAGATGCCGCTGCATGACGCCCCAGCCGGTGCCGCCATGCGCGACCGGCCAGTTCGGCGCCAGCCAGCCCTGTTCGCGCAGGATGCCATGCCAGCGCAGCTGGTCGGTGCGCCCGACCGGCAGGCCGAGCCGCACCTTCACGGAGATGTCGTGCGGCAGGGCGCGGGCCAGGAAGTCGCGGACCTCCTCGCGGAAGGCCGCCTCGGCGGCAGTGGGGGCCAGATCCATCGTGCGCCCCCTCTCAGGAACCGGAGAAGCGCGGCGCGCGCTTTTCCGACCAGGCGGCGATGCCCTCGCGGAAGTCATCGCACTTCTGCGCCGCCAGCATCTCGTCCATGTGCAGCTCCTGCGACTCGTCGAGCGACTGGATCAGCGAGCGGTAGATCATCAGCTTCATGCGGGCCATGGAACGCGGCGAGGACTCGGCGGCCAGCATGCGCGCGTAGTCCATCGCGGCCGGCAGCACCTCGGCGGCCGGCATGGCGCGGTCGACCAGGCCCATCGCGGCGGCCTCGGCGCCTGTCACCACGCGACCCGAGCAGAGCAGGTCGAAGGCCTTCGACGGGCCGACCAGCCGGGGCAGCATCCAGGCCATGCCGAACTCGGCCACCAGCCCGCGGCGGGCGAAGGCGGTGGTGTACTTGGCCTCCTCCGCGGCGAAGCGCATGTCGCAGAACAGCGCCATGACGACGCCCACGCCGGCGGCCGGGCCATTCATGGCAGCGATCACAGGCTTCGGTACCGTCATCAGCCAGGCGTACTTGGCGGCGAAGCCCTCGGGCAGGTCCAGCCCGCCCGCCATGGCACCGGTCACCGGCAGCGGCTGGGCCTCGGGGCCGCCGCCGCCCGCCGTCTTCGACAGCCGCGCGATATCGGCGCCGGTGCAGAAGCCGCGCCCGGCGCCGGTCAGCACGATGGCGCGCACCGCGGGGTCGTCGGTCGCCTGCTGCATGACGCGCCGGATCTCGCCCGGCATGGTCGCCGACATGGCGTTCATCCGGTCCGGCCGGTTCATGGTCACGACGGCCACGCCGTCCGCCACCGCGTACAACACCTCGGATTCGCTCATGGTCTCCCCCCGATGTCCGCAATTTGATGCAGTTGCATTAATTGCCCGCACTATAAGTGTGACGGGGCGGGCCCGGCAAGCATGCTCGGGGCATACCGCCACCGACCTGGTATGCAAATAATACCTCGCACCGAGGTCATTGTTCACAAAGCATTTTTTCTGCTTGACGGTCTGCTTCCACCCCCGTACAAGCCCGCGCTCCAGAGACATTCAGGACAGGGCCGTCGTCCGGTACGGCGCGCCCGGAGGCAAACGGTCATGAAAACCTACACGGCCACGCCGGCTGACATCGAGAAGAAGTGGATTCTCGTCGACGCCGAGGACGTGGTGCTCGGCCGGCTGGCGGCCTTCGTCGCCAACCGCCTGCGCGGCAAGCACAAGCCGACCTTCACCCCGCACATGGACGACGGCGACTACGTCATCGTCATCAACGCGGAGAAGGTCGCGCTGACGGGCTTCAAGAAGGACGACAAGATCTACTACTGGCACACGGGCCATCCGGGCGGCATCAAGCAGCGCACCGCGCGCGAGATCCTCGAGGGCCGGTTCCCGGAGCGGGTGATCGAGAAGGCGGTGCAGCGCATGGTCCCCAAGGGTCCGCTGGGCCGCAAGCAGATGAAGAACCTGCGCATCTACGCCGGTGCGGAGCATCCCCACCAGGGCGCGCAGCCTGAGGTCATCGACCTCAAGGCGCTGAACGCGAAGAACTCGAGGTAATCGCTCCATGGCTGAACAGCTCAACGATCTCTCGACCCTCGGCCAGGCCATGGGCACCGTCGAGGCCCCCGAGCCGGTCGAGCCGGTGCGGGACGCCTTCGGTCGCTCCTACGCGACCGGCAAGCGCAAGGACGCGGTGGCCCGCGTCTGGGTGAAGGCCGGCGCCGGCCGCATCACCGTGAACGGCCGCGAGATCGAGACCTATTTCGCCCGTGCGGTGCTGCGCCAGATCGTGGCCCAGCCCTTCCAGGTCGCCAACCGCCAGAACCAGTTCGACGTCGTTGCCACCGTCACCGGCGGCGGCCTGTCGGGCCAGGCCGGCGCGGTGCGCCACGGCATCTCCAAGGCGCTGACCCTCTACGAGCCGGACCTGCGCTCCGTGCTGAAGAAGGCCGGCTTCCTGACCCGCGACAGCCGCGTGGTCGAGCGCAAGAAGTACGGCAAGGCCAAGGCGCGCCGGAGCTACCAGTTCTCCAAGCGCTGACCGCCGCTTCAGGCTTCCGCTTTCGGGAAGGGCGTCCGGGCAACCGGGCGCCCTTCTTCGTTCATTGATCCTTGGTCATCCGATGCGCACGCGGTCTCCCGGCGCCAGCTCGCCGACGATGGCCAGCAGGTCGGGCGGGGTGAAGGCGACGCAGCCAGCCGTGGGTGTGAAGCCCGGCGCCGCGACGTGGACGAATACCGCGCTGCCATGGCCCGGAACCGCCGGCCGGTCGTTGTGGCCGATGACAAGCACCAGGTCGTAGAGGCCATCGGTGCGCCACATCCGCTCGTGGCTGGCGGCGAAGGGCAGGACGACAGGCCGGTTGTAGGCCGGGCTGGCCGGGTCGTCGCACCAGCCCGCCGATGGCCGGAGCGGCATGACCGGAAGCCCGGTGCGGGGGCGGTCCAGCCGGTCGGGGCGCCAGTAGAGCCGGCGGACGGGAAAGCGCCCGACGGGCGTTCCGCCATCCCCTTCCCGCTTCACCCGGCGGACGCCGCCGGAACCCAGTGCGCAGGGGAAGCTGACGCCCAGGAACTCCGCCCGGCCGTCGGGCAAGACACGCAGGGTGCGGGACGGGCGGGTCATTGTGCGGGTGCCATGCCGGCCCGCGCCCCCACCCGGCCGCCCAACGACAGTATTCTGGATGGGTGGCCGGGTGGGGGCGTGGGCCGGAGCGGCAACATCAGGCCGACAGCCCCTAATCCGCCGCGTCGGCGTCCGGGCCGCCACCCAGCGCGCGGTTCTGGTCGAACTGCAGCCTGGCCAGCCGGGCGTAGAGGCCGCCCTGCTCCATCAGCTCCCGGTGCGTGCCGGAGGCGACGACGCGGCCCTGGTCCATGACCACGATGCGGTCGGCCTTCAGGACCGTGGCGAGACGATGGGCGATCACCAGCGTGGTGCGCCCCTGCATCAGCGTGTCGAGGGCGGCCTGCACCATGCGCTCGGACTCGGCGTCCAGCGCCGAGGTCGCCTCGTCCAGCAGCAGGATGGTCGGGTCGCGCAGGATGGCGCGGGCGATGGCGATGCGCTGGCGCTGGCCGCCGGAGAGGCGCTGGCCACGCTCGCCCAGCTCGGTGGCATAGCCCTCGGGCAGGCGCTCCAGGAACTCCGCTGCACCGGCGGCGGTGGCGGCGGCGCGCACCTCGGCATCCGTCGCCTCGGGCCGGCCATAGCGGATGTTCTCCATCGCGCTGGTGCCGAACATGGCCGGATCCTGCGGTACCAGGCCGTAGCGGGCGCGTACGGCGCGCGGGTCGGCCTCGGCGATGTCGACACCGTCGACGAGGATGCGCCCGGCTTCCAGGTCGTAGAAGCGCAGCAGCAGCTGGAACACGGTGGACTTGCCGGCACCGCTCGGTCCCACCAGGGCGACGGTCTCGCCGGCGCGGATGTCGAGGTCGAAGCCGTCCAGCGCCGCGATCTCCGGCCGCGCCGGATAGCGGAAGCGCACCTGCTCGAAGCGGATGCGGCCCTCGGGCGTCGCCGGCAGGGCGGACGGATTCGCCGGGATGGAGATCGTCGGCGGCACCTCGGACAGCTCGATCAGCCGCTCGGTGGCGCCGGCCGCGCGCTGCAGGTCGCCCCACATCTCCGACAGCGTGCCGACCGAGCCGGCGACGACAATGGCATAGAAGACGAAGGCCGACAGCTCGCCGCCGGTCATCTCGCCGGCCGCGACATCGGTGGCCCCCAGCCACAGCACCGCGTCGATGGCGCCGAAGATCAGCAGGATGACGCAGGCGGTCAGCCAGGCGCGGACGGTGATGCGACGCCGGGCCACCGCGAAGTTCGCGGCCACGGCATCCCGGAAGCGCCGGGTTTCCCAGGGTTCCTGGGTGAAGGCCTGCACGGTCTGCACCGCGTTCAGGCTTTCCTCGGCGCGGGAATTCACATCGGCGACGCGGTCCTGGTTCAGCCGCGACAGCGTGCGCATGCGCCGGCCGAAGAAGATGATCGGGACGACGACCACCGGCACCATGGCCAGGACCAGCCCGGCCAGCTTGGGGCTGGTGATGATCAGCATGACCAGGCCGCCGATGAACATCAGCAGGTTGCGCAGCGCCATCGAGGCCGAGGAGCCGACAACGGTCTGGATCAGCTCGGTGTCGACGGTCAGCCGGCTCATCACCTCGCCGGTGCGGGTCTGCTCGTAGAAGGCGCGGTCGAGGCCGATGACGTGCGCGTAGACCCGGTTGCGGATGTCCGCGACGATCCGCTCGCCGAGCCAGGTGACCAGGTAGTAGCGGGCGAAGGTGAAGGCGGCCAGCGCCGCGAACACGCCGAACAGCGCGATGAAGTACTGGTCGAGCAGTTCGCCCTCGGAGGTGCCGAAGCCGTGGTCGACCATGCGCCGGACCGCCTGGCCGATGGCCAGCGTCATGGTCGCGGCACCGGTCAGCGCCAGCAGCGCGCCGAAGATCTGCAGCCTGTAGGGCCGGGCGATCGGCCAGAGGCGCGCCAGGGCCCGGACACTTTTCGGGCGCGGGCGCCCGCTCTTCTCGTCGTGGATCGTGGTGCTGCTCACCGCTCGCCCGTACTCCGTAAACGCGATCCGCCGGACCATAAGGGCCACGGCGCGGCGGGCCAAGCGTGATGCGTGGTCGCGGTTGTGGCCGCGATCAAAGCCTGGCGCGAATTGACCGGGTCAGGCGCGGCCGGCGCAGTCGGGGCAGGTGCCGAAGGCCTCGACGGTCTGGCGCCGCACGCGGAAGCCGGTGCGTGCCGCGGCGCGGGCGACGACCGCCGCGACCTCCGGTTCGGCCAGTTCCGCGACGGCACCGCATTGCTCGCAGATCAGGAACTCGCCGGCATGGCTGCCGTCCGGGCCGTCGCAGCCGACAAAGGCGTTCAGGCTCTCGATCCGGTGCACCAGCCCGAGCTGCTGCAGGAACTCCAGCGTCCGGTAGACGGTGGGCGGCGCCGCACCGGCGCGTTCGGCCTGCAGCTTCTCCAGCAGGTCATAGGCGCGTGACGGGCGATGATTCTCCCAGACCAGTTCCAGCACGCGGCGCCGGAGCGGCGTCAGCCGTTCCCCGCGTTCCGCGCACACGGACTCCGCGCGCGCCACCGCATCGTCGATGCAGGCGTCGTGGTCGTGGGACGGGGCCGGAAAGGCGGCGGTCTGGGTCAGGGCGCTGTCCTCTGCCATGGCGCCGATGCTAGCCCGATCCGCGGCGATTGGGAATCGGATGCGCGGCGACGGGCGATGCCTCAGACGTCGGCGACACCGAGCGCGGCCCGGAACCGGTCCTTCATCACCGCCCCGTCCTTCTCCGGCAGGGCGAAGGGCAGCACTTCGGCGCGGATCTTGATCTGGGCGAACACGGGACCCGCCTCCTCGCCGAGCACGGGCAGGATGGCGGAGAAGGACGGATCGTCGGTCGCCTTCAGCACCAGCGGAAAGCCGGCACCGTCGGCCATCATCGCAAGATCGGTGGGCCCGGCGGTGTGGGTCGGCTGCATGCCGGTCTCGCCATAGCTTTCATTGTCGAAGACGACCACGGCGAGGTTGGCCGGTGCCTGGTGGCCGATGGTGGCCAGCGCGCCGAGACCCATGAGCTGTTCGCCGTCGCCGGTGATGACGATGACCCGGCGGTCGGGCTGCGCCAGCGCCAGCCCCAGGCCCATCGCCGCGGCGCCGCCCATCGCGCCCCAGAGCGGAAAGCTGATGACGTCCCTGCCGCTGGCGGCGAGATCCCAGGTGGTGGCACCGAGGCCGGTGACGTAGAGCGCATCCGGATGGCGCTCGACGATACGGCGGGCGATGTCGCGGCGGCGCAGTTCGAACTGGCTGGAACGTGCGGTCATCGGCTCACTTCCCGAAGCTCTTGGTCCCGATGACATGCTGCGCGATCAGCACGGCCACCGGCACCTGGGCGGAGAACGCCTCGCCGGCCGCCGCGGCGACCACCGGTCCGGCCCCGGCCGGATCCTCCAGGCGCCGCACGCGGGTGCCGTAGAGCTCCAGCAGCGCCTGCGCGGTGCGGCCCATCGGCAGCTGCCACGGATTGAACTCGCCGCCCTCGCCGCGCATGGTCACCAGCATCAGCAGCGGAAAGCGGCAGGTCTCGACCGTCGCCAGCATGTTGGGGCAGTTGCCGACGCCCGACGACTGCATCAGCAGCACGCCGCGCTGCCCGCCCAGCCACGCTCCGCCCAGCAGCGGCGGTCCCTCGGCCTCGGTGGTCAGCGACACGCAGCGCATGGTCGGCTCGGCGCGGCAGCGTTCGATCAGGCGACTGTGTCCGGCGTCGGGCACCAGCGCCACCTGCCGCACCTGGGCGGCCTTCAGCGAATCGAAAATCCTGTCCGGCCAGTCGCTCATGCAGGTCCCCCTCGCCGCAATGATAGTTGCGTCGCGACCGTCGTCCACCGAAACTCGGACGCCAACGGGAGGACCATCAAGTGACCGCCATCGGACGCATCGAGCCGGCGCGCGTGCCCGCGCGACGCGGCCTGTTTTACGGCTGGGTCGTTGTCTGGGCGGCCTTCACCGTGCTGTTCATGAGTTTCGGCGCCGCCTACAGCTTCACCGCCTTCTTCAACTCCTTCCAGCAGGAGTTCGGGCTGGCGCGCGGCAGCACGGCGGTCATCTTTTCCATCGCCGTGGCGCTGAACTTCTTCGCCGGCGCCTGGTCGGGCAAGGCCGGCGACCGCATCGGACCGAAGCCGGTGGTGCTGTTCGGCACCCTGCTGGCCACGCTGGGGCTGGTCTTCGCGGGCCTCGCCGAACGGGTCGAGCAGGTCTACTGGGGCTATGGCCTGGGCGTCGGCATCGGCGTCGGCTGCATGTACGTCCCGGCCATCGGCGCGGTGCAGCGCTGGTTCGTGCGCCGCCGCGCCACCACTTCCGGCCTCGCCATCATGGGCATCGGCTTCGGCACCCTGCTGGGGCCGCTCACCGCGGCCGAGCTGATCGACATGTTCGGCTGGCGCCAGGCCTATTTCGGGCTGGCGATCATCGTCTTCGTCTTCGGCGGGCTGGCGGCACTGCTGCTGGAGAACAACCCGGCCACGCGCGGCCTCCACCCGGACGGCGGTGACCGTGCGCCGACCGGCGCGGGCACCGGCGAATCGATGACATTGCCCGAGGCGCGGCGCACGGCCCCGCTCTGGCTGATCTATGTCAGCGCCATGCTGGTCTCGGTCGGCCTGTTCGTGCCCTTCGCCCACCTGGTGAAGTTCGCCCAGGACCTCGGCCTGCCCGAACAGCAGGGCCTGCTGTCCTTCACCATGATCGGCGTCGGCTCCATCGTCGGCCGCATGGCGCTGGGCCCGGTGGCGCAGCGCTTCGGCGTCCGCCCGGTGGTCACGGCGCTCTATTTCGGCATCGCCGGGATGTTCGGCTGGTGGCTGGTCTCCGATTCCTTCTGGATGCTGCTGGTCTTCGGCTTCGTCTTCGGCTCGCTCTACGGCGGCTTCGTCGCCCTCGCGCCGACCCTGGTCACCAGCTATTACGGCGTCGGCCATGCCGGCACCCTGCTGGGCTTTGTCTATTCGTCGGTCGGCTTCGGCTGCCTGTTCGGCCCGCCGCTCGCCGGCTACCTGTTCGACATCCAGCGCTCCTACGAGCTGCCGATCATGTCGGCCGTGGGACTCTGCGTCGTGGCCGCGGTGCTGCTGATGGCCATGTCGTCGCCGCGCGGCTTCCGTAACCGCCATTTCGGCGAAACCCATTGAGGCCGGCGATCGTGGCCGCCCCGCGCCGGGCATGATCGTCGACCCGGTCTTCTATGCCGTGGCGCTGCCGGCGCTGGTCATCACCGGCATCTCCAAGGGCGGCTTCGGCGCCGGCGTCGGCATTGTCGCGGTGCCGGCGCTGACCTTCGTCGTGCCGCCGCTGGATGCCATCGCCATCATGCTGCCGCTGCTCTGCCTGATGGACCTGGTCGGGATCTGGAGCTACCGCCGGGCCTGGAGCCTGCGGCTGATGCGCTACCTGTTCCCCGGCGCCGTCATCGGCATCGTCGCGGGCGCGCTGACCGCGACCTGGGTGGACGAGCACGTGGTGCGGCTGATCATCGGCCTGATTGCCGTCCTGTTCGCGCTGAACCGCTGGGTCGGCTTCGCGCGTTCCGACATCGCCCGCGCCGAGAATCCGCCAAGGGGCATGTTCTGGGCGGCAGTGTCCGGCTTCACCAGCACGGTGGGCCATGCCGGCGGGCCGCCGCTGCAGGTCTACATGCTGCCGCTGAAGCTGGACAAGACGGTGTTCGTTGGCACCACGGTGATCTTCTTCGCCGCCGTCAACTACACCAAGCTGGTGCCCTATGCCTGGCTCGGCCTGTTCACCGGCGAGAACCTGGCGACGGCGGCCGTGCTGGCACCGATCTGCCCGCTGGCCATGTGGCTGGGCGTGCGGCTGCACCGGGTGATCCCGGAGGGGCCGTTCTACCGCATCTGCTACGTCTTCGTGTTCCTGGTCGGCCTGAAGCTCTGCTTCGACGGGCTGCGCCCGCTGCTGGCCTGAACGTCAGTCCACGTCGTAGCGCACCGGCGTCATGTGCCAGCCCCGGGCGTGACGGTCCCAGTAGGCCTGCTTCAGCCTGAGCGAGACCGGGCCGGGACGGTCATTGCCCTTGATCCGGCCGTCGATGCGGGAGACCGGCATGACGCCGCCGGCCGTGGTCGCGGTGAAGATCTCGTCGGCCTCGCGCAGTTCGTCCACCGGCAGCGGCCGCACCTCGGCGGGGATGCCCAGCTCGGCGCAAAGCTCCAGCACCGAGCGGCGGGTGATCCCCTCCAGCGCCCCCCGGTCCGGCGTCACCACCGTGCCGCCGGTCACCGCGAAGACGTTGAAGCCCGGCCCCTCGGTGACATTGCCGTCGCGGTCGAGCAGCACGGCGGTGTCGGCGCCGGCATCCTCCGCCTCGAACAGCGCCTTCACCATGTCGCCCCAGTGATAGTTCTTGGCCGTGGGGTCCAGGCTCTCCGGCGGAATGCGTTTGGCCGAGGCCACGACCAGGTGCGCGCCCCGTTCCTGGATCTCGGGGCTGATCACGTCGATCCAGGGCAGGGCATAGGCCATGAAGCGGTTGGCGATCAGGCTGGGCTTGCGCGGGGCGCCCGGTGCCGGCACGCCGCGCGTGGTCAGCATGGCGACATAGGCGTCGCGCAGGCCGGCACGGGCGACACAGCCGTGCAGCACGGCGCCGACGCCATCCCTGTCCAGCGGGATCGACAGGCGCATCTTGGCCATCGAGGCGAAGAAGCGCTCCAGGTGGTCGTCGAGGCGGAAGAAGCCGCCACGCCAGACATGCACCACGTCATAGGTGACGTCCGACTTGGTGAACCCCCAGTCCAGCACCGAGATGCTGGCCTCCGCCACCGGCACGTAGCGCCCGTCGACATAGGCACAGCCGGCGGAAAACCGGGGATCGACGGCACCTGCCGGCTCCTGGCGCTGCATGGCCCCGCTCATGGCTGTTCCTCCTGTGCTAGGCTCCGTTCCCGATGGTGGCACGGCCGGACGGGGCCGGCCAGCGCTGCGAGGGGAGGCAGGCATGGGCACGAACCGGGTGGAGAACTGGCTGGTCGGCACGGAACGGCTGGCAGGCATGCTGGGCGATCCGGATCTCAGGATCTTCGACTGCTCGACCCGGCTGGAGCCGGACCCCGGCCACACCTATCGCGTCGTCCCCTGTCGCGACGAGTACGCGGCCGGACACATCCCCGGCGCCGGCTTCATCGACATCCAGGCGGAACTGTCGAAGTCCGACCCGACGCTGCGGTTCACCTTCCCCGACGCGGCCGCGTTCGCAACGGCTGCCGGTCGTCTCGGCATCGGCGACAACAGCCGCGTGGTGCTGTACAGCCGTGCGCACCCGATGTGGGCGACGCGGGTCTGGTGGCTGCTGCGCGCCTTCGGCTTCGACACTGCCGCGATCCTGGACGGTGGCATCGACAAGTGGGTGGCCGAGGGCCGGCCGCTGGCCACCGGCGCCGAGTCATACGCCCCCGCGACCTTCACCCCGCGCCCGCGTCCGGAACTGATCGCGGACCGGACCCGCGTCCTGGGCGCGATCCGGACCGGCGAGGCGGTGATCCTGAACGCGCTGAGCCGGGAGCAGCATGCCGGCGGCGGTGTCTCCTACGGCCGGCCGGGCCGCATCGCCGGCTCGGTCAACCTGCCGGCGCGGGAGATGATCGACCCCGCCACCCGCGCCTTCCGCCCGCTGGACGAGCTGCGCGCGATGCTGGACGACGTCGGTGCCGATGGCAGCCGCCCGCTGCTGACCTATTGCGGCGGCGGCATCGCGGCGACCACGCCCGCCTTCGTGATGGCGCTGCTTGGCCGCGACGACGTTGCCCTCTATGACAATTCGCTGAGCGAGTGGTGCAACAGTCCCGACCTGCCGATGGAGACTGATCGTTGAAGCTGAAACTGCCGGCCCTGCCGGGCCTTCTGCTGCTGGTGGCGCTGGCGCTGCCGGCGCATGCGGCCGACCCCGCCATCCTGGGGGAACCGGACGAGGACCTGGTCAAGCAGGTCAGCGACCTTGTGCTGGAGAACATCCAGGTGGCCCAGTGCGGCAGCACCGCCTGCGAGCCGGCGACGGCGATGGAGCGGCTGGACGGGCTGTTGCCGAAGTCGATGATCGCCGAGGTGATCAACCGCGGCGCCGGCTCCGCCTTCGCCCAGCTCTGCGGCTTCGACTGGGGCGAGCGCGCGTTCCTGCCGCTGATGCGGCGCGAGGAGGCGAGCGGCTGCTGGCCGCAGCGCCAGATGGCGGCGATCGAGGTCACCCACGGCTTCGCCAAGAACTTCTACGACCGCGCGCTGGCCAGCGACGTCGGCACCTGCACCGCCGACATGAAGGCCGGTGTCGAGAAGTATCTCGACGAGCTGCGCAAGTTCGAGAAGCGCAAGGAGTGCCCCCGGAAGTAGGTCGCCGGCAGCCGTTCGACCACAGGAACCGGAGCGCCACGGCACCCGGTCACCCGTCCCATGCCGCGGTGTGACACAGGGGGAGAACCGGAGCATGCACGACATGGTACCCGCCGATCCCGTCGACGGACTGGCCGCCCGCGCCGAAACCATCGTCACCGACGACGGCAATGGCCCGGTGACCTGGCGCGCCTGGGGCAGCGGCCCCGTCCTGCTGCTGCTGCACGGCGACTATGGCAGCTGGACCCACTTCGCGCGGAACATCGACGCCCTCGCGGCCCGGTTCCGGGTCTACGCCCCCGACATGCCGGGCTATGGCGATTCGGCGACGCCACCGCCGCCGCATGCCCCCTGGCGGCTGGCGGCGGCGCTGGCGGCCGGCGTGGATCGGCTGATCGGCGGCGCCCGCTTCGACATCGTCGGGTTCTCCTATGGCGGGATCGTCGCCGGACACCTGGCGGCGGCACGGCCCGATCGCGTCGGTCGCCTGGTGCTGAGCGGTCCCGGCGGCTTCGACCTCGCCGGAAACGGGACCCCGCCGGCCGGCTTGCTGCGTGTCCGGGAAGGGATGACGCAGGCCGAAACGGATGCGGTGCACCGCCACAACCTGGCCCGGGTGATGATCGCGGACCCGGCCAGGGTCGACGACCTGGCGGTCCGGATCCAGCGCGACAACATCGCCCGGGCGCGCGTGCGCGCCGGCAGCTATCCCGACGGCGACAGCCTGTTGCGGGCGCTGGAATCGGTGCGCGCCCGGCTGGCCGGCATCTGGGGAGAATGCGACAGTTTCTGCAATGCGGACCGCCGCGCGCAGGTTCACCGCCTGCTGCGCGGCTTCGACCCGGATGTCGACTTCAGGGTGGTGCCGGGCGCCGGCCACTGGCTGTTCCACGAATGCCCGGACATCGCCAACCGCCTGCTGACGGAGATGCTGGATCGCTGACGGGCGGCACGTCCCGCCCGCCCCGTCGCGCCGGAGCCGCCCCCTACTCGATGGCGTCGATCACCGCCTTCAGGCCGTCGAACAGCTCGTCGATCTGGGCTTCCGAGATGATGAATGGCGGCGACATGGCGATGACGTCGCCGGCGACGCGGATCATCAGGCCCTGCTCGAAGGCGCGCACCATGGCCTCGAAGCCGCGCTTGGCCGGCTCGCCCGGCCGGGCCGCCAGTTCCACCGCGCCGACCAGGCCGATATTGCGGACGTCGATGACGTTGCGCGCGCCGGCGAAGGTCTCGTGCAGGCGCTTCTCCCAATAAGGCTCCAGCGCCGCCACCCGCGCGAACAGGCCCTCGTCGCGATAGAGCTTCAGCGTCGCCAGGCCCGCGGCGCAGGCCAGCGGATGCGCCGAGTAGGTGTAGCCGTGGAACAGCTCGATCATGTGCTCCGGGCCGGTCATGAAGGCGTCGTGGATACCCTGGCGCACGGCCACCGCGCCCATCGGCACCGCGGCGTTGGTCAGGCCCTTGGCCATGGTCATGATGTCGGGCGTGACGCCGAAGCGCTCGGCGGCGAAGGTGGTGCCGAGGCGGCCGAAGCCCGAGATCACCTCGTCGAAGATCAGCAGGATGCCGTGCCTGTCGCAGATCTCGCGCAGCCGCTGCAGATAGCCCTTCGGCGGCACCAGTACACCGGTGGAGCCGGCCATCGGCTCGACGATCACGGCGGCGATGGTGGAGGCGTCGTGCAGCGCCACGATCCGCTCCAGCTCGTCGGCCAGGTTGGCGCCGTGCTCCGGCTGGCCCTTCGCGAAGGCGTTCTGCGGCAGGTGGGTGTGCGGCAGGTGGTCGACGCCGGTCAGCATGCCGCCGAAGTGCATGCGGTTCTTGACGATGCCGCCGACCGAGATGCCGCCGAAGCCGACACCGTGATAGCCGCGCTCGCGGCCGATCAGGCGGGTCCGGGTGCCGTCGCCGCGCGCACGATGGTAGGCGATGGCGATCTTCAGTGCCGTGTCGACGGCCTCGGAGCCGGAGTTGACGAAGAAGATGCGGTTGAGGTCGCCGGGCGTCAGCTCGGCCACGCGGCTGGCCAGCTCGAAGGCCATCGGGTTGGCGAACTGGAACGGCGGGGCATAGTCCAGCGTCCCGGCGGCCTGTGCAATGGCGTCGACGATCGGCTGGCGAGCATGGCCGGCATTGACGCACCACAGGCCCGAGGTGCCGTCCAGCACCTGGCGACCGTCCGCCGCAGTGTAGTGCATGTCCTTCGCCGCGACGACGATGCGGGGTTCCTTCTTGAACTGCCGGTTCGCGGTGAACGGCATCCAGAAGGCGTCAAGGTCGTTCGGTATTGGATGCGCGAAGGTCATCGGAAGGCTCCCGGTTTCGTGTTCGTCGAAATGCTAGCAGCGGGACCGGCATGGTGCACGGGCAAAGCCCGGCGGGCGACCGCGCGCCATCGGGCCGCGTTTCCATTGCGCCTGCAAATGCACTAGTTTGCGCGCGACGATGGTCTGGCAAGGGCAGGGGATAGGCCGATGCGGCTGATGAGCTTCACGAAGGACGGCAAGGCAGGTTTCGGCGCGGTCAGCGACGGCGGCGTGGTCGATCTCGGCCCGCTGATGGGCGGCATCGCGGACCTGAAGG
The DNA here is from genome assembly GCA_036154895.1 of Pseudomonadota bacterium. GTDB lineage: Bacteria > Pseudomonadota > Alphaproteobacteria > Minwuiales > Minwuiaceae > Minwuia. The sequence continues at coordinate 56,495 of JAYZWD010000014.1, forward strand.
GCCTGATCGCCGCCGGTGCCACGGGCGCCGCGGCCAGGGCCACCGCCGGACGCAAGCCGGACTTCGCGCTCGACGCCGTGAGCTTCCTGCCGGTGATCCCGAACCCCGACAAGATCGTCTGCGTCGGCCTGAACTACGACGACCACCGCATCGAGACCGGCCGCGAGCCGACCGGCTATCCCGTGCTGTTCCCGCGCTTCGCCAACTGCCAGGTCGGCCACGGCCAGGCCATGGTGAAGCCGCGCAACTCCGACATGCTGGACTACGAGGGCGAGCTGGCCGTCATCATCGGCACCGCCTGCCGCCATGTCCCGCAGGCCGACGCGCTGTCGAAGATCGCCGGCTATGCCTGCTACAACGACGGCTCGGTGCGCGACTTCCAGTCCCACACCCACCAGTTCCTGCCGGGCAAGAACTTCACCGCCACCGGTGCCTTCGGCCCGTGGATGGTGACGGCGGACGAGATCCCGGACCCGACGGCACTGACGCTGACCACCCGGCTGAACGGCCAGGTGATGCAGAACGCGAAGACCGACCAGCTGATCTTCTCCATCCCCTACCTGATCGCCTACATCACCTCCTTCATGGAGCTGGTGCCGGGCGATGTCATCGTCACCGGCACGCCGACCGGCGTCGGCTTCAAGCGCAATCCGCCGGTGTTCATGAAGGGCGGCGACACGGTCGAGGTCGAGATCTCCGGCGTCGGCACGCTGGTCAACCCGCTGGTCAACGAGGGCTGAGCAGGCATCGCCATCCGTTTCGTCATAGGTCTCGCGATCGCGCTCCTGTCCTGGGTGCAGCCCGCCGCCGCCCAGGACAGCGACCCCTGCCTGCATCCGCTGACCATTCCGGTTGTGTCGGTCAGCCTCGACGTCAAGGAGGCCCGGGTGCAGCGTCGCGCGCCCAGCAGCGAGCTGTTCCGCCTGGCGCCGCCGCTGCCCGACGGCTATCGCCGCATTGGCTGGACCCAGGTCGACGAGCGGGTCCGCGTGCGCCCGCAGCTCGCCACCGGCACCGACGCCTACAAGCGGTTCTGCTACATCGTCGAGGGGGTCGAGGTCACGATCCAGCTCCGGCCGGCGATCCATGTCGGCAACGAGTTCGCCAAGGCGACCTGTCCGTCCGAGACCATCGAATACCACCAGCAGCGCGTCCTGGACCTGCGGCTGGACTTCTACCGCCAGCTCGCCAGCCAGATCGAGCGGGACCTGCCGCGCTACAAGCCGCTGCAGATCACCGGCACCGCGCGTGACACCCGGGACGCGCGGGCCCGGGTCGAGGCCAGGGTGCGGGAGGAAATCGACACCATCCGCCAGGGCCTCGCACCGGACCTGGAGCGCCGCATCCTCGCCATGCACGACAACAGCGCCATCCGCCGGGAGATGAAGATCTGCCCGGTGGAGGACTGGGCCGACGCCACCTGGCCCGACCCGAAGCGCTGAGCCGTCTGCCCTGCCCGGTCAGCCCTTCGGATCGTCGCCGATGCGGACGATCTGCTTGCCGAAATTCTCGCCCTTCAGCATGCCGATGAACGCTGCCGGTGCATTGTCGATGCCCTCGGCCACCGTCTCGCGATAGGTCAGGCGCCCGTCGGCGATCCAGCCGGTCATGTCGCGGATGAACTCGGGGCGGTACTCGAAATGCTCGGAGATGATGAAGCCCTGCAGCAGCGCACGGTTGGTCAGCAGCATGCGTGTGTTCCGGATGCCCTCGGTCTCGGTCAGATTGTACTGGCTGATCTGGCCGCAGAGCGCGATGCGGGCATGCGGGTTGATGTTGAGCAGCACGGCGTCGAACATCGCGCCGCCGACATTCTCGAAGTAGACGTCGATGCCGTCGGGGCAGGCCGACCGCACCGCCTTGTCCAGCGGGCCGGCGGTCTTGTAGTTGAAGCAGGCGTCGTAGCCGCAGTCGGCGACCGCCCAGGCGCACTTGTCGTCGGCGCCGGCCGAGCCGATCACCTTCGCGCCCTTGATCTTCGCGATCTGCCCGACGACCTGGCCCACGGCGCCGGTGGCCGCGGAGACGTAGACGGTCTCGCCCGGCTTCGGATCACCGATCTTCAGCAGGCCGTACCAGGCCGTGAGACCCGGCATGCCGAGAATGCCGAGATACCAGGACAGCGGCGCCGCCTTCGCGTCGACTTCCATCAGGCCCTGGCCACCCTTGACCAGGGTGTACCGCTCCCAGCCCAGCATGCCGGTGACGACGGTGCCGACCGGCAGCATGCGGTTCTCGGAGGCCACGACCTCGCCGACCGCGCCGGCAACCAGGGTCTGTCCGAGCTGGAAGCCGGCGGCATAGGACTTCGCGTCCGACATGCGCCCGCGCATGTAGGGATCGACCGACATGACGATGTTGCGGACCAGCACGTCGCCGTCGGCCAGCGCCGGCACGGGTGCGTCCTCGATGCGGAAGCAGTCCGGCGTGACCCAGCCGACGGGGCGCTTCTCGAAGATCACGCGGCGGTTCATGGTGGTCATGGTTCAGGCCTCCCCGGAATGGTCTGGCCCAACCTACCGCCCGCGCGCGGGAAATCGAGAGGGAAAGGACGCGGTGGAAGGAGAACCCGCCATCCGCGCTCAGTTGACCGGCGCGCGCTTCGCCACCTCGTCGGCGGGAATCCAGAGGCCGGTGCCGTCGAATTCCGGTGTCACCGCCTGCACGAAGGCTTCCATGATCTCGTCGGGGGCGGGCAGGCTCGCCGGGTCCTCGCCGGGGAAGGCCGCGGCGCGCATCTCGGTCCGGGTCGGCCCCGGGTTGATGCAATTGACCCGGACCCTGGTCTGCCGTGTCTCCACGGCGTAGGTCTGGGCGATCTTCTCCAGCGCCGCCTTGGTCGCGGCGTAGAGACCCCAGTAGGGCGCGGCCACGCGGGTGATGCCGGAGGTGACAAACAGCGCCCGGCCGGCGTCGGAGGCGCGCAGCAGCGGGTCGACGGCGCGGATCAGCCGCCAGTTGGCGTGCACGTTGAGCCTGAAGGCCTTCTCCCAGACGTCGGGCGGGAAATGGCCGAGCGGGGAGAGCTGGCCCAGCATCGCGGCATTGCCGACCAGGATGTCGAGGCGGCCCCAGCGCTGCAGCAGCGGCGCGGCCAGGCCGTCGATCGCCTCCCACTTCAGCAGGTCCATCGGCACCAGCGTGGCGGAGCCCCCCAGCGCGCCGATCTCGTCGTCGAGCTGTTCCAGCGCCCCGGTGTCCCGCGCCACGGCGATGACATGGGCGCCCTCGGCGGCGAAGCGGCGGCAGATCGCCCGGCCGATGCCGCGCGACGCGCCGGTGACCAGGGCGATGCGGCCCTCCAGCCGGCGCAACCCGCTCACAGGTGCGCCTCGTCGAACAGCGGCAGACGGCTCTCGGCCGGCTGGTCGGGCGAATCCACCAGCGGGATCGGGTAGTTGCCGGTGAAGCAGGCATCGCAGTAGCCGGCCTCGGAATCGCCGACGGCGCGATACATGCCCTCGATGGAAAGATAGGCCAGGCTGTCGACGCCGATCTCGCGCGCCACCTGCTCCAGGGAATCGTACTGGTTGACGATCAGCTCGGCCCGGGAGGGCGTGTCGACGCCGTAAAAGCACGGTCCCTTGGTCGGCGGGCTGGCGATGCGCAGGTGCACTTCCCTGGCGCCGGCCTCCCGCACCATGCGCACGATGCGTTTCGAGGTGGTGCCGCGCACGATGGAGTCGTCGACCAGGATGACCCGCTTGCCGCGCATCAGGTCGCGGTTGGCGTTCAGCTTGCGGCGCACCGCGATGTCGCGCCGCTCCTGGTCCGGCTCGATGAAGGTGCGGCCGGTATACTGGTTGCGGGTGATCGCCAGTTCGAAGGGAATGCCGGACGCCTGGGCGTAGCCGACCGCGGCCGGCGTGCCGGAGTCGGGCACCGGCACCACGATGTCGGCATCCACCTCCATCTCGCGGGCCAGTTCGCGGCCGATGGCGCGACGGATGGAATAGACGTCCCGCCCCTCGACATGGGAGTCCGGCCGGGAGAAGTAGATGTACTCGAAAATGCAGAAGTGGCGCGGCTTGGCGGCAAAGGGCCGGTAGCTCTGCAGGCCGTCCTCGTCGATCACCACCAGTTCGCCCGGCTCGATGTCGCGGACATAGCTGGCGCCGATGATGTCGAGGCCGCAGGTCTCCGAGCAGAGGATCCAGGCGCCGTCCAGGCGGCCCAGCACCAGGGGCCGCACGCCGGCCGGGTCGCGCACGCCGACCAGCTTCTTGCGCGACAGCGCCACCAGCGAGTAGGCGCCGATGACGCGGCTCAGCGCGTCGACCACGCGGTGCACCAGCCGGGTCTCGCGGCTGCGCGCGACCAGGTCCAGGATCACCTCGGTGTCGGAGGTGGACTGGAAGCGCCGCCCCTCCGAGCGCAGCTCGCTCTTCAGCTTGCGCGCGTTGGTCAGGTTGCCGTTGTGGGCCAGCGCGAACCCGCCGGTCTCGTCGAGGTCGGTCCAGAGCGGCTGGATGTTGCGCAGCACCGTGCGGCCCGAGGTGGCATAGCGGGTGTGGCCGATGGCCGAACGGCCCGACAGCCGCGCGATCGGATCCGGCGAACCGGTGTCCGCCTTGCCCTTGCCGAACACGTCGCCGACCAGGCCAAGGGCGCGGTGGACGTGGAACTGGTCACCGTCGAAGGCGCAGATGCCGCAGGCTTCCTGCCCGCGATGCTGCAGGGCATGCAGGCCCAGCGCGGTCAGGCGCGCGGCCTGGTCGTGACCCCAGATGCCGAAGACCGCGCATTCCTCGTGGAAGCGATCGTCGTCGAAGGGGTCGGTGGACGGGAGCCCGGTGGACTGTGGCTGGTGATCGTGCGGGATCATTGGCGGTCCGTGGTGGAATCGAAAAGGCGCTCCAGGGCGCGGTTCTGTTCGGTGGTATAGCCCTTCTGGCCTTCCCCGTCCTGTGCCTTCCCGTCGCCCCCGAGCCTGCGCAGGGCGCCGGCCGCCTCGCCGGCGCGGTCGATGGTCTCGCGGGTCTCGTCGGCCTGCTCGCGCGTGCGGTCGGACAGCGTGCCGGGAACGAGGGACATCACCATGTCGGTGGCACGCTTCACATAGGGCAGGGAAACGGAATCGCGAACCGCGCGCGGCGGATTGTCCGGCACCATGTAGTCGATCAGCAGCCAGGCGGCGATGACGATCAGCCCGCCCCGGGCCACGCCGAACACCAGGCCGAGCGAGCGGTCGACGGCACCGACGGCCGCCGACTCGCGCACCCGGCTGGCGATCATGTGGGTCAGGATGGTCAGCACCACCAGCGCCACCAGGAAGACCGCCACGGCGGAGACGATGTCCGCCACCGTGCGGTCGCCCACCTGCTCCAGCACCATCGGCTGCACGTGCGGCATGGCGAACCAGGCGGCGAAGCCGGCGCCGACCCAGCTGCCGAGCGAGAGCACCTCGCGGGTGAAGCCGCGCATCAGCCCGAACAGCGCCGAGAGCACGATGACGCCGCCGACGATGACATCGGCGATGGTGAAGCTCATGCGCCGTCCTCCGCGTCCAGCGGGAACAGCGCCAGCAGCCCGTCCAGCCGGTCGATCTCGGTGGCCCGGACCAGGTCGCGGCCCTCGGCGCCGGCGGGCACGATGGCATTGCGGAAGCCCAGCTTGGAGGCTTCCTTCAGCCGGGCCTCGGCGCGGGCGACGCGGCGCACCTCCCCGGCCAGGCCGATCTCGCCGAAGACGACGGTCGCCGCCGGCACCGGCTCGCCCGACAGCGACGACAGCAGCGCGGCGGCGACGGCCAGGTCGGCCGCCGGTTCGGCGATGCGCAGGCCGCCGGCGACATTGAGATAGACCTCGTTGCCGCCGATGCCGAGGCCGAGCCGGGTATCCAGCACGGCCAGGATCATGGCCAGGCGACCGGCGTCCCAGCCGACCACGGCGCGGCGCGGGGTCGCCAGCGGCGAGGGCGCCACCAGTGCCTGGATCTCCACCAGGATCGGGCGGCTGCCCTCCATGCCGGCGAAGACGGCGGCGCCCGGCACCGGCTCCTCGCGTTCACCCAGGAACAGCGCGGACGGGTTCGGCGTCTCGATCAGGCCCAGCTCGGCCATCTCGAAGACGCCGATCTCGTCGGCCGCGCCGAAACGGTTCTTCACCGCGCGCAGGATGCGGAACTGGTGGCTGCGGTCGCCCTCGAAGTAGAGCACCGTGTCGACCATGTGCTCCAGCACGCGCGGGCCGGCGATCTGGCCGTCCTTCGTGACGTGGCCGACCAGCACCACGGCCGCGCCCGAGCCCTTGGCGAACTGCACCAGCTCGTGGGCGCAGGCGCGGACCTGGGCGACGGTGCCGGGCGCGCTGTCCAGCGCCTCGGAGAAGATGGTCTGGATCGAATCGACGATCACCAGGTCGGTCGGCCCGGCCTCGGCCAGGGTCGCCATGATCTCGTTCAGGCCGTTGGAATTGGCGACGCGCACCGGCGCGCCGTCGACGCCGAGACGGCGGGCCCGCATGGCGATCTGCGTCGTCGCCTCCTCGCCCGAGACATAGACCACCCTGGCGCCCGAGCGGGCGAGGCTCGCCGCGGCCTGCAGCAGCAGGGTCGACTTGCCGATGCCGGGGTCGCCGCCGATCAGGATGGCGGAGCCGCGCACCAGCCCGCCGCCCAGCACGCGGTCCAGTTCGGCGATGCCGGTGCCGCGCCGGGGTTCATCGAGCTGCTCGATGGACAGGTCGGTCAGTGGCGCCGGCCTGGCCCGGCCACCCTGCACGACGCCGAAGGCGCGCGGTCGCGGGGCGACCGTCTCCTCCTCCACCGTCGACACGCCGCCACAGCTGTCGCAGACCCCGCGCCACTTGGCGAAGCCGGCGCCGCAGTCGCGGCAGACATATCGTATCGTCGCCTTCGCCATGCGGCGGGCTCCTCGCGGCGGTCAGGCCTTGCGCACCTGCATCCGGATCGGGCCTTCGGCGCGGCCGTGGATGAACTGCTCGACATAGTCGTTGCCGGAATCGTCGATGCTGGCCGCGTCGCCATGCCAGATGATGCGCCCCTCGTGGATCATCGCCACGCTGTCGGCGATCTTGCGCGCCGAGGCCATGTCGTGGGTGATGGTCATGGTCGTCGCGCCAAGCTCGCGCACGCACTTCACGATCAGTTCGTTGATCACGTCGGCCATGATCGGGTCGAGGCCGGTGGTCGGCTCGTCGAAGAAGATGATCTCCGGGTCGGTGGCGATGGCGCGGGCCAGGCCGACGCGCTTCTGCATGCCGCCCGACAGTTCCGACGGCAGCAGGTTGCCGACATCGGCGCCGAGGCCGACCTGTTCCAGCTTGGCGATGGCGATCTCGTGCGCCTGGTTGCGCGGCACCGACTTGCCCTGGATCAGGCCGAAGGCCACGTTCTCCCAGACCTTCAGGCTGTCGAACAGCGCACCGCCCTGGAACAGCATGCCCATGCGGGCCATGAAGGCCTCGCGCTCGCGCCCGGCGGCGCCGACGACTTCCTCGCCGTCGATGCGGATCGAGCCGCTGTCGGGCCGGATCAGGCCCATGACGCACTTGATGGTCACCGACTTGCCGGTGCCCGAGCCGCCGATGATCACCAGCGAACGGCCCGTGTCGACGCTGAGGTCGATGCCACGCAGCACGTGCTTCGGCCCGAAGGACTTGTGGACGCCCGAGAGGACGATTTTCGGCTGCGGGCTCATGTGGCGAAGAACAGTTCGGTGATCAGGTAGTTGGCGGTCAGGATCAGGATGGAGGCCGACACCACGGCGTTGGTCGTCGCCCGGCCGACGCCCTGGGCGCCGCCCTTGCTCATGAAGCCGTGGTAGCAGCCCATCAGCGCGATGATGAAGCCGAAGATCGACGCCTTCACCAGGCCCGAGACCACGTCGTCGGTGTGCAGGAAGTCGATGGTGTTCCTGATGTAGATGCCCGAGTTGAAGCCCAGCTTGCCGGTGCCGATGGCAAAGCCGCCGAAGACGCCCACGATGTCGGCCACCAGCGTCAGGAGGGGCATCATGGTGGCACCGGCGATCAGCCGCGGGGCCACCAGGTACTTGAACGGGTTGGTCGACAGCGTGGTGAGCGCGTCGATCTGCTCGGTCACGCGCATGGTGCCGATCTCGGCGGCCATGGCGGCGCTGACCCGGCCGGCGACCATCAGGCCACCGATGACAGGGCCGAGTTCGCGGGTGATGCCGAGGACGACGATGGAGGAGACCAGACTCTCGGCGTTGAAGCGGGTGCCGCCGATGTAGATCTGCAGCGCCAGCACCGCGCCGGTGAAGAAGGCGGTCAGCCCGATCACCGGCAGCGAGTAATAGCCGATGGAGAGCATCTGGCGGCCCAGCGTGCGCAGGTACCAGGGCGGCGTCACGCAATGGCGCAGGCCGGAGGCGGTGAACATCGCCAGCCGCCCGATGGCGCCGAGGAAGTCCAGGATCACGCCGCCGATCAGGGCGAAGATGTTCCAGTTCATCGGATGTGCCAGCCCATCGGTCAGGCCACCCCCGCGCCGCCCGCATGGACGCGGGCATAGCGGGAACCAAGGCCGGTGAGCAGTTCATAGGCGATGGTGTCGCCCGCCCGGGCCAGCGCGTCGATGTCGACGCCGCCACCGATCATGGAGACCAGCGCGCCGGGATGCGCCAGGCGGTCGGGCACATCGGTGATGTCGAAGGTGGAAAGATCCATCGAGACGCGCCCCACGAGCGGCACCCGGTGCCCGCCGACCACGCCCCAGGCCTTGCCGCCGAGGGCGCGCAGATAGCCGTCGCCATAGCCGACGCCGACGGTTGCGATACGGCGTGGCCCGGTGACGGGATGCGTCGCACCGTAGCCAACGCTCCGGGGGGTGTCAACGCGATGCACCTGCAGGATTCTGGCTTGCAGATGAACCACTTCGCGCATGCGGAGCGTCGTCGCCGGGCTGGGGTTGGTACCGTAGAGCGCCACACCCGCCCGGATCAGGTCCAGGTGCCCGGCGGCCCCGAGATGGATCGCCGCCGAGTTGCAGAACGACGCCGGCGCGGGCGGCAGGCGGCCGAGCCAGTCGCGGAACAGCGCCAGTTGCGCCGCGTTCAGGGGATGCTCGGGCGTGTCGGCGCAGGCCGGATGGGTCAGCCACAGCACCACGTCCAGGCCGTCCAGCAGGTCCGGCGCGGCCGCGAGCCGGTCGACATCGGCGTCGACCAGGCCCAGCCGGGTCATTCCGGTGTCGAGGTGGATTGCTGCTGGCAGGCGCCGGCCCGCGTTCCGGGCCTGGCGCGACCGGAGCGCGATGTCGTCCAGGCTGTTCAGCACCGGCACCAGATCGTTGTCGAGGAACAGGCCCTCCAGGCCAGGCAGCAGGCCGTTCAGCACCAGCACGCGGGCATCCGGCGCGGCGGCGCGGACCGCCACGCCCTCGTGCGGATGGGCGGTGAAGAAGGTGCGGCAGCCGGCGGCGCGCAGTGCCGGCACCGCGCGGGCGATCCCGCAGCCATAGGCATCGGCCTTGACCACGGCGGCGGTCTCCGCGCCCGGGGTCAGGCGGTCCAGGGTGCGCCAGTTCTCCGCCAGCGCGTCGAGGTCGATGGTCAGGACTGCGGCGCGAAGGTTCTCGGTACGCATCACTCGACTCGTTGCCGTTGCCGGACCCGGCCGGCCGCCAGGCGCCTAATGGATGTCGCGCGGGTCGTGGACCCGGTCGAGGTTCTTGAACGTCGTGTACTCGGGCTCGAAGAACAGCTCGATGGTACCGGTCGGACCGTGGCGCTGCTTGCCGATGATCACTTCGGTCTTGTTGTAGATGTCGCTCATCTTCGCCTGCCAGGCTTCCATGGCGGCGTAGTCACCCTCGTCGGGCTTGTTCTTCTGCTCGTAATAGGCCTCGCGGTAGATGAACATCACCACGTCGGCATCCTGTTCGATCGAGCCCGATTCGCGAAGGTCGGAGAGCTGCGGCCGCTTGTCGTCGCGCTGCTCGACCGCGCGGGAGAGCTGCGACAGCGCCAGCACCGGCACGTTCAGTTCCTTGGCCACGGCCTTCAGGCCCTGGGTGATCTCCGTGATCTCCTGCACGCGGTTCTCGGTGCGCTTGGTGCCCGAGGGCCGCATGAGCTGGATGTAGTCGACGATGATCAGCCCCAGGCCGTGCTGGCGCTTCAGCCGCCGCGCGCGGGAACGGAGCTGGGCGATCGAGATCGCCGGCGTGTCGTCGATGTAGAGCGGCAGGTCGGACAGCTCCTGTGTCGCCGGCACCACCCGGTTGACATAGGTGTCGCGGTCGATGGTGCCCTTGCGCAGGTCGGTCGAGCGGATGCGGGTCTGCTCGGAGACGATACGGGTGGCGAGCTGCTCGCGCGACATTTCCAGGCTGAAGATGCCGACCACCGCGCCCTCGGCGTCGACCACCCGACCGGTGTCGTCACGCACCGGGCGGTAGGCGCGGGCGGCGTTCAGGCCGACGGTGACGGCCAGCGCGGTCTTGCCCATGCCCGGACGCGCGGCAAGGATCAGCAGGTCGGTGCGGTGCAGGCCACCCAGCCAGTTGTCGAGGTCGCGCAGGCCGGACGTGACGCCGACCAGGCGGCCCTCGCGCTTGTAGGCCGCCTCGATGCTCTCCAGGCTCTCGGTGACGGCAACACGGAAGGGCCGGAAGTCGTTGTGCACCTCGCCGGCCTCCGCCAGCGAATAGAGCCGCGCCTCCGCCGACTCGATCTGCTTGTCGGCGGTCAGCGTCAGGTCGGCGGAACGGCCGTTCTCGGCCATTTCCTCGCTCAGCAGGATGAGTTGGCGGCGCAGGAACAGGTCGTAGAGGATGCGCGCGAACTCCTCGGCGCGGATGGTGTTCACCGCCCGCGCCGTCAGGTCGACCAGATAGGCGGCGCCCCCCATCTCCCGCATCGCCGGGTCCGTCTCGAAGCGGTTCTTCAGCGTCACCGGGCTGGCCAGTTCGCCGCGCTCGATCAAGGTCAGGATGGCGTCGTAGATGCGCCCGTGCAGCGGCTGGTGGAAATGGTCGGGCTTCAGGAAGTCCATCACCCGCGATGCCGCGTCGTTGTTGTAGAGCAGCGCGCCGAGCAGCTGCTGCTCGGCCTCCAGGTTGTGCGGCAGCTGCCGGCCGGCGCCTTCCGTGGCGCCGTCATCGGCAGGCGCGGGCTGGGCGCCGGGTATGAGGGTGTCGGGCATGCCGGACCATATCATTGCCGGACCGGGCCGCGAACCCGCCGGGCGCCGAAACCTCGTGGAGCGTTCGGTGGACCGGCCTGTGGACAACATCTCCCGCCCCGCGGGCAGGGCTGTGGACAGTCCTGTGGATTGTACAGCCCCCGGATGCTCTTATCCCCGTGCCTGTCGACATTTGGGGAGAGAACGCGATGGCATGGAAGAACGTGACGGTGGAGCGCCGCGGCACTGTGGCGCTGGTCACCATGGACCGGAAGGAAAAGCTGAACGCCTTCAACCCGACGCTGATGCGGGAGATGACGGAGGTGGCGCTGTCCTTCCACGGCGACCAGGAGACCCGTTCGGTGGTGCTGGCCGGCAACCCGAACTACTTCTCGGCCGGCGCCGACCTCACCGACACCGAGATGTGGCAGATGGACGGCCTGACCGACGTGCAGATCCGCGACCGCTTCTTTCTTGGCGTCCGGCTCTGCGAGGCGTGGGAGCGCATGCCGCAGATCACCGTCGCGGCGATGGAGCGGCTGGCGGTCGGTGCCGGCTTTGCCCTGCCGCTGGCCTGCGACTGGCGCGTGCTGGGCAAGAGCGCCTACCTCTACGTGCCCGAGATCAAGATCGGCCTGAACCTGCAATGGGGCGCGCAGCCCCGCCTGACCCGCCTGGTCGGGCCGGCCCGGGCCAAGCGGATCATCATCCTGTGCGAGCGCATGCACGCCCCGCAGGCCCTCGACTGGGGGCTTGTGGATGAAATCGCCGAGGACGGCCAGGCCGCGGACCTGGCGATGGAACTCGCCAGCCGTGCAGCCGAGATGCCGGCGGCCGCGACGCGGATGGTGAAGGAGGCGGTGAACGCCACCGCCAATGCGCTGAACTACGTCGCCAGCTATGCCGACGCGGACCAGAGCTGGCTGACCAGCACCTGGGCGGATGCCCGCGAGGCCCGGAACCGCTTCGGGCGCTGACGACACCCGCCACGTCCGGAAATCGAGACAAGCAACTGGATTCGCGGCGGTTTCCGCGATTCCGGTTGCCCGTCCGGCGATATGGATGACCGGGGCCACAGGATTGCCGGTCCGGGCCTGTGAACGACCCGAGATCACCGGCCGTTCCGGATATCCGCCCCGACTCCGAATACCGGAATGTTCCCCTGCGTAAATTCTTCCGTTTCAAAAGAATATCTACCGCATTTTTCATTGATGCCCAGATGCATGGCATCAAATTCACTGAGAGGGGTTGTCTCGAGCCCCGTGATTTGCGAGGGTTGCGGCGTGTGTGACCCACACGGGGCTCAGGTCGTGGTGACAAGCGGCCATGCCCACCTGGGGAGATCAAACGAGCCAGGAGAGAAAAAACAGCGCATGAGCGACCCGACAACCGGGCCCTCCGAAGCAAATCCGGACGATCCCTTCGTCCGCTTCAGAGAAGTCCAGAAGAGCTATGACGGCGAGATCCTTGTCGTCAAGAACCTGAACCTGGACATTGCCAAGGGCGAATTCCTGACGATGCTGGGGCCGTCGGGCTCCGGCAAGACGACCTGTCTGATGATGCTTGCCGGCTTCGAGACACCGACCCATGGCGAGATCATCCTGGACGGGGCACCGATCAACAACGTGCCGCCGCACAAGCGCGACATCGGCATGGTGTTCCAGAACTACGCCCTGTTCCCGCACATGACGGTAGCCGAGAACCTCGCCTTTCCGCTGAAGGTCCGCCACATGAGCGGCGCCGAGGTCGGGGAGCGGGTTCGCCGCGCCCTCGACATGGTGCAGCTCGGCGAGTTCGGCGACCGCCGGCCGACCCAGCTCTCCGGCGGCCAGCAGCAGCGCGTGGCCGTCGCCCGTGCCCTGGTGTTCGACCCGAAGCTGGTGCTGATGGACGAGCCGCTGGGCGCGCTCGACAAGCAGCTGCGCGAGCAGATGCAGTTCGAGATCAAGCACATCCACGACCGCCTCGGCATCACCGTGGTCTACGTGACGCACGACCAGTCCGAGGCGCTGACCATGTCGAACCGCATCGCGGTGTTCAACGACGGTGTCATCCAGCAGCTGGCGCCGCCGGCCGATCTCTACGAGCGGCCGCAGAACGCCTTCGTCGCCCAGTTCATCGGCGAGAACAACCGCCTGACCGGCAAGGTCGTCGACACCGACGGCGATCGCTGCCGGGTGGAACTGGAGACCGGGGAGGCGGTGACCGCGCTGTCGATCAGCCATGACGGCCAGGGCAGCCCGACCATGCTGTCGATCCGGCCCGAGCGGGTGGTGATCGGCGAGGAGGCCGCAGGCTGCGACACGACCGTCAGCGGCCGCGTCGAGGAGCTGATCTACCTCGGCGACCACATCCGCACGCGCCTCAGCGTCTGCGGTCGCGACGACTTCGTCGTGAAGATCCCGAACTCGACCGAGCGTGCCGGCCTCGTGCCCGGCAACGAGGTCGCCCTCGGCTGGCGCACCCGGGACTGCCGGGCACTGGACATGCCCGCCGGTCTCTGACCGCCGGCCACATTCGAACCCTACGCACGACAACCAGCTAAGGAGGCTGATCATGAAAAGCTTGAGGACGGTGACATACGTTGCCGCCGCGGCCATCGGATTCGCCGCGACCGCCGGAACGGCGTCGGCGGAGACCAACCTGGTGGTGGTGTCCTGGGGCGGGGCCTATTCGGCCAGCCAGCAGAACGCCTACCACGACCCGTACATGGCGAACAATCCCGCCGTGAAGATCGTCAACGACGACTCGGCCAACGAGGCGGTGGCGAAGCTGCGCGCCATGAACGAGGCCGGCAACGTCACCTGGGACCTGGTCGACGTGGTGGCGGCGGACGCCATCCGCCTCTGCGACGAGGGCCTGGCCGAGCCGATCGATCATGATGCGGTGCTGGCCAAGGCACCCGACGGCACCCCGGCATCGAAGGACTTCGGCAACCTGATCGTGTCGGAATGCTTCATTCCGCAGATCGTGTACTCGACGACCTTCGGCTACCGCACCGACCTGGTGAAGGAAAAGCCGGCCAGCGTCTGCGACGTCTTCGACCTGGCGAAGATCCCGGGCAAGCGTGCGCTGGAAAAGAACCCGATCAACAACATGGAATGGGCGCTGATCTGCGACGGCGTGAAGCCGGACCAGGTCTATGACGTGCTCGGCACCGACGCGGGCGTCGAGCGGGCGCTGGCCAAGCTCGGCACCATCAAGGACGACGTGGTCTGGTGGACCCGTGGCGCACAGACGCCGCAGCTTCTCGCCGATGGCGAGGTGGTGATCGGCTCCACCTACAACGGTCGCCTGTTCTCGGTGATCGAGGAGGAGAAGCAGCCCATCGCCATGCTGTGGGACTGGCAGGTCTTCGACCTCGACGGCTGGATCATCCCCAAGGGCACGAAGAACAAGCAGGCGGTGCTGGACTACCTGAAGTTCGCCACCGACACCCAGCGGCTGGCTGACCAGGCCAAGTACATTTCCTACGGTCCGGCTCGGAAGTCTTCGGCCCCGCTGGTCGGCAAGCACGCCGAGCTCGGCATCGACATGGCACCGCACATGCCGACCGACCCGAAGAACGCGAAGACCACCCTGCTCTACAACTACGAGTTCTGGGCGGACCATCGCGACGACATCGACGAACGCTTCCAGGCCTGGCTGCTGCAGTAGCAGCCGGCACGGACCGGGCCGGGGCCTGACCCCGGTCCGGGTTCGCCGACCAACCGACGGGACAGCGACGGGATCAATTCACCATGGCCATGGCCGACGCGACAGCAGACGACTACCGCGATTCCCCGGGACAGCTCGTCACCGCCGACGGGAAGCCGCTGAAGGTCGCCCTGCGCCGGGCGCTCCGGCGCCAGCGCATGATCTCGCTGGCGCTGGCCGCCCCGTTGCTGGTCTTCGTCCTCGTCTCCTTCATCATGCCGATCGCGGACATGCTGTTCCGCTCGGTCGAGAACGAGATCGTGGCGGACATCCTGCCGCGCACGGTCACGGCGCTGGACGGCTGGGACGAGACCGCCGGCGAACTGCCCGGCGAGGACGTCTACGCGGCACTTGTGCAGGACCTGAAGGTCGCCAAGGAAAACCGCACCAACACGCAGGTCGGCCAGCGGCTGAACTACGAGAAGTCGGGCATGTCGAGCCTGTTCCGCGGCTCGGCGCGCAAGGCCGCGCGCATGACCGAGGGCCCCTACAGGCCGGCCATGATCGAGGCCCACAAGGCCTGGGGCGAGGTCGAGACCTGGCAGACCATCAAGCTGTTCGCGCCCGAATACACCATCGGCTACTTCATCTCCGCCATCGACGCGAAGCGCACCGCCGACGGTGGCCTGGAGTTCCTGCCCGAAGAGAAGGCGATCTACGGCACGCTGTTCGTGCGCACGATGATGATGAGCGTGGCGATCACGGTGATGACGCTGCTGCTTGGCTTTCCCATCGCCTACATGATATCGACGGCCTCGACAAAGACCGGCAACCTGCTGCTGATCCTGGTGCTGCTGCCGTTCTGGACCTCGCTGCTGGTGCGCACCACGTCGTGGATCGCGCTGCTGCAGCAGCAGGGCGTCATCAACGACGCGCTGGTGTTCATTGGCCTGGTCTCGGAGAGCGGGCGGCTGGAGCTGATCCACAACGCCACCGGCTCGGTCATCGCCATGACCCATATCCTGCTGCCGTTCATGGTGCTGCCGCTCTACAGCGTGATGAAGACCATCCCGCCGAGCTACATGCGCGCCGCCACCTCGCTGGGCGCCCATCCGTGGCTGGCCTTCTGGAAGGTCTATTTCCCCGGCACCGTGCCGGGCATCGGCGCCGGCGCCATCCTCGTCTTCATCCTGGCCATCGGCTACTACATCACGCCCGAACTGGTCGGCGGCACGTCCGGCACGTTCATCTCCAACCGCATCGCCTACAACATCTCGACATCGCTGAACTGGGGGCTGGCGGCCGCGCTCGGCTGCATCCTGCTCGGCATCGTGGTGATCTTCTTCGTGCTCTACGAGAAGATCGTGGGCATCGACAACATGAAGCTGGGGTAAGGCCATGTCCGGGATTCCAGCCTATGCCTCCCTGCCCGAACGCGCTTGGTACTACGGCTTCCGGGTGATCTGCGCGGCGATCTTCTTCTTCCTGATCTTCCCGCTGATGGTGATCGTGCCGCTGTCGTTCAACGCGGTGCCGTTCTTCACCTTCACGCCGGAGATGCTGTCATTCGATCCGTCCGGCTATTCGCTGAAGTGGTACGAGGATTTCTTCACCAACCTGAACTGGCAGGGCGCGGTGTGGAATTCCATCGTCATCGCGATCTTTTCCACGCTGATCTCGGCGACCCTCGGCACCCTTGCGGCGCTGGGGCTCTCGCGCTCCACCATGCCGTACCGCACGCTGGTGATGAGCCTGCTGATCAGCCCGATGATCGTGCCGCTGATCATCTCCGCCGCCGGCATGTACTTCTTCTATTCCCGCATCGGCCTGCAGGGCACCTACATCGGCGTCATTCTCGCCCACGCCGCCCTCGGCACGCCGTTCGTGGTCATCACCGTCACCGCGACGCTGGTCAGCTTCGACCGCAACCTGATGCGCGCCTCGGCCAGCCTGGGCGCCACCCCGGTGACGACGTTCTTCAAGGTCATCGTGCCGCTGATCGCGCCCGGCGTGATCTCGGGTGCGCTGTTCGCCTTCATCACCTCGTTCGACGAGGTGGTGGTGGTGCTGTTCGTCGGCTCGTTCGAGCAGCGCACGATTCCATGGCAGATGTTCTCCGGCATTCGCGAGCAGATCAGCCCGACCATTCTTGCGGTGGCGACATTGCTGACGCTTGTCTCCATGATGATGCTGTTCGCGCTGGAACTGCTCCGGCGCCGCAGCGAACGGCTGCGCGGCATCCGCACGACCTGAAGGCGGAACCGCGGGGACGGACACGGGCGGAGGACCCCGGCGACGAACGGCGAGAGGTCGTGCCAGCGGCGGCGCGGCGACGCCGACTGCCGAGGTGACTGCCATGCCGGACCTGACGCTGCCCTTCTCGCGCGACGAATATGCGGACCGGCTGCAGCGAACGCGGCAGGCCATGGCCGCCGCCGGCATCGAGACCCTGATCGTCGTCGACCCCTCCAACATGGCGTGGCTGACCGGCTATGACGGCTGGTCCTTCTATGTCCACCAGGCCGTCGTGGTCGGCCCGCACGGCGACCCGGTCTGGTTCGGGCGCGGGCAGGACGTGAACGGCGCCCGTCGCACCGTCTACATGGCCGGGGCCGACATCGCCGGCTATGATGACCACTATGTCCAGTCGACCGAGCGGCACCCGATGGAGGTGCTGGCGGCGGAGCTTCGCCGGCGCGGCTTCGCCCGTGGCCCGGTCGGTGTCGAGATGGACAACTACTACTACTCGGCGAAGGCGGACGCGGTGCTGCGCGCCCACCTGCCCGACGCACGCTTCGTCGACGCGACGGCTCTGGTGAACTGGCAGCGCGCGGTGAAGAGCCCGCGGGAACTCGACTACATGCGCCGGGCGGCCCGCATCGTCGACACCATGATGGGCCGCATCGTCGAGAAGGCGGAGCCGGGGGTGCGGAAGTGCGACCTGGTGGCCGAGATCCAGGACGCGGCGCTGCGCGGCGTCGGCCCGGACGGCGGCGACTACGCGGCCATCGTGCCGCTGATCGGGGCCGGCGCGGACGGATCGGCGCCGCACCTGACCTGGGACGAGTCGCCGCTCCGCGACAACGAGGGCGTCTTCTTCGAGGTCGCCGGCTGCTACCGGCGCTATCACTGCCCGCTGACCCGCACCGTGCATTTCGGCCAGCCGCCGGAGCGGTTCCGCGCCGCCGAGCAGGCGGTGCTGGAGGGCATGGCGCGCGGCCTCGAGATCGCGCGGGAGGGGAACACCTGCGAGGACGTGGCGAAGGCGTTCTTCGCCACGCTGCGCCGGCACGGCTTCGAGAAGAACAGCCGCACCGGCTACCCGATCGGCCTCTCCTACCCGCCCGACTGGGGCGAGCGGACCATGAGCTTCCGCGAGGGCGACCGCACGGTGCTGCGCCAGGGCATGACCTTCCACTTCATGACCGGTCTCTGGCTCGATGACTGGGGCATCGCCATCACCGAGAGCATCGTGATCGGTGAACACGGCGCCGAGTGCCTGGCCAGCGTGCCGCGGGAGCTGTTCGTGAAGGACGCGGCGACGGGCCCGATCATGCTGGCACAGCCGTCGCTCGGCACGCTCGACCCGGCGGCGGAAGCGGTCGCGGTCTCGGCCATGGGCAGTGCCCTGCCCGGCATCGTCCCGCCGGACGGCGCGCACTCGCCCTGAGCCGGGTCATGCTGGCGCCTTGAGACTGCCCGGCGTTCCGTGCACGATCCGCCCCTGACATTTCCTGGGGAGGAACCGGACGATGAGCGGACGCTACGACAGATTCACCACCTTCGAGGTCGACTACCCGGCCGAGCGCGTGCTGCGCCTGACCATCAACAACCCGGCGACGCTCAACTCGCTGGACAAGGTCGGCCACCGCGACCTGACCTACATCTGGAACGAGGTCGACGAGGACCCCGACATTTCGGCGGTGATCCTGACCGGCAAGGGCAAGGCGTTCTCGGCCGGCGGCGACTTCGGCATGATCGAGGAGATCGTGTCGAACTACCAGACGCGGGTCCGGACCTGGAAGGAAGCCAAGGACCTCGTCTACAACATCATCAACTGCGGCAAGCCCATCGTCTCGGCGATCAACGGCGTCGCGGTCGGCGCCGGCCTGGTCTCGGCGCTGCTGGCCGACATCTCCATCGCCGGCAAGTCCACCCGCATCGTCGACGGCCACACCCGCCTGGGTGTCGCGGCGGGCGACCACGCGGTGATCAACTGGCCGATCCTCTGCGGCATGGCCAAGGCCAAGTACCACCTGCTGCTCTGCGAGCCGATGAACGGCGAGGAGGCCGAGCGCCTGGGTCTCGTCTCGCTCTGCGTCGAGGACGACCAGGTGCAGGCCAAGGCGCTGGAAGTGGCGATCAAGCTGGCCCAGGGCGCACCATCGGCGATCCGCTTCACCAAGTACGCGCTGAACAACTGGTACCGCATGGCCGGCCCGGCCTTCGACGCCTCGGTGGCGCTGGAGATGGTCGGCTTCTCGGGCCCGGAGGCGCGCGAGGGCCTCGCCGCCCACCGCGAGAAGCGCAAGCCGGTGTTCGATCCCAACAGCGACGCCTGATCGGGTCTGGGTGGCGTTCCCTTCTCCCTCCCCCTTGACGGGGGAGGGTCGGGGTGGGGGTGTCGCGCGGCTGGTGCTTGGCCACATGCGATTCTCCGCTCCCGACCGGGACGCGGGGCGGCCGTGCGCGGGGGTCGCAGCATCTTGACGCGGCGGGGAAAACCCTCACATGGCGAGGACACTTCCGCTATAAACGGCCGCCATGACCGATCTATCCGACACGATTCGCCGCCGTCCCGTCGTCCTCTGCATCCTTGACGGCTGGGGCCATCGCGCCGAGCCCGAGGACAATGCCATCGCGCTGGCCCGGACGCCGGTCTGGGACCGGCTGTCGGCGACCTGCCCGCAGTCGATGATCCAGACGTCCGGCCTGGCGGTCGGCCTGCCCGACGGGCAGATGGGCAATTCCGAGGTCGGCCACATGAACATCGGCGCCGGCCGCGTGGTCATGCAGGACCTGCCGCGCATCGACGCCGCCATCGCGAGCGGCGAACTGGCCGCGCACCCGGCGCTGGCCGACCTGGCGGCGAAGTCCGCCACCGTCCACGTTCTCGGCCTGCTCTCGCCCGGCGGCGTGCACAGCCACCAGGACCACATGGTGGCGCTGGCGAAGGCGCTGGTGGCGCGGGGCAGCACGGTCGCCGTGCATGCCTTCCTGGACGGCCGCGACACCCCGCCGAAAAGCGCCGCCGGCTACCTGAAGGCCTTCGAGGCCGCCCTGCCCGCCGGCGCGCGCGTCGCCACCATCTGCGGGCGCTACTTCGCCATGGACCGCGACAAGCGCTGGGACCGGGTGGAGCTGGCCATCGACCTGCTGGTCGACGGCAGGGGCGCGGCCTTCGATACCGCCGCCGAGGCGCTGGCCGATGCGTACGCGGCCGGCGAGACCGACGAGTTCGTCAGGCCGCGCCGGATCGGCGCCTATGGCGGCATGGCGGATGGCGACGGCCTGCTGATGGCGAATTTCCGCGCCGACCGCGCCCGCGAGATCCTGACGGCGCTGCTGGACCCGCATTTCGACGGCTTCAACCGCGCCCGGGTGGTCCGCTTCGCCGGGGCACTGGGCATGGTCGAGTATTCGGACGCGCTGAACGGCTTCCTCGGCGCGATCTTCCCCTCCGAAAGCCTGGCCGACACGCTGGGCGAGGTGGTGGCCAATGCCGGCGGCACGCAGCTCCGCATCGCCGAGACCGAGAAATATGCCCACGTCACCTTTTTCCTGAACGGCGGCGTCGAGCAGCACTATCCCGGCGAGGAGCGCATCCTCGTCCCCTCGCCGAAGGTCGCGACCTATGACCTGCAGCCCGAAATGGCGGCGTCCGAGGTCACCGACCGCCTGGTCGCGCGGCTGGAACAGGGTGGCATCGACCTGGTCGTGGTGAACTACGCCAATCCCGACATGGTCGGGCACACCGGCATGCTGGACGCGGCGATCCGCGCGGTGGAGACCATCGACGCCTGTCTCGGGCGGCTGGAAGCGGCCGTGACCAGGGCCGGCGGCGTGCTGCTGGTGACCGCCGACCACGGCAACCTGGAGCAGATGCGCGACCCGGAGACCGGGGAGCCGCATACCCAGCACACCACCAACCCCGTGCCGCTGACCATGGTCAACGGGCCGGCCGGGCTGGCGCTGGGCGACGGCCGGCTGGCCGACATCGCACCCACCGTGCTGCGCCTGATGGGCCTGCAGCAACCCGCCGCCATGGGCGGCCACGCCCTGCTGGCCAGAGCACCGGCCGGACGGACGGAGACGGCGGCACGTCGTGCGGCGGTCTGAGGCCGCGCTTGTCCTGACACTGCTGGCCGCGGGCTGCGGCATCGCGATGGCGGCGGACACGCCTTCGCGCTCGGACCTTGAAGCGGTCGAGCGCCAGTCGGAGACCAGCCGCGCCCGATCGGAGGCGCTGGTCGGCGAAGCGGAACGCCTGGCCGCCGAGCGCGAGGCCCTGAACGAGAATCTCCGCCAGCGTGCCGCCGACGTCCGCGCCGCCGAACGCAAACTGGACGCGCTGGACCGGGAGATTGCCGGGCTGGAACCGCGCATGCAGGCGCTGGCCGACCGGCTGGCCGCACGGCGGGGCGAACTGGCAGCCGGGCTGTCGGCGCTGGCGGCGCTGGCCCGCACCCCGGCCCTGGCACAGGTCGCACGCCCCGGTGGCTTCGCCGAGGCGGGGCTGACCGCCTCCGCCCTGTCGGGCCTGACGCCCGAGCTGCAGGCACTGGTGACGACCCTCGGCGCCGACCTCGCCGAACTGGACGCCGGCCGCGAGCGGCTGCGCGCGGCGCGGGCCGAAACCGCCGCGCTGGTGGCCGGCGCCGACCGTGATCGCGCGGAATTGACCCGGCTGCTGGCCGAGAAGGCGGAGACCGTGGAGGGCCTGAAGGCGGCCGCGGCGGTCGAACAGGTCCGCCTGATGCGGCTGGCCGACAAGGAGCGGACGCTCACCGCGCTGCTCGACCGGCTGGCGCCGCTGACCGAAGTCGCGGCCGTGCCGAACCGCAGGCTGGACCGCCAGCCCGTGTCCAGCCTGCGCGGGCGCCTGCCCCGGCCCGCCGAGGGCACCGTCGTCGCCCGCTTCGGCGAGGCGACGCCCGGCGCGCCGAACGACCGCCAGGGCGTGGTCTTCTCCACCCGGCCGGGCGCACTGGTGACAGCACCCGCCGATGGCACGGTGCGATTTTCCGGCCCCTTCCGGTCCTATGGCCGGCTATTGATCATGGATTTGGGCGACGGGTATCATCTGCTCGTCGCCGGACTGGCGTCGACCGACGTGGCCGTCGGCCAGTGGTTGCTGGCGGGCGAGCCGGTCGGCACGATGGATGACACGGTTTCCGGCGCGCGGCCGGAGCTCTACATGGAATTGCGGCACGACGGGACACCGATCGACCCCATGCCCTGGCTCGCGCCCACAGAAGGAAAGATCAGCGGATAATGATGCAGCGGATCACCCGGGCCGCCCTCCTGGCGGCGTTTCTGATCGGACCGGGATGCGTCGTCGCGCCCAGCGCCTCGGCCCAGGACAAGGACGTCTATCGCCTGCTTGAACTGCTGGGCGACGCCCTTGCCAAGATCCGGTCGAACTATGTCGAGCCGGTCGATGACCAGAAGCTGATCGAGGCCGGCGTCAACGGCATGCTCAACTCGCTCGATCCGCATTCCGCCTTCCTGCCGCCCGAGCGGGTGAAGCAGATGCAGGTGGACATCCGCGGCGAGTTCGGCGGCCTCGGCATCGAGGTCACGATGGAGAACGGCCTGGTGAAGGTCGTCACCCCCATCGACGACACCCCGGCGGCCAATGCCGGCGTGCAGCCGGGCGACCTGGTCAGCCACATCGACGGCGAGCCGGTGCTGGGCCTGACGCTGAACGAGGCGGTGAAGAAGATGCGCGGTCCGGCGGGTTCCGACATCCGCCTCACCATCAACCGCGCCGGCACGCCGGAACCCTTCGACATCACCCTGACCCGCGCGGTGATCAAGGTGCAGTCGGTCCGCGCCCGTGCCGAGGAGAACATCGCCTATATCCGCGTCACCTCGTTCACCGAGCAGACCGAGACTGGCCTGCGCAAGGCGATGGAGGACATGAAGACGGACATCGGCGACGAGCTGGCCGGCATCGTGCTGGACCTGCGCAACAATCCCGGCGGCCTGCTGGACCAGGCCATCGCCGTCTCCGACGCCTTCCTGGATCGTGGCGAGATCGTCTCGACCCGCGGGCGCAACACCGATTCGATCGAGCGCTACAACGCCAAGGCCGGCGACATCGCCAAGGGCCTGCCCATCGTCGTGCTGATCAACGGCGGCTCGGCCAGCGCCTCGGAGATCGTGGCCGGCGCGCTGCAGGACCACCGCCGCGCGGTGATCATGGGTACGCAGAGCTTCGGCAAGGGCTCGGTCCAGTCGATCATCCAGCTGCAGGGCGGCAACCAGCTGAAGCTGACCACCTCGCGCTACTACACGCCCGCCGGCACCTCGATCCAGGCGCGCGGCATCACCCCCGACATCCACGTGCCGCAGGCCCGTCTGGAACTGGTCGAGGGCGGGCAGCGCCGCTCGGAGGCCGAGCTGCGCAACCGGCTGGAGAACGACCGCCCCTCCGGCGAGGGCGAGGTGGACACCAGCGCCGACGAAACGGTCCCGACCGACTACCAGCTGCAGCGCGCCCTGGACGCGATCCGTGCGATCTCGCTCGCCCGCGCCAGCCTGAAGTAGCGCGCGGCGGGCGGCCGCCATGACCGATATGCCGATCGAACCGGGACCTTCGCGCGGCCGCCGGCCCGTGGCGCAGACCGCGCTGGTGCTGGCGACGCTGCTGGTGCTCGGCACCGTCGGCGGCACCGTCGGCTGGCTCTGGTGGGCCGACAGCCAGGAGCACGAAGCGGCCGGAGCGACGACCGCCGACACGGAATCCGGCCACGCGGGATCCGGTCATGCCGAAGACAGCCATGGCGCGGCCGCGAAGGCCGATGGCGACAGCGGGCATGGCGCGACGCCGACGGCTCCGCCTTCCCGGGGCGACAGCCATGCGGCCACGCCGAAGCCGTCGACCGGGCACGGACAGGCCGACAGCCACGACAGCGCGCCGCCCGTGGCACATGCCCCGCCACCCGGCACCGCGGCGGCGACCGGCCATGACGCGACCGCAAACACGGAAAGCCACGACAGCCAGGCACATACGGACGGCTCCGGCCTGGGCGACAGCCATGCCCGGCAGGTTGACGGCCATGCCGACACCCCGGCCCCGGCCACTGCCCCGGCCCCCGCGACCGGACAGGACGCGACCCCGCCACGCACGGTCCCGCAACCGCCGCGCATTGTCGGCCCCGGACCGGTGCCGAACGTGGTGCAGGCGGAGCGGACGCCGCTGGCGCCGGCCCCCGACCCGGCGATCACGACCAGCGGCAAGTACGGGCCGCTGCCCATGCGCGCCGCCGACGGCACCGTCGCCTGGCGCACCTATGGCCGCCCGTTCGACGCGCCCGCCGGCAAGCCGCGCATCGCCATCATCGTCGGTGGCCTCGGGCTGGCCGAGCAGCCGACGCTGGCCGCCATCCAGGACCTGCCGGGCGAGGTCAGCCTGGCGTTCAGCCCCTATTCCTCGCGCCTCGCCGAATGGATTCCGGCCGCGCGCGCGGCCGGGCACGAGGTGCTGCTGCAGGTGCCGATGGAGCCGCGCAACACCGAGTTCGAGGATCCGGGCGAGCGCGCGCTGATGGTCGGCGACACGCCGGAGATCAACATCGACCGGCTGGAATGGGTGCTGTCGCGCGCCACGGGCTATGTCGGCGTCATCAACTTCATGGGCTCGCGGATGACGGTGTCGCCCAGGGACCTGCAGCCGGTCCTCGACTCCGTCGATGCGCGCGGGCTGCTGTTCGTCGATGCGCGCACCACGCCCGAATCCATCGCCGCCAAGATGGCGAGCGAACTCGGCCTGCCGACCGCCGCCGTCGACCGCACCATCGACGCCGAGGCGGCCCGCAACCCCATCGACGAGCGGCTGGCGCAGCTGGAGCAGATCGCGCTCACGCGACAGGTCGCCGTCGGCATCGCGGGGGACTATCCTGTGACGATCGAACGTCTGCGATTCTGGATCGGCGGGCTGTCGGCGCGGGGATTCGCGCTGGCACCCATTTCCGCCGTGGCCCGCATCGCGGACGGCCAGTGAGCGGAACGGAGCCCCCATGTCCAGTAGCCTGTCCGGCCTGCCCTATCGTCCCTGTATCGGGATCATGCTGATCAATCCCGACTGGCACGTCTTCGTCGGCCAGCGCATCGACCAGGAGGTCGAGGCCTGGCAGATGCCGCAGGGCGGCGTCGATGACGGCGAGGATGCCGACGCCGCGGTGTTCCGCGAGATGGAGGAGGAGATCGGCACCGCCCGGGCGGAGATCCTGGGCCGCGCGCCCGAACCCATCGCCTATGACCTGCCCGAGCACCTGGTCGGCAGGGTCTGGAAGGGCAGGTACCGCGGCCAGAGCCAGACCTGGTACGCCCTGCGCTTTCTCGGCACCGATGCCGACATCCGCATCGACACCGCCCACCCCGAGTTCAACGCCTGGCGCTGGGCACCGCTGTCCGATCTGGTCGAGCTGGCCGTTCCCTTCAAGCGCGACACCTACCGCAAGGTGGTGGAGGTCTTCGCCCCGCTGTTCCCGGAACAGCATCGTTGAGCCGCCCGGTCCTGATGCTCCATGGCGCCTTCACCGGCGGCTGGTGCTTCGATGAACTGGCCGCGATCTTCCGCGCCGCCGGCTATCGCACCATCGTCCCCGACCTGCCGGGTCATGACCGGCCGTGGCCGCTGGGGCCAGATCCCGACCTGCACCGCTACGGTATCGGCGACTATGCCGATGCCATGTCGGCAGTGCTGGAGCGGCTGGACGAGCCGCCCATCGTGGTCGGCCATTCCATGGGCGGGCTGATCGGCCAGATGCTGGCCGCTCGCCACGCGGTCTCGGCGCTGGTGCTGCTGGCGCCGGCCGCGCCCTGGGGCATCTGGCCCCGGGAGGGCAACGAGGCGCTCGGCGCGCTGGGCCTCGCCGTCGATTCGCTGGTCGGCAGCGGCATCATCGCGCCGGACTACCGCGCCGTCCGCCACGGCGTGCTGGACCGCTTCGCGCGGGCGGAGAGACGGGCGCTGCATGCGCGATTCACCTGCGAGTCGGCGCTGGCGCTGCGCCAGGTGCTGCTGTGGATGATGGACCCGGCCGGGAACTCGGCGGTGGACCATCACCGCGTGAAGTGCCCGGTGCTCTGCCTGGTCGGCGATTCCGACCGGCTGGTCAGCCCCGGCACCGTCCGCGCCGTTGCCTACAAGTACGGCGCGCGCGCGAAATTCAAGCTGCTGCGCGACCACAGCCACTTCCTGCTCGGCGAACCGGACTGGGAGGAATGGGTGGCCTACGCGCTGGACTGGCTGGATACGAAGGGCCTCGGCGCCAGCCCGGTGGGGCTGGCCGACAGCAAGGGCCGCACGGCGACGGGGGGATAGGATGGAGACGAAGGTGGCTTTCGTGACCGGTGCCGGGTCCGGCATCGGCCGCGCGGCGGCGCTGGCGCTGGCCGCGGCCGGCTGGTCGGTGACCGTCACCGGACGCCGGGCGGAGGCGCTGTCGGAGACGGTGGGCCTGGCCGGCGATGCCGGCGCGCGCATGCTGGCGCAGCCCTGCGACATCGGCGATCCGGAGGCCGTGCGGGCGGCCTTCGATGCCACCGTCGCCGCCTTCGGCCGCCTGGACCTGCTGTTCAACAATGCCGGCAGCGGCACGCCGCCGGTGCCGATGGAGGAGCTGACGCCGGAACAGTGGCGGCGCACCGTCGACACCAACCTGAACGGCGCCTTCTGGTGCACCCAGCAGGCCATGCGGATCATGAAGGCGCAGACCCCGAAGGGCGGGCGCATCATCAACAACGGCTCGATCTCGGCGCACACGCCCCGGCCGTTCTCGGCGCCCTATACCGCGACCAAGCACGCCATCACCGGCCTGACCAAGGCCACCGCGCTGGACGGCCGGCCGCACGACATCACCTGCGGGCAGATCGACATCGGCAATGCCGAGACGCCGATGACAGCGCGGATGACGGCGGGCGTGCTGCAGGCCAACGGATCAATGGCGCAGGAGCCGGTGTTCGACGTGAAGCACGTCGCCGACGCCGTGCTCTACATGGCCGGGCTGCCGCTCGACACCAACGTGCTGTTCATGACGGTGATGGCCAACCGCATGCCCTATGTGGGCAGGGGCTAGACCGGGGACGCAGACGGCACCGGCCCGCTCCCCCACCCGGCGGCCACCCATCCAGGATACTGTCGCCGGGTGGCCGGGTGGCGGCGCGGGCCGGAACAGCCAATTTCCCGAACGTCGCTACTCCGCCGCCAGGGCGTAGGCGCCGTCGGCGCCGTGCACTTCCTTGCCGGTCAGCGGCGGATTGAAGCAGCAGGCCAGCACGAAGGTCTCGTCGCAGACCAGCTCGTGGCGGTCGTGCAGGTTCAGCGCATACATCACGCCCGGCCGGATCTCGTGCACCGTCCCGTTCGCCAGCTCGGTGATGCGCCCGCTGCCGGCGATGCAGTAGACCGACTCGAAGTGGTTGCGATACTCGAAGACGTGGGTCGAGCCGGCCTCGATGGTGGTGATGTGGAAGCTGAACCCCATCCCGTCATCCTTCAGCAGCAGGCGCACGCTCTCCCATCGCTTGTCGGTGACGCGGCGGTCCGTGGCCTTCTCCGCGTTGAAGTCGCGCACGATCATTGACGGTCCTCCTCAGGCTGCGGCGGCGCGGGTACCGCGCCCGGCCTCGGCGGCGAAGGCCGCCTCCATGATGTCCAGGCCCTCGTCCAGCACCGCGTCCTCGACGGTCAGCGGCACCAGCACCTTCACCACCTCGTCATGGGCACCCGAGGTCTCGATGATCAGGCCGTGCTCGAAGCAGTGGCGGCAGATTCGGCCGGCGATCGCGCCCTCGGGGGTCTCGATGCCCTGCATCATGCCCCGGCCCTTCACCCGCCAGCCGTAGCGCTCGGCGATTGCCTTCAGCCGCTTGCCGAGATGGCCGGACTTGCGCGCGATCTCGCGCTCGAAGGCGCCGTCGCGCCAGAAGTTCTCCAGCGCAACCCGGGCCGTGACGAAGGCGTGGTTGTTGCCGCGGAAGGTGCCGTTGTGCTCGGCCGGCGACCAGATGTCGTGCTCCGGCTTCATCAGCGTCACCGCGAAGGGCAGGCCGAAGCCGGAGAGCGACTTCGCCATGGTGATGATGTCGGGGTCCAGGTCGAACGGCTCGAACGAGAAGAAGCTGCCCGTCCGCCCGCAGCCGGCCTGGATGTCATCGATGATGAACAGGGCGCCATGCTTCTTCGCCACCGCCTCGATGCGACGCAGCCATGCGCCGCTGGCGGCATTCAGCCCGCCCTCGCCCTGCACCGTCTCGACGATCACCGCGGCGGGCGCGTCGATGCCGGAGGAGGGGTTGGACAGCATGCGATCCATGTAGTCGGCGGTGTCGACGTCGGGGCCCATGAAGCCCTCGAAGGGCATGCGGGTGACACCGGCCAGCGGCGTGCCGGAGCCGCCGCGATGGTGGCCGTTGCCGGTCGCGGCCAGGGCGCCCAGGGTCACGCCGTGAAAGCCGTTGGTGAAGGCGATGACGGAATGCCGGCCGGTGACCTTGCGCGCCAGCTTGAATGCCGCCTCGACCGCGTTGGCGCCGGTCGGACCGGTGAACTGGACCCGGTAGTCCAGCTTGCGCGGGGCCAGCACGATGTCGCGGAAGGCGTCCAGGAAGGCGGTCTTGGCGTCCGTCGCCATGTCCAGGCCATGGGCAATGCCGTCGCCCGCGATGTAGTCGAGCAGCGCGGCCTTCATGGCGGGGTCGTTGTGGCCGTAGTTCAGCGACGAGCAGCCGGCCAGGAAGTCGATCCAGCTGCGGCCGTCATTGCCGGTCAGCCGCGCGTTGCGGGCGCTGGCGAAGGTGGCGGGAAAGCCGCGGCAATAGCTGCGGACCTCGGATTCGATGGTCGCCGGCGCGCGCGTCGACGCGCCGGTCTCGGCTTCGGTGGTCATGGGAACCTCCCTTTCGGAAAGGATCGTCGGTGATGCTGGGGCATGCAGGCGCGGACGGCGGCCGGTCAGGCCGCGGCGCGGGCCTGCAGGGCGGCGCCGAACGGGCCGATGGTCACGAGATGCTCGGTCGCGTGCGCGCCGTCGAACTCGCGCGCCTCGCGGAAATGCGGGCGGCGCACCAGCGGCGCGGCCATACGGTCGGCGATGGATCCGAACAGCGCCCAGCTGGCGCGGTTGTCGGCCGTGATGGTGCTCTGGACATGGTCGACATCCGCGCAGACATCGCGGTCCAGCACGTCCAGGATCAGCTTGCGGGCGACGCCACGGCCACGCGCGGCCGCGCCGACGCCGACCTGCCAGACGAAATAGGTGTCGGGCCGTTCGGGCGGAATGTAGCCGGACAGCCAGCCGACCACCTCGCCGTCGATCTCCGCCACGGCGCAGGTGGTGGCGAAATGGGTGCACTGCAGCAGGTTGCAGTACATCGAGTTCTCGTCGAGCGCGCCGCTGTCGCGCACCAGCCGCCAGACGGCCGCGCCGTCGGTGGCGGTCGGTTTTCGGATCGTGAGCGCCGGACGCGCAAGCGTCAGGCGCCGCGTCATGTCGGTCATGGAGAGCCTCCCTCGAAGTGCATGACGTTTAGATAATCGAATTATCTAGGCTGTCAACGGGAGAGATGATTGCTGCCCTGATTGGCGTCATGCGTAAAATCTGGTTAATTGTCCGCCAATTACAGGCTGACCTAGGGTCTGCCTGCCACTCTGACCATCAGAAGGGCGAAATGTTGCAGTTTGATTATCGAACTAAACACCGATCTTCCTGTGGTGAATCGACACCGCTACCATCGACCGGTGACGCGGCGGCGACGGACCGCGCGGGCGACGGGGGACCAGACGGGGTGGATGAACGGGCGCAGTCGGTGCTGATGGCGATCCGGCGCATCCTTCGCGCCGCCGAACAGGACGCCAAGCGCCTGTCCCGCAATGCGGGACTCACGGCCTCCCAGATGCTGGCGCTGCAATGGCTGCAGGAGCGGCGGGAGGCCACCGCGGGCGACATGGCGGCGGCGCTGGGCATCACCCAGGCCACCACCACCAGCCTGCTGCACCGGCTGCTGGACCGGGGCCTGATCGAGCGCCGGCGTGGCGATTCCGACCGGCGCCAGGTCTGGCTCACCCTCCCCGACGACGGCCGCGCGGCCGTCGCGCGCGCGCCGACCTTCCTGCACGCACGGTTCGTCGAGCGCTTCGGCGAACTGGAACCCTGGGAACAGGCCATGCTGGTCGCCGCGCTGGAGCGGGTCGCGACGCTGCTGGATGCCGACCGGCTCGACGCCGCGCCGATGATCGTGGTCGGCGCCCTGGCCCCCGGCGAGACCAACGGCAGCTAGACCGACCCACTGTCCTCCGCTGTCACGGATCCGGTGTCCCGCCCGTCATGGGCATGACAGGATCACCGGACAAGGAGACGGACCATGGGGATCGGCATCGCCGGGCTGTACCGGAACAGGATCGCGGCGGAGGAGCGGGCCATCGGCCTGCCGCTGACCGTGCTGCGGGAGGCGCTGGACGCCTCGACCGGGCTGATGACGCGGCTGGCCCTGGCACAGCCGCTGTTCAATGCGGCCGGCAGCCTGTCGCCGCTGCTGGTCCATGCGGCGCGGATCACGGCGCTGCGGCTGGAAAGCTGTGACGAATGTGTCGGCATCGGTATCGCCTATGCGCGCAGGGACGGCCTGGGCGACGCGGTGCTGTGGTGCCTGGCGCGCGGACAGGTGGACGGCCTGCCGCCCGAGGCGGCGCGGGTCGTGCGCTTCGTCGAGGCCGTGCTGGCCGCAAGCCCGGAGGCCGACGCACTGGGGCAGGAGATCGAGCGGGCGCACGGCCGCCGGGCGCGGCTGGAACTGCTGCTCGCCGCCTGCACGGCGCGGCTGTTCCCCGTGGTCAAGCGCGGTCTCGGCCTCTCCACCGCCTGCGCGGTCCCGTTGCCCCATGCCGCCGAGTGACGCCTTCGCCGCGGCGCGGCCGCGCCTGCTGAAACTCGCCTACCGCATGCTCGGGTCGGCGGCGGAGGCGGAGGACGCGGTGCAGGACGCGTATATCCGCTGGCACGGCACCGACCGGGCGGCGGTGCGCGAGCCGGCGGCCTGGCTCACCACGGTCGTCACCCGGCTCTGCGTCGACCGCCTGCGCGCGGCACGGACGGTGCGCGAGCATTATGTCGGCCCGTGGCTGCCCGAACCCGTGCTCACCGGCCCGGCCACCCCGCGCGAGCGGCTGGAGCTGGCCGAGGGCCTGACCATGGCGCTGCTGGTGGTGATGGAGGCGCTGACGCCGGCAGAGCGCGCCGCGTTCATCCTGCGGGAGGCGTTCGACTACGACTATGCCGACATCGCCGCGGTGCTGGAGACCACGGAGGTCAATGCCCGCCAGCTCGTCTCCCGCGCCCGGCGCCAGGTCGACACGGACGCGGTGCGCCAGCGCGCGCCGGCGGGCGTTGCCGCCCGCCTCGCCGCCGCCTTCCGCACCGCCGCCGAGACCGGCCGGATGGACAAGCTGGAACAGCTGCTGCACGCCGACGTGGTGGCCCGCTCGGATGGCGGGGGGCATGTGAAGGCCGCGCGCAACCCGATCCTGGGCCGGGACAAGGTCAGTCGCTTTGTGCTCGGCCTGATGGGCAAGGCCGGTCCGGACATCGAGATGCGTCCGGCCGTCGTGCTGGGCGGGCCGGGTTTCATCGGCATGGCCGCCGGCCGGATCTTCTCCGTCGTCAGCCTGACCACCCGCGAGGGCAGCGTCAGCGCCATCGACATCATCCTGAACCCCGACAAGCTGAAACGCATCCTGGGCGACGGCCGATCCGGCGCCGACACGCACGGCGTGACTTGACAAGCATGGCGCGGCGGCTATGGTCCGCGCTCCGAATTCCTGTGATCAGCTAACTGCCCGCAAGGGGAGCCCGAACCATGGCAAAGCCGACCGTCGTCAAGATCAAGCTGGTGAGCACCGCCGGCACCGGCTTCTACTACGTGACCAAGAAGAACCCGCGCACGCTGACCGAGAAGATGGCGCTGAAGAAGTACGACCCGGTCGCGCGCAAGCACGTCGAGTTCAAGGAACACAAGATCAAGTAAGGCGCCGGCGGGGTTCACCCCGCCGCCTGAACGGATCGAAGGGGCCGTGCCACCGGGCGCGGCCCTTTTCGTTGTGCCTGCCGCAACGTCTCGTGGCATTGCACCGGATCCCGGACAGGGCTTCGCCCTTCCGGGAATCGCCATGCACAGGTGCCGCGTTCCCCGGAGGTCCGCCAGGACCATCCGGGGCCTGACCACACGGCTCCCCACTGCCGCACCGTTTCGTGGCATTGCACCGGATCCCGGACAGGGCTTCGCCCTTCCGGGAATCGCGATGAACGGGTACCGCGTTCCCCGGAGGTCCGCCGGGACCATCCGGGGCCTGACAATACGGCTGGCCACTGCCACACCGGGCCTGCCCGTGCCAGAATGTCGTCCCGTGCAAGGGAGGACAGCATGGCAGCCCTGACGATCCGTCTCGATCCCGGCGACAATGTCGCCGTCGCCCGTGTCGATATCCTGCCCGGCACCGAGGTGGCGGACGGTGTTCGCGCCGTCGATCCGATCCCGTCGGGTCACAAGGTGGCGCTGGCGCCGATCGCGGAAGGCGCGGCGGTGCGGAAATACGGCCAGGTGATCGGCTTCGCCCGGCCGGCGATCCAGCCCGGCTGGCACGTCCATACCCACAACTGCCATTTCGGCGACTTCGCCCGCGAGGGCGGCGCCGGCACCGACCTCCGCCCCGTCGCCATGGTGCCGGAGTCCGACCGCGCGCACTTCATGGGGTATCGCCGGCCCAACGGCCAGGCGGCGACGCGCAACTACATCGGCGTGCTGACCTCGGTGAACTGCTCGGCGACGGTTGCGCGCATGGTGGCCGACACCTTCCGCCACCCTGACGCGCTGGCTGCCTTTCCCCATGTCGACGGTGTGGTGGCACTCACCCACGGCACCGGTTGCGGCATGGCCAGCGACGGCGAGGGCATGCGCATGCTCTCGCGCACCTTCGCCGGCTATGCGCGGCACCCGAACTTCGCCGGTCTGCTGTTCATCGGCCTCGGCTGCGAGGCGGCCCAGCTCGGCATGATGATGGAGGTCGAGGGCCTGCGCCCCGGCCCGCTGCTGCACATGTTCACGATCCAGGATTCAGGTGGCACCCGGGCCACGGTGGCGCGCGGCGTCGACCTGGTGCGCCAGATGCTGCCGCATGCCGACGCCTTCCGGCGCGAACCGGTGCCGGCCAGCGAACTGATCCTGGGTCTGGAATGCGGCGGTTCGGATGCCTGGTCCGGCATCTCCGCCAACCCGGCACTTGGCGCGGCGGCCGACCTGCTGGTCCGGCACGGCGGCACCGCCTGTCTCGGCGAGACGCCGGAGATCTACGGCGCCGAGCACCTGCTGACCCGGCGCGCGGTCTCGCAGGGCGTGGCCGACAGGCTGATGGAGCGGATCCGCTGGTGGGAGGACTATGTCGACCGCAATCACGGCTCGATGGACAACAACCCCAGCCCCGGCAACAAGGCCGGCGGGCTGACCACCATCCTGGAGAAGAGCCTCGGTGCCGCCGCCAAGGGCGGCACCACGCCGCTGGTCGACGTCTACCGCTATGCCGAGCGCATCACGGCGAAGGGCTTCGTCTTCATGGACACCCCCGGCTATGACCCGGTCTCCGTCACCGGCTTCGTCGCCGGTGGCGCCAACGTGGTCTGCTTCACCACCGGGCGCGGTTCGGTGTTCGGCTGCAAGCCCGTGCCGTCGATCAAGCTGGCGACCAACACCGCCATGTACAGCCGCCTGACCGAGGACATGGACATCGACTGCGGCCCGGTCGCCGACGGCCTGGTGACGGTCGCGGAGAAGGGGCAGGAGATCTTCGACATGATCCTGCGCGTGGCCTCGGGCGAGCGCACGGCCTCCGAGACGCTCGGCTTCGGCGACGACGAGTTCCTGCCCTGGCAGGTCGGCGCGGTGATGTAGGGGCGGGTGGCGTCTTCAGGCTGGCTGTACCGGCCGGACGGCAAGGATCACTCCTCGATCTCGAACACCGCGCTGATGCCGATCTGGATCGAGACGGTGCCGGCCTCGACCGGGGTCGAGTCCTTCATCGCCGCCGAGCGCATGGCCATCATCGGCACCACCTCGGGGCGGTAGCCGCCGCTCTCGCTCATCTCGATGATGCGTCCGAGCTTCAGGCCGGCGGCCTCGGCGTACAGGTCGCGACGGGCCAGCAGTGCCTTGATGGCGGCACGCCGGGCCTGGTCGGCCAGCTCGTCCTCGTTGCTGACGCCGAAGCGGATGCCGCGGATCTGGTTGGCGCCGGCGGCGACCAGCGCGTCCAGCGACGGCCCCAGCATGGCCAGGTCGCGCACCAGGACAGTCACGTCATTCGAGGCGCGGTAGGCGACGATCTGCGGTCCCTCCGCGCGGTCATGCGACTGGCTGTAGACCGGCGAGAGGTCCAGTCCGGCGGTCTGGATGTCCTTCGGATCGACACCGCGCGCCTTCAGCTCGGCGATGACCCGGGACATGCGCTCGCGCTGGCCGGCCATCGCCGCCTCGGCGCTGCCGGCCTGGGTGACGGCGCCGGTGGTGACGGTGGCGCGGTCCGGGGTGGCGGCAACCGAGCCCTCGGCGCTCAGCACCAGCCGGCCGGGGATCTGGTCGGCCTGGACGGCGGCGAGCGGCACCAGGGTCAGCAGGCCGGCGACAAGCGCCCGGCGCAGCGGACCGGTGCCGAGCAGGGTGGAAAGGGTCGGGGTGATCACGGGGCGGGGCTCCGGACTGTGGCACTTGATGCGATGCTGGATGCCCACCAAAGATGGCGGTTTCGCGGCCGGCCACAAGGGCACGCGCTGCGCGGTGCGGGTCAGTCGGCCCGCGGCGGCTCCTGCACCCCGGAAATGGCGGCGCGGGCGGCGGTCAGCAACTCGGTCTCCCGCCCGGTGTCGATCGACACCCAGGCGGTCATGCCCGCGCGCAGCGGCGGCCGGTCAGGGTTCGGATGCAGCTTCAGGCGCACCGGCACACGCTGCACCACCTTCACCCAGTTCCCCGAGGCGTTCTGCGGCGGCAGGATGGCGAACTCCGCCCCCGTCGCCGGCGCGATGCCGTCGATGGACGCGGTCCAGGTCACGCCCGGATAGGCATCGACGGTGACCTCGACGGCCTGCCCCTGCAGGATCCAGGTGAGCTGGGTCTCCTTCAGGTTGGCCTCGATCCATGGTGCCGAGTCGTCGACGATGGCGAACAGGGCCTTGCCCTCCTCGACATACTCGCCCGGTTCGAGGTTCAGCGCCGTCACGACGCCGGCCTGCGGCGCCACGATGCGGGTGTGGTCGAGCTGCAGCAGCACGCGCTCCCTGGCGGCCATGACGGCACGGTAGAGCGGGTGCTCCTCCACCGCGCGATCCGGATCGCCGCCGATGGCGACCAGCGCCTGGCGCACGCGCTCGGCCTGGGTGGCGACACGGCGGCGGGCGGCCAGCAGGTCGGCCTCCACCTCCTCGTACTTGGCGGAGGTCGCGACACCGCGCTTCGACAGGCTGGCATAGCGGGCGACCTGGGATTCCAGGTGGCTGATCCGCGCCTTGGTCTCCGCCAGTTCGGCCAGCGCGGCCGAGTAGTCGACCTTCAGCTGCTCGATCTGGCTGCGCGTGCGCGCCAGCTCGGCGTCATTCTCGGTGAGCGCGATCTGCCAGGGCCTGGGATCGAGCTCGATCATCAGGTCGCCGGCCTCGACCCTGCGGTTCTCGGCGATGTGCACGGCGACCACGCGACCGTCGATGTCGCTGGAGACGGCGATCTTGGTCGCCTTCACATAGGCGTTCTCGGTGGTGATGTAGCGGCCCGACATGGCATAGGCGTAGAACGCGCCGGCAATGGCCAGCAGCGGGACCAGCACCAGCAGCACGAAGCGCAGCGGGCGCCGCCGCTTCCTGGGGGCCGCTGGGGTCGTCGTCACTTCGGCGGACCCGGGGCCCGTGGCCTCCTGGCTCATCCGCCATCCTCCCGTTGTTTCACATTCGGCTACCGGTGGGTAGGATTTCACCCTATGCCGCAGGGGAAGCCGGAACCAGCCGGGAAACGGCATGGCTCCCCGTCATCATGCGTATGGCGCGTGTACAACCGGCCAGGACCGGGCGAGGCCGGCGCGCTCAGTCCGCGCGCTTCGCCACGTTGTCGACCGGCGGGACGGAGCGGATGTAGGTGACGATGGCGCGGCGGTCGGCGTCGGTCAGGTGGCTCAGGCCGTCGGCCACGGCCTCGCCCATGGTGCCCTGTACATTGTCGAAGTCCGGCTTGGTGCCGGTGGCGAGCAGTTCCAGCAGTTCCTCGTCGGACCAGTCGCCGATGCCGGTGGCGTGCGGCGTGATGTTGGGGGCCAGTTCGCCCTCCGGCCCGTCCGCCGTGCCGCCCAGGAACATGTCCTCGTCCACGGCGCCGAAGATGTTGCGCGGGGTGTGGCACTCGCCGCAATGGGCCAGGCCACGGACCAGGTAGGCGCCACGGTTCCACTCCGCCGACTTCGCCGGATCGTGCGTGAAGGTCTCCGGGCTGAAGAACAGCATGCGCCAGCCGCGCTGGGTCAGGCGCCACGAGAACGGGAACGGGACGTCGTGGTCGCGTCGCGCCTTCACCACCGGCGGCAGGCTGAACAGGTAGGCCTTGATCGCCAGCGCGTCGTCGCGGGTGATCAGGGTATAGCTGGTATAGGGGAAGACCGGGAAATAGCGGGCGCCGTCGGGCCTGACGCCCTCGTGCAGGGCGCGCGCGAAGTCGTCATCCGACCAGGTGCCGATGCCGGTGGCCGGATCGGCGGTGATGTTGGGGCTGTAGAAGGTGCCGAACGGCGTTTCCAGCGGCCGGCCGCCGGCCAGCGGATCGCCGCCCTTCTCGGTGTGGCAGGCGATGCAGCCACCGGCGCGGACCAGATAGGCCCCGCGCTCGACCGCCGTCTCCGCAGCCGCGGAGCGACAGCCGAGCGCCAGCGCCGGCAGCAGGGCCAGCGCGGCGATGATGCCGCGAGCCGTCATGGATCAGCCCGGCTTGGGACCGCGATAGGTGTCGTGGCAGGCGCCGCAGGTCTTGCCCATGGCCCCCAGCGCGGCACCGACCTTCGCCGCCTCGCCGGTCTCCGCCGCCGCGACCAGATCCTTCGCCGCCGCCTGCATGTCCTGCATGCTCTTCTCGAAGCCGGCCCAGTCGGTCCAGATCTCCGGCTTGGCGCGGTACTCGGCGGTACCCGCCGGGAACTTCGCCAGCATGCCGTCGGCCAGCATGCTGGCCTTCTTGGCCGTCTCGACCAGCTCCGGCGTGATCGGGCCGCCGGCCTTGGCCGCGTCACCCAGCGCCTTCATCGATCCGCCGATCCCCTTCATGTCGGCGACACGGGCATCGGACATCTCGCCGGCCAGGGCAGCTCCGCCGGCCAGGGCGATGGCCGCAATCCCGGCCAGGACAAGTTTCTTCATCGACACTCTCCTCACAGCTCGCCCGTGCCGGTTACGCCGGCATCAGGTGTCGACATTCTCGTGGTCCGACATGACCATAACAAGTCGGCGCGGGAATCTATTCGGTTGCGGACCGGTCACGAGCCGGTGATCGGCCCCGCGACCCAGGCCAGCAGGTGCCCGCCGGCCAGCAGCACCCCCAGGCCCGACAGCAGCGCCAGCGTGGCATTGCCGCTCAGCCACAGTGCGCCCCAGGCCACGGCCAGGCCGGCGAACTGCACCGGGCCGGCGGTCAGCAGCGCGGGCGCGCAGACGGCGGCGATGGCACAGCCCGGCAGTGCCTCCAGCAGGCGACGCAGGTGACCCTGCTCCGGCACGCGGGAGCCCAGCAGGTATCCGGCGAGCCGGGTGCCGAAGACGATCACCGCCATCATCAGGACGGCGAGGTAGCCGGCCAGCGTGTCATCCATGGCGACGCCCCGCGACCACGGCGATGACGGCGCCGACGCCGACGCTGGCCACCAGGCCCCAGGAGGTGCCGATCTCGGGCGCCAGCAGGGCCGAGGTGCAAGCGGCGCCGATCCAGGGCAGGCGCGGCCCGACCCTGTTGCGGCTCAGCATGGCGACGATCAGCGACAGGAAGATCACGCCGCCGAACGACAGCGCCTCCAGCGTCACCCGGTCGAACAGGTCCGGCAGTGCCACGCCGACCGAGATGCCCACGATCCAGGTGGCGTACATCAGGCCGGTGCTGGCGAAATAGTAGAGCGCGATGTCAGGCCGCTGGCGCTCCTTCATCGTGATCGCCCAGGCCGCGTCGACGAGCAGGAAGATGCCGAGCAGGCGCCAGTACCAGGGCAGCGGCCGGAAGATCGGCGACATGGTCACGCCCATCAGCACGTTGCGCGAGGAGACCATCGCGGTCGACAGCGCCAGAGCCAGGAACGGGATCGGCAGCGCCCATTGCGAGACGGCGGCGAGCTGCGCCGCGCCCGCGTACATGGCCCCGCCGGCCACGATGGTCTGGCCGGGCGGAATGCCCTTCACCGCCGCCGCCGAGCCCAGCATCAGGCCGAAGATGGCGCCGCCGATGGCAAAGCCCGTCGTCGCCCGCCACGAGGCGGCAACCGTCGTCCAGGCGCCGCCTGTCACGTGGGTCATGGGTCCGGTCCGGTCGGGATTGGTCAGGGTCGGGGAGACGCACCGCACGGCCCCCCGCGCGGGAAACTGGCAACCGCCACCGCCCCCGTCAAGCGCGGGGCCGGTCTGCGTCCGGCGGATATCGCCCGCGATCAGCGGGCTGCTGCCGCGATCAGCGGACCTCGAAGTCGCTGGCCTGCAGCGTGCCGCTGGCGACGGTGACCGTGGCGATCTCGAAGCTGGCCTGGCCGCCCGTCCCGTCGGGATCGAAGTGCAGCACGCTGTTCTGGGTGTCGAAGACGAAGGTCGCGGCGTTGCCGATGTCCGTTGTCCCGTCCTGCAGCGCCCCGGCGATGTTGCGGAAGGCGCTGCTGTCCAGCACACCGCCGGTGGAGGCGACATTCGAGAAGGCGCTGCCCAGGATCGAGAACCTGTCCGCGCCGGCGGCGAAGTCGGTGATGGTGTCGCCGCCCTCGAGCGGGGAATCGTAGCGGAAGAGGTCATTGCCGGCATTGCCGGTCAGCACGTCGCTGCCCAGGCCACCGGTGATGGTGTCGACATTGTTGCCACCGGAGATGGTGTCGTCGCCCTCGCCGCCATCCAGCAGGTTCAGGCCCGAGACAGCGGCCAGCTGGTCGTCGCCGATACCGCCGAACACCGTGTCGTTGCCCGCATCGCCGTTCAGCGAATCATTGCCCGCGCCGCCGTTGATCAGGTCGGCGTCATTGCCGCCCGAGATGGTGTCGGCGCCGTCGCCACCGTCGATGGTGTCGTTGCCCTGGGCGCCGAAGATGGAGTCCGCGCCGTCGCCGCCCGCGATCGAGTCATTGCCGCCATCGCCGCGGATGGTGTCGGCACCGGT
The DNA here is from genome assembly GCA_036154895.1 of Pseudomonadota bacterium. Taxonomy (GTDB): domain Bacteria; phylum Pseudomonadota; class Alphaproteobacteria; order Minwuiales; family Minwuiaceae; genus Minwuia. The sequence goes on from JAYZWD010000014.1 coordinate 95,885, forward strand.
GCCGCCGTCGACCGTGTCGTCGCCGTCACCCAGCGTGATGTCGTCATTGCCACCCAGCGCCAGCACCAGGTCGTTGCCGGCACCGGAGATGATCACGTTGGCGTCGTCGCTGGCCGAGATGGTGTCGGCCAGCGCGGTGCCGGTGACGTTCTCGAAGCCGCTGATGACGTCGTTGCCGGGGCCGGACGCGGTGCCGGCCACCAGGTTCACGTTCACGCCGGTGGTGGTGATGTTGGAATAGTCGAGGTCGTCGATACCGGTGCCGCCGTCCAGCGTGTCATTGCCCAGGCTGCCGAAGATGCGGTCATTGCCGCCGGCCGCCGAGATCGAATCATTGCCCGCGCCGCCGTCGAAACGGTTGACGCCGGCATTGCCGATCATGGTGTCGTTGCCGGCGCCGCCGATGAAGCCGTCGATGGAGGTGCCGACCTGGCTGTCGATGCCCAATTCGAAGACGTTGAAGGTTGCGGCGTTGACGTCCAGCAGCAGGTCGCTGACCGAGGCCGAGTAGTCAACCACGTCGACCAGCGCGTCCGAGCCGTCATAGGTGTCGTTGCCGAGGCCGCCGATGAAGGTGTCGGAGCCGTTGGCGCCGACCAGGCAGTCGTCGCCGTCGCCGCCGACCAGCAGGTTGTCGACGTTGTTGCCGACCAGCGTGTCGTTGCCGCTGCCGCCGATCACGGTCTCGAAGCCGGTCACGGTGTCGACGCCGATGTCAAGTCCCGTGGCGCGCGATGCGGTCAGCACCACGCTCAACGCATTGGTGGCGAAGGAGATGTCGAGCACGTCGCCGGTGCCACCGCCGCCGTTCAGCGAGTCCGCGGCCGTGCCGGGGCGGATGGTGTCGTTGCCGGTGCCGCCGTCGACGGTGACCGAGGTCGCCCAGCCCTGCGCGTCGAACAGGTCATTGCCGGCACCGAGGCTGGCCGTGACCGACGGCGCCGCCGTGCCCGCCGTATCGGTCGCGGTGATGGTGTCGTTGCCGGTGCTGCCGGTGACGGTCACGACCTCGATGTTCGTGGTGGTCGCGGTCTGCGCCACCGGGCTGGTGAAAGCGAAGCTTGTCGTGGCGCCGGCCGCCGCGATGGACAGGTTGCCCGCCGTCGCCAGGGTCACGCCGAGGCTGTCGGTGCCGTCACCGCCGTCGATCAGGTCATTGCCGCTGGCCGCCGTCGACAGGCTGAAGCTGTCATTGCCGCCCCGGCCGGCCAGGGTGTCATTGCCCAGGCCACCGGTCAGCGTGTTGGCACTGTCGTCGCCGGAAATCGAATCGTCGAAGGCCGAGCCGGTCACCGCCTCGATGCCGGACAGGCTGTCATTGCCCTCGCCGGTCGCGGTCCCCGCCGCGAGGTCGACCGTCACGGCGGTGGCCGAGCCGGAGAAATCCGCCGTGTCGACGCCGTCGCCGCCGATCAGCGTGTCGTCGCCGGCGCCACCCGACAACGTGTCGTCGCCGGTACCGCCGAACAGGAAGTCTCCACCCGCGCCGCCCGATACCACGTCGTCGCCGGACAATCCGGCAATGATATCGTCGCCTGCGCCGCCCGTGAGCGTATCCGCAATACCCACAAGGTTCGTGTCGCTCGAGCCCAGGACCAGATCGAAGGTCCGGTCCGCGAAGGTCAGCTGCTCAACGTCCGGAGCGACAAGATCGGTTCCCTCGGCGCCGACTGAGTCGGAAATCTCAATAGCTTCAAAAACGTCGTCCGGATTGGTGCCATCTGCCAGAAAGCTGAAAACGAAGCCGTCGATCGCACCGGAGAAAACCACCCGGTCGGTGCCGGCACCGCCTGAAAGCGCATCGTCACCGCTGCCGCCGACAAGCACATCATCGCCGTTCTCGCCCAGGATGATGTCGGTGCCACCGCCACCGAAAATGGTATCGGAGCCATTGCCACCCCTGATCTGGTCATCGCCGGCGCCGGAATTGATGACGTCGAAGCCCGCAAGGCCGAACACCAGGTTGTTGCCATCGCCGAGATTGAGTGTGTCCGACCCGGTGGTCCCGACCGCGAGGTCGAGCACGAGATCGGGAAAGGCAATCTGTTCGACGTCCGCTCCGACCGTGTCGGTGCTGCCCTGATCGTCGGCAGCACCTGACCCGAAAAAGTCGACGACGATCACGCCACTTCCGTCTGCGATCTCCAGAAAGACGGCTTCGCTGCCATCCCCGCCGAACTCGACCCGGTCGAAGCCGTCGCCGCCGAACAGGACGTCGTCGTCGCCGCGTCCGTTCAGCGTGTCGTCACCCGCGCCGCCTTGCAGCGTCTGCGCACCGGAGGTACCGGAGATGCTGTCGTTGCCCGCGCCGCCGACCACGCGTTCGAAACCCGAGAGCGCGTCCTCGCCCTCGCCGCTGGCGGTGCCGTCGGTCAGGTCGATCACCAGGTTGCCGGTCGCGGCGGAGAAATCGGCCGTGTCGGTACCGTCGCCGCCGGCCATGGAGTCATTGCCATCGCCACCGGCTATGGTGTCATCGCCGGCGCCGCCCTGCAGCGTGTCGTCGCCGGCCCGGCCCGACAGCACGTCATTGCCGGCATTGCCGACCAGCAGGTTGTCGTCGGCCGTGCCCGACAGGGTGTCGGCATTGGCGGAACCGATGGCGTTCTCGATGGCGACCAGCGAATCCGTCCCGTCGCCGGTCGCGGTGCCGGCATCCAGGTCGACCGCCACCGGTCCGGCCGCGGCCGCATAGTCCACCGTGTCGGTGTCGGCGCCGCCATCCAGCGTGTCGTTGCCTGCATTGCCGATCAGCGTGTCGTCGCCGATGCCACCCGACAGCGCGTTGGCGCCCGTGTCGCCGGTCAGGCTGTCGTCGCCGGAACCGCCGGTGAGGTTCTCGATACCCGTCAGGGTGTCGTTGCCGCTGTCGACGCCGGTCGCGGTGCCGGTCAGCAGGCTGGCCGTGACGCCCGCGGCATCATCGGAAAAGTCGGCCGTGTCGATGCCGTCGCCGCCCGCGATCAGGTCGTCGCCCGAGCCGCCGTTCAGCACGTCGTCGCCGGCCTCGCCCCGCAGCACGTCGCCGGCGGCGCCACCTGCGATCACGTCATCGCCCGTGCCGCCGACCATCAGGTCATCGGAAGTGGAACCCAGCAGGGTGTCGTTGCCCTCGCCGCCGTCGAAATCCAGCGAGCGGCCGACCAGCGCGCCATCGACGAAGTCGTCGCCGCCCCCGGCACGAATGATGAAGGTGTCGTCGGCCAGGTCTGACCCGGACAGGTCGCCCAGCGAGACATTGTCGCCGGCCCCGCCCAGCGCGATCTCGACCTCCTCGACGCCGGACAGCACGACACTGGAGTTGGTGCCGCCGGAGAAGTTCAGGACGATCTGGCCGGCCTCGTTCACCGCGGCGGTGACGATATTGGCGTTGACCGGGTCGGCGGCGATGGTCGCCTTGTCGAAGCCGGCACCGCCGGTCAGCGTGGCGTCGCCATTGGCGATGCTGAACGCGACGTCACCATCGAAGGCGATGTCGTTCACCACCTCGCCGACATTGCCCTGTTCCTCGTCGTCGATGTTGCGGTCCGAGAGGTCGTCGTCGCCGGTGCGTCCGATCACCTCGCCCGAACCCCGTCCGTCGCCGACCGCGCCGCCCGCCAGCACCTCGCCGGCCTGGGCCTGGCCGATGCCGAGCAGGCCCTGGATCTGCGCCAGCAGGGTCGGCCCCTCGGCCCGCGCGAGATCGCTCGCGGTGCCGATGTCGCTGTAGGCCAGCACGCCCGGCGAGAACTGGGCAATCAGGGTCTGCACGTCGATGTCGGAGATCGCGGTCGGCGCGCGGAACATGGAGAGGACCTGCAGGCCCTGCATCGGCGCGTCCAGCACCACCAGCGCGCCGGCCGTGGCGACCGCGACCGTGCCCAGCGCGGCGCCGTTGCCGGCCGGCAGCATGACGAAGGTGTTGGCCTGCGCCTCGGGCGCCGCCTTGCCCAGCAGGCGGGCCCCCCGGACGGTGACGGTCGAGACCGGGGTGCGGACCAGCAGGCTGTTGGCGAGGTCCGTGGCGACCCCTTGCGCGTTGATCGAGAACTGGCCCTGGATGACGAAGAACTGTGGCTGGGCGCTGCCGCTCTGCGCGTCCGGCGATTCCACCAGGATGCGGCTGTCGTGGTCGAAGAAGGCCGTGGTGCCGTTGGCCAGCCGCACCTCGATGCCGCCGTCGCCGCGCGTCAGCACCACATCGCCGGGCACCAGCGTGTCGCCCTGCTGCACCTGGCCCTGCCGGCCGTCGACATGGATGACGAAGACATCGCCGCTGACCGCACCGACGACCATCTGCGGCGCGCCGGTGGCGGCGGGCAGGGTCGCCTGTACCGTCTCGACCGGGCTGGCACGGTCGGCTGCGCCCGCGGCCTGGCCGCCCGCCGGGGCGACGAAGCCGGCCTGTTCAGGGCCGTCGCTGCTTTCGACCGTCGCTCCGAAACTGCCGCCGATGACGCGATCCATACTGCTGCTCTCCGCGCGCATGCGCATTCAACGCCGCAGGTGCAATCTGCGACTCCGTCCGGTCACATGCAAGCCTGACGCCAGCCGGAGGCGGCCCCGGCGCCTCAGGCCGCCGCGCGTCCGAGCATGGTGCGATAGGCTGCCATGGTCCGCTCCGCGACCGGGCGGAGCTGCTGGATCGCCTGCCGCGCCGCCACGGCATCGCCGGTCTCGCACGCGGCCTCGACCTCGCGCGCCGCACGCGACAGCGCCACGCCACCGACGGTGCCGGCGCTGCTCTTCAGGCTGTGCGCTTCCCGCCCGATGTGCGGCATGTTCTCCGGCGTCAGGTCGCGTCCCAGCCGCTCCAGCCGTTCGGCGGTGTCGGCCACGAAATCGGCCAGCAGCTCGGGCAGGAAATCCTCGCCGACATCAAGTGCGAACTGGTCCAGCACGGCGCGGTCGATCTCGTCGCCGGTGGGCTCGACCTGCGGCTCGACCAGCGGCGCGGCCGCGGCCCCGGTTGCGGTGGCCATGTCGGGCTCCGCCGCCGCACCCGGCCCGCCGGTCGCACGGGCGCCGACCAGGGCCCAGCGCGCCACCAGCTGCAGCAGCTCCACCTTGTCGAAAGGCTTGGCGATGAAGTCGTCCATGCCGCGCGCCAGGCATTCCTCCCGGTGTTCGGGCATGGCATTGGCGGTGACCGCCACCACGGGCACCGAGGCCTTCGCCCCGCCGAGCCTCCTGATCCGCGCGGTGGCCTCGTAGCCGTCCATGTCGGGCATCTGCACGTCCATCAGCACGACCTCGTAGTCGCCCTGTTCCATCGCGCGGATCGCCGACGTTCCGTCCGGCGCGACGGAAACCCAGTAGCCGGCCTTCTCCAGCATGACCTGCGCCACCTGCAGGTTGATGCGGTTGTCGTCGGCCACCAGCACCCGCATGCCCCGTGCGGCCTGGTCGCCGATCTGCTCGACCACCGCTTCGGCCCGGACCTCGCCCTGTTCGTCACGACCGGTCAGCGCCAGTGCCAGCGCCTGCGCCCGCACCGGGCGGGTGACGAAGCCGTCGAAACCGCGCGCCACGATCCCGTCGGCCCGGCCGCGTTGTGCCGGCGCCAGCGCCACGATGATCCGGCCGGCCACCATGCGTCGCAGCGTCTGGATGGCGCCCTCGTCGGCACGTTCGGCCAGTCCGCCGTCGATCACGGCATGGTCGACCTTGTGGCCGGGCGGCACCCATTCCGCGGACTTCAGCGCCACCAGCATCCCGAGCCCGCGCAGCCGCGCCGCCAGCCCCTCCCGCAGCACCGGGTTCTCGACGATCAGGGCGGCCTCGCGACCTTCCAGCATCTGCTGCAATGCCGTCGCGGAATCGATCCCCTTGCGCTTCGTGCCGGCGTCGGCCGCCGCCAGTGCCACCTCGAACCAGAAGGTGCTGCCCTTGCCTTCCTCGCTGTCCAGGCCGATCTGGCCGTCCATCAGGCCGACGAGACGCTTGCAGATCGCGAGTCCCAGACCCGTTCCGCCATAGCGCCGGGCCGTCGAGGCGTCGACCTGGGTGAATTCCTGGAACAGCGCGTTCTGGCGGTCCTTCGGGATGCCGATGCCGGTGTCGGTGACGTTGAAGCGCAGGCGCGGCCGGCCGGACTTCGCGCCGGTCACCTGCACCTCGACGGTGACGCCGCCACGCTCGGTGAACTTGATGGCATTGCCGGCGAAGTTGAGCAGCACCTGGCGCACGCGGGTCGGATCGCCCATCACGCGGACCGGCGCGGCCGGGTCGTAGACCACCGCGACCTCGATCCCGCGTTCGAAGGCCCGGGCCGACAGCAGGTCGGCGACGCCATCCATCAGTTCCGACAGGTCGAAGGCGACATTCTCCAGCTCCAGCCGGCCGGCCTCCAGCTTCGAGAAGTCGAGGATGTCGTTGATGATGGTCAGCAGGGCCTCGCCGGACTGCCGCACCGTGTGGGCGTACTGGCGCTGCTCGCCGCTCAGCGGCGTCTCCAGCAGCAGGTTGGTCATGCCCAGCACGCCGTTCATCGGGGTGCGGATCTCGTGGCTCATCATGGCGAGGAAGCGGGACTTGGCCACATTGGCGTCCTCGGCCCGTTCCTTGGCCTCGGTCAGCGCCGCCTCGTTCTCCTTCTGCGCCGTGATGTCGGTGTGCACGCTGACGCATTCGCCGTCCGCCGTGCGGAACTCGCCCACCAGCAGCCAGCGCCCGTCGGTCAGCGGCAGCTCGAAGGGGCCGCGCGGCTGGCGATGACGGGCGACCCGCTCGGCGATCCAGCTTTCGGGCTTCGCCCCCTGCGCCGGCAGGTAGCGCCCCACCGTGCGGCGCAGGATGTCCTCGAAGCTGCGCCCGACATCGATGCCGCCCCCGGACCCGGCGTAGTATTCGCGGTACTTGGTGTTGAACAGCACCAGACGGTCCTGGGCATCGAACAGGGCGAAGCCGTCGTTCATCGCCTCGATGGCTTCCAGCAGCTGGGTCCGGGCCGCGCTCTCCCGGGCCTCGGCCGCCGCGACCTGGCGATAGAGCCGCGTGGTGCGCCGGATCTCGCGAATCAGGAAGAACACCAGCAGACCCGCGGCCACCAGCGTCGCCACGGCGGAGAGCAGCAGTTCGAGATAGATCGGCTGCAGCCGGTCCGCGCGCGACTGGGTGACGTCGAGTTCCGACGCATTGGTCAGCTGCTGCAGCGCCCCGAACAGCGACACAAGGTCCTTGCGCAACGCGCTGTAGGTGCGGAAGTCGCCGATCTGCAACTCGCGCAGACGCGTGTCATTGCGCGCCAGCGTTGTCTGGATGTCGGCCGCCAGGGTCCCGGCGCCCGTGGTATCCTCGCCCCCCGCCGCCCGCATGGCCTCGAGAAAGGCCGGCAGGCGCTGCTTCATGTAGTCGTAACGCTGGCGGAATTCCTCAGGCGAGATGCCGGCCGTGTCGAGGACGTACGTGTCCAGCGTGCTCAGGAACAGCGACAGTTCGCTGCGCGTGTGGGTTGCGCCCCAGATGACACTGTCGTAACGGACGGAACCGGCATTGTATTCCTGCCGCAGCGTCTGGATCGAGAAGGCGGTGGTGGCCAGCAGGACCAGGATGGCGGTGCCAAGGATGACAAAACGGAGCCGCGCATAGCGCCCGAGCAGACTCTCGTGCAGCGTGCCCTGCGTGGGTGGGGTCTGGTGCGGTGCGGCGGCGTCCATTGGCTTGGCGAGACTAACATGCGACAACTTTCGTGTCGCGCTTGCAGCGTATGAGGAGACAGGCGGAACAGATGACCCGCGGCGCACGTTCCAACATCCTGCTGGTCGAGGACACGCCGACGCTGGCGCGGAGCTACATCCAGTTCCTGCGCGACGAGCCCTATGACATCCGCCATGTCGAACTGGGGCGCGAGGCCCTCGAGATCATCGATTCCGGTCGCCCGGACGCCATCCTGCTGGACCTGAAGCTGCCGGACATGGACGGCATGGACATCCTGCGCCATGTCCACGAGATCGACGGCACCATTCCCGTCATCGTCATCACCGCCCACGGGTCGGTGCAGACCGCCGTCGCGGCCATGCAGGCCGGCGCCACCGATTTCATCGTCAAGCCGTTCAACGCCGACCGCCTGAAGGTGACGCTGAAGAACGCGCTGGAAACCGACCGGCTGCGCCAGATCGTCGACACCTACCGCTCCGAGATCGACAAGAACGGCTTCGAGGGCTTCGTCGGCAACTCGCTGCCGATGCAGGCGGTCTACCGCATCATCGAGGCGGCGGCACCGTCCAAGGCCACCGTGTTCGTCACCGGCGAGAGCGGTACCGGCAAGGAGGTCTGCGCCGAGGCGATCAAGAACCGCAGCCCCAGGCGCAATGGCCCGTTCATCGCGCTGAACTGCGCCGCCATCCCGCGCGACCTGATGGAGAGCGAGATCTTCGGCCATGTGAAGGGCGCCTTCACCGGCGCGCTGGGCGAGCGCGACGGCGCCGCCACCATGGCGAACGGCGGCACGCTGTTCCTCGACGAGATCTGCGAGATGAACATGGACCTGCAGGCGAAGCTGCTCCGCTTCGTGCAGACCGAGACCTTCCGCAAGGTCGGCGCCTCGAACATCGAGAAGGTCGACGTGCGGCTGATCTGCGCCACCAACCGCGACCCGATGGCGGAGGTCCAGGCCGGCCGCTTCCGCGAGGACCTGTACTACCGCCTGCACGTCATCCCGCTGCACCTGCCGCCGCTCAGGGAGCGGGAGGACGACATCCTGCAGATCGCGCGGATGTTCCTCGGCCGCTTCGCCGAACAGGAACGGCGCGGCTTCCGCGACTTCGACCCGGCGACCGCGGCGATCCTGATGTCGTGGAACTGGCCGGGCAATGTCCGCGAGTTGCAGAACGTCATCCATAACACCGTGGTGCTGCATGACGGGCAGATGGTGACGCCCGACATGCTGCCGCCGCCGCTGGCCAGCGTCAGCCCGACGGTCCGGCCCGTCGAGGTCGCACCGGCGCCGCCGGCGATGATCGCCATGCCGGCGGTGTCCGGGCCAGTGCCCGAGGATCCGCGGCCGCGGCCGACCGACGTGAAGTCGCTGTCGGAGGACATCCGGCCGCTGGCGACCGTCGAACGCGAGTACATCGAACGGGCGATCGACCGCTGCGGCGGCAACATCCGTACCGCCGCGGCCCTGCTCGGCATCGCGCCGCAGACCATCTATCGCAAGCGCGCGGTGTGGGAGGAGCAGGACGCGGCCGCCGGATAGCGCCGCGCCCGCCCCGTCAGGGCTGCCTCAGCCGTCGAACTTGCCGGCCTCGTAGTCCTGGAAGGCCTGGATGATCTCGTCGCGGGTGTTCATGACGAACGGACCATAACGCGCCACCGGCTCCCCGATCGGCTTGCCGGCGACCACCAGGAACCGCGCACCGGCCTCGCCCGCGCTGGCCGCCAGTCCGTCGCCATCCTGCAGCAGGCCGAGCTGCCCGGTCCGCACCGTGTGGGGGCCGATGTCGACGGCGCCCTCATAGGCATAGACAAAGGCATTGTGGCCGGCCGGCAGCGGCTCCGCGAACGACGCGCCCGGCTCCAGGTGGACGTCCCAGTAGACCGGGCCGACGGCGATGTCGCGCACCGCGCCCTCGACACCGCGGAGCGTGCCGGCAACGACGCGCACCCGGGCGCCCGCGCCCGCCTCGACCTCGGGGATGTCCGCCGGGTCGACATCCTGGTAGCGCGGGGCCCGCATCTTCTGGCCCGACGGCAGGTTGACCCAGAGCTGGAAGCCCCACATCAGGCCGTCCTCCTGCTCGGGCATCTCCGAATGCACGATGCCGCGGCCGGCGGTCATCCACTGCGCACCGCCGGGCAGCAGCAGGCCGGAATTGCCCTGGTTGTCGCGATGGCGCATGCGGCCGGCAAGCATGTAGGTGACGGTCTCGAAGCCGCGGTGCGGATGGTCCGGAAAACCGGCGATGTAGTCGCCCGGCCGGTCGGAGCGGAACTCGTCCAGCAGCAGGAAGGGGTCGAAGTGCTGCAGGCGGGGCCCGCCCAGGCTGCGCTTCAACCGGACGCCGGCGCCGTCCTGGGCGTCGACGCCGGGCAGGATGCCGGCCAGTTCGCGCGGTGTGGTGATCGCCATGATGGATCTCCCGTGTTCAGGTGATGGCCAGCAGGTGGCCCGCCGTCCCCCATGCGTCAATCATGGCAGAGGAAACGGTGCGTTTCCCGCACTGTCGTGCTTGCATGACCACCGTCCTGGCGGTGCAGTGGGGCGATGGACGACGTGAACACCGACGGGGTCGACCCGACCGGGATCCGCAAGCGCTCGCTCAGGATCGCCGGGCATCCGACCAGCATCTCGCTGGAGGACGCATTCTGGCGGGCGCTGCAGGACATCGCGGCCCGCCGCGGCGTGCGCTGGGCCGACCTGGTGGCGGAGATCGACGAGACCCGCACCGGCCCGAACCTGTCCAGCGCGGTCCGGGTGTTCGTGCTGCGCCAGGCGCTGGCCGGACGCGCCGGGCCAGGGCCCGGATGACGGTCAGTAGGCGCGGAAGGCCAGCGACGGCAGGCGGGTGCCCTCGATGCGGGCGGTCTCGAAATCCTGCAGGCTGTTGGCCTGCATGATCGTGCGCAGCACCTCGACATACTCGTCGCCGGTCTCGGCGTACGACGTCAGGCCGGCGGCCAGTTCGTAGCCGTCGACGCGTCCCTCCGTGCGGCGCAGGTCGGCACGCAGCGCCCGGAGGTCGGCATAGGCGTCGTGGGTGTTCAGGTTGCGCATGTATTCGCGCACCGACTGCGACAGGCTGCGGAAGGCACGGACCTCGAAGGTTTCCTCCGAGGCGCGGGCCTTCGGCACGATGCCGCCGCCCTGGGACCAGATGCGCTGGCCGAACAGGGCATTGCCCTTCTGGGCGAAGCGCGAGGAGCCCCAGCCGGACTCGGTGATCGCCTGTGCCAGCGCCAGCGACGCCGGCACGATATCGACGCGGCGCAGCAGCTCGTCCAGACCGCCGTCGGCGGCCAGGTCAACCTTGTAGTCGCGCGCGGTGGTCTCCAGCCAGGCCTGGCTGACCGGCGGCAGCGCGATGCCGTTGCGCACCAGCCAGCTGATCTCCAGCAGTTTCAGGCGACGCGCATGGATGCGGCTGTTGGCCTCCAGCACGATCGGCAGGACCAGCTTGAGAAACGTCTCCTTGCGCTCCCGCGTGTCCTCGATCGCCGGCAGCCAGCCGGGCAGGCGCCGCTCGAACACGGCGGGCACCATGTCCTCGCCCCGGCGCACCGCGTCCAGGTCATAGGACAGGCGCCGCTGCACGAGGACGGCAGAGAGAGGCGTGACGGGATTGGCCTGCACGTCGGCAGGCGCGTCGTTGGCGAGCGGCAGCGCTGCCGGCACCAGGGTAAGCAGTGCCAGTACCGCGGCCGTCCGCATCAGGCGGACATGCCACATGAATATGTATTCCTCCAGCTAACCCGCTTGCGCGCGGGCCAGGCCGGTCGTCTGGCGGGGGGTGCCTCCGGTGGCTCCGTGGCCACCCCGACAGGCTCAGACGCTCCGGACCTCGGTGACCTCCGGCACGTAGTGACGCAGCAGGTTCTCGATCCCGTGCTTCAGCGTCATGATCGAACTCGGGCACCCTGCGCAGGCGCCCTGCATGGCGAGATACACGACGCCATCCTCAAAACCATGAAAAACGATATCGCCGCCATCCTGTGCGACGGCCGGCCGCACGCGGCTGTCGAGCAGTTCGACGATCTGGCGAACCACGGGATTGTCGGACTCCGCTCCCGCGCCGGCATGGCCGCCGAGCGTGGCGCCCTCGCGCAGCACTGGCAGTCCCGCGGTGAAGTGTTCCATAATCGTGCCGAGAATCGCCGGCTTGATGTGGTGCCACTCGACCTCGTCACGCTTGCTCACGGACACGAAGTCATGCCCGAGATAAATCCCGGTGACGCCGTCGACCTCGAACAGGCGTTCGGCAAGCGGCGACTGCGCGGCCTCTTCCTGGTTGCGGAACTCCGCCACGCCATCGTCAAGCACGGTCAGGCCCGGGACGAACTTCAACGTCTGCGGGTTCGGTGTCGGTTCGGTCTGGATGAACATCGGTTCCTCCGGGTTGCCATAGGCACGCAACAGCCTATCTGGCGCGGCACCGCAGTATCATCAACCGCGATCCCGTGACAGATAAAAGACAGACGCGTGGCCACGATGCCACAAACCGCTGAAGAGGCAAGCGTGAACCTCGTCGCCGCCGGCTGGCGTTCCGACCCTCTGGCGGCGTGGATGATGACCGCGCTGCACCGCCCCAACGCGGAGGCCGATTTCTTCTCGGAATTCTGCGGCCGGCTGCTGGGTGAGGGGATCCCGGTCGGCCGCGTCTTCTGCGGCCTGCTCTCGCTGCACCCGCAGTTCGTCTCCCGCAACCTGATCTGGACACCGGAGGGCGGCTACCGGCTGGTCACCCGCGAGCATGGCGTGCTGCAGTCGGATTTCTACCTGCGCAGCCCGATCCGCCTGATCCACCAGGGCGCCGACAGCGTGCGCCAGCGCCTGGATGTCGCCGGGGAGCTGCTGGAGTTCGACGTCTGGCGCGAACTGAAGGCCGAGGGCATGACCGACTATGTCGCGCTGCCGCTGCGCTTCTCGACCGGCGAGACCAACGTGATCAGCTATACCACCACCCGGCCGGGCGGCTTCCGCACGGCGGAGCTCGCGCGGCTCTACGACCTGCTGCCGCTGCTCTCGATCCGGCTGGAGCTGGCCAACGCGTATTTCGCCACGGTCACGCTGATGAGCACCTATCTCGGCGAGGCCGCCGCGCGCCGCGTGCTGGCCGGCACCATCCGCCGCGCCGAGGGCGAAGCGATCCGCGCCGCCATCTATCTCTGCGACCTCAGGAACTTCACGGCGATCTCCGACCGCACCGACGGCTCGGCCATCATCTCCATGCTGGACGACTATTTCGACTGCATGATCGCGCCGATCCGGCGCCAGGGCGGCGAGGTCCTCAAGTTCATGGGCGACGCCATGCTGGCCATGTTCCCGATGGACGACCGCACGGCCGGACTGGCCTGCCGCTCGGCACTGCGCGCCGCCGAGGCCGGGAGCCGTGACCTGGCGCGGCTGAGCGCCGAACGGGTGGCCCGGGGCGAGCCCCGCCTGCTGGCCGGTGTCGGCCTGCATGCCGGCGACGTGATCTTCGGCAATATCGGTTCGGAGGACCGGCTGGACTTCACCGTCATCGGCCGCGCGGTGAACGAGGTGAGCCGCGTCGAGGCGCTGACCCGCACGCTGGCCCGGCCGATCCTGATGACCGCCGGGTTCGCGCGCCTGACCGGCCGCGGAGACCTGCTGTCGCTGGGCGATCACGTGCTGCCCGGTGTCTCGGAGCCGACAGAGATCTTCGCCCCGCCCCCGGGCTGACGGACCGGGCCGGGGCCGCAGCCGCCTCAGACGCCGTCGTCGAGCAGTTCCTCGACGATCTTGCGCAGGGCGCCGGGGGTGAAGGGCTTGCGCAGCACCCGGTCGGCGCCGAACTTGCGCGCCAGGTCCAGGTAGTCCGAATAGCGGGTGCTGCCGCCGCCGGATACGGCGACGATGCGCACCTCCGGGCGGTTCCGGCGCAGTTCGCGGATGGTCTCGAGTCCCTCGCGCTGCGGCATCACGATATCCGTGACCACGAGGTCGGGGCGGAACTCCGCCGCGACACCCAGCGCCTCGGCCCCGTCGCGGGCGGTACGGACATCGTGCCCGGTTCCGGCCAGCGCAAGCTGCATGGTCTCGAGCACGAGTTCGTCATCGTCGATCAGAAGTACGCGCGCCACGTCACACCGTCCCCTCTTGATCGCTCTTAGCTTGTAGCCGCGGCGGATGACAATCACTGTATCATGACACGCAGGCATGCGTCGTGCGGCGGTTCACGGGTCGGCCGGCCCGGCGACACCCGGGCGACGTCGCCTTCGCGCCGGACGGGAGGAGGGGACAGATGGGAGGATCGCTGCGTCGCCGTCTGCTGGCCCTGATCGCCTGCGCCGCCCTTCCGCTGGTCATCGTGGCCGGCTGGGCCGGCCTGCATGATGCCGCCCAGCACAGCCGGGAGGCGGAGGAGAACGTCTCGCGCATCGCCCGCGACGTCGCCCACGACGTCGACCGCATGGCCGCCAGCGTCCACGGCATCCTGTCGATGCTGGGCCAGCTTGTGGAACCGGACGCGCAATCCTGGGACAAGAACGGCCGGGCGCTGCGCGCCGCCAATGCCGAGCTGCCGGCCTTTTTCAGCAGCCTCAACCTGTTCGGCCCCGACGGCGAGCTGTGGGCCACGTCGATGCAGCCGCCGCCGCCGGTCTCCCGGCGCCATGCCGGCGACCGCCTCTATTTCCGCGAGGTGAAGCGCACCGCCGCCTTCGCCGCCGGCGAGCCGGTGGTCTCGCGCGGCACCGGCAACTGGACGGTGTCACTCGCCCTGCCGCTGCTGGACGACAATGGCGACATCCGGGCCGTGGTGACGGCGGCACTGGCGCTGGACCGGCTGCAGGCGGAGATCCTGCGCGACATCGACCTGCCGGAGGCCTCGACCGTCGCCCTGGTCTCGGGCAGCGGCCGGATCCTTGCCCGCACGCTGGACCCCGACGAATGGATCGGTCAGGACATGACCGGGCGCGGCAATTACGAGCACGCACGCGCGCTCGGCGTCGGCCGGGAGGTCTTCGTCGCCATCGACGGGGTGGAACGGCTCTCCGCCTTTCATGAGGCCCGGCGGGTGCCGTGGCTGGTCTATGTCGGCATGCCCACCCACGCGGTCTATGCCGAGCAGCAGCGCCGCCTGCTGATGTTCGCGATCGCCGTGGTGCTGGCGCTCGGCCTGTCGGGGCTGGTGAGCTGGCGCCTGGCGCGCTCCATCCGCCGCTCCGTGGTCGCGGTGCAGCAGGGGGCTGACGTGCTCGCCACCGGCTCGTTCGGCCACCGCATCGCGTTCGACGGCGCCCGGGAACTGGAGGACCTCGCGACCTCGATCAATGCCATGGCCGAGGCGCTGGAACAGCGTGAACGCGCGCTGGAAGCCGGCCGGATCGAAAACGAGTCGAGCCGCGCGCGGCTGCAGGCCATCTTCGAGGCGGAACCCGCCATGGTGGTCATCACTGCCGGGGACGGCCGGATCGACCTGATGAATGCCGCCGGACTGGAGCTTTGCGGCGCCGGCAACATCGACGAGGTCACCGGCCGCTCGCTGCTGGCGATGATCGACGGCGCCGACCGCGAGCGCTTCGAGGCGCATTTCACCCGGGCCCTGTCCGGCGCGCGGGAATCGGTGCAGTTCGCCATCGTCGACCTGGCCGGCAACGTGCGCACCATGTTCGGTGTCGGCGGGGCGCTGCGGCTGGAACGCGGAGGCTGGCTGGAGACCGGCTATATCGGTGTCATCCGCGACGTCACGGAGGAACGCGAGGCCGAGGTGGTGCATCGCCAGGCGCAGCGGCTGGCCGCCATCGGCGAACTGACCGGCGGCATCGCCCACGACTTCAACAACCTGCTGACCGTCATCGTCGGCGCGCTGGAGATGCTGGAGCCGGCGGCCCAGTCGGACCCGGCGGTCAGCCGCTCGGTGGCGCTGGCGCGGCGCTCGACCGATCGCGCGACCGAACTGACGCGGCGCCTGCTGGCCTTTGCCCGCCGCCAGCCGCTGGAGCCCCGCGTGATCGACGTCAACGCCCTGGTCCGCGGCTCCGTCGGCCTGCTGCGCGGCACGCTGGGCGAGGACATCGAGATCGAGACCGTGCTGGCGGCCGGCATCTGGCTGGTGCTGGCGGACCCCGGCCAGCTCGAGAACGCGGTGATCAACCTGTCGGTCAACGCCCGCGACGCCATGCCCGGGGGCGGCAAGCTGACGATCGAGACCTCGAACGCCCGCCTGGACGAGGATTACGCCCGCGCGCATGACGACGTCCGGCCCGGCCAGTACGTGCTGATCGCCGTCAGCGACACCGGCGTCGGCATGACCCCGGACCTGATCGAACGCGCCTTCGAGCCGTTCTTCACCACCAAGGCGGTGGGCTCCGGCACCGGCCTCGGCCTGTCCATGGTGCACGGCTTCGTCAAGCAGTCGGGCGGGCATGTGAAGATCTACAGCGAGCCGGGATCCGGCACGACGGTGAAGCTGTACCTGCCGCGCAGCCACGCCGCCGGACCGGGCAACAGCGTCGAGGCGACGCCGGAGGTGCCCCTCGGACGCGGCGAGACCGTGCTGGTGGTGGAGGACGACGCCGATGTCCGCGACCTGGTGGTGGCGAGCCTGGAGTTCCTGAACTACCACGCTGTCGTGGTGCAGGACGGGCCGGCGGCGCTGGAGGTGCTGCGCGGCGACCTGGCCGTCGACGTGCTGTTCACCGACGTGGTGCTGCCCGGCGGCATGAACGGGCGCGAGGTGGCGCGCCGCGCGCGGGAGCTGCGTCCCGGCCTGCCGCTGCTGTTCACCTCCGGCTATACCGAGAACGCCATCATCCACCAGGGCCGCGTCGACCCCGACGTGCTGCTGCTGCCCAAGCCCTGGCGTCGCGACGAGCTGGCGCGGCGACTGCGGGATGCGCTGGAGCGGCGGGACTGAGGCCAGCGTCGGTTCCGCGCTCAGCCCGCGTTGTCGTTGGCACTTTCCAGGCTGCCCGCGGCGGCGGCGATGGCGGCCGCACCTTCCGCACCGATGCGGGCAACGATGTCGGCATGCGCCGCGCGCCAGTCAGGCAGCGCGTCGTGCAGCGCGAACAGCCCGGCCTCGGTCAGCCAGACCGCCCGGCGCCTGCGATCCGCGGAGGCCGCGACCATCTCCACCATGCCCTGCCGTTGCAGCACCGCCAGATTGCGCGAGAGCGTGGACTGGTCCAGCCCGGCCAGGCGCGCCAGCCCGCCCACGGTGTCATAGGGCGCCGAGGCCACCAGGCACATCAGCAGGAACTGCGCGCTGGTCAGGCCGTGCGGCGCCAGGGCGCGATCCAGCCGCTCCCCCGTCCGCCGGGCCAGCAGCCGGACATGCCAGCCGGTGTCGTCCTTCAGCACCCGCGCGGCTTCGGCCCGGATGCCACGCACCACCCGCCGCGTCTTCGCTTGCTCTTCCGTGTCGTCCATACTATGTATCTACAACAGATGTAGCTACATGAAAATGGTGATTTCGGGGCGCGACCATGCTGAAGATCCACGAGACCGGCGCCGGCGCGCCGCTGCTGCTGGTCCACGGCTCCCCCGGCGACGGTCGCGCCTGGGGCCGGGTGCTGAAGGCGCTGCCCGGGGGCTTTCGCGCCGTCGCGCCAGATCTGCCCGGTCATGGCGGCTCGGAGTCCGTGCCGGGTGACTCGCCGGACCGGATCGGGGCCATGACCGAGCGACTGGCGACGGTGCTGGACGGGATCGAGGGACCGGTGGCGCTGGCCGGACATTCCTTCGGTGGCGTGGTGGCGCTGCACCTCGCCAGCCTGCGCCCGGAGCGGATCGCACAGCTCGCGCTGTTCGAGCCGGTGTTCTTCCGCGCGCTCGAACTGGCCGGCGAGACCGGCCCGCTCGCGGCCGCGCGGGCGCATTTCGGCGCCTATCTCGACGCAGCCGGGGCGGACACGCCCGACGCCATCGCGGCCATGATCGACTACTGGTTCGGGGATGGTTCCTTTGCCCGCCTGCCGGAGCCGGCGCGCGGCTTCCTCAACAGCCGCACCGCGACCAATGCGCTCGACGTCCGCGCCAGCCTGACCGACACCCTGCCGGGCGAACGCCTCGCCGCGATGCGCTGCCCCGTGACGATTGCCACGGGCGGAGCCAGCCCGGCGATCACGGCAGAGATCGCAACGGCGCTGGTCGGCCTGCTGCCCGACGCCCGTCACCGGGTGATCGACGGCGCCACCCACGCCATGCTGGACAGCCACGCATCGGCAGTGGCGGAGATCCTGGATTCCTGAACGGGGATCAGGCCGCCGCGCGGTCGGGGTCCAGCCAGGCCTCCAGCGCCGCGCGGGCGCGGTCGGTCAGTGCCTTGCGTTTCAGCCTGTGTTTCTCGCGGCCCCGGAAACGCTCGGCGATCTCCGGGAACAGGCCGAAATTCACGTTCATCGGCTGGAAGGTCTTCGCGTCCGCGCCGCCGGTGATGTGGCCGTGCAGCGCGCCCAGCGCCGTCTCGGGCGGCGGTGGCGACAGCTCGGCGCCCAGCCGCTCGGCGGCGGCGAGACGGCCGGCCAGCAGGCCCATCGCCGCGCTCTCGACATAGCCCTCCACGCCGGTGACCTGGCCGGCAAAACGCAGGCGCGGCATGGCCTTGAGCCGCAATTGCCGGTCCAGCAGGCGCGGGCTGTTCAGGAAGGTGTTGCGGTGCAGGCCGCCCAGCCGGGCGAAGGTCGCCTGGCCGAGGCCCGGGATCATGCGGAAGACCCGCGTCTGCTCGCCGTATTTCAGCTTCGTCTGGAAGCCGACGATGTTGTAGAGCGTGCCCAGCGCGTTGTCCTGGCGGAGCTGCACCACCGCGTGCGGGCTGCGCCCTGTGCGCGGGTCGGTCAGGCCCACCGGCTTCATCGGCCCGAAGCGCAGCGTGTCGCGCCCGCGCGCCGCCATCACCTCGATGGGCAGGCAGCCCTCGAAATAGGGCGTCGACTTCTCCCACTCGCGGAACTCGGTCTTCTCGCCGGCCAGCAGCGCGTCCAGAAAGGCGTCGTACTCGGCCTCGGTCAGCGGGCAGTTGATGTAGTCGGCACCGTCGCCGCCGGGCCCGACCTTGTCATAGCGCGACTGGAACCAGGCCACGTCCATGTCGATGCTGTCGCGGTCGACGATGGGGGCGATGGCATCGAAGAACGCCAGCGATTCCTCGCCCGTCAGCTCCAGGATCGCCGCCGACAGCGCGGGCGAGGTCAGCGGTCCGGTGGCGACGATGACGCTGTCCCAGTCGGCGGGCGGCAGGCCGGCCACCTCGCCGCGCGCCAGCTCGATCAGCGGCTCGGCCTCGATGCGGGCCTGCACCGCACCCGAGAAGCCGTCGCGGTCAACGGCCAGCGCGCCGCCGGCGGGCACCTGGTTGGCATCGGCCGCCGCCATGATGACGGAGTCGCAGCGGCGCATCTCGGCATGCAGCAGGCCGACGGCGTTCTGCTCGGCGTCGTCGGAGCGGAAGGAGTTGGAACAGACCAGCTCGGCCAGGGTGCCGGTGGCGTGGGCGTCGGTGCCGCGTTCGGGCCGCATCTCGTGCAGCACCACGGGCACGCCGGCGCGTGCGATCTGCCAGGCGGCCTCGGAACCGGCGAGGCCGCCGCCGATGACATGGATGGGGGTGTGTCGGGTCATGGGCGCGGTGATAGCGTGCCCGCGTCCCGCCTGCAATTGACGGCGGGGTCAGACGATCCCGGATTGCCTCCGGCCTGCCCGCAAGAGAACCATTCTCCGGCCGGCACCGGTGTTGCGCTCCCTCCCCCTTGACGGGGGAGGGTCGGGGTGGGGGTGTCACGGTCTTCAGCGCTGCCGGTTCGCCGGATGCGTTGCCCCTTCCCCCCACCGGCCGCTGCGCGGCCACCTCCCCCACAAGGGGGGAGGAATACGGACCAGTGTTCCCTTCGATACATCTGCAATCGCCATACCCCACAAGGGGGAGGGAGCAACGAAGCCCCACAGCGCCCCCCTTGGAACCTGCCCGCCGACCCGGCTAGTCTCTCGCCGCGTCAACGCAGTCGGGGAGGATCAGCGCGCGATGCACAGCACGGTACATGCCTGCTTTCTGGAGGCCGTCGCCGAGGCGCCGGACAACGCGTTCCTGGCCTGCCCGCCCGATGCCGGACGCGCCTGGCACCCGGACGGCAAGGAGTACACCTATGCCGAGGCCGCCCGCGCCGTCGCGGCGCTGATCGCACTCTACGACGCCGCCGGCTACGGCGTCGGCCACCGCGTCGCCGTGCTGATGGAGAACCGGCCCGAGCACTTCTTCCACGTGCTGGCGCTGAACGCGCTCGGTGCCTCCTGCGTGCCGGTCAACCCCGACTACACCCATGACGAGGCGCTCTACCAGATGGAGCATTCGGAGGCCGATCTCTGCGTCGCCACCCGCGCCCGGGTCGGCTTCATGGAGGATGTCGCGAAGGCGCGGCCGTCGAAGCCGATGCCGGTGGTGTGTGCCGAGGACCTGCCGGCCAGTCTGCCCCGGCCGACGTTCCCGAAGACCGATGCCGTCCCGGACCTGGAGACCGAGGTCGGGCTCTACTACACGTCGGGCACCACGGGCCGGCCGAAGGGCTGCATCGTCACCAACTTCTACTACCTGAACGGCGGCGCCTGGTACCGCAACTTCGGCGGCACCTTCGCGATGGAGACGGGCCGGGAGCGGGTCTACAACCCCCTGCCGGTGTTCCACATGAACTGCGGCATCGTCGCCTTCGTGTGCATGATCCTGGGCCGCAACTGCCTGGTCATCCCCGACCGCTTCCACCCCGGCCACTGGTGGAAGGACCTGGTGGAGATGCGCGTCACCGGTTTCCACTATCTCGGCATCGTGGCGCCCGTGCTGCTGAAGCAGCCGCCCTGTCCCGAGGAAAAGCAGCACATGGCACGCTTCGCCCTCGGCGCCGGGATGGAGCCGGAACTGCACCCGGTGTTCGAGGAGCGCTTCGGCGTCCGGCTGACCGAGGTCTGGGGCATGACCGAGACCGGCCGCATCTTCGCCGACGCCTTCGAGCCGCGCCAGATCACCACCCGCGCCTTCGGCCGGCCCATCGGCGGGCTGGAGGCGAAGATCGTCGACGACGACGACACCGAGCTGCCGCGCGGCACGCCGGGCGAACTGCTGGTGCGCTGGGGCGGCGAGGAGGGACCGCGGCACGGCTTCTTCAGCGGCTATCTCAAGAACGAGAAGGCCACCGAAGACTCCTGGAAGGGCGGCTGGTTCCATACCGGCGACATCGTCATGCAGGACGGGACCGGCATGCTGTTCTTCGTCGACCGCAAGAAGAACATCATCCGCCGCTCGGGCGAGAACATCGCCGCCGCCGAGATCGAGGCGACCATCCAGGCCATGGACGAGGTGGCGCAGGTCGCCGTCATCGCCGCACCGGACGAGCTGCGCGACGAGGAGGTGATGGCCTGCATCGTGCCGATGGCCGGGGTCGAGACCGGTCCGGCGCTGGCCGAAGCCATCCAGGCCCGCTGCCTGGAGAAGCTCGCCTACTACAAGGCGCCGGGCTGGATCGCCTTCATCGAGAAGCTGCCCACCACCGGCACACAGAAGGTGCAGAAGCAGGAGATCTTCCCGAAAGGCAGCGACCCGCGCCAGGCGCCGGGCGTCATCGACTTGCGGGCGGCAAAGAAGAAGCGGCGATGACCCGTCCGGCCGCCTGCCGCTGGCGCACACGCTCGCGGTAGAAGGTGTACATGCCGGTGCCGACGACGATGGCGGCACCGACCAGGGTCCAGCGGCTGGGGATGTGGTCGAACACCACGATGCCCAGCAGGATGGCCCAGACCAGCACCGAGTAGCGGAAGGGTGCGGAGAAGGAGATGTCGCCGACCCGCATGGTCATGACGCTGCAGGAATAGCCGCCCACCACGAACACGGCGGCGAAGCAGAGGCGGATGATGTCGTTGGTGCCCACCGGCCGCCATTCGACCGTCGGCAGCATGACCGCGCCCAGCACCGTGATGCCGACCGCCGTGATCATCGCGACGAAGATCGACGGCACCTCGCGCGACAGCCGCCGGGTGGTCAGGTCGCGCAGCACCACGAAGGCGACGGCGACCAGCGCCCAGATCGAGTAGACGCTGAAGCCCTCGGCGCCCGGGCGGACGATCACCAGCACGCCGACGAAGCCGACGCCGATGGCGGTATAGCGGCGCCAGCCCACGGGCTCCTTCAGGAACACCGCGGCGCCGAGCGTCACCGCCAGCGGCAGGGCCTGCATGATCGCGGTCAGGTTGGCCAGCGGCAGATGGTAGAGCGCGGTCAGGAAGGCCACCGTGCTGCCGGCCTCGCCGATGAAGCGCCCGAGCAGGATCGGCCGGTCGCGGCGCGGGATCGCGACCAGCAGCGCGCGCTGCCGCCAGGCGATGAACGCCATCAGCAGGCTGGCGACGATGCCGCGCAGGAACACCGCCTGGTAGAGGCTGAGGTGCTCCGAGGTCAGCTTCATCAGCGTGTCGTTGGTGACGAAGCAGGCCATGGCCGCGGCCATCAGCGCCGCGCCGCGCACATTGTCGGAAAGGACCATCATGTTCCGTCCAGCAGGGGGTCGTCGGTTGCCCCCGTTCGGCGGGGGTCGGTGTCGGTTCAGTTCTTCGTCATGTCACCGGAGATGCGGAAGGCGGCCTGGGCCTCCCGTTCCCTGGCGCGCTCGGCCCGGAGCATCATCCAGCCGGAGAGGATGACGCCGGTGGCGACGATAAGCACGATGATGCTTGCCAGAGCGTTGATGTCGGGACTGACACCCAGTCGCACCTTGGAAAAGATCAGCATCGGCAGGGTGGTCGAGCCGGGGCCGGACACGAAGCTGGCGATCACCAGGTCGTCGAGCGACAGGGTGAAGGCGAGCAGCCAGCCCGAGACCAGGCCCGGCGCGAGCATCGGCAGGGTGATGCGCCACAGCACGACATGCGGGCGGGCGCCGAGATCCATCGCCGCCTCCTCCAGCGCGCGGTCCAGGCCCAGCACGCGGGAGCGGACGACGACGGCCACATAGGCCGAGGCGAAGGTGATGTGGGCGATGATGATGGTCAGCAGGCTGCGCCCCTCCGGCCAGCCCAGCGCCTGCTCCATGGCGATGAACAGCATCAGCAGCGACAGGCCGGTGATCACCTCCGGCATCACCAGCGGCGCGGTCAGCATGGCCGAGAAGCCGGTACGGCCGCGGAACGCGCCGAACCGTGCCAGCACGTAGCCGGCGAGGCCGCCTATGAACACGGCCAGGCTGGCGCTGGCCGCCGCCACCTCCAGTGACTGGCGCGCGGCCTGCAGGATCTGCGCGTTGCGGAACAGCTCCCCGTACCACTTCACCGACAGGCCGCCCCAGACCGCCACCGACTTGTTGGCGTTGAAGGAATAGACCACCAGCACGACAATCGGCAGGTAGAGGAAGGCGAAGCCGGCCCAGAGCCACACCGTCAGCAGGTTGACCCGGCGCATCAGGGCTTGTCCTCCGCCTGGGTGCGTTCCAGCAGCAGGATCGGCCCGGCCAGCAGCACCAGCAGCATGGTGGCCAGCGCGGCGGCCACCGGCCAGTCGCGGTTGTTGAAGAATTCCTGCCAGAGGATCTTGCCGATCATCAGGGTGTCGGGGCCGCCCAGCAGCTCGGGGATGACGAACTCGCCGGCGGCGGGGATGAACACCAGCAGCGAGCCGGCGGCGATGCCGGGCAGCGACAGCGGCAGGGTCACGCGCAGGAACGCCGTCCAGGGCCGGGCGCCGAGGTCGGCCGCGGCCTCCAGCAGGTCCTTGTCCAGCCGCTCCAGCGTGGCGTAGAGCGGCAGGATCATGAACGGCAGATACGAGTAGACGATGCCCAGCTGCACCGCGATGTCGGTGTTCAGGATGCGCAGCGGGCTGTCGATGATGCCGGTCCAGATCAGGATCGAGTTGATCATCCCCTGGTCCTGCAGCAGCGTCATCCAGGCGTAGACGCGGATCAGGAACGAGGTCCAGAACGGCAGGATCACCAGCAGCAGCAGCGGCATGCGCATGCCCGGCTCGGCCCGCGCGATGGCATAGGCCATCGGGTAACCGATCAGCAGGCAGAGCAGGGTCGAGGTGAACGCCAGCCGCAACGACGTCAGCAGGGCGGTGAGATAGAGCGAGTCGCCCAGCACCAGCCCGTAATTGTCGAAGTTCAGCCGGATGGTCAGCAGGCCGCCGTCCATCGCGAACAGGTCGGTGACCGGCGGAATGCTGAACGCCGCCTCGGACAGCGAGATCTTGACGACGAAGATGAACGGGACGGCGAAGAACAGCGCCAGCCAAAGGAATGGCAGCAGGATCGCCAGCCGGCGACCGATTGTGGCGCTTCCCGGCATGCGGACGCGGCCCCTAGGCGTGCAGGACGACGGGCACGGCCGCGTCCCACTGCACCACCACCGGGTCCTCCCAGGTCAGCGGGTCGTCGCGGCGCCGGGTGATGTTTGTGCGCGAGACGGAGATGCGCCGCCCGTCGGCCAGGCGGACATGAAAGATCGACAGGTCGCCCAGGTAGGCGATGTCCTCGATGGTGCCTTCCAGGCGGTTGACCGCCGGCCCGTCGACCGGCTCGGCCGCGTCGGCGCGGGCGATGCGCATCTTCTCCGGCCGGATGCCGACGGCAAGCGGCGCGCCCACCCCGCCCTCGATGGCATGGTCGAGCCGGATGGCGCCCAGGCCGGCGACCTCGATGTCGGAGGCACCGGCGCCGACGCTGGCCAGATGGCCCTCGAAGACGTTGATGGTGCCGATGAACTCGCCGACCAGGCGGTTGGCGGGAAACTCGTAGATCTCGGTGGGCGTGCCCACCTGCACGATGCGGCCGGCATGCATCACGGCGAGGCGGGTCGACATGGTCATCGCCTCCTCCTGGTCATGGGTGACCATGACGAAGGTGATGCCGACCTCTTCCTGGATGCTGGCCAGTTCGAACTGGGTGCGCTCGCGCAGCTTGCGGTCGAGGGCCGCCAGCGGCTCGTCGAGCAAAAGCAGCTTCGGCCGTTTCACCAGGGCGCGGGCGAGGGCCACGCGCTGGCGCTGGCCACCGGAGAGCTGGTGCGGGCGACGCTTGCCATAGGCGCCGAGCTGGACTAGCTCCAGGGCCTCGGCGACGCGGCGGCGCCGCTCGGGCTTCGCCACGCCCTCCTGCTCCAGGCCGAACGAGACGTTGCCCTCCACGGTCATGTGGGGGAACAGCGCGTAGGACTGGAACATCATGTTGACCGGACGCTCGTAGGGCGGCACGCGGGCCACGTCCACGCCGTCGATCAGGATCGAGCCCTCGGACGGGATCTCGAAGCCGGCCAGCATCCGCAACAGGGTGGTCTTGCCGCAGCCCGATCCGCCCAGCAGGGAAAAGAACTCCCCGCGGCGGATGTCGAGCGAGACACCGTCCACCGCCGTCACGTCACCGAAGAACTTCGAGACGCCCTGGACCCTCACCAGGACGTCGGTGCCGGCCCCGGGTTTCGGGGCCGGCCGCGACGGGTTCGCGGTCATTCGCCCGTGCGGACCTTGGTCCAGGCGCGGGTCAGCTCGCGGGTGAACTTCGGCGAGAACAGCTTCGCCGAGAACAGCTTCTTCTTGACCTCTTCGGTCGGGAAGATCGACGGGTTGTTGCGCACTTCCTCATCGACCATCGCCATCGAGGCGGGGACGGCATTGGCATACCAGACATAGTTGGTGATGCCGGCCATGACCTCGGGCTCGAGGGCGTAGTTGATGAAGGCATGCGCGTTGTCGAGATTCGGCGCGCCGGCCGGGATGGTCATCACGTCGAACCAGATCAGCGAGCCTTCGCGCGGGATCTTGTACTCGATGGTGATGTTGTTGCCGGCTTCCTCGGCACGGCTGGCGGCGATGAAGATGTCGCCGGAGAAGCCGTTCGAGACGCAGACCTCGCCATTGGCCAGGTCATTGATGTAGCGCGAGGAATGGAAGTACCGGACATGCGGCCGGATCTTCATCATCAGGTCCTCGGCGGCCTTCAGCGCCTTCGGATCCTCGGCGAAGGGCTCGTAGCCCAGGTAGTTCATCACCAGCGGCATGACCTCGTCGGCCGAATCCAGGATGGTGACGCCGCAATCGGCCAGCTTGGCCACCACTTCCGGCTTGAACAGCAGGTCGAAGGTGTCCGTCGGCATCTCGCCCAGCCGCTCGGTCACCTTGTCGACGTTGATGCCGATACCGTTGGTGCCCCACTGCCAGATCGCCGCGTATTCCAGGTTCGGGTCGGCCGACCGCACGCGGTCCATCAGTTCCGGATCGAGATTGGCCAGGTTCGGGATCTTGGACTTGTCCAGCTTCTGCACCGCGCCGGCCTTGATCAGGCGGCCCAGGGCGGGCATGGCGGTCGGCACGACAAGGTCATAGCCGGAATTGCCGGCCAGCAGCTTGGCTTCCAGGACGTCGTTGGAATCGTAGACGTCGTAGTTGACCTTGGTCCCGGTCTTCGCCTCGAAGTTCGGGATCGTGTCCTCGGCGATGTAGTCGGACCAGTTGTAGAAATTGAGCTGACCGTCGGCCATGGCGCCGACGGGCATCACGACGGCCGCCGCCGCCGCCAGAATCGCGTGAAGTCGCCGCATCTAAATCACCTCCGTGACCCGGCTGGACCCGAACGATTCGTACAGGCGCAGGGAGACGCTTGCAACGGTCCGTGAGCGGCGACCGTCGCGGAAAATGCATCAAAGCTGTGCAGACTACTCCGCTGCCTTGAAACCGGGCAGCATGTCGGTGGCGAGGCCGGTCGGATGACCGAACCGTTCGCGCATCACCTGCTCCAGCTTCTGGCCCTCCGGCGCGATGGCGCCACCGCCGTGCACGCAGAACGCCTCCGGGTTCTGGGCCACCGCCGGCGGCTTGCCGGCCGCCACCTCGCGGGCCAGCGCCAGGATCATCTTGCGCCAGCGCACCACGCCCTCGTCTGACGGCGTCAGGATCTCCCGCGTGCGGTCGACGATCCGGCCCTGGCTGTCCTGCACCATGGCATCCTGTTCGGACAGTCCCGTGACACCGGTGAAGGAGCGGTCCTTCTGCGCCGCGCGGTCGACCAGGTAGTTGTTGGCGCGGTTGCGCAGCGGCACGTAGTCGTCGTCGACCATGGCATGCACGCTGCGCCCGCCGGCATAGCGCTCATGCTCGGCCTGGCTGAGCGGGCGGTCGACACAGTAGGTCACGGTGAAGATCCAGCAGTTCTCGTCGTCGACCGGCACCCAGGTCTGCACGGCATAGGGCTCGCCGGGCATGGTGCCGGGCGCGGTGGCGTGGCTCGGCAGCAGGGTCTGGCTGATCCGCCAGTAGGTCTCGCCGGGATTGCCGCGCCGGGCACCGCCGAGCGTCAGGCCCGCCGGATGCTCCAGCACCTCGTAATAGGGCGCGCCGTCCTCGTCGATCCAGCGGGTGCGGTCGTCGGCATAGATCAGCTTCGAGCCGTCGGCGGCCGACAGCACCCGGTGCACGAAGGTGAAGTGCGCGGTGTCGATGGCCCCCTCATAGGCCTGGGCCCAGTTGCACTCCTGCAGCTTCTTGGAGACGTAGCGGGATTCGTCGGGCACCAGCGCCCACTCGACGACGGGCAGCGGCGGCGCCGCGTCGGGGTCACCGAACCAGGCCCAGACCGCGCCGCCCATCTCCGCGACCGGCAGGCTGCGGATGCGGACGGTCTTCATCATGGTGTCGCGCACCCGGCCCGGCTGCATGTTCGGGATGTCGAGGCAGCGACCGTCGGCACCGAACTTCCAGCCGTGATAGACGCAGCGCAGGCCGCACTCCTCGTTGCGGCCCCAGTACAGGTCGGCGCCGCGATGCGGACAGCGCGGCTCCACCAGGCCGAGCTTGCCGTCGGACTGGCGGAACAGCAGCAGGTCCTCGCCCATGATCTTCAGCCGCTTCGGCGGGGCGTCGGGCTCGGCCACCTCCGCCAGCAGGGCCACCGGCAGCCAGAAGCTGCGGAAGAGCTGGCCCATGGGCGTGCCCGGCCCGGTCCGGACCAGCATCTCGTTGTCGGCATGGCTGAGCATGGTCACCTCCCCAGGGAACCGTCGCGTCGGAAGCCACAGGTTTGCACAGCACCGGCACGGGGAAAAGTGTGCGACAGCCATGCCGGCCGCGCGCGGCGGGCGGGGGCGTCGTGACGCGGGGACCGCCCTCGGCCCAGGGGGCGGTTGCATACGCGTTGCCCGGAACAGTGGCCTGCATTCCTCCCCCTCGTGGGGAAGGTGGCCGCGTGAGCGGCCGGTGGGGGGCGGATACTCCGCGAACAACGGACAGGTGCCCTGGAAGACAGTGACACCCCCACCCCGACCCTCCCCCATCAAGGGCGAGGGGGCAGGAGTGCCAGGTCGTCCGGCTCGCGGCTCCGGCAATCACGGGCCGTATGCAATCGTCCTGCCTTCAGCCCTGCGGCAGCAACTGCTTCAGCAGGCCCGCGAGGTCGGGCGCGACATTGGCCACCGCCAGCCGCGCGGTATCGCCCCAGTGCTGCTGCAGCCGCCCGCGCGGCACCAGGTTGCGCTGCTCCAGCCGCCCGCGCTCCCGCCCGTCGGCGCCGCGCACGATCCACAACAGCACCACCTGGTCGTTGTTGGCATCGACGGCACGGACCGACGCATGACCCTCCACCGTCGGGCCGACCGGCCAGTTGCGGTCCAGCAGGACCAGGTTGTGGCGTGCCAGTTCGCTCTTCAGCGCCGCAGACAGCACGGCGTCGCCGTCGCCGCTGGCCCCGCGCACGCCCAGGAAGCCGACCTCCGGGATCGCCGGCCCGTCGTCGCCGGCGCCGACGCCGGTGACCTCGTGCACGATGCGGCGACCGGCGCCCTCGGCCACCCGCGTGACCAGGGTCGGGTCGGCCACCTCCCACTCCGCCCGCGGCACGGTCTCCAGCGTGCGGAATTCCTGCGTCACCGTTCCCGCCGGGTCGATCAGGCGCCAGAGGAACACCAGCACCAGCCTGTCCGATTCGACGCGCAGCTGCTGCGCCTCGCCGGCCAGGGTGAACCGGTTGGGCAGCGGCGTTGTCAGTGCGGCGATCTCGGCCTGGCGCAGCCGCGTCACCAGCCGCTCGGCCAGCGCGTCCAGCGGGGCACGGTCGCGGCCCTCGATCGGCCGGACGACCAGCGCCGACGACGGGCCCGGCGCCGCGATCTGCGCGCCCGCGCGGCCCTGCGGGCGGAAGGGCTGGGGCACGGTTCCGCACGCCGCCACCAGCAGCGACGCCAGCACCGCCAGCAGGACGGCCGTGCCTGCCCTACAGGACGACACAGCTCACCATCAGCGCCAGCACCAGGAACATCAGCATCATGATCATCCAGGGCATGGCGTCAGGCACTCACCAGGTCCAGCGGCATGGAAGAAAGCAGCTCCGGGCCACCGTCGGTAACGATGGAGGTGCGCCCCAGCGTCATCGCCGTGCCGCTGTCGCTGTCCATCAGGATCATGTGCAGGAAGAACACCATCCCCGGCGCCAGCTCCACGCCGTTGCCGGCGTGGAACATCGGCCAGTCCATCCAGTTCGGCGCGAAGGTGGTGCCGAGGCAGTAGCCGCAGGCGTTCAGGCGGTGCGCCGACAGGCCGGCGCGGTCAAATGTATCCGCATGGGCCTCGAAGACGTCGGCCATGGTCGAACCGGGTCGCAGCCGGTGCTCGCAAGCCAGCAGGGCATCGACGGCGACGCCGTGCATCTCCCGCTGGCGCGCAGTGACGCGACCGACCGGCACCGTCTTCATCAGCGCGGCATGGTAGCGGCGCCAGACCCCGGCGAATTCCAGCGTGATCTGGTCTTCGGCGTCGAGGTGACGCCGCCCGGAGAAATAGCGGCAGAGCAGGGCATTGGGGCCGGAGCCGATGATGAACTCGTTGCCCGAGTAGTCGCCGCCGCCGCGGAACACGGCACCCTGCATGGCGGCCAGGATGTCACCCTCGAAGGCGCCGGGGCGGATCTCCGCGATCCCCGCCGTCCAGGCATCGTCCGCCAGCCGCGCCGCGCGGCGGACGCAGTCCAGCTCGGCGGCGTCCTTGACCAGCCGCAGGCGGCTGACCAGCAGGGAGGCATCGACCAGCGCGCAGAAGCCCTCGAGCGCGCGCTCGGTGCGGCGCAGGCTCCGGCCGGTCAGGCCATAGGCCTCCAGCTCGATGCCGATGCGGCCACCGTCGAGGTCGAGTTCAGCCATGATCTCGCGCAGATCGACCGCCGGGTCGGCCTCCGCGTCGTCGCGCCAGATGCGGATGTCGTCGATGATCGAGGTGAGCTGCGCCTGCCGCAGGTCCGGCGACCGGGTCAGCAGCACCATCCGCCCGTCGGCGGTCAGCACCAGGCACTGGAAGAAGACATAGCCGAAGGTGTCATAGCCGGTGAGCCAGTACATGCTTTCCTGGCGGAACATCAGCAGCGCGTCCAGCCGCGCCTCGCGCATGGCGGCGCAGGTACGGGCAATGCGGGCGGCGAAGGTCTCGCGGGAAAAATGCAGGGCCATGGATCGCTGCCTTCCGGGTCAGGCGGCCAGCGCGATGGCCGAGACCAGCCGGCCATAGTCGGGCTCGTTGCGGTGCACGGAGCGGCGGTAGCTGTAGAACAGCTCCGGCTCGGCATAGGTATCGCGGGCAAGGTCGCGGAAGCGGCCGACACCGGCGCGCGCGACCCGTGCGCCGATATAGGCCGGCAGGTCGAAGAACGGCCGCGGCGCATCGGCGGGCTGGTGGAAGAAGCGGGCATTGTCCGGATCGGCGTCGAGGAAGCGCTGGCGGTACTCCGGCCCGACCTCGTAGGAGGCGCGGGCGAGTGTCGGTCCGAGCACGACACTCATGCGCGCGCGGCGCGCGCCCAGGCGTTCCATGGCGTCCACGGTTGTCTCGATCACGCCATTCAGCGCCCCGCCCCAGCCGGCATGGGCGCCGCCGATGACGCCGGCCGCGGGGTCGGCGAACAGCAGCGGGCCGCAGTCGGCGGTGAGGATGCCCAGCGCCAGGCCGGGCCGGTCGGTGACCATGGCATCCGCCTTCGGCCGCGCCCCGTCGAACGGCGCGGTGACGTGGACGACATCCGGACTGTGGTGCTGGTGCACCGTGACCAGGTGCGGCACGCCCAGCGCGGCGGCGATGCGGGCGCGGTTCTCGGCCACCGCCCCGGCGGTATCGGCCGATCCCTGCCCGCCGTTCAGGCTGGCGTAGATGCCGCCCGACACACCGCCCCGGCGGGTGAAGAAGCCATGCACCACGCCATCGATCGCGTCCAGTTCAGCCGCGGAAAGCTTCGTCGGGCTCATAGGCGGTCGGGGCCTCCAGCCGGGAATCCGTGATGCACAGCGCCTTGAACAGGTGACCCATCCGGTCCGGGTCGGTCAAGCGCCGGTAGCCTTCGACCAGTCCCTCGCGGGTTGCCGCATCGGCCCCGGCGACGAGCTGGGCCAGCCGCGCCTCGATACCGAGCCGGCCGAGCAGCACGCGCTGGCCCAGCGGGCCGAAGGCGCGGGCGCCGAGCGCCATCGCGGCACGGGCGATGGCCGCGAAGTCGACATGGGTTGTCAGGTCGGCGGTGCCGGGTGCGGCCAGCACGGGATGGAAGCGATGCGCCTTCACCGCCTGCAGGGTGTCGCCGGCCGCGCTCTCGCCATGGCCATAGTCGACCAGCAGCGCCGCGCCGCCGTCCGCCGCGATCTGCCCGCCCAGGATGCGCGCGAAGGCCCGCGCCTCCTCCGAGAACTCGAAAATCTCGCCATCACCGATCCCGGGCATGTCGTCGGGCAGCGGCCCCGTGACCGGCCCCTCGACCGGCACCAGTGCACCGTCGGCCACGCCGACGCCGATCTCGGCGAAGCCGGACCCGCGCCGGACCACCTGGCGCACCGGCAGGGCGTCGAGGAACTCGTTGGCGAGCAGCAGCAGGGTGCCGTCGGGCAGCTCGTCGAAGATCGTGGCGAAGCGGATGTCGTGGCCGGCCAGGCGCTGGCGCTGGATCGCCTGCAGCCTGGGGCTGGCCTCCAGCAGCCAGACCGGCCGGTCCGCCAGCATCTCCGGCGCGGCCCGGGAGATGGCGCGCAACGCGTCGGCCATCAGGGTGCCGCGCCCCGGCCCGGCCTCGGCCAGCACCAGGTCATCGGGCCGGCCCAGCCGGTGCCACATGTCGGCCAGCCACAGGCCCAGCAGCTCGCCGAACATCTGGCTGATCTCGGGCGAGGTGATGAAATCGCCCTGCGCGCCGAACGGCTCCGCGGTGGTGTAGTAGCCCTGCTCGGGGTCGAACAGCGCCGCGCGCATGTAGGCGTCCAGCGGCAGCGGCCCTTCGGCGGCGATGGTGGCCTTCAGGCGATCCTCAAGCGTCATGGACCAGGATCATCGGATCGAAACAGGGGTCATCGGCCGGGGTTCCCTTCGCGGCGGTCGCTCGTCGGTACCGGTCGTTGGTAAACCATGATGCCCAAACGGAAAAGAGCCGTCCCGTGAGGGCCGGCTCTTTGATCCGATTGACCGGTCTGCGCTCTGTTGCGGCGCTGTCCGCGCATAGTCGCGGCGCTGGGTTCCGGCCCTTCCTCCCGAGACTTGGGCTGAACGAAGGGTAACGCGCCCACGCACCTGACGCAACGTCAACTGTACCGGAGTTGCTTCGGCGTACGTTTCCTATAGACGCTAGGCGGCCAGCTTGTCCAGTTCCTTGACCAGCGCGTCCGACATGGTGGCGGTCGAGACCACCGCCATGCCCTTCGACATGATGTCGGGGGTACGCAGGCCGCGCGCCAGCACGTTGTTCACCGCCTGCTCGATCAGGTCCGCATCCTCGGCCAGATCGAAGGAATAGCGCAGTGCCATGGCATAGGACAGCAGGGTGGCCATCGGGTTGGCCTTGTTCTGGCCGGCGATGTCCGGGGCGGAGCCGTGCACCGGCTCGTAGAGCGACTTGCGCCGGCCGGTCTCGTCGACATCGCCCAGCGAGGCCGAGGGCAGCATGCCCAGCGAGCCGGTCAGCATCGCCGCCGTATCCGACAGCATGTCGCCGAACAGGTTGTCGGTGACGATGACGTCGAACTGCTTGGGCCAGCGGACGAGCTGCATCGAGCAGTTGTCGGCGTACATGTGGCTGAGCTCGACGTCGGCGAAGGATTCGCCGTGCAGCTTCGTGACTTCCTCGCGCCACAGCACGCCGGATTCCATGACGTTGGCCTTCTCGACGGAGCAGACCTTGTTGTTGCGCTTGCGGGCCAGGTCGAAGGCCACGGCCGCCACGCGGCGGATCTCGGAGGTGGTGTAGACCTGCGTGTTGACGCCCCGGCGCTCGCCATTCGGCAGGTCCTCGATGCCGCGCGGCTCACCGAAATAGACGCCGCCGGTCAGCTCGCGGACGATCATGATGTCCAGGCCGGAGACGATCTCGGGCTTCAGGGTCGAGGCCTCCACCAGCGGCTCGAAGCAGAGCGCCGGCCGCAGGTTGGCATAGAGGCCGAGATCCTTGCGCAGGCGCAGCAGGCCGCGCTCCGGCTTCTGGGCGAAGGGCAGGTTGTCCCACTTCGGTCCGCCGACGGCGCCCAGCAGCACCGCATCGGAGTTCATCGCCTTCTCGACCGTGGCGTCGGTGACCGGCACGCCGTGCCTGTCGAAGGCCGAGCCGCCGACCAGGTCCTCGCTCACGTCGAAGGAGACGGCGCGGCGCTTGTCCATCCATTCGATGACGCGGCGGACGACGCCCATCACCTCGGGGCCGATGCCGTCGCCGGGCAGCATCAGGAGCGTGCGGTTCGATGCCATGATTCTTCGTTCCTGTTCGTCGATTCGTGTCGCGGCCGGTTGGTCCGGCCGTCAGTCCGGAAGGGGTGCGGGCGCGGTTCGGGCGCGCGCGGTCAGCGGTGCAGCCAGGGGGCCGAGACCTTCTGCTTCGCCTCGAAGCTGTCGATGGAGGCCACCGACTGCATGGTCAGGCCGATGTCGTCCAGGCCGTTCAGCAGGCAGTGCTTGCGGAAGGGGTCGATCTCGAAGCGGAAGACCTTGCCGTTGGAGGCGCGGACCTCCTGGCTGGCGAGGTCGACCTCGATCTCCAGGCCCTCGGCCGCGTCGGACAGCAGGTACTCGATCGCATCCTTGGGCAGCGGCACCGCCAGGATGCCGTTCTTGGAGCAGTTGTTGTAGAAGATGTCGGCGAAGCTCTCGGCGATCACGCAGCGGATGCCGAAGTCCAGCAGCGCCCAGGGCGCATGCTCGCGGCTGGAGCCGCAGCCGAAATTGTCGCCGGCGACCAGGATCTCCGCCTTGCGCCAGGGATCGCGGTTCAGCACGAAGCCGGCGATCTCGGTGCCGTCCTCCCTGTAGCGCATCTCATCGAACAGGTTCTTGCCGAGCCCCGTCCGCTTGATGGTCTTCAGGAACTGCTTCGGGATCAGCATGTCGGTGTCGATGTTGTTGATCTTCAGCGGCGCCGCGATGGCCTTCAGCCGGTCGAATTTCTGCATGCTCGTCCTCCCCCGCGCGGCCTGCTGGCCCGGCGCGTCGTCAATCCCGGAGCGCTGATACAGCATGAGCGGGGCCGTCCGGGCAAGTCCGTTGCGTCGGCGCGGCCCCGGGAACACCAAAAGGAAAGGCCGCCCTGCGGGGCAGGGCGGCCTGGAAGTGCGTGCGGGGAGGGTATGGTCGGATCGGTTGGCCTTGCCGGCCCGCTCCCCCACCCGGCCACCCATCCAGGATACGTGCGTGGGCGGTCGGGCGGGGAAGCGGGCGGCAGTCGGCTCAGTTCGGGGCGACGGTGATGTTGAGGACGCCG